>JAEWMJ010000060.1 GCA_023393165.1 Bacillota bacterium | reverse complement strand
AGGGCATGCAAAAGAGGCAACGGCATGGTGGCTTGAACAAAGAGAAAGCCAGCGCCTTGAGACGCTGGCCAGTAATAAAGCCTTATAGGCTTAGTGCAAACCACCCGTTTGACGGGTGGTTATGATTGTAAATTTGATTTTTTCTGTTTGTACTCTTCCTCGCTTATTTCACCCCTGGCATATCTCTCATTCAGAATTTTCATTGCAGTGTTTTCCTCGGATGCCGGATTATTGGTATGGTTGGAATCTCTCTTATTATAACGGTGCAAATAGCGGATCACCAGGAATACAATCAGTATAATCACAAGTATGCAAACAATGCCCAGAGCCCATCCTCCCCAGCCCATCATAGGATAACCATAATTGTAACCATAATATCGCATCATGCTGCTTATTCACTTCCCCCAAAAAAATATATACTATTATTTTCACTCGGTTTATTATTAATAAACCTTTTAATAAAAAGCAAATATGTAAAAAAATATATGGAAACTATAAAACGGAATCGAAAAGAGCGGTTCTTGAATACATAAATTGAATATGATAATATTAAATAGAAAAAAATGGATAAAAAACAGTTTAAAAAATAAGCGGTGTTGTTTATGGTAAACAGAAGAAATATTGACGCTAATTTAAAGCCCTACAGAAAAATGCTTTCCAAAATAAAATCAAATGATATATCCGCCCTGACCGACGCGGAGATAAAAGAAGCCGCGCGGGTGCTCAAAAACCGGGCGCAAAGCGGCGAGCCCGCAGGCGGTTTGCTTCCGGAAGCTTTTGCCTCCGTGTATGAGGCTGCGGCCAGAACGCTTGGCCTCACGGCGTTTGACGTCCAACTGACAGCCGCGGCTGCAATGGCTGACGGACGTATCATAGAGTTTCCGACCGGAGAAGGCAAAACGCTGGCGGCGGTTTTTGTTGCCTTTTTGGGGGCGCTTTCAGGAAAGGGCGTACATGTGCTGACATTCAACGATTATCTTGCCAAAAGGGACGCCGAGTGGATGGGCCCGGTCTATGACTTCCTTAACGTATCGGTTTCCTGTATCAATGAGGAAATGGATGCGCGGGAACGCAAAAAAGCCTACGCAGCGGACGTTACCTACGTCACGGCAAGGAAGCCGGTTTTGATTACCTGCGGGGATTCTTGGCCTGTGATGAGGCGGAGGTCGCGCAGCGGCCTTTTCATCTGGCGATCATAGACGAGGCGGATTCCATATTGATCGACGAGGCGCGCGTGCCCCTGGTGATAGCGGGCGATATGCCGGCCACAGTGGAAATCGACAGGAAGATATTTCAAGCTGTCTTATCGCTAAATAAAGATATTCATTATGAGATGGACGAGTTTGCGGACAATATCTATCTGACGGACGCCGGAGCGGAATTCATAGAAAAACGGCTGGGGCTTGCAAACCTGTACGACGCGGAAAACATAGGCGCTTTAACGCGCGTAAACCTGATCATGCAGGCGGAATATCTTTTAAAAAAGGACGTGGATTATATTGTCCGGGACGGCGGGGTGCTGCTGGTGGACGAATATACCGGACGGGTGATGCATAACAGGCAGTGGCCCGACGGATTGCAGGCGGCGGTGGAGATAAAAGAGGGGCTGATTCCTAAGACGCAGGGAGTGGTGATGAACCGCATTACGCTCCAGAATTTTCTGCAGTTTTACCCCAATCTGTGCGGCATGACGGGCACAGCCTGCGCGTCCGCTCCGGAGTTTTTTGAATTCTATGACAAGACCGTTACGCCAATCCCGCCAAACAAGCCCTGCAGGCGTGTCGATCAGCCGGATGTGATCTATGCGTCAAAGGAAGATAAATATGCCGCTGTTGCGGAGGAAATCGGGAAGGCGCACGCGGCGGGCCAGCCGGTCCTGGTCGGGACCGCCAGCATAGAAGAGTCCGAAAAAATAGCGGAGATGCTCCACGGTTCCATCGGCAGCGTGTCGGTGCTAAATGCAAAAAACGATGCGGAAGAAGCAAAGATCATTGCCCAGGCAGGGCGGCTTAATGCCGTTACCATTTCCACCAATATGGCGGGAAGGGGCGTGGATATCCGCCTGGGCGGAGATAGCGCGGAGGAATACGGCAAAGTTTGCGCTCTCGGCGGATTATATGTGATTGGGACCAACCGCCATGAAAGCGTGCGGATAGACAACCAGCTGCGCGGGCGCGCGGGCAGGCAGGGCGATCCGGGAGAAAGCCGGTTTTTTATCAGTCTGGAGGACGATCTCATCGTAAAATTCCGCGTGGACGAACAGCTGCCCGAACAGTTCAGGGAACTGGGTCATAAGGGGCCTATAGGCATCCCCACGGTCAACAAAGCGGTCGTGCGCACCCAAAGAATGGTGGAGGGACGGACGCTTGACGCAAAGATCACCCTGGCAAAATATGCTGCGCTGCCCGAAGACCAAAGAAAGATCGTGCACGAAAAGCGCAGGAAGATATTGTCCGGTGAGGATGAGCTTTCCGTATTGGAACAAAAAAATCCGGAGAGATACCGCAGTATATTGTCGCAGGTGTCCGCGGAGGAATTTTTACGCGCGCAAAGGGAAATAGAGCTTTATGCGATCAACAGGTGCTGGGCCGATCATCTGCTTTATATGGAATGTGCGCAGGATGAAGTGCAGATGGTCAGCAGCGCGGGGAAAGATCCCCTGTCCAATTACAACAGGAAACTCATCGGCGCCTTTGGAGAACTGGAAGACAATATCGCAAATATAATCCTGGATATTTGGGATACCGCTGTAATCAGAGACGGGCGGATCGATCTTGATGCAATGGGCGTCCGCGGACCGTCTTCCACCCGGACGTATATGGTGCATGACGGAACGGAACAGATCAAACTGCACGAAATGGCCGCAAGCATGATCAACCTGCCGCTGTACCTTCTTTATCTGCTGGCCGTTCAACGGAAAAGAAAAAAACGGGATAATAACTGACAAAGCGGCGGCATGATTACGCGTCTGCCGCTGTTTTTGTGTATTTTTAAGTCAAATTAATTCATTTATATTTTCACTTTAACGGGCGATGCCGCCTTTAAAACCTATAGCCGGGTGCTGAATCTGCACCGGTTTTTTTCATATTTATTTTATATCAGGAAGTGTTTGTCAATAAAATGGCAACTTTCGCATCTGGACAAATAGGTCCAACCCATTGTAACCGCCCGGACACATATCTATAATAAAATTATCAAATGTATACAGTGCTTTAAAACAGCATATCCGGATGAAAACTTAATTGTTTAAAAGTATCTAGTGAAAATATTTGCGGGATAAGAAACTATCGGTTGAAAGAGCTGCATGTACCAGAAGGATCCTTCTTTTTCAACCGGCAGAATAATCTTATTGTTCTATTAAACTATGTTTTTTAAGAAAGGCGGAAACAGTTATGGGAAAAAGATTACACGATTTAATGGACCCGAGAGGGATCCAGGAAAGAACGGTGATAAAACTTGCGCCCCGTGTGACTCTTGACGATCTGCGCAAAGGTAAGATCCTGTTTTATAACAATACAAAGCTTGGCTTTTGCAATTATATGACAGTATTTGACCGCATCAAAGAACGATTTGCGGAATTGGGCGTCACAAATTATGTTGAGTATACGGAAACGGTGCGCGGCAAAGATGCAAAAAAACTTGCGGAATATGCGGCGATGCTTGCAAAAGAAAAGCCGACGGCAGCAATCACCGCATTTGGAGATATGGGAACATCCTCTTCCACCACGGTTTTGACGATTGAACTCGAAAAGCTGGGTATCCCGACCGTATACATGACGGCGCCTCCGGGATCGGGAATTACCGAAGGCGTAGGCGTATACCGCGCGGGACAACTGTGCCTGTGCTCCGTTGATATTTACCAGGCGAGCACGGTGGAGGAAGTGGCTGCGCAGGTTGACCTGAAATGGGATTATATCATTGATTCGCTTACGGCAACAGGAAAGAAGCTGGAAGAAACCGCGCATATCGATTTTAAAATGGACAAGGTTCCTCCGCGTGCGGACGGCCTGCTGCCCATTATTGAGCAAATTGAGGCGGAAGAAGAAAAACTGCTCGAACCGGGCTGCTATATGGAAGAGATCAACGACTATTTTAACCGGGAACATTTAAGCGACGGACTGCCCATCATACCGCCCACAAAAGCACGCTATCAAAAGATGCTGGGGTATTGCCCTTTCCCGGAAGATATGATACTTTGCGATCCGAGCGGACCCAGCGGCAGGAGCGTTACGGTGAAAGACGCGGTTATCGCGGCCGTTATGGCGGGCTGCAAGCCCACCGCAATGCCGGTTATTGTTGCGGCATGCAAGGCAATGAACAATAAACTGTATAACCTGAACCAGTCGGTCACCACGTCACATCCGGGCGGCACCATGGTGATTGTCAGCGGACCCATTGCCCAGGAGATCGGTATTTCCGGAAAACAAGGCTGTCAGGGTCCCGGCTGGCCTATGAATGCGACGATCGGCCGCGCCATGAACCTGATCATCATGAACGTTTTCCGCTCGGTACCGGGTGTTTGCGATCTTGACTGCATTGCTTCCCAGGCGGAGTTTACATATTGCTTTGCGGAAGAACCTGAACTTGCGCAGTGGAATATGATCAACGAGGACCATTACGACAAAAATACGACAACAGTATATGTATTAAAGGCGGAGCCCTTGCACGACATTATCGATTTTCTCAGCCTGAACGGCCATGATCTGCTGGATACGATCACAGCCTGCTGCACAACGCTTGGCTCCAACAACGCTTATATGCCCGGCCCAATGGTGGTCTGCCTGACTCCCGATCACGGCATGATGCTGAAAAAAGACGGATATACAAAAGAAATGATTCAGGAACATATCCATACCTATGCATATCACCAGGTGCCGATGGTTCGCAACAGGGGTCTGGTTCCTGTCCGCCCGGCAAGCTTTGCAAACAGGCATCCGATGCCCGTTACGCGTACGCCCAAAGACGTGGAAGTTGTTACGATCGGCGGAAGAGGCGGACATTCAGGCGTAATACTGCCCTGGGCGCTGCACAGCGAAGGCATTGTGGAGCCTATGGCATTGCCGAATGGAAAAATCGCGAAATCGATAATGGATTTCAAGAAATAAGGAAGGGAGAAAACAATGATTACTCATGACAAAGAATTTGACGTTATTGTCTGCGGTGGAGGCACCTCGGGTATCGCCGCGGCTCTGGCGGCCGCGCGCAGCGGCGCAGAAACATTGCTGATCGAACGTGTCGGCCAGCTTGGGGGACAGCTGAACTTTTCGGGCCCTCCGGGATTTGCGTTTGCACATTTGTTTAACCCGCGCGGAGAGCAGGATGCGGCGGGCATTATAGAAGAGATTCATAAACGCCTGCTGAAGGAAGGCCATGCTTTGCCGCACATCAAGCCTGAAATCAGACTGAAAGCCGGCTATACTTTCTCCTATATCGATCCGGATTGGTTCGGATTGATCGTATTTGACATGATGGAAGAAAGCGGCGTTCACCTTCTGCTGCATTCGCTGGTTGTGGACGTACTGAAAGAAGGCGGCAAAGTGACCGGCGTCGTGGTGGAAAATACCAACGGGCGGGTTGCCATCAAATCGAAGATCGTAATTGACTGCACGGGAGAAGGCGATATCGCCACGCGCGCCGGCGCTCCTTACGAGATGGTAACAAAAGATGAAATACAGCCGCACAGCGTATCATTTACCGCGGACGGGGTGGATTGGGCTAAAGTGATTTCATATATCCGCTCGAATCCGGACCAGTTTACGTATTTTGAATTGACGCTGCCGGATATGACGAAGGACGAAGTGGAGGAAGTCCGTAAAAAAGCGGAAGATGTTTACCGTAATGTTACGGATGTAACTCAACTCGGCGAGGTCATGGGATTTTACAGGCTGAGGGACGAAGCCCTTGCAAAAGGCGAGTGGCATCCCTATTCGGGTGTTGGATTCTTCTTAACGCCGCGTGAAGGCGGCCATATTCAGGCGCATTTCCAGCATTCCGCGCAGGTGCCTGGAATAATTCCAACCGATGCATGGGAACTTTCGAAGTGTGAACTGGAATGCAGAAAGCAGATCCAGATTGCATGGAAGTTCTTTAAAAAGTATGTGCCGGGATTTGAAAACGCATATATAACGAGGCTCTGCCCGGAACTGCGCATCAGGGAAGGCCGCAGGGTAATGGGAGACTACGTACTGACGCGCGACGACGTAGCGGAAGGCAAAAAATTTGACGATGTGATCGGCAAGAGCCATTTCAAAGCGGGCGCTCATCATGCCGCCAATAACAACACGATCGTGCTGACAAACAAAGTGGCTCCGAAGGACGGCGGATCGCACGACATACCCTACCGCTGTCTGGTTCCGCAAAACGTGGAAAACATGCTTGTGGCAGGAAAAATGGTATCCACCGACAGGGACGCGTACCTGCGCTATGTGCAGCAGACTATGATTACAGGACAGGCAGCGGGCGTTGCGGCTGCGCTGTGCGTCAAGCATAATATTTCGCCCCGGAATCTGGAGAAGGACGTCGGCGAATTGCAGAAAATACTGCAGGATCAGGGTGCGATTCTCTACGGAACACACTGAAACAGGCAGGAAATTGACCGGAGCGGGCGGATGAAACCGCCCGCTTTTCTTAAAAAAGCGATTGGATTGCATTATAAAAGGAATTGGAGAGGATAAGTTATGACGGAAACTGGGATTGTAATCAATCAGGTGATTCAGTTTTTTATATTGCTGATAGTGGGGTTTGCCGGAGCAAAGCTCAAAGTATTGACGCAGCCGATTTTGGAAGGCGTTATGAAGTTGATCGTAAAGATACTGCTTCCCTGCCTGATTTTTAATGTGGTGGCCGGAAGCGGCGTTGCCGCAGACGACTATGCTGCAAACGGCGGATTCGCGCTTGCGATATTGGTTTGCTACGGGATATTGCTTGTAAGCGGCCTCGGGGCTGGAAAACTGTTTCGCCTCAAGGATAAAACATACAATGTGCACGTTGCGGAATCGACGTTTGGGGATATGGGCTTTATAGGAATACCGTTGCTGATGGCTGTTTTTGGCGGGACCCGGACATCCATTGCGATTTCCGTATACACGGTTATCGATATGGCTTTATTATGGACGTTGGGCGTTTATTTGTGCAGCCGCCATCAAAAAGGTGAAGGTTCAAATAAAAGCGCATGGAAAAACATGATAAGCCCGACAAGCGTCGCGCTGATAGCGGGATTGGTATTTGTATTCAGCGGGATCAGTATTCCGGATGTTGTGATGAGCCCCATCAAAAGCATTGGCGCGGCAAGCACGCCTCTTGCGCTGATATTTATCGGCGGAATGCTTTCCTTTGTGACTCCGGCTAATTTGTTTAAAAAATGGAGTATATTCGGCATTGTCGGAATCAAGATGATTTTATTGCCGGTTGTTGTGTTTGTTATTGCGGGATTGTTCTTTTCGGGCCAGGAACGCTCAACTTTAATGTATATGGTAGGGCTTCCTGCAATGACTACGGTTTCAATGCTTGCTCAATTGTACGGATCCGATCAGGAATACGCGACATCAACCGTTTTTATTACGACGCTTGCCTGTATCGGCACACTTCCTTTGATCACCTGGATTGCGGGATTCATTTGATCACCGTTCGCTTGGAGGAACAATTTCAAGCATTGTGCGGATTTTTTCCACAACATATTCGTGTGTCCGTTTGCTTGGAAGTATGGAGCGCCAGATTTGATCACAGCATAAAAACAGCGAAGTTACCACAACCGATTCGCGCGTCATCAGGATCAAGGGTTCTATATCATCCTCCTGCAGGCTGAAGATACAGGCTGAGGTGTTCCGCTTGACAAACATATTCAATCCTATCATATTGGACACCAGCGAATCATCCACAAGTGCGATTTCAAAATGAACGCCTGTCTGCAGCTTTTCCAGCAGTTTTGTGAGCAAAGCCCTGAATGCTTTGTTTGGAATATGCAGCACCTTCCCGGAAAAGAAAGAAAGGGTGTCAAGGGGTATATTCTTTTTGCGCAGCAATTGCTGGAGCTGGCTTGGCAGAAGCAGGTACCGGAAAAAATGGCCGCCGTTTTCCAGGGAGTCCTGGTTTAATATATGGCATGCATTCAGGCATGCTTGCGTCGTTTCCGCAGACACATTATTTGCTTTCAGTATTTCGTTGATTTCCTCCGGCGCCAAGACATTCACGAACGGGAAGTTGGTAAAAATATATTGCTCTTCATTTGCATTGGCCATTCCGGTCAGGTCGTCCGAAAATTGTTTATTGCTGCTCAGTCTGTATTTATCGAACAGCGGTGTGGCGGTCTGGAAGAAGGACTGAAGTATGTTGAACGCCTCTTTTAATATGTGCGGATCTGTAAACGCGTATGTCGTGATTTCCGAGGAAACGGATTCCACGGAAGCGCCCAGCAGCAAAAGATGGTCTTTAAGCAGGTACATGGTCAGTTTAATGTCTGATTCCCAATAATGCGGGACGTAAAACGGATTGGTTTTGCCGGTCATGTGAAGCGGAAGCCATTTGAACAGGGAGATTGCCAGCGCCTTGTATTGGCGGTCTACGGGATGGACCACGTGGATTTGGTTGCCTTTTTTCAGGTACTCCAGGTTTAGCCTTGACCATGATTTTGTAAAGGCCTCGTTCGTTGTGAACCATAAAGGAGAATCCTGCGAGTATGACCACATTTCCTGGCCTGGGGGCAATGTATTGGCAATTTCCATCATACTTTGCACTGCCTCGCGACGGCCTTCGTTTCCATAAAAGACCAGATAGGAATGTTCCCTGCCCTTTTTGTTCTTATGCATGAAATCAAAGATGGCGGCGTCGCCCGACGTCATTTGCGAACTGCACAAAAGCCAATGCCTGAGAGCCACGGAAAGCTCGGCGGGCGAATTGTAATCTATTTTATTGTAGTCGCGTTCCAGCAGGCTTCGGATCGTGCTGTATCCGGATATGGAATCAATGGAAACAAAGTACTCTACAATGCTGTTTAAATATGATGAATTATGTTTTAAGTTGCGTTTGTTGTTTTTCCATTTGCTGACCAACGATGAGTCGATATGCAATATTTCAGCTAATTCTTTCCCTGAAACACGAAACGCGTCTAGCAACATATTGAAACGTGACTGAACTTGCGGCATGCTGAGTCCTCCATTGGCTGAGAAGTGATTATCTTTTTTAAATTATAACATTTATAAACAAAAAAAGCGATAAAACTTTAACATTTAGGTGTCAATAAAGTGTCATGCACCCTGTTTTGACAAAACAGGCAGTTATATTGACATCCGTTTCAATAAGACTTAATAATGGATTAGGTTCAAAAAAATTACCAATTCACAGTTTTATAATTTTTATACCGCTTTGATTTTGCGGGCAATGTGCTCATTTGACAATGCGCATGAATTGCAGAACCAAATAAAGCAAAAAACATACATTTTACTAAAATAAAGGAGAATTATATTATGGCCAGAGATAAGAATTACCTGCAGTTTGGTATCAGGCAAAGATTGTATCAGGGCTCGGGATGCGTCTGCATGATTCCGCATATCCTGGAAACGGAAGGTTGGAAGCGTGTTATGCTGGTTGCCGATCCGGGCCTGTATGATGCGGGCGTTATTGCCCCGATCGAAGATTTGCTGAAGCGGGCGGAGGGCGTCGAGTACATCGTATTTAAAAACATACGTCCGAATCCTGAGGCAATCACAATTGAAACTGAAGCGATACCGGCGGCGCATACTTTCAAAGCCGATGTGCTGATCGCGGTAGGCGGCGGAAGCACAATGGATACGGCAAAGGGAATTGCGATCGTCGGCGAAACCGATGCAAAAGTAATGGATTTCAATAGTTGGCCGCCCAGTAAGCCGCTTCCGCATAAAACATATCCGCTCATTGCGGTTCCTTCCACTGCCGGCACAGGGAGCGAGGTTTGCAGGAATGCGGTAATATGCGATGAAAAAGGTTTTAAGCTGGTTCCCATGCATGATTCGATTCTGCCGCAATATGCGCTGATGGACCCGGATCTTTTGGCGGGCTTGCCCTTCCATATTGCGGCGGCAACCGCGATGGATGCGTTCACCCATGCGCTGGAGTCGTATACCAATATGAACGCCAATGACTTCACAGAATTGTTTTCGCTGCGCGCGCTGGAACTGATCGGGGAGGCTATCAGGCCTTTTGTGGCGAATCCCGCGGTTGACAAATGGGCGAATATGATGAGCCTGGGTTCCATGTATGCGGGATTTTCCCTGGGTATAGCCAGTATTGGGCAGGATCATGTGATCACGCATCCGATGTCCGAAGAGCCGTTCCATATGCCGCACGGCGACGCATGCGGGATGGTGCTGCCCGCTGTGATCGAGTGGAATGGCCTTGGCTGCAAAGAAAAATACAGAAAAGCGTATAACGCTGTCGCTAAGAAAAATATACCCGAAGACGAATTTGAGGTAAAAATGCTGATTGATTGGGTAAGGGACTTAAACCGCGATCTTCATATTGCTCAAGACAAGGATTTTGAGGAATGGGGATATAACGGCGGAGATGTACTGCAGCTCATGCTCAGGCATCCGATATTCAAAAACAAAGACATTACGCCTAACAGTGCATGTGCATATCCACGCGTGACAAGGATGAAGGATTTTGCGCACATCATCCGGCGTGTGAACGAATATTCCAAAGAGCAGTAAAAGGAGGAAAAAGATCATGAAGATGCTGATAGGGGGAAGAAAAACCGATTCCAGAGACGGAAAGACGATTGACGTTATCAATCCTGCGAACGGTAAATTCCTGGATACGATTCCTATGGCGACAAAGGAAGACGTTGACGAAGCTGTGGTAAATTCTAAAAAAGGACAGATAGAATGGGCGGAAATGCCCCTGATGCACAGAGAAAAAATCATATTTAAATTCTTGGAGCTTCTTGAAAAAAACAAACGGGATATTATAGCCACTTGCACGCGGGAAAGCGGAAAACATGTGGCGACAGCCATTTTTGAATTGAATCAAATGTCTACGCTTTACCGGGGTTATATGGAATCGGCAAAGCGGCTGGACGGAAGGCTGCTGGTACCCGGAACAGAGCTCGGGCACGACGGGAAAACCGGACAGGACCTGATCATGGCGCTTCATGAGCCGCTGGGGACTGTGGCGGCGATTGTACCCTTTAACGCGCCATTGCTTTTATATTCTTTTAAAGTCGCTCCCGCGCTTGCTGCCGGAAACGCTGTGATCGTAAAACCGCCGACAGATAACCCGCTCGCCTGCATTATGGTAACGGAGCTGCTGCTTAAAGCCGGGGTCCCCGGCAATGCGCTTCAGATTATTACAGGCAGCGGATCCAAGGTGGGCAGCTGGCTTCTTGGCAATCCCGGCATTGACGCCGTAACCATGACGGGCAGCACCTCCGTCGGAGTGGGTATCGCGGAGACAATGGCAAAGCGCCTGGCTCCCTGCATACTGGAACTGGGCGGCAACGATCCGTTTATTGTGTTTGACGATGTTGACATAGGCCATGTTGCCAAGGTGGCGTGCGGATCCAGAAAAGGTAATTCCGGGCAGGTATGCATCGCTTCCAAGCGGTTTATTGTACAAAATACGATTAAAGAAGAGTTCACCAAAAAGCTCATTGAAAACGTAAGTAAAATTGAGGTCGGTTTTGACGATAATATTGAGGAGGCCATGGAGAGATGCTTCTCAAATTTTGACCGTACAAATACTGCAAATGAAAAAATTGGGAGTCTGATCAGCGAGACCGCTGCAAAAGAGGTTGAAGAGCAAGTGAATCATACCATACGACAGGGCGCGAAACTGGCGTTTGGCGGGAAACGAGACGGCGCGTTCTATTATCCGACAGTACTGACCGGTGTTACAAGGGATATGGATATCGCAAAGGACATGGAAATATTCGGTCCTGTTTATCCGATTATTGGGTTTGATATAATGGAAGAAGCTATTGAAATTGCAAATGCAAGTTCGTTTGGGCTTTCCGGATGCGTTATGACGAATGACTGGCAGCGGGGCATGCATGTGGCAAGCCGCGTGCAGTCCGGAGGAATGGTTGTCAATGGATCTTCCGTATACCGCAACCAGATGCAGCCTTTCGGCGGAATGAAAATGAGCGGTATTGGTAATGAAGGATTTACCACGCTTGAAGAAATGACAAAGATTAAAAATATCGTATTAAAAGGATTCCTGAAATAAATATTTCAAACGGGTTCGTTTGATGGCCTATCAAACGAACCCGGTATAATTGTTTTGCACTGCAGGTATAAGGCTAACCCCGGATTTTACTTGATTTGCGAAGCGGCAATTGTCCGGAGACATCGGGTGTCAATTTTTTGTCAATATGCCCTGCGTGACAAGTGGGCCGAACATATTGAATGTAAGCGCAGAACCGATATAATGGAAGTATAATTATTCAATAACCGATCCTAAAATTTAAAATTAAATAAAAATCTACAAAAAATCAATATAACGAAATTAAATGTTAAGATTCTGTAGCAACCATAAAATTACTTGAATCTTCAGAAAGAGTGGCGTTATTTATGGAAGAATATGTAGAATTTAAGAATATCAGCAAAGCATATGTTGGTGTACAGGCACTTCGGAATATTAATTTTCGTGTAAACAGCGGTCAGATTTGCGCGCTGTTAGGCGAAAATGGCGCCGGTAAAAGTACTTTACTGAAGATTTTGAGCGGCGACCAGGTTCCGGATTCCGGATGCTGCTGCATTAACGGTGAAGACATGCATTTTACGTCGCCCATCGACGCGCTGAAAAAGGGAATCAGCATCATTTATCAGGAGAGGCAGCTGGTCAAGGAACTGACGGTGACGGAAAACATTTTTATGGAGCAATTGCCCACCAAGAAGATGAATATTATTGATTTCCCCGTTGCAAACAGGGAAGCGCAGGAGTTGATTGATCTGTTTGGTTTGCCATTTAAGCCGACGGCAAAAGTGGGACGGCTTTCGGTGGCTCATCAGCAAATGGTCGAAATTATGAAAGCTTATCGGAGAAACAGCCAGATTATCGCTTTTGACGAACCTACGGCAAGTCTGACAGATACGGAGATTGAGATCCTGTTCCGGCTGATACTCCACCTGAAAGAGCAGGGCAAGATCATTCTGTACGTTTCACACAGGTTAAAGGAGTTATTCGAGATCTGCGATAAGATCGTCGTTTTAAAGGATGGCCAATTCGTAAAGGAAATTTCAACAGGAGATACCAATGAATCCGACCTGATATGTAGTATGGTCGGAAGAGACTTAGGAGATATTTTTAATAATCTGGACCGCAATAATCAGTTCGGCGAGGCAGTACTGGAGGCGAAAGGCCTGACAAACGAGTTTATTCATAATGTCAGTTTTACATTACACAAAGGCGAAATACTGGGATTTGCAGGTCTTGTGGGCGCCGGACGAACCGAAACGATGCGCGCGATCTTTGGCGCGGACCGCCTGCACTCGGGAGAGGTTTTAATTGAAGGGAAGAAAGTTCATATCAAAAAACCGAAAGATGCAATTGATATGGGCATCGGATTATGCCCCGAAGACAGAAAGGATGAGGGGCTGATACTGCATCGTTCCATCAGCGACAACATTATGGTGCCAATCTTAAAAAAAGTATCCAGGCGCGGCGTATTAAACAGAAAAGAGGAAAAAAGGGTGGCGTCTGAAGCTGTGAAAAGGTACAATATCAAAACCCATTCCACAGACAAGGTAGTTATCCAGTTATCGGGTGGAAACCAGCAAAAAGTTATCCTTGGAAGATGGCTTTCCGCGGATACAAAAATACTCATCCTTGACGAACCCACAAAGGGAATCGATGTCGGATCAAAAACAGAGATATATCAGATGGTTTGCGATCTGGCGAAAAAGGGAATAGGAATCATTTTTATATCATCCGAATTGGGCGAAGTGCTGAACGTCTCCGACAATATTATCGTAATGAGCCAGGGCAGAATTACCGGAGAATTGCCGCGTTCTGAAGTGACAGAAGCAAATGTTCTGGCGCTTG
Source organism: Bacillota bacterium (assembly GCA_023393165.1). Taxonomy (GTDB): domain Bacteria; phylum Bacillota; class Clostridia; order Christensenellales; family Christensenellaceae; genus JAEYKI01. The sequence continues at coordinate 21,249 of JAEWMJ010000060.1, read as the reverse complement.
CAATGGCTAACCAGTAAATGAATTGGAAATCCAAACAGAATCGTAACTTTATTTAACAAGATATTACTCCAGATAGTTCTCCGGGTGATTCTAACGCTGTGTATGGCGTTTTACCAGCCAAATCCATATATCTTTAGAACAGTTTCGAACAGTGAGTATTTGCCGCTGTATTAAAAGCATAAGAGTAAAATTGCGCCTGCATGCATCGGTATCATTTTTGATTGTGCCTCGAGCGTAACGAAAGGAATGATTTTATTATGGAAAAAAATCTGAATCCAATTCAAATCAATGAAGGCAAAGCTAAATTCTCTGCAAAAGTTCTGTTCCGGTCTAATGTGTTTACTTTATTGATCGTGATGATCTTTGTATTGATGGTTTTTTCCTTTCTCAACAAAAACTATTTTACAGGCGACAATGCAATTAACATACTAACCGCAGCCTCAATTGTCGGGCTGCTTGCAATAGGGCAGACTTATCTCATCATTGCCGGGCATATCGACCTTTCGTCGGGATCTGCCGCAGCCTTTGCAGGCGTATTTGCGGCGATATTTGTGAAGTCGGGAATGCCATGGCCGCTGGCTATGATGATTGTTGTGGCGGTTTGCCTGGGCGTTGGATTGCTGAACTCTCTATTGGTGAATATTTTTGACTTGCAGCCGTTTATAGCGACACTTGCTACCGCGTCTGTGTTTGAAGGGCTCGGATATATCATTTGTGACGGACGTCCAGTCGGGATCTCGGACGAAAGTTTCATATTTATGGGCGCTGGAAAGGTTTTCGGCATCCCGATCCCCGTTATCATTTTAATCGCCTTGTTTATTCTGTTCGGTTTTATCCTGGCAAAAACAACATTCGGGCGCAGTGTTTACATGATAGGCGGCAATGCGACCGCAGCTCGTCTTGCCGGATTACGGCCCAAAAAAATCAGCACTGTGCTTTATCTTTTAAGTTCGGGAATATCCGCTGCAGCCGGTATTATCCTGGCGGCCAGAATGCATTCCGGTGCGCCGAGCGCTGTCCACGGTTCCGAATTTGATGCAATTACGGCGACAGTACTGGGCGGAGTCGCTTTCACCGGAGGAACCGGAACCATGGCGGGCTGCTTTATCGGTTTGGTCATTATTCAATGCTTCAATAACGGATTGACTGTTGTGGGCGTTTCTTCGTTCTGGCAAATCGTCGCAAAAGGATTGCTGCTGATTGGAGCGTTGATACTGGATTACTTCAGAAGAACCAAATTTGATAAAGCCTGAAATGATGGCATCAATGTGTATACACATAATCGATAAATAGTATTAAATGGAGGAAAAATCAATGAAAAAAGTATTATCATTTATGATCGTTATGGTACTCGTGCTGGCGCTTGTAGCAGGGTGCTCCAACAGCGCAGCGACTGTAACAGCATCAGAATCCGCGCCGGCGTCGTCGGACGCCGCATCCGCAGAAGCGCCTACAGATGCAGCGGAAGAGCCAAGCGCGGCTGAGGCTGGCGGGGAGGATCAAATAACGATCGGATACCTGGCAAAAAACATGTCAATTCAGTGGATACAGAATATGGAGACCGCTACGGAAGAATTGTCAAAGCAATACGGATTTAAGTTTGTTGTAGCGGACGCTGAAAGTTCCGCCGAAAAACAGATCACCCAAATGCAGACATTTATTAATGACGGCGTTGACGGCCTGTTCATGCTGATTGCCGATGTCGGCACCGCTCCTGCGTTGGCGAAAACAGCCAGTGAAGCCGGCGTTCCGCTGATCGGCGATTCGCTGAGACTCACGGACGATCAGGGCAAGCTTGTCGCTCCTGCTGTTGAACTATATTCCTATGAGTGCGGGCATATGGCGGGTGAATGGATAGCCCAGAATTACAAATCTATCGGTTTTGACTTCGGCGATTTCTCCAAGGTAGCGTTCTGCACAATCGATAATTCCACACAACCGAATGCGGGCGACCGTTGTGAAGGCGCGGAAACGGCATGGATTGAAGCCTTCCCTGATTTTCCGAAGGAACAAATGATACGCGCGGATGTTGCCGCTGATTCGGGCCAGGGAGCCGATGCCGCGTTTAATCAAATTTCCAGCATAGTCACGGCAAATCCACAGTACAAAACATGGATCATTGTGCCTGCGGTGGAAGATTACGGTGTGGGCGCGGCTCGCGCTATTGAAGGAGCCGGTTTGGAGGATTCCACAATTATCGTAGGCATCGGCGGAGAACGTGCGGTGGAAGAATGGGAAGGCGGTTTGACAAAGTGCTGGTATGCTTCCGTATATTATGAGGCAAAGGACTGCGCGTCGCTCATCGTTCAAGGACTGCTTGATGTTATTCAAAACGGCAAGGACTTAAAAGACCTGTATCCCGAATTCAAAGAGGACGGACAGGATTATGCCGCTGCAAAATTCACCGGCAGAATGGTTACCCCGGACAACTATAAGGAATATGTGACTCAGTAAGGAGGATATGAAGCATGGGCAGTAATTGTACGCTGCTCATGCTTCATCCTTTTTAAAAAACAATGTGATTGGCATAAAAACTTATTCCTTTAATGTGTTGTTAAATGTTTGGATGTATGGAGGATGCTATGACTCTGAAAGACAATGTATTGCAGGCAATCAGGCACAAAGAAACATTGTGGACGCCCAATGTGCTGACGGATGTTGACATTGCGGTGCAATCAACCGTCAGCGAACGGTATGAGGGGAAGGAAACAGGCACAGATGAGTTTGGCGTTCAGTATACGTTTGTACCTGAGACAAATACGCCGATCGTTACACCGGGAACTTATGTATTGGACGATATCACAAACTGGAGAAATAAAGTTAAGATCCCGAATGTGGACGACTACGATTGGGAGAGGGGCGCGGAACGCGATACGGCCGGCTGGGACCGGAAGAATAAGTTTTCCGTAGTCGTCCTGTATAACGGCCCTTTTGAACGCCTCCATGCATTGATGGGATTTGAGGAAGCGCTGATGGCGCTTTTAACGGAGCCGGAAAGCGTAAACGGTTTTTTTGAAACTTTTGAACAATACCGCATATGTTTGATCCAGAAAATAAAACAGTATTACAATCCTGACGCGATTATGCTGTTTGACGATTACGGTACAAACACTTCAATGATGATGTCTCCGGATATTTGGCGAATGGTAATAAAGCCCCATATTAAAACGCTGATCGACGCGGTTCATGATTGCGGCATGTTTTATATTCTGCATTCGTGCGGATATATAAAGCCGATATTTGGCGATTTTGTGGAAATGGGAGCGGATGTGGTTCACCCGATGCAGTATGCAAACCGTGTCAGGGAGCTGAAAGACCAGTATCAGGACAAAATTACGTTCACAGGCGGGTTCAATGCGCTTGAGATATTGGATAATCCCGAATCTACGGAAGAGGAGATTCGTGCGGAAGTACGGCGTGGACTGAGAGAACTGGCTCCGGGCGGGAGCTATATCGCATGGCAGGTGATTTTATCGGGTAAAGTTAAAAAACTTTTCTTGGAAGAAGTAATGAAGGACAGCATCCCGAAAATGACCGCTGCCGGTGTTCAGATACCTGCATGGGAAAGCCTGATGTTTTAAAACAAGATACTAGAAGCAGGTATTTATGAAAAGACGGATGCCAAGGATGGCAGCCGTCTTTTCTTAATTATTAAAAGTATAATTGTTAAACTATTGATATATAATGTTTCAATTTTTTTAACGCTATATGCTGCTGCATACTTCGAATGCATCCCAAATTGCATACATGATGTTCGATACGCGGCGCGCATCGCCCAGAAGGTAGATTTCGCCGGATTTGCCCTGCAGCTCATCCATCAGGGAATTATTTTCATTGTATCCAATGGCCAGTATCACGCTGTCGCAGGCCAGAGAACCGCCCTGGTCGAGCTTAAGGATTCCATTATCATACGCGATTGCTTTTGTGCCGGTAATAACGGAAACCCCTTTATAGTAAACCAGACGTTTTAACATTTCGGAATTTGCATAACATAGCGGGGCGTTGACAGCTAAGATCTCCGGCATTGCTTCAATCAGGGCGACTTCTGTTCCTTTTTCCCGCAGCCAGAGCGCCAGCTCGCATCCAACAAGTCCGCCGCCTATGATTGCGGTATGAGCCCCGGCGTTTTTCCGGTTCATCAGAACGTCCGCTGCTGTGAAAACGTTCATGTCATCGCCAAGCGATATATGTCTGGGAGAAGAACCGGTTGCAACAATAATGGCGTCGTATTCTCCGGGACGGACGTCGTTATGCCTGATCAGCGTATTCAGATGAACTTCCACTTTTAATTTTTGCAGCATATTGCTGTACCATTTGGCAAGCGCATGATCGTCTTCCTTAAATCCGGGCATTCCGCCGGGAATCAGGTTGCCCCCAAGTTGATCTTCCTTTTCAAAGAGTACCGGTTCATGCCCCCGCATTTTTAATACCCGTGCTGATTCGCATCCGGCGGCGCCCCCGCCTATTATCAATACCTTTTTCCTTTGAAGCGCCGGCGTTAACTGCGCCGCACGTTCGCGGGCAGCCTGCGGATTGACGGCGCAATTGAGCGCCACATAACTGTGGATGCGGCCCATGCAGCCTTCGTGGCAGGATAAGCAGGGACGGATATCCTCCTGCCTTCCTGTGCGCAATTTATTGACATATTCGGGATCTGCAAGCAGAGGGCGTCCAAGGCCGATTATATCGCAGGCGCCTTCCCCGATTGCTTTGGATGCCGCAGCAGGATCATCCATCCGGCCCGCGCAAAGAACAGGAACATTAACGGTCTCTTTGATCAGTTTTGCATACGGAAGGTATAACCCTTTTTGCTGATACATTGGCGGGTGGTTCCACCACCAGGAATCATAGCTGCCCACGTCAATATCCAATGCATCGTATCCGTATGAAACAAGGAGTTTTGTCGTTTCGATCCCTTCCGGAAGATCCCGGCCTTTTTCGGTAAAAACCTCCCCGGGAAGGGCTCCGTCCCTGAAATCCTTAATAAAACTTTTGGGACTGTAGCGCAAAGCGACCGGATAATCCGCCCCGCAGGTATTTTTGATTTCCTCGACGATTTCCCGTGCAAAACGCAGCCGGTTTTCAAGGCTGCCGCCATATTGGTCGCTGCGCCGGTTGAAGAGCGAAATCGCAAACTGGTCTATAAGATATCCTTCATGGACCGCATGGATTTCTATGCCGTCAAAACCGGCCCTTTTTGCTATTTGTGCTGCAATGCCAAATTGGCGGACAATATACTTAATTTCTTCAACTTTGAGTTCGCGGCATTCGATATCGAGCCAGCGGTATTGAATGGGCGAGGGCGCGACAGGTTTTGCCTCACCCAGGCTGGAGAGTGCGGTAACCCTGCCGAAGCCTCCTGAAAGCTGCAAAAAAATTTTTGCATCCCAGGCATGGATGCGCTCCGTCATTTCGCGCGCGCTGCGTAAAAATTGAGGAGGCAGATAAGTCGGGTTTGGACAGCCCGGCATCCGGTGTTCCTCTACTTCTGTTTCAACAAAACCCACGCCGGTTATAATCAGTCCCGTGCCGCCTTTTGCACGTTCGGTATAGTAGTCAATACCGCGCTGGTTAAAGCCTCCGCTTGAATCTGAAAGTCCCAAAGGTCCCATTGGGGCCATTGCAAAACGGTTTTTGATCCTGCATTTGCCGATTTGTACCGGTGTAAAAAGATTATAATATTCCATCAAACCACCCCCAAATATTTGACATTTGATTTATGCCTTTAGTATAATATCAATATAATATATAAATATAAACATGTCAATATTTACATGTATGAGAGGACAGGTTTGTGATGAGAACGCTGAAATATGTGATACTGGGATTATTGGCCAGAAAACCGATGACCGGGTATGATATTACCAAGGAATTCGAAGCGGGGATAGGGCTCTTCTGGCATGCCAAACACAGTCAGATATATCCTGAATTAAATAAATTGACAGACGAAAAACTGATCGCTTTTGATATAGTCATCCAGGGCGAAAAAATGGAAAAGAAGCTTTATACGATCACGGAAAAAGGAAGATATGAACTGAGAAAATGGCTGCTTGCGGACGAACCGCTTGAACCTACGCCCAAGGATGTGTTCAAACTGCGCGTTTATTTATCTGAAGGCTTAAGCGATCAGGAACTGATGCAGCATATGCAAAGACAGCAGAAGCGGAGAATGCAAAAACTCAAAACACTTAAGAAATTTATGACAGATAATTATGAAAAGATTGATATAAAAGAGTTGGATCCTGTCCGGAGAGCGGATTATTTTGTGCTTTCCGGCGCGATCCTGCGCGAGCAGGCTTATGTTGACTGGCTAAAGAGATGTATAGAGTTGATATAGAAAGCCGAAAAATAGAAAAGCAGAATCTTGCATACTAAAGTAACAAAAAAGCAGAAAAGTTCCTGCTTTTTCATAACTTTGCTAATTTATTTTTTTCTCAGTGAATTTGCTATCCAATAATAAATGGGTACGGTTAAAAATACGAGCCATGCAAACTTAAACTCATTAAATACAAAACCTATGATAAAAAACAATACGGTAGCCACGATGGGGTAGGGGAACTTCTGCATTGCGGTTTTATTATTTTCCCAACCATTTTTTTCTTCTTCAGATCTTTTTTCCTGCTCCTGCTTTCTTAAATCTTCCTGCGATTCGTCCGTTTTTAAAAGGTCATCCAGCGAAATGTTGTAAAGCTTTGCTATGCTGATCAAATTATCCGTATCGGGGCTTGATTCGGCGCGTTCCCATTTGGATACTGCCTGCCGGCTGATCCCCAGCTTTTCCGCAAGTTCTTCCTGAGAAAGATTATGCTGTTTCCGAAGTTGCACCAATCTGTTTGCAATTTCAATATTCATAGAATCTAAATCTCCTTTATTTGATAGTGTAATTATAGAATTTTAAATACCGGTTGCACCACCAATTCTGGTTTTCAATTGCGCAACTATAGGTTGCACCGCAAAAAAAACAGCTTAAAAAACGTCTATATAAACATTATTGTACAAAAATAAGAAAAATGCTACCTATGTCTGTTATATTTTATATTATCTTTTTAAAGACGGTTATTTCGGATAAGGGCTTTGACAAAATAATAATATGAAAGCAATGCAGTTTTAATAGGCATACAATGGAGATGATTGGATTTTGGGTATTGGGTATGCTATGTACGGGACAAAAAATTGTCCCGCTGTTTATGAGACCCGAACAAACAATGCTGCCACGGGTTATATTATACCCCTCTAAAGGTATGTTTTAGCTTCAAGTATATTTTGAGGTGAATTTGGGGTTGTGTAAGGGCACAGTATTTTTACCACCAGCATCCACGACGCCATCCGCATCCGCAGCCGCCGAAGCCGCCGAAGCCGCCGCCCCAAGGGCCGAAGCCGCCGAAGCCGCCCCAGGGCCCGAAGCCACCCCAGCCAAAGCCATTACAGCACATATGGAATACCTCCTTTTTATAGCTATATACATATATATTCATGTAAATATTAAAGTGTTCGGACTTTTAGACTTAGATAAAATAAATAGTAAAAATAACGGAAAAAGCTAATAAAATGCTTTCTCCGTTATTTTAAGTATTCAAAAATAAGATTTCCTCGAATTTTATAAACAATCAAAGAAGGATGTGTCCTATCGCTCCCGCCTTACCTCGAATGATTCGCAGTCCGTGCATTCCGATTGCGTGGGATTTTCCTCGTGAGTTCCTACCATGATCCGGTCTAAAGAGCAATATTCCTGGGAATCGTCATGATATTTGCATTCCCATACCGTACATCCTATACTTTGGTTTGCTTTATCCATTAAATTCACCTCCTCATGAACGTTTGGTATTAGTTTGTCTGGCATGATGTTTTTTATGCAATATCGGATTGTACAAAAACATCTCAAATTTGTGCATAAAAAAGACATAGACGCCTTTTTTATTCTAGAAACTTTTTTTTACCAAACCGGTCAACCTGCTTTTGACACGTCGATCGTCACATAAGAGGTATTCCCGCCCGAATAGGAAAGATCCACGTCAAAGCCCTGGTCCTGCCAGGAAAAAACTGTGTGGTTGTCCGATCCGGTTTGCGTAAAATCGATCTTCGCCGCGTATTTTCCGTTATAATAGTCTATAAACGCCTGCTGGGTCATATCAGTCTGGTATACCGTAATATAATGATCGGTTTTTTTGCCGTAGTATTGTTCCTCATAAGTGACCTCAAGCAGGGACGTCTGGCTGTACGCATCCACTAAGTCAGACGGATAGCCTTTAAAATAAGGGTTTGAATCCACGTACTGGCCGGATGTAAGTCCTAATGTAAGATATACGGATGTTGTGCTGTCTTCATTGTCCAAAAATAATATTTCAGCGTTATTTTCGCCTATCTTGCCACTCAGTTTGTCCGTGATTTCGTCGCCCTCCACGGAAGGATTTTCATTTTTTTCTGTAAACAGTCCGCTGTAGTATCTGATGAGATCTTCCTGTGTGGAGGCGGATTGGTAATTGACCGAATAGATATCCTTGCCGATATCGTACTGGTCTGACGCGCGGTAACTGAAAGAGCAACTGGTCAGCGCAACCGGCTGATAAAGGGGAAGGACATCACGCGGATACCCGCTTAAAAGTGCGGAGTTGATTTGCGCTATAGTTTCATCAGACGGGACGCTTACCGATCCTCCGGGAGCGCTGCAGGAAGCCAGAAAGAGCGCTGAAAGCAATATGATTATGATTGGCAGCAATTTTTTCATTTGCCTCTCCAGTCTATGTGAGTTATTTTATTTTTCATCAAAGTCCCCGGAATCTTCAGGATCAAGCTGAGCAATCATTATGGTGTTGCAATGGGGACAAAGGGCCATTTCGCCTATCTGTACGGTATTGATGATAAATTTTTTGCCGCAAGCCGGACAGGTGATCTCCGCCGTCATGTCGTCGGATACCGAACTGCTCATAATATCGACACCTTCCTTTTCCAAGTCTTCTTTTTTGATTTTTCCGCCTTTCTGCCGGTATTATACCATAAAAACGAACTGAAAAAATGAATAAAGCGTTACAAATACAGGAAAATTATGTTGTTTGACAAAATTTTGGGTAAAAAGTGTTATAATGAATAAAATTGTATTGAAAAAGTAAAAGGTGGATATATGAATTCCAATAAAAAGATGCTTAAAATAAAAAAATACCTATCTGCCGTTCTGGCGGCGGTGTGTATAGTTGTGCTTATAGGCTGCAGTTCATCCAATGGGGCTGCAAGCGCATCTCCTTTACAGTCTGCGGAAGGCGCCTTGCCTTCGGCAAGCCAGGACGTTACGGCGGCGGCCGAGTTGCCGGAGGCAAGCGCCGCGAAAACGCCAACAGCAGAGCCAAGCCCGTCGGTTGCCGCTTCGGCAAGCCCTTCTGCCGAGCCTTCCAAAATTCCAGAAAATGAAACAAATGCAGGACCGCTGGATGGGGTGGTGATCGGCCTGGATCCGGGGCATCAGGCACATGGAAACTCCGAGCCGGAACCGGTTGCGCCGGGCAGCAGCGAAACAAAGCCCAAGGTGTCTTCCGGAACAGCGGGGGTAGCCTCCGGAGTAGATGAGCATGTGGTAAACCTGAATGTAGCGCTAAAACTCCGGGATATGCTTAAAGAAGCAGGGGCGAAGGTCGTGATGACCAGAACGACCGCGGACGTAGATATATCCAACGTGGAACGCGCCCAGCTTTTTAATGAGAAGAAAGTAGACTTAGGAATAAGGATCCATTGCAACGGCATAGACGATTCAAGCGTGCGCGGCGCTTTCATGCTCATACCGGAAAGCAATCCTTATGAAGACGATTGCAAACTCGCGGCTAAACTGATTATTAAAAACTATACGGAAACAACGGGTATTAAAAAATTAGAGACCCAGGTGCGAAGCGACCAGACAGGTTTCAACTGGTCCGAGCGGCCAATTGTGAATATAGAAATGGGTCATATGTCCAACCCGGACGAGGATTTATTGATAACGGACAAAGACTTCCAGACCACAATGGCGGATGGGATATATAAGGGGATAGTGGAGTATTTTAAAGAGAAAGAGTAAACCGTGCTGTTAATTATTCTTCTATTTCATTCTCCGCCTGAGCCACCGAGATATCCTTATCGAAATGTTTTTTTTCGATATGCTGGATCTCGTGAAGGTAGGCCTTCTTTAATTCGTCCTGGGATAAGGCGCTGTTTAAATAAATGTTGTAATCCGAGTTTTCATCAATCACCGTCATGGCCTTAACGCGATTTGGCAGCTGGGTTAAGCGGATGAAAATATCATTCATCGTCCCGGCCGCCTTTAAACATCTCTATAATCTTGATCGATTTTTCAATGTCTTCTTTGGTGGCGTTGCGGCTGACAGAGAACAGGGCGCGCATTTCCGGACGCGCAAAAGCCTCGCTCATCATCTGCAGGGTTTCGCTGTCCATGATAGGAGAATCGTTTTTGGCTTCCCAGCCCATCAGGTATTCGGGCGTAACCATGAGCGCCTTTGCGAGCGCCTCAACTTTGGAGAGCGGAATATTTTTGATGAACCCGGTTTCGTAACGCTGCAGGGTGGATTTGCTCATGCCGGTCTTATCCGCAAGATCCTGGTAGCTCATGTTGAGTTCTAAACGCCGGTTTTTGATGCGTTCAATAATTTTATCGAAATCCTTGTCCATTTTTTTGTACCACCTTTGGTTTATAATTAAGTCATAGTCAACAATTTGTTCAAAAGAATTGCTGAGTTTGAGCAAAACCTGATTATAGTATACAGCAATGAATTAAAAATGCAACAATATTTCGGAAAAAGTTGCATAAATGGGTTGACAGATTATTAAAAAAGATATATGATACACATATCCCAAATGTGCAACATCCCGGATGCTGGAAAATCAGAGGACGCAAGGCGCTGAATTTCATGAAATATGCATCCGGGTTGCCTGGACAATCTGTATTGAGTGATTATCCGGAATCGGGAATCGAAGAGATATTAAATTTATAGTTTTTTTTTGAAAGCTTGGTCCCATAAATGCAACGGAAGGGACCGGATAATATAAATGATTTTTATTGGAGGTGCAATCATGCATAGATTCAGAAGATTTAAAATAAGGGAGTTCAGTATTGCGTGGTGGATGATGGGCGCAATATGGTTTGGTTTGATCTACGCTTTGGTCGTGCTGTGGCTCAGCCATGTTGGATAAGGCCATGAACGGATTCATTTCAGTTAATTTAATAAAATAATATAGTTCCTTTCGCTCCCGCAAGGGTAAGTGTTTGGGTACTGCAAAAAGGGGGAAGTTGCCGCTTACCCCTTTTTTGCAGGAATAATAAAATGAATAAGTATTTATCTGACATGCAAGGGACCGTTGGATCGAATATTTTTGTTAATTCTGATTAAATAATTCGTTCATTTGGCTATGGAGGGAGTAAATATCGTAAATGGCCTTGATTGCGCTGCGTCTTTTGATATCAAAGTATGGTCCCGAGTTTTTCGTCTTCTCCCTCAAAGCGCATCTCAGGCTCTGCTGAAGCAAAAATCTTATCCTATCCAATGAAGAGAAGTGAAGCCCCAATCTTTTTCAGTAAAGATGTTACAAGTGTGATGCAGAAAATACCAGATTTATAGATAAAAAAAATAAGATACTAAAATTAAAAAAGGTGGAGAATATGAGTTTTTTTAAAGACTTAATTCGGATGGCAAACCCTTGCTTTATGTGCAAGAATAACAAATCTTGTAATTCATATTATTGCAAAGACGAAGGCTATTCGCGCTGGATAGATAAAAAAGTTAAATAAAAAAAGAGCAGCTCCCGCCGCCCGTAAAATATGTACCTTCAAACATATATTACCACAGGGAGGGCTGGAAATACAAGAAATAGAGAAATTCCTGTATAGATATAGGGATATAAAACGACTGATAAAAGAATACGAACTTCAAATTGAGGAACTTGTTGTTAAAAAGGACAGCATAGTGGAAAAACTTCTTAGGGCTCCGCGCGTGGACTGTATTCGGGTCCAGGGCGGAGCTTCTGTTGAATCGGTGTTGACGCCGTACAAAAGGTGGTGGACGTGTACGGGGCAAGGACTCTATAATACGTTCAGATGGACGATATCACTCGGGCGGTGGATCGGGCGGGATTGACGTAGCAGGAGAGGGAATATGTGGGAGGTCTTTTGAGGGACTTTCGGCTGTTATAGTTGCTGATAAGATGAATTATTGTGAGAGTATGCTAGATATTTTTTCTATTATTAAAATTTGTGTAATTATCGTTTTTTTTATTATAATAGGAAAGTACAGTTTATTTACCTTACGCGCATTAATTAATTGTCTGGATGAACATAGATTATACTGTGGGACTACAAATATTTTAAGGAAGATAAAACAAGATAATAGGAGTATTGATGACATAAGTAAAGAGTTAGGTATCTTATTCAATGATTCAATAATAAGATATCCAAATTTATTAAAAAGTTTTAAAAATTTAACAAGCCTTTTATTAAAATATTTATCAACTTCAAATAGATATAGAGTAGATGATACAAAACAAAAAAGAAAAAAAATTTTTTAAATCATTTTTTGGAGTGAATTTTGATATTGATGCAAGAGATATATTATTTATCATAGAAACAGTTAAAAAAATGATCTTTTTTATGAACATAATGAATTAATAAAAAACGATTTAGACTTTTTATATGATAAAACTCCAGACGAAGCTAAGTTTATACTAAAAGATTTATCAAAAAAAATATTATTATTAGAAATTGAAATCAGAAAACTTCAAGATTCTAATCATAAACGTTTTAAAAATATTAATATTATATTAACTGTAATTGGTTATCTATGACAATTTTATTTGGCATTCCATCTTTAATAAGTTTGTTTATAAAATGAATAACTTTATTTTATCATCTTTTATCACAAATTTATACTATTATCATACCATAGACAAAATGTAAATTTTGGCGGCAACTCACCCTGAAAAGGGTGAGTTTTATATATCAAGGATGTGAAAGGATGGTATATAAAAGCCCCATCAGTTGGATGGGCGGGAAGAGCAGACTGGTTAAAACATTGCTGCCGCTGCTTCCAAATCACAAAGGGTGGTATAGATCTTGCGGCTGAATGGGCGGGATTTCAGACAGTTGGTCAATGTGAATGGGCAGATTATCCGATAAAAGTTTTAGAAAAACATTGGCCCAATGTTCCGCGATGACGAACATTAACAGAGGAGGAATTTTATGAGAAAACACGTATCAGATGCCCAACAGTTTTATCCACAGGTTTTCCGTGCCAACCTCATTCAATTGCAGGACGTAGGAGAGGCGCTAGTGATGAACGCGATATGTGGCCTGAAACAATTAGATGTATTCGCGAGTTTAAATCCAGATGGTTTGTGGGTGAAAATGTGCCGGGGATATTGTCAATTGATGCTGGACGGTTCTTTGGAGACATACTCAGAGACTTGGCCGAAGCGGGGTACAATGTCGCATGGGACTGCTTTCCAGCCCATGGAGCAGGTACACCATTTTGGGGAGAGCGAGTTACCATTGTGGCCACGTCCAACAGCATCAGATGGGATGGCTTGGAAAAAAGTAAGACGGATAGACGTGAGGTTTTCACTCAAAAAGTATTGGACAAACAAGCATACCGACAGGCCTATTTACCATTTTATGTGGAATGGCCTGTCCACGAAACAAGCGGCGGATTTGTGCGAAATGATGATGGGCTTTCCGAAGGGATGGACAGACTTAAATGCTTAGGGAACGCAGTTGTATCTCAACAAATATATCCGATATTTGAAATGATCAGGGATATCGAACAAAAATTATCCGCTTCCACTTAAGTCATTGTAAAGGCTTTCAGGCAGCTTAAGGGACGGTTTATATACCGGGGTAATAGGATGTTACAACTAGCCGGGCGGTGGGCATATAACGAGCCGCCCGGCAACACCCCGGATGTTGATTGATAAAAAATTGGAGTGAGGCATCAGAATGGCAGGGAGGCTACCTAAACAAAGAATAGACTATTTTTCCCTTGACGTCGATTACTATGCGGACCCTAAGTTCGTGAGGCTCAGAACGGAGTTAGGTATCAAGGGCGAAATATGCGCTATACGGGTGCTGTGTGCGATATACCGTGAGGGATATTTCATACAGTGTTCAGACAATTTTTTGTATATGATAGCAGACGACACAAAGCTCACTTATCAGTTTATTAAGGAGGTTGTGACGGGTATGGTCCGTTGTGGCCTTTTCGATAAAGCAATCTTTGATAAGTACGAGGTGCTTACGTCTGTTGGTATACAACGCAGGTGGTTACATGCTAAGGCAAGGTCAAAGAAGATGGATACTTCTCAATATTGGCTGCTTAATGAAAGTGTATGCAAAAATTCAATTAATGCATACATAAATGAAGAAATTGAGGACAATAATCAACATATTATATCAAATCATATCACATCACAAGATTTGAATAGAATAGATATTATTTCATCAAGAAGCGAACGGGCAGTTACTCTTTATGTGGACAACTTCGGGATGACAGGGAAAGGCATCTTGGAGGAGATGATCGCCTTTTATGGTGAGGATCTTGTTTTTGAAGCGGTAAATAAGTCAATTGGAAAAGCCAAGACCGTACCCATTAAGTACGTGAATGAAGTATGTATGCAGCTTAGTAATCACAAAAAAGAGTACAAGCTTAAATGGTCCACAAGAAACGAGGATTATTATGAATAATCGAATTTCGGCAACCGAATACCAGGAATATATGCGCACCGGGCGTCTGCCGGGAGATAAGCCGGCCAGCAAGTACCGGAATAAAAAGACATCGCTTGACGGCACCGTTTACGCCAGCCGCCACGAGGCACAGCGCGCGGCACAATTGAAGCTTATGGTTCAAGCAAAAGAAGTGATTACATTTTTTGAGCAAGTGGCCTTCCGGATTCCGGGGGACCGAGAATATATTGCAGATTTCGTAGTGTTATGGCCGGACTTCACCTGGACCGTGGAAGACGCCAAGGGCGTTAAGACGGACGTATATAGAATCAAGCGGGATCTGATGTTTGATGAATATGGGATAGTAATTGTAGAGGTCTAGGGTGTTCGCACAGGCCAAAAGATAATGGGAAGTGAAAGGGTTATGGATATTCAATCTTTTCAAGTTCATGTGATACGGTGCTCGGTATGCGGCAAATTTGACCGGATCTGCACCGACGATATGCCGAAAGTTCCGGGTAAGCTTTTCCGGTCCCGTGGATGGAGAGGCACGGAAACCGGCGGGAATATATGTCCTAAATGCAGGGCTGCATTAAAAGAAGTGGAAGAGCAAAACGTGGATCCACTTCCAGCGGTTCGGTGAGGCGTTCAGGATCGTACAGAGTACTTGCTTGACATGCAAGGGGTCACAAAGTAGGACGAGAATGAACATGCCCGGTTTTGTCCGGTTTATTTATGTAGTATAGATATAGATCCGATTAACTGGATTAATAATTTTATGGAGGCTTTAATTATGAGTGAAGCAAAAATCGTAACCTTTCCTATGAAGAGAAGTGGAGACCCAATCTATTTCAGTGAAGATGTTACAAGTGTTATGCAGAAAACAGGATGTCGGGATGTTTCTGATGGGATTTATCCGGGAGACAACACATACCTGCAGGTCCTGAGCAACGATAACATGACGGTGACGGTAAAGCCTGGTTATGCCAATGTACAGGGCATACAGGTATGGGTAAAAGAGGATGTTGTACTGCCCATTGATGCGGCTGATAGCGAACGGATAGACAGGGTTGTATTGCGGCTTTCCATAACTGGACAGGAAGTTTTGATTACGGTGAAAAAAGAGGACACAACCCTCACAAGAATTCCAGGTCAGGTCTGGGAGCTTGGTTTGGCAGATATCACCGTTGCGAATGGGGCAACTGTCATTACACAGGAAAACATAACGGATCTGAGGCAGGATAAAACTGTTTGCGGGTTTATTTCCGCTTTTCTGACTGTGGACGGCGAATATGACGCCTTGAATACAAACAACAAAAAAGTCATTGGCGCGATCAACGAGATTATGGGAAACCAGGATGATTTTTTGAGGATTGACGGTGAATATTCCAATTTAACGACAATGGACAAGAAAATTATCGGAGCAATAAATGAAGTCAACAGCTTTTCCGAAAATCTGCTTTCTTACCTGAATGACGGATGGGTTCCTGTATCTGAATCTTTTTCATTATCTTCATCCCAGCCAAACGTCTCTATCTACAGTATTACCGTACCGTCCGGGGCACTTAGCAGATGGCAGACTGGAGATAAAATAAAATTTATGCAGGACAACGTAACTAAATATGAGCGTGTTCTCTCAGTAACGGATACAATTTTATCTGTGGAAGGGGACCCGGTTACAAGCTCGGCTATTACAAATATATTCATGTCGCATGCGCTGGAACCCAAGGGAATGATTGCAAAACCACTTGCGAAAACAATAACAACCTGGGCTCATCCAAGTCTTGGAAGTGTCGGTGCTGCGAAGTCTTCCGTGGCATGGGAGGATGCCGCTGGAAACGTACACATTAATCTTTACTGGAACTCAACTGGCGCGGACATGTATGTTGGTAACGGAGGAATTATATGTAGTATTGTCGGCTTGGGCGTGACGCGCCCGTCCGTCGAGTTAGCTTTTGGAGGCATGGGCAGCACTACAACAACAAATTCTGTTAATTGCCAATACAGGATGTGCACAAACGGGGAGATAAAAGTATATACCCCCGGCGGTGTAGTATTGGTCAATGGATGGTGCTATATCAATTATCCGCGTGGG
This sequence comes from Bacillota bacterium, assembly GCA_023393165.1. GTDB lineage: Bacteria > Bacillota > Clostridia > Christensenellales > Christensenellaceae > JAEYKI01. The sequence continues at coordinate 4,468 of JAEWMJ010000060.1, read as the reverse complement.
ATTTAACGATTAGCTAAACAAGAAAGGTGCTTGGGTGCTTTAGAAGGCGCCCTAGTGCCTTTCAAAATCATCATTTTATGCAAAAAAAGAGCAGCTCTCGCCGCCCGTAAATGTGTAGTTTCAAACATATTTTACCACATGGAGGGCTGGAAATGCAAGAAATAGAGAAATTCCTGTATAGATATAGGGATATAAAAAGACAGATAAAAGAATATGAATTACAGATCGAGGAGCTCATTGCTAAAAAGGATGGCATAGTGGACAAGCTTCTTAGGGCTCCACGCCTGGATATTATTAGGGTTCAAGGCGGAGCTTCTGTTGATCCAGTGTTTGATGCCGTACAGAAGATGGTGGACGTTTACGGGGCTAGAATAGAGCGGATAGTAAAGGATATTGAAGCGCTATACGTTGAGATGAACGACATCACACGAACGGTAGATCGGGCAGGATTGACGGAGCAGGAGAGGGAGTATATCAAACTAAGATATTACCAAGGGTTGAAAAATGTGGAAATAGCACGTAAAATGAATTTTAGTGAAAGGCACATTTCAAGATTCAATAAACGCCTTAAAAATTATATGAAAGTTGGCGAAAATTATGAGAATTGAAGTATGGTGGAAGAAACGAAGAAATTATTGATTATCTTAAATACTTCCCCTATGAAAAAATAATCGATATAAAAGAGATTAAATGAATTTTACGTTCTTTATCTTTCTTAGCTGGGAAGGAAACTAATGTAATCAACAAAATAATACTTACTTAAAATTATTCGGTGATAAAATGATAAAAAAAATTCTTATTTTTATTCTTCTTATTTTTGCTGCAGTAGTTACTATTTGCTCTGCAACTTATTTTATGATAATAGAATATAAAGAGATTAGCTTTTTAATAATAATTATATCAGTATCTATTTTCTTTTTAATTATATTTTTAGTTCGTATACAAACAAAAATTTTAAAAAAAAATAAATATAATGCTTATATAATATTTATTTTTTTAGTTTCCTTTATTTTTCCAATACTATATATCGTATTCATAATTATTTATAATAATTTTGGCGATAAGGCTTTAATTCCTCCTGAATTAATAACTTCTGCAACTGTTCTTTGTATCTCTATTCTTTTTACAATTTTTTATATATTTATGTCTGTTCGCAAGCTAGATACTAATAATAAAAGATCATGCATATTAGGCATTTTAAAGGTAATCGGAACCGTTTACCCAATATATATTTTAATGCATTATGGAGTTGATTCTCATCGAATAATTGTTTTTTTAAGTTGTATAATTTCGTCAATAATAATATTCTTTATTCTAAATGTTGAGAAAAAAGATAAAGACAAATCGTTTATGATATTTGTTATACTTTTACTTGCTTTTCTGCCAGTAATTCCGTTGGTTTTATATGAAATGTTCCAATTCAAAGTAATTTATTTTGATTCAATACAACAAAAAGAGCAGTGGATTGAAATATATGTTGGATTATTACAATATTATGGTCCTGCCGTATTAGGTGGTTTTATTTTTTGGCACACCATTAAATCAAATAAAAGAAATAGAAGAAAAATAATGCCGTTGATCTGTATTAAACAGATAACATTTTATAAAAATAATTATGAATTTGAAATAGGAAATGTAGGAGAAGATGCATTAAAGTTAATAATTATTATAAAAAATCAAGATAAAGAACTAGTCCGAAAAGAGTTGGATTACTTACCGAATACAATTCAAAAAGAAACATGGTTAGAAAAAGTTAAAGTTAAGGTAAAGGCAAAGGAGAAGTTGACTTTCTATTTTGAATATGAAAGTATTTTGCATGATAAAGCTAAAAAGTGGATTCAATATAATATGACTGAAATGAACGGTAGACTAATTATTGCAAATGATGATTATGACGGATTATGTTAAGAGAAATAATGTCATAATAATGTCCGGTTTATGTCCAGTCAATGTCCGCTTACTTAGGTTATACTGCTACTATAGACAAAATATGAATTTTGGCGGCAACCCACCCTGAAAAGGGTGGTTTTTTATATAGGATGTGAAAGGATGGCATACAAAAGTCCCATCAGTTGGATGGGTGGGAAGAGCAGGCTGGTCAATACCCTGCTGCCGCTGCTTCCGAATCATAAAGGGTATATCGAGGTGTTCGGCGGCGCCGGGCATCTTCTTTTTGGAAAGGATACGTCCAAATGGGAAGTACTAAACGACCTGGACGGAAACCTGATGAACTTCTGGGCTGTGGTTAAATCGGCGCCAGCGCAGCTGATCAGCAGCTTTGATTATTCGCTGGTCAGCAGGAGGACATTTGACGAATACAGGAAGATATATGCGCAGGGGGATTACGATGATTGTATCCAACGGGCGCATATTTTTTATTACCTAGTTCGAGCAGCGTTTGGCAGCCGAATGAGGGGGCCGACGTTCGGTACCGGATGCGACCGGAACAACCTGAAGATAGAGAATATCGAACAGGATATCATGCAGGCGTACGAGCGGCTGAAAACCGTGGTAATTGAGAACGTCAGCTTCGAGCGGATCCTCCGGACATACGACAGCCCGGAGAGCCTTTTCTTTTTGGATCCGCCGTACCATAAGACAGCACAATACACCGTCGGCAGTCTGAAGGAAGAGCAATACCATGAGCTGGCCGGTATGTGCAGTAATATAAAAGGAAAGTTTTTGCTTACAATCAATGACGATTCTTTTACCCGCGATGCTTTCTCTGGATTTAATATCCGGGATCACAGCGTACAGTATTCGATCAGCCGTGATGCGGCCGCTAGGCGCAGATACGGCGAACTGATAGTGAGCAATTATTAAACCAACCGTAAAACTGGACATAAGTGTTTTTATAAATAGCATGTCCGGAAATGTCCGGTGATATCATATTACAATAAGCCTGAAGAGCAGGGAGATGCTTTTCAAAATATTTATTAGGAGGCTTATAAAATGAGCGAAATGAACATCGTCACTTTTCCGATGAAGGAAGTGGAAATTGGCAACACAAAATGCGGGAACCCCATTTATTTCAGCAATGATGTAACGGACATCATGCAAAAGCTGGGGCAAAGAGAAATTTCTGATGGGATTTATCCGGATGACAGTTCGTATCTGCAGACAATCAGCAACGGCGATATGACGGTGGCTGTAAAAGCAGGGTATTCTCATATCCAGGGTGTGCATGTATGGGTAAAAGAGGACGTTGCGCTGACTGTTGAAGCAGCAGATACAGTGGCGCGCGTAGACAGGATTGTCCTGCGTCTTTCGATACCGGACAAGAATGTTGTTCTTGCTATCAAAAAGGGAGACACAACTTTAACCAAGATCGCTGGGCAGACCTGGGAACTTGGGCTGGCTGATATTGCGGTTGCTGCGAACGCAACGGAAATTACGCCGAATGACATAACCGACTTGCGTGCGGATGATGTTGCTTGCGGGTATATACACGGAGACCTGACAGTTGACGGGGAGTATTCTGCACTGGAAACAACAAACAAAAAAGTCATCGGTGCTATAAATGAGGTTTTTAAAAGTAATGCTGCGCTTTCAACAAAGGTTGACGGCGTTGTGCCGGATTACGCTAAAAAAGTATTATATGTCAGTGAGAGCGGAAATGATACAACGGGCAACGGTACTTCAGGCGGCCCATATAGGACCTTGCAAAAAGCTGTAGATAGTATCAAAAGTAACTGGTACGGATTAGTCACGATTAATTTGACCACTAATGCCGATACACTTTTTGGAGGCCTATCTTTCTATAAACGCCTTAATTGCAGCATGATTACTGTAACAAGGACGGGCAGTAATGTTGCCGCATTGAATGGGCTTGTTTATTTGGCTCTTCAATCTGTTCCTTGGATATTTGAAAATGTTAGGTTCCAGCCCTCGTCAAACGACGGTTGTGCATTTGACAGATGCTCCAATGTTACTCTGGCATCCTGTGCTTTTCACCATGCAGGAACCGCTGGTAGCAATATTGGGGTTACGGCTTCCGGTACAAAGGTTATGATTATCAGTCCAACATTTTCTAGTAACCCGTTTGATTTTGGTACTGCTTTTCAGGCGTACAGAAATGGGGAAATCTATGTCGAAAATGGCAGCGGCAGCGTAGCAAATATTGTATATAATGCTGACGGTGGATTTATCCACAGAGCAGGAACAACAGGAGTTATAACACCCGGGACACTCGTATCTGAAATAAGCGGCGGCAAAGTGTTTTAGCGCAATAACAAGTAAAACCAAAATAATTAAATTAGACGAAGCAGCTTATGGCTGCTTTTTCTATTTGTGACTTTAGTCCGTTGAGTACGCGCAGCGTACGAAACAAAAAACCACCCTCTATGCGGGTGGATGGCAAAAGTTACACAAAAAATCACCTTTCCGTTAGAATGGAGTTGTTCAAGCTACCAGGCTAACGAAAGGAAAGGTGATTTAATGGCAAACCAAACGAATAGTCTGTCCCACA
>JAEWMJ010000063.1 GCA_023393165.1 Bacillota bacterium | reverse complement strand
GGCATGCAAAAGAGGCAACGGCATGGTGGCTTGAACAAAGAGAAAGCCAGCGCCTTGAGACGCTGGCCAGTAATAAAGCCTTATAGGCTTAGTGCAAACCACCCGTTTGACGGGTGGTTATGATTTTAAAAAATTGATATTCCAAAATCCGTACATGATTACGGCAATTTTACGCGGGCCTTGATTAACAATTTTTGACGGTGTTATAATATAAAAAGATTTGAGGGATAGGAAAGGTACGTATGGGAGATACATCGGAAAAAAACGAATATATAAAAGTCGCCTATTATTATTATAAAACCGGCATGACACAGGATCAAATAGCCAAAAAAATGTCCATGTCCAGGCAGCGTGTGAACAGGATACTCAAAAAATGCCTTGAAACAGGCATCGTTAAAATTGTGATTCAGGAATATGAACAGAATGTAGAATTTGAAACGCAGCTTGAGGCGCTTTTCGGATTGAATGAAGTCATCATTGCCGATTCTCGGGAAAATGCGGTGAACGAGTCGATAGGGGCCGCAGGTTCCGCCTATCTGGCGCGGGTAATCAAAGACAACGATATTATCGGATTTTCGAGAGGACGGGCTCTATCCCACCTGGTAAACAGCCTTGTGCCCGTTGATAAAAAGGATCTGACGGTGACGCAGCTTGTCGGCGGCCTGAATGCGCTGGAATCCAACACCAATTCCGACGATATAGTAAGAAATTCTGCCAAAATATTGAACGCGACTCCTTACTTTATGTATGCGCCCATCATTGTTGAAAGCAGACAATTAAGGGATTCCATGCTGAACGAGAGCTTTTTTTCCCAGGTATACAATACAATGAAAAAATGCACGGTCGCTGTGGTAGGCATCGGCGATATGTCTGTTCAATCCACGTTTGTGCAGAAGAATTTCATTTCCGAGGAAGAAAACAGAGTGCTGCAAAGCAAAAAGGTGGTAGGCGAGATTTGCACCCATTATTTTGACAGCAGGGGTACGGTTATTGAAAGCGGAATCAACGACCGTATGTTTGCCATTGATGTGAAAAGTTATAAAACGATCCCTCTCCGTATCGGCGTAGCCGGCGGCGGTGAAAAGGTTTCCGCAATCATCGGCGCGATCAGGGGAAAAATGATCAATGTGCTGATAACGGATTACGATACGGCAAAGGAGCTTTATCTGAAGTATAAAAGCTGAGCGCCTTCAATCAGGCACAAAGAATATCAATAGACCATTACGCGGCTGTCTTAAGGAAGACGGCCGTTTTTTTGTGGGAAAAACAGAAAACGAAAAACAAATAAAAAATTTAATTTATGTATTTACATTTCAAAGATTTTATGTTATGATCTCCTCATCAGGGTTACAAAATAACATATAGTGAGCAAATGTAACAGGGCGTTTCGAAAGACCTGGTATTTTGTTAAGAATCAAAGATTTTTATTTTAAAAAAATTAATAAAGGAGATTTTTATTATGCCTAACAAAACACATCGAATGAACCACATTTTCAGAGAGGATAAAAAAGCGTTCGTCATGGCGATAGACCACGGCTACATATTCAGCGTTCTTCCCGCCATGAAAAATCCGGGAAAAGTTTTAAGCGAAGTCGCACGAGCAGGCGTGGACGCCTTTTTATCCACGGTAGGGCTGGCAGACAAATTTGGAGACTCTTTCCTTGGCAGAGGAATTATTATGCGTATGGACGGCGCCGGCACGTTCATGGGTTCAAAGGATAAACCTGTCCAGAGAGTGGTAACCGTGGAAGACGCGCTCCGGCTGGGCGCAGACGCCGTGATCGGCATGGGATTCCCGGGATCGAAATGGGAAGACCAGATTCTGCAGCACCTGGCCCAGAACATTGCGGATGCCAACAAATGGAACATGCCCGTGATGGCCGAAATGCTCCCGCGCGGTTTTGAAGGCGGAGAAGATTCCCGTACCCCTGCAAGCATCACGTTTGCCTGCCGGCTGGGCGCAGAAATGGGCGCAGATATGATCAAGACGGAATACACCGGCTCCCAGGAAACTTTTAAGGAATTATGCGAAAGCGTATATGCGCCGGTTCTGATTTTGGGCGGCGGCAAGAAAGTGCCGGAGGAGCAGCTGCTGACAGAAATCAAAGACGCGCTGGAAGCGGGCGGTTCCGGTATCGCGATGGGCAGAAATATCTGGGGACATGAAGAACCGGCCAGGTATGCAGGCGCGATCGCCAGGATCATACACGAGGGGTGCAGCGTGCAGGCGGCGCTGAAAGAGTTGAACAAGAAATTCTAAGGAGGCATACAGAATGAAAACGTACAAAGTTGCCGTTATTACCGGTGAAAGAAAAATAGATATTGTAGAAAAAGAACTGAGAGAGCCTAAGGGCTCTCAGGTTCTGATCAAAGTGGACAGCTGCGCGATCTGCACACTGGAACAGAGGATGTTTGCCGGAGTCATTAAAAGGTATCCCTTTGCGGGCGGCCACGAAGCTGCCGGTACGGTAGTGGCTGTCGGCGACCAGGTAAACAGCCTGAAGGTGGGAGACAAGGTTTCGACAAGGATATTGAACAGCTGCGGCGAATGTTATTATTGCAGGAACGGGCATCAAAACCAATGCGTTGTTTCCTTTAAAGCGGATGTTCACGAAGGTTTCGGCGGACCGGGCGGATTTTCAGAGTATATGCTGCTCGAAGCAAAAGCGCTTTATAAAATGGCAGACGATCTGGAATTAACGCACGCCGCGCTTTCCGAACCGCTTGCATGCTGCGTACACAGCATCAACAACGCGGCGATAGAGCTGGGAAACGATGTTGTGATAATCGGCAACGGCATTATGGGCGCTTTCCATATTCAGCTTGCGAAACTGAAGGGCGCGCGCGTGATTGTCTGCGAAGTTGATGAAGACCGTATAGAAGTAGCCAAAAAGCTCGGCGCGGACATCATAATCAATTCAAAAGAAACCAATGCAATAGAAAAAGTAAAACAACTTACGGACGGCAGAGGCGCTGACGTTGTATTCTGTACTGCTGCAGTTTCCCAGCTTGCTTCGGACGCCATACAGATGGCTGGAAAAACGGGCCGCGTCGTCATGTACTCGTCTTTCCCCAACGGAAATCCGGTTGAATTGAACGTAAACACCGTGCATTCGGCCGAAACCAGCATCACGGGGGCGATCAATTCCATTCCGAGCGAATTTTTAGCCGCGACAAGGCTCCTCTCCTTCAAGATGATCGATCCTTCAAGTTTAATTACCGAAGTAATCCCGCTCGAAAAAATCACATATGCTTTTGAACGCGCAATAGATCCAAAAACATACCGTATTCTGGTCAAAATGTAAGCCTTTTTCGGTGGATGGGCGCAGGACGTAAGCGCCTTTAGATATATGCCACAAATAAAAGGAAAGAAGGGAAGGAAATGTTAAACGAATCTAAAAAGCTTGGTTTGCGTGACAGTTCTGCGATTTTGATCGGCGGAATGATCGGAAGCGCCATATTTTCTCTGTCGGGCGTAACCATAGCGGGAGCAGGCCCTGCGGCGATTCTTTCATGGATTATTGCAGCTGTTATTTTGTTTTTCTATGGCATGCAAACGGCGGAACTTTCCACCATTTATCCCAAATCGGGCGGAGTCTTTGTATTTCCCGAAAAAGCTCTGGGCAAAACCGAAAAGCAGGGCAAATTCTGGGGCTGGATTGCAGCATGGTCGTACCTGTTCGGCTGCATAGGCGGCGCAGCGTTCTCCGTTTACTACATCGGCTATTACCTGGGCCAGGGATTCCCGGCGCTGGCAGGCGTTACAACGCTCATCAGCGTAGTAGCCGCTGTTATCTGCGGCCTGCTCATACTGCTCAATATTTCTGCCACAGGCAAAGTGAACACCGTATTGACCTTTGTACTGGCTGCCACCATGATTATTTTTATTGTAATCGCCTTTGGCAGCGGAAAGTGGGACGCCAGTAACTTCAACCCGTTCATCGGGCAGGGCGCGGGCGGCAACCTCGGCTTTATTTCCGCGATACCGGTCGCCATGCTGGCATACGGCGCGATTGTGGCGGTTGCATTCATGGTGGACGAGATCAAAAACCCCAGAAAGACCATTCCCCGGGCTATGACCATCGGCATGGCAGTCACGGTCGTACTGTACGTTATGTCGATCGTAGCTACCCTGGGACTCATCACGGCCGGTTTCCTGGCGGAGCATCCGGAGTTTACCTATATCCCGATGTTTGCGGCGGCGTTTACCCAACTGGCTTCGATACCCTGGCTGGTCAATTTGATCGTCATTTCCGCGGTCCTGGCGCTGTTGACAACCATTTTGGTCGTTATGCTCCTGGCGGCCCGCACATTCCAGGCGGCTGCTGCAGGCGGCCTGCTGCCCAAGGGCCTGGCAAAGGTGGGCAAAAACGGCACGCCCATCAACGCGACCATTCTGACCATGATCATCGTTGTTGCTTTTGCGGCGCTGCCGGATGTGACCAACATTGTGGTAAACCTGGGCGCGCTGTCCAATGTATTGGTGGTTGCCATCATCAGTATCACAGTCGTTGCCGCGCGCAAAAAGAACCCGAACGTAGAAGGCAAATTCAAGGCGCCGGGCGGAAGCGCGGTTTCCGTTATCGTTCTGATCGCCCTGATTATATGCTATATTCCGGATATCATGAATGGCAGTTGGATGCTGTGGGTATGGACAGCCTGCTATTATGCGGTTGCTTTGATCATTTTTGCCGCGACCATCGGCCGCAGCAAAGCCCCGGAACTTCTCAAGGATAAGGTCTGATCCTGAATGAAGCGTATATTCCACCATACTGTGCTTGGCATGGTGGAATATACCAAGTGAAAATGAGGCGAATCTGACATGAAACATATAGAAAAAAACGATTTCAGCATGAGCAACACATGTGTTGCATTTGGCGATTTTGACGGCCTTCATCTGGGCCATAAGGCGGTATTGGATAAAATGCTTGAGCTCTCAAAAGGCGGGCTCGCTTCCGTGCTGGTGAGTTTTGATTACGATGAATCCCTGCTGGCAGGAAAAAAGATCCTTACGACCCCGGAAGAAAAAAAATATCTTTTGCGTAAAAATGGTCCGGACGTTCTGATATCATATAAAGTTGACGGGCAAAACAAAGGCGTTTCTGCGAAAGACTTTATCAAAGACGTTGTTTTAGGCAAGTTGGGTGCGAAAATAATTGTTGCCGGTTCTAATAACAGCAATATAAAAGCACTTCGTGACTGTGCAAAAGAGTATGGATATAAGCTTGAAGAGGTCAGCCCTGTACTGGCGGACGGTGAGCCGGTCAATGCGGAACGCATCGTTAAGGCGCTTGCGGATGACGACCTGAAAAAGGCAAATGAAATGCTCGGTCATCCGCATCTGATCATGGGTCCGGTTGAGCACGGCAAGGCGTTGGGCAGAACCGTGGGAATGCCCACCGCGAATATCGGTTTTAAACAGTATAAACAAGTGCCCGCGGACGGAGTTTACGGCACATTGTCGGATGTCGGGGGCAAGATCTACAAAGGCCTTACCAATCTTGGACACCGGCCGACAGTGGATAATTTTGATTATGTCACAGTTGAGGAGTTTTTGCTGGATTTCTCGGACGATATTTATGGACAGGTCATTACCCTGGAAGTCCATGCGCTGATAAGGCCGATCAGAAAATTCAAAGACCTGGCCGAGGTAAAGATACAGGTGAATAAAGATATCGAATCCATCAGAAGCTATTTTGAGAGTTTATCTTTATAAATTAATTGCATCAAAAAAGAGATAGGACTGTTTCGCGCAAAGCCTGACAGCGGCGCCTTATCTCTTCTTTTTTTTATCGTCTTAAAAAACATGGTATGATCCGGTGAATATCCTGGCTGGCAATTCAAAAAGGTTCCCCGGCATGAAACGGCAGTATGATGAACCGCACAATTTGCAGACGAAAAAGCCATCCGGCAAAGGAGTAATTAAATGGAGTATATACAGTATGGAAATACGGGATTGATAGTATCGCGGTTTGGACTCGGGTGCATGCGGTTTCCGAAGGATGAAGGCGAAGCCGTTAAAATGGTACGCTACGCGATTGACAACGGCGTCAATTATCTGGATACGGCTTATCTTTACCAGGACAGCGAAACGATCTTGGGAAAAGCCCTGATGGGCGGTTACCGGAACAGGACCTTTCTTGTAACCAAAAGTCCGGTATGGAACATCGCCAGGCATGAAGACTTTGAAAAGTACCTGGACGAAGAACTGGTCCGTCTTGGAACCGACCATATCGACGTCTATCTTCTTCACAATTTATACCCGGACAACTGGGAGCGGGTCCGGAAGTTCGACGGTCTTCGTTTCCTTGATAAAATGATTGAGAAAGGTAAAATTCTTCACAAGGGGTTTTCCATTCACGGTTCGACAGCGGCTTTTCGGGAGATTGCGGATTCCTATGACTGGGAGATGGCCCAGATCCAGCTCAATATTCTGGATGTAAATCAGCAGGTCGGCATGGAAGGGCTGAAATACGGCGCCCAAAAAGGTCTTGCAATGGTTATTATGGAGCCTTTGCGGGGAGGTTCCCTTGTTGACAACGCCCCTCCGGAAGTCCGGGACCTGATTGAATCTTATCCCGAGAAGCGTTCTGTTGCGGAATGGTGTTTCCGCTGGCTTTATAATATGCCCGAAGTATCCGTGATCCTGAGCGGGACAAGCAGCCTTGAGCAGTTGAAGGACAATCTGCATATTTTTGAATATGCAAAACCCGGCGTTATGACGGATGAGGAACTCAAACTTATTGAGCAAATCAGGAAAATGTATGAATCGAAAAAAAGTATCGGCTGTACGGGCTGCAGGTATTGTATGCCCTGTCCGCAGGGCGTTGGCATTCCCGATATTTTTAAGCTTTACAATAACCATCAGCTTGCGAAGCCAAACCCGATTGACAAGCAGATATACCAGTTCCTTAATGCGGATTCAAAGGCGGACAGGTGTATCTCCTGCGGACTTTGTACCGGGCGCTGCCCCCAAGAACTGAATATTCCGGAATTGCTGAAACAAGCGCACGCGGAGCTTTCGTCCGCCTGGAAATAATTCATTCAATAAGCCTGTATCCTAAAAAAGCCTTTTTAAAGCAGATACTGCTTTGAAAAGGCTTTTTATTTTCCGCATGTTTCGGTTGTTCATAAGGGCATTTGAGGGACGCCCGGAGCGTCAGAAAACATATTCTTTAACATACTGATAAAGTCCCTTGCGTGCCTGTTTAAAAAACGGTCCTTTCTCCAGACTATATACAGCGCCCTGTGCGCAGGCGGGCGCATGAACGGAAAAACAAGGAGTTTTCCGTCTTTCTCCATCTCCTCCACCACTTTCCTTGAGATGACGGAAATACCGGCGCCAGCTATGATGCTGTTCGGAATGGCTTCCGGGTCGTTCATGCAAACGGCGATATGAAGGCTTTCCAAAGGAATCCCCATCAGGGAAAGAAGCCGTTCAGTCTCGCGCCTTGTCCCCGAGCCGTTTTCCCGCATAATAAGAGGTTCCCGGAATAAAACCTCAGGAGCGGTCCTTTCCGTTTTCAGCTTTTTAAAATATTCGGTAACAGGAGTTGCAATGACCAGCTCGTCCTGATAAAAAGGTTCGAAAACGCATTGCTTTTCACACGTTTTTGTACCTGTAAGTCCCACATCCAAAGTACCGTCCAGCAATTTTTCAATCACTCCAAGACTGTCGGATTTGCATATATCAAAACAGATCTCGGGATGGCGTTCCCTGAATTGGACCACCGCCTTTGGCAAAAAATAAGATACGGGCAATGTGGAAGCGCCGATGTGAATGGTGACTCCATTCTGCTCGCTTAAATCGGACAGCGCCTTTTTCCGGAGGCTGAGGATCCGGGTGGCATAGCCGTACAGCTTTTCTCCGTCCGCTGTGAGCGTAATTCTTTTTGTGGTCCGCTCAAACAGAGGCTTGCCAAGTTCCGATTCTAATTCCCTGATATGTGCGCTGACCGTAGGCTGCGTCAAAAACAGACTTTTTGCCGCTTCTGAAAAGCTCATGTGTTCAACGACCGCGGCAAAGGCTTCGAGCTGTTTAAAATCCAATAGGCTCACCATCCTTTTTCTATTAATAGTATATTTAGTTTTATAGAAAAAATCAATATATACATGTATGTTGCATATAAAAAGCGATTTCACTTTTGTTTATATTTGTATTATTCTAATAATGATATATATGTTGTAATAAGACGCATGGAAACCGGCGTTCTTGCAAAAGAACATGCCGCCTGGCCGGCTGTGGAAAACAAAGGGGTTGTCAAACGGCCGGCGCTCATTAAAATAGCGGAGGTAATTATGGCTGATTACAGAAAGATGTGGGAAAACCTGAGCATGGATTTGGAGACGCACGACCAATTGTGCCAGGTCCTGCCTGAAATGTTCTGCGACGTGTATTTATCGCAGACGGGCAGGCCGGACTCCATGGATTATTTTGATTTTGTGGTGGCGGAGATCCACGGCGTGCGTCCGGCGGAACTGGTCCGGCATCAGGAAAACGGCGGCAAGGTGCTGGGCACGTTTTGCGTATATGTCCCGGATGAAATCGTGTTTGCCGCGGATGCGATTTCAACGGGCCTTTGCGGGGGTTCGCAGTTTTGGGTTCCCGGCGGGGAAAAGGTGCTTCCGGCAAACACCTGTCCTTTGATCAAGGCGTCTGTCGGCGCCCGCCTGGACAGGACATGCCCGTTTTTCCGCATTGCCGATATGTATGTGGGAGAAACAACCTGCGACGGCAAGAAAAAAGCCTGGGAAATTCTTGGTGAAGACGTGGAAATGTATGTGATGAACCTGCCGCAGATGAAACGCGCGGCGGATATCCGCGCATGGGCGGATGAAATAAAGCTGTTTATGGCCAAGGTGGAGGAACTGACCGGAAATAAAGTGACGGCGGAAAAACTGGGCGAAGCCATAAAACTGATAAACAATAAAAGAAGGGCGCTTGCGCGTCTTTATAATTTCAGGAAAAACGATAATTTGCCGGTCAGCGGCAAAGACGCGCTGCTGATATCCCAGATTGCGTTTTACGACGACCCGGCGCGTTTTACGGATATGGTAAACAAGTTATGCGCGGAGCTGGATGAGAGGGCTGCGGCGGGCGCGGGCGTTTTTCCGGAGGGCACAAAACGGATCATGCTTACCGGGACGCCGCTTGCGATCCCGAACTGGAAGCTGCATCATATCATAGAAACCAGCCGCGGCGCGGTGGTCGCGGAAGAGATGTGTACCGGCACCCGGTATTTCGAGAATCTTGTGGATGAGACTCAAACCACTTTGGACGGACAGATCGGCGCGCTGGCAGACCGGTATATGAAAATCAATTGCGCATGTTTTACGCCGAATACAGGCAGAATAGAAGATATCCTCCGCCTGGCAAAAGAATATAAGGCGGACGGGGTAATAGACGTGAACCTCAAGTTTTGCAGCCTATACGATACGGAAGGCTATCATGTGGAGCGCGCGCTGAAGGAAGCGGGCATTCCCGTGCTGGGCATAGAGACGGATTATACGGATCAGGACGAACTGCAGCTTCGCACGCGTATCGGCGCGTTTATAGAAATGCTGGAGAGCAGGAACTGAGGCGCAGAAACATTTATCCGGCTCTGAATGGCATCCACAGCTTTTTTGGTTTATAATAAACACAGCTTTTAAAAACGGAGGGTGAGTATTCTGGATAAAATTGATCTTTCGGGCGGTATGGGCTGCGCCTGCAAAATAGACTCGGCCCGGCTCAGGTCCATATTATCGTCCATTCCCAAAAAAGACAACCCAAACCTTCTGGTTGGTTACGATACGTCGGACGACGGCGCCGTATATAAGATAAACGGCGACACCGCCGTTATTCAGACGCTGGATTTCTTTACGCCCATGAATGAGGATCCATATACCTTTGGGCAGATTGCCGCGGCAAACGCACTTTCGGATATCTTTTCCATGGGCGGGCAGGCTATTTGCGCTCTTAATATCGTATGCTTTCCTGAAAAACAAAAAAACGAAGTTCTTCAGGAGATACTGAAAGGCGGCGCGTCAAAGGTATATGAGGCCGGAGCCTGCCTTGTGGGCGGACACAGCATCAACGACGATTCCATCAAATACGGGCTGTCCGTAACGGGTATCGTACACCCTGACAGGATCCTGAAAAACGCGGGCGCAAAACCGGGAGACTGTCTGATTTTAACAAAGCCTCTTGGAGTCGGTATCATCAATACCGCAAACCGGGTTGGGGAAGCCAGCCGGGAAGCGGTTCAAAAGGCAATATTGAATATGACCACCCTCAATAAATATGCGCTTGAAATCCTGAAAAAATACAGCGTGCACGCGCTGACGGATGTGACCGGATTCGGGCTTGCGGGACACGGGCTGGAGATGGCGCGCGCGTCCGGTATAACCCTGGAAATGAGCGCGGCGGATATGCATGCGATCCCTGAAGCCAGAGAATATGCCGCGGAATTTCTGGTGAGCACCGCCGGGCAGAAAAACCGCAACAATTACGCGTGCGATATCGATTTTACCGCGCTGTCTTTTGCGGAGACCGAACTGTTGTTTGACGCGCAGACATCGGGCGGCCTTTTGGCTGCGCTTCCGGAAGACGACGCCGTAAAGGCAGTCCGGGAATTGAATCATCTTGAAATAAAGAGCAAAATAATCGGAACAGTTACGGCAAAACAGGAAAAATCCATTGTTTTTAAAGGAGAGTCCAAATGAAAATCATAGACGCCAGGGGGGAGACCTGCCCGGTACCAGTTATTATGATGAAAAAAGCGCTTAAAGAAGGCGCTAAAGAAAACATAAAAGAGATCGTGGACAACGAGCTTTCCAGTCAAAATCTTGAAAAAATGCTGACTGAAATGGGCCTGAAGTTTACGTCGTATCAGGAGAAAGGGGATTTTGTGGTACAGGTGAATCTGGAAGAAACGGACAGCGCGGTCCCGGCGGAAACGCCCAAGCAGGACAGCGTGCTGGTGATCTCTTCGGATACCATGGGCCGTGGGAACGACGAGCTGGGACGCACGCTTATAAAGAATTTTTTATACGCGCTCAACGAATCTGACAGCCTGCCCGCCGCCATACTGCTTTACAATACGGGCGTCAAGCTTGCAAGCGAAAACCCGGACACCATCGCGGATTTAAAAAAGCTGGGAGAGAAGGGCGTCGATATTTTAGTGTGCGGCCTGTGCCTTAACTATTTCGGACTTACGGAAAAACTGCAGGCTGGTACGGTGAGCAATATGTATGCCATTGTCCAAAAGAAGCTTTCCGCCGCAAAGATCATTCAGCTCTGATATGGAAAAGGAAACTTTTTATCTGATATGTTTTGAATCCACCCAAAAGGCTATTTACACGGAAAAGCAGCTTTCCAGGCAGATCAGCGGGCCTCGGCTCGTGCCTATTCCGCCCGAGATCCGCGCAAGCTGCGGCCTTGGACTCAGGATCGCTCCGGAAATCTTTGATGCGGTCAAAAGCAGCGTTCTGGAGGAAGATGTCTACATCGTTCAAAAGGAAGGAAATAAAAGAAGCGTTCAGAAATGGGAGCAGAAATAATTTATTTTAATAACAGCGCAACCACTTTAAAAAAACCCGACGCGGTGTACGATGCGTTTGTAAACGCCTCCAAAACCTTATCCAACATGGGAAGGGGTGCAAGTACGCTTGCCATCCAAACATCCCGGGCCGTGTTCGGCGCGCGTGAAAATGTTGCCGGCCTGCTGGGCGCGCCCAATCCGCTGCGGGTGGGTTTTACCAAAAACGCGACCGAAGCGCTGAACGCGGGAATTTGCGGGCTGCTTCGGGCGGGCGATCATGTCGTTTCCACCGTATGCGACCATAATTCCGTGCTGCGTCCGCTTTTCCGGCTGGAAAAAGAGCAGGGCGTGGAAGTCACGCTCATACCGTGCGACAGCCTGGGCGAGATTGATCCGCAGGATTTCAGAAAAGCGCTGAAGCCGAATACAAAGATGATTGTGATGACCCACGTATCCAATGTGACGGGCAATATCTTTGATGTTGCGGCCGTCGCTGCCATTGCAAAGGAATGCGGGGCGCTGTTTTTTGTGGACGCATCCCAGAGCGCGGGCGTGGTGGATATTGACGTGCAAAAAGATATGATAGACCTGCTGGCTTTCACGGCGCACAAATATTTGTTTGGCCCGCAGGGAGTGGGCGGACTTTACGTGCGGGAGGGGATCACGCTGAGGCCGCTGATGCTGGGAGGAGGAGCGGGAAATTCGCTGGATCTGCATCCGAATCCGGATATGCCCGAAGCGCTTGAAGCGGGCACCGTCAATATGCCCGGCATTGTGGCGCTGGGACGCGCTGTGGAGTTTATCCGGGAAAACCGCGAAGCTATTCAAAGAAAAGAAGCAGAACTGACTGGCTATTTTTTGACTCGCCTGCGGGAAATACCCGGTATCAAAATGCTGGGCAGGCAGGAGGGCGATAAACGGGTTGCGCTTTTCCCGCTTGTATGCAGGGAATATTCGATAGAGGATATCGCGGCTTATCTGGAAGAGCGATACGGCGTTGTCGTCCGTACCGGATTCCAATGCGCGCCCATGATCCATTCCTGCCTGGGAAGTGGGAAGACGGGGGTCCTCCGCGTGAGCCTGAGCTATTTCAACGAAAAAAGTGAAATAGATGTTTTCATGGAAGGCCTAAAGGCATTTTTCCATAAATAAAAAATTAAAACCATAGCAAAAAAACTCCTTGCCGGAGTTTTTTTAATAAAATGAAATTCGTTGGACACACGCTCTCAATGAAAATTTAAACCCCCGGTTATTTTACAAAGGGCTTGTTGCCGTAATAAGCGTCAACCAAAATTTGTTTGGCTTCCTCAAAGGCCGGTTTCCGGGGCGAGAGGATGGCGGCCATGGAACTATCCAGTTCCGAAAGGAAATCTTCGATTTTATCCATAAAGATGGATTCTTCAATACCGCATTCCATAAAACTGTGCGCGATACCCACGCGGGTATTGAAATCCCATAAAAAATCCACAAGACCGTTGCAGACATCCTTGCTGCCGCCCGTACAGCCCAGACGGCGTCCTAATTTGGCATAGACGGGATGGGGCGAGTGGAACGCCGTGGTGTAGGGCAGAAGCAAGCCGCAAACCAGGCCGTGGGGAAGGCCGAAGTAGGGACCGGGCTGATCCAGCGTGTGAACCAGACCCGCGCTGGAATTATTGATAGCCACGCCGGCCAGCGCCGCGCCGTAGTGGCATATTTCCCGCGATTTCTTTCTTTCTTCGCTGCCGGCAGGCGCGTTGACCGAATCGGGCAGACTGTCCAGAATATCCAATGCGGCTGCCAGCGAAAGAGACGCCACCACTGGAGAAGAAGCCGTGCACACCGCGGCCTCAATGGCGTGAGACAGGGCATCCATGCCGGTATGGGCTGCGATCGTACCGGGGAGCGTATCGGTAAAGTCGGGATCCAGGACGGCGTAGGCCGGTATGATAGGAAAACCCAGGATCAATTGTTTTTGCATGGTATCCTGGTTGATGAACACTGCGCAGCAGGTGGTTTCCGAACCGGTGCCGCTGGTAGTGGGGACGGCCGCAATCTCTGCCTTGCCCGTAGTTTCGGGAATCTGAAAAGGCTTGAATGCGTCTTCAAACGGGAGGTCCGGATGCTCATAAAACAGCCAGACCGCTTTTGCGGTATCCATTACAGAACCGCCGCCCAGCGCCACGAACAGGTCGGGCTCAAATTCCCTCACGCCGTCTGCTGCTTTCAGAATGTCGCTGAAAAAGGGTTCGTTGCGGATATCGGCCACAAAACGGCTCTCGCAGCCGCCCCCGGCCAGCAGCGCGCTCAGTTTATTCCTGGCCGCATCGTCCATTATACGGCCGTCATAGAATATGGCGGCTCTTTTTTTGCCCATTGTGGCCAAAAATGAGATCGAACCGCGTCCGGTCACTAATTGGCTTTGGCGTAAAATAGAATAATCGGTTTTCAATCAAAATCCCTCCCTTTATTAATGCAGGATTAATGTCTTTATTTTATGTTTAACAGGAAAGCATGTCCGTGCAGGCGGAATATAATTACTTAAGGAAAAATGCCGCGGATTTTTTTGGCTTTTACGATCCTGTCAAGCGCAACCATGTTTGCGCTCATCCGCAGGGTGGTATCCTTTTCGCAGGCTTTGTCCCACACTTCGTTGAAAGCCCGGATCAAAATTTTCTCAAGGGCGGAGTTGACTTCCTGTTCGTCCCACATCAGCGACTGGATGTTCTGCACCCATTCAAAGTAGGATACGACAACGCCGCCTGCATTAGCCAATATATCCGGCACTACCTTTTTGCCGTTTCTGTCCAGTATTTTATCCGCCCCCACCGTTGTGGGCCCGTTTGCCCCTTCCACAATGATCCGCGCCTTGATTTTCGGGGCTATTTCATCGGTGATCTGGTTTTCCAGAGCGGCCGGAATCAGCAGGTCCACGTCAGCCGTAAGCAATTCTTCGTTTGTTATGTGCGTAACGCCGGGAGCCTGGTAATCCTTCAGGAATTTTCCTTTATTGTTCTTAAGGAAATCGATGATCTCGTCGATGTTGAGTCCTTCTTTGCTGTATATTCCGCCGTATACGTCGCTCACCGCCTGAACGGTACCGCCTTCCCTGTGCAGCAGCCTGGCGGCGGTCCCGCCAACATTACCCATTCCCTGTACGGCGATCCTGCAGCCTATAATGGGCATTCCCATGCGGTGCAGGATTTCTCTGGCCACAAACATCACGCCTCTCCCGGTGGCTTCGCCTCTCCCCAGCGAACCGCCGATATCGATCGGTTTTCCGGTAACCACGCCCGGAACGGTATACCCTGCAAACATGCTGTACGTGTCCATGATCCAACCCATGATTTCCGCATTCGTACCCACGTCGGGCGCGGGAATGTCCCTTTCGGGCCCGATCAGCGGCAGGATCAATGCGGTATACCTGCGCGTCAGATGTTTGAGTTCGTTTTTTGAAAGCTTTGCGGGATCGACTTTTACAGCGCCTTTTCCGCCGCCGTACGGTATGTTGACAACCGCGCATTTAAGCGTCATCCATGCAGCCAGTGCTTTTACTTCGTCAATATTGACATCCTGGTGAAACCGGATGCCGCCCTTGCAGGGTCCCCTTGACGTGGAATGCTGCACCCTGAACCCTTCAAAAACCTGAATGCTGCCGTCGTCCATTTCCACGGGAATGGAAACCTTCAGCTCCCGTTCGGGATACCTGACGGCGATATACTCTTTCTCTTTCAGCCCCAGCATTGACGCCGCTTTGTCAAGGACCTCAAGCATATTCTCGTAAGGATTATATACTTTTGACATTTAAACTCACTCCCAACCTGATAGATTGATAAATCGGCCTTGTGAAATGCTGTATTCAGCCGGCGGACAGCATCAAAAGGGTAAAACAAAACCATGCGGTAACACGACATCTGCCGCGAGAGGGTTTTGTGCGTTTTGCATGGTTCCGTTTGATGTGTGCGCCGGTTGTGGATAAACCCTACAGGGCGGGTTTGTCCCACAGCAAAAGTTTATGACCGATGTTGTTTCTCAAAGCGTTCTGATAGATTTCATACCCCCAGCCAACATCGAAAACCGCCATCCCGCAGGCCACGAATACAAAGGTTTCATCTCCGCCTGTGCGTCCGTCCTTTTCACCCAGGATGATCTGTCCAATGGATGTAAAATCTTGAAGGGGCGGCAGCTTTTTATCGTCGATCAACCGGTAGATGGGGCCTCCGATGACGCCGTTATAATAGTTCTGTTTATCGCCTGAAACAATTGCTTCCTCGACATAGGCTTCATGCAGCCCTATGTGATCCAGAACGATGCGGTTCCCTGTCCAGAAATCCTCGTCGCCCAGGGCCGGTCCGCTCAGCAATACGGAAGCGCCCCTTTTGATCCATTCATTTTTTATGTGCAGGGGTTTGAGCCTTGAAGCCGCTACCGTAACGACGTCGGCATTCTTTAATGCTTCCTCGATATCCAGGGTTGCAATACCTTCGATGCCGAATGTTTGATTTGCCCAATCCGCCAGCTTCTTTGCATGATCTTCGAAAATATCATAGCAATAGACCTTTTTAATGTTTTTAACCTGCGACATGATATGGTTGAAGCAGGACTTGTTGATGGGGCCGCAGCCGATGACTGCCGCCGTCCCGGAATCCTTGCGCGCCAGATGGCGGGCCGCTACGCCCGGTACCGCGCCGGTGCGCGCCGCGCTCAAAAGGTTGGCTGACATCAGGCAAAGCGGAGCCCCGGTGTCTTTGTCGTTGAGCATAACGGTAAGAATGGAGCGGGGGAAGCCCTTTGCCGTATTGGCCGCGTTTGAACCGTACCACTTATTGCCGCATACGTCGAATCTGCCGCCAAGATAAGCGGGCATTGCGAAAAACCGGCGGTCCGGACCTGCAACCGGCATATTGGGAAACCTGGTCTCTTTTGGAAAGATAATGCCCATTCCGTGGCTGTTATGATTGCTGCCGCCCATCAGGTAATCTCCCTGCGCAAGCAGTTTGAAAACTTCCTCGGAAACATCCACACACTTTGCCGCGTCATTCACTCCGGCAGCGATTGTGTCCGGCTCGGAAAGGTATAAAAACTCAATACGGGTATCCATAAATTTTCCTCTTTTCTTTTATCATTGAGCTTTCATTGAACTCAATTGTATTTTAGTATGGCAAAGGGCGGCTTTCTACTGGTTTGTTATCATATAATATCGCTATATTAACAAAAATAGATTTTTGATTCGGATTGTTACGCAGCTACGGACACGGCAGCGCCATTTATCGCTATATTGATCCGGTTTTATTGGGAATCAGAAAAATATTTGATCTTGGTATTGATTTTAAAGCGCATTTGGTCTATTTTTAATATAGCTGGAGAATGGAATTAGGAATCGGCATATAAATATATTGCCGTTAAAATTTAAGCCGGAATGCTTAGCAGTCAATTTTTTGCCATGAAATCCAGCCCCGGAAATTCTTTGATTTAATGTTATATTGACCGGAAAGGAAGCGCCCTATGAAATTCCGCCCGATTATCGTCGACAATAAGCTGCAGGAACTGACGGAACATGGAACGGAAGAATTCCCCATGTCGATGGACGAGCAGCACGTTTCCTATGAAAACTGCCATGAGGTCCTGCATTGGCACTATGAGATCCAGATTACGCTTGTCACCAAAGGATCCGTCCTTTTTCGCACGCCTGCCGGGGAGTTTTTGATCCAAAAAAATCAGGGCATTTTTTTTAACAGCGGGTGTCTGCACGAGGCTGTGCCGACAGACGATACGGACAGTATATATATTTGCATAAACTTTCATCCCAGCCTTGTTTACGGACAAAACAACAGCGTGGTCCGCCGGGACTATGTCGACCCTGTGCTCTTTTCCCCTGAAATGCAGGTCATTCCTTTGATAAACGAAACCTGGCACCGTGAGATCTGCGGGATGCTCCACAAGCTGGCGGAAATCAATGATGCGCAGCAATACGGGTATGAGATTTCCATTAAGGCAATATTGTGCTCCATCTGGCTGTTGATCGTGGAAAACAACCGTTCGCTGATTGAAGAAGAAGCAAGTATTACATTTATGGGAAAACAGCGTATGAGAACGCTGCTGCATTTCATTCACCGGAATTATATGGACAGGATATCGCTGGATGATATTGCAAACGCAGCGCACATCTCAAAGGGCGAATGCTGCCGTATATTCAAACGGGTGCAGCATACGACGCCTTTTCTCTACCTGATCAGCTTTCGTGTCGCGCAGAGCATAAAGCTGCTTTCCACCACCGATTACAGCGTTGCGGAGATTGCCCAGCAGGTGGGGTTCGGTACCAGCAGCTATTACAATGAATGCTTTAAAAAGGAAATGAATTGTACTCCGTCCCAATACCGCAAGAATCTTCATTGCATTAAAAACGGACAGCCCTGAATTTTGGGGGAGTTTTTAAGATGCCTTTTAATATCTTCTTTAAAATTTCTTTTTTGCATTGGCGATATTCCTTATAAATGAGCTACATCATTAAAAAGCGGTTTTTAACCGCTTTTTTTATTAGAGTTATAAAGCAAAAAAATGAAGCGATGTTTTTTCTGCCTGCAAGTTTTTCACAACTAATCACATTAAATAACACAAATTAGCATTTTTTACATTAAATCAAAGTGAATGCATGTTAATTTGTAAATAAATGTTGATGAAATGTGATGATATATGTTGACAAACTATAATACGTGTTATATTATGATGATGTAACAGAAATCCCATAATTTTTCCAAAGTGAATTCAATTTTTGGAAGGCAATGTCCAATTAATCAAACTTTATAATTGAGGAGGAGAAAAAAATGAAGAAGTTAGTTGCTGTGGTTGCAGCTGTTCTGTTGGTATGCGTTTTTGCCGTATCTTGTACCGGCACGCAGCAGACAGCCCAAGACGAAGCAGGTAAGACCGCCCAGGCGCAGGAAAGCGCGGCAAGCGCTGCGCCTGCTCAAACGGAAGGCGCTCAGGCGCAGGAAAGCCAGGGAGAAGCTTCCGGCGCCATTGCTCCCGAAGACATGGAAATTCCTGTTGTAGTGAAGATAGAAGGTATTCCATTCTTTAATGTTTTGGGCGAAGGTGTAAAAAAAGCGGCGGATGAACTTGGCGTCAATGCTTATACGGTAGGACCGACAGACGCCGATCCCGCACAGCAGGTAAAGTTGGTTGAGGACCTTATCAACACGGGTGTGAAGTCTATTACCGTAGTCCCGAATGACGCCACGGCGCTTGAAGCCGTATTCAAAAGAGCGCAGGAGAAAGGGATCACTGTGATCGCCAACGAATCTCCCGGGCAGCCCGGAGCGGATTGGGATATTGAAATGATCGACAACGAAAAATTTGGTATAGCGTGTGCGGAAGCTGCGGCAAGCGCAGCAGGCGGAGAAGGCGGTTACGTGATGTTTGTTGGCGGACTTTCCGTGCCGCTGCACAACACATGGGCTGATGTTGCCCGGGACTATCTCGCTGAAAAATATCCCAACATGAAAGAAGTAACCGACAGGATTCCGTGCGGTGAGGACGCCGACCTTGCGCGTACAAAAACACTGGAACTGATGAAATCATATCCCGAACTTAAAACAATTATCGGATTTGGGAGTCTCGGCCCGATCGGCGCGGCACAGGCAGTACGTGAAAAAGGCCTGAATGACGATTTTACCGTTGTAGGCACCGTTATTCCCAGCCAGGCTTCCGAATACCTGAAAGACGGTTCCGTTGACAAAGGATTCCTGTGGGATCCGTCTGATTCAGGCTATGCCTGCGTATACACGGCTTACCATATTTTAAGCGGCGGAACCATTGACGAGAACTTTGAGATCCCCGGTATTGGAAAGCCTTCGATCCAGAATGGCAATGTTCTGGCGTTCGACGCGACACTTGAAATCACGGCTGAAAATGCAGACAGCCTTGGATTCTGATAAGAAAAGGCATAAGCCGCGCCGTCAAATTCTGGCGGCGCGGTACATTTAAACTGGTTTAAGGAGAAAGACGATGTCTCAGAACTTCTTAGTGATGAAGGGCGTGAACAAGCACTTTGGCGGCGGCGTCCATGCCCTGAAAGATGTGGATTTTGAACTGAAGAAGGGAGAAATACATTGCCTGGTAGGGCAAAACGGCAGCGGAAAATCCACGCTTATAAAAATTATTTCCGGGGTTATAAAGCCCGATCCGGGCAGTTATATTGAGATTTTGGGAAAAGAAGTTACATTTTTTTCTTCCCATTATTCAATGGAAAGCGGAATCAGAGTCATTTATCAGGATTTGAGCCTTTTTCCCAATCTGACCGTGGCGGAAAACATAGCGTTTGATATCAATATAGAGAATAAAGCCGGGAATATCAGTTGGAAACAAATCTATGAAAATGCGGCTAAAGCGCTTGAAAAGATCCAGGTAGACCTTGATCTTGATATTGCGGTGGAGCGGCTTTCGATTGCCGACAGGCAGCTTGTAGCGATAGCGCGCGCCCTTGCTACAAACGCAAAACTGATTATTATGGATGAGCCGACTTCCTCCCTTACACGTAAGGAAGTTGATATATTATTTGCAATTATAAAAGATTTACAGTCCAAGGGAATGACGGTCATGTTCGTCAGCCACAGATTGGATGAAGTCATGGAAATTGCCGAGCGCGTCTCCGTTATCCGTGACGGCGTTTTTCGTGGAACGGTAAAGAAGTCGGAAATTGACGACGCGAAACTGGTTTATATGATCAGCGGACAGAATATCAGGCATGAGCAGCGGCTTGCCAAAGCATCCGCTGAAACGTTGCTGGAAGTGAGAAATCTTTGCAGGGAAGGGCAGTACGAAAACATCAGCTTAAAATTGAATAAAGGAGAATGCCTTGGCATTATCGGACTTTTGGGATCGGGGCGGACAGAATTGGCGCTCAGTATTTTTGGGATGAACCCGCCTGACTCCGGCGAAATCATGGTGGAAGGAGAAAGGAAAGATTTCAAAACGAACCAGGATGCTGTCAAAAGCCGCATCGGTTATGTTCCGGAAGACAGGCTTTTGCAGGGACTGGTTCTGGACCAGCCAATAGAGAGCAATATATCGATCGCCATTTCAGACAGGCTGAAGAATAAATTGGGGCTTATAGATAACAAGAAAAAGCGCCAAATTGCACTTAACTGGATTGAAAAACTCAATATTTTTTCAGCCGTGCCTGATGTAAATGCTTCTGCCATGAGCGGCGGCAACCAGCAGAAAATCGTAATATCAAAATGGCTTGCTACGGAGCCCAGAATTCTGATTCTGGATCAGCCGACAAACGGGATCGACGTAGCGGCTAAAGACGCAATTTATGCAATCATCCACGAACTGGCACAGGATGGACTGGGCATTATTCTGATTTCCGACGAAGTTCCGGAAATCTACTATAATTGCTCCCGGGCGTTAATTATGCACAAAGGCGCAATCAGGCAGGAAGTGGATACCACAAAAATAACGGAAGAGGAGTTTTACAAAAATGTTCTCTACGCACAATAACAAGAAAAGAAGCGCGTTTCGCAGCAGCCATGAGTTTTTCCTGCTGATGATTATAATCGGATTTTTTGTGCTGCTTACTGCGCTTACCCAGGGACGGTTTGCAGATCCTGAAAATCTCTCGGATATGATTGCCTCTTATTCTTCCATGGGGGTTATGGCCGTCGGCGTATTGATTGTCATAATATCCGGAGGTATTGATATATCGTTTATGGCGGTTGCGACGGTGGCGCAATATCTGACCGCTCTTTTTATGATACATGCAGGCGGCAATATGTTCCTCTCATTTGCAATTGCCATTCTGATAGGTTTCGGACTGGGGAGCGTTAACGCCGTCTTGGTGAATAAGCTCCGGGCTCCGGCTATTATTATAACAATCGCTACAATGAACGCGTTTTACGGTATTCTGATGTGGCTTTCAAACGGCAAGTGGCTTTACAACCTGCCGCCGTGGTTTTCGCAAAAAACGCCGGCGACAAGCCTTTTGCTGCCTATAGTTACTTTTGCGGCTGTGATCGCATTTACATGGTGGATGCTGCGGTATACAAGAATAGGAAGGCGCATCTTTGCAGTCGGAGGCAATCTTGAAGCGGCCGGCCGTGTGGGCGTGGATATCCTGAAAACACAGTGGTTTATTTACGCCTTTATGGGCATAACGGCCGGTCTTGGCTCGGTTATACATATGTATTCCGTACAAAATATTGCGCCTAATGCGCTGCTTGGCCGTGAGATGGAAGTGCTGTCAATGGTGGTCTTGGGCGGCGCTGTTTTGACGGGCGGAAAAGGGAGCGTGCTGGGCACGGTATTAGGTGTTCTTTTTATGGCGATGCTGGGCAACGGTTTGGTATTGCTGGGAGTGTCCAGCTATTGGAACAGCCTGTTGATGGGAGTTGTTATTCTGGTAAGCTTCTGCATCACGGGTATGCGTACAACAGGTAAAAAACACGGTAATGCCGGAAAGGAGGCGCGCAATGAAGCCTGATCTGCTTGCTAAAAAAATGGAATCACAAAAAGATAACGCGCTGCTTCTTGCAATTTTGGTAGTGCTCATTATCGTGATGTCTTCGCTCAAAGACAGTTTCTTTACGTTTAACACATTCCAATCCATAGCCTTCCAATTGCCTGAAATGGGCATATTGACGCTGGCGATGATGATTACAATGATCACGGGCGGCATTAACCTTTCGGTTATTGCCTCGGCGAATCTGTCCGGAATATTGATGGCGCTTATTATGACCCGTAATATTCCTGAGGGCCAGGATAATATTGGCATCGTAATACTTGCGATTCTGGCAGGCATGGCGGTTTGCCTTGCCGTCGGGGTACTGAATGGCGTAGTAATAGCTTATTTCCGTGTCCCGGACATACTGGCGACACTTGGCACCCAGATGCTGATTAACGGCATATGCCTGGTGGTGACGCACGGAGAAGTTATAGCGGGTTATCCGCCCAGCTTCAGCGCGATCGGCAATGGAGAACTGGCTTTCATTCCCACACCCTTCTGGATCTTCATAATTTGTACAATCATTATGGCGGTTGTTTTAAGAAGGACTTCGGTGGGGCAGCAGGCATATATGTACGGTTCAAATCCTGTTGCCGCCAGATTCTCGGGCGTAAATACCAAAAAAATGCTGCTGAAGGTATACGTGTTGTCCGGCTTTTTTGTAGGCGCAGCGGCGATGCTTCTGACTTCCCGCTTCAATTCGGCGGCTGCGGGCTATGCGGAAAGTTATCTGCTGCAGGCTGTGCTGATTGCCGTATTGGGCGGTACTGACCCGAATGGCGGAAGAGGCAGGGTCGCCGGAGTCGTGCTGGCGGTCATCATCCTGCAAGTGGTGGCAAGCGGCCTGAATCTGATACGCGCCAGCCAATATCTGACGACGGCGCTGTGGGGGATCATTCTTCTGTTATCCGTATGGATGAGAATGGACAAAAAACGATAATGGAGAAATTTTATGAACTTTTTGGCATGTGACTGCGGCAACAGTTCCATACGTGTGAATCTGTGCCGGATAGAGAACGGCAAAATCGGTGTGGAGAATATCCTGTCCGAGGAAAATAAAAATATGCTGGTTGCCGGGTACTTCTATTGGGATATGCTGCGCATATTTGACCTGCTGAAAAAGGGGATTGCATTGGCGGCCAAAAAAGAAAGAATACACGGTGTCGGCATCTGCACCTGGGGAATCGACTTTATGCTTTTTGATAAAAAAGGCACGATGCTGGCCAACGCGTTGTGTTACCGCAACCCGCTCGGTGAAGAACAACTGTCCAGACTAAGCGCCGAACAGCAGGAGAGGATGTTTTTTCAGACCGGCATTCTGTGCAACAGAATTAACTCGGTATTTATGTTAAAAGCCATGCGGGAGAAAATGCCGGAGCTGCTTGGCATTGCGGATAAGATTCTGCTGGTGCCGGATATCCTGAACTATTTTTTCACCGGCGTTATGCAAAATGAACCGTCCGAACTGAGTTCGTCGCAGTTGATGGACACAAGGACGATGCAAATAAACAAAGAACTTTGTTCAGAACACGGCGTTAATCCGGGGCTGTTCAGCACGGTTGGAAAACACGGCACACTGGTGGGCAATATTCTGCCTCATATACTGAAAGAGATGAAGATCGACTACGATATCCCCGTTATATGCGTGCCTTCGCACGACACGGCGAGCGCTGTGCTTGGCGTTCCGGCGATGGAAGAGGAATTTGCGTATA
Source organism: Bacillota bacterium (assembly GCA_023393165.1). Taxonomy (GTDB): domain Bacteria; phylum Bacillota; class Clostridia; order Christensenellales; family Christensenellaceae; genus JAEYKI01. The sequence continues at coordinate 41,937 of JAEWMJ010000063.1, read as the reverse complement.
TCAGCGCCGGTACCTGGGCGCTCATTGGTGCGGAATGCCCCAAGCCAAAGATAGAGCAAAAGGTATTTGACGCGGGAATGACAAACGAAGTAGGCGCTTTCGGCCGGATTACGCTTTTAAAAAATTCAATGGGCATGTTCATACTTCAACGGCTCAAGAAGGAATATGACCTGGAGTATGGAAAGACTGACTGGAATACGTTTACCAGGTTGGAAGACGCCAGCAGTTACAGCGCGCTTTTATACAATGTGAACAATTTGATGTTTTTTAATCCTGAGAATATGTCTGACAGTATTCGCAAATATTTGGCGGATTCCGGACAGATTGAAGGAGACATTACCTGGCCGGATATTGTGTTGGCGACACATTGTTCAATGGCGGCAAATTATGCGCTTGCCGTTGAGGACGCTTCATATGCCGCGGGCAGGGAGTATGACAGAGTGTATATAGTGGGCGGCGGAGCAAAGAACGACCGGATAAACAGCCGGTTTGCGGATATGTATGGGCGCATGGTCCTGACCTGTGACAAGGAGTGCGCATCGGTGGGAAATGCAGTCGCGCAGCTTTGCTACTATGAACCTGCTCTTGGACTGCGTGATCTTAAAAAAATCGTAGCGGAATCGCTTGAAACAAAAACTTATGAACCTATATCCAACAAAAAAGCTTTGTTGGAAAAATATAAAACTTTGCATTAATTATTGATTGGAGTGAATCGAATGAATTACAAGAAAGTTGTTGTTGATGCGGGAAACCGTATGCTGAAAAAAGGATGGACCGTGGAAACCTGGGGGAATATTAGCGTCCGGGATCCCGAAACACAATTTGTTTATATGACGCCCAGCGGCATATTGTATCCTGATATTACCGAGGATGACATAGTCGTGACGAAACTGGATGGAACGTTGGTGGAAGGCACGCGCAAGCCCACTATTGAAACAGGGATGCATCTTGGTATTTTCCGGGCGCGTGACGACGTAAATGCCATTATGCATACACATCCGATTTATTCACTGGTTTTTGGCGTGCTGTGCCAGGATATACCCCCCATCATCGACGAGGCGGCGCAGATCCTGGGCGACTGCGTGCCGGTAACAAAATATGCGCTGCCGGGGTCTGAGGAACTGGCAAGGGAATGCATCGAAAAACTGGGCAAGAACAGAAAGGCTCTCGTGATGGCGGCGCATGGGGCGCTTTGCGTGGGCAGCGATATTGAGATGGCATTTAAAGTGTCCACGGTGCTTGAGATGACTGCGCAGGTATACATCCTCGCAAAGACCATAGGAACACCCAAAACGCTTGACCCAAAAGATATTGAATTTATGCACGATTTTGCATATAATGGTTATGGGCAAGGAAAATGAGTGAAGAAAAACAGATTGGCAAAAAAAAGCTGCCGTATGTGCGGCGTCAAAAAATATTGGAGCTGCTTAAGCAGAACGAGTTTATGGAAATCACACAGTTTTCCAAGGAGTTTGATGTGTCTTATATGACCATTCTTCGTGATATCGAACACTTGGAAAGCAGCGGTGAAGTTAAACGCGTATATGGCGGTGTAGAACTTGCGAAGCGCCAGGAGCGGTCTTCGTCTTCTGTAGAAAAACAGCCGGGAACATCGCTGCAGCGGGATTATACGATTGAAGAGCGTGTAAACGAAAATGCCGAGTGGAAAGAAATGATCGGCCGTAAAGCTGCGGAGCTTGTTCTGGAAGGCGATTGTATCGGCATGGATGCCAGTACGTCGCTGCTGCCAATGTGCCAATATCTGCAGAATATGCACATTTTGGTCGTCACGAACAGTCTTAGCGTGGCGCTGATGTTTTCTTCATCCACAACGGTGGAAGTCATTTTGCTGGGGGGATTTCTTAGAAAGTCATCGATTACGACAGTAGGACATTACACAGCGGATATGATGAAAAATATCAATCTTAATAAATGTTTTGTTTCTTCAAAATCACTGTCGTTTGAGCAGGGCATGACAGACCTTACGATTGAAGAACCTGAAACCAAAAGGAGCTTGATTAATCATTCGGGCAAGGTATATGTTTTGATGGATCACACGAAGATCAATAGAATTTCACCTTTCAAAGTATGTGACAGCAGTCAGATTGACGCGTTAATAACCGATGATCCAACGCAAATGGACGAATTACAGATCGAGTGTATAGAGAAATTCCGCAACAGTGGAGTGGAAATCCTGTTTTCCAATACAGCCGGAAAAAATGAGGCTGCGCAGGTCAAACAGCAGTTTTAAGGAAATCGGTTGCTTACGGACTTTACAGGTTAAACAAATATGGAAGAAATACCATAGTCACAGGAATAAGAATTTTTTAAGCCGGCACTATTTTATAAATAATGCCGGCTTAGTTTGTAATAAAATCACGGAAGAAGTAAATTTTATTGTGCTATGATTAATTTAGGTCCAAAATAGAATTGCTAATAAATAAAGATTTCGGAGCGAATGCATGAGTAATTATATTTTATACGCGGCTACAGGAGCGCTTCTCCTGTTGTCTTTTATCAAAGACAGGGAAAAAACCAAGAAGTCGCTGATAAAAGCCTGGAAGGCTTTTGAAAATATTCTGCCCGAGTTTCTGGTCGTTATATTGCTGGTAGGCGTACTTCTTGCGGTCTTGAAGCCGGAAATCATATCTTCCGTAATCGGGCGGGAATCCGGATGGTTTGGAGTATTGCTGGCTTCCGTTGTAGGCAGCGTTACGCTTATTCCGGGATTTGTCGCCTTTCCGACCGCGGCAATGCTGCTTCAGAACGGAGCGGGGTATATGCAGGTCGGAGCGTTCGTTTCAACTCTGATGATGGTTGGAGTTGTAACGATGCCTGTGGAAATCAAATATTTCGGGAGAAAACTGGCCGTTTTGCGCAATATTCTTGCCCTGGGATTTTCTTTTATTGTAGCTTATATCATAGGATTGGCGGTGGGCTGAAATGCTGAAAAAGATAATAAAAAGATATAGAGTTTTTTTGCTCGTTACGGCGGCAATGGTTGCTCTTACGGTTATAAACAATGAAATCGGCTTAAAAGCATTTAGTATTTCAGCCTATCAGTTTCTGGAGATGCTTCTGGTGATCCCGCCTGTTTTTATACTGTTGGGGCTTTTGGATGTTTGGGTGCCGCGCGAGACCATGATTAAGTTTATGGGAGAAGGCTCGGGAATAAAAGGCGTTATTCTTGCGATCGCGATCGGGTCGGCGGCAGCGGGTCCGCTTTACGGAGCGTTTCCGGTTGCGGCGGTGTTCATGAAGAAAGGCGTAAAATTCAGCAACATACTTATTTTTATAGGCGCCTGGTCAACGACAAAGGTTCCGATGCTTCTTTTTGAAATACAGGCGCTTGGTTTACGTTTTGCCATAACGAGACTGCTGATAGATATCCCGGGCATTATATTCATTGCATTGCTTCTGTCAAAAATGTTATCCAAAAGTGAAATTAAAGAGATATACGAAAATACAGAAAAAACAGAATGATTGTATATGAGGGCTTTCTTTCTGCAACGGCATAGCTTAAAAGACATGCCTGATATTTCTTGACAGCAGGGCGCTCCTTATGCTATTTTATACAGGTCTTAATATTCTTAAAGCGTTTGAGCACCTTCCGCAAACAAGGCTTTTGCCCTGTTTGCGGTTTTGTTTTATAAGGAGGAAAGTATGGGAAATTTGATCTGGCCAATTCTGGTTGTCGTTGCCGCAAATACTTTTTATAATATTTGCGCGAAATCAACCCCAGGGGGCGTTCAACCGTTTGCTTCGCTTACGATCACATATTTGGTTGCCGCGGCCCTGTCGCTGTTCATGTTTTTTGTTACAAGTGAAAGTAAAAATATTATCACGGAAGTTCAAAAGACGAATTGGACGGCAATAGCGTTTGGCTGTGCGATTGTGGGGCTTGAGTTTGGCAACATTAATATGTACCGTGTCGGTTGGAAGGTAAGCACAGGTTCTTTGGTGGCCAATATCGGCCTTGCGTGCGTCCTGCTGATAGTGGGGATCGCTGCATATAAGGAAAGCCTGTCGGCTAAGCAGATTATTGGAATGATTTTATGCGTGAGCGGGATCCTGCTTATCAGTAAATAACAGTCCTGCATTAACCAACAAACGGTTTTGTTTCGGCGCCTCTGTTCTTGACAAGCGCCCGCTTTTAGTCAACATTTAATTTTAATTTTGTGATTGAACATATTATGTGCAATTGCGGAAAATCTATATATAAGAATACGCCGGCCAAAACCTGAAATCAAGGAAAGGGGGAGACCTTATGGAAATGTGCGTGGTGCGGACAAAAAACGGAGCGGTGCGGGGCAGCCACACAAAAGACGTTTATGAATGGCTGGGGATTCCCTATGCGCAGCCGCCCACAGGAGAACTCCGCTTTAAACCTGCAAGGCCGGTCCATAATTGGGACGGCGTGAGGGACGCTGCCGCTTACGGGCCGGTCTGCTTCCAGAACAGGAAAAAAGCCGTGATGTCCGAGGACTGCCTTACGCTCAATATCTGGTCGCCAGACCCGGACAACCATGACGCTAAATTGCCTTGCGGCAATTCGGAGACCCCGGAAAAACGCGCCGTACTTTTTTTTATACACGGCGGATCGTTTTGCAGCGGCTCGGGCAGCGAACGCGACATCAACGGCGCAAAACTGGCCGGGCTTGGCGATGTGGTGGTGGTTACGGTCAATTACCGTCTGGGGGTTTTGGGGTTTCTCGATTTTTCTTTTCTGGGAAAAGACTTTTATCCGAACTGCGGCCTGACGGATATTGTAGAGGCGCTTAGGTGGACGCATGAAAATATTGAAGCGTTCGGAGGCGACCCTGATAACATCACTGTGTTTGGGCAGTCCGCAGGAGCGATCGCGGCGTCCGTTTTGCCGATTATTGCTCAGGCGCGGCCCTGTTTGTCCAAAGTGATTATGATGAGCGGCGATCCAACCCTGCTGCATAACAGGGAGCAATACCAGCAGACTTCCCGCAAGTTTCTGGAATTTATGCATATAGACAAGCCGGAAACCCTGTTTGCCATGTCCGCGGAAGAACTGACCGCGCGGCAAAGGGAATTTTCCAAATGGTGCCGCATGGGAGCGGGCACTTTCATGCTGGAGATAGACGGGGAACTGATACCGGAATATCCCATACCCGCCGTAATGAAAGGCGCGGCAAAGGATATTCCTATCCTGATCGGCACCACCCGCGAGGAGATGTCTGTTTTGTTTATCAAACCACTGGCGGAAATACTGGACGTTAACAGCATCATGGACGTTATGGTGGACGAGGAGTCACCGGAGACCCGTGAAGGGGTCCAGGCGGCGTATCAGCGGTATGGAAAAAGGGGGCCCATTTGGATGATGTCCGATATCGTCTTCCGTATCGGCAGCTCCTGGTATGCGGAGGCGTACAGCGCATATGCGGACACATGGATGTACCGTTTTGATTATGAAACTTTCGCCATGAAACTGACAAACCTGCACGCGTTCCATTCCTGCGATATTCCGTTTGTATTCGGCAATAACCGTGAGGGCATGGCGCGCTGGATGTTCGCGTTGTCCCCTTACAAGGGAGGCATCCGAAGGGTTTCAAATGAAATACGCGCGGATTTTATCACGTTTGCAAAAACAGGAAGGCTCCCCTGGCAGCGGTGCCTGGGCGGAAGTACGCCCGGCAAATGCTACGGGCGCAAGCCGTCGGTTATACATATGGTAGAGCCGGAAGTCAAAGCGGAATTCAACCGAACCCAATACCGCAGGCGCAGTTTTGAAGGGTACAGCAATACGACGCCGGATACAAAACTGCAATAAAAAAGACTGACTCAAAACATCGGATGAAAGGCATTCCCCGGCGGATAGCCTGAGCACAGCATAGTAAACTATCTCTATTGGCCGAAATCTAAATCCAAATCGGAAATTTCGCCTGTTTTACTTTGTAATTCCGTATTGATAATTTCCTTTGAACCGTTATCATATGTAAATTCTACAAAATAGTCCGTATTGTCTATACAGCGTAAATCCCTTTTTTTGTCGGCAACGAACTTGTTATCTTTGAACAAATATGTATAATCAGGCTCGCCATAATAATTTGCATTCCAATTGCTGTCAGCTAATTTAATCCCGGAGATTACTTGATTACCAAAATCAGATTGGCCGATATACTCAATTGTAAAACGGGTAATACAATAGATGTTTTCGTCATATTTTATTCTGCCGCCAAGTTCTTTGCTTCCGTTATGCTCTGCCCAGCTATCGATAGTTACCTTGTAATTTTCGCTGCTTCCAGCGTATTCTCTTGAAAGATTAATAACTTTGGCTGCAGAACTGCAGGAAGCTAAGCTTACCATTAAGAGCAAACAGATTAATACAGCAATTCTCCTGATTATCTTAACCATTTTTTTCTCCTATGAGGCAGGGACTTGCCATAGGCCAAAATTGAGTTGCCTAAAATTGAAACATAAGAATGTTGGCGTATTTAGAATACTGCATTTTCAAATAAAATTCAATTTGATTTATTTTTGCATGCGTTAGGACTGGGAGCTTCACGCGTCCATAAGGTAAAGGGAGTCGAACCCATGCGGTTCAGAGGGCGCCAGGCACGGCATTACTGCGTTGCCGGGCTTTATCCGCCAATCTGCACCCGCAGACCGGCGGAGGCCAATAGTTCTGCAAATTCCGTTATGTCTTCATCATGAAGCTGCGGTACGCCCGTATAAGCGTACGTTTTCCCCAACTTCGTATATTTATTTTCTCCCAACTGATGAAACGGGAGGACATGGACTTCGGCTGCGCCGATTTGCGTGAGCAATGCCGCAAAGGCCCGGGCGTCAGCCGGTGAATTGTTGAACCCCGGGATCACGGGAATGCATACAATGACGGGAAGGCTTTGGGTGAGGGCATACTTAAGATTACCGAGTATTCGTGTATTATCGGCCCCCGTACCAGACTTAAATTTCTGCGAATCCCAGTGTTTCAGGTCAATTTTCATAAAGTCGCATTTTTTCAGCACCTTTTTAAAAATTTCACCCGGCACATTCGCGGCGGTCTCTATGCCGGCCGTTATGCCGTGTTCATGCAGACAGTCGCATAAGGCGCATACAAATTCCGCCTGTAATAAAGGTTCGCCCCCGGAAAGCGTTACGCCGCCGCCGCTTTTTTCAAAAAACGGTTTGTCTGTAAAAACCTCCGCCATGATTTCTTCCAGCGTATATTCTCTGCCCGCAATACTGCCGTTCATCGGCTCGGGGAGAGCCGACATTGATTCGGGATTGGCGCACCATTTACAGCGCAGATTACAGCCTTTAAAAAAAATCGTTGTCCGGATTCCCGGACCATCGTGCAGGCTGAATTTCTGGATATTAAAAATTATTGCTTTCAAAATAATACCCCCTGTTTTTTTATTATAATGCATCATACGAAAAATGTAAATGTGAAAATTACATATGAAATATATTAACGTTACAAATGAAATTCTATATATTGACTTAGGAAAAAATTCGTACTAAAATAATAATATACAGAAAGAAGGGCGCAGATTATGGGAAGCGGATATGTTATTGGTATTGACGCCGGAGGAACAAAGGTGGCTTACGGCCTGTTTGACGCAAACGGGACGCTGGTTGAACGCTATGAACATCCTACGGATGCGCAGGCGGACGGGCCGGCCTTTTCAGACGGGATTATTGAAAACGTTCATAACCTGCTTCAAAAAAGCAGCCTGTCACTGCCGGATCTTGACGGCGTAGGGATCTGCATGCCGTCTTTTATTTTATTCGACCAGGGTTATGTACTGATGACCTCTGCAATGACCAATATATGCGATTTCCCTATGCGTGATTACCTTAAAAAGCGTATGCCTGTGCCGATTGTGCTGGATAATGACGCGAATGTGGCCGCGCTGGCCGAACACAGGCTGGGGGCCGGGCGCGGCAGCGATCATATGGTTTATATTGCTTCCAGTACGGGTATCGGCAGCGGCATAATCATCAATGAAAAAGTGTTCCGCGGCAGTTACGGATGGGCGGGCGAGTGCGGGCATATGCTGGTCACTCCCGACGAAGGCGCCCTTTGCGGGTGCAGGAACCAGGGCTGTTTCATGTCCTATGCATCGGGAAAATATGCGGCGGCATATGCAAAAGGGCAGATAGATGGAGGCAGGGACAGTATTCTTTCCGAATGCGGGAATCTGAGCGTCTGCGACATCATGGAGGCGTATCTGAAAAACGATCCTCTTGCGGCGGAGACTTTGGAACGTATGGCGCATTACCTGGCGGTTTGTGTGTTTAATGTATACCAGATGCTGAATATCAATTTGTTCGTGTTTGGCGGAGGCCTGGTTAACTGCGGCGACGCTTTGTTTGGCCGGGTACGAAAAGAATTTGACCGTTTTAACCATATTCAGCAGCCTGTATATTTCCGCTTTGCAGAGCTCTTTAAAGACGTTGGCATAAGAGGGGCTGCAGAGCTTGTCAGGGATTAAAATTCTAAGGAGTTAATATATATATGAGTCATTTTGGAGATTTGCACGCAAGAACCGCTGCGATGAGAAAACGGATATTGGATACGCAGCCTACGGTTTGTACGGAGCGCGCGGTATGGACAACGGCAGCATACCTGCGGCACGAACAGGATCAGGCCGTACTGAAGCGCGCCTATATGGTGGACGCTGTTCTGAGGAACATGTCCATTTATATTGACCCGGATGCGCTGATCGTGGGCAACCAGGCAAGCGCGGACAGGGCGGCGCCAATATTTCCGGAATACGCAATGGACTGGGTAGTAGCCGAGCTGGATGAATTTGAAAAAAGAGACGGGGACCGCTTTACGATAACCGATGAAAACAAACGCATCCTGCGGGAAATGTACCCATACTGGAAAGGCCGTACGCTCAAGGACAAAGGATACGCATCCTTCCCGGAGGAGTCTCGGCTTTTTTATGACCTTGGCATCATCAAAACCGAGGGAAATATTACTTCGGGAGACGCGCATATTGCGGTTAATTACGGCATGGTACTGCGCGAGGGCCTGGAGGGGGTGCGGAAACGCACAAAGGAGGCCCAGGCAAAGTTGAACCTTGCGGTATTTGAAGATTTAAAGAAGAGTTATTTCCTCCGGTCTATCATAATCGTGCTGGACGCTGTGGAGGCGTTCGCGGACCGGTTTGCCGGGCTGGCAGAGGCGCAGTCCGAAGAAACGGAGTCCGGGCGTGCTGCCGAGCTCCGTGAAATCGCGCGGATCTGCCGTAAGGTGCCCAGGTTTCCGGCTGAAACCTTTCACGAGGCGCTGCAGAGCGTTTGGTTTATCCATTTGATCCTGCAGATCGAATCCAACGGGCATTCGCTTTCTTACGGCCGGCTGGACCAGTTTTGTTATCCATATTACCAGAGAAGCAAGGCGGAGGGCATGACAGATGAAGACGCCCTGGAATTGCTGGAAAATCTATGGATCCGCACTTTTTCTATAAACAAGATCCGCAGCTGGTCGCATACGCGTTTTTCAGCGGGCAGTCCGCTGTATCAAAACGTAACGGTGGGAGGGCAGACGCCGGAAGGCGCCGACGCAGTGAATGAACTTTCCTGGCTGATCTTAAAAAGCGTGGCAAGATGCCATTTGCCGCAGCCCAATCTTACGGTTCGCTACCACAAGGGTTTAAGCGACGAATTCATGCGCGAATGCATTGAAGTGATCCGCTGCGGATTCGGTATGCCGGCCTTCAACAACGACGAGATCATTATCCCGTCCTTCCTTTCGCTGGGCGTCAGCCGCGCGGACGCATACAATTACAGCGCGGTGGGCTGCGTGGAGGTTGCCGTCCCGGGAAAATGGGGTTACCGCTGCACGGGAATGAGTTTTCTCAATTTCCCGAAAACCCTCATGATCGCGCTCAACAACGGCGTGGATATTGAAAGCGGAAAGCGCGTATACGGGGGAATAGGCCATTTTCTCGATATGGAGAATTTTGACGATGTGATGCGGGCATGGGATTTGTTTGTCCGCGAATTCTGCCGCCAGGCTGTTATCCTTGATTCCTGCGCGGATATGGTTTTGGAACAGGAAGTGCCGGATATCCTTTGTTCCGCGCTCACAAGCGACTGCATAGGGCGCGGCAGGCATCTGAAAGAAGGCGGAGCCGTATACGATTATATCAGCGATTTGCAGGTGGGTATCGCCAACCTGGCCGATTCGCTGGCAGCCATCAGGAAATGCGTCTACGAAGATAAATCGGTCACACGCGCGGAATTGTGGGATGCGCTTCTGCATAATTTTGAGGGCGAGGCGGGCGAACGCATCCGCCAAAAGCTGCTCGCCGCTCCAAAATACGGAAATGACAACGATTACGCAGACAGGTTGTTGATAGAAGGCTACGACAGTTATATCGATGAGATTGCAAAATACAAGAATACGCGTTACGGAAGGGGTCCCATCGGGGGAGCCTACTATGCGGGCACGTCTTCCATTTCCGCAAATGTTCCGCAGGGCGCGTGTACCTGCGCCACTCCGGATGGCCGCCGTGCCGGGGAACCGCTTGCGGAAGGCTGCTCGCCCTCTCATTCCATGGATGTGAGCGGCCCCACAAGCGTCCTCAAGTCCGTTTCCAAGCTTCGCACAGAAAAGATTACCGGCGGCGTCCTGCTGAACCAAAAGGTCACGCCATCCATGCTGTCCAAACCAAGGGACCGTGATAAACTCCTTTTGTTGCTTCGAACCTTCTTTGATACGCTTCACGGTTTCCATATTCAGTATAATGTGGTCTCAAGGGAAACAATGCTGGACGCGCAGGCGCACCCCGAAAATCACAGGGACCTCATTGTGCGCGTTGCCGGTTATTCCGCATTCTTTAACGTACTTTCGCGTCAAACGCAGGATGATATTATAGCAAGAACGGAGCAGGTGTTTTGAAATGAACGAGCGGTCTTTAAAAATTATTCAAATGTTGAATGAAGCCGGAACTCTGGATGTGAGTACGCTGGCGCAGGAACTGAATGTCTCGGGCGTTACGATCCGAAAGGATCTTGCGGCATTGGAAGAAAGGGGTCTGCTCCGGCGGGAGCACGGATATGCGGTTGCAGTTTCGCCCGACGATCTTTCCTACCGCATGACATTGAATTATGAAGTGAAAAAACGCATTGCTTTGCGTGCGTCGGAAATGGTGGAGAATGGGGAAACGATTATGATCGAATCCGGCTCAACCTGCGCCATGCTGGCTTCTGAACTGGCGGAAAACAGGCAGGATATCACGATCATCACCAATTCCGCCTTTATCGCAGATCATATCCGGTGTTTCCGGGGGGTACGGGTTATCCTGCTCGGAGGCTCGTATGATCCCGATTCGCAGGTCATGACCGGTCCTCTTGTACAAATGTGCGTAAGCAAGTTTTTTGTTGATAAGTTTTTTATAGGGACGGACGGATTCTACCCCCCGCAGGGTTTTTCCAACGTGAGTTTGTCGCGGGCCGAATCTGTACGTGCAATGGCTGAAAGCGCGAAGCGGCTCATTATTCTCACAGATTCCAGCAAGTTCAATAAACGCGGCGTGGTTACGCTTCTGCATGCCCGGGAAGTGGATACGGTGGTAACGGATGATGTCCCGGAAGTATGCAGGGCGAGCCTGGAGGAAAACGGCGTTGAGATTGTGATTGCCTGAAGACGAACAACTCCGGAGTGTGCCCGGATTGTTGTTTACATATATTTTAAATAGAGTGAGGTGTGATACTTGGAGAAATTAAAGGTAGGTATTATCGGGTGCGGCGGCATTGCCGCTGACAAGCATTTGCCGGCTTTGGCGCGGATCAATGAAGTGGATATAGCCGCATTTTATGACATCAATAAAGAGCGGGCGCAAAGCGTCGCGTCGCAGTTTGGGGCAGCGGACGCAAAGGTGTATGAAGCTGTTGACAGCCTGCTGGCCGACACTGAAATTTCCGCCGTACATATATGCACCACCAGCAAAACGCATGCGGATCTTACAATCCGCGCCCTGGAGGCGGGGAAGCATGTGATGTGCGAAAAACCAATCGCAACCACCGTTCCCGATGCGAAAAGAATGGTTGAGACAGCCAATAAAATGGGAAAGCTCCTCACCTTCGGCTGCCAGAACCGGTTCAGGGAAGATGTTCAATATCTCAAGAAAATCTGCGCGAGGGGGGATCTGGGTGAGATATATTTCGGCAAGGCGCTGGCATTAAGGAGGCGCGGCGTTCCAAGTTGGCTGCTGGTAAGCAAAGATGACCAGGGAGGCGGGCCTCTTCTGGATATCGGGACGCACGCGCTGGATATGACGCTTTGGCTGATGGATAACTTTAAGCCAAGATGCGTTATGGGAAGCGCGTACCACAAGCTGGCCGAAAGAAGCAACGAAGCCAACCTGTGGGAGCCATGGGATCCCCAAAAGTTCAGTATTCCAGAATCGGCATTCGGGTATATAACCATGGAAAACGGTGCGACCGTAATACTGGAATCCAGTTGGGCGCTGAATATCCGTAAACCGCTTGAAGCCCGGACGGTATTATGCGGAACAGAGGGGGGAGCGGATATGAGCGACGGCTTATGGATTAACGGCGCCGAATACGGGGCGCTATACGACAAACATATTACAACGGACAAAACAGGCAATTTTGGGATGAACGACATCGACTTTACATTCCGTAGCAAATACGGCGCGGCAGGAAACCTGGAAACAAGGTGCTGGATTGACAGCATCCTGTATGGCAGGGAACTGGTGGTAAAGCCGGAGCAAAGCCTTGTGGTGTATGAAATTCTGGAAGCGATATCCGAATCGGCCCGGACGGGGAAACCCGTATATTTTTAAGCTGGCTTCCAGACATGGTCATTGGATCTATGGCCGACTGAGAACAGGTTGCCGGTTTAAAATGTGAAATCTTTGATAAGATCAGTGGTATGAAAGGCAATACTATGCAAAAAAGCGATATAGGCATAATCGGACTTGCGGTTATGGGCGAGAATCTCGTTTTGAATATGGAGAGCAAGGGGTTTACAGTAAGCGTATTCAACAGGTCTGCCCAAAGGATAAAGGATTTTACCCAAGGCAGAGCCCGGGGCAAGAAAATAATCGGCGCATACTCTTTGGAGGAGTTTGTATCCCAATTAAAAAAACCCCGAAAAGTCATGATGATGGTAAAGGCGGGAGCTCCCGTTGACGGCTTTATAGAGAAGCTTCTTTTGCTGCTTGAAAAAGGCGATATCATAATTGATGGGGGAAATTCTCACTTTGCAGACACCGTCCGCCGGACGGACTGCATTGAAAAGCAAGGGCTTTATTATATTGGGACCGGGATATCCGGCGGCGAAGAAGGCGCGCTGAAAGGACCAAGCATCATGCCGGGCGGCTCATGCGAGGCCTGGGAATCTGTAAAACCCATTTTTCAGGCAATTGCCGCCAAGGCGGACGGACGGCCCTGCTGTGAATGGGTAGGGGCGGACGGCGCCGGACATTTTGTAAAAATGGTGCACAATGCCATTGAATACGGCGATATCCAGTTGATTTGCGAAGCATACCATCTGATGAAGGATTGCCTTGCCATGACCCCTGACGAGATGCAGAAGATCTTTCTGGAGTGGAACAAGGGCGACCTTGACAGTTACCTGATAAAGATAACGGCGGATATACTGGGATACAAGGATACGGACGGACAGCCGCTTGTGGAAAAAATTTTGGATACGGCAGGGCAGAAAGGAACAGGGAAATGGGCATCGGTGGAATCGTTTGACCAGGGCGTTCCTCTTACCCTGATCAGCGAAACCGTTTTTGTCCGCAGCCTTTCCGCCATGAAAGATGAACGTGTCCGGGCTTCGAAATTATTAAAGGGGCCGTCGGCCCAGTTCACTGCGGATAAAGCGGCTTTTATTCAGGATATCAGAAATGCGCTGTATGCCGCAAAAATTGTCTCGTACGGACAGGGCTACGCCCTGATGAAAGCAGCAGCCAAAACGTATGGATGGGATCTCAACTTTGGAGAGATAGCGCTTATGTGGCGAGGAGGCTGCATCATTCGTTCCGCGTTTTTAGGAAAGATCAAAGAAGCTTTTGAGCAGGATCCGGGTCTCGACAATCTGCTTTTGAACGATTATTTCTGCAATATTATGAGCCAGGCCCAGCCGGGATGGAGGCGCGTTGTATCAATTGCCGTGCAAAGCGGCATTCCGGCGCCTGCGTTCAGCTCGGCGCTCAGTTATTATGACGGCTACCGCTGCGGGAGGCTTCCGGCCAATCTCCTGCAGGCGCAGCGGGATTATTTTGGCGCGCACACATATGAACGGACAGACCGACCAAGGGGGGAATTCTTCCATACCAATTGGACCGGAGAAGGCGGGGATACCGCGGCGTCCACATATAATGCGTAAATTTTTTCAATACGTCAAAGAGTTTTCATGAAAATAGTTAGGTTTCATAATAATAAACAGACATTATTATTAGGAGTTAACGTTAATGGCTGTATTTACAAATGTTCAGGAAAACAGATTTTGGCTGCAGTTACTCGGAGATTTAGCCGAATACATGCTGCGGGAAATACCGTCGGCATCTGAGGAGATAATTGGGAAGCTGAAGGGCTACTTAAGCCGGTTTGACGCATTAACCAACCGGGCGTTCCAGGACCTCAGTGACAGGGAAATTGTCCTGTTAAACCAGGATTCACTTTCCGAAACAAAAAATTTCCGGGGGTTTTTACTTGAGCTGTTTAAAATGCAGCTTCAGAATAATTATTATACAGGCATACTGCCAATGGTCATGAATCATTTTATCAGTTACGCCGATTTTTATATATACTTACTCGATGGTTTTATAAATGACAGACAGCACGAAATTGACGGGCTGGATTTGGTTCTTTATTGGTACCCTGCTTTTTTTATATTCGCGCAGACCATAGCAAACAGCGTAAGCGCTTTCGCGGAAGAGTATAAACAAAAAGGCGATGCATTTTCAGAAAAGTTCAGGAATCAATATATAAGCGCTATATATACCAAGAAAACGGTAAACCAGGGTATTGCTGAATTTCCACTAAAAGATCAATTTTTAAAAGAATCTTATGATTATATGTCATCGTTTGCGACATTTATGGTGGATATAATATTTTTGATAAAAGAAAATAAATTATCGTCTACACTAAGTTTGGGCTTATTGGATCATTTCTATCGTTCCGTATGTTACTTTACTACACAGCTCGCGGTACTTATAAATGAGCAAAAACCTGCATGCGACCCTTTTGCTAAAAGGTTAGAAATCATATGATTTGTTACCGGTGAATTAACCCTTAATACTTATCGTCAATGCTATTGCGTGGCGATATTTTTGTTTAATTAAACAGGATAGACTAATCAGCATGGCAGCCGATATTTGCGCATAAACGTCTGATCTTAATAGAATCTTTATACTCACAGAAAGAATCTTAATACCAGCTTAATATGATTAATGATATGATTCAAATTAAAAATAAGATGCTCTTAATACAGCAATAATTTTGTATGTTTTAGCTTGGGCATGTTATTTGTGGTCTAGGGAATATTATAGAAAAAAAGAAGGGAGCCAATTTTTTATGGGATTTGTTATTACGGTGGCGGCAATTATCGGCCTGGCTTTGCTTGTTTACCTGTTTTATGTATTATTCAGAGGTGAAAAACTATGAATGAAAGCATCATCCAGTCAGTGGTTTATACCGCATTGCTTGTCGGACTTGCTTTTCCGCTTGGCATTTATATATACAAGGTAATGACAGGCCAAAAAGTATTCTTGACCCGGGTATTTGCACCGGTGGAAAGAGGCATATATAAGGCAATGGGAATTAAGGGAGAAGAAGAGATGTCTCCCAAAAAATATGCTTTAATGGTCATCGGTTTTTCTGTTGTTGGATTTTTGATCGTATATCTGCTGCAAATATTTCAAAACGTATTGCCGATGAATCCGCAGGGGATTGGGCCTGTCAGCCCGGATCTTGCCTTCAATACGGCGGCAAGTTTTGTGACCAACACAAACTGGCAGGCGTATTCCGGAGAGACAACGCTGTCCTATTTTACTCAAAGCGTAGGCCTGACCGTACAGAATTTTGTATCGGCGGCAGTTGGAATCGCGGTTCTATTTGTGCTGATTCGGGGATTTATACTGAAAAAGCAGTCTGCGATAGGAAACTTTTGGGTGGATCTTACCAGGGTCACGCTGTATGTGCTTATACCTTTATCTTTGATAGTGGCAGTTCTGCTGGTGTCTCAGGGGGTTGTCCAAACATACGGCCCATATAAAGATATTACCACATTGCAGGACGGGGCAACACAGACGCTCCCGCTCGGACCCGCAGCCAGCCAGATCGCGATCAAGCAGCTCGGAACAAACGGCGGCGGATTTTTCGGAGTGAACTCGGCGTTTCCTTTTGAAAACTCAACGCCTTTTTCAAACCTGCTGCAGGTGTTATCCATTCTGCTGATCCCGGCTGCCTTATGCATATCGTTTGGGAAAGCGGTACGCGACAGCAAACAGGGAAGAACCGTATTGATCGTAATGCTCATTCTGTTTTCAGTTTCGCTCGCGGCTGTACTGTCCAGCGAATTTCTGACCGGCCCTGTATTCCAGGGGGTCGCGGCCTCAGGCAGCATGGAGGGCAAAGAAGTCATGCATGGCGTGGGTACGTCCGCAATATGGGGCACCGCGACCACGGCGGCATCCAACGGATCGGTGAATTCCATGCACGACAGTATGACGCCCTTTTCCGGAATGATTCTAATGTTCCTGATGCAGATCGGAGAGGTCGTTTTCGGCGGCGTGGGCAGCGGTCTGTACGGGATGCTGGCATTTGTGATTTTGACCGTGTTTATAGCCGGACTTATGGTGGGACGCACGCCTGAATATCTCGGCAAAAAAATTGAACCCTTTGACATGAAAATGGTTTGCCTGATCGTTTTGTTTCCACCGCTGTTTACCCTTTTCGGAACCATGGCCGCCGTAATAAACCCCGACGCCGCTTCGTGGCTGACCAACTCGGGCGCACATGGATTTTCGGAGATATTATACGGGTTTTCCTCTATGGGCAACAACAACGGCAGCGCTTTCGCGGGATTTAATGCAAATACGCCCTTTACTAATGTGGTCGGAGGCGTTGTTATGCTGATCGTTCGTTTTGTGCCCTTAGTAGCGGCCATTTTCCTTGCGGGAAATCTCTCAAAAAAGAAGATCGTTCCGGCGGGCGAGGGCACGCTCTCAACGAGCAACGCAATGTTTGCGGGACTGCTGATTGTCGTGATCCTGATCGTAGGCGCTCTTACCTTTTTACCTGCGCTGGCGCTCGGGCCAATCGCAGATTATTTTACAGCCATTGGTTGAGGTGATATAGATGAATAAAAAGAATCTGAATAATCAAATTTTTATGGATGCTGTGGGACAGTCGTTTATAAAACTGACGCCCAAGGTTCAGGTGAAAAACCCTGTAATGTTTGTGGTATATATCGGCGCAGTATTCACAACAGTGCTTTACTTCCTGTCTTTTGGCGGAATACAGGACGAAAGTGCAGGCTACATGCTTACCATTGCTTTGATTTTATGGTTTACCTGCATTTTTGCGAATTTTGCCGAAGCGATCGCCGAAGGCCGGGGCCGCGCCCAGGCGGACAGCCTGCGCAGCGCGCGGAAAGACGTAAAAGCCAGAAAGCTGAAGTCGGCTTCCAATGTGGACGATTATGTGGAGGTGCTCTCCAGCACATTAAAAAAAGGCGATATTGTTTATGTGCAGGCAGGAGAACAGATTCCCATGGACGGGGATGTGATCGAAGGCGCTGCCAGTGTGGACGAAAGCGCGATCACGGGGGAATCCGCCCCGGTGATACGCGAATCGGGCGGGGACCGGAGTGCGGTAACAGGCGGCACAACACTGGTTTCGGACTGGCTGATCATCCGTATAACGGCTACACCCGGCGAAAGTTTTCTGGATAAAATGATCGCCATGGTGGAGGGCGCTTCCAGAAAGAAAACGCCGAACGAAGTTGCGCTGCAGATATTGCTTGTGACGCTGACCATCATTTTTTTAGTGGTAACTGCTTCCCTGCTTCCCTTCTCGAGTTTTGCAAGCCAGCAGGCGGGCGCGGGTTCAGCTATATCCTTAACAAACGTGATCGCCCTGTTGGTTTGCCTCGCTCCAACCACGATCGGAGCGCTGCTGTCATCCATAGGGATAGCGGGCATGAGCCGGCTGAACCAGGCCAATGTGCTTGCAATGAGCGGACGTGCAATTGAGGCGGCGGGCGACGTGGATGTGCTTTTGCTGGATAAGACGGGTACGATCACACTCGGAAACCGTCAGGCAAGCGAGTTTATTCCCTTAAATGGTATTTCCGAACAGGAACTGGCCGACGCCGCGCAACTTTCCAGTATCGCGGATGAAACGGCTGAAGGCAGGAGCATTGTGATCCTGGCAAAGGAACGGTTTGGAATTCGCGGCCGCGACCTTTCAAAATTGAATGCAACTTTTGTAGCTTTTACGGCAAAAACGCGAATGAGCGGTATTGATTTCCAGGGAAACGAAATACGCAAAGGCGCAGCCGATTCCGTAAAAAAACTTGTATTGGAAAAAGGCGGGGAATACCCGGCGGAATGCGACCGGATTGTTCAGCGGGTTGCGGCCGAAGGCGGAACGCCTTTGGTAGTCGTAAAAAATAAAAGCGTTCTGGGCGTGGTTTATTTAAAGGATATTGTGAAAAACGGCGTAAAAGAACGGTTTGAGGACCTGCGCAAGATGGGAATCAAAACGATTATGATCACGGGCGATAATCCGATGACCGCCGCAGCAATTGCCGCCGAAGCGGGAGTGGACGATTTTCTTGCCGAGGCGACGCCCGAGGCCAAACTGACTCTGATACGCGATTATCAGTCCAAGGGCCATCTGGTGGCCATGACGGGAGACGGCACAAACGATGCCCCGGCCCTGGCGCAGGCGGATGTGGCGGTTGCAATGAATACCGGAACGCAGGCGGCCAAAGAAGCCGGCAACATGGTGGATCTGGATTCCAACCCGACCAAACTGATTGACGTTGTCCGTATCGGAAAACAGCTTTTAATGACAAGAGGGGCGCTTACCACTTTCAGTGTGGCAAACGATGTTGCGAAATATTTTGCCATCATTCCCGTATTGTTTTTCAGTATCTATCCGCAGCTTACGGCTCTCAATTTTATGGGATTGACAAACGCAACAAGCGCTATACTATCGGCCATTATTTACAATGCGGCTGTCATCATAGCGCTTATCCCGCTGGCATTGAAAGGCGTTAAATACCGGGAGACTTCGGCAGGGAACCTACTGAAAAGAAATATCCTTATTTACGGATTGGGCGGGGTCGCGGCACCCTTTGCTGCAATCAAACTGATAGATATGCTGCTCACAGCGCTGCATCTTGTGTGAGGTAATTGAAATGAAAAGTTTTTTAAAAGCATTAAGACCGATACTGATAAGTATCGTAATATTGACTGTGATCTGTGGGCTTATATATCCCGGGATCGTTACGGGTATTGCGCAGGCAGTATTTCCGGCTCAGGCAAACGGTAGTATAATAACAGTAACGTTAAAGGACGGAACGACAAAAGACTATGGTTCGGCGTTGATCGCGCAGGAATTTAACAAGCCGGAATATCTGATCGGCAGGCCTATGGGAACTACAAACTTGTCTGCCGTAAGTGCGGAACAAAAAGAACTGGTACAGGAGCGGGTCGATTGGTGGCATTCCTTTGATCCAAACAACACGGCTCCAATACCCATGGATCTGGTTACGGCTTCGGGGAGCGGGGTCGACCCGAATATTTCGCCCGAGGCGGCAGAATACCAGGTGGCGCGCATCGCGCAGGCAAGGGGCATGGCCGAGGATGACGTCAGGGCAATCATCTTAAGGCATACAACCGGAAGATTCTTGGGATTTTGGGGTGATCCGGCGGTAAATGTCCTTAAAGTGAATCTGACTCTGGACGGATTGATCTAAAAACATAAAAAGGTGGTTTTAATAATGGAAGACCTTGAAAACCTGCGTCCCGATCCCGATGCATTATTGGAGAGTCTGAATGCTCCTTCCAAAGTAAAGGCAGGAAGGCTGAAAATCTTTTTCGGCTTTGCGGCAGGGGTAGGAAAAACCTATGCCATGCTTGACGATGCGCATGAGCTTGTCCACCGGGGCGTTGATGTATTGGTTGGTTATGTGGAGCCGCATACGCGTCCTGAGACAATGCAGCTGCTGGAAGGGCTCAAAACCCTTCCTCCGCAGTCACTGCCGTACAAAAATATCCAATTAAAAGAGTTTGATCTGGATGCTGCGCTGGCCCGGCGCCCTGAAGTGATCCTTGTGGATGAACTTGCGCATACCAATGTTGAGGGATCACGTAATAAAAAAAGGTATCAGGATGTTGAAGAACTCCTGAATGCCGGGATCGATGTGTATACGACCGTGAATGTCCAGCATATCGAAAGCCTCAATGATATTGTCCAGAATATTACAAAAGTAAATGTTCGCGAGACCGTGCCCGATTATATTTTCGATAACGCGGACAAGGTGAAGCTGATTGATATCGAGCCGGAAGAACTTCTGCGCCGTTTTGATGAAGGCAAGGTTTATAAAAGGGAGAGGGCGGAAACCGCCAAAAGCAATTTTTTTACCAAGGAAAATCTAAGGCTGCTCCGCGAGCTTGCAATGAGAAAAGCCGCGGACAGGATCAGCAATCTGAACCAGAACGAACAGCAAATATCCGAGAAAATGGCGAATATCAAGCTGATGGTTTGCATCAGCCCTTCGCCGTCCTCGGCAAAATGCATCCGGTGGACGGAACGGACCGCGAAGGCTTTCCACGCCCCTTGGATTGCGATTTATGTAGAGAATATGGACAGTCCGTATTATTCAGAAGAACAAAAAAAGAGTGTCCGGACGAATCTGGATCTGGCAGAACGTTTGGGCGCGGAAATCGTAACGCTGAATGGAAACGACGTCCCGGCCGTTATTGCCGAATACGCAAAACTGTCAGGTATTACAAACATCGTCGTAGGGAAAAGCAGAAATAAAAAAACATTGCGAAGTTTATTTGAAATGGACTTCGAAGATAAGCTGATTTCCATGCTTAAAACTGTGGAAGTACATATCATCCCGGACAGCAGCAATATCCAGAAGATTTATAAGAAGCCCGCCAGATTCAGACTTGGGAAAGGCCTGTTTTTTTCCTGGCGCGACCTGTTAAAAATGTTAGGGATACTGGCGGCTGCAACCCTGCTTTCCATAGGCCTTCGCGCGCTGGATATTGCTGAGCAAAACGTCGTTATGGTTTATATATTATCGGTTTTGATAATATCGCGGATAACAGTCGGATATTTATTCGGGATCATCGCCTCCATATTAAGCGTACTATTATTCAATTTCTTTTTTACCATTCCCTTTTTTACGCTGAACGCAATACAGCCTGGGTATCCAATTACATTCGTTATCATGTTTTTTGTTGCTTTTATAACCAGTGCACTCACCGTTCGCGTCCGGACACAGGCATTAATCGCGGTTTCAAGGGAGCGGAGGACAGAGGTTTTGTATGAAATAAACAAAAAGCTTTTGGCAACCAGGGGTCTTGAGAATATCGTCGCTTTGACAAACGAGTACATTTTAACTCTGTTTGACCGTTCGGTAATTTTTTATGTACAAGACCCTGCTTTAAAAAATTCAGGCATTTTTGTGCAGTCACCCTCAGAACCGGATTCTTCGTCTATGCTCAGCGATGATGAACGTGCAGTCGCGCATTGGGTTTTTGTAAACCAGAAACGTGCAGGCGCCGGCACGGACACGCTCATGGGGGCTACCGCATTTTATATGCCCGTTATTTCGCAGGGGATTGTTCTCGGAGTTATTGGACTTTCCTGTTATAAGGGTAAAATCAATCATAAGGACCGGCTGTTCTTACGGATGATCGCCCCGCTGGTGGCTATGGCGCTGGAGCGTCAGGCATTGTCAGATGAACAGCGGCAGATTTTGGTTGAGTCCGAAAGAGAAAAAATGCGGGGCAACCTTCTCCGGGCGATATCCCATGACCTGCGCACCCCTTTGACCTGCATCCTTGGAGCAAGTTCGGCTGTGCTTGAAAACGGCGATTCACTGGATAAAAAGACGCATGACAAACTGATCTTGGATATTAAAGAAGATTCTCAGTGGCTGATCCGGATGGTGGAAAATATTCTGTCAGTAACAAGAATCAATGAAGGGTTGATGAACGTAACAAAAACATCCGAGGCAGCCGAGGAGATTGTGGCTGAAGCAATCAGCCGTATTCGAAAAAGATTTCAAAACAGGAAAATAACCGTAAAGGTACCTGATGAACTGCTGGTTGTTCCCATGGATGGCACCCTAATCGAACAGGTCCTTATTAATTTATTGGAAAATGCCATCAAGCATTCGTCTGATGATTCTGTTATTGATGTGGCTGTCATAAAAGCCGGGCAGGAGGCAGTGTTTGAAGTGATCGATCATGGCGAGGGAATATCCGAACAGAACCTTCCATATGTGTTTGAGAGCTATGCTTTAAATGATAAACAAAGTCCCGATTCGTCCAGGGGAATGGGAATAGGCCTTTCTATCTGCATGTCTATCATAAAAGCGCATCATGGGGGAATGGAAGCAGTCAATAGACCGGAAGGCGGAGCGATTTTCCGGTTTATGCTGCCGTTGGAGGGAAATAAAGAAAATGCAGGCTAAACCGTTAATTCTTATTGTTGAAGATGAGTCAGGCATTTGTAATTTTATATCTGCCATTCTGACCTCAAATAATTTTGATGTTCTTACAACAGCAAAAGGAAAAGAAGCATTATCACTGGTGGCGTCCCATTGTCCTGATCTTGTTTTGCTTGATCTTGGCTTGCCGGATATAGACGGCGTTGAAGTCTTGAAAAGCATCAGGGCATGGTCGGGGATTCCCGTTGTTGTTGTTTCGGCCCGCGGACTTGAACGCGAAAAGGTTGAAGCGCTTGATTTAGGCGCTGACGATTATGTCACAAAACCGTTTGGAACATCCGAACTTTTAGCGAGGATCAGAACTGCCCTGCGGCACAATCAGAAGAATTCTGCAATAAGTAATCCGGATTTAGATAAAGTAACGGTGGGACAGCTTGAAATCAATTATGAAAAAAGGTTTGTAAGCATAGCCGGGGAAGAAGTTCATTTGACGCCAATTGAATATAAAATCATCTTTTTGCTTTCTAAAAATTTAGGAAAAGTTCTAACTCATGATTACATCATAAAGGAGGTGTGGGGGCCGTACACGAACGAGATACAGGCGCTGAGGGTCAATATGGCGAACATAAGAAGAAAACTGGAATTAAATCCGGCTGAACCCCGGTATATTGTAACGGAAGTTGGCGTGGGATACAGGATGGTAGAAGAATAATCTCAAATTATATAAAGAATACAGGAATGGGGAAACCCCAAGTTATCCCAATTAATTAGTTTATAAGGACTATCCAGAAATGGTTGATGAAACTACAGCGGATGGTCCTTTTTCATACTCATAAAGATACCAATTTGGCCGATCAAGTGAATCTTCTATCAGGAGATGAGGGTACTCTTAAGTATATCATTTCAACTTTATTTTATTTTTTTCGATTATAGGTTGACATCCACCTTATACTGGAATATAATGCTTATAAATAAATAAAACATATATGAATAGTATGTATTAAGGAGAGCGAAATGGACGGAGCAGTTCCAATCATTGAACTTCATAATATAAGCAAAGTATTTCCGTCCGGAAATGGAGACGTAAAAGCGCTCCGAGATATTGAAATCACCGTTAACCGGGGAGAGATATTCGGGATCATCGGCATGAGCGGAGCGGGAAAAAGCACGCTGGTGCGCTGCATCAATTACCTGGAGCGCCCGACCACAGGAAAAGTTTTGTTTGACGGACAGGATTTATCCGGCTACAGCGAAAAAGAACTGCGAAGCGTTCGGGAATCCATCGGCATGATATTTCAGCAGTTCAATCTTTTAGAGCAGCGCACGGCTCTGGGAAATGTACGTTTTGCGCTTGAAATCGCAGGGGCAAGTAAACAGGAAGCCAAAAAACGCGCAATGGAATTACTGCAAATGGTAGGTCTGGAAGAAAGGGCAGTCGCGTATCCCTCGCAACTGTCGGGAGGACAAAAACAAAGGGTAGCGATCGCGCGCGCTCTCGCCACACAGCCCAAGGTGCTTTTATGCGATGAAGCGACTTCCGCGCTGGACGGAGCGACCACCCGTCAAATATTATCCCTCTTGAAAGATATCAATATGCGTCTTGGAGTTACTATCATAGTTATCACGCATGAAATGAGCGTGATAGAGGAGATCTGCTCCAGGGTTGCGATAATCGACGAGGGACGCGTTGCTGAGATGGGCAGGGTAAACGATATTTTCACAAGCCCCAAATCCCATGCGGCGCGCAGGCTGGTGTACCCCGACGGACGTGAGATCGACCGTTTCATCGGCACCCGATGTTGCCGCGTGGTGTTTGACGGGAGTTCCTCATTCGAACCGGTGATCGCCGGCATGATACTGGAATGCAAGATGCCCGTTAACATATTGTTTGCGGATATGAAAGATATAGACGGTACTGCTTACGGGCAGATCGTATTGCAGCTGCCAAGGGAAGATAAAATTGCGGATAATATGATCGGGTATTTAAGGAGCAGGGATCTGACGGTGGAGGAGGTATCAGGGTATGGTGGATGATGCATTGTGGCAGCTGATTGGAAAGGGCGTGCTGGAGACAGTGTATATGACGCTGGTATCCACGCTGTTTGCATATCTGATCGGATTGCCGCTGGGCGTTATCATTGTAGTAACCGAAAAAGGCGGCATACTTGAAAAAAGAGCGCTCAATAATGTACTGAATGTGATCGTAAACATCACCCGCTCCATTCCGTTTTTAATACTGCTGATAGCAATAATTCCCTTTACAAGGTTTATTGTTGGAACGACGATAGGAATGAACGCCACGGTTGTTCCGCTTGTGATAGCGGCTTTCCCGTTTGTGGCAAGGCTGGTGGAAGCTTCGATCAAGGAAGTGGATCAGGGCGTGATCGAGGCGGCAAAGTCGCTTGGGGCGAGTCCCTTCCAGATCATATGGAAGGTAATGATAGCCGAAGCGCGGCCTTCCCTGATCATGGGCTGCGCAATCGCAACCACAACCATTTTAAGTTATTCCGCTATGGCGGGCATCGTTGGGGGAGGAGGCCTGGGGGATATCGCCATAAGGTACGGATTGTACCGTTATGAACCCGTAACGATGATGATAACAGTGATCCTTCTGGTGGCGCTGGTACAGCTGTTCCAGGAGATCGGCACAAGAATAACAAAGAAACAGGATAAACGAAAAGCAGGCTGAGTGCCTGGCAAATAAATTTTATGGAGGATAATAATATGAAAAAGACTATTACTGTAATCGTATCCGTATTGCTTGCCGCTGCGCTTCTCGCGGGCTGCGCGGCGTCCGGGGCAACACCAAGCGCTTCGGCTCCGGCGTCTGAAACTGCGGCTCCTTCCGCTTCAACGGCATCGCCCGAATCGGCTGCGCCTTCGGCGTCGGAATCCGCATCCTCTTCGGCAGACGCCGCGAAAATCGTTGTGGGAGCATCTCCCGCACCGCATGCGGAAATATTGAAAATAGCGGCGGATGTTCTTGCCAAAGAAGGCATAACGCTTGAGATAAAGGAATTTACCGATTACGTGCTGCCCAATACCGCGCTTGACAGCGGAGATTTGGACGCAAACTATTTCCAGCACCAGCCGTATCTGGATGATTTTAATGCAAAGAACGGCACAGAAATCGTATCGGCAGGGGCTATCCATTATGAACCGCTTGGATTATATCCCGGCAAAACCGCATCTCTGGACGCAATCAAGGAAGGCGCGGTAATCGCCGTTCCCAACGATACCTCCAACGAGGCGCGGGCGCTTCTGCTGTTGCAGACTGTGGGCCTGATCACCCTGAAAGAGGATGCCGGACTCACCGCAACCGTGAGCGACATTGCGGAGAATCCCAAAAATTTGGAAATTAAAGAGCTGGAGGCTGCACAAATTGCCCGAACGCTGCCTGATGTAGACCTTGCGGTGATCAACGGAAATTATGCCATAGAAGCGGGGCTCAACGCTGCAACAGATGCGCTTGCAAAAGAAGAGAAGGATTCTCTGGCAGCGCAGACCTATGCGAATATCATAGCGGTACGTGCCGGTGATGAAAATCGTCCTGAGATCAAGGCTTTGGTTGCCGCATTGCAGAGTGACGAAGTGAAAAAATTCATAGAAGATACCTATCAGGGAGCAGTAGTGCCCGTATTCTAAACGTTGCCATATACCTTCAATGGGGAAACAGGGCCTGCGGTCCGTTTCCCCAATTCATTTTAAATTATGTGTTTTGTCAGAATAATCATTACAGCAAGACAGCAAGAAAATAAAAACCGTCAATCATTTAGAATAAAGCCATGGTTCAAAGGATTATGTAGCGGCTGACATTTATGACACAGAAAAAGCTGCGCCTCAGGCGCGGCCTTGTTTGTCCGGATCCGTTTTTGACCGGTTGTCCATGCGAGAGCCCTCATTATCATATATAATACATTAAGTTGTTCTCAGCCTTGATTTTTTCCGATTCGTTAGCCAGAGCGCTTACTGTAATACTGCCTACGGTTTCACTGACCGCCTTATCCAGCGGATCCCAGATAAGCGCATGCATCGCGTTATCGATATATGCAGCCTCGTGGCTAACGGACGTTCCGACAGGTTCAAATAAACTTTGCTCAACGGCATGCAGAACTTCGGCAACGGTTATTTTGATTGCGGGCTTGGCAAGCCTGTACCCGCCCTGCGCCCCTTTTATGGACACAACCAGTTTAGCCCTCTTGAGCAGACTGAATACCTGTTCGAGATATATTTTGGAGATCCCAAGCTTTTCGGAAATGCTGATGACTGTAAAGCAATCCTTATTTTTATCATAAATAGCCATATATGATATTGCTGCAAGCGCGTATCTGCTTTTTGCGGATATTCTCATATCAATCCCTCATCTAAAATATATTAATCATATATGTTTATAATATTTGCTTGCGGATAGAATGTCAATTAATTTTAATTTTAAAATAATTTAAATTATGATTGACAAAATAAAAATTGTGGAATATCATAAACATATATAACATATATGAAATATATGAAATAGTTTTGGAGGGAAAAGGATATGGCAAAGGTGTACAAATCATTGGTTGAACTCATAGGGAAGACTCCGCTGTTGGAGCTTACGAATTACAATGCAAGAAATGAGGTTGGGGCAAAAATCATTGCCAAGCTGGAGTATTACAACCCGGCGGGAAGTGTGAAGGACAGGATCGCAAAATCTATGATTGAAGACGCGGAAGCAAAAGGCCTTTTAAAGCCTGACAGCGTGATCATCGAACCTACCAGCGGTAATACGGGAATCGGCTTAGCGTCGGTAGCTGCCGCGCGCGGATACCGCATCATCCTGACAATGCCCGAGACAATGAGCATAGAGCGCCGCAATCTGCTGAAAGCCTACGGGGCCGAGCTGGTTTTAACCGAAGGCGCTAAGGGCATGAAGGGCGCAATCGCGAGAGCGGATGAACTTGCGGCCGAGACCCCCGATTCCTTTATACCCGGGCAATTTGTGAACCCCGCGAACCCGGCGGTGCACAGGGAGACCACCGGACCGGAGATCTGGGAGGATACGGACGGAGAAGTGGACATACTGGTTGCCGGCGTTGGCACCGGCGGGACGATCACAGGCGCGGGAGAATTCCTGAAATCCAAAAAACCCGAAGTAAAGATCGTTGCGGTGGAGCCGTTCGATTCCCCGGTGCTTTCGGAAGGAAAAGCGGGACCGCACAAGATACAGGGAATAGGCGCCGGATTTGTACCTGATGTTCTCAACACCGGGATCTATGATGAAGTATTCAGGGTGAAGAACGAGGAGGCGTTTGCGGCGGGCAAGGCTGTCGCCAAGGCGGAAGGGCTGCTTGTGGGCATATCCTCGGGCGCCGCGCTTTATGCTGCTGCCGAGATCGCCAAACGTCCTGAAAACAAGGGTAAAACGATAGTGACGATTTTACCGGATACGGGAGAGAGATATTTATCCACCCCGCTGTTCAGCGAATAAGTACTGAAACATACAACCGCTTGTATTCTGATCATATAAAAGCACCCGACGGCAGCGTTTATGACGGAAGGTGCTTTTTGTTGTTTAATTATGAAAGAAGAATGGAGATATGTCATGTCGGAAAAGAAATACGGATCATTTGGTAGCGAATACGGATTTTCCACAAGAAGCATACATACGGGAAACGATATAGACGCGGAGACGGGCGCTATTCGGCGGCCCATCGTGATGGCAAACAGCTATGCCTTGCCATATGACCCAACCGGGCTCAACTGGAGCAGCGCGGAGAATCAGATCTATACGCGGAACGGGGGAGCCAACCAGAAATACCTGCAGGAAAAACTTGCTGCCCTGGAAGGCAGCGAAGACTGCGTGGCTCTCGCGTCCGGGGTGGCCGCATTGTCCGGCGTCCTGTTCACATTCTTGAAATCCGGGGATCATGTCGTTTGCTCCCAGGTGATGTATATTGCGGTCTACCGGCTTTTAACGCAGTATCTGCCCGAAAAATACGGGATAGAAGCTACGCTTGTGGATACTTCAGATCTGGAGGCCGTGAAAGCTGCAATCCGTCCCAATACCCGGCTCATCCATATTGAGACGCCAAGCAACCCGACCATAGGCATAAGCGATATCAAAAGCATCGCGGATATCGCCCATAACGCGGGAGCGCTTCTCAGCGTAGACAATACTTTTGCCTCTCCCTATAACCAGCAGCCTACCAGCCTGGACGCGGATCTGACGGTGGAGAGCCTGACCAAATATATCAATGGGCACGGGGACGCGATGGGCGGAGCGGTATTGGGTAGGAAAGAACTGATTGACCGTATCAGGGCGGAAGCCATGATCAACTTAGGCGGTACAATCAGCCCGTTCAACGCCTGGCTGATCATGAGGGGAGCGGTCACGCTTCCGCTCCGGATGCAGCAGCATAACCGGAATGCGCTTAAAATCGCAAAGTTATTAAAAGAACTGCCCGAAGTCCGGTTTGTATCCTATCCGGGGCTTCCGGACCATCCGGGACATACCGCCGCCAAAAAACAGATGAAAGGATTCTCGGGCATGCTGGCGTTCGGGCTGAATACGGATCCGGACGGGCACAACCGGTTTGTGAGCCGTTTGAAGGTGATCACTTCCGCCGTTTCCCTGGGGCATGACGAAAGCCTGATCTCTTTTCTGGGACCGGACGATGAGCGGCAGTACCTGTATCCGGATGCGTTTAAACGCGGTTTTTTCCGGTTCAGCGTCGGCCTGGAAGATGCGGAAGACTTAAAGCGGGATATCCTGCAGGCTTTGCATAAGTAATGCCGGGATATTTCTATATTCTGTAAATAAAACAACCGTTTGTTTTCATTCTCAAAAAAATGTTTTATTTGGCAGGACCGGATGCTTCAATGGCGGAGGCGTTTGGCGCTGATTGTATTTGGGTAAAAAAAGTTGACATATCTGCATAGTATGAAATATAATATAAAACATACAAAAACTATATGAAAAGTATGCTATTTATTGGAAGGAATGACTATGCGATACAATGACACTTTGGAACTGATCGGCAATACGCCGATTGTAAAAATAAAGAGCTTTGATACCGGCAAATGCGAGCTGTATTTAAAACTTGAGACTCAGAATCCCGGCGGGTCCATCAAAGACAGGATAGGCCTTTCAATGATTGAGAGCGCTGAAAAAGAAGGAAAAATCAAGCCGGGGGACACGCTGATTGAGGCGACTGCCGGCAATACCGGGCTTGGACTCGCGCTTACCGCGGCAAAAAAGGGATATAAGCTGCTCCTGGTGATCCCCGACAAGATGAGCCAGGAAAAAGTATCGCATTTAAAGGCGATGGGAGCGGAGATCATAATGACGCGTTCGGATGTGGAGAAGGGCCACCCGGAATATTATCAGGATTACGCGCTGCGGCTCTCAAAAGAGATACCAAACTCTTATTTTATAAATCAATTCAACAATCCGAGCAATCCTCGGGCCCATGAAACGACAACAGGACCGGAAATATGGGAACAGATGGAACACGTTGTGGACGCGATCGTTGTGGCTGTCGGGTCTTCGGGAACGCTGGGGGGATTGTCGCGCTATTTTAAAAAAGTAAAGCCGGATATTGATTTTGTACTGGCAGATCCTGAAGGGTCCGTATTGAAGGATTACTATTATACCAAAGAAGTCGGCCCGGCCGGCAGCTGGCTGACGGAAGGGATCGGGGAGGATTTTGTGCCCCCGCAATTTGACGAGTCCCTGATCCGGCATGCGTATACGATCAGCGACAAGGAAGCTTTTTTGACCGCAAGAAAGCTGTTGCGGGAAGAGGGCATTTTCGCCGGGTCATCCACCGGAGTTCTGGTTGCCGGAGCGGTCAGGTATGCGCAGGAGCAGAAGTCGCCCAAGAAGATTGTGACCTTTGCGTGCGACAGCGGCAACAAATATCTTTCGAAAATGTATAACGATTACTGGATGCTGGACAACGGCTTTATAGAAAGGGAGAAAAAAGGCGACCTGACGGATATCATTACGAGGGCCCATGATAAAAGGGCTGTTGTTACGGCAAAAAGTGAAGATACGCTTTTTCAGGCTTACTCAAAAATGAAATTGTACGGGATTTCGCAGCTTCCCGTACTGCATGATGACAAGGTGATCGGCATTATTGACGAATACGATATTCTGATCGCTTTTGAAGACGGGGACGAGAGCAATTTCGGCCGCAGTGTACAGGACTTTATGACCGCCAATTTGGAGACGCTGAAGCCGGGCGACAGCATAGAAAGCCTGATATCCGTACTGAAAAACGGGTATACCGCCATTATCTGCGACGACAGGAAATTCTATGGGATCATCACAAAGATAGATTATATCAATTATATACGGAACAAGAGGAATCTTTAGGAGGTTTTATATAAATGAGCAAATACAAATTTTCCACAAAGGCAATCCATTCGGGACAAAGTCCTGATCCGGCTACCGGCGCCATTATGACGCCTATTTATGCCACTTCAACCTATGTTCAGGAAAGCCCCGGCGTAAACAGGGGATATGAATACTCGCGGTCAAAAAACCCCACCCGGTTTGCCCTGGAGGAGTGTATCGCAGACCTCGAAAACGGAACAAGAGGGTATGCATTTTCATCCGGACTGGCCGCTTCCTCAACTGTGATTGACCTGCTTCCGAAAGATTCGCATATCATATCCATAAACGACCTTTACGGCGGGAGTTTCCGCCTGTTTGACAAGGTAAAAAAGATCACTTCCGGGATCAGCGTTGATTTTATCAGCCTTGAGAATCCGGAAGATCTGGAAAAATACGTGAACGGCAATACAAAAATGATATGGGTGGAAAGCCCGACCAACCCGCTTTTGACAGTGGTTGACTTGAAGAGAATCGCTGAGATCGCTAAGAAGCATAAAATCATAACCGTCTGCGACAACACGTTTGCCACGCCCTATATACAAAAGCCGCTCGACTTTGGGTTTGATATTGTAGTGCATTCCGCAACAAAATACTTGAACGGCCATTCAGACGTCGTTTCGGGCATAGCGGTTGTGGGGAATAACCAGGAACTTGCGGAACGGCTGGGATTTTTACAGAACGCGGAGGGCGCCGTGCTTTCTCCCTTTGACTCTTTCCTGGTACTGCGCGGATTGAAAACGCTTTCCGTCCGAATGCGCGAGCATTCCGCAAACGCACAGAAGATAGCGGAACATTTGGAGAGCCATCCTAAGATAGAAAAAGTGTTTTATCCGGGGCTTCGCAGCCATCCACAGTATGAACTTGCCAAAAAACAGATGAAACTGCCCGGAGGGATGATCACATTTCTGCTTCAGGGAGGAATTGAAGAATCCAGGAGATTTTTAGAAAAAACAAAACTATTCTCCCTGGCGGAAAGCCTTGGCGGCGTGGAAAGCCTGATCGAGCACCCGGCCATCATGACGCACGCCTCCATACCCAGAGAAAACAGGGAGGAAATCGGGATTTATGACAACCTTATCAGGATCTCGGCAGGAATTGAAGACATTGACGATCTGCTGAACGATTTGGAGACTGCATTGGCTTTTGTATAGAGGGCAACAGTGATTTCCTTTATTTTATAAAAAAGAGCTGATATGCCGGTTAAAACAGGTAAACGCCGCTAAAAGGTATGTATCAGTAACATAAGCTAAATAAGATTCCAAGTTTTCCTCCTTTTATACAAAGAAAAAGCGTATCGGCAATTGCCGGATGCGCTTTTTCTTTGTATGATTTAATGATTCATTGCCGCGCTGTGTTTCCTGGCTGACCGGACCATGGCCTGCATTATATAAGATTAAAGATAATCGATATACATTAAATCTATATGCAAACGTTTTGATAAATTTTGTTTGAATGCAACATAAAAATCATAATAATATATACCCATTTATAAATAATATGTGCCATATACCTTAAGTTTCTGTGCGTATAAAATATAATCAGTGGTATACCTCAAATCAGAAAGTGTTTATGGAGGATATGGTTCTATGAAAGATGTTTTTAAATGGGGCATACTCGGCCCTGGAACGATAGCGAATAGTTTTGTTCAAGGACTGCTGGTTTTGGAAAACGCTGAAGTTGCAGCGGTTGGCGCATATCCGGCTGAACTCGAAAGCGGTAAATTGTTTGCAAAAAAATATGGAATCCCGACATGCCATGAAAGTTACGAAGCATTGATTGACGATAAAAATATAGACATTATATATATTTCGGCGCTGAATCCGGCTCATAAAAAATATTCCATAATGGCGTTGGAATCCGGCAAAAATGTATTGTGCGAAAAACCGCTGGCGATAAATGCAAAAGACGCCAGGGATATTATTGCCTGTGCGAAAAGAAACAACCGTTTTTTAATGGAAGGCATGTGGACCAAGTTTTTGCCGGTAACGGTAAATGTAAGAGAGTGGCTGTCAATAGGGATAATAGGAGAAGTAAGGCAGTTTAAATCGGATTTTTGTTTCAGATGTGACTGGAACCCGGGAAACCGGCTGCTAAGTCTGGAACTTGGCGGCGGCGCGCTGATGGATGTGGGTATTTACAACATTGCCTATGCGAATATGGTTTATAATTCGCTGCCAAAGAAAATTACGCATGATGCATATATAGGACCTACCGGAGTTGACGAACAAAGTTCTGCAATACTTCAATATGGCAGCGGAGAACTGGCTGTCATTCTTCAGGCGGTCAGAACACAATCTCCCTGGGATGCATGGATCATTGGAACGGAAGGGTATATATATCTGCCTGATTTTTGGCACGGAAAGTCTGCTACCGTTCACTTAAAAGGCAAGGATCCTATCACTTATGACTTCCCGTTCGAGGCTTCCGGATATAATTGTGAAGCTGAAGAAGTCATGCGCTGCATAAAAGAAGGAAGGCTGCAAAGCGATATTCATACACATGAATCGACTGTCTCCACGCTGAATATAATGGATGGGATGAGACTGGACTGGGGAATGAGATTCCCATTTGAAGACTAAAAGGGAATGCTCGGAAGATCTGAACAGGAGGAAAAACAATGAAATATGGTGAAATAAAGGGTGTACAAAAAAACGCTTCGCGAATTGTACTTGGTACAATGATAATCAATACGACCGACATAAAAGAGAGCCTGAAACTCTTGGATTCGGCAATGGAGTTGGGCTGCACCACGCTTGATACCGCACATATCTATGGTTATGGCGAAAGTGAAAGAGGCATAGGAAAATGGTTCAAGGAAAGAAAAAACCGTGAAGATGTTTTTCTGATATCCAAGGCAGCCCATCCGAATCAGGATCGTGTAAGAGTGACGCCCTATGATATCGCTTCTGATCTGCATGATTCGTTGACTCGGCTGAATACAGACTACATAGACCTGTATTTATTGCATCGCGACGACATTACATTACCGGTAGGACCAATTGTTGAAACTCTGAATGAACATTTAAAGGCCGGCAAAATAAAATCATTCGGCGGATCCAACTGGACGCATCAGAGGTTACAGGAAGCAAACGACTATGCCAAAGAACATGGGCTTGTCCCGTTTGTTGCAAGCAGCCCCAATTACGGCCTGGCGGAGCAGGTGGAAGATCCCTGGGGATTCGGATGCGTTACCATCAGCGGATCCAGGGAAACAGAAGCTCGAGCCTGGTATCAAAAAAACCAGATGCCCGTATTCGCTTATTCAAGCCTGGCAAGAGGCTTATTCTCGGGCAGAATCACGCGGGATAACTATGAAAAGATCAAAGACGAAATTGATTCTGCATGCAAACGCGCTTATTGCTTTGAAGTTAATTTCAAGCGGCTGGACCGGGTCGCCGAACTGGCGAAAGAAAAGGGATTAAGTGTTCCGCAGATAGCAATGGCTTATATTTTGAATCAGCCATTGAATGTGTATGCAATTGTTGGCGCCGCCAACAGAAATGAATTGAAGTCAGTAACCGATGTGATCAATATTGAGCTTTCACCTTCAGAACTGGCATGGCTCAATCTTGAGAGTAATAAAAGATAAATACTTACTTTACATGGCCGATCCGGGCATATTTAAAATGTTTTAATATGCCCGGATCGGAGCTCTCAATACCTCAAGACATCCATAGTACAATCACATGAAGTTTATTCGTGTATTCAATAGATAATGAAACGGCGGCACGGCGGCGGCACGTTGAATTACTTTTGATACAAAAAAATAGAAATGGAAGTGATTGAATGATACCGAAATTTGTATATCTGCCAATGGCGGAAGAAGTCTTTGATGAAAAGGCAGCTACAAATCAGATAGGTAAATATATTCTCCTGAGAAAAGATAATTTGGATATTGATGAGAAATTTGCAATAAACAGATATGAAGAAAAAATAAAAGAGGAGACTAAATTTCATTATCATGATTTTGTGGAGATAACGTATGTTGCCAGCGGGAGCGGCTTTCATTTGGTGAACGATAAAGAATATGCGGTAGAAAAAGGCGACCTGTTCATTATAAATTACGATATGTGGCACGGGTTTTATAAAAAGGATAAGCATTCATCGCTTATTGTGTATAATTGCCTGTTAACGCCTGATTTTTTGGATGATAATTTGGTGGACGTCATAGACTACAGTTCGTTTCCGAGAACCTTTTTGCTGAAAGGAATGCAGGAAAACGACTGCTCAAAGGCTGATTTGCATGTGAATCCCGATCAGCAGATCCAGTTTGAAAACCTGATCAGCAAAATATACATGGAATACACCCTAAAACCTGCAGGCTATCTGAATATGATAAGAGCTTATATGATTCAGTTCATCATCAATATTGTAAGGCTCATGTCCAAAGAGGCAATAGAAAATACTGAATCCACCAATATTATAGAGGACGCGATCCAATATTTGCATGAAAACTATTTGGGCAATATCAATTTGGACATGGTCGCACGCAAAGCGTTTTTCAGCAAGAACTATTTCTGTAAGATATTCAAGCAATATACCGGCATGAGCGTATATGAATTGGTTCATAAACTCAGAATTGAGAGCGCCTGCGATATGCTGAAGGATTCTGAAGCGAGAATTATCGATATAGCAATGGATGTCGGGTACTCGGATTATAAGGCCTTCTGTCTTAATTTCAAAAAAATCATGGGAATGAAGCCCCATGAATACAGAGCTTTAAAATAAATACTCAGCCTTAAAAAACCTTTCTGAATGAATAGTTTCCTTAAAATATAGAAAGCGAAGAATCAAAATGAATGAAATTATTTTAGAGTCACATGAAAACACAAATCTTTAAAAACATCCTCCGGAGATGGCGATTTCCGGCACATCCATTTCTTTAAATTCCATTATAAAAGGTTCATAAAATATATTTGCCATCATTTTCTTTTTCATGTTTTTTCACATTCTCTTTGAGTTATTGAAAAATATACTTGCATAATAGGCTTTACAATATTAGATTGTTATTTATCCCTTGCTTTTCAAAAAAATATAAGTCCAAAAAAATTATTGCGTATTGATTAATATATACCAATTTGTGTACGATATGTATATTTTGCTTATTCAACTCTATTTGAAGCTAATGAAACAAATTAACGGCTCCTTTTCCAGTTTAAGGTTACATAAAAGTTTAGAATTTTGCTGATTTTTGCCAAATTTTAATCCACAGACTTTGTATTGGAAGTGCTAGAAAAATATGTTAAAGTTTCATTGCATTTTTACGATAAAAATAGAAAAGAGAATTTTCGTATCAACGAATTTTTTTGTTTATATATTAAGCAGTATTAATATTCGCCAAAATTATTATAGAGCGAGGGTAAGGGAGTTTGGCGTCCAGTGGGAAAGGACACAGGAGGTCAATATAGTATATTTTATATAGAAGATAACTTTTTGTAATTTGTTCCAACTCGAACCATATGTAGAATTAATAATCATAAGATAGTGAAATTCGAAATATCACGACTTTCATTATTCATTCGACGGTTACCATTTTGAATAGGAGAGTGGCATGATGAAAAACAATAGAATTCGTTTATTTAGTATCTTGATTTTTATATCACTCCTCTTTGTCCAAGTAAATCCATTATTAGCTGTAGCTATGGATAAAGTAGAACCAGAAATAACGGAAGTTGCGTCGAGTGATATTATTTCCCCAACAATAACAAATGAGGTTTCTGCACCGTCGGAAGGGCAGCAAGGTGGCGAAACTGGTGAAACCGCTCCGTCTGCGACCATGGCTCCGGAGCCAACAGAGGCACAGCCCGATGGAGGAACAATTAAGCCTGCCCCTTCCGGGGATTTGAGCGTGCCAGGAGAGGAACAGCTTGGTAACGAAACGGTTGAACCTGTTCCATCTGAAAGTGTGGTTCCCGAACCTGAAAATGAAACGGCAGACAATGCTTTGGAAAACGCACCTGCTCCAGCAAATACATCTGAAATATATGGAAATTTTGAAATCGAGTATCTCAGTAATGGGAATATATCTATCAAGAAATATCTGGGGACAGGCGGTCATGTTGCGATACCGGACTCCATCAATGGGATAAAAGTAACCGAAATTGGTGCGACCGCTTTTCTTGAAGCCGGACTTACGTCGGTAGATTTACCGTCCGGGATAGAAAAGATAGGCGCTGCTGCGTTTCGAAACAACCAGGGATTAACAACTATATATTTCCCCAAAACTTTGTCTTATACGGCGCCGTCCGGTTGGGGTGGCCCCTTTGTTGGATGTGGTATTGTGACGCCGGTATTTGAAGAAGGTATCACCAAGATTCCTAGCTATGTTTTCGATAGGTGCACTAGTATTGTAAGTGTTGTGATACCGGCTTCAGTTGTGGAAATAGAATATGCAGCATTTAATCAATGTACAAGTTTAAGTGATGTATCGCTTCCATCGGGCTTAACAAAAATATCAACGTCAGCATTTTATGGCTGTACCAGCCTAACGGAGATTACCATACCAAAAAGTTTGAGCATTACGGTTGGTACAACGACAGGAGGCCCTTTTGCAGGTTCAGGATTGAGCTACGTATTATTTGAAGCGGGAATTACGAAAATTGCGGACGATCTGTTTAATAATTGTACTAATATTATCGAGATAGTTCTTCCGGATTCCATAACAGAAATAGGGTCCAACGCTTTTAAGCAGTGCTCAAAACTCGAAGACATCAATCTGCCAACCGAGTTGAGAAGAATAGGGGTTGGATCGTTTGAAAATTGTAGCAGTCTAAAAAAAATCCATATTTCTGCCAAACTAGATAGTTGTACGACTACAACAAGAGGTCCGTTCTACGGAGCCCCACTTGAAACAATTACTTTTGAAGAGGGAATTGAGAAGATTGCCGATAATCTTTTTAGAAGCTCGAATATAAATACAATAGATATTCCCGACACAGTAAAAGAAATTGGCGCCGCAGCATTTAGTAATTGTAAAAAGCTCGAAAAAGTGGTTTTCCCCAATGCGCTGCAAACTATAGAAACGTCGGCATTCGAAGGATGCACATCATTAAAAAAGATATCCATATATTCTCAAAGTTTGAATGATATAGGGTTATATTCCTTTCGTAATTGCTCAAGCTTAAGTGCGGCATATTTCTATTGTAATGCGCCCTCATATTTTTATGCTTCAAATGTTTTTAACAAGGCTGCCCCTGGTTTTGCTATTTACTATTTGGAAGACAGAACAGGATGGCAAACGCCGCTATGGAAAGGATATTCCTGTTTCCCGATGAAACTGGGAGAAGAGTTGCCGTTGCCTAGAATCGGGTACGTAATCCAGATTGTTGACAGCAAAACGGATCGCCCAATTAGCAGCGTTATAATTAATTATGGGTCACAGGACTATAAAACCGATGAAAATGGTTGTTATTATACATCAAATAAGGTCCCCAATTTGAAAAACGTGACCTTCTCGAAAAAGGGATATGTGACAAAAAAAATTAATAGCTTAAATCTTTATCCAAATCAAAAAAACATAGTAAAGCTGGAAAAGAATTTTGGTGACATGGACAGTATTGGAGATATTTCTTTTGGAAATAACGGTATTTCCGATACGATTCACGGCCCAAATTTAGATTTATTCGGATCAAATCTCCCACTATTTGAATTACCGCTAGATATGCAATTTAATATTCCAGGATCTCAGATCAAGTACAATGTTGATGAAGAATCTCGTACTTGCCGATATGCATTTGGGGATATCAATCTGAATACAAGCGGTTGGGATAAGGACTACAACTCATATAAAAATCTGATTAAGGGTTCCGGAAATGCGGGAGGTTTGGAAGCCCTGTCTAACAAGTTTTGGAGTGGAGCTAAGACAAATGCAAAATTAGGCCTCGATTTTGACAAACAAGTTTACGGGTATATGGAATTTGATGTTTCTGGAGATAATCAAAAATTTAAAGAGGGCGCTCTTGTCATTGTGCTTAAAGCGGATACGAGCGTGAAAATGCCCACAGGGGTGCCGTTTCTTTATTTAAAGTTTGGCATCGAGGGAAAGACAACGGGAAAGATGGCGCTTGTTTTAAAAGAAGCAGGAGTCATTGAAAGCGGAGTAGATGCAAATGGCAGCCTTCATTTAGAAATATCACCTTATTTAGGTATCCTGGCCGATGTGTTTATTGCCAGCGTGGAAGGAGGTATAAAAGGTGCAATTGATATGGGCATAGATTTTCCAGTCGATACTTTCGATAAATCGTTTGTTGCTGTGTTATCCGGATCGCTGTACTTGAAGTACGAAGCACTATTTATTTTCTCAGGCGGAGTAAGCTGGAAATTTCTAGATACTCAAATTTATCCGAATAATAGCAGCCAGGATACTGCTAACATTCTGCTGTCAAAAGATAATTTAAATCTGATACCACGCACCAACTCAAATATATACGCCAGGACAAATAATATAAGCCCACAAGTAATTAGACAGGGGGTTATTCCGACAACGAAGATGCAACTGAGGCAGCTGGATGACGGAAGGCAAATTCTTGTATGGGTAGACGATCTTAGTACGCGCTCGACCATGAATCGTACTGCTTTATTTTATAGCATTTATGAAGATGGACAATGGACGAGCCCACAAATGGTACAAAATGATGGAACGGCTGATTTTGACTTTGATATGGTGGCCGATGGTAATAATGTATATATTATCTGGCAAAATGCCAAAATCATTTTCAAAGATGAGTCAACAATAAGTGATATTGCGGAAAATATTGATGTGTATTATGCTGAATTCGCTAACGGGCAATTTACTCATGCCATAAACCTTACAAGCGAAAATAATTTTGATTATGAGACAGCCTTAAGATTGGCTGTTGATGGGAATCAAAAGGCCGCTATATGGGTCGTAAACTCTGAGAACGATGTTCTTGGAAGAGAGGGACATAATTCTATCATATGTACAAACATTAATAGCGAAGGAGTCGGTCAAGCTGAAACTCTATCGCAAGATCTGGGCGTTATATATGATCTGGATGCAATATACGATAACGAAACGCTAAAAACAGTGTATGTGACATCGGCTGATTCAAATTCAGAGTATAACGGGACCGAAGTTTATTTAAATGATGGATCGAATACGATGCGAATTACAAATAATAATGTTCCTG
This sequence comes from Bacillota bacterium, assembly GCA_023393165.1. Classification (GTDB taxonomy): domain Bacteria; phylum Bacillota; class Clostridia; order Christensenellales; family Christensenellaceae; genus JAEYKI01. The sequence goes on along the minus strand of JAEWMJ010000063.1, from coordinate 1,745 downwards.
ATATCAACGCACAATTTGTACAGACAAATACTGAAATAAAATTATTTTGGCAATCAGATCATATTTTATCGGTAATGGGAAGCAATGGTCAGGTCCAACAAACTGATTTGACGATACCGGCGGGCGCAAGGGACGTTGCGGTTCTGTCAAACGGAACGGGAGACCTCGCTTTGGCTTGTACTGTTAACGAGGGCTATCGAAGTGAGTTATATGGCGCTTTTTACGAGGAGAATCGATGGAGCGATATATCTAAGTTAACAGATACAGGAAAGTATATATCTAGATTTGATGGATATCTGGATAATAATTCAGAAATCATAGGTGTGGGGAGTACAGCTGATGTATCAAACAACGAGCAAGACCCATATAGTAATTTCAGTCTGTCTTTATTAAGTGCTCGGGAAACAAACGATTTTGACTTGAGAGGCGATGCATTTATTTTAGATAACGAGACCGGTTTTGACATAAAAGTCAATGCAAATAACGTTGGCACAAAAAAGATCGATCAGTATGAAGTCAAAATTCTCGATTCAAGTGGTGCTTTAATCAAGGCAACAAACGTGATTCCAGATACTCCGATAAATTCGGGCGAAGACTTTGTGCCAAGCATCGCAATCGACTATCCGATTAGACAAGGAACATTTGCAGTAACAATTGCAGGAGTTACAAAAACGGTAGAATTTGATTTCAGGGTAGTGGATCTGGAGATTGTCGATACCAATTATTCGATTGTCAACGATAATGTAGCAATTAACATATCAATTGCAAATCACTCAGACGATATACCATATAATGCGTCTATTGCCTTGAAATCGGACGACGAGCACGGTGATAATATTGCGAATCAGGATATCGTACTTCAGCAAGGCAAAACAGATAACTTTATATTTAATATCCCATACGCAGATTTCAGTTTCCAAAACGATTCAATTAATTATGTTTTCGCTGAAATTGAATCAAGCGCTAGATTATTAGATTATTCAAAAACTACAGCATTGATTGAGATCGAAAAAAAGCAACCGGACCAAATACTTCTGGGTAATCACGATTTAACAATGACGGAAGGCGAGTCAGTAGCTTTAACAGCCACTCTGAATCCTGAGGGGGCGGACCTGGCAGATACTATTTGGTTTTCAAGCGATGAGGATGTCGCGGAATACTTGGACGGGAAAGTTATTGCAAAACATTACGGGTATGCAAATATAACTGTTATGACGTCAGGAGGAAACGTCAAAGACACGTGCAAAGTTACAGTTTTACCTAGTGGTGCGGATCCGGATACGGTTTACTTAATGTCATATCCTGAAAAATACATTTACAGTATTGGTGAGGCGCCAGACCTTACAGGTGGTGTAATTTATTTGAATGGAGATATTATTGATTTGAATGAGCAAATGGTCGAAACCTTTGATACGAGTAGGAGGGGGGTTCGTGAGGTAAAGCTGATTTACAACGGTAAACAAATTACTTTTGATATACTTGTAATTTAAGAAATATGTCCTGAAAAAAACGAAAAAAATTTGACTAGCTATAAATGACAATCTTATAATCAAAATATACTGTAGTAAAATAATAGTTCAGATTTAAAGTGTTTGGATATGAATATCCAGGCACTTTTTATTGTGACTTTAGTCCGTTGAGCACGCAAAGCGTGCGAAACAAAAAACCACCCGCTATGCGGGTGGATGACAAACAGTTATACAAAAAATCACCTTTCCTAGAAAGGTGATTAAATGGCAAACCAA
>JAEWMJ010000038.1 GCA_023393165.1 Bacillota bacterium | reverse complement strand
ATAAATTAATTACAGAAAAAGATAAAAATGATATGTAACATTTAACGGATTTTTGACATTATAAAATAGATGCCTATGAAAGCTGTTGAAAAAGGAAAATGATGAATATGAGAAAAAAAGAAAAAGTAATACGAGATTTTTTTAGATATAATTCGGATTTTTTAGATACTTTGGAGAATAAGCAATTTAGTAATCCCAAACAATGGATAGATGATAATGAAATTGATGAAGTTACCAATAAAAGACTATATGATATTGGAACAAAGGCTATACAAGCTGTAGAAGCAAAAAGAAAGAGAATTAGAAAATCAGCCATATGTGTTACTATTTGCAGTACCGCACTCTTTTTTATCTTAAAAATGATCTTTAGATTTAAATTTTTTGAAAAATAAATTCATTCTTTTCTCAAACTCTGGAGAAAAAGAAACTTCTTTTTCCAATTCATCATCGGAAGGATATTCGTTTGTCAAATTTTCCATATCTTTTTCTACAACATATTTTAACAATTGCTCAAATGCTTTTCATTTAATTCAGACTCATGTTTGTTCATTACCGGTTCTCTCCTTTAACTTTAAAGTTCTTTAATGATAATAACCATAAATCAGCTTAATTTGTTACAAAACACAGAAAAAACTTAAATATAAAACTAATTCGGTAATTTATAAATTGTAATATCTTGAAGAGCGGTTAAGATGACGCCGGACTTGCATCGGCAAGTATGGTCCGGCTTCGCTGGATGCACGGTAATAAACAAGCCTCCTTTGAACTTGCTGCAAACAAGCTAAAGCGAGGCTTTTTAAATTCTTAAGGCAGCATAATTTCCGCGCCGAAACGTTTTAACCTTTTATTCCTCTTCCTCATCCATCTCCGCGTTGTGGTACACGTTCTGCACGTCGTCCAGGTCCTCCAGCATATCTAAAAGCTTTAAAACCTTTTCCTGGGTTTCCGCGTCGGGTGAAACCGTGTTGTTGGGGATCATATCTACCTGAGCGGATACAAAGGTGTAGCCCGCCTTTTCAAGCATTTCGCGTACCGCGGAAAAATCATCCGGCGCGGTCGTGATCTCAAACGCGTCGTCATCTGCATTGAAATCCTCAGCGCCCGCGTCGATCGCCTGCATTGTAAGTTCGTCTTCGTCTATCTTTTCCGTGCGCTCTATCACAAGAACGCCTTTCCTGTCGAACATCCAGGCAACGCATCCGGTAGCGCCCAGGCTGCCGCCGCTCTTGTCGAACGCATGCCGCACATCTCCGGCCGTTCTGTTCCGGTTATCGGTCAACGCTTCCACAATAACCGCAACGCCGCCGGCACCGTAACCCTCGTACTGCATTTCCTCGTAATTGATATTTCCCAGCTCGCCCGCCGCTTTTTTAATGGAACGGTTGATGTTGTCATTAGGCATGTTATTTGATTTTGCCTTTGCGATACAGTCCCGAAGCCGTGAATTGGAAGCCGGATCAGATCCGCCCTGTTTTACCGCAACGGCAATTTCCCTGCCTATTTTCGTAAATATCTTTCCGCGCGCAGCGTCCGCCTTGCCTTTTTTAAATTTAATGGTCGACCATTTTGAATGTCCTGACATACGTACACTCCTAATTAATACTTTTAAGAAATAGTAGCATAAAACCGTATGTTGTGCAAGTATCATCCGGAAGGCAGAAGGTTCAAAAGGTCTTCTTTATTGTTTACATCAATGTAAGACTGCGGCACCTTGCCGACTATGATCGTCTCGCATACCAGTATATCATTGGCGACTTCAATATCCCGCGCATTCAGGCCGACTAGTATCCTTATATCCGCGATCAAATGGATATAGATCTTGTGCCTGGTCTGATTGACGCCTCCGGTCTCAAATCTCGTATAATATGTAGCCGCAACCGCCCCTCTGGGCTGCACGGCGACGCGTATATCCGGACCAAGACCGGTTGTAAGCACGCTTACCGCCGTACCGATATTTACACTGACTCCTGTTTTTTCGAGATTGCCCAGTTTCTGCTGAGCATATGCCGCGGCGATATTTTGAATATTATTGATTTCCTTCGCGTTTACGGTGACCAGCTGAATATCGCCCGCATCGTCCCTCTGAATGTTTACAAGGTTGGCATAATCCGCATCCGTTATGGTTTTCCTGACGGCATCGTTCAATACGCCCTGGCCAATGCCCTGTATCTGCATCTCGGCCGTCTTGATGATTGCCGGCGCAACGTAGATATTTACAAGCATTGCCAAAACAAGCACGATGATGCCGGCTACAATAACCAATATCAATACCTTGCGCATGGAATTTCCCTCCCCTCTAATGTTATGTTTGTTATCGGATTAGTTGTTATTTACGAATAAAAATAAGAATCAATAAATCGGATATTGCTTTTTTTACTATATTCGAAGAAAATAAAAATCGTTCCATTATAAAAACAAAGACCGGTTTTTCAGGGATAAATATGAATTTTTTTTTAATGGAGCTTAAAATATGGGTTTTTTAAATGCGATGTGTTATAATAAAGGCAATATTGGTCTAATAATTACATTATCTGTAATTAAAGGCCAGTTTTATTGCAGGTAATGTGCAAGCATACGGAGGTATAATTCATGTCTGAAAATCAAAAGTATACGGGAAACAAACGTTCCGTATTTCAGAATATTGGACATAAAATTGCCGGCATTTTTCAATCCAAAGACAAACAAGAAGACTATGATGGACGGGGTGAACCTGTGTTCCCCCCCGCAGGACACTATGAAAGTAAAAAAGAGCGTATGGATAAAGACAAAACAGTAATTTTTACGGAAAACGAAATAAAAACGATTGACAAAAAACAAAATTTTGCGGATACAATGTTTATACCCGGAATCCCGGGGTCCGAAAAAAAAGCAAGAAAAGCCGCGGGATCTCTGTTTGTTCCCCGGACAAAGCGTCCCAATTTTGTACTGGGCGTTATACTGACGACTTTTAAAATCGGCATTGTTGCCATATTTGTAATGGTTGCGGTCGCTTCCGGTCTTGTTCTCGGCCTGGCCAACGCCTATCTGGAAACCACGCCCGATCTTGACGTCGGGAAAATAGAAGATCAGGCGCTCTCATCGTATATTTACGACCAAAGCGGCAATCTGCTGGCGACATATACCGGCAGCGAAAACCGGGATTGGGCGAAGCTGGACGAAATTCCCGTTGACCTACAGCATGCGGTTGTCGCTATTGAAGATATCCGTTTTTACAGCCATAACGGCGTGGATATCAAACGTATTTTGGGGTCTTTTGTTTCCAATATGACGTCTAATTCCGTACAGGGAGGCAGCACCATCACCCAGCAGGTGATCAAAAACAGCCTGCTTTCTTCCGAACGTTCCTATAAACGGAAACTGCAGGAAGCTTATCTTGCAATAGAACTGGAGAAAAAATATACAAAGGACCAGATACTGGAGGCATACCTGAATACCATCCCCCTGGGCGGAACCATATACGGCGTAAAGGCGGCGGCCAAGGATTACTTTGGCAAGGAACTGTCCCAATTGACATTAAAACAGATGGTTTGTCTGGCGGCGGTAACCCAGTATCCCCACGCCTACAACCCCCGGCGTGCAACTTATGTCGCGCCCGAGTACCTGGGCGAGCTTCAAGACAGGATGAATAAGGTCGTAGAGCGCATGTACGCAGCCGGATATATTACCAAGGAACAGTTCGACGCAACGTTTGTTCCCAAAAGTGTTTGGGATACTCCGGGTTATATCGATCAATGGAAAGCTGAAATGAATATACTGGAGAATTCTCCGTCCAACGAGCTTTACCCCTACCCGCATTTTATCGAGTACGTCGTCTATAATGTGGAAACGCATTTCCTGCGCAAATACGGCATGGAAGACACGCCGCAAAACCGCGCTAAAATTGAAAACGAGATCCGCTCCAACGGATACAAGATATATGCGACAATAGATGAGGACGTTCAGAACACCGTTCAGACAACCATTTCGCAATGGGATGATTATCCAGCGTTTAAAGACGACGCCGATAATTTTATTAAAAATCCCGACGGCAGCGAGATCATAGAGCCGCAGGCTTCTTCGGTCGTGATAGACAACGCTACCGGCTATATCGTTGCAATGATCGGTTCGCGCGATACGCCCACCAGCAAAAAAACGCTGAACCGCGCTTATGACGCGCCTATGCCCGTCGGTTCGTCCATCAAACCGCTCGCGGTATACGGACCTGCTTTCGATTTGGGGCTCTCCCCCGCGACACCTATTGCAAACGTGCCCGTTCCCATCCCGGGATGGGAATCTGAAACGGGTTATCCCACCACCAGCCAGGGAACGGCAGGACCGGTTTCCATCCGGGAAGGTATTGTTCATTCCTGGAACATTGTTGCGGCGCGTACGCTGATGGAACATGTCGGTTTGGAGAACTCTGCAAGTTATCTGCAAAAAATGGACGTCAATATGGATAACGTCAACGTAAACGGCGTAGGCCTCGCCCTGGGGTCCTCCGGACTGACCGCCCTGGAAATGGCCGGAGCCTATGCCTGCATTGCCAACGAAGGCTACTACCGGGAACCCGTCGCTTTTACCAAAGTGGTGGATAAGAACGGAGATACGGTTCTAGATTCCGGCGAATACCGCCATGAGGAACAGGTTTATAAGCCTTCCACCGCATGGATGCTGGTGAATGTTCTGACCGACGCCGTTGACCACGGCACCGGTTACCAGGCGCAGATGGCAGGCATCCAGGTCGCAGGAAAGACCGGCACGGTCGTGGAAAACAGGGGCGTTTTCTTCTCGGGCATGACGGGCTATTACACCTCCACGCTGTGGGTGGGACATGACCTGTATAAACCTTTTATCTCCGGAACATCCGCGCTCAATACATCCGCGCCTCTTTGGCAGAGTTATATGTCCAAGATATACGAAAGCAAAGGCCTTGGCGACAAACCTATCATCGATAAAACATTTGAGGAAGAAGGGCTTGTGGAGGCTCAATGCGACGCAATCATGGGCGGAGCGCCCGTTGCGAATATTCCCAACAATACGGACTATTTCCTGAACGGCACGCAGCCCACAAAGGTGAGCGATATATTCCAGCCTGCCAATATATGCGCTGTCAGCGGCCAGCTTGCAGGCCCCAACTGCCCCTCTGTCATAGCCGGGTATGTGGCGAACTTCCCGGACGACAATCCGTACGCTATCTGGATGAAAGCCGGCCACGCGCTGAACCTTGGAGGCATGACCATAGCAGGCTCGGGCCAGACCTGCACGGTTCACGGTCAGAACTACCGCGATTCCATCAATTACGCCAACAGCGTGATTGCCGCCGCAAACGATGTCCTGAACCAGTATCAGGGCAAACTTACGCAGGACCAGCGGAGCGAGCTCACAAGCACCATGCAGACGGTTCAGTCGGTAATCAACAGACCGGATTCTTCGGACGAAGCGATCAACACCTCCGCCAACATACTGATGGGACTGATCGACTCGATCCGGGCCGCTATGGCTGCGCCGTCTCCGTCTCCGTCAGCTTCAACATCGCCTCCCGCCTCAACGGCCCCCGCGACGAATACTCCCACAACGTCTCCCGAATTGAATCAATAGTTTTAAGAATACAAAAGAGCGGTTTTTAACCGCTCTAATTTTTTTATTTTTCATATCTATTTTTTTGCTTTTGGATTACTTAGAACGGAAGCAAAATACCCGAACACCACCGCCGCGGTGATTCCTGCCGCAGTCGCTTTCACGCCTCCTGTAAAAATACCCCATATTCCGTTTTCTGCAACTTCCTTTTTAACGCCTTCCGCCAGTGCGTATCCAAAACCGGTCAGGGGTACTGTCGCGCCGCCGCCGGCAAGATTCACCAACGGTTCATATAGGCCCAAGACCGTCAAAACTACCCCGGCAACTACAAAAATGACCAGTATTCTTGCGGGTGTGATGGATGTTTTCAGCAGTATGATTTGTCCTACAACGCAAATCGCGCCTCCAATCAAAAAAGCCATAATAAATCTTGTCATCAAATCACCCTTTCTATTTCAACCGCGTGAGCGACGCAGGGTATATTGCAGCCTTGCAGCGTGCTTGTTTTGGACAGCAGCGCTCCTGTCGGAATATACAGCATTTTCTTAAAATCGCCTTTCAGCATGCTTTTAATAAAATATCCGTTAAACATGATTGCCGTGCATCCGCAACCGCTTGCGCCGCATTTGATATCCTTAAGTCCCTCGAATATCATTGCGCCGCAATCCAGATGCTTCCCATGCAGATCAAAATTTGCCTTTCCCAATATATCGTGCATCATCTGCGACCCGAATGTTCCAAGGTCGCCCGTTACAATTTTATCGTAATAACCCGGGTCCCTTCCGGTATCCTCAAAATGGGTCAGAATCGTTTGCGCGGCGGCCGGTGCCATTGCCCCGCCCATATTGTTGGCGTCCGTTATGCCCATCTCCATTACGGTTCCGATCGTACCGCCTTTTATTGCGATCCCCTCACCGGTAATATCCTGTTTTGAAAGCAGGCAGGATCCCGCTCCGCTTACTGTCTCCTGGGACGTTGTCGTATGAGGGGTTCCAAGTTCCAGCGGCATACGGAACTGGCGTTCCGCCGTTGCAAAATGGCTGGAAGACGTGCAAACGACATGGTCTGCAAATCCGCCGTCAATCATCATCCCACCGATCAGCATGCCCTCGGACATTGTAGAGCAGGCTCCATATACTCCAAGAAACGGGATTCCTATATCGCATGCCGAAAACCCGGCGCTGATGATCTGGTTTAAAAGATCGCCGCCCAGCATGAAATCCACATCTTCGGATTTCATTTTGCAGTAGTTGATGGCCCCGAGGGTGGCAGTTTTAAACATCATGTGTTCGGCTTTCTCCCAGGTGTCTTCGCCCAGAAGATCGTCCTCCAGTACTACGTCAAAATAAGTCGAATATTTGGAATCGCGTTCGTTCTTGCCCACGGCCAGACTGTAATGCCCGGAAATATAAACGTTTTCTGTAAACTGTACGGATTGTTTTCCAATCTTCTTTTGCAAAAACTCATCCCCCCACCAGATAATAATAGATCCCTGCCAGCAGGGAAGCCGTTATGCCGAATACCAGCACCGGACCGGCAACGGTAAACATTTGCGCTCCAACGCCCAGAATGTATCCTTCCCTTTTATATTCCAGCGCGGGCGCTACGATTGAATTTGCAAACCCTGTGATCGGGACAATCGAACCCGCGCCCGCATATTTTCCAATAATGTCATATACGCCGATCGAGGTTAAAAATGCGCCTATAGCGATCATAACAACAGACGCGAACATGGAGATACCGACTTCGTCCATGTTAAGCGCATATCCGGCGATTTGCCTGAAAGCCTCGCCTATTGTGCAAAACGCGCCTCCAACCCAGAATGCCTTGAGCAGATTCTTTACAATTTCGCTTTTGGGCATCTGTTTTTTAACATATGCGCTGTATTCACCCGGTTTATAATAATCATTGACTTTCATATACCCTCCTAATGAACACTGGTATCCGATTTTGCAGGTTTTATTCTGATTTCGGTTTCATCCAGATTGTTTTTAGCGTTAAGCTCATCCAAAGGAATCTGATGTCGTTTCATATACTCCTCCTTATCCAAAATAGGCTGCCGCAGGCTTTTAATCCACAGCAAACTAAAATAAAAAAAGCTTTATGCATAGTATTGCCTTGCCCGTTTATAATTTATACAGGCATAGGTCATAGCGAAAAAAGCAAGATTTTAACGCTTTTTCTTATCCCATTATTTATGTTAATTTATATAATTCGTAAAACACGAGTCTCGCCGTCCGTTTATTGATATCCTGCGTTTCCGAAAAATGCGCTATAAACAACGCAACCGCAACGATTACCAGCGACAGCAGAACGCATTTTAAAATCCTGTATCTCAACATTTTTCTATCCTTTTTTCTTTTTTAGTATGGTCAAATGCTTCTAAAATATAGCCCATACAACAGTAAAAATTTGATTGATATAAAAAAAAGGCCCGAAAGCCTTATTTCCATATCCTTTATTTTTATTTTGCAGCCTTTCGCAGCTTTGAGAGCGTCTTTGAAAGCTGCCTTGAAACCTGCACCTGGGATACTCCCAGTATTTCCGCGATCTGCGACTGTGTTTTATCGCTGAAGAACCGCAGCATGATAAGTTTTCTCTCTTTTGCGCTAAGCGTGGAGATCAATTGCTTTAAAAATATTTTATCAATGACTTCGCTTGTATCGTTAACCTGGACCGTATCAATGATCTGCGTTTTACTGTCCGCATCGTCATAAACCGGCTCATATATGGAAACGGGAGCGCTGACCGCATCCATGGCAAATACGATATCTTCAGGCGACAGCCCTACAGCTTTGCTGATCTCCTCCACTGTGGGTTCGCAGCCAAGTTCCTTTTTGAGCGATTCCTTGGCGCGGCAGATACGCGAAGCGTTTTCCTTTAGAGACCGGCTCACTTTAATGATGCCGTCGTCCCGTAAAAATCGTTTGATATCCCCCGCAATCATAGGAACCGCATAAGTTGAAAACCTCACGCCAAATCCGGCGTCGTATCCGTAAATCGCCTTTAAAAGCCCCATGGTTCCTATCTGCATCAAGTCTTCGTATTCTACTCCGCGCTGCAGGAAACCCCGCACAATGCTTTTTACAAGCGCTTCGTTTCGCAGAATGAGTGTTTCTTTGGCAGCTTCATCGCCTTTTTTAGCAAGGGCAATCAGCTCCAAAGTCTGCTCGTGTGAAAGCAACTCCATTTCAGCCACCTATTGCCCCTTTATTTTTTTATACATGATTACGATCGTTCCGTATCCCGGCTTTGATATTACCTTCACTTCATCCATGAATGTTTCCATTACCGTAAATCCCATACCGGAACGTTCTTCACCGCCGATAGTGGAGAAAAAAGGCTGCCTCGCCTGTTCCACATCCTGGATGCCTACGCCTTTGTCTTCCACCGAAACGCGGACGGTCCTGTCCTCTTCCATTTCCATTTCCAGAGAAATTTCTCCGGTTTTTTCATTATAGGCATGAATAATACAGTTTGTGACTGCCTCGCTTACGGCGGTCTTGATATCGGATATTTCATCCAGCGTGGGATTCAGTTGAGCCGCAAATGCGCCGGCAACACTGCGTGCAAAATTTTCATTTGCAGATATCCCCAAAAAGCTCAGTTTCATATGATTTTTCATAATTTCCCCCTGCTAATCCATTTTTATAAGCACTTGATATAAACCGGCGAGCGTAAAAATCTTGTCCACGTTCCGGCTGATATTTTTAACGTATATTTTTCCGCCTTTCTTTTTCAGCAGCTTATATCTGCCCAAAAGCACTCCAATACCCGAACTGTCCATAAATCTCAGATTTTTAAAATCCAAAACAATGTCCCGAACACCGTCCTTCTGTATTGCGTCATCCAGCTTTTGCCGGATTGCATGAGCCGTATGATGGTCTAGTTCCCCTGATATTTTAAATACAGGGCAGCCTGACAAATTACGAATCATATTCATTTATGCCGCCTCCTTTCCCCGTGCTATAATTCCTTATTTTGCCTGAAATTTCCTTTGAGTTGTTTTGTCGGTTTTACACTACTTTTAGTAAATACTGTCCTTTTTTTAAATGTCTGTCATAAATTAACTTAATAATTGCTGTTAAAACACCACAAATTATCCATAACCTAAATTCCTTTAAGGAGAGTATCCATGCAGAAAAAAGGTAAAAAACTGCTAAAATTTGTTAAGGTTTTTTTTTGTTCCATTTTATTATGCGCAATTTTTGTAATAATATTCGTGTGCAGTTATGTTTTTAATTTAAAAGACTGGCAGGTTTTTGATCCCACAAAGATAACGCAGCCAAGCCAGTCGCTGACGATCTACGACCGCACGGGCGCAGCGGTCTGTGATCTTCACGGAACCGAGGACCGCATGGATATTTCCATAAAGGAATTGCCGGATTATGTAATCAACGCTTTCCTGGCCTCTGAAGACGTAAGGTTTTACGAACACAGCGGAGTGGATGTGGTACGGATATTCGGCGCGCTTCTGCAGGATATCAAGCATAATTATATCAAAGAAGGCGCAAGCACCATCACCCAGCAGCTTGTAAAGCAGATGTTTTTGAAGACCGACCAGACCATATCCAGAAAAATACAGGAAGCACTGATGGCCGTTAAAATGGAGAATACATATTCGAAAGATCAAATCATGGAGATGTATTTGAATCTTGTTTACTTTGGAAACGGCGCATACGGCATACAGGCGGCCGCCCGGGCATATTTCGGCGTGGACGCCAAAGATTTGACCCTTCCCCAGGCCGCGACGCTTGCCGGCGTGCTGAAGTCAACAACCAATTACGCCCCTCATCTGAACCCTGAAAAATCATTGTATCGCCGGGATACGGTTTTGAACAATATGTTTACCTACGGCTTCCTGACGCAGGAAGAACTGGATGCGGCAAAAACGACGCCTCTTGAGGTCGTCCCCAACCAAAGGGGACAATATCCGTACGGTTTTTATCTGGATATGGTATTGAGCGATGCGGAAGACATCCTTGGCATATCATCCTCCGACCTTTTAGGCGGAGGATACAGCATATATACATCCCTTGATTCGGATATGCAGCAATACGCCCAAGCTTTATATGAGAATGCGGAATATTTTCCGCCCAACGCAGCCGACGGCACAATGGTGCAAAGCGCCCTGGTGATACTGGATAATAAGACAGGCGAGATCTTAAGCGTAATCGGCGGGCGTGAGCATACCGCGATGCGAATATTCAACCGGGCCACATCCTCCCGCAGACAACCCGGATCATCTATCAAACCGCTGATCGTATACGCCCCCGCGATTGAAAACTTTGACTATACCACCACCACATTTTTACTGGACGAACAGGAAACCTTCGACGGCTTTACGCCCAGCAACCCCGGCAACGCCTACCATGGCTGGGTTACGCTCCGTACGGCGCTTGCCCATTCCTACAATCTTCCGGCAATCAAAGTCCTGAATGCGATCGGCGTTTCGAACGGTATGGATTACTGTACCCGCGTGGGCATTCCCTTCAACGAGGGCGACGAAGGGCTCACGCTTGCGCTGGGAGGCCTTACAAACGGTGTTACGCCGCTTGAGCTCGCCAGCGCCTACACTCCTTTTTCCAATGGCGGAATGCGTATTGTCCCCTCCTGTATAGAGAAGATTACCGACCGCAATGGAAATATTGTGTACCAAAACATGCAAAAAAAATACAGCGTATTATCGCCCCAAACCGCGTATATCATGACAAGCATTCTTGAAACAGGCGTTTTAGAAGGTACGTCCAACAAGCTTGCGACAGATGGGATCGAGATTGCGGCAAAAACCGGAACCAGTTCCTATAACCAGTCCGAATACAACAAGGATTCCTGGATCGTCGCCTATACTTCCGAATATACCATCTGTTGCTGGATGGGGTTTGACGCCACAGATGATGAGCACGTACTTTCTCCAAAGGACACGGGCGGAAACTATCCCGCGCTGATCGCAAAGGCAATATTTCAGCATATTTATGAGAACAGGCAGCCCACCGCGTTCACAATGCCGGACGGAATCGTATCCTGCGTGCTGGACAAGGTGGCGCTTGAAGAGTACAACGAGATTCTTGTGGCGGATTCGATGACTCCGCCGGATCAGACGGTAACGGAATATTACAAAGCGGGAACGCAGCCTACCAGCGTCAGTTCCAGATTCAGTGTTCCGCAGCCGCCGAACGACTTTCATCTGGAAGAAAAAGACGGTTTCCCACTTTTAAGCTTTACTGCCCAGAACGTAAACGCGACCTATACGGTATACCGGACGGACGCCGAATCAAAAGAAACCGCTATTCTGACTGAAATCGACGGTGCGAACGGTTTTTCAACCTATCTGGACCAGTCTGTGCAGGCAGGCAAAACATACGGGTATTACATTCAGGCGCGGAATAAATATGCCATATCGGAAGGCAAGTATGTGAACGGGAACCCGACGGATACGATAAGCTATACCCAGAAAAACGAAATGAGCCAATAATTCAGGCCATTGAAATTCCCTACTACTGCGTTTTTTTTCCGCAAAACCTAAGCCTAAAAATTAATTAACCCTTTCTTTTAAAAAAGAAAGGGTTAAACAAAGAAAATTAATAAATGTACCAGTGTTTTAATTTAAAAAATTGTTTTCTTTTGATACACTTTTCTTTTTAAAAAGAAAAGCGTAAAAAACTATATTTCTATTACTTCCACTCCGGCGATGGCTTTTTCCACCAGTTCGTCGACCGGCAGACGGCGTTCGGAGCGTTCGATGCGTTCCAGCTTTGGGTGCGTTACCGGGTGTTTGGGCACAAAAACCGTACAGCAGTCCTCATAGGGCAAAATTGAAGTTTCATAAGTGCCTATTGCCTCCGCCCTTTCCATGATCTCCAGCTTATCCATGCCGACAAGCGGCCTTAAAACCGGCAAGCTGACAACCGATCCTGTCGCGTTCATGCTTTCCAGAGTCTGGCTGGCCACCTGGCCGATGCTTTCCCCGGTCACCAGCGCCGCGGCGCCTATGTTCCGTGCGATCTTCTCGGCGATACGCATCATAAACCTGCGCATGATGATTACCAGTTCTTCATGCGGACAATTTTTATATATATCCATTTGTATCTCTGTAAACGGAACAACATGCACGCGCATGCGCCCCGCGTAAGCCGAGACCAGTTTTGCGAGATCCAGAACCTTCTGCTTTCCGGCTTCGCTTGTATACGGCGGGCTTTGGAAATGCACGGCTTCAATCGAAACCCCGCGTTTGGCCGCCATAAACCCGGCAACCGGGCTGTCTATTCCGCCAGAGAGCAAAAGCAGCGCGCGGCCGCTGCTTCCGACAGGCAGTCCGCCCTGTCCCTTGACGATATCCAGATAACAGAACGCCTGTTCCCGCACCTCGACATAAAGGTTTATTTCGGGATTATGCACATCGACCTTCAGGCCTTCCACGGACTTCAACAGATACGCCCCAACTTCTGCGCATATCTGCATGGAATTGAGCGGGAACCGTTTGTCGGCGCGTTTTGCGTTCACCTTGAACGTCGTATTTTTTATACCGCACTTTCGCATGTATTCGCGCATCAGGTCCGCAGACATTCCGCAGATTTCCTCAACCGTTTTGCCGGTTTCGGCTGCGGGACTGAGCGAATGGATGCCAAATACTTTTGTGAGAGCGCTTACCGCGCGTTCATAGTCTTCGCTGCCGAATCCGGACACATAAAACCTGCCTTCCCCGCGTTTTATGCTTGTTCCGGGCAATTCCTTCAGAGCTTCCTCCATATTCCGTTTCAGCAATCTTTCAAAATACGGCCTGTTGAGTCCTTTTAAATGAATCTCGCCGTACCTTACCAGTAACAACATTTCTATCTCCTTATAATACTATTCCACGATTAAAAACATTGCGTTTTTAACTGCGCATTCGTATAAAACGCCTTAATTCCACGGATTTTTGTATGATCGCCTGCGCTGCCGAGGCCGCTTCCCCGGGAGTATTGAAGGGTGAAAAGCTGACCCTTATTACCCCTTCCGCCTCCGTGCGGTTAAGGCCCAAGGCTGTCGCCGCCCGGCCGACGCCTTTTTTTGAGGTGCAGGCCGATCCTGTGGATATATATATCCTGTTTTCTTCCAGCGCATGCAGCAGCACTTCGCCACGGACTCCTTCCAGACTAAGGCAAACGATATGCGACGCGCCGCCCTCCGGGCTCAATATCTCCACGCCGGGCAGTTCCGCGATCTCTGATAAAAAGGTTTCCTTCAGTTCACGGAGCCGCGCGCTGATTTCGGCGGCGTTTTCCAGAAAGTATCTGACCGCCTGCGCAAAAGCCGCTATCCCGAATGTATTCTCCGTTCCCGACCGGAGACCCTTTTCCTGGCCGCCACCCGGAATCAGGGGCTGCAGGGGCGTTCCCTTTTTATAAAAAAGTGCTCCCGCGCCTTTTAGCCCGTGTATCTTGTGCGCCGAAACCGTATAATAATCAATATTTGAAGTATCCGATACGCGTTCCCGCAGAAACGCCTGTACTCCGTCGCTGTGAAAGAGCGTATTCTTGTTTTTATTTTTGACTTCCCGCGCGATCGCCGCGATATCGCTCACGGCCCCCGTTTGGTTGTTCACATGCATAATGCTTACCAAAACGGTATCCTCCCGCACCTCGGACGCAACGTCTTCCGGCCGGACCGCTCCGTGCCTGTCCGGGCGGATAAAAGTAACCTCGTGTCCCATGCTTTTCAGGCGCATCATGGACTGATAAACGGCGGCATGTTCCGCCTCCGAGGATATATAATGCATGCTTTTCCGCTTTTTCGCGCCGCCAAGAAGTACCGTGGCGTCGCCTTCCGTCCCGGAACCCGTAAAAAAAACTTCGAAAGAACCTTGTCCGAAACTATTTTTAATAACGGCGCGCGCATCTTCCAGCCTTCTGGAATCATGCACGGCAGGCGCATACAGCGCGGAAGGATTGTGCCAGCCTTCGGCCAGGTAGCTGTCCAGCAGCTCTCGGATCGAATCAAGCGGCCTTGTTGTAGCCGCGTTGTCCAGGTATATTTCCTGCATAAGGGTCTCCTTTTCTAAAACGGTATTATTTTACCACAATTCATATATTTTTGCACATAAAAAGGATCGATAGCAAAAGACTTTTGCATGCGATAATCAAAATATTGATGTTTTGTAGGGAGCGATGCCTACATCGCTCCGAAGTTCCTATTTTGGCGGTGCGATGTGGGCATCGCACCCTACATTGATTTTCTTAACAGTATGAATCCGCAGTGAAGTGCCGGGAGGCTGAAGAATAACACAGTAGTTTAAGGTTATAAGCGTTTTTAATCAAATATCCGTGAGGGCTGCCGAAAAGCCCAAATACAAGGCATTCTGAGCACTGCGACGCAAGCGTAGTAAGCCTACGTTGAGGAGCAAGCGGAAGAATAACGCACTAGTTGGCGTTTCTCAGCGGCCTGAACGCCAGCAAAAAGGGGCGATTTTACACGCCCCTTTTTGTCCGGAAATTTATATGAATCAGCTAGCTTAATTATTTTTAAGCTTCATTCCTTATCTCTCGAAGGGAAACAGCCCGCCTTCCGAATCCGGATTCTGGCTAAACGGGTTCCCGTCATTGGAATTCGAATCGGATTCCGAAGTCGTATTATCATTATTCAGCTTATTGATATCTTCCGTTACGATCGGGATATCCATCGATTTGCCGTTGCGCCATACCGTAACGGTAACCGTCGTATCCACACCTTTTCCTTTTATGGTATCCGCAAGATTTTCTATTTGATCGATCGCGACGCCGTCTACCGCTGTAATGATATCATTCTGCTTAACGCCTGCTTTAAACGCGGGACCGTTTTCAGTTACAGCCGCAACGAGAGCTCCCTTGGGAACGCCCCAGTTGGCGGCGTCTTCGTCCGTCATCATGTAATATGAGATCCCGACGCCCGGCTTTTCGATGCTGCCGTTTTGGATCAGTTTCTGCGCGATATCTATTACATAATTGACTGGCATTGCAAAGCCGATTCCCTCGGAGGCTATTGTCTCGCCGTACTGGTCCACGCCTGCAAACATTGATTTCAAAGTGTTTACGCCGATCACTTCTCCGTTCACATTCAGCAGGGGACCGCCGCTGTTGCCCGGGTTGATTGCCGCATCCGTCTGCAGTACGTTATACGTACGGTTTCCGGACTGGATCTGCCTGTTGAGTGAACTGATATATCCCACAGTAACGGTGCCCGCCAGTTCTTCTCCCAATGGATTCCCGATCGCAATCGCCATTTCGCCGACCTTCAGGTTATCGCTGTTTCCGATGGCAACGGGTGTCAGGCCGGTGGCTTCGATCTTCAGCACCGCAACGTCTGAATCGTAGTCCCTGCCCTTTACAGTCGCGTCGTATTCCGTTCCGTCGTGCAGTGCGACCTTTACGTAATCTCCTTCTTCAACAACATGGCTGTTGGTAACGATATAACCGTCGCTGGAAATAACAAATCCCGAACCATAACCGATATCCTGCGTCTGCGCCGCCTCTCCGGGCACAAACTGTTTGTTGTATGTTGTTACGCCAACCACGCTAGGAGTCACCTTTTGGGCGATCTCGGGCACCGGGTTGCTTTTATCCGAAATAACGGGAGCGGCGCCTCCGATCTCTTCGGACTGGTCCGGAACCGCGCTGGAAACAACCGTCGGCGACGCTGACGGCGTACTTTTTGCAGCCAGGCTGTAGCCGCCCGCGACCGCAGGCATCACCACATAGCCTGTTAGGAGCGACCCGCCTACGGCGGATGCTACGCAAAGCGCCGCCATGATCCCGGCCATGCTTCTTTGCCCTTTTTCTTTCTTAACTTTTTTAGTTCTTTTTGAATCAGCGTAATTATAACTGTCGTCATATTCGGAATTATAATTAGTCTCCCGCTTGATATCATCCTCGTATCTCGGCTGTACGGGAGGCAATTCCCGGTTTTCCGCAGGACTGTTTTGATCAGATCTATTTGAACCGTTCAATTCATCTTCTGGGAACATTTGAAACACTCCTTTACTGGTTTTACTGATTTTTATTATAAACACATTGTATAAATAATATATGAACAGTTTATAAACAATGTATTAAAATAACCAAGCTTTATACTTTTTTTAAGGTAAATGTAAATGTCGTTCCGTCCTGGGCAGTTGATTTTACCCATATATTCTGTCCGTGTCCGGCCAGTATCTTTTTCACGATGGAAAGGCCAAGTCCCGTGCCCTCCTGGGTACGGGTACGCGATTTATCGGCCTTGTAAAACCGTTCGAACACATAAGGCAGATCTTCAGGCTCAATAACGCCGCCGGAATTGTTTACGTTTACAAATATACTGGCGGGGGATTCTTTGGTAAATATCTTTATCGTTCCCCCTTCGGGCGTAAACTTGACCGCATTGTCAATAAGGTTTGTCATAACCTGTTTGATCCTGTTTTCGTCGGCGGATACATATTGCTTTTCATCCTTTATATCCACCTCAACCTCTATGTTCTTAGCCGAGATTTTGCTTTCAAACGTAATCAGGCATCGGCGTATCAGTTCGTTGATGTCTATGTTTTTAAACTCGTACGCAAGTTTTCCGGATTCGATCTGGGAGAGGTCTAAAAGATCGTTGATCAGGTAATTCAGCCTTTTTGTTTCATCCAGAACCACAGTAAGATAATTCTCCTGCTGGTCTTTTTGTATCGTGCCGTCCAGTATGCCCTGCACCAATCCCTGCATGGAAGTTAAGGGGGAACGAAGTTCATGTGATACGTTGGCAACAAAACTCCGCCTTGTATTTTCGTATTTTCCAAGGTCTTCCGCGACCGAGTTGAATGTGTCCGACAACTCTCCTATCTCGTCCCTGGAATTGATCGAAATCCGCACGTCAAAATTACCGTGGGCCAGCTGTTTTGTCGCCTTTGTTACTTTTTTCAGCGGTTTTAATATACTTTTCGCCAAAAAATATATCAGTATAACCGCAACGGCGAATGCTATCAGCGCTGCAAATATGATCTGCCGGTACATGTCCATCATTGCAGGTTTTAAATCGCTGAGCAGTTTATGCACAAATACCGCTCCCACAATATTGCCCTGAATAATGACGGGCATTCCCACCGTGATCACCGGCGCGTTGAAAAAACTGTCGCTTTCGTTTGTTTTTGCGGTGATATTCCCATGGTTGATATCGTCCAGCATGTCAAAGTAATATTTCAGAATCTCTTCGCGGGTGATTTTGGTTTCTCCAAAGGGGTTATACGTGACCCAGATATTGGTATTTTGGTCCACAACCCATATGACATCCCCATTGTTCATCGCCTTTTGCCTTACAATATTCATAAAATCGTCGGTTGAAAGGATATTGTAGTAATTATATGCCGCGTCCGTACTGACGTCTTTTGCTACGTTGACCATTTCCTCTCTCGCGCGATCGACAAATGTATTGCTGAAATATTGTGAAATGAGCAGCGCGGATACAACGGTCGAAATCAGTATGATGACAATGAAGATGATCATTAGTTTGGAAAAAACCGTTTTTCCCATTATTTTACCTCGAATTTATATCCGACTCCCCATACGGTTTTGATCTGCCAGTTGGGTCCTTCAGGCAGTTTTTCACGCAAGCGTTTGATATGTACGTCCACTGTGCGGGAATCTCCGAAATAATCAAAATCCCAGACCTGTTCCAGAAGCTGTTCGCGGGTAAACACCTTGTTGGGCCGCATGGCAAGGTAATAAAGCAGTTCCATTTCCTTGGGAGGCAGCTTCAGGGTTTCGCCGTTGTAAATGACCTTGTAATCGTCCATATCGATGAGTAGGTTTTCGTATTCGACCGTCTTCTTTTCTTCAGGAGCAGAATTCGTGCGCCGGATAACGGCCTTGATGCGCGCCATAAGTTCCTTGGGGTCAAATGGCTTCACCACATAGTCGTCAGCGCCGATCTCAAGAGCCAGTACCTTGTCGAACGTGTCTCCTTTTGCGGTCAGCATGATGACAGGCACATTGCTCTGCCTCCTGATTTCCTTGACCGCCTGAATGCCGTCCATTGCCGGCATCATGATATCCATCAGTATCAGATCATAGTTTTTCCGGCCGAATTCTTCCACGCACTCCGCACCGTTTTTGGCGTCCGTTACGTTGTATCCTTCGTTCTGTAAATAAAGCCTGACCATATCCCGTATATTTTTATCGTCGTCAGCAAGCAGTATGTTTTGCTTTTCCATATCCGATTCTCCTTAGGAAAAATTTTATCTGGCGAGTAACTTTATACCGTTCATTTTTAAAAGCGCTGCCAGCACGCCGTCTCCCGCTTTCAATTTTCCGCTGAAAGTCCCGTCGTAGATAACGCCAACTCCGCAGGAAGGGCTCTTTGCCTTTAAATATACCATATCTGCGCCTTCGATTTGTAAAAAATCTAAAAACTTTTTTGCGCCTGCAACAAATCCCTCCGTAACATCCACGCCTTTTTTATTTATTATGCGGGCGCGTCCTTCAAGTACGTCGTAACCGTCCCCGCCTACGATCTCACAGGGTTCACGGGGAGTAACCAGGCCTCCCATCAGTTCCGGGCAGGCCGTTTTTGCCTGCCCTTTTTCCACAAGTTTCATGCACTCCGCGTCCGGCGTGGCTTTGCCGTCGTACCTGCAGGGTACCCCGGCCAGGCATGAGCTAATGATTATCATATCTTTTCTCCTATAAGGTTTTCCGCCCTTTCTTTTAAAAAAGAAACACTTCGCTATGGATTCGCACGTCGTGTAAGTTAAAATCCTAGTCTATTTCAGCGTTACCACAGTGACGCCGTCTCCCCCTTCGCCGTACTGGCCGCTTCTGAAGCTTTTCACATGCGGG
This sequence comes from Bacillota bacterium, assembly GCA_023393165.1. Lineage (GTDB taxonomy): Bacteria > Bacillota > Clostridia > Christensenellales > Christensenellaceae > JAEYKI01. The sequence goes on along the minus strand of JAEWMJ010000038.1, from coordinate 47,574 downwards.
TGGTTTCTCAGGTAAGCGCGCACGCCGTTTTTCAATACGCCCGTACCCCTTCCGTGTATCACCGATACTTCGGTCAGTCCCGATAAAAATGCGTCGTCCAGGTATTTATCCAGCAGTATTTCCGCATCGTCCACCGCCTGGCCGTGCAGGTCGATGGACAAGCCGACGCTGCGCTGCGCCAGGGATACGCTGGACGTCCGTTCATACTTTTTCCCCGCGCTCTTAACCGGAGCTTCCAGATCGGATATATGGATATCTATCTTCATTATACCGGCCTGTACCTGAACCTGCCCTTTGGCGTTTGGAAGGCCGATCACCGTGCCATCCGCGTCCATACTTACGATGTGTACGCTGTCCCCCAGACGGATGGCTTTCGGATCCAGATGCCCGCCTTTTCTTTTGGATTTGTTGATGGACGAAGCCAGAACCTCCCTGCGGGCATTAAGCGTATGCCTGATCTTCTGCGTTTCCTTTGTACGGGTGGATTCGTCCTGATGTTTAAGCTTTTTGGCTGCGTTTATCATTTCCTCCGATTCGTCCCTGGCGTCCGTTACGATCTCAAACGCCTTTTTGCGCGCGTCTTCCAGTATTTTTTTATACTTTTCCTCCTGAGCGCGTTCATGCTCCAGTGCTTCATTTTTGATCCGGTTTGCTTCTTCAATCAGCTTTTGGGCTTTTTCCAGCTCGCGCTGCGCTTTCAGGCGGGTGCCTTCCGCACCGGCAAGCAGCTCGTTGAACGCGGTATGCTCGCTGGAAACAAACTCCGAAGCGGCTTTCAGCACAGTGCCGGGCAGGCCAAGCCGCTTTGCGATGAGCATTGCGTTGCTCTGCCCCGCCACGCCGATCAGCAGCCTGAACGTTGGCTTGAGCGCAACAGGGTCAAATTCCATACTGGCATTTTCAAAACCCGGTGTGCGCATGGCAAACGCCTTGAGTTCGCTGTAATGCGTGGTAGCCAGAACGGTCGCGCCCTGTCCCGCAAGTTCGGATAATACCGCCATGGCAATGGCGACGCCTTCCTGCGGTTCGGTACCCGCGCCGATCTCATCCAGCAGCGCCAGGGATTTCTTTCCCGCATGCCGGAGTATATAAATAATGTTTTTCATATGGGAAGAAAAGGTGGACAGGGACTGCTCTATGCTCTGCTCGTCTCCTATATCCGCAAAAGCGCCGTCGTATACGGGCATACGGACTCCAAACCGCGCGGGCAGAAACATGCCGGATTGCCCCATCGCCGCAAAAAGCCCTACCATTTTCAAAGTAACGGTCTTGCCGCCCGTATTCGGCCCGGTGATTATCAGCGAGCGGATGTCCTCACCCATTTCCAGCGTCAGAGGAATCACCCGGTCTTTGGGTATCAGGGGATGCCTGCCTTCATGGATCGATATGCTGTAATCCCGGCTGAATTCCACCGGAACAGCTTTCATATCCAGCGCCAGCGCCGCTTTTGCAAAAACCAGGTCCAGGTAAGCAAGCAGGGTGATATCCGCTTCGATATCCGGAATATATGGCCGCAGGCCGTCCGAGAGCCTCGCCAGTATCCTTGCAATCTCCTCCTGCTCCTCTGACATAAGACCGCTGATCCGGTTGTTCGCTTCCACCACGCTCATGGGTTCCACAAATAATGTTGCGCCGCTTGCGCTCTGGGCGTGCACGATGCCGGGAAGCGCGCCTTTATACTCCGCCTTTACCGGAACGACATACCGGCCGTTCCGCTGGGTTATAATTGAATCCTGAAGCTGTTTTGACAGATCCGTGCTTTTGATTATCGACTGGAGTTTTTCACGGATAAAGTCATTTTCGCGCCGGATCTTCCGGCGGGTCTGAAACAGTTCGTCCGACGCGGTATCCGCCAGTTCATTTTCCCCTAAGATGCATTCTTCTATCTCGCGCATGACCTTCTCTTCATAAAAAAGTTTTTGCGCCATGCCCGAAAGACGGGGTTCATCCGATTCCCCGGCAATCGTTTTTTTGGTTTTTTTCGCCGCCTTGAATACCGAATTTACCCGTATCAGCTCAAGACAGTTTAAGCTTGCGCCTGTAGCCAGCCTTTTCAGTTCGCCGGCGGGACTGTCAAATGAATTTACGGGATACGCCGTCTGCCGTAACAAAAGCGTCTCTGCTTCTTTTGTTTCCTCCATCAGCCGCTTTACTTCTTCGGGATCGGCCGACGGCATCAGAGATTCGGCCTGAGCCCGTCCGGCGTCAGATACGGTTTTTTCGCCAAGCATTCGCAGTATTGCGTCATATTCCAGTATTCTGGCAGTTTTTTTGCTGATCAAATCATACTCCCCTTTTCAAGTGTCCCTGTGTGGTGTTTTCAAGGATAAATTCCGCATCCCGCTGTTCCCGGATTGCCTCCAGATAAACGGGCAAAACGTCCTGTTCGGCGTCCAGGATCAGCCTTACCGCGTCCGCGCCGTACCTGATCCCCCCCGTCTCACGAATAGCCAGCAACACGGGATTGAGCACGGCATATATTTCGCTGTGCGCCTTAATTGTCTGTATGTGGTACCGGTATCCACGCCTGTCACTCATCCTGTCCGCCGGAAGGGGATGTGCAAGCCACATCAGTGGCAAATACCCGTATGCAACGATTTCCGTTGGCAGGCACCCTTTTAAGCCGTTTATTTCCTTTTTATTCATTTCGGCGCTTAAAGCCGCGCCTGTAAAGCCCATTTCCCGGTATACCCGCATCGTCCGCCTGTTTGCGATGTTGCAGGTATAATCCGCGACCGTTTCTTCAAAATAGTGTTTCAATATCTCTATCTGCGAAAAATTACCGGCGAGCGCTCCGCCAAAAAAGCCGCGTGCTTTTCGCAGCAGGCTGCCGATAAGCCGCATATCCCCTGACCGCAGGAACGGCGGCAATACGATAAACGGCTTGACGCCGGTTTCACCTTCTATGCGTTCGGCCTGATTCAGGTTTTTTTCGTCGTAAACCGCGGGCGCATAGTATACCCTGCCCGCGCCCTGCCGCAGGCTCCTGATTGCAGTGTCCGCCAAGCCGGTCTGCACAAACACGTCTTTCAGTTGGTGCGGATATGCTTCTTCTTCGTCTGTTTCACATGGGAAACTCTCCCTGTTACGATATCTTTTTAACATCGCGTTTTCCATAGATTCAATTGCTTGCTTCCGCAAGCTGTTTAATGCCGAGACGCTGATGTACGGGTTGCCCGTAATGCTGACCCTCGTATCACGAGCCGCAAACGGCGTACCGCCGGTTTTATTGACCGACCGGACAACGATATCCTTATCCAACGGCTTTTCTGCTTCGGCAAGCGCTCCTTCGCCGGTGACTTTTACACTGTACTTTCCGCATTTTAGTTCCAGAACCGGCGGCTTTCCCTGCGCAAGCTCGACCGCCGCCGTAAATTCATGGCATGCTTTTTCCTTTGCCTCTTCTCCGTATCCTTCCGGACGTTCCTTGTCTACGTTCCGGTTTCCCGGTTTGTCGATCGCCGTTACATCCGTCCCACCGCCAAGATACGCGCTGGTGAACGTGCGGTTGTAATATCCAAGGAGGTTTTCCAGGCATCCGTCCGGCACGTCTTTTCCTTCAAGCGCGGCGTCAATGATCCTGCGGTACTCACGTACGACGCCGCCCACATACAGGCTGTTCTTCATCCTGCCTTCGATCTTGAAGCTGGATACGCCGTTGTGGACAAGATCGCGTATATATCCTGCCGCGCATAAGTCGGCCATACTCAAATAATATGCATTTTTTCCGTTTATTTCATACTCCAGCCTGCATGGCTGAGCGCATTTTCCGCGGTTTCCGCTCCTCTCCCCGATAAACGAAGAAAGCAGGCACAGCCCCGATACGCCCGAACACAGCGCGCCGTGTACAAATACTTCAGTTTCGATATCCGCTCCGCTGTTGACCGCCCGGATATCCGCAAGACTCAGTTCGCGCGCAAGCACCGCCCGCTTGAATCCCAAACCGGCCGTGATACGCGCGCCTTCAGCGTTGTGCACGCACATTTGTGTACTGGCATGCAGCGGGATATCGGGCACGCACCTTTTTATAGCGTCCGCCAGGCCCATGTCCGCCACGATCAAGGCATCCGCGCCTGAAAGGTATGCCTGCCTCGCCGTTTCCACGCCCTGCTCCAGCTCGCCTTCCAGCATCATGATGTTAAGCGTGACATAAAGCAGCGCGCCCCGCAGATGGCAGTAGTCCGCCGCCCGCGCGGTTTCATCCCGGTCAAAATTATTTGCAAACGCCCTTGCGTTGAAGGCTTTGCCGCCGATGTATACGGCGTCAGCGCCGTTTTGCACCGCCGCGCGCAGTTGCTCCATGCCCCCCGCCGGCGCCAGTAGTTCAGGCATTTTTTATGCTCCTGATTTTTTTATTTATTACTTTTCTTTTAAAAAAGAAAAGTAATACAAAAGAAAACTAACGCTTAATTAAAGATTTTGAATAAAATCGATACGTTGCATATGAATTGGATGACCAACTTAAAATACAGTGTACCATTTTCCGATGACAATCAAATCAAATGGCAAGCATTGGAGACCCACTTGGGGAGAACGACCCCGAGCCCCTGCGGGCCGATTAAAGGGGGTTATGGGGGTTGTCAGGGGGCCTAAGGGGGGAAATCGGAATCCTCCCTTGGCCCGCCTGACGAAAAATCCGCCAAGCTTAACTCATGAAAAATCAATTTGCTTTGTCAATAAAATCTATCGTAAAGGTATCTTTTCTACCTATTATTCCAGAAAAAAAGCAGCTTAAGAAATTTAAGCTGCTGAGTTCCTTTTCATAACGTTCATCTGAATTTGGAAACGTTGACCGGTGGTTTCTGAATCGTTTTTTTAATGATCTCCAGTTCCTTTTTGGTATCTTCCAGCTCGTCCCTGGTTTTGATATAATCATCCGCGATATTGATCGCGGTCAAAACCGCCAGCAACGTATTGTTCAGCTGCTCATTCCCCTGCTTGAGTTCGGACATCTTCTGGTTGACGCACAGCGCAACCCGATGAATATATTCGGCGCTCTCAGAACCGGCTATGGTATATTCCTTACCGCCGATGTTCACGATCGTCTTAACTTTTTCCAACGTTTCCCACCACCATATATCTATTTATTTTATTATACATTGCCCGCCAATTTTTCTCAATATCTTTTTTACAGCCTCAGTTTGGCGCCGCATTCTTTATCCAGCGTGCGGAGGATCTTTTCCATTATAGAATTCGTTTCTTCATCCGTCATGGTCTTGTCCGCCGCGCGAAACTGCAGGCCAAAAGCAAGGCTTTTCTTATTCTCACCCAGTTTGGCGTCCCTGTACACGTCAAAAAGTTCCGTTTTGACCAGCCTTTTGGTGCCCGCTTTCTTGATAATGCCCAGCACGTCGCCCGCGCCGATCTCCTCGTCCACAACCACGGCAATATCCCTTTCGACCGCCGGGAATCTCGGCAGTTCGGCATATTTGAACTGCGGTTTTTTGTGCTTCAGCAGCTGATCGATTCTGATCTGCGCAATGATCGTTTTCGCCTGGATGTCAAAATTTTCGCCAACATCCGGATGTACCTCGCCGATCTCTCCGATTGCCTCGTGTCCTATATAAATTTCCGCGCTTACGCCGGGATGGAAATACGTTTTTTCAATGCGCCTGCAGGTGATTCCCGCCGAACAAAGCAGCCATATGAAATTCTCGATGCAACCTTTCAATTGGAAGAAATCTGCGCCGCTTCCCGAAGCAGCCATGCAAAGCACCGGATATTCGTCGGGCAGTGCTCCTTCGGACGCCGGAATATAGATCCTGCCCGTTTCAAACAGCCGCAGGCAATTGTTTTTCTTGTTCAGGTTGACGGATACGACTTCCAGCATATCCGCAACAAGCGTTGTACGCATATACGCGTTATCGTCGCCCAGCGGATTTAAAATTTTTACCGATTCGGGCATCTGCATCCCGAGTTTTTTATATTCCGTTTCCCCTGTGAAGGAATAGGTGATGCACTCGTTATATCCCGCGCCTGCAAGATAGTTTTTAATTATATCCAAAGCGGATTCAGTTTCGGATACGCCGCCGCCTCTTACATTACCGACAATTGGCGCGGCTTCGATATTATCATAACCGTACATACGCGCGACTTCTTCTGCAATATCGGCGCTTCCGGCAATATCCTGCCTGAAAGGCGGAATGCTGCACTGAAGTTTGTCTTCCAGAACATCGGTTTTGATATACACTTTTTCGAGGGATTTTTTCATTTGTGCGGCAGTCAATTGGGTTCCCAGGAGAGCGTTTACCTTGTTAACCGTTGTCCCGACCGTCCTTGGGAAAAGGTCTTCGGACAGTATGTCCACCTCTCCCGACACAACGCTGCCTGCAGCCAACATTTGTACCAATGTCAGCGCACGTTCCATCGCAAACTTGGTGGTAGCCGCGTCAAGGCCCTTTGAAAAGCGCATGGAGGATTCGGTCGCCATCCCAAGCGCGCGGGATGTCTGCCGGATGTTGCCGTACTGGAATTTTGCGCTTTCAAACACGACGGCAGTAGTGGTCGGTTTGATCTCGGAATTTTCTCCGCCCATGATGCCGGCAACCCCGATCGGGCCTTCGCTGTCGCAGATCAAAAGCATGGAATCTGTAAATACGCGTTCTTTACCGTCCAGCGTATTCATTTTTTCCCCGTTGACTGCACGCCGCACGATGATCTTTTTACCGCGGATTTCCGCGGCGTCAAACGCATGCATGGGCTGCCCGGTTTCCAGCATTACGTAATTGGTAATATCCACGATGTTGTTGATGGGACGTATCCCCGCCTCCTGCAGGCGCTGCTTCATCCAGTCCGGAGACTCGGCGATCTTGACGTTGCCCACCGCCCTCGCAATATATCTTGTGCAAAGGTCAGGGGCGGCTACTTCCACGTCCACTATATCTTTTATATCGTTATTTCCGGGTGTAAAGTTAATCACGGGCAGCGAAAACTTTACGTCCAGCGCAGCCGCCGCTTCACGCGCGACTCCGATAATGGAAAGGCAGTCCGGCCTGTTTGCGCCGATTTCAAAATCGATCACGCTGCCCGAAAGCCCGAGTATTGTCCTGATATCCTCGCCCGGTTCCGGCTCATCCTTCAGGATCAGTATCCCATGGATCTCCGCGCCCTCATAATCGCTTTCCTTCAGGTTCAGTTCCTCGCCCGAACAAAACATGCCTTCTGAAATCACGCCGCGCAGTTTGCCTTTCTTGATTATCTGCCCGGTCGCAAGTTCCGCGCCGTGAAGAGCAACCGGCACATACGCTCCTTCAAACACGTTTTGCGCCGCGGTTACGATCTGCAGTTCACCGTATTTGCCCGCGTCAATTTGGCAGACGAGCAGTTTGTCTGCGTCCGGATGTTTTTCAATCTTGGTGATTTTACACACCACAACGTTTTTTATATTTTCGCCCAAACGTACAATATCTTCTACGCCGTTGCCAATCATTATCATTTTTTTGGCTATCGTGTCAGCATCTTCGTTTGTATCCACATAATCCTTTATCCATCTCAGAGGTGCAAGCATATCTATTCTCCTTAATCCTATTCCTACTTAAACTGATTTAAAAAGCGTACGTCATTCTCATACAGCAGCCGGATGTCCGTGATGCCGTATTTGATATTGGTCAGCCTGTCAAGCCCCAATCCGAATGCAAACCCGGAATATACTTCCGGATCGATGCCGCAGTTCTTAAGTACAACCGGATTTACCATGCCGCATCCCAAAACTTCAATCATGCCCGCGCCTTTGCAGGCCGGGCAGCCTTTGCCGCCGCACAGGCTGCAGGTTGCGTCCACTTCTGCGCTGGGTTCCGTAAACGGAAAAAATCCGGGACGAAATTTGGTTATGGTGTTTTCGCCGTAAAACTCTTTCAGAAAAGCGTTGATCGTTCCCTTTAAATTGGCAAGCGTGATGTGCTTGTCCACCACCAGGCCTTCCACCTGGTTGAAAACCGGGGAATGTGTAGCGTCCACATCATCGCAGCGGTATACCCGTCCCGGACATATCATCCGGATAGGCGGTTTTGCTTTGAGCATCGTGCGTATCTGTACCGGCGACGTATGTGTGCGCAGGACGATATCTTCCGTTACATAAAACGTATCCTGCATGTCCCTGGAGGGATGGTTCTTGGGAATGTTCAGCATCTCAAAGTTGTAAAGATCGCTTTCCACTTCAGGGCCTTCAAAAACATCGAATCCCATCCGCAGGAATATATCCCTGATCTCGCGGTAAACGATCGTCAAAGGATGCAGTGAACCGATCGGGCTTCCGGCTCCCGGAAGCGTTACATCCACTGTTTCTTCCTTCAATTTTTTCAGTTTTTCACTGGTTTTTATCTCTGAAAGCGCGGCTTCGATCACGTTTTCGATCTCGCTCCGCGCGGTGTTGACCAGTTTTCCCATTTCCGCCCGCTGCTCGGGTGAGGCATCGCCGATTCCCTTCATCAGGGCCGTTACACTGCCTTTTTTCCCCAGAAAACGCACGCGGACATCCTGCAGTTTTTGCATTGTATCCGCTTCCTTAAGAGCGCTCCTTGCCTCGGCCAGTATGCTATCGATCTTTTCTTTCATTGTAAACTCCTCTCGTAACCGATGATTCAATGAGGGATATGGAATTGGCGAGATGGATTTGCGTCCTGCCAGGAGCAAAAGCGCAAGGAATAGCAGCGCTATTCCAAGCTTTTAGCGACACGCAGGGTACAAATACCAGCCGCCAAGGCTGTGTCCCGAATGAATGAACGGTTACTACGCCTTCTCCATTTTCTCTTTTGCCATATACATCATTATACCCGCGGCAACTGCAGCGTTCAAGCTTTCAGCCCGTCCGTAAATGGGTATTTTATATAAATAGTCGCATATTTCCGTTATTTTTTCGGATACGCCCCTCGATTCGTTCCCGATGACAAGACACATGTTGCTTAAGGAAGGCATTATGGGCTCTCCTTTCAGATGGCCGGCAATTACACTGCCCGTCTTTTTAAATTCGCATAGATAGGTTTTCAGGTCCCCTTCATAAACATGCAGATGAAAAATACTGCCCATGGAGGCCCGCACCGCCTTGGGGTTCAAATAGTCCGCGCTCCCCTCGCCCATTACCACTCCCGAAGCTCCCGCGGCGTCAGCGCTGCGGATGATGCTGCCGACGTTCGACGGGTCGGATACCCCGTCCAGCGCAACCACAAGGCCGCCCGCCGGTTTTATTTGCCCCGGAATGGCTATGCAGGCCGCAACGTTCTGAGGCGTCTGGACGCTTGTGAGCGTTTCAATGATGGGCCGTGATACCTGTATCACCTCAACCCCGCGTTCTTTGGCCAGGGCCTGTATCGCATGGCTTTCGCCATGCAGAAATACGCTATCCACCTGAAAGCTGGAAAGCAGCGCCTCTTCCACGCATTTCTCGCCTTCGGCCAAAAATTGGCCGTATTCTTCCCGGCCCTTCTTTGCCTTTAACGCGCGCGCCTTTTTAATTGTCTCGTTCTGCAGACTGTCTATCTTTTTCATATCATCTTTTTTTCTATACCTTTTCTTTTAAAAAAGAAAAGGTATCCAAAAGAAAACCATATATCTTTATAAACTCTTTTCTTATACACATTAATTTAAAAAGCATCTCATAATACAGTATACTACGCGTTAAAGAGAGCAGATTAATATGGGCAAGCATTGGAGATTGACTTGGGGAGTATGACCCCAGGCCCCTGCGGGCCGATTAAAGGGGTTTATGGTGGGTGTCGGGAGGACGTAAAGGGGGAAATCGGAATCCCCCTTCCGTCCTCCTGACAAAATATTTCCCAAAACTCGCGCTGCCTCTTCTTATACTTATAAGAAAATTAGTTGTTTTCTTCCGCGCCTCATCACGTTTTGGCATACGCTCGGCTCCGTTCATCCAGTAAAAACATAAACCCCATCTATCAGATGGGGTTTACAATCTTAATTCAATCAAACACTTTTCTTTGCAAGTTCTGCCAGTTTAGCGAAAGCATTCTTATCGTTAACCGCCATATCCGCCAATATCTTTCTGTTGATATCCACGCCGGCTTTTTTGAGGCCGTTCATCATCTGCGAATAGCTTACGCCGTTCTGCCTGGCCTGCGCGTTGATACGCACGATCCAAAGCTTCCTGAAATCGCGCTTCTTCAGCCTGCGGCCGATGTATGCATAATTCAGCGATTTCATTACCGCGGCTTTTGCCGAGCGGTATTGCTTGGATTTTGCACCAAAATATCCTTTCGCCAGTTTAAAAACTTTTCTACGCTTTTTGTGGGCGTTCACTGCCCTTTTAATTCTTGCCAATTGAGCTTACCTCCTACATTACTATAAATTTGTGCGACGATCAGTAAATGTCCTTGTTTTATTCAGCGGACATTACTTATAAGGAATCAACACTTTTATGTTTCTCTGCTCCGCCGCGCAAATATATGTGCCCTTACGGAGATTTCTTTTCCTCTTGGATGATTTCTTATTGAGGATATGGCTCTTATAAGCTTTTGCTCTTTTTACCCTGCCGGTCTTTGTCAGACTGAACCGTTTTGCCGCTCCTCTGTGCGTTTTCATTTTTGGCATTTTTATTTGCCCTCCTTCTAGTTCTTTGGTGCTAATATCATAAACATGCTTCTGCCTTCCATCTTTGCCGCCTTTTCGACAACCGCCGCTTCCTGGATCATAGTAAGGAACTCGTTCATTACCAAAAGCCCCTGATCGGTATGGCTCAACTGTCTGCCTTTAAACCGAATGGAAACCTTCACCTTATCCCCGCTCTGCAGGAACTTGATGACGTTCTTGGCTTTCACTTCCATATCGTGTTTGTCAATGGTTGACGATAGCCGCATTTCTTTCAGCACAATCACTTTTTGATTTTTACGGGCTTCTTTTTGGCGTTTTTCCTGTTCGAACCGGAATCTGCCGTAATCCATGATTTTGCAGACCGGCGGAGTTGCCTTGGGTGAAATATTCACCAAATCAAGCTCCTTTTCATCCGCCATGCGTAGTGCTTCGGCCAGCGGCAGAATGCCAAGCTGGCTTCCGTCCTCTGCTACCACTCTTACTTCCCTGTCTTTGATTTGCTCATTGATGAGCAGTTCGTTAGCGATATTACCGCCTCCTTATATAGTCTACTTTTGCACGAATGCAAAATGAAAAGATCTATAAACCAAAATGTGCGGGTAAAAATACCCGCACACAAAAATAATCAAGTCCTTCATTGACCAGCCAATACAGTAACCGGCAGGTGAGAAACGGGTGTTTCTACTTCATACAAATAAAACTATACCATATGGATGTTTTTGTTGTCAAGACCTCAGAATATTATTTTGTCCCTGATTTCCTTTATAACCAGCTCCAAAAACTCTTCCGCGGCAATGTTCCCGATCTCGCCGGCGCCCCGTTTGCGCACTGCAAAAGTGCCTTCTTCCACTTCCTTGTCTCCCGCAACAAGCATATAAGGAATCCGTTCCATGCGGGCTTCCCGGATCTTATATCCGATCTTTTCCTGCCGGTCGTCCACAGTCACGCGGACGCCCGCTTCCCGCAGTTTTTGCGCATACGCTTTGCAGTATTCCGCCGCCCTGTCCGTAATGGAGAGGAGCCGTACCTGCTCGCTTATGATCCAAAGCGGCAGCGCGCCCGCATACTTCTCGATCAGCATGGCAAGCGTGCGCTCGTAGCAGCCTATGGAAGACCGATGGATGATATAAGGCATTTTTTTCTGCCCGTCAGAATCGATATAGGTCATTTCAAACCTTGCAGCCAGCGCAAAGTCGATCTGCACGGTAAACAAAGTATCTTCCTTGCCGAAAACATTGGTAAACTGAACGTCCAGTTTGGGACCGTAGAACGCCGCCTCATCGTCCGCTTCGGTATAGGCAAGACCGATATGGTCCAGAATTTTTTTCATGATTGCCTGCGTTTTGTCCCACGCTTCCGGATCGTTGATGTATTTTTCGGTATGTCTGGGATCCCATTTTGAGAAACGGTACCGGATATCGTTTTCGATACCAAGGCATTTCATGATATATTGAATCAAATCAAGAACGCTCCTGAATTCGTCTTCGAGCTGTTCGGGCGTGCATATGATGTGCGCGTCGGCCAGCGTAAACTGCCGCACGCGTATCAGTCCGTGCATCTCTCCCGACGCCTCGTTGCGGAACAGTGTAGACGTCTCGGAATACCTTATTGGCAGTTCCTTGTAGGAATGCATTTCGGAATTGTATATCATGTACTGGAAAGGGCAGGTCATGGGCCTGAGCGCCAGAACCTCATCGTCTTTTTCCTCATCGCCCAATATAAACATGCCGTCCTTATAATGGTCCCAGTGTCCTGAAATTTTGTAGAGGTCGCTTTTTGCCATAAACGGCGTACGGGTAAACATGTATCCCCGCTTTTCCTCTTCATCCTCAACAAAGCGAATCAGCGTCTGGATGGTCTTGGCGCCTTTTGGCATGATAAGAGGCAATCCCTGTCCAACAGAAGGATTGGTGGTGAAGTATTTCAGCTCCCTGCCCAGCTTGTTGTGATCGCGCTCTTCCGCTTCTTTTAGCGCCTTGATGTGAACTTCCAGATCTTCACGTTTTTCAAAGGCAGTGCCGTATATGCGCTGGAGCATCTTGTTTTTCTCGTTACCCCGCCAGTAGGCGCCCGCCGTCTTTAAGAGTTTGAATGCGCGAACCAGTCCGGTATGCGCCACATGCGGCCCGGCACAGAGGTCGGTGAAATCACCTTGCTTATAAAACGAGATAACGGCGTCTCCCGGCAGATCGTTTATCAGCTCCACCTTGTAGGGTTCACCGGCTTCTTTCATTTTCGCAACGGCTTCTTCCCTGGGCAGTTCAAAACGTTCCATTTTAATGTTTTGTTTTACGATCTTTGCCATTTCTTTTTCAATGGCCGTAAGATCTTCAGGAGTAAATGGCTTGTCCACATCAAAATCGTAGTAAAATCCGTCTTTGATTGCAGGTCCGATTGCCAGTTTGGCTTCAGGGAAAAGCCTTTTGACCGCAGCCGCCAGTACATGGGACGCGGTATGCCGAAGTGTGTTCAAATCGTTTGTCATGATCATTCGCCTCTATCAAAATATCAATATCATTATAGTAAACCAACTTCGATTATAGGCGAAATAAACACTATTGTCAACTCGGCAAGCCCTACTCGATCACGTGCACCCTGCTTTCAAAAACCGATTGCACCAACCGTAAAAATATGGCGTTTGTTCTTTTGGACTTATGAAATATGATCTTGGAGGGAGCGATCGCAAGAAGCGCGCTGAATATCTCATCCTCTACGGTCCGGACGTCGCCTTCTTCGAAAAGCTGGCTTGTGTCTATTGTTTTTCCCCCGTCGTCCAACATCATATAATCATCTTCCTTTTGCAAAATATGCACCAGATCGATCTTTGCAGGCCGCAGGTTTACATACGCGCGCAGGAGGTCGATAAACTCGTCGTATTCGCTCCGGACAAAACATTTGTTGATGTTTTCATCCACTTTGCTTTTCCAGAATTGGCTGAATTCTTTTAAACGAAAATCTATAAATCCGTCTATCAGCAGAGTATCCGACTCTTCCTCCAGATATTTTTTGATCTTGGCCGTTATCTGTTCCCTTAAAAAAATATCCTCGCAAAACCATAGTTCTTTCAGCGTGTTGATCAGCACATTGCATCTTAAATCTTCCGATAAAAAATCATAATGCCTGTTTAAATAAAACGCAAGGCATCTGGGCTGCCCAACCTGCTCAATTACGTCAAATACCGCGTCGCATACTGTATCTCCCGCTTTTCCGTTTAATGAATCCACCCTTATTTTAATGAAATTCTCATCGTTTTCGATCTCTATATTTTCACAATTAGTATTCACTTGATTCATTTTATTTTCCAAAGCCGGTAAAAAAACGGCTTTTGCCCGATGGGCGCCAAAATAATATTCCAACTAAAATCCATCTCCTGAACGATGTCTATACTTAAGGTATGCGGCTGCCGATTCTGTTGTTAATATTCCTTTAGCGCCGTTTTTTAACCATGCAAAATGTGTTAAAAAAGCCCCCTGTCATATATTATAGATAAAAAGCCCGGGAAAGTTCCCGGGCTGTGATTTTTCAGTAGACTTTACATTATTTATTTTCTTCCATAATAAGCCTTTAAATATATCTCCTTGATCTCCTCCACCAACGGATAGCGGGGATTGGCCGTCGTGCACTGGTCTTCGAACGCACGGTAGGAAAGCAGATCCAGGTTGCTTAAAAATTCTTTTTCACTGATACCGCAGTCTTTGATGCTCAGAGGCATATCCAATTTGCTGGTCAGTCCACGTACTGCTTCCACCAGAGCGGCTACGCTTTTTGCGTCGTCCTTTTCTCCGAATCCCAAATACCTTGAAATTTTTGCATATTTCTTATCCGCAATAAATCTCTCGTATTTGGGAAACACGGGGAATTTGGACGGGAGTTTTGCATTGTATTCGATCACATAAGGCAGCAGAATCGCATTCGCCCTTCCGTGCGGTATATGGTACTGGCCGCCCAGCTTATGCGCCATGGAATGATTCAGCCCCAAAAACGCATTGGTAAACGCCATGCCCGCAATGCAGGACGCATTGTGCATGGCCTCCCTTGCCCCCGCATTGGTCGCTCCCATGGTATACGCATCGTAAAGATTTTCAAAAACGAGTTCGCAGGCCTTTATTGCAAGCCCGTCGGTATAATCGGAAGCCATAATGGATACGTACGCCTCTATCGCGTGCGTCAGAACATCCATTCCCGTGTCCGCCGTAATGCTTTTGGGCATGGACATCGCAAACTCCGGGTCTATGATCGCGACGGTAGGCGTCAGTGCATAATCGGCCAGCGGGTATTTCACATTGCCGTTTTCCTTGTCCGTAATAACAGAAAAACTCGTCACTTCGCTGCCCGTTCCGGATGTGGTTGGGATCGCGACAAATTTCGCTTTTTCCCCCAGTCTTGGGAATTTGAACGCGCGTTTGCGGATATCCAGGAATTTCAGCCTGAGTCCCTCAAATTCGGTATCAGGATGCTCATAAAACAACCACATTCCTTTAGCCGCGTCAATAGCGCTTCCTCCGCCCAGGGCGATGATCACGTCCGGTTTGAATTCGTTCATCATCTGAACGCCACGCATGATCGTCTGTACACTCGGGTCGGGTTCCACGTCCGAAAAGATCTCGCTGTGGCAGTATTCCTTGCGTTTGCGCAGATAATACAGCAGCTTATCCACATAACCCAGCTTCTGCATTACTTCGTCCGTAACGATAAAAGCGCGGGATATGTCGGGCATTTTCTCAAGATACTGGATGCAGCCATGTTCAAAATAAATTCTGGGCGGGATCTTAAACCACTGCATATTCACTCTCCTTTGGGCGATCTTCTTTACATTGATCAGATTGACGGTGGATACGTTGGAGGTAGTGGAATTGTGCCCGTAAGAACCGCATCCAAGCGTCAGCGAAGGCGTATTTGTATTGTAAATATCGCCTATCGCGCCCTGAGAGGAAGGAGAATTTACGATCACACGGCCAACCTTCATTTTTTTGCCGTATTCTTCGATTATTGCGGGATCTTCCGAGTGGATCACCGCAGAATGTCCGAGTCCGCCCAGCCGCAGCATCTTTTCTGCGATTTCAAATCCTTCCCGGCTGTTTTTAACGACGTAATATGCCAGTACGGGCGAAAGTTTTTCCATGGAGAGTGGATACTCGTATCCCACGTCATCCAGTTTTGCTATCAATATCTTTGTCCCCGGGTCGACTTCCACGCCCGCCTGCTGCGCGATCCAGGCCGCAGGTTTTCCCACCACGGCGGGATTCACCTGCCTTTTGTCGATCTTAATCACAAAATCGGCAACTTTCTTGATCTCATCTTCTTTGAGGAAATAGCAGTTGTTATCCTTTAGAAACTGTTCAAATTCCGCGCTGATATCCTGGTCCACGATCACCGCCTGTTCGGAGGCGCAGATCATTCCGTTGTCAAAAGTTTTTGATATCATCAGATCCGTTGCTGCCCGTTTCACATTCGCCGTTTTCTCAACGTAGCAGGGTACGTTGCCCGGTCCTACGCCCAGCGCAGGTTTACCCGCGCTGTACGCGCTTTTAACCATTCCTGATCCGCCTGTTGCAAGTATCAGGGATACGCCCGGATGATTCATCAATTTGTTTGTCGCTTCAATGGAAGGCGATTTGATCCACTGAATGCAGTATTTTGGAGCTCCTGCCGCGATCGCAGCCCGCAAAAGTATCTGTGCGGCGTACGCCGAACAGTTTTGCGAGGACGGATGAAAAGCGAATATGATGGGATTTCTTGTCTTCGCGCATATGATCGCCTTGAACATCGTAGTGGAAGTCGGGTTTGTTACCGGCGTCACGCCCGCGACAACGCCCACGGGTTCCGCTACGTTTTCATAGCCTTCTTGTTCGTTCCTTTCTATGATGCCTACCGTCCTTTGGTCCTTGATAGAATTCCAGATATATTCCGTTGCAAAGATATTTTTGATGACCTTGTCTTCAAAAACGCCTCTTCCCGTTTCTTCCACCGCCATTCTGGCGATCTCCATGTGATTGTCCAGACCCGCCAGCGCCATTTCGTGCACGATCCTGTCCACCTGTTCCTGGTCCATTTCCATATACTGTTCCAGCGCATTGTTTGCGTTTCCGACCAGTTCGTCAATCATCGCGTCCACATCGATTTCTTCCGGCGCCTCTTTTTGTTTTTCAGGCGACGTCCGGGCAACACTTGCTTTTGCGGGGCGGGCAGCTTTTAAGGCAGCCTCCCTGCTGTTTCCCTCCATTGGCTCTGCAGCCTGGTATTCCGTTTTAGCCATCTTACAAAACCTCCATTAAACTTAAAATCTTTATTTTCCAAGAAGCGTTTACGCTTCAGATTGTTATTTATTTCACAATATCATTATCTAACTTTGTTAATTTTTTGTCAATCTCGCGCGATTACACATATACATGTATTTTCGGATGATATTCCGGATATTATTCTTTATTCTCATGAATACTAAAAATTTCATGCAAAATGATTCGGTTTCACATGTTTTTGTACGGCATTAAAAAAAGCATTTATGAATACTCTTTTTTTTATATCTAATATAATTGTTACCTCTTCTCCGGCTGCGCTTATTCAAATACCCTGCGTCCGCAGATAAAGTTGCTGGCAAAATAACTGCTGTCCAACAGGCTGTCCCTTATCCGCACAACGCCGTTTGCTTCAACCATGGAATTGTTTCCAAGGTAAATGCCTACATGTCCCTTGAAACATATAATGTCTCCCCGCTGCAGATCATTGGCCGGGACAATGGTATAGCTGCTCGCAGCCCATCCCGCGGAGGTCATATAGTCTATATTATATCCGCTGGCGTTCAGCGCATAATATACCAGCCCCGAACAGTCAAATACGTCAGGGCCTTTTCCGCCCAAGACATACGGTTTTCCAAGCTGCGCCATCGCAGCATTGATGAATGACTCAATTTTTTCTGAAACCGGTGCGGGGACCTCGACTTTTATAGAACCCATTAATCCCTTATTTTCATTATTATCGCGTCCCCATATGTTGACGACATAGGTGCCTGTTTTATTTCCAAAAAAACTAAGGTCAATGTTCCGCGCCCATGTACCGTTCCCCATATCGGCCGCATTATATTCAATCTGGTATAAAGGTCCGTCGGCAATATTGTAGACAACAAAGGAAACGGTTTTTACACCGGACGGATCGTAAACGCCCTCTGCCGCAACCGTGAAACTTTCCTCGCCTGCAACAAAGCCCGTTTCCGGCGAAAACGAGACGGCAATAGGGGCTGAAGTATCCTCCGCCGCATAGGCTATAGGAATAAACGAAATTATTAATAATACAGCTACCAGAACACCAACGATTCTGTTGATTTTTTTCTTCATTAAAAAGCTCTCCCAATATTACAAAAATTTCCGCCGGTTCTAATAAAATCAATTCCGGCTTTAAAAATTAAATTCTAATACATACACAATAAAAGATCTGGCGATGTTTCATCGCTACCAGTCGCGCATGAAGTGAGTATATATGATACTTTATTTTTTGCATCATATCATGTGTTTTTGATATTCTTATGTTTTTTATGTGAACATTGCCGTCACAAATAGGCTTTTTACCTTTTTGTGGCATTAAAAAAAGGCGTCCTTGCGCCTTTTCATTGTTTTTAGTTATTCCACCCGGATCAGGCAAACCGTAAACTGATATCAGCCGATCTAATGGTATGCGTAAGCGCGCCGATGGATATGATATCCACGCCCGTATCGGCAACCTCTTTCAGGTCCTTGTCTCCCATATTGCCGGACGCTTCAACAAGTGCCCTTCCCCCTATCAGCTTAACGGCTTTTTCCATATCCTGAACAGTCATATTATCAAGCATTATGATTTCTACGTTGCAGGCAAGCGCCTCTTCAATCATAGCGAAATCTTCTGCTTCAACCTCGATCTTCATGGTATGCGGTATGTTTCTGCGCGCCGCTCCCACAGCTTCCCGTATTCCGCCGGCCGCTTTGATATGGTTGTCCTTGATCAGCACTCCGTCCGCGAGGTTATACCTGTGGTTTCTGCCGCCGCCCGTCCGCACCGCATATTTCTCCAGTATCCTGAGTCCCGGCGTCGTCTTTCTGGTATCGGTAATCATCGCGCGCGTGCCTTTAACCTTCTCCACGCATTTTGTGGTGCGCGCGGCAATCCCGGACATTCTCTGCAAAAAATTGAGCGCCACCCGTTCGCCGGTCAATATGGACCTTGCGTTTCCGCATATCTTCGCAATCACATCTCCTTTGGATGCGGCTTCACCTTCCGGAATATGGATATCCATCTTTATAGCCGGATCTATCAGGTAAAAAACCCTTTGTGCGACCTCTAGGCCGCACACAACGGTTTCCTCTTTTGCAATAAATCTCCCCTCAATCTGCTTGTCCGAAGGTATCGTGGAGGCAGCGGTAACATCACCCCAGCCGATATCCTCCTTCAACGCATTTTTTATAATATCGTCCACTATGAAAAAATCCAGCATATTTATTCCTTTCCCAGGCTTTCGGCATCATCGCAGCGGTAATGCGCTCCCACGCTTTTTTGGCGTTTCAGCGCGGCTTTCAGTATCTCCAGTCCGACCGCAGCCATATTCAATGTTTCCACATGCAGGCGGCTTGAAAGCTTCATTTCTTTCAGTTGCTGATAATAATCCCCTATCAGCCCGGCGGCTTCCTCCATTTTTTGTTTGGTCCTGATGATGCCGCCTTTTTTGGTCATATTCCGGCGAATCTGCGTCCGATAGGCGTCAAAATCAATATTTGCTTCGCTTTTGCTCTCAGATGATATTTTCGGCTGGCTTCTCTTGGGCAGTTCCCGGCCGTTGATATCCTTGGCGCAACGGTTGCCGAATACCAGGCATTCCAAAAGCGAATTGCTTGCAAGCCTGTTCGCGCCGTGCACCCCGGTGCAGGAAGACTCGCCGCATGCGTAAAGTCCTTCGATATTGGTTCTTCCCCAAAGGTCGGTTTTTATGCCACCCATAAAATAATGCTGCACAGGTATCACGGGAATCCAGTTCATCGCGATATCTATACCCCGCTTCATGCATTCCTCGTATATCACCGGAAACCGCTTGCTTAAGAACTCCCTTGGCCGCGACGTAATGTCCAGATAAACGTTTGGCAGATCGTATTTGCGCATCTGGCCTGCAATGGCCCGCGTTACAATATCTCTGGGCGCAAGGTCTGCCATGGGATGGACATTCTGCATAAAAGGCTCCCATTTCCTGTTGCGCAGTATTGCACCTTCTCCGCGGAGCGCTTCGGAAATTAAAAAATACCGCATATTTGCATCCGGATGGATCAGAGCCGTCGGATGGAACTGGACAAATTCCATGTTTTTCAGTTCGACGCCCGCACGCAGGGCCGAAGCGATGCCGTCCCCGGTCGCACAGTTGGAGTTGGTACTGTTGCGGTATACCCTGCCGATACCACCGGTCGCCACAATCACATAAGGCGCGCGAATCAGCATATTATTGCCTTCCCCGTCCTGGGCAATCACTCCCGACGCCGCATTGTTTTCGTCCGTCAATATGTCAAAAACGGTGATGTTGTTCATAACGGTTATATTTTTACGCTGAGAAATGTTGAGCGCCAGCGTAATGGTCAGATGCAAGCCTGTCGCGTCCCCGCCGCAGTGTATGATGCGGTTGTACCGGTGCGCGCCCTCTCTGGACACGATGATATTGCCGCTTTCGTCACGGTCAAAAGGTACTCCAAGGCGTACGAGTTTTTTTACTTCTTCCGGTCCTTCCCCAACCAATACCCGGACAGCTTCTTCGTCGCACAGCCCGGCTCCCGCGATCAGCGTATCTTCCACATGGTTTTGAATTGTATCCTCTTCCAATACTACCGAGGCAATGCCTCCCTGCGCATACATGGAATTGGATTCCTCCATGCCTCTTTTGTTAAGTATGGCAACAGACAAGCGTTCGTCCAGATTCAACGCCGCATACAGTCCCGCAGCTCCCGCTCCGAACACAATTACGTCATAATCCAAAGTTTGTCCGGGCATGCCTGCGGAAACAGCATATTCTCTCATGATTTCATCTCCCAAAATTTTTTCGGACGGCTAAAATCCGTAATATTTTAACAAGACGGCTCGTCGCCCCATAAGTCTTAAGGCTAATCATACCACAAACGCCAAAAAATAAAAATATAATTTGTGTTTTCTAAGGGAAGGAGCCCGGCGCTTTTTACTTGAACCAATTGTGCCGTTTGAAACTGATCAGGCAGATTGCAACCACCGCCACGGACATCAGTATAACCATGGGGTATCCGTACTGCCAGCCGTATTCCGGCAGTTTCAGATTCATGCCGTACCAGCCGACTATCAGCGTCAGAGGCAGAAATATCGCGGTAATTACCGTAAAGAGCTTCATAATGCTGTTCAGATTGATATCCACTTCAGCCTGGTAAGCTTCCCTTACCTGCGTCACATAGTCCCGAAGATTCAGAACGATGTGATAAAGCCTGTCCACTCTGTTTGCAAATATCTTAAAATACCGCATGGCTTTGGGATCAATAAGTTCGTTTTCGTTTTCCTGTATGGCGTCCAGCATGATCTGTATCTGTTCATAGTGCCTCTTGAACTGCATGAGTTTTTTACGGAGGGATATAATCTCAACCACGCAGTTTTTCCGGCTGGAGGTGATCATCTGGTCTTCCAGTTCTGCAATCTCCTGTTCAATATCGTCCAGAAATGATGCGTCGTCCGCTATTGTCCGTTCCAGGAAAGTATAAAAAAGCCGGTCGAAAATGGTCGTTTTCTCAACATCTTCTGAAATTTCATCCACGATGCCAAGTACGGCTTCCGGGTTGTCCGCCAAAATCACAAACAAGTCCTTTCGCATACAAATACAAACTCTTTTTACCGGAAGCTGCTTTTCACCGTATTGCATCACATTATAGCTGATGGCGTCAAAGCCGTCATGGCTCTCAAACCGCGTGGCGGTATTCAGCAGAAATCCGCTCAGAAATCCTTTTTCGAAATTCAGTTTTTGTACATCCTCCACCTGGTTAAAGGAAAATATGCCCCAATACCTGTTTTGCCCGTTTAATTTCACGTCTTCCCGGTTTACTTTTTCTATTTTTCCGTTATCGATCAAATATATCATAATTTCCTCACATTGAGACCGCTTATCACGGTTTAAAATATTCTTAATTTATATGTATATTCAACATTACATACCAAAACCCTCTTGATTATATGAAAATATCCGCCTGCCATAATATTTAAACATGTTTAATCATGCACAAAACCGGCAAAATCATTCAGGATGCGCGGAGAAAATCCCCCGGTTGCGAAGTTCGGATAAAACCGATATATTTGATTCCGGATTCTCGGCCGGAAGGCTTAAAACACCCCAAATCCACTTTCGAATTTGGGGTGTTTTCTATTATCTGTAATCCTACGGCAGTATCACAACCGCAGAGGCTCTGCCTTGTACGGGATAGGATTCCGCAACCGGACCGGACATATACGCTTCCACCCTGACGCCAACCTGCAGATCGCTCAGCGAGCATTCCGCCCCATCCTTTTTGGTAACTGATGTTTTATCCGTAACTGTTACGCTTGCGCTGTCGTACTCCGTATCCTGTTCTTTCTGGCCTTCCACCAAAATTGTAACGCTTCCGTCCGGATTGTCACTGCGGCTGGTGATTTCTCCCCGGACGCTTACCGCTGTTCCTTCAGGCGCCCGCGATTGGGAACCCTGTGCCGCTCCCTCTGCGGAACACGCAGCCAGAACTCCAACCAATACCGCCGCCAATAAAACCGCTGATATTTTTTTCATATTTTGCCCTCCTCCATTGGTTAGACGCGGGGACCTTACAAAGAGTTCCAGGATCTATCAGTTTTATCATTAAATAATGTTGATTTCCTGCAGTTTTTTATACTGTCTTTTGGATGAACTCTGTGCTCTTTTGCGTATATCGTTCAGTTCTTCAAAGTTATCCATGAGTATATCCACAACATAAGTACACAATCCGCCGGTTTCAACCATGTTGGAGATCACCTTTTTAGCCTGGTCCCGGTCCATTCCCATTCTGTATGGACGGTCTTCTGTGATGGCTGTAAAAACGTCCGCAACAGCCATGACTCTTGCTCCTAAAGGGATCTCTTCGGAGCACAGATGGAACGGATAGCCCCTGCCGTCCAGGCGTTCATGATGCAGGGACGCCCAGGTATTGATTGTCTCAAAATTCTTGATCACCTGCAGAGTCCTGTAAGTGTAAAACGTATGGCTGCGTATCGCGTTGAATTCCTCCCGGTCCAGAGGACCGGCCTTTTCCAGAATATCGTTGCTTATCGTGAGTTTTCCCAGATCATGCAGATAACCCGCAATCCGCATTGCCTTGCATTCGTTTTCTGAAAATCCCGATAATTGGGCAAGTTTTTCCGCTACGGCCGCAACGCCCGAGGAATGATTTGCCGTAAACGGGCTTCTGAAGTCAATTATACTTGCAAATATTTTTGACAACTGGATAGCGTCCTTCATATTTAATTCGAGGGATTCAAAGTTCATTAATCTGGGCATTATAGACATCAGCGGTTCATATACGGTATCCAGCCAGATATACTCGCGGTTGCAGATATTCAAAAACGCCTCCACCATTTCCGGACAAAAAATACTGCCGGACCGTTCTTCAATCTTTTGGGAAATGTGTTTGATCTGCCCTATTACATCTTCTTTTTTGTTTATCAGTACGGCAATCCGGTCGGCCAAATGCAGGATATGGCTTAAAATCGGAACTTCCGCGCCTTTAAAAAACGATCCTTTTCCGTCTTCCCAGGGAACATGATGATACCGGATGATTTTCGCCACATTTTTAAGAGGCGCAAAGCCCTCCAAAATTCCGGCTCCAATATACGCGTGGTTATGGACGGTTGGCACATCCTCATTATCTACAAGCTCAAGCCTGTCTTTCAGCGAGAACGCGCCGACATCATGAAGCAGACCTGCCAAGAACAATTCGCGCTGCTCTTCCTTGGAAACTCCATAACTTTCAGCTATCCTGTAAGCAAGATAGGAAACCTGTCTGTGGTGGTTTGTGATCTCGTTATTGATAAGATCCCCTGTATTGGTAATACAAAATATAAGATCGTACATATTCACGATTTTTTCGACCATTTAATTACCTCCGATGCATTATATTTGTGAAAAATCAAAAATCGCTCCATTCTATATCGTCCAAATTTACGAAAAATGAATGCCGTATTAAAAAAAAAACGCTTTTTTAGCAGCTCTTTCATTATATTTCTATTATTTTACCTTACTTTTCTTCTTTTGCATATAATAGGCTCCTTTGGCCGTCATGGATTCGGGAAAGATTTTTGCAAATATCCACGCAGCTTTGATACTTAAGCCCGGCACGATCATAAACCTTCCCTTGAGCATCCGGTCTACCGCATATTTGGCGACATAAGCAGCGGACAGCCCCTTAAGATCCTTTTCCACTTCCGCCGTTTGATTGAACCGCGTATCCACCGGTCCCGGGCAAAGCACGCTTACACGGACGAGAGATTTCCGGGCCAGTATCTCCTCACGGATAGCCCGCGTCAAGCGAATGACATACGCTTTGGAAGCGTAATAACCGGCCATCATCGGTCCGGGCATGAATCCTGCGACCGAAGCGACGTTCATGATGGTTCCCCTGTTCTTCGCAGCCATATCCCTGTAAAACAGTTTTGTCAAAATATGGAGGGCTGAGATATTGGTATGAATCATAGACAGTTCCCGTTCGAGATCGGCATCCAAGAATTCGCCATACAAACCGAATCCCGCGTTGTTGATGAGCAAGTCAATCCCCTGGTTTTTTAATTTTTCGTATAAGTCCATGCAATTTTTTTCCTGTGATAAATCCTCGGTAATGACCTGCACTTCGCCCGCAGCCTCTGATTTCAGTTTTTCAAGACGCGCCAAATCCCTTGCAACAGCAATGATATCATAGCCCAATGCGCTTAAATATTTTGCCATCTCATATCCAATACCGGATGATGCACCCGTGATCAGCGCTTTCATACTCAATCCCCCCATTTTTCTATTTCCCCGGATCATTATACTATAATATTGGTGAAAAGTGGACCAATCAGGACATATCGAGAGGCATTTTTCCCACAGGCGCGGGATATGCTTCTGACAGAAGTGCGATATCATCGCCGGTCAGCTTTATTTCCAACGAAGCTGCATTCTCAAGTATATGCGCCGGACTTCCCGCTTTTGGAATGGCGATCATATTCATTTGAAGAACAAAAGCCAGCAGTATCTGGCCCGGCTGGGCATTACGGCGGCGGCATACTTCCATGAGCAGCTTGTTCTGCATAATCCCGTTTTTCAGCCGGCCAGCCTGTGCAAGCGGGCTGTAAGCCATTACAGGGATTTTTTTATCATTCATCCAGGGCAGCAAGTCAAACTCGATTCCGCGCGAACCCAAGTGGTACAGCACCTGGTTTACCTGGCAATCGTCTCCTCCGGGCACGCTCCATAATTCCTGCATGTCCTGAAGATCAAAATTTGACACGCCCCAGCCTTTTATAAGGCCGTCGCGAACCAGTTTTTGCATGCATTCCACCGTTTCACGCAAAGGGACGGAACCCCGCCAATGCAGCAGATAAAGGTCCAGCCGGTCAACCGAAAGACGTTTTAACGAGTTTTCGCAACTTTTAAATATGTTCGCACGCCCTGCATTATAGGGATACACCTTGGATACCAGAAAAAGATCTTCACGGTCAAAATCCTTTATTGCTTCTCCAGTTATTTCCTCCGCGCCGCCGCTGCCGTACATTTCTGCCGTGTCGATCAGCGTCATGCCCATCTTTATTCCGGCCCGCAAAGACTCTGTTTCCGCCCGGCGTTTTGCCGCGTTCTCTCCCATCCGCCATGTTCCCTGGCCAAGCTGAGGTATTAATCTTCCGTCAGGAAGCGTCACTTTTTTGTTACCGCCGTTCATATAAAGAGCCTCCCTAATCTTCAAAGTGTTTACAGGCAATCCAAATATTATCATCATAATTTGGCCGCCGCTGAACAAACTAATTTTGACAAGGAGTTGCACTTTTTTTAAAAACATGCGTCATGCATGCGCAAACATCCTTGTAGGGACGGGATCTATGCCCGTCCCATTTTCTATTCAAAAAATTAAAACGCAGTTTAAAGTAAGTTTAAACATGACTTTTATAAAAGGTTCAGCCTTCCGCATCTTCCTGGGTTTCTTCGGGCTCGATATAATCCACCGCTCCCTCGTAACCGTGCCGCAAGGCGTTTTTCAGCTTCTCATTTTCAGGATATTCGGTTGTGACCACGCAAAGCGTACCGGGCGCGCAATTTTCATATATCCAGCGCGCGTCGGGCACCAAAAGGCGGATGCATCCATGCGATCCCGGTCTTCCCAGGCGGTTGTAAGCGCTTTCGCTGTAGGAATCCGTATCTCTGGATGAATACAGTATGGAGTGGAAATAAAAACTGCCCATCATTTGAGACCAGTATTGGGCATAGCAGTCATAATCTTTAAAATACCCAAAACGTACCCGACTGTCCCCCATATCATATGTCCCTTCGGGCGTCCAGTTGCCGTTGCCGCCGGTCGTACAGATCATTACACGTACCAGAACGTTAAACTCTCCGTTCTGATCCCGGGACAGCGCATATACGCACTGGTTATGATAATCAACAATCAATTTGTATGTATCCGCGGGGGGATAACTCGTAATTTCGCTGTAATCCCCGTTGTCCCCAATCTGCTCGTCAAAACTTGCCACCGAGGCCGGAGCATACTCGTCCAGCCATGCCATTGTATAAGGCACCAGCACAGGAGTAGGCGCAGGTGTTGGTTCGGGAGTCGGCGTAGGCGTGGGAATTGGCGTTGGTACAGGCGTTGGCGTTAAACTCGGAGCCGCCTCCGGCGACGCTTCAGCCATTTCCGTTTCATTCGAATGATCGTTTCCTGCGCGGGCAATTACGCCGGACAATGTATTTTTAATTCCGTTCAGATTTCCAAACACATTCTGCGCATCCATATCGGTTGCGCAGAAACTGGTTAAAACAAATATTCCGATTATTAATGCTATAAAAATGACTGCCTTTCGCAAATTCCGAATCCCCCTTGTCGGCAGCGGCCAATTAAATGCGCCGTGTCTTTAAAAACGCCTTCTCAGAATAAAACGAATGCCAACATACCGGCCTGGCATAAAATTATGCCGGGAGAATGTCGGCCGTTACGGCTGTAAAAGAATACCCGGTTAAAGAATATATAATTTCAAATATTCCGGTAAGATATTTCTTTAAGCCTTTGATACCAATCCCTGTTAACAAAATATTACAAATAACATTATAACTCCCCATCTTACATAATGCAATTTAATATATTTTTCATTTCTATTTTGTCTGGTTTTCTTGTGAATATTCCGACCGATCGTAATAAAATAAAACAAAAATTATGATATCTCTATAAAAAAGGCTTTATATAATATATAAAACGCTTATGAAAACTATACGTAAAAATTTGTATTTATTGAGCAACCGCGGTCACACCAATTGATTGAGCGGCAGCCCGTCTTCGGGCACAAATTCCCGCCAATATCCTATTGTCTGTTTCAGCTTTGTTAAAATTTCTTTTTTGGTTTCGGTGTTGGAAGTAAATATTTCAAAACTGAGGAAGATTTCGGGAACAAGCTCTTGCAGCGATTTTTCGGCATTCAGCTCGTAAGACTTTTTAATACCGCAAAGAAGCCTTTCACCCCGGATGAGCCCATCCCTGTTGTTTTCGGGAGTGAACGCAGCATGACTGGACGCAAATCCGTTGGTCTGCTGCAAATGAAAAATGGGCGAATAACAGGCAAGCTCCTCGATCCATTTGTAAACATCAGAATCCTCCAAGGTCGAAAACAGGTATTCATGCTCATGTATATCCGCCATAATTTCATCTATCAGATGATTTCTGTGAATTTCGCTTTGGGCAGCGGCAGCCTCCTCAAACATTTGCTGAGCGTTGTCGCTTCCAAGCCAGACCGGCTTATTGTTCAGGACCGCATCCGTCAATTTTTCTCTGGAAGGCATTAGAAACTTGCCCTGCCCCGTCATATGTCCCACATCTATTGTCACATAGGATGGTTTCATACATGCAGCATATATATTTTTTATAAACTCCCTTGTCCCATTGATTGTAAAGGGAGGCTGATGCGGCGCATACATCTGTTCATAACTCACCTGGACCCTGCCGTTCTGATAAGCAAATTCGGCTATTCGGGCCATCTGTTCATACAGTGAGCGGAGCAACTCTCCGTATTTTAGTGGATCCTGGAGAACCGCATGCGGCACGGCAAAAAAGGAAAACCCGAGCCCTTTTGCTTTTAAATCCGCTATCCTTACAATCAGGTTCTTGATCCATCCGTTCATAATTTTATCCCTGATTCGTTTGTCATGATGCGCAAGTCCCACTGTCCGGTAAGTCTGATAACCGGTATAAAAATTAACGACTTTAAGCGACGTCCTTTGCTCGGCTTTTTTCACTTCACAAAACCAGTCGTCCATGTAATCTTCCGTAGAAAAAAGCGGATCAATTTCATTGTCCGTACTGGCCTGCACATAATGAAATCCCAAATCCTTTGCGATCGTCATCCATTCGATTGGCTTTATCCATCTTTTAATTGCAAAGCAGTTGTCTAAAACCAAATATATCCTGGGATAATTCATATATAATGTTCTCCTTACAGTAAAATTAAATCCGTTCAGGCCTCTTATTCATCCAAACAGTTTTTTGTAGTTTTCAAAATATTCTTTCAGAGACGAATCCTTTTTTGGAATATATTCCGCGATATCGAATGAAGCCGCAGATACGGCTCTTCCTTCGTTCGCCGAACCAATATCTCCCATCGCCTTCATTTGCATCAACAGATTGCCCACGGAGGTGGTTTCAACCGGACCCGCTTTTATGGGTATGTCCATGGCGTCGGCCATCCACTGGCAAAGCATTTTGTTTTGAACGCCCCCACCGAACACATGCATCGTTTCCGGCGAGAACCGCAGGATATTTTTCATATTATGGAGACATTGAGCAAACTTCATGACCATGCTTTCATATACCACGCGCGCAACCCCGCCCATGGACTGCTCAAGCGGCTGCCCCGTTTGCCTGCAATAATTCATGACGGCTCCGGGCATATTCGAACTGGAAAGGGCGAACGCTGCGTCCTGCACATCGATAAACGCCCGGCCGCACGGCGAGGCTGTCGCGGACTTTACGATCTCATCCCAGCCGACTTTTTCGCCCCGCTCCCTGCTCCAGCATTCCTGGCACTGCTGGATAATCCACAATCCGGTCAGCAGATTGACGAAGTTATTTTTTCCTTCCACTCCGCCCTGATTGGCAAATCCGCTTGTAAAAGCATCCCGATCCGTTTTGATTTCGTCAGTTTCCCGGCCGATTATCGCCCATGTCCCGAGACTTATGAATCCCCAGTCCTTTTCGCCGCCGCTTAATGGCACGCCTGCTATGGCGCTCGCCGTGTCGTGCGAGGCAACGGTCACAACAGGTATTTGGGGGATATCCAGTTCCCTGCACAGGCTTTCCCGCAGGTTTCCGAGAACGGTTCCCGGTTTGCGCATCTCCAGAAAGAGGTCTTCGGATACGCCTATCTTTCTGATCAGTTCTTTATTCCAGCATTTATTCTCCTGGTCGACCAGCAGACTCATGGTTGCATTGGTATATTCGTTGGCTGCCTCGCCGGTTAAATAATAATTCAAAAGATCGGGCATCATCAAAAACTTGTCGGCATATTTTAGTTCGGCGGCATCCTTGCATTTTAATGCATACAGGTAATAAATGGACATAATCGGATTGGTGTTTGCGCCGCCCGACCTGAATATCTCGTATTCCCCCACCAAAGCGTCCAACGCGCCCTTGTAAGCGTGCCGCCATTCATCTCTGTAATTGGCCGGATTTGCAAGAAGCCGCCCCTGCTTGTCCAGAAAACCAAAATCGCAGCCCCAGGTGTCCACGCCCACCGACGCGATATCCGGATATTTTTGAAACGCTTTTGAAAGTCCGATGTTCAGTTCGGAGGCAAGGCGCAGGATATCCCAGTAAAATGTGCCGCCGAACGCGACCGGCCTGTTGTCATATTCATGCAGAAGTTCCATGGAAAACGTACTGCCGTCCCATTTGGCAACCAGGCATCTGCCGTGGCTTGCCCCGTAATCAAAAATAAGATACTTTTTTTCTTTCATATAAATTCTCCTCACATCTCATCAAATGCCCAGTGCTAAAACTGCCATTTGGAGAGCAGACGTCGCTTCACTCCTTAATATGACAAGGTGGGGCATTCGAGTTATAAAAGCCAAGTTGATGTCACAGTGAAGTTTGCTGAAAGGCTCAAAGAGGAAGCGGAGAAACAACAAAGTAGTTGGGCCTTATCGGCAGACCGAACCCTTAAAACGGTTCCAGTTTTCCTGCCAACTGCTGATTCAGATCAAATATCTTCTCACAGGTTTTCACATCTTCCGATCCGTCTATGCTCGGCGCAACCTTATACGCTTTTGCAAGCCTTAAGTTCCATCTCGAACACGCTTCATTTGCGCCCCATATGCGGTAGACTTCGTTCAAATCTTCCGCTTCCCAAAATAAAATTGAAAAATTTTTATAATTATATATCAGAAGTTCTTTTGCTCCGGCATCTTTCAGCCCCTTTAGTGTTTCAGGCCACGGGTTTTTATGCAGGTTCACATAATCCTCTACCTGATCCTCATTGATCTCAATTACAAAACAATACCGGTTCATGTTTTCCTCCTTGACTTTAAAAATTTGTAAGCCTTATATGGCTGTCTTTATAACCAATAAAAAATAAAAAACTATTTCCCTGTTCCCTGTATATTTGCTTCCCGGCCGCCCTAAAACGCTGAATCCATTTTGGGCGGCCAGGCTTCCGCTCCGCCGGTCAAAGCCTCCGGAACTTCATTCTTACGATTTCATTTCCGCGGCCGCCGCAACCGCCCAATTGGATTCATCCATGCAATTGGAAGCATCCAGCACCTTAAAGGGCTGCGCGATATCTTTCTCAACAGTTTCGCCTTTCAGGATTTTTACCGCCAGATCGACCGCGTTCTCGCCCATTCCGACCGGATCCTGCGCAATCGTCACGTCGATTTTGCCGTCCTTGATTGCAGTGAGAGCGTCCATAATACCATCGATTCCGATGATATAAATATGCCCGTCTTCTCCCGTCTTCTTCATCTTGCCGGCGGCTTCGATCGCCTTGGCTGCACCCAGCGTGCAGTCGTCATTGTGGCCGTATACTGCGTCGATTTCCGGATTGGCCTGCAGAATATTAGTCATTACATTAAGGGATTTCTCCTGATCAAAATCCCCGGCCTGGCTGGCTACGATTTTGATATCCGGATATTTCGCCTTGATCTGATTATTAAATCCGTCGCCCCTGTCTTTCGCGGCCGAGGTGCCCATCAGTCCTTGAATCTCCACAACATTCCCTTTCGCAGACCCGTTCTTCCCGGTAAGGTATTCGGCGATCATGTCCGCGGCAAGGGCGCCCATCGCCACGTTGTCCGTCGCTATAAACGAATTGTAGTTTCCGCTCTTGGATCCACGGTCACAGTAAATAATCGGGATTTTTGCGTCAATGCATTTCTGCTCGGAAGTAACGATAGCTTCCGAATCGATGGGGCAGGCGATGATAGCGTCCACTCCCTGAGAAATCAGGTCTTCCAATTGGGATGTCTGCTGCGCCATATCGCCGTTTGCATTGGCCTCAACAATCTTTACGCCTGCTTTTTCAGCCTGCCGAATAACGCCGATACGCATTCCTACAAAAAACGCATTGGCAAGCGTAGACTGGCTGAATCCTATCGTGCAGGACCCGCCTTCATCCGGCGCCGCGCCGGATGAAGCGGCGGATGAGCCGGGAGTGGCTGCGGAACTGCATGCTGCCAGCGATACCACAAGCATAAAAGCAAGCACGAAAAACAATAATTTTTTCATTTTTTATCCTCCTTTGATTTGTCTATTGTCAGCACGGCACTGCGTACTGAATCTATCAAAAGTTTATATCATGATAAAAATTATCCGATTCAGCCTATTTCTCCGCGTTTTCTCAAAGTATCGATCAATACCGCTATAATAATGACAATACCTCTTAAGGCATTGGAGAAGAACGGGTCTATATTGAGCATGTTCATGCCGTTGTTCAAAACGCCCAATATGAGCACACCCACAAACGTACCGAACATTGTGCCACGGCCGCCTGCAAGACTGGCTCCGCCGATAACCGTCGCCCCGATCACATCCATCTCCAGGCCTTCGCCTGCCGTTGTGATCGCGGAACCAAGCCTGGCCGTAAGTATGATTGCGCCAATTCCGCAGGCCATGCCGTTAAAAAGATATGCCAGGTTTTCTACTCTTTTTACATTGATTCCGGAAAGCTCGGTTGCCTCTCGGTTTCCGCCCAGCGAATACAGAGCGCGGCCGAACGTTGTATATTTCAGCATATAGAAACCGATCAAAAATACCGCAATCAGGATGACGGCAGCGCACGGAATCACTCCGCCGATATAGCCGTTGCCAATGAATTGCATATTCTGAGGAAGGCCGGATATTGTCATTCCCTGCATATACACCATTGTCATGCCCCGCGCTATACCCATCATTCCCAGCGTAACAATGAAAGACGGCATCTTTACCCTGCTGATCAGCAGCCCCTGGCCGCATCCGATTCCTGTTCCGATCGCAATCATTCCCACAATTGCATAACCCCACGGAACACCGGATTTCATCATGCCTGCGCCAAGAGCGGAACAAAGTGCGACAACCGATCCGACGGAAAGGTCAATGCCTCCGGTAATAATCACAAACGTCATGCCTACGGCGACGATGCCGACGGTGGTATTCTGTATAAGAATATTCCACAGGTTGCTGGGCGTCAGGAACCTGTCCGTCAGAACGGACAGAAGGGCGCACAGCACAAGCAGCGCGATAAAAATCATATTTTTGGAAATAAACCTCATGACCCCGGATGATTTTTTTATTTCTGCAGAGGCCATAACCGCCGCATTTTTCATTTTCCACTATTCCTCCTCAATCGCATATTTGATAACGCTTTCCTGAGACAGCTCGCTGCTGTCAAGGATGGCCTTTAATTCTCCGCTGCGGATCACGGCAACACGGTCGGAAAGTTTGATGACTTCGGGCAGTTCGGATGATATGAATATAATCGTGGTTCCATGTACGGTAATCTCGTTGATCAGGTTGTAAATTTCGGATTTGGTTCCGACATCTATTCCTCTGGTCGGGTCGTCCAGTATCATGATCTGCGGAGCGGTCTGCAGGCATTTGCCTATCACTACTTTCTGCTGGTTTCCGCCGGAAAGCGTTACAACCTGCTGAGCCCGGCTGGTGCATTTTATATTCAGTCTTTTTATCTGTTCTTCAGCCATGGATTTGGTACTGCTTGTATCCACATAAGCCAGTTTTTTTTGCAGTTTATATATAAGGGGAAGCACGATGTTCCACTCTATGTCTCTCTGCACAACCAGGCCCTGCAGCTTTCTGTCCTCGGGAACGAGAAATATACCGTTTCTAATCGCATCGCCCGGGCTGTTTATTTCGATCTTTTCGCCGTTTAAATAGATCTCTCCCGAGTCCTTTTTATCGGCTCCGAATATCAGGCGTACCAGTTCGCTTCTGCCGGCGCCAACCAGCCCCGCGATTCCAAACACCTCGCCCTTTCGCACCGAGAAGGAAATATCCTTTACCTTGCCGCCTCTCCGCAGGTTTTTTACTTCCAGTATTACGCCGCCCGGAACATTTGTCTTTTTTGGATATACATCGGTGATCTCCCGTCCAACCATCATCTTCACAAGTTCATTTTCACTTGTCTCGCTTACGGTACGGACGCCAACATCCCTTCCGTCCCGTAAAACCTGTACCTTGTCGCAGCATGCCGCAATTTCATCCAACTTGTGAGATATAAATACTACGCCGATCCCGCTTTGTTTAAGTTCCTTTATGATATCGAAAAGGCGCTCAACCTCATGGCTTAACAGCGAGGACGTCGGCTCGTCCATCAGGATTACTTTTGCGCTGCGGGATAACGATTTTGCAATTTCAACCATTTGGCGGTCTGCTATCGGCAGATACCGCAATTCTTCCCTGGCGTTGATGTTAAACTGATAAAAATCCAGGAGTTCCTGCGCCTGTTTATAAAGCTGTCGGTAAATGATCTTTCCGAACCTGTTTTTGGGCAGCCTGCCCATGTAGATATTTTCCGCAACGCTCAGGTTTGGATGAAGTTTCAGCTCCTGGTATACGATTGCAATCCCCATGCCAAGAGCGCTTTGCTTGTTTTCTATATTTACTTTTTTGCCCTCCAGATAGATTTCACCTTTATCCTGTTTATACGTACCGCTCAGTACATTCAGCAAAGTGGATTTTCCGGCCCCGTTTTCGCCAAGCAACCCCAAAACCTCTCCGGAATTTATTCTGATGGATACATTATCCAGAGCGCGGACACCGGGAAAGACTTTGGTAATTCCTTTTGCATAAAGCAATTCACCCATAGCTCACCTCTTAGTGGTAATATTCAACACACTATAGTTTCACAAACTATACACGATATTTGTATTTTTCTGGGCTGCAAACATGATGAAAATATTTGAGTATCTGATTATTTAAGTGATACAAAAGATGTTGTTTCTGTTTTATGTTTCCTGAAGTTTGAGCGAAAAAATTTTCCGGCCGTCACCCCCTACGGCCGCTTCCATAAAGCAGCCGGCTTTATAATTCAAATTATACTATAAAACGACATTTTTGGTAACGTTCCCACTTTACAGTTAAAAAATTTATGTTGTACTTCTTTCCATCAACTTTCCTTCCAAGACAATATGCTCGTTTTGTGTCTGAATTCCGTTAATTTTATTCAACAGCAACTGCGCCGCCCGTGTTCCGAGTTCTTCTATCGGCTGGGCTATGGTACTTAAATTAGGCTCGATCAGTTTGCTGATTGAGTTATTGTCAAACCCGATGATACTGACATCCTCAGGGATCCTGATTTTAATTTCTTTCAAATATTTCATAGCGCCCATAGCCAGCGGATCTGCTGCAACCATGATCGCATCCGGCACTTCTGCTGCGCGCATCAATTCATGCGCCCCGGCATAACCCAGATCCAGTACATTCAGCTCTTCTTCCGGCTCCGGGAAATAAACGAGTTCTTCCCTGAATGGAATGCCGCAATCCTCAAGGCCTTTAAGGTACCCTTCATACCTTGGCATTGTAATCTGTGTGTCGTTCGGAAAATTAATATATGCAATCTTTCTTTTTCCCTTATCAAAAAGAAATTTTAGAGCGCTTCTGGTACTATTGTAACCCTCGGTAGCCACCAGTGAAATGTCCTGCGCCTGTGCCGATCTGGCGAACGCAAAATCCATAAATACCATTGGCAGCCTCTTTGAGAGCTGAATGAAATAGTTTTCTGTAGTTTCGTTCATTTTATATGTGCAATATATCAAACCGTCTATTTTTCTGTCCAGAAGCTTCTCCGCATACTTGATTTCATATTCGGAGCTGTTTTGTGTATCGCATATGATTGTCATATATTCCTGCTCAAAAATTACTTTTTCGACGGCCTTGTACATTTCCGTATAAAATAAATTGGATGCGTCGGGAATCATCATTGCGATGGTCATGGATTTTTGCGTCCTGATGTTTTTTGCAAAACAGCTTGGTTTGTAATTTAATTGTTCGATCGCGTCAAAGACCGCTTTTCTCGCTTCTGCACTGGCGGAACCGTTGTTCATAACACGTGAGACAGTTGACTTGGACACACCCGCAAGCTTAGCCACATCCCAAATTGTTGTCAGATTCCCGTTGCTCAAATAATCCTGCTTCAAAATATTCACTTCCGATAAAAGATTCTAAATTCTTTTGCCAGATTCTTGGGAACGTTCCCCAGGCAGGCCAAAAAAATAAACTTCATACTGTTATTATAGAATTAAATAGGGAAATTGTCAATTTAAGTATTTTTAATTATCCGTACATTTTATAAATTTATAGTAGACCAACGCCTACTCAAAGTCAACAGCTATCCGGTTGCTGAATAAAGCTGCAATATATTTCACAAGGCTGATTTTTCATCAAAGAAATTGAATTATATTTCAATCATAACCGTACATAAAAGGCCTTGCCGGATAACCGGCAAGGCCCTATTTAGTATTCTCCCCACACTTTTGGAAATTAACGGATCATCGCGCACCCTTGTCATATGGAATACCCGAAGCCCTGGGCGCCATCGATTTGCGCGAGGTAAACGCAAGAACCACCAATGTTGCGATATATGGAATCATTTTATAAATACTGTTGGATATCCCTATATCATTGAGGAACGGTATTCCCGAGTAAGCAGCGGCTATCGTTTTCATAAACCCGAAAAACAGGGCGGCCCACAGGATTCTGACCGGCTTCCATTGGCCGAATATCAGCACCGCGAGAGCAAGGAATCCATACCCGGCAACGCTAGCGTTAAAATTGGTGGACGTGGGAATTACAAAAATAAGTCCTCCGAGTCCGCCTAAGAATCCTGAAATCATTACGCCAGCATACCGCATCCTGTAAACATTGATGCCAACCGAATCGGCAGCCTGCGGATGTTCGCCGCAAGCCCGCAGCCGCAAGCCGAATTTTGTTTTATATAAAACGACATACGACAGCGCCAGAATCCCGAATCCTATATAGGTTGTAATATAGGTGTTTTTAAAGAATATATCTCCAAGCACCGGTATATCCCCCAATACCGGGACCGATTCGATCCGGAACGTATTTGTGAACGGTATCTGCTGTACAGTAAAAACCATTCTCGCAACAAATATCGCAAATGCGGGCGCCAGCATATTGAGCGCGGTACCGCTGATAACCTGGTCCGCCTTCATATGGATGGAAGCATACGCGTGCATCAGTGCAAAAACGAGACCCGCTCCTCCGGCTACCAGTATAGCCAGGAATAGCAGCAGTTGTCCTTCCATGGTGCTTTGGAATACATTGATGAAGAATATGCTTGCAAACGCTCCCATGATCATAATGCCTTCGAGGGCAATATTCACAACGCCGCTGCGTTCCGAGAACATGCCTCCCAGTGCCACAACCAGAAGGGGTATCATAAAAAACATTGTTTGCTGAATTAAAAAATAAACCGTATCCATAATTTTACCCTCACAATTTGTTGCGTCTGCGGTTAAATATCATTTGCACCGCCAGGGCAAAGGCACTGAAGTAGATAATCATAGCGATAATGATATTTATAATTTCAGGTACAAAATTAAACAGTTGGAGATAAAAGCCGCCGACCGTAATATAGGCGATAAAAATACCTGAAAAAATAATTCCAATCGGATTTGAAAGGCCTAAAAGCGCAACGGATATACCTGTGAAGCCGTCGGCCGCCAGTACGTCCAGAACTTCTATGTGTTTTCCCGCTCCCGCCAGGTATGCAATCCCGCCGCCAAGTCCCGCAAGGGCTCCGGCAATTGCCATGGAAAGAACGATCGTTCTTTTTTCATTGATTCCCGCAAAACGGCTGGCATCCTTGTTGTATCCGCAGGCTTTCAGTTCGTATCCGAATTTTGTTTTGTTCAGTATGATATAGATCAGGAGCGCCGCCAGAACGGCTATTATAATTCCCCCATTGATGCTGGAACCCGGAAAAACATTGTCCAGTCCCATTTTAGGTATCACTGCAGTCTTGTCGACGGGCAGCGACTGGTTTTTCAGGGAATCATACGCAAACTCGAATACCAGGGCGTTTACCATGTACATGCCGATATAATTCATCATAATGGAGGTGATAACCTCATGCACGTTTAAATACGCCTTCAGGACGCCCGTTAAAAGCGCCCATAATCCCCCCGCCGCAAAAGCGGCGACAAGAGCTACCACCCACTGGAAAGGCCCGAGAACATCGCCGTAAATGCCGATCATCACCGCCGCGAATGCTCCCACGATATACTGGCCTGACGCGCCGATATTAAAAAGACCTGTTTTAAATGCAAAGCCTACGGAAAGGCCGGTCAGCATGATTGGCGTTGAAAAATATAAAACCTGCCCCAGGCTTTTGGGCCCTTCGTAAAAACCGCCGGTGAGAATTACCTGAAACCCCTGCAGGGATTGGGCAGAATTGCTGAAAAGCATGATAACAAGGCCGCACAGCAGGCCGATGATTATGGCGAATATGGATGACAGAAAACGGATGTTTACCTTTCTTTCGTTCAATAGATTCTGTATTTTTTTCTCGCGCATTAGACCACCTCATTTCGCTTGGATCCTGCCATGTATAATCCAAGGTCCTGCAAAGTTACGGTTTTCGGATCAAGCTCTCCGACAATTTCCCCTTCGTAAATAACCAGTATCCGGTCTGAAAGGTTCATTACCTCGTCCAATTCCAGAGAAACAAGCAATACGGCTTTTCCATTGTCGCGCTGCTCCACTATTTTTTTATGAATATACTCGATCGCCCCGACGTCCAGTCCCCTGGTGGGCTGTACCGCGACCAGCAGATCCGGATCCCGGTCAATTTCGCGGGCAACAATCGCCTTTTGCTGGTTTCCCCCGGACATGCTTCTGGCTATGGTAGCAGCGCCCTGCCCGCTTCTGATATCGTATCTCTCAATCAAACCTTCCGCATATCTCATGATTTCGTCTTTCTTCAAAAAACCGTATTTTTGAAATTGCGGAGTAAAATAACTCTGCAAAACAAGGTTTTCTCCCAACGTATAATCCAAAATCAGTCCGTACTTATGCCTGTCCTCCGGGATATGCGACAGACCGTGCGTATTTCTGAAGCGCACGGAATCATGAAGCACGTCTTTTCCGTCCAGAATGATTTCGCCCGAATCCGCAGGCATCAAACCCGTCAACGCGTATACCAGTTCCGACTGCCCGTTTCCCTCTATCCCTGCAATGCAGACGATTTCGCCTTTTTTAACTTCAAAACTGACGTGGTTCACAATATTTTTCATAGAACCGTGGCGTTTGGATTTTACAACAAGGTCCTTCACAACCAGCACCGGTTCCTCCGGTTTTGCGTCTTCCTTTTCGATTTTCAGTTCAACCTTTCGGCCTACCATCATCTCGGACATTTCTTCCTTGGTAGTTGATGAAACATCCACCACGCCGATCAGTTTCCCGCGCCGCAGTACGGAGCATCTGTCCGCAACCAGCTTGATTTCATTTAATTTATGCGTTATAAAAATAATGGATTTTCCTTCGGCAGCGAGTTCCTTCATAATTTTCATCAATTCTTCGATTTCCTGCGGAGTCAGTACTGCCGTCGGCTCATCCAAAATCAAAATTTCATTTTCCTTGTATAGCATTTTTAATATTTCAACTCTTTGCTGCATGCCCACCGATATATCGGAGATCAGCGCATCCGGGTCGACCCTGAGGTTGTATTTTTCGCTCAGTTCCATTACCCGTTTCCTTGCCGATTCCATATTCAGGAGACCCTTAGAAACGGTTTCCACACCAAGCATGATATTCTGCAGCACCGTAAAATTATGAACCAGCATAAAATGCTGATGGACCATCCCAATCCCCAGATTATTTGCATCCCTTGGATTCATAATCTTGGCTTCTTTTCCGTTCAGTTTTATTTCACCCTTTTCGGGTTGATATAAGCCAAATAAAACGCTCATAAGCGTGGATTTTCCGGCGCCGTTTTCGCCAAGCAGCGCATGAATTTCGCCTTTTTTCAATTGCAGCGTAATATCATCGTTGGCGATAATTCCGGGAAATTGTTTGGTAATATTCAGCATTTCAACAACGTATTCCACACTTTATCCTCCCAACTTTCAAATAAAAAATATGGGTTTAAAAAACAACAGAAGCAGGAAGGCTTTATGCAGCCTTCCTGCTTAGTTGGGCAGTACTATTCGATCACTTCCACTACAACCGCTTTTGTTCCAAGATCGGCTG
Source organism: Bacillota bacterium (assembly GCA_023393165.1). GTDB lineage: Bacteria > Bacillota > Clostridia > Christensenellales > Christensenellaceae > JAEYKI01. Next base: position 8,089 of record JAEWMJ010000038.1, on the reverse strand, counting down.
CGGTTTCCGCATCCGTATCTTTCTTGATATCGGATGCAATTTTATCCGTATCAGCCGCGAGAGCAGCATAGATCTTGTCATAATCAGCTTTTGTAAACTTGGTAAACTGCGAGAAGTCATCCGGCAATCCAACCATGTTTTCCTTAGCCCCCAATGTTGCGTCCGTGCCGCCCGGGAAGCTTCCGGCATAATAAGCTTTCAGGGCTTCATATACCGTATTCTTCAAATACTTCATTGCAGATGTAATGACGGTTGGCGATTCCGCAGCCTGGTCTACGTCTACGCCGATCATTTTTGTGCCGGCCGCTTCAGCGGCAGCCATTGCGGATATTCCTACGCCGCCGCCGCATCCGAATATGATTTCCGTTCCATCCTGGAACCAGGAAGCGGCAATCGTCTGATTTTCAGGCGTAGCGTCAAAGTTTCCTACATAAGTGTACTTGATCTCGATCGATCCATCGGCAAGTCCCATCTCCTGCGCGGCATACTCTGCGCCCTGAACAAATCCGTAGCCGTACCTCACAACCGCGGGAACAGCCATACCGCCCATGAATCCGAGCTTAGTATAACCCTCTTTCACAGCGGCATATCCGGCCAGGAATCCGGGCTGCTCTTCCGCATAGATAACGGAATAGGTGTTGGATCCGGTCTTATACGTGGTATACGTTCCGTCCTGCGGACGGCCGTCGATCAGTACGAACTTAACATCCGGATACTGATCCTGCGTTACAAAAATTGCGGGTTCAAAAAGGAATCCTGGGCATACAATGATTTTCGCTCCGCCCGTAACAGCCAGACCGATTGAATCGATGTAGGCGTCGGTTGTTTTCTCTGCGGGTTTGTAATACTTGTGCGTAATATTGTTTTCCTCTGCATACGCTTTCACGCCTTCCCATGTTCCCTGGTTAAACGATTTGTCGTCGATCGTTCCAACGTCGGTGATCATGGCGATTTCATAACCGCCCGCAGCAGCCGCTTCTTCGGATTCTTCCGGAGCCGCGGAAGAAGCGGCTGCAGAAGAGGCCGGAGCAGCCGACGATGCAGGCGCTTCGCTGGATGTACTTGGAGCATTTTGCGCGCAGCCCGCAGCGACCACCGTGAGCAGCGCAACCATTAAAACAATGCATAAAACTTTTTTCATTTTTTTTCCTCCTTTAGGGGTGTTTATTTCACCATTTACATTGTCACCAATGTAAACATTGATTCACCGTATTTTTAGTACCGCCCTGATTTAAGTATAATATGAAAAGCGGGTAAGATCGGTTCTTGCCTGTCCTGACTCTTTTATTCACTTTTTACTTCTTTGTAAATTCTGCTTCCGGCGGCCGGATGGCCGCGCGGCACTAAGATGGTTAATATAAAATGAAATTTAACTTTTTTTACCGGAATATCCTATACAAATATAAGGATATTCATTTTTTTATTTGATCCCAAAAGCTTTCGCCGTCCGTTTGTCCCTGAATGTCAAATACAGACAGGATTGCAGCGCCTATATCTGCAAAACTCTTTCGTGTTCCCAGATTAACTCCAGGTTTTATACCTTTTCCGTATACAAGCACGGGAACATATTCCCTCGAATGGTCGGTGCTCTCTGTCGATGGATCGCATCCATGATCGGCCGTTATTATCAGAAGATCATCTTCCTTCATCTCGGGAATCATTTTGTTCAGCCATGCGTCGAATTCGGATATCGCCCTGGCATACCCGTCCACATCGTTTCTGTGGCCGTATACCATATCGAAATCCACCAGATTCACGAAACACAAACCGTTGAAAACGCTGTTGGCGGCCTGAAGCGTTTTATCCATGCCGTCGTCATTGCCCTTTGTTTTAATCTGTTCGCTGATCCCGCTCCCAGCAAAAATATCGAATATTTTTCCGATTCCTATGGTATCGAATCCTGCCCTGTGCAAATAATTCAGCATGGTTTCGCACGGAGGCTGAAGGGAATAATCGTGCCGGTTGGATGTTCTTTTAAAATCGGGATATTCTCCTATGTATGGCCGGGCGATCACACGGCCCACGCCGTGTTTTCCGGTAAGCATGCTTCTGGCTATACCGCAGCAGCGGTACAGTTCACCGAGGCCTATGTATTGCTCGTGCGCCGCTACCTGAAAAACGCTGTCTGCGGAAGTATATACTATCAGCGCGCCTGTCTTTATCTGTTCCCTACCGTAGTCCATCAATACTTGTGTACCCGAATATGGTTTGTTACAAATTACTTTCCTGCCAGTCCGTTTTTCGAACTCAGCAATGATTTCTCCGGGAAATCCGTCCGGATATGTGGGCAGCGGCTCATTGGATATGTGACCTGCAATTTCCCAATGTCCTATCGTAGTATCTTTCCCCGCAGACATTTCCGCCGCCCTGGCATAACTGGCAGCGGGAGATAAAACTGCGTTTTTTTGAAGACTGCCGCAAACGCCGTCTATATTCAAAAGTCCCAGTTTTGTCAGATTTGGAATGTGAAAAAATTTCGACTTTCCGACCGCGCATAACGTATCGCTTCCTTCGTCGCCGTATGCTGCGGCGTCAGGCAGCGCGCCCATTCCAAAACTGTCCAATACGATTAAAAATACTCTTTGTATCTTCATTTCCGCCCCTTAAACGGCCGCCAAGCTTCGTTGTCTAAAGTCAAGAAAAAACAATATGACTTTCTATAAAACGCGCTGTTACCGGGCAAAGCCAAAATAAAGTTTTTTGCGGCCTTCCATGCTTATAGTTTACTGTAAAAACAAAATTTTATCAAAAATATCCCATGTATTTTTAATAAAATAGAAATTCCATATGGATTCATACTTTTCTAATAGTTTGAGTCCATTTGGAACACGCCGTCGTTTTCATAAATAATTTTAGGTTGCAAAAAAATTTTTTATTTCTCTTAATATAATACCACATTTTAAGAAATATTCAACCATATATTTTACAATATTAGTTAAAAGACATCTTATCATGAAAAATGCTGGTACGCATTTGATTAGCGAAAACTCAGCCGGCGCCAACAGGAATTTGACTTTACTCATAAAATCCAATGCCCGCTAAAATAAATAACTTAATTATCGGGAAAAGTAAAAAAATTTCCCGGCAACAAGAAAGTCCATAATTTTATGTATTGGAAGCTCTTGTACTCAGCATTCCTCCTACGGCGTCAAGACTATCAAATCCGAAGGATTTAAAAGTATAATTTCCAATGTAGTTTGCATGGTCGGATATCGGCACGTTTACCTGCCAGTTGTTTGTTCCGCTTATTTTGGAAGCATTATACCACTTTGCCTGATTGACTCCCTCCGCAGCGCTCCACGCGGCAATCTGAACCAGGGAAACGCCGTTTGTATCTGTAACGCCGCTTACTATAACCTTAAAATATTTACCGTCTGTTGAAAGGATACTGCTGATTGATATGGCTGTTGGCGGGCTATTTGCGATCGACTTCGTTTCCTGAAGCAAAAAACCGGAGTGTCCAAGCGTATCAAATCCAAATGAATTGAAGGTATAATACCCAAAATAATTTGCATGATCGGATACCGGTACGGTCACCCGCCAATTGTTCGTCCCGCTTATTTGGGATGCATTATACCACTTTGCTTTATTGATGCCCTCCGCAGCGCTCCAAGCGGCAATCTGCACCTGGGATACGCCGTCTGTATCCCTGACGTTGTTTACGGTTACCGTAAACGAATTCCCATCTGATGCAGCCGCAGCGCTGATTGAATCAGCCGAAGGATACTGTCTGACAATCGAAGAAACCGTAGTCCGCATCGCCCCTGAAACTCCAAGAGAATCAAAGCCGAAAGATCTAAACGTATAGTTCCCGTAATAATCTGAATGATCAGAGACCGGAACGTTCACTTGCCAGTTGCTTGTACCGCCGACTCTTGCCGCATTGTACCACTTAGCCTGGCCGATACCTTCCGATTCGCTCCATGCGGCTACCTGAACCAGAGACACGCCGTTTACATCCGAAACGCCGCTGACTGTAACTTTAAAGGAATTGCCGTCCGAGGCGGGCACAGCGCTGATTGATCCGGCTGTGGGCGGGCTGTTTATAATTGACTGGGCAGCTGTCAGCATCGGACCGGAATAGCCAAGCGAATCAAAACCGAAGGATCTGAACGTATAGGTCCCGTAATAGTTTGAAAAGTCTGAAACCGGCACAGTCATCTGCCAGTTGCTTGTACCGCTGATTTTTGCCGCATTATACCATTTGGCTTTGCCGACGCCTCCGGATTCGTTCCAAACAGCCAGCTGAACCAGTGAAACGCCATCCGTGTCCGTAACATTGTTTACTGTAACAGAAAAAGATTTTCCGTCAGAACCTGCCGAGGCGCTGATCGACCCTGCCGTAGGTGGACCAACCAATGGTTTTGTTATCGTCTGGTTTGTCTGAAGCATCACTCCGGAGTAACCCAGGCTGTCAAACCCAAAGGATCTGAACGTATATTTTCCGTAGTAGTTTGCATGATCGGATAATGGTACAGTCGCCCGCCAGTTGTTTGTCCCGCTTATTTTGGAAGCATTATACCACTTTGCGTTGTTAATTCCTTCTGCCTCGCTCCAGACTGCAAGCTGTACCAAAGACACGCCATCCGAACATGTTACGTTACTGACCGTGACTGTAAAAGACTTGTTGTCTGCTACCGCACTGATCGATCCGGCCGTCGGAATAGCCGCCCATTTCGCGTAAAGGGTGATGTTGCCTGTAACTCTATCGGACAAAAAATTCCATTGATTCACGTAATTGGATTCCTTATACCAACCCAGGAAACTATATCCTGAGCGGGAAGGCGCCGCCGGAGCCGAAATTAGGCTGTTGTAATCCGCAGCGATACTGTACGGCTCACTTCCGTCCCGTCTGTCGAAAGTAATATTCAATTTACCGGTAAACGCTTTGATACAGAAGTTTGTATTTGGATAATACGATGTGATATCTCCCCATGATGCGCCCCCGCTGCCTCCATAATAGCTCTGGCCGGCGCTTGCTGTAGCTTTTGACGAATACTCGGTTTCGGGAAATTCCAACGGCAGATATGACGTGGAAGATGAAGAAAGTTCAACAATGACGGCAAATTTTTTACCGGAATTAACCTGTATTGCAGAGTCCAGATCTACTGTAAAATAGCCCATATTGGTAAGCGTTCCCGATGCGGCAAGAACCCGTTTGTTTGCAAGGTCGCCAACACCGGTGTAATTATTCACGACATAGATATTGTATGAAGTGGAATACTGCAGCGCATAAAAGCTGACTGCGGAGAGATTATTGGTTTCGCTTGCGGTAAAGACATTAGCCATCCAGTTCGAACCAGTTGAACTTAAAGTGTACCCAGTCCAGCCAAGCTGATCGTACTGGTATATCCCCAAGTAATTATTCTTAGATTCTGCGTTATAAAAAACGCTTGGGTTATTTCCGCTTGTCCCAAAATTAGCATCATAATAGGACACATAAAAATAACCGTTTTCTCCCCAACTTGTACCCCAGCTGTTTTTTACAATAAAGGCGCCGTTTCCTGCCGGCTGTACATTTCCGTTATCAAAATCGGAGAAGTTTGACGCCGAATAGCTGTCATCCCATCCCACAATCGTAACTTCATGGTTCGTTCCTAAGTCCTGGCTGGTGTAATAGGAACAGTAGCCATCTGTAATCGCCAACTCATTATCTCCGCCCATATACATGCTGATATCTACGGCGCCGTAATTAATAATTGCGCTTTTGATTTCATCATTATCGGTAGCGAAATCCCTGGTGTCCAGCCAAAGGACGTCCTGAACGTGTTTTTGAACAGATCCGGAGCTTGATTGGGTCGAAGGTGCAACGTACGGGTCGTCTGTTTCATTTATCGGTCCGCCCCATCTTGCAAAGTAAGCGGTTGACATGTACATGTTTCCACCGCCTGTATTGGGATCCATGTCATAGCCGCTATTGTTCTTCAAATTGTTTTCTGAAAAATCGCGGTTCTCGACGGGCAGCAGGCAGGATTCCAGCGAGGCTATTGTTGCAAAAGACCAGCAGGAGCCAGATGTGCCCTGGTTTTTAATTGAAGTTACTTTATTCTGCATTCTTAAGTCATAGGATGACGGATAAGCCTGGTTTAAGGCAAAAGCATGCATTGTCTCCGGCTTATCAGGCAAGTTAAATTTATGGATGATATTGCCTGTCTTATACTGACTCAGAAGCTGTTCTTTTTGCTCCGGCGTCATGGAGTCAAGATAATCCTGTATACCGCTGATACCCGCGTCTCCCTGCGCGTCCGCTTCGGGCTGCGCCTCAGTCTCAATGTTTGCTTTCTGATACTGCGCATACAAAGCAGTATCCTTGGTCAGTATAAAATCCGCGCCTGCCAGGATATCTTCGCCGGTTCCATCCGATGCGGTATTCCACCCGGAGAAAGCCCGGCCTTCTTTTGTAAGTATGTTCCCTTCCGCTACAGCGATCGGGGAACCCTTGTCCTTGTATTGCGTAACGGTTTCCGGAACAGTCCCTTCCCCGCCGTTTGCATCATAGGAAAGGTCAAAAAGATTGTTTTCATTTATATAGGCATATATCGGTACGCTCCATCCGTCCGGCATGGAAAAACTGTAGATACCGCCGTCCGTCATGGCATCGAATGTGCGAAGAGTATGCGATTCGGTAACGGGAGCAGTACTTCCGCCGTTTTTCAGGAATAAAACCGCATCGCCGGATAACTCCAGGTTTCCGGTTACATCAGCCTCCCCGTTGTCCCCTTTTTGCGCATATACCGCTCCGGCAGCAACAACAACGGATCCTCCATTGGTTCCGGCTCTACCCCCTATGCCTGGTCCGCCGGCACCTCCGGCTGCAGACAAAGTCCCGGAACCGTTTATTATAAGGGATGCTTCCGCCATCACCTCTATCCCTGGGCAGTTTTGGCCGCTTTGAACGCTGGATGCTCCAGCCAAAATAAGCTGATTGTTTTTCCCGGCAAAGGATAAAGTGCTTGCATCGGCATTGGCCCTATTATCTATTTTTATATTATCAACTGTAAGAGAAACGCCGGGGCTGCAGACGATCTGCATGTTTGTAAAACTGATATCCCCGGTATTTGTCAAGACCACTGTTAGATCCGAATTTATGGATATGACCGAATCGTTCCCGAAGGCGCCTAAATCGTATGTGCCGCTAGCTTCGATAGCGCTGCCGGCCGCAAGGGAATGGGCAGGAAAAGAAAATAAAAGTATTAATACAGCCAAAAATGCAGAGCTTACCCTTTTTTTCATTATATTTCCTCTCATATAACGTGTTATAAGCGTTTTTAATATTTACTAATTTTTTATATCGAAATTTTATTTGTTTGCTTAAGCAAAACATAAAAACGCCGAATATCTATAAAAATGTATAAATCAACTTTTTTCTCATGTTATCATTACAATACTCCTTTGTCAAAAATAAAAAAACGCCTGCTTCAAAAACAGGCGCCCATTTACATATCCATTGTGCAGGAAGAACCCGTGCAGTGTTCCATCAAGAGATAGAAGCGTTTGTGATAAGCATTACTCCTACTTTTCCGGCGTTGTCGAATCCGAAGGATTTAAAGGTATAATTGCCCGTATAATTTGCATGGTCCGAAACCGGCACTATAACTCGCCAGTTGTTAGTACCGCCGATTCTGGAGGCGTTGTACCATTTTGCTTGATTGACGCCTTCCGCGTCGTTCCATGCTGCAACCTGCACCAGGGAAACGCCGTCGGCATCCGTAACGCTGTTGACGGTTACGGTAAAGGATTTGCCGTCCGACGCCGGAACGGCGCTGATCGATACTGCTGCAGGCGAAGGATTCTCATTCGTATTGGTCGTTTGAAGCATCTGGCCGGAGCAGCCGAGCGCATCGAAGCCGAACGACCTGAAGGTATATTTACCGTAGTAATTCCCATGGTCCGAAACCGGCACGGTTACTTGCCAGTTGCTTGTACCGCTGATTTTGGAAGCGTTGTACCATTTGGCCTTGCCAACGCCTTCGGCTTCGCTCCACACCGCAAGCTGCACCTGGGAAACGCCGTCCGCGTCCGTTACATTGCCGACCGTCACCTTAAAGGATTTGCCATCGGATGAGGAAACTGCGCTGATCGATCCGGC
>JAEWMJ010000041.1 GCA_023393165.1 Bacillota bacterium | reverse complement strand
TAATCTTTTTGTTCGCGCTCACTTTTAGCATAGCAAACATCGTAGATGTTGAAACTAAGTGTTTTTGTGAGGTTGTTAAAGCCATACAATTCAAGCTTTTTTGCCAACCCTATCTTCACGACCTTTCTAAATAATAATTCAACATACAGGGTATATCAAAACATGGGGATTGTCAATAAAATCATTGAAAAGTTTATGTTAATTGGTATATATATGCAATACATATTTTTTTTTGCGATTTTTTTTAAAATGGTCGCGATTTCTCGCGTTTCCTCTTTATTATTGCACATTTTGAAATTTCGGCGGAAGAAATTTGCAGGCAGTTTCAAGGCTGTATGGCTTCCGGTTCAGCCCGCAGACGGCAGGCCGGTGGCTGGAGGCAAATATTGTTTGACAAAAGAGAGCGTACTGGGTAGAATTATTAAGATAAGAAGGAACATGAGGGCGGCTGCAAACCAAAAATAATGGGCTGAAAAGCAGTTGATTACGGTTTCCCCAAAGGATCCGGTTTCAAGGGGCGTCGTTGCCGAAAATTTATTATCCGCCTATGCTGTTTGCATACAATAGGGCGGATTTTTTCATGATATTAAAGAAAAGTTTATCATTTTTGGAGGAACGGATGAGCGGACAGCTTTTAATAGGAAATCAGATTATGGCCAGAGGCGCCATAGCCGCAGGCGTCCGCGTGGTATGCGGATATCCCGGAACGCCTTCCACAGAAGTGCTGGAGACCGTGGCGGCCGAGAGTCCGGGCGATATCCACGTGGAATGGTCGGTGAATGAAAAAGTGGCCATGGAGGTCGCCGCAGGCGCAAGCTACAGCGGCGCGCGCGTTCTGGTTACCATGAAACAGGTCGGGCTGAACGTTGCGTCAGATCCGCTGATGTGCCTTGCATACGTTGGAATAAAGGGCGGCATGGTGGTTCTGGTAGCCGACGATCCGGGCCCAATATCCTCGCAGACCGAGCAGGACACCAGGCGGTTTGCCGAATATGCAAATCTGCCCGTTCTGGACCCTTCTGATCCGAACGAAGCGTACGATATGATGAAATACGCTTTTGAACTTTCAGAAAAGGCGGGGCTGCCCGTTATACTGCGGCCTACGACACGAATCTGCCATTCGTCCGCGGTATTGAAAGAAGAGGAACAAAGAGCCGAACTAAAGCCGGAGGGATTTCATAAAGACCCCAAATGGGTGATATTCCCCAGCCTGTCTTACAGGAACCATATTTCCCTGGAGGAAAAGCAGCGTGAGATCGGCAGCCTTTTTTCCGAATCCCGATTTAACGGTATAAAGGGAAACGGAGAAACTGGCATCGCGGCGGGAGGAATGGCATATTCCTATGCTAAGGAAGCATTGAGCGATCTTGGCGTTCAATGCCGGCTCTTAAAGCTCGGAGCCGTATACCCGTTTCCGGAAGACCTTGCGGTCCGGTTTCTGAAGGGCCTAAAAAAGGTGCTCGTTCTGGAAGAACTGGACGATGTGATAGAGCAGAAACTTCTGGAGACCGCGGGAAAGCATCACCTTGAAACCGAGGTGTTGGGAAAAAGAACAAAACACACGCCCTGCGCGGGTGAGTTTAGCTATGAGGTTGCAAAAAAAGCAATTGCCGGGATCTTCGGAATAGAATTGTCCGACGAGGCCGCCGCTCCATGCGCCGCGCTGCCTGCACGGCCGCCGGTGCTGTGCGCCGGATGTTCGCACAGGGCCGCTTTTTATGCGGTCAAGAAGGCGATGCGCAAACGGGACGCGGTTTTTACCGGCGATATCGGCTGCTATACCCTTGGAAACGCGGCTCCGCTGTCCATGGTAGACACCTGCCTTTGCATGGGCGCGGGAGTGACCGTGGCGCAGGGAATGCAGACTGCGGGCAATCCGGCGAAGCATATCGCGTTTATCGGAGATTCAACATTTTTCCATTCAGGTGTAACCGGCCTTATCAACGCCGTATATAATAAAATTGATATCACAATCGTGATATTAAACAATGCGACAACCGCGATGACAGGGCATCAGCCTCATCCCGGCGTGGGAAAGACGATGATGAGGGAAGTATCCGAGGCTGTGGATCTGGAAAAACTGGTTCAGGCTTGCGGCGCGGCCTATGTGCGCCGGCTTGATCCATTTCATCTTGAAAGCGCTGTGAAAGCTGTTTCGGAGGCTGTGGATACTAAGGGGCCGTCGGTTCTGATATTTGATTCGCTCTGCGCTACACTGCAAAAATCAAGGTCATATGCAAGTATCGGCGGTAACTGTACCGGGTGCAAAAGGTGCTTGCGCGAAATAGGATGTCCCGCCATATCGGGTATAAGGGGCAGGATTGAAATAGAAAAATCATTGTGCATGGGCTGCGGGCTTTGCAGCCAGGTATGTCCGCAGGAAGCGATCCATCTGGAGGTGCGGAAATGAATTTTGATATTTTGATTGCCGGCGTTGGCGGCCAGGGAACCGTACTTGCTTCCAAAATACTGGGGGAAGCCGCGATAGAGAATGGATATTTTGCGCGTACCGGAGAGACCATCGGAATGGCGCAGCGCGGCGGCAGCGTGGTGAGCCATGTGCGCATCGACAGCGAAGATAAAAGTCCCGTCATTCCAATGGGCAGGGCGGACGTGCTGATCGCTTTTGAACCTGCGGAGGCTGCGCGCAACCTCTGCCGTTTGAAAAAAGGCGGAAAATGCCTGGTGAATCTCCGTCCGATACCGCCGGTGACTTCTTCCATTTTGCAGGATTCCTACGATGAGAAAAAAATATTGGATTACATATCCCAGAATTCCGACGCGTGTTTTGTGGACAGCAGCACTGCCGCCGAAGACTGCGGCAACATAAAAACCTTAAATGTGGTCATGCTTGCCGCCGCGGCCCAGAAGGGCATCCTTCCGTTCGGTTCTGAAGTTTTAAAAAAAGCGATGAAGAAATTACTTCCCGAAAAAGCGGCGGAGATAAATGAAAAGGCATTTGATGCGGGAATAAATCTGGTTTTGTGAGGTAGAGGAATTTGAAAGAGGAAACATTCAAACTTTTTCGCAGGCAGCTTGAAAGGACAAGCAAAAGCCCTTTTTTCAAGAAGAGATTCGCGGAATGGGGGCTTGAGCCCGGCGATATCAAAACGCCGGAAGACATACAAAAGATCCCTTTTACCGATAAAAATGACCTCCGGGAGGCGTATCCGCTGGGAATACAGGCCGTACCAGATTCCGAGGTGGTAAGGATCCACTCGTCTTCGGGAACAACGGGCCAGCCGGTGATCATCCCTTATACGAAAAAAGACGTTTCGGACTGGGCTGAAATGATGAAGCGCTGCTACGAATTTGCAGGGCTGACCAACGAAGACCGTATACAGATCACGCCCGGCTACGGGCTGTGGACGGCGGGAATCGGGTTTCAGGCCGGATGCGAGCTTTTAGGCGCAATGGCGGTGCCCATGGGCCCCGGAAATACCGAAAAACAGCTTCAGATGATGATCGACCTCAAGACGACCGCGCTCACATCCACGTCCTCTTATGCGCTGCTGCTGGCGGAAACCGTGCAGCAAAGAGGACTTCTGGATAAAATCCATCTGAAAAAAGGCGTGATCGGCTCCGAGCATTGGGGAGACAAAATGCGCCGCCGTATCTGCGAAGGCCTTGGAATAGACGTGTACGATATCTATGGTCTGACCGAGGTATACGGCCCGGGCATATCCATAGACTGCGAAAACCACAACGGACTCCATTATTTTGACGATTTTCTGTATTTTGAAATAATAGATCCCCAAACCGGAAAAATTCTACCGGACGGGGAGTTGGGGGAACTCGTGATCACCACTCTCAAAAAGGAAGGCGGTCCGCTGATCCGCTACCGTACGCACGATATAACGCGCCTGCTGCCGGGCGAGTGCCCGTGCGGAAGCGCGTATCCCAGGCACGACCGCATCCAGGGCCGGACAGACGATATGGTCAAGGTCAAGGGCGTGAACATTTATCCCGCCCAGATCGACGGGATATTAAGAAAGATCGACGGCGTGAGCAGCGAGTATCTGATCGAGATCAACCATTTCGACGGAAAAGACGAAATAGAGCTTTCCATGGAAGTGGAGAAGGGCGTTGACATGGCCACGATCGAAGAGACGGTATTTGAAACGGTGCGCCGGACAATAGGCGTGCGCATCCGTGTGCGCGCGTTTGAACTGGGCGTGCTTCCAAGGAGCGAGAAGAAGACGAAAAGGATACGTGACAATCGCCAGAATTAACGGGGTTCGGACCTCTGAAAAACGCCAACTACTTTGTTGCTTTTCCGCTCCTTCCTCAGCGTAGTAGTATCTACGATTGCGTCAGAATGCTCAAAGCGCCGCGTATTTGGAGCTTTCAGCGGCCCTTACAGGTGCGAAAATGAATGTTTGCTTATGGCAAGCTAACGGTGTTCGGACCTCTGAGAAGCCCCAACTGCTGCGTTAGTTCCCCGCTTATTCGGTCAGCGTAGGTTTAAACTACGCTTTCCTCATAATGCTCGAGCTGCCTTGCATTTGGCCTTTCCAGCAGCCCTCACAGAGCATTAAACAGAGAGTTGCCTTCACCTTGTGGGAATGGTGGCGCGCAGCGCCGGATGAGGTGCAGGCGGGTTCATCCCGCCGTTTCCCGGGCCGTAGGCGGGGGCTTGCCCCGCCGCGTTTGGAAGACTTACCCATGTCAAAAAAACTAATTAAAGGAGCGATTGATATGAATATCATGCTGCGGCTCACGGACTTAAGTCTTGCGGTGTGCAAATTAAACAGTATTCATGAAGCGGAAGGGATCGGCGGATTCTTTACGCTTTCCTCGACCGGCAGGGAAGTCTCGCTGGTCTGCGAATCCCGGTTTGCCCCGGCTTCGGCTGTAAGGTGCGAAAGGGGATTCCGCGCTTTCGAGATCATGGGGGAGCTTGATTTTTCTCTTACGGGCATTATATCAGGGATCTCCTCGGCGCTTGCCAAAAATAAAATCAGCGTGTTCGTCGTATCCACCTTTGATACGGACTGGGTCCTGGTGAAGGAAGCAAAACTGGAAGCGGCGATAGACGCATTGGTTGGAGCGGGTTACAACGTAGTGCAGTAGCGCGCTAATTCTTTTTTTACTTTGGAGGAATACTATATGAGGATCGAAACCAAGTGTATTCAGGAAGGCTACAAGCCGGAAAACGGCCAGCCAAGGGTTCTGCCCATATACCAGAGCACAACCTATAAATACGATTCGGCGGAACATGTGGGAAAGCTGTTTGATCTGGAGGAGTCGGGACATTTCTATTCCAGAATATCCAACCCTACGGTGGAAGCGGTGGAAAACAAGATCGCGGCGCTTGAAGGCGGCGTGGGCGCTCTTTGTACGATCTCAGGGCAGTCGGCGACAATGCTTGCCGTTCTGAACATCCTGAGCGCGGGCGACCATCTGGTCAGCGCAGCCAGCATTTACGGGGGATCCACCAATCTTTTTGCCGTGACGCTGAAACGGCTGGGAGTCGAAGTTACGTTTATAGACCAGAACGACGACGAGGAGACCATATCCAGGGCATTCCGGAAAAATACCAGGGCGCTTTTCGGAGAAACCATCGCGAATCCTGCGCTGACGGTTCTGGACATAGAAAAAATGGCCCGTATCGCGCACAGCCAAGGAGTTCCGCTTATTGTGGACAATACCTTCGCGACGCCCGTGCTTTGCAGGCCGATCGAGTGGGGCGCGGATATCGTGACGCATTCCACTACAAAATATATGGACGGGCATGCCGTTCAATTGGGCGGCGTGATCGTGGACAGCGGGAATTTTGACTGGACAAACGGAAAATATCCCGAACTCACCGAACCGGACGAATCCTATCACGGCGTTTCCTATACAAAGGCTTACGGTAGGGCGGCGTATGTGAGCAAAGCGCGTCTGCAGCTAATGCGGGATATGGGCGTATATCCCCCCGCCAGCGCGGCCTTTCTTCTCAATCTTGGTCTGGAGACGCTTGCGCTGCGGATTGAGAGGCATTCGTCAAACGCCCTGCGCGTTGCGGAATTTCTTTCGCAAAGCAGTAAAATCGAATCCGTAAATTATCCCGGGCTGTCCGGAAATCCGTATCATGATCTGGCCCAAAAATACACCCCTAAAGGGTGCAGCGGCGTTGTGTCGTTTACGGTGCGCGGCGGGAAACCGGTTGCCGTACGTTTTTTGGATAGCTTAAAACTCGCGGCCATCGTTGTGCATGTGGCGGACGCGCGCACGGGCGTTCTGCATCCGGCAAGTTCCACTCACAGGCAGCTGACGGATGAGCAGCTTGCAGCGGCGGGTATAACGCCGGGAATGGTGCGCATTTCGGTGGGCATAGAACATATTGACGATATAATCGCGGATATAGAGCAGGCGCTCGCAAAAGTCTGATGCGGGCATTGTTAAAAAATAATTAGTTGAGGTAAAAACATGGATGTAAACGTATTGCTCAAAGGCTTTTCAAACTTCAGCTGGCAGAGCGCGGTGATGATAGTCATCGGCATTGTGCTTATCATTTTAGCCATCAAAAAACAATATGAACCCATGCTGCTTCTGCCCATCGGTTTTGGCTGCATATTGGTGAATCTCCCGCTTGCAACGGTTCTTCAAAATTCCATGGGGGACGTGCAGTTTTTGCAGCTGCTGCAAAACTTTGGGATTGCGACCGAACTGTTTCCGCTGCTGATCTTTATTGCGATCGGAGCAATGATCGATTTTTCGCCACTTTTAAAAAGGCCCGTTATGATATTCTACGGAGCGGCTGCTCAGTTCGGTATATTTGCGGCGCTTATAATGGCGGTGCTTGTTTCCACATACATCAGTCCGGGAATGTATTCCTTAAAAGAAGCGGCTGCGATCGGTATTATCGGCGCGGCGGACGGGCCTACCACCATATTTGTCGGCAATCTGTTCGCCCCCAAATATATCGGCGCGCTTTCGGTGGCCGCGTATTCGTACATGGCGCTTGTGCCAATCATACAGCCTCCCGTTATCCGTGCGCTTACCACCAAGGCGGAGCGCAGGATCAAAATGGACCTGGAGCGCGACAAGCCGATTAAAAAGCCTGTGCTGATCGCTTTCCCGATCATCGTTACGCTTATTACGGGATTTGTTGCGCCGGACGGCGTGCCCCTGGTGGGAGCTCTGATGTTCGGAAACCTGATCAGGGAATGCGGTGTGCTGGACAGGCTTTCAAAATCCGCCCAGAACGAACTCGCAAACCTGGTGACGCTGCTTCTTGGAATCACCATCGGTTCGACCATGATCGCCCAGCAGTTCCTGCAGGTGGATACGCTCGTTATCCTGCTGATAGGATTTCTAGCGTTTGTATTTGATACGGCGGGCGGCGTCCTGTTCGCCAAATTTATCAATCTTTTCCTCAAAAAGAAGGTAAACCCGATGATCGGCGCGGCCGGAATTTCCGCGTTCCCCATGTCCGCGCGCATCGTGCAGAAAATGGCGCAGAAAGAAGATCCGTCAAACTTTATCCTGATGCCCGCGATCAGCGCAAACGTATCGGGTCAGATCGGATCGGTAATCGCGGGCGCCGTGCTCATCTCCATGCTTATGGGCTGATATAATCGGAAGGAGTTGTTTTAAATGTTGTTTGATGCTTTAAACCTGATGGGAGTCGGAATTGGCGTGGTATTTGTGGTGCTGGCCGTGTTTTTCGGCATAATCAAACTGCTGATGAAGGTATTCGATTCCAAAGAAGAATAGTTTTTTATGTCATTCAAACATGCCGTTATAATTGACGGCATGTTTTTCTTTTTTATAGCGGATATGCAACACAACGGCCCGCAATCCATACTATATATCAGTCACAGAAAACGGAGGTGATCAAATGGCGGAGGATTTTGCAAGACAATTGCCCGCCGGTTACGCGAGCAAGGAACCATATCCGGAAATTAAAGTCCGAAAGCACAACAGGATGTACGCCGATCTGCTGATGGAGGATTACAGCGGGGCTGTGAGCGAACTAACGGCCACTCTCCAATATATGTATCACAGTTTTGAATTCAAGGACAAATACGAGGGCCTTTCGGACTTGCTGGAAAAGGTCGCAATCATAGAAATGATCCATCTTGAGGTCCTGGCTGAGGCAATTATTGCATTGGGGGGCAATCCGGTTTATAAAAGCGGCGGCCTGATGAACAAAAAATATTGGAATGCGGAGATGGTGGACTACGGCAGGAATCTGTGCGGCCGTCTGGAAAGCGATCTGCAGGCGGAATATGCGGCGATCAGGCACTACAGGGAACATATAGCCAGAATAGATGATCCAAATATCCAGGCATTGCTGAAAAGGATCATTCTGGACGAAGAAGTACATGTGATACTTTTCAAAGAAGCAATAGAAAAATACTGCAAAGAAAAAAAGAAGTAAAAAAAGGGCGGGGGTATGGCTCCCGCTTTTTTGTTCGTTAACATTTCGTTACGTATTAAAAACAGCAGATACACCATGTTAAATCTATATTAAATATCCCTGATTTGGTTAATTTCAGTTAAGCTTTATGACGATTTAATAAATTGGAGTTAAAAAAAGGATAATGGTATTTGTTAGTGATGGCATCGGAGGATAAAATGCTGAAAAATATAAAGATCGGTACCAAAATCATGATCAATATTCTGATTGTTTCTATTGCTCTCACATCGGTGAATCTGATAGCGTTGATCAATCTGAACAAGGCAAGCCAGGAAAGCCGCATGGCATACGAACAGGAAACACAGCCAATTGTAAAGCTTTCAAAAATAGACGAGCTCTATCTTCAATCGACCGTATCTTTAAGAGATATTGTGTTGAAGGGATTTAGCGAAGACCGGAAAAGCGAAGCGGATAAATTAAATAAATTAGATGAAAGTATAGACCAAATGACTGCAGATCTTGAAACAAGCCTGGACGCCGAAGAAAAAACCATGGTTGCCGCTTTGAGGGAGTCTTTGGAGAAGTACAGGTCGGTCAGGCAGGATGCCGTGGACTTAGCGGTGAATGGCACAAGCATTACGGCAAAATACGCCTATCAGTATATTCAAAGCAAAACAACCCAGGATGCGGCGGCCGCCGTTCAGGACGCGATCAACGCTTTGCAGACGGAATTGGAAAACGACGCCAGGACCTATTACGAAAATAATATCAGCATGGCAAATTTAACGCAAACCGTCACAGTTATTTTAATCGCAGCGTCATTTCTTGGCGCAATTATGCTGGGTTTTATGATATCCAGGAATTTTGGCAGGCGGGTCAAAAAGCTGGAAGCCGTTGCGAACAAATTGGCTTCGGGCGATATGGACCTGACTCTGGATGCGGATTCCAAAGACGAGATCGGAATCCTCGTGAAAGCGGTCCGCGGCGTTGTGGGAGCCGTGGGGGAATTGGTTACGGACGTTAACATGCTTACGGCTGCGGCTGAAGAGGGAAGGCTGGACAGGCGAGCGGATACCGGCAAACACACCGGAGAATTTAAAAATATCATTCAGGGCGTAAACAATACCCTCGATATTATTTCGGATAAAATCTTCTGGTACGAAAACATTCTGGATTCCATGCCCCTTATGGTAGCGGTGACCGATCCGGATATGCGGTTCCAGTTTATAAATAAAAAAGCGGAAGAAACGCTGGGAATTGACCGCAGCGATTATATCGGCAAGAAATGCGAAAGCTGGAACACCAATATATGCAATACGGAAGACTGCGCGATCGCACGTCTGCACAGCGGAGAATTAAAAACGCATTTTGAACATAACGGATTTAATTTTAAGGCCAATTCCGCATTCATCTCAGACCGCTGCGGCGCGCGGGTGGGACAGATTGAGGCTATAGAGGACGTGACGGCAGAGGTAAAATCGGCGGCATACAGCCAAAATGAAGTGGCGAAGCTGGCGGATAACCTGCGGTATTTATCGGAAGGCAGGCTGAACCTTGAGTTTGAGGTGGATCCGGGCGATGAATATACCTGCGCGCAGAAACAAAATTTCGAAGAGATCAACAAAAGCTTTCAAAGAGCTGTGGAAAGCATCGCGGGGTATTTGAGGGAGATATCGTATGTGCTGCAGAATATTTCTTCAGGAGACCTGACAAAAAAAATCGAAAGCGAATTCAAAGGCGGGTTTGCGGAAATGAAAGATTCCATCAACATTATCATAGATTCCCTGAACACGCTGATTTCGGATATCAGTTTAGCAGCGGGCCAGGTAGCCTACGGCAGTTCAATGGTATCGGGCGGGAATCAGGCAATATCCCAGGGAGCCGCGCAGCAGGCGGGTTCCCTGGAGGAAATATCGGCGTCTGTTACGGGAATTTCGCAGCAGATCAAGGATAATGCGGAAAAAACAAACTTTTCCAGAGAAACGGGGCTTTCCTCCAGCCAACTGGCGGAATCGTGCAACGGCATGATGGAGGAAATGCTTATTTCCATGAAGGAAATCAATATTTCGTCTGAAAATGTCACAAAAATCATTAAAGTCATAGACGATATTGCTTTCCAGACCAATATTCTTGCCCTGAACGCAGCGGTGGAAGCCGCGCGCGCAGGCGTATACGGGAAAGGGTTTGCGGTCGTGGCCGAAGAAGTAAGAAATCTTGCGGAAAAGAGCGCGGGTGCGGCCAAAGAAACAAACGAATTGATAAAAGGTTCATTAAAAAAGATCGATAAGGGAATGAAGATCGCCGGTGAAACGGCAGACGCGCTCAAAAAGATTGTGGAAGGATCGAAAAACGCGGTAAGGCTGGAAGAAGAAATCGCTGTTACGTCCAATGAACAGGCTGAAAAAATAAAACAGGTCAATAAGGGGATCGAACAATTATCGCATGTGATACAAAATAATTCCGCAACCGCTCAGGAAGGGGCGGCGGCAAGCCAGGAACTAGCCGGACAGGCCGATTTGCTGAAAGAAAAGATCGGGTATTTTAGGCTGCAGGATCAGAATACAAAAGATCCGGAATTAAATGAAAACCTGATGCAGTAATTTAAAACTGTAATCGTTGAAAAACGCCGTCGCCGTTATTCAAACGTCGGTTAAGTAACATATCATTTCATCTTTTCATAGAATAATAATCAACTGATTGGAGGATGAATATATGGAACCGGAGAATACGGCAATTCAAATTTACGCCGGATTTGCCAATCCCGCTCCTTATCCGGAATTAAGGGTATACGGTAAAAACAGGTATTACGCCGAACTTTTGATGGACGATTATTGCGGAGCCTGGGGCGAATTTACGGCGGCGAACCAATACAAATATCACGCGCTTGTATTAAAAAAAGTGAATCCGGAACTGGCGGAACTGTTTTCCGGCATCGCAGCCGTGGAAATGCGCCATCTGGAACTGCTTGCCGAGGCAATACAATCCCTGGGCGGGAACCCGGTCTTCCGGGGAGGCAGAGGCGACATGAATTACTGGAGCACAGAAAAACTGGAATACGGAAGGGACATCGCGGGCCGCCTGAAAAGCGACCTTGACGCTGAGACGAACTCCATTAAAACCTACCGAGATCACATACGCAAAATTCAGGATCCGGGCGTCCAGACGCTTCTCAGAAGGATCGTATTGGACGAGGAAGTACATGCAAGGCTTTTTAAAGAAGCCATAGATAAATATTGCACCGCAAAAAAGGCGGAGAAAAAAGAAGAAATCAAAGAAATAAAAACCCCACAGCGGGTTGTGAGGCATGCTATGTATTCCAGCAGAAGATAAAGCTGCAACTGCTGAAAAAGTTAATCAAATATTAGATATAAAAGCGGCCCTTGGCCGCTTTTGTTTTAAAGTTTTCCGTTTATTTTTTATCAAACAGATGCAGGAAGTCAAACGTCGCAAAATAATCCTCGGGCGTTTCGGCGCGCCGGATCATCTGAACGCTCCCGTCTTCACGCAGCAATAACTCGGAGGAGCGCAGTTTTCCGTTGTAGTTGTATCCCATGGCAAAACCGTGCGCGCCCGTATCGTGGATGAAAAGGAGATCCCCAACTCCTGTTTTGGGCAGTTTGCGGTTAATTGCAAACTTGTCGTTGTTCTCGCACAGGCCGCCCGTTACGTCGTAGGTATGGCGGGCAGGTTCGTCTTCTTTTCCCATAACGGTGATATGATGGTAAGCGCCGTACATGGCCGGCCGCATCAGGTTTGCCGCGCATGCGTCCAGACCGAGATAGTCCCTGTAGGTATGCTTTTCATGGATAACGCGCGATACAAGGCAGCCGTAGGGACCCAGTATATAACGGCCAAGTTCGGTATACAGGGCGATGTTGTCCATGCCTTCGGGCTTGAGGATCTTTTCATATTCCCGGCGAACCCCTTCGGCAATTTTTTTGATATCCGCTTTTTTAGCGTCCGGTTTGTAGGGGATGCCGATCCCGCCCGAAAGGTTGATAAATGAAATCTCGGCGCCTGTTTTATACTTCAGTTCCACCGCAAGTTTGAACAATGTGCGCGCCAGAATGGGGTAGTATTCGTCGTGCGTGGTATTGCTTACGAGGAAGGAGTGCAGGCCGAATTCGGTAACGCCTGCGCGTACGGCGGTTTCAAACGCAGAAATGATCTGCTTATGTGTAATGCCGTATTTGGCTTCGCCGGGATTGTCCATAATGTCGTTCTGGATGGTGAAATTTCCGCCCGGATTATACCGGAAGCAAAGCGTTTTGGGCAGGCCGGTCAAGCGTTTTAAAATATCGATATCGGTGATGTCGTCAAGATTGATTATCGCGCCAAGGCTGCTTGCAAGCATATAATCTTCCTCCGGAGTGGCGTTGGAGGAAAACATGATATCGCGGCCGGAAAAACCCACCGCGCTTGCGAGCTGGAGTTCGGTATAAGAAGAACAGTCCGCGCCGCAGCCTTCTTCCTTTAAAATCTGAAGGATGACCGGATTTGGCGTTGCCTTCACGGCGAAATATTCCCTGAATCCCTTGTTCCAGGAAAAAGCGCTCATAAGTTCGCGAACGTTTTCACGGATACCTTTCTCATCGTACAGATGAAAGGGGGTGGGGTACGTTTTTACGATTTCATTTAACTGCTCCAGTGTAACAAACGGTTTTTTCAATGTGCAACTCTCCTTTTATGATGACAACTCTATCAATTTGATCTCGTTTTTCATGGATTCCTTGATCAAGTCCACCAGATTCCGCTTCCTGGAATAAAGACAGGCGGAATCTTCGCCGCCGCTGATTTCGCCCGTCAGAACGACTTCGGAATCCGTGATCAGGCGGATCTGGCCCTGCCTGTTTCCCGAATGGTATATGATCCCGCCGGGAAGAGAATAGGGCGGGTCCGTAATGATAACAACCTTGAGCCCGCGGGAAACGGCGTTTTCCAGCTCGGCCTGGAACGTGGACAGAGGCGAGGAGGACAGGGAAAGGTAAAGCCTTTTTTTAGCTTCGCCGATCATCGTTTTGATTTTATCCGTAATATGCCTGTCTCCCTTTATGGTAATATATCCTTCGGTTTCTTCCTTCATGGAGGGCATATTGGCAAGGATCTGCTGCTGCATTTCCGTCAGCCTTCTGATTTTATTCTGGCAGAATTCGCCGGGCGGCAGGGGAGCATAGCGGGTCGCGGAGCCTTCAATGACGCATGCCGCGCCTTTATCCACCAGCGAAGCCAGGGTGGTGTATGCATTGGAACGCGAGATTCCGGTGATTTTTGATACTTCATATCCTGTCAGTGCGCCTTCCGTGAAGAGCGCTAAATATATTGTTGCTTCCTGCCGGGTCAGGCTGAAATTGATCAGCAGTTCTATAATATCCATACGGACGAATCCTTTTTACAATATTGTTCCCATATAAGAACACTATATATCCGGTTGAGTATATTGTCAATTCCTGTTTTACGGATCAGGGTATTTTTGGTATAATATTCATCAATGTGAGAAAAATTTTGTATTGGAGTGTAAGTTTCATGAGCAATATAGCGGATAGCCTGACAGGGCTGGTTGGAAATACGCCGTTGCTGGCGCTGAATAAATATGCCGCCAAAAAAAATGCGCAAGCAACCATTATCGCCAAGATCGAGTATTTTAACCCTTTGTTCTCCGTAAAGGACAGGGTGGGAATCGCCATGATCGAGGATGCGGAGAAAAAGGGACTATTGAAAAAAGGTTCAACCATCATTGAACCCACCAGCGGCAACACGGGGATAGCGCTCGCGTTTGCAGCGGCGGCGCGGGGGTATCAGGCTGTCATCGTGATGCCGGATACCATGAGCGCCGAGCGCAGGAAGATGATAAAACATTTGGGGGCGCGCGTGGAACTGTCGGACGGCAAGGAAGGAATGGCCGGCTCAATCAGGGTTGCACGTGAACTCGCTCAAAAGATCCCGGATTCATTTATCCCGTCCCAGTTTGATAACCCCGCAAACCCTAAAGCGCACCGTGAAACCACCGGCCGGGAGATATGGCGGGATACGGACGGAAAGGTGGATATTTTTATAGCGGGCGTTGGTTCGGGCGGCACGGTTTCGGGGGTAGGACGGGCGCTGAAGGAAAAAAATCCTGAAGTACGGATCATAGCGGTCGAGCCGGAAGGATCAAATGTGCTCTCAGGCGGTCAGGCGGGTCCCAACGGCATACAGGGCCTGGGAGCCGGTTTTGTGCCGGAAGTATACGATCCCGGTGCGGTGGACGAAGTCATCTGCATAAGCGACGAGGAGGCTTTTGACGAGGCGCGCGCGGTTGCGCGGCTGGAAGGACTTCCTGTGGGCATATCCTCGGGCGCGGCGCTGGCGGCTGCTGCGCAGGTTGCTGCAAGGCCGGAAAACCGGGGGAAGATGATCGTCGCATTACTGCCCGATTCGGCAGAGAGGTATATGTCCACGCCTTTGTTCGAAGATTAAGAATTTATTAATAATTTTTTTATCGGTTGGCAAATTTTATGCTGCTATGGTAAAATATTGACTGCGCGTAAAACCGTAATAAAAAACCAGGAGGGCTTATGATTGACGTTGGGGCGGCTGTGCCCATGATTGATTATTTGCGGATTATTGGAACGGCTATGTTGCCGATTTTGGAGCTGAAGGCAGCTATTCTTGGCTTTGGCCTTGGAACAAACATTCCCCTATGGACTACGTTTTTCCTGGCATTACTGGGATCTTCCATACCGGTTCCGTTTATTCTTTTATTCATAAAAATCATCATTCATAAAATGTCAAAAAGCAAAATCAGGCTTTTTAACCGCTTTTCAAACTGGCTTTTGGGAAAGGTGGAAAAGAACCAGGAAAAGATTACCAAGTATGGGTATCTGGGGATATTTATTTTTGTAGCCATCCCGCTGCCCGGCACCGGCGTTTGGACAGGCAGTCTGCTTTCCGCCATGATGGATCTGAAAATAAAAAAAGCGCTGCCGGTTATTATCTTGGGCAATGTTGTGGCCGGCCTTTTGATACTTTTATTGACTTTTGGCATTGACACTTTGGTTGGATAATGTTGGAATTTTATTCGGAATGATGCGGTAACAAAAAGCCGTACTGATCCATCGGGAAGACGGAAAAAACCTGTTAAATAGTGGATTTTATCTAATAAAAAATTATTTTGTAATAAAAAAAATTGTGTTATACTAATATCTAGTATGACCTTTTTTTTAGCGAGAAAATTTGCCTGTGTGCATAATTTTTTGCAGTGATATTGTCGAAAAAGAATACGGGGGTTGTTTTTGATTGGCGAAGTACATTTATAAAGCGGTCAGCATAGACGGAAAAAATGTTCAGGGCGTCATTGAAGCTGAAACAACAGAAAATTTTAAAGCGCAGCTGAAGCAGACAGGCTTGTTTTGCCTGTCTTATTCTTTGGAAGAGGAAGAAGCGGCGGCGGCTTCCGCCGGCAAAATACCGCTCAAGGAATTATCCGTCATGTGCAGGCAGTTTTCGGCAATGCTGAACGCCGGAATCAGCGTGGTCAAATGCCTGGACGTGCTTTGCCAGCAGACGTCCAACGCCAAGGTTAAAAATATTCTGGAAGCCGTCATGCAGGACGTCAGGAAGGGTTTTTCCCTGCACCAGGCGATGAGCAACCAGGGACAGGCGTTCCCGTTTTATCTGGTCAGTTCCATCGAGTCGGGCGAAGAAAGCGGCACGCTGGATTCCGTGATGAAAAGGATGTCCGACTATTTCGAAAAGCAATATAAAACGGCGGCGAAGATACGAAGCGCGCTGACTTATCCGATCATACTTGCAATTCTTTGCGTGATCGTCGTTTTTGCTATGCTGACGTTTGTGGTTCCCAAGTTTCTTGCCATGTATTCATCCCAGGGCGACCTGCCCGGACCGACCAAGGTGCTGATCGGGATCAGCGATTTTATGGTGGATTACTGGTGGGTCGTGGTTTTCGCAATCGCGGGCGTGATTGCGCTGATATTTCTGCTTAAGAAAGCGCCGTCCACGCGGACCGCATGGGATACGGGCATGCTGAAAATGCCGGTCATAGGCAAAATGAGAAAAACGGTGCTGACCGCAAAATTCGCGCACACCTTGTCCACCCTTACGTCAAGCGGCATATCCATGCTGGTGGCATTGGAGGTCGTGTCCCGCGTGATAGGCAACTGGTGCATCACAAGCTGCATATCAGTCATCATAGACGATCTCAAAAAAGGGGTGTCCTTAAGCCAGTCCCTGCGGAAGTTCGACGTATTCCCGCCCATGTTTAAATCCATGGTTGCGGTGGGCGAAGAATCCGGCCAGATAGACGAACTGCTTGAGAAAACGGCTTCATATTACGACGACGAGGCGGATATCGCAATACAGAGGATGGTATCCATGGTGGAGCCTCTGATGATTATCGTCATGGCTGTCGTGATCGGTTTTATAGTCATTGCAATGATCATGCCGATCTATACAATGTATCAGAATATGCTTGGTTAATACCGGGGGGTGAATGATTTGCTGACGATTGATGTTGGTAGCAGAAATATAAAAATAATAAACGGCGGCGTTGCGCCAAAAAACATTTCCGTCCGGAACCAGATATTGCTGGATACTCCGGAAAACGCCGTTGCAAACGGATTTGTGGTGGATTTTGAGCGGATTGTGGACGTGATCCACGGGGCGCTGGAGGAAAACAATATCAGGGAAAAAAAGGCGTCCTGCGTCATCACCAGCCCGGATGTCATCATCCGTGAAATCAAACTGCCCAAAACAAACAGCAAAAATCTGGACATGATCGTGTCCAACGAAATGGAGTCGTTTCTGGCGGACGATAATTATTCCGTACAATATTTTCTTCAAAACCAGGAGGACGGCGTGATCAAGGCATATACCTTTGCAGCGCCCACGCGCGTGGTGGAAGCGTATAAAAAAATGCTCCTTACAGCCGGGCTGATTCCGGTTGCCCTCGATATCGGCGCAAACAGCATCAGAAAACTGGTATCCTGGGGAAACCTTTTAAAACAGCAGAAAGAAGAGCAGCGGATGGACATCGTCGCCGATATCGGATACAGCTTCATCAATTTCAATATCTTCGAGAGAAAAACGCTGGTATACAGCCGTTGTGTCCGGCTGGAAATAGACGAAGAAATAAAAAAACATGTGGATACGCTGCGGGAAAGCAGCAGGACCGAGCTTGAACTGGATGTTGATTTTACGTCGTATCTGAGCAAGGTGGGGGACGAGATCCAGAAAGTGATGCAGTTTTTGATTTCAAGCGATTTCCGCGAGAGGGAAGCAAAGCTTTTCCTGTGCGGCGGAGCGGCAAATTTCAGCGGCGTCGCGGATCTTTTACGCGAATACCTGAACAAGGACGCCTATCTGATCGAGAGCAGGCGCAGCCCCAATTTTAAATCCGAAAGCCTGAAAGAGTTTATCTGCGCGCTTGGCGCGCAGATAAGATTGTGAGGTGACCGTCTTGAGGGATATCAATTTATTTGAAGGGATAAAGAAAAGCGCCCCGCAAAAGAAAGCTTCTAAAGCGGTTTCAGTAGGAATCCTTATTCTTGTGTTGTCTGTTGTGGCCTTAGGGGGGATTTACGGTTGGCTTAGGTATATGGGATATGGACTGGATAATCAGATTGCTTCCTTGAACCAGGATATCAGCAATAAACAGTCTGCCGCCGGATCGGATATTGAAGGCTTTCAATCGAAACAAAACCAGTTTACAGCTCTTAATGCTTATAACAATACGCTTGAAAAAATTAACGGGAAGGTGCAGGGCTACCCAAAATTCAATCTTGCGCTTCTAAACGATATCGCGGGCAGGATGCCTGCGGACGTATCCGCCCGCAACATAAATTATACAAGTGGAGTACTGTCGCTGACCTGTATTGCCGACAATATGGATTCGCCTGCGGCTTTTAGCGCGGCGCTCAAAGGTTCCGCTTATTTTGATTCCGTAATGTATTTGGGAAGCACCCGTATGGACCAAACACAGCCGGAACTTGCGGGTAAATATATGTTTACAGTGAATTGTTATATGAAAGGGGGAAATGTGGAGTGAAACTGACCAGAAGGGAAGTTACATTGCTGTTTTTGCTGGCGGTGGTTGCGCTGGCTTATTTTGGGATCAATTATCTGATCATGCCGCAATACAGATCAAACCTTGAAAAACAACAAATCGTAGCGCAATTGAACGATCAGTTGACCAATTTGAACATAGACGGCCAGGTGGACCTGGACGCTTTGATGAAAGAAGCAAAAGCAAAGTCTGCTGAAGTAGGCAAATCGTTTTCATTTAGCATTGATCCCGAGCAAATCGATTACTGGGTGGATACCCTTTTAACGCAAAACGCTTTAAGCAAGGTTTCCAGCGCTTATACGGATATGACGCCTTCGAATCCGGATTTTACCGAGGATATTGCGCTCCCGCAAAGCAGCGGCGAACCCGGGATGGCGCTGCAAAACGCAGCAAATATAATTAATGGCGTAAACGCCGCCAGTCCGTCTGCAGGCGATGCTTCTTCGCCAACGGATACTCAAGGAGCTGTCAGCTCTGTTACTGCCGAAAACGGGAACAACAGCGCTGCGGATGCAAACGTAGCGGAAGCACAGCAGCCTGCCGCCGGCCTATACTGCACGCAACTGGTTCTGAATGCAGCAGGCAGTTACGATAATATTTCCAAATTTATGGACGCATTGTATGCAAGCGGCCGTTCGCTTGTTGTGGACGGTTTTACGATAAGCGATAATCTGATCGGTACGGAAGGCAAGCTGGCCGTTATTACTGTACGGTTCTTCGGAGCCCCGATGCTGGACGAAGGCGGCGTACAGGCGTACGATTTCCCGGCGCCCCAGGGCCGGCCCGCTTTGATGACCGAACCCCCTGCGCCGACGCCCACGCCCTCTCCAACGCCGTCGGCCTCATAGAGGTGAACCAGGATGTGGAAGAAAAAGCGCGGAAGTTCTCTGGTGCTGGTTCTGATCATATTCGCATTTGTTTTGATCATAGGGGCGGGCGTTGTCATGATTTCAGGCGTCTCTGCCAACCAGACCACCAAATCCCTTGCTCAGAAGCAGGCGGATTTTACCGCGCAGTCCGTTCTGAATGCTGTGATAGCCGAAATCAAAGCGGGGGTGATCGTTCCCGATGCGTCAAAGACGATCACCAGCGGCAGCGGCTACATTGCGGATTCCAAATTGGGCGCCTACAGATATACGGTGAGCAGTTATGACGCAGCCAGATATCAGTTCAAGGTAAGCGTGGACGCATGGTACCCCAAATACCAGAACGGCAGCGAGTCTAAAATAAACAGCATCATTCAAGGGACATTGAAAACTGGAGGGCAGTTCATTCCCGGAACGGTTGCGCAATCCACTGCGGCTTCGTCTTCCATGATGGGAGATTTTTTTGGCGTAAACGATATCACAGGTGATCTCATATTAAATGAGAACGGCGGTACTGTATCGCTTGGCACTTCTGCCGCAACCTGCACCGGAAACGTATATGTGAACGGCAGCCTTTCTGTGGACGGCAACTACACGGTCAAGGGAGATATCTATGCGACCAAGAATGTTTTTATCAATGGATCATGCCGCGTTGTGGGTAACATTTATGCCAACGGCAATATTTCGGTAGGTGGAGGCGCTTCCGTTACCGGCAGTATCAATAAAAACTACGCGGGTCCGACTTATACCGCGACAGTGAAAGCTGCTTGGACAATCCCCGCGGCAGTAAGGCAAGGCATGGTCAATATTGATGTTGATCTGGGTTCAGCCGGTGGCGTAAATTATACCGTGAACGGAAGTTATTATATTATCAATCAGAACGGTTTTGTGACTTTCAGGAATTATACCTGGACAAAACAGGTTGTGTTTGACGCGACAAACCAGGATCTTTATATATGCCTTGCGAATGCTTCCAACAATGGACAGACAATCACACTTGAGCAAGGCCTGGATATTCTTTCAAAGGGTTCGTATAACGTTTACATTTTTTTGGACGATGGAACTAATTATGTCAACCTGAACATACCGGGAAATTGTTTTGCTGGTAATTACGCTTATTTGAGCGGAATACCTCAGGCAAACAAAGCCACTCCCAATTTATATATCGTATCAAATAAACAGTCCGTCGTCAGCGTCACCAGCAACAGTACGATATACGGATTCATATACGACCCAAACGGATCGGTCAACATGTCGGACAACGGTTTGTTTTATGACCCATATAAATTATACGGAGCTGCTGTTGCCAGTAGAATGAATTTTGCAAGCAGTACGAAGTATTATTATATCAGCAATACCGGCGGCGGATCGGGCGGCGGTTCCGGGACACTCAGCTGGACGGGGTCGGACTGCAAGATTCTGGGCACATATATCGGAAACTGAGCAGGGAGGAGCAAGGGATGAAACTGAAATCAAAAAAAGCGTTTACACTGGTTGAAATGATCGTAAGCATCGCGCTCATCGCGCTTATCTCTATCACCCTTCTCGGGATCATCGTTCCCGCCGCCAACCAGCAGGGTTTGGCGGAGAAAAGAAACGCCGGCTTGAATTCGGCGGCGCAGGCGTTGGAAGAAAAGAAATTTTCCAATTCGAATGTGAGTTCACAGACGTACAGCATCAATCTGGGGAACGGGATCACATGCGGAGGAACGCTGTATACTTCTAAAGACGCCAGCGGCGTGGAAGTACGGGAATTTGTCCCGCCGGCCGCTTCTCAGTAGAGGAGTGACTGCATGAAGAAGAGAAAAAGCGCTTTTACGCTGGTTGAACTGATCATAGCAACGGGATTGCTCGCGATCGTGGGGATTGCGGTCATTACCATGATGACGTCGTCAGGCAATGTTTTTTCCCGCATCTCAAATCAGACGCAGGCAAAAATGAAAGCGAACCAGGTGATGGAGGTTCTGGTTCCACAGGCGCGGCATGCGACGGGACTTGCGCTGCTGGGGAGCCAAAGCGAGATATCATCCTCCAAAAACCGCTATATCTATGCCAGCGGCGGGAGAGTTTACATAAGCGACTCCGGAAAGACTACTGACCTTTTCGGGGAGTCTTTTTACGGGAATAATAAAATCGATATGGTGTTTAGCCCTTCAGGCAATACCCTAAAGATCACCGTAACCGTGACGTCTTCAGTCGATCCGGCCGTGAAGAGCACGCTTTCAACGTCCGTACAGAATCTGAATGCAACGGGCATCAGCGGGAGCGGAAACGTTTTGTCCTACCAGTGGCTGACAGCGCCCGCGGCTTCGTCCTAGGACAACAGGGAAAGATACCATGCAATAATAGGACTTCCGCAGAAGAGCGAAAAAATGATCCCGAAACTGAGAAAAGGCACAAAGGGAATTTCGTCCTTCCGGCCTTTGAGCTTCAGGGCAAGAAGGATCACGCTGACCGCCGCGCCGAAAAGCACAGCTGAAAAAAGCGCAAAGAATGAGAGCTTAACGCCTAGCATCAATCCGGCCGCCGCCATCAGTTTGATGTCGCCCATGCCCATGGCTGCGCCCTTTGAAAAAATGTGGATCAAAAGCAGGGGACCCGCGGCGCAGGCTATGCCCAGCAGCCGGTCCCACAAGACCGAACCGGGTATAAAAAAAGAGAGGATGCCCGCGACGGCTAAAGCGACAGAAATACCGTCCGGGATCTCCATTGTGCGGATATCTATAAAGGAAGCCGCAATCAGCACGGATACGGCAATCCATGCAACAAGAGTCTGAAGGCTTAAGCCGAAGAGGTAAAAAGAGAGCAGGAAGAGAACCCCGCATAAAAGCTCGACAATCGGGTACATGGGGCTGATAGGCGCTCTGCAATGACGGCACTTGCCGCGCAAAAATAAAAAACTGAATACCGGGACGAGGTCGGCCGGGCGCAGGGGCGTGCCGCATTCGGGGCACATGGAAGATCCCCTGGCAATGGAAATGTTTTTCGGGATCCTGTATATGCAAACGTTTAAAAAACTGCCGGTACAGAGCCCAAAAGCGAGCGCGAACGGCCACAAAACCTGAAATTCAATCATAATTCAGTACCTCGCTGTTATTATATTGATTTAGGGCATTGAATACAATAGAAAAAAATTTTATAAATACAGGTGAAGCATATGGCTGAAAAAAATATGCAAATCGGGCAGATACTGCTGCAGGACAATTTAATCACGGAAAGCCAGCTTATTGAAGCGCTTTCGGCGCAAAAACAGAACGGACAAAAAGTCGGGGACATACTCATCAAAAAAGGGTACGTAAGCGAGCTTGATTTCACGCGCGCGCTTGCCAAGAGGCTCAAAACTGATTATGTGAATCTGGCGAACCTCAAGCTCAATCCGGCAGTTGTCCATTCCATCAAGGAGGATTTCGCCAGAAGCAACTGCCTGATCGCGCTGGAAAGAAGAGGGAAGACGCTGCTCGTCGCCATGAGCGATCCCATGAACTTCTACGTGATAGAGGACATGCATTTTATGACGGGCATGGATATCAGGCCGGTCATATCCACGCCGTCCGCAATATACAGGGCGATCGACGAATATTACCTGGGCAGGGTCGCAAGCGAGGCTGCGAAGGATGTAAACAAGGAGTTTACCTCCGGCTTTGAAAGCGATCTTGCCAATCTGGAAACGGAGATGGACGAGCGTGTGGACAGCGCGCCCGTCGTACGCCTGGTAAATTCCATTATCCTGCAGGCCGCAAAACTGGGGGCGAGCGATATCCACGTCGAGCCCAATCGGGAG
Source organism: Bacillota bacterium (assembly GCA_023393165.1). GTDB lineage: Bacteria > Bacillota > Clostridia > Christensenellales > Christensenellaceae > JAEYKI01. The sequence continues at coordinate 54,861 of JAEWMJ010000041.1, read as the reverse complement.
GATACCAAGGTGCGCATGCGGGTGGACGGGCATTTGAGGGACGTGCTGAAGCTGAGCAAAAACGCGCATGCTTCGGTGGTCACCCGCCTCAAAATCATGTCGTCCATGAACATCGCGGAGAGGCGCGTTCCTCTGGACGGCAGGTGCGAGGCTGAGATCGAGGGCGAAATGATAGATATGCGCTTATCCACGATCCCCACCGTATACGGGGAAAAGGTGGTGATACGCCTTTTGCCGGGGTCTTCTTCTAACAAGCTTGCCACAAAACAGGCCCTTGGATTCAGTCCAAACAATATGAGGCTCTTTGACAAACTGATACGCATTTCTCACGGCGTGCTCCTGGTAACGGGTCCTACCGGAAGCGGCAAGACCACCACGCTGTATACCATTATCAACGAGATCAAAAGCCCGGAGATCAATATCGTCACGATCGAAGACCCTGTGGAATACAAGATTGACGGCGCAAACCAGATGCAGATCAACGAAAAGGCCGGGCTTACCTTTGCCGGCGGCCTTAGGTCCATACTGCGCCAGGATCCGGACGTGATCATGATCGGCGAGATCCGGGACGGGGAAACCGCGTCCATTGCGATACGCGCCGCCATTACGGGCCATATCGTGCTGTCCACCCTGCATACCAACGACGCCGCCACATCGGTCAACAGGCTGGTGGATATGGGGGTAAAACCCTATCTGGTGTCCTCCGCCGTATCTGGGGTGATCGCCCAGCGCCTGGTGCGCAAGATCTGTCCGGACTGCAAAAAACCGTACACTTCCAGTGAGAGCGAAAACAATATACTCGGCCTTAACCATTCCGTAACGCTTTATAAGGGCGAGGGATGCGCCAACTGCAGTTTTACAGGATACAAAGGAAGAACGGCCATCCATGAAATTATCATAATAGACAACAATATAAGGAACATGATTACAAAAGAAGAGAGCAGCGAAGCGATCATGGAATATGCCATGAAAAACGGAACCGTTACGCTGCGGCAGGATATGGTTGCAAGAGTATTGGCGGGGGATTCCACGGTGGAAGAACTCCTGACGGCCACGTTCACTTTGTAGGAGGAATTATGGGTTCGATAGACGATCTTATAAAAATAGCGGTGGATAGAAAAGCGTCTGACCTGCACATCACTGTCGGTTTGCCGCCCATACTGCGGGTGGACGGGCAATTGATCCCGGTGGAAGGAATAGGTAAACTGAATCCCGAAGATGTGCGGCTTTTGGTATTGCCTGTTGTGCCCAAAAATAAGTTAGGGGATTTGGAGAAAAAAGGGGACGCGGATTTTGCATATGTAGCCCATCATAACCGGCTGCGCGTGAATGTTTTCAGGCAGCGGGGGAGTTTTGCGGCCGCACTGCGCATACTGGCCAGGGAAATGCCCACGCTGGAATCCCTGGGACACCCGGATGTGATCGGACAGTTAGCGCTTCTGCCCCGCGGACTGGTGCTGGTAACCGGGCCGACAGGAAGCGGCAAGACTACAACTCTTGCGGCTATGATCAACCATATCAATAATTCAAGATCATGCCATATTATCACCATAGAAGATCCGATCGAATACCTGCACCAGCATAAGAAGTGCATTGTCAATCAAAGGGAGCTGAGTGAAGATACAATTGGATTTGCCCCGGCCCTGCGCGCTTCATTGAGGGAGGACCCGGACATCATTTTAGTGGGCGAGATGCGCGACCTGGATACCATTCAGGCGGCGGTAACCGCTGCGGAAACAGGGCATCTGGTGTTATCAACGCTCCATACCATCGGGGCGGCCAGTACGATAGACAGGATCATAGACGTTTTTCCGCCGGGCCAGCAGCAGCAGGTCCGCATTCAGCTTTCAGATATATTGCAGGGCGTTATCACCCAGCAGCTGTTGCCAAGGCTGGACGCTCCCGGACGAATTGCCGCTCTTGAAATAATGGTTCGGACGGACGCCGTCAGTAATCTGATCCGTGAGGGCAAAACTCACCAGATCAACAATTTTATCCAGACCGGAAAACAATACGGCATGCAGACAATGGATTCGTCGCTGGCTCAGATGGCCAGATCCGGGCTGGTTTCAATGCAGGACGCCAGGAACAGGTGCGTGGATCCGAAGGAGTTTGGTAGGCTGCTGTAACATGATTTGAACTCGAACCTCCGTGACAGGATCTGTTCTGAAACGGAGGTTTTTTGCTTTAAAATTCAGCATTTTTATGTGTATAATCCGGCGTTTTATTCTCATAATAAAACGCTGGAGGAGCATAGAAATGATTACTTTATTTATTGCAAAAAAGAAAAACAAAAAAGCGTTTACATTGATCGAACTGATCGTTGTAATAGCGATAATCGGCGTCTTGATCGCGATACTTGTTCCGACGATGACCGGATTTGTAAATGATGCGAGGGTGGCGACAGCAAACGCAAACGCCAGGACGATATACAGCGTTGCACAGGCCCAGGCGACGTTTAATCAAACAACTACGGGTACTGCGGTTGCCGACGGGACATATAACGAATCCTCAACGGATGCTTTTTCTACTGCAGTCAGAAGCCAGGTGGGAGATCTTGCAACCGGAGCAACGTATACCATCACGGTTGCGGGAGGCGCGGTGACCGCGGTCACTTATACGGGCGGAGGCGCATCCGGCGCATATCCTGCGCCTGCGGCAACATAAAAACGAATAACTATCCCAAGGTCCCTGTGAAAAGCGGGGACTTTTTATGCTTAATAAACATTTTTTAGGGAACGAACAGCATCGCTAAGTTGGTAAAAAACAGATCGAAATATGTATAAATATGGCATATTATCGATTGTAAATCTTACCGATCCATATTATAATTTTATTAAATAAAATATGAAAAGGAGAGGGAAAAATGTTTTACAAAGCCATGCTGAAAAAGAAAAAGAGTAAACGCGCCTTTACATTGATCGAACTCATTGTTGTTATTGCTATCATAGGTGTGCTGATTGCGATTCTGGTTCCAACGATGAATGGATTTGTTACTCAAGCCAGAAATGATACTGCATTGGCAAACGCACGTACCATTTATAGCGTTGCTCAGGCTCAATTAGCATTTGCATCAGTTGGTGGAGGGGCGGCTCCTACAGATGCCGCAGCATTAAAAGCCTTAGTCGATCCACAACTTAGCAATTTGGATATGTCAGGGGACTATACATTGGATTATGCGTCTGGCGTATTAAATTCAGTGACATTTGACTTGGATGGCGGGGGAACTGCTGAATTTCCATCATGATAAAACTAGGATGTTAAAAAAATATTAAAAGCCTTGCAATAAAAAGCAAGGCTTTTATAGTTTATAACTTATTTATTCCGTTATTTTTTCTTCCTCTTTCTGCTTCTTCATATTATGCAGTTCGTCAAACACCACAATCAGGCTTCCAACGGCGAGGATGATGTAGTAAGTCAGGATCCTCCAGATCAGCATTGCCATAAATACCAGGTTTTTTGCAAAGAAAGCGGTGAATATGGCGTAGAATCCGCCTTCGGAAGCGCCCGCCGCGCCCGGAAGCGGGAAATAGGAGATCGCCGTATACAAAAACGCCTGCAGCGCCATGATATAAAAGAAATCATATTCACTTAGGCCGAACGCGCGGTAAATGAAATATGTGATGGCGAAAAGGAATCCGATATTTAAAAGGGAAATCAGGACCGAACCGATCATCTGTTTCTTATTCTTTTTCAGGTATTTTGTTGTTGAATTGTAATCCTCTATTGTTTTTTCAAATGTATTCTTGGCCTTTTCAGCGGTTTCAGCTTTTTTGATCAACCGGATCCGGTGCAAAAAACTGATGATGGAATTGCCTGCCCGCAGCACCCACGTTTCGTTTACAATGGTCAGAATAATAAGCGTGATGGCAAGAGAGTAAAGGACAAATCCCAGGAAAGACAGCAGATAGACCGAAGGATACGTTTTTAAATACGGGCCGCCCAGCATGAAGAGGGATAACAGAAAGTAAATGACAACGGTTATGGCAAAAGCAATAAACTTAAGCACAAGCACGCAGGTCGAGGTCCCGACCTGAATTTTTTCCCGCTTCATATAGAGAATCTGGAAAGGTTGTCCCCCGGACGACGAGGGGGTCAGGGCGCTGTAATACAGGCCGATCAAACCGATTTTCAGCGATTTCCCGTAACTCAGCTTGTTTTCGCTGTTGTTATTGGTAATAAACTGAAGAAGCCAGCCATCGGTCAGCCAGTATAAAACCATGCATACAATGGCGCCGAGAAGCCATGCCGGATGAATGTTTCTGATGGCTTTACCAATATCTTTGAAGTTGGAATCAAATAATCCAATCAGTACAATAACCAGTACGGTTATGCCGATATAGGTAAATCTGATAATGGATGTTTTGGTTTCTTTTTTCATAATACCTCGCAATTACAGACAAAAGACGCATACTTTTATCGGATTAAATATGTTCAGGCTTTTTACGCATGTTGTGTAATTCATCAAAAACCACAATCAGGCTGCCTACCGCGAGGATGATGTAATATGTCATTATCCTCCAGATCAGCATTGCCGCAAACAATATGTCCTTGGCAAAAAACGCGCTGAAAATGGAAAAGAATCCGCCTTCGGAAGCGCCTGCGCCGCCGGGAAGCGGGAAGTAGTGGATTGCCACATACAAAAGGGCCTGCACCGCTATGACTCTTAAAAACGAGTACTCGTTTAGTCCAAAGGCGCGGTATATAAAATAGGTGATCGCAAACATAAGGCCGATGTTCAAAAAAGAAATCATGAACGCCCAGACCGTCCGAAGTTTATGTTCCTTGATGTATTGGGAGGTCCCCGTATAGTCTTCAATTTGTTTGTCAAAATCACGAAGGGCTTTTTCAGGCTTTCTCATAAGTTTGATCTTATGAAGAAAACCAATGATCCCATGTCCGATTTTAAGTACAAGAGTTTTGCTGATGATCGTTAATATGAAAAACGAAACTGCAAAAATATTCAAGAGCAATCCCAATATGCAGAGCCAGTAGATCGCAGGTGTGCTTCGCAGGTATTCGTCGCCGATGAACCAGTGCGATAAGACATAAAAAGTGATCACCGTAAGGGAATAGGCGATAAACTTGATCACTACGATACAGGTGGCTCTTCCTACAGATATTTTTTCACGGTTCATATAGACGATCTGCATAGGCTGAGCGCCTACGGAAGAAGGCGTTAAGGCTGCATAATAAAGCCCAATGATACTGATTTTGAACGATTTTCCAAAATTGAGCTTTACATCGCTCATATAATCCGTAATGTGCTTTAAAAGCCATGCATCCGTCAGCCAGTAGAGAACCATGCAAACAATAGCCCCCAAAATCCAGACAGGATGGATTCTGCCTATGGCGTTTTCTAGTTCACTGAAATTGGTATTGAATGCGCCTATTAATATTATAACCAGTACGGTTACACCGATATATGCGAATCTAAGAATATTAGTTTTGGTTGATTTTTTCATAGCTCCTCGAACGATTCATTATCAAACTCTAACCATAACATATCTATTATAGGATATTATTATAAATGTTATGATAAAAAGTTAAAGTATAACGAATATCCTTTTCCTTTTTAAGGTAACTAGAAAACAGTATACATCAAAAAAATCGTTTTTTCCACCGAAAATTTATTAATATTTTCCTATAAAATTTATGAAGATTTCCTTAAGATATATTGATGGACAGTGCGAATCCAAAATGTTACAATTAATTTTGAATGTATAAAATAAACGTCTCTCAAATAATAAAAAATGTTTATTCAGAGGTTAAAGAATTATGGTAGATGTACTTGCTTTTGGAGAATTGTTGATTGATTTTTCGCCGGCGGGATCCGGCAAAATGGGGAATCCCGCGTTTGAGATGAATCCCGGCGGCGCTCCGGTAAATTGCGTTTCAGCAGTCGCTCGCCTTGGCGGGAGCGCCGCTTATATCGGAAAAGTTGGAAAAGATTTATTCGGAAATTTTATCCTGCAAAAAATGGAGGATTTCGGGATTGATACCTCGGGGGTCATTGTTACCGACGAGACGCATACCACCCTTGCGTTTGTAAGTATAGCGCCGGACGGGGAACGTGAATTCTCCTTTCTGCGCAAAAACGGCGCGGATATACTGCTGAGGAGCGGCGACGTGGATCTGAAAAAGCTGGATGACGCCAGGATACTGCACTTCGGAGGTCTGTCCTTCACGGATCAGCCAAGCAGGGAGGCGTCGTTCCATATTTTAGAGGAAGCAAAGGCAAAAAATTTAAAAATGTCCTACGATCCCAATTACAGGCCGCTGCTTTGGAAAAACAAAGCGGAAGCGGTTGAGTATATGCGCCAGTCCCTCGATTACGCAAACATTGTCAAAATGTCGGAAGAGGAAATGGAACTGATACTGGATATTGATAAGAATCGCCCGGAAGAAGGCGCCCGGAAGCTTGTGGAAATGGGTAAGGAGATCGCCCTGATAACGGTGGGAAGCAAGGGAGCGTATTTTGCGTCCGGGAATGAAAGCGGGTTTGTTCCCGGATTTACCGTGCGCGCCCAGGATACTACCGGATGCGGCGATTCTTTTACCGGCGCTTTCCTTTATATGCTTCTCTACCGGCCGGAAACGTCCATAAGGGAAAAAGTGGAGTTTTCCAATGCTGTCGGCGCGCTCTGCGCGACCAGGATGGGCGGCATGCCCGCCATGCCCACTTTTTCCGAAACAAAAAATTTCATGGAAGCGTATAAAAATGAGGACAATTGATTTAAGGAGCTGATTTATATGGAATGTTCGTTTTTCGCACCCACAAAAGTCATTATAGGGGATAACTGCATCGGTATACATTCCGGATTGCTGGCCGGATTGGGGAAAAAGGCGTTTATCGTGACCTCGCCATCCAGCGCAAAAAACGGCTCTCTTGCCGATCTAACGGGCGCAATGGAACGGGAAGGTATAGCGTACGCCGTATATGCGAAGACTCCGCAGAACCCTGACCTGAACTCGGTAGGTGAAATGGGCAGGGAGGCCGGAACATTCGGATGCGATTTTGTAATAGGTCTGGGCGGAGGAAGCGCGATGGACGCCGCCAAGGCCGTGGCGGTGCTTGCGGCGAACGGGATGGAAGCGGAAGGCGTATATGAGCAACCCTGGAAGAACAAACCCCTGCCGGTCGTCGAGGTGCCTACTACCTGCGGGACAGGCAGCGAAGTAACGGCGGTTTCCGTACTGACATACGGAGACACCAAAAAATCATTTAAATCCGAGGATGTTATTCCTAAAATAGCGTTTCTGGACGCACGTTATCTGGAAAGCCTGCCCCAGTCCATTACCGCTGACACAGCGGTGGACGCGCTTTCGCATGCCGCGGAAGGATATCTGATGGCGGACAACTGGATCAGCGATATGTTCGCGGAACGGGTATTCGAGTTTTTTGGCTTGTGCAAACAATCCCTGCTTTCGGGCAAGTATACGCATGAGATACGCGAGAGAATGCTGTTCATGGCCATGCTGGCCGGCCACGCCATCAATATCACCGGGACGTCGGCGGTGCATGCGATGGGGTACCCCATTACGACTCTGCGGAACGTGCCGCACGGACGGGCCTGTGGCATTCTGCTTGGGGAATACGTGGAGTTCAGTTATTCCGCAAGGGAGGAAAAGATAAACAAGATGCTTTCCCTTTTGGGGCGTTCGGGTACGGAAGATTTTAAAAAACTTTTATCCGGTCTTTTGGGAGAAAAAGAACGGTATACCGCGGGTGAGCTTGAGAAATATACCGATATTTCCTTAAAGGCTGCAACCGGCCGCGCCAATCCGGTCAAAATGGAAAGAAAAGACGTTCTTGACCTTTATATAAAATCTTTGATGTAATTTTTCTGGAAAAGGGGCGAAAAAATGAAAACGGTAGTATGCTTTGGCGATTCAAACACCTGGGGATCGGATCCGGAAACGCCCGGCGGCCGGCACCCGATAAACAAACGTTACCCGGGCATATTGCAGAAACTTTTAGGGGAAGATTACCTTGTCCGGGAAGAGGGTTTAAGCGGACGGACGACGGCGTTTGACGACCCGATAGAACCTTACCGGAACGGCCTTAAGGCCATTGATTACTGTATGCTCACGCACATGCCGGTCGATCTGCTGGTTGTGATGCTGGGAACGAACGACTTAAAGCGGCATCATCATCAGAACGCTTTTTCCTCTTCAAAGGGCCTGGAACAGATCGTGCTCCGCGCGCAGAACAAGGAATACGGCGTCAATGGCGTTCCGCCTAAAATACTGATCGTGTCTCCGATCCATGTCGCTCCCAATATAGAGGAGGTCTGGACCAGGGATTATATCGACAGCAGGGGCCGCGAAACGGGGCTCGAGCTCGCCGGTTATTATAAAAAGACCGCCCATATCAACGGCTGCTATTTTATGGACGCGGCCCAATTCGCGTCCCCGAGCCCGCGCGACGCCATTCATATGGGGGAGGAATCGCACCGCAGACTGGCGGAAGCAATAACGGAAAAGATAAAAGAAATTTTCTTTGAAGAATAATCTCAGACCGCTGATAAACCCCAATTACTGTGTTGTTTTTCCGCTCTTCCCACTTACAGCGGATTCATACTGCGCGGTAGTTTTTCTTTTGGGAATAGCGCTTGTATTCATCTCGCGTTCAGTGAGCGTTCGCTTCCCTCCATCTGCTTTTGGGTAGCGGTCAGCTCCGCTCTCCTCAGCGCAGGTCATACTACGCTTGCGTCGCCTCGGCACTTCGCAATGGATTCGCACTTCGTGTAAGCTAATTTTATAGGATCGCACTCGTGCTTATCTCATGCTCAGTGAGCGTTCGCCTTCCTTCTTCCGCCAACTGGCGGCGGTCGGCTCCACTCTCAAAATGCCTGGTCGGGGTCCCCGAAAAATCGCAGATTTTTGGGGTGGGGTAGTGGGGCTTTCAGCGGTCTTTATAACTCAATTTATGATGCTTTTAATAATGATTTGGCCTTAAGCAGACCTTTTAGTATGGTTTATTTTTTGTTTTTATCAGCGCAATATGTACTGTCACGCAAACGCCCACAACCGGAAGCAGTATATAAAGATAATCCTTGCGGAAAACCGCCATGGATACCAGAAGCACGCCCCATAAAAAGAAGATGGAACAGAGCTTCACTTTTAAGGGAACGCCTGTTTTGTTGCGGTAATGGGTTATATAGCTGCCCAGATACCTGTTTTTCTGGAGAATTTCACCAAACCGGCTGTTGCCTGCTGAAAAGCATAGTGCGGCCAGCAGCAGAAATGGCGTCGTCGGCAGTATTGGCAACACGATACCCACGATCCCTAATCCCAAAGACGAGAATCCCGCGGCTGTCAAAAGTAGTTTTTTCGTTTTCATACCCTCCTGAAATCATCAATCTTTCGGCTTTTGGAGTTATGAGACAAATGTATCCAAAACAGAGCATTATTATTATATGCGGGAAGGCCGAAATAATTGTTAATATGATCCTTTACTCATCCATGGGAATCGTTTGCAGCGTATGCCGCCCGGTGACGGGGCTTTTTGGCCCGTCTGCAAAGACGGCGCGCTTTCCGCCTTCATACAGTATGGCCGCATTGATTTTTACGCCTTTTTGTTCCTGAAAATAAGACTTTCGGATATGATTGAGAGTGCGTTTAAAGCCCTCGTCCGGTATTTTCAGGAATCCGGGGATCTTAATTCCGGACGCGATCCGGTCGCAGACCATAGCGTCGCGCAGTCCGCCGGGATGAATGCCCGGCAGGCCGGTGAAATAATCGAACGCAGCTTTTGTGAAATCATCCAGGGACATGGGAGCGTTGTCCCTCAAATATGCGCCCAGCCCGGCAAAAAGGGAAAATGGACGCATTGCCGCCGCCCTGATGATATAATTAAGCGCAATCGAAAATCTGCCGCTGTTGTAAAGCCTTTGCAGGGCGTATTCGGCTTGCCGGAGAGTTAAGAGATCTTCTTCTGAAAGCCAGGGGGTGCGTATCACTTCATACGGCGGTTCTTTTGAATAAATGTAACCCAAATCATCAGCTTTTTTTCTCAAATCCGAGCCGTGCAGCATTTTCAGGAAGCCGAGCTGCAGCATATGGGGAGAAAGAAAATACGCCCTGTCAAAAGACTCCATGAAAGATTCCAGATTTTCATAAGGGAGTCCGGCGATCAGGTCGATGTGCAGATGGATATTCTGGTTTTTAAGAAGTATATGGATGCTTTTTTCAAGCTTTTCAAGATCCGTTTTACGATTCACCGCTTCCAGCGTTTCCGCGTTGAAACTTTGCAGTCCTGCTTCAAGCTGTATGAGACCAGCGGGAGCCGATGCAAGAAGGTCGAGCGTCTGATTGTCAAATATATCCGCAGCCACCTCAAAGTGAAAACATACGCCATCGGGGATTTCTCTTCCGGCATTTTCTATAATAAATTGAAACAGTTCGTAAGCCCGGCGGGGATTGCAGTTGAACGTGCGGTCCACAAGCTTAACAGTTTGCGTTCCCGAATTTGCAAGCAAAACGAGTTCTTTTTTTGCGCGTTCCATATCAAAAAAACGTACGCTGCACCCGTTTATTCCCGAAAGGCAGAATGCGCAGGAATAAGGGCAACCGCGGGAGGTTTCCAGATAGGCGATCCTGCCCTCAAGCGCCTGAAAATATTCCGGCGTATAGGGCGAAGGAGGCTCGGGCAGGGGCTTTTTCGCCTTGTTGCATGTCACCCCGCCATTATTATTGCGAAAATACAACCCGGCGATATCCGACGCATCTTTTCCATCCTGAAGCCGGTTTAAAAGTTTGGGAAACGGAACTTCGCCTTCTCCCATAATAATATAATCAACAACAGGATTTAAAGCCAAGATTTCTTCAGGGTTATAGGATACCTCGGGACCGCCGAGAATGATTGGTATACCCGGCAGTTTTTCGGCAATGCGCCGGATCAGTTCCCGGATAAAGGAAATGTTCCAGATATAGCAAGAAAAGGCTATGACATCCGGCTTTTTTTCATTAATTTCATGCAGAACCATTTCCAATGGCTGGTTAATCGTGAATTCCAGAACTTCAACCCTGATTTGATCCGGACAACTTTTTCGGACGGCCGCAAAAAGATACCTGACTGCCAGGGAGGAATGGATATATTTGGCGTTTGTGGAACAGAGGAGAATATTCATCGAAGCATCTTTTCGGGCTTTTTCCGCTACCTTCCAACGCAAGAGTAATCAAAAGCAGCCTGCTCTAGATCAGATCTATCATACAGATTTCTAAGATCAATAAATATATTTCCAGCCATCTGTTTTTTTACGAAGACAAGATCCAACTCTTTGAACTCATCCCATTCAGTCATGATAACAAGTGCTTCTGCATCTTTTAGAGTGTCATATGCGTCTTTTGCATAATAGATATCCATATTTTTAAAATAGTTATCTTTTGCATTGTTCATAGCGGCCGGATCATATGCCCTTATATTGGCCCCATGTTGATATAAAAAATCAACTATTTCCAGTGCTGGAGAATACCGCATATCATCCGTATTTTTTTTAAATGCTAGACCAAGCAAAGCTATTGTTTTTCCATTTATGTTGCCGTCCATGGCATTGCTTATTTTTTCACACATGCGTTTTTTCTGATGACTGTTTGCTGAAATCGCACTTTTCACAATGGATAGATCTGCGCTGTATGCATCAGCCATGCAGCAGAGAGCCTGCGTGTCTTTGGGGAAGCAACTCCCGCCGTAACCCGGGCCTGCCTTTAGAAATGCTTTACCGATACGCTTATCCATTCCTATACCGTATGCTACTTTGTTAACGTCTGCGCCGATTGAATCGCAAAGCGCGGATATTTCATTAATAAAGGAGAGCTTTACCGCCAGAAAAGCGTTGGCGGCATATTTAATGGTTTCAGCGGTTCTATTGTCACAAAAAATAATTTTATAACCCTGTTCAGTAAGCGGTCTATATATTTCATCCATAATTTCACGTGCTTTTGTAGAGGAAACACCGACGACAATCCTATCTGGTTCCATAAAGTCTTTTATACTTGTTCCTTCCCGCAGAAATTCGGGATTAGATACCACATCAATAGATATGTTTTTATTCTGTTTTTGAAGTTGAGCATTTATGAGTGACCGCACATGCTCGGATGTTCCGATGGGTACAGTGCTTTTGTTTACAATTACGACATATCTGTTTATATGTTTGGCTATGCTGATTACAGCCTGGTAAAAGTATTCCATATATGCCGATCCATCGTCACTTTGGGGGGTTCCTACAGCAACAAAAACTGCATCAGGTGTATGTTCCAATATGGAAAAGTCAGTTGTAAATGATATTTTATCTTTATTTTTCTCTAAGAGTTCTGTTAATCCAATCTCATAAATGGGAATTTGACCTTCATTTAATCTATTAATTTTTGATTGGTCAATATCAATGCATGACACATGATGTCCCATTTCGGCAAAGCAGACTGCCGAAACTAATCCTACATAGCCGATTCCTATGACTGAAATGTTCATAAAAACTCCTAAACAGTAAACTAACCAATACTATAACTATTTTACAGTAAATTAAAATAAAGTAAAGTGATATAGAAATATTAATGCAAAACTTTTTTCAATTTTTTATTTTTGAAATTTTATTTTCAATTATTATGGTATAATTAAAAAAATGAGGTAAATTAAGGAGAAATTACTCATTCATGATTAGTTGCATCATTCTGGCAGGTGGTTCGGGTACCAGGTTATGGCCATTAAGTAATGAAATGTATCCGAAACAGTTTTTAAGTTTATTTTCTGACAATAGCATGATTGTTGATACAAGTAACAGGGTAAAAAATTTGATTCCTGTTGACAATCAGTATGTTCTGACCGGAAGGAATTACAGGGGATTGGTAGAACAGCAGTTTAATAATAAGATAAATCTTTTGGTAGAACCCATAGCAAAAAACACTGCGCCCTGTATATTATGGGCATCGTTAAAAATAAGAAAAACTTTTGGTGGGAATACCATAATGGTTGTGTTGCCTTCAGATCATGTGATTGAAGAAGAAGATAAATTTTTGCATGCGCTGGAGAATGCGATAAACGAAGCCAAAACCGGTAAGATTCTTACATTCGGGATACTGCCCACACGGCCGGAGACAGGCTTTGGATATATAGAAATTGAGCAAACACAGTATCGCGTAAACGAATCGGTTAAAAAGATCGTTGCTTTTCGCGAAAAGCCTGAAGAAAATACTGCAAAAAAATATCTAGAGCGGGGGAACTATCTTTGGAACAGCGGTATGTTTGTTTTTTGCATTGACGTCATTATTCAGGAATTAAAAAACTATTGCCCGGAGGTTTATAATTGCTTTGTTGGTATTGATCCCGATAATGCGGTTGAAGTAAAAGAAGCGTTTAGAAAAGCACCTTCGATATCTATCGACTACGCTGTGATGGAGCATACAAAAGCAGGTTTTTGTATTCCTTCCGGCTTTGGCTGGAACGATGTGGGAAGCTTTCAAAGCCTGTATGAAGTGCATAAAAAAGATGCAGACGGAAATGTCTGCGCAGGCAACGTCATTGCCCGAAACGCAAAAAACTGCTATATTAACGGACAAAAGCGTATTGTTTGCATAGGCATAGATAATCTGGTAGTTGTGGAAGGAACCGATGCAATACTTGTCGCGAAAAAGAGCGAAGCATCGAAAGTAGGAGAAATAGTCAAAAAAATTAAAGCGAGTGAATAAATGCATTATCCAATGATATTAAGCCCTGTTTTCAAGGAGTACGTTTGGGGCGGAAAAAATTTAAAAAAAATATATAAAGGCGCTTGCTCTCCTGATAGGATAGCCGAAAGCTGGGTTTTATCCTGCCATTGGGATGGTATAACCGGGATTGCAAACGGTAAATATGCAGGCAAAACGCTGAATGATTATATTCAAGATACGAAAGGCGCTGTATTGGGTAATTATTGTAATAACGGAGAAATGCCTTTATTATTGAAAATAATCGATGCAGCCGATCATCTTTCCATACAAGTCCACCCTGATACGGCTTATGCAGGCAGGGTTGAGAATCAGCCGGGAAAGAAAGAAGCTTGGTATGTGATGGACTGTATCCGGGATGCTTTTTTATACTATGGATTTAACAGAAAACTCAGCAGGGAAGAATTTTTAGCAAGAGCAAAAGATGGGACCATCTTAGAAACATTAAACAGGGTTTCTGTAAAGCCCGGCGACGTTTTTTTTATAGATTCCGGCATAATCCATGCTATAGGAAAAGGGATGACGGTTGTAGAAATCGGCAGCAATTGCAATATTACCTACCGGATATTCGATTATTTCAGAACTGACAAGTACGGGAAGCAAAGGGAATTACATATTGAAAAGGCTGCGGATGTGGCGGTACTGGAGAAAATTCAAGCAGTCCCACTCATGAAAAATGGTATTATGGATTGTGCTGATTTTTATATGCAGGAAATTAAGCTGGACGGTAAGATGGTAATAACGGCTGGGGCGGAATCGTTTCATAGCTTGCTGTGTATCAAAGGTAACTGCCTGCTTTTGTTCAACGGACTGAAAATACCCGTTGAAATAGGAACAAGCCTGTTTGTACCAGCTGATATGGGTGCATATACTTTACAGGGCAATTCGGTTGTTTTAAAGACGGCTGTCGGACGGAGGCAAAATTGACAATCAAGGATATATATAACAAATGGGTCCAATGCGCGACATACGATCCTGAGATTATTCAAGAACTGAAATCCATGGAAGCAGATGATGAAACTATAGCGGAGAGATTTTATTCTGACCTGCAATTCGGTACGGGAGGACTCAGGGGGGGGCTCGGGGCAGGGTCCAACCGGATGAATGTTTATACCGTAAAAAAGGCGACGAAGGGCCTTAGTATATATTTAAATGAATTATTTCGAAATCCAAGCGTTGCTATTGCATTTGACAGCAGGAAGAATTCTCTGGTTTTTGCTGAAGCGGCGGCCGAGGTGTTTGCGGCGAACGGAGTCCGGGTATATATTTTCAACGAATTGACACCAACGCCCATGCTTTCATTTGCCATACGAACATTGAAAACGAGCGCAGGGATTGTAATCACAGCAAGCCATAATCCGGCGGAATATAACGGGTATAAGGTATATGGGAATGACGGCTGCCAGATTACGCTCGCCGCAGCTGATAAAATAACCGAATGCATCCGTTCGGTGGATATTTTTAAGGATACCGAATCGGATCATTATGATTCTTTATATGAAAAAGGCTTGATTCAGGCCGTGCCGAAATTTGTATCGGATACATATTTTAATGAGATAATTAATCTGAGTCTGTTTACCTGCGAAGGCGCAGACCTGCGGGTGGTATATTCACCGCTGAATGGAACCGGTAACAAACCTGTAAAACACATACTAAAAAAAATAGGTATTCACGATATTGTTGCAGTTCCGGAGCAGGAAAATCCCGACAGCACATTTAAAACCTGTCCTTATCCAAATCCCGAAGAGGAATCCGCTCTCCGCCTGGCTATCCGTGAAGCCTATAAAACGGATGCGGATATTGTTCTCGCCACAGATCCGGATTGCGACAGAGTTGGAACTGCCGTAAAATATCAAGGCGCTTATGTCCAGATAAACGGCAATCAAATGGGTATCCTGCTGTTTGATTTTATATGCAGCATTAAGAAGCAATCAGGTATGATGCCGGAAAGACCTGTCGCGATAAAAACGATAGTTACATCCGAAATGGCGCAGGCTGTTGCGGATTCTTTCGGGGTTGAACTGATAAACGTACTGACCGGTTTTAAATTTATCGGCGAAAACATCGGCAGATTGGAGGAAAAAGGGGAAGAGGGCCGTTTCGTTTTTGGCTTTGAAGAAAGTTACGGTTATTTGGCAGGCTCGTATGTTCGGGATAAGGACGCGGTTTTGGCTTCCATGCTGATCTGCCAAATGACTGCTTATTACAAACAGCAAGGAAAGACACTGGTTGATGTGCTGAATGTCTTGTATAAAAAATACGGATTTTATTATGAAAAACTGGAAAGCTATACTTTTAAAGGCGAAAGCGGCATGGAAACCATGCGGGAAATCATGCATTCGCTGCGGATAGATCCGCCTGCCGTATTAGGCGGGTTAGTCGTCCAAACGGTCAGGGATTATCTCTTGTCTAGGGAATATGAAAAAGGAGTGGTCAGGCATATTACGCTTCCTTCCTCGGATGTTGTTGGACTGTTTCTGGCTAACGGTTCCTCCGTGATTATCCGCCCTTCCGGAACAGAACCCAAACTTAAAATTTATTATTCGCTGAAATGTGCCGATCAGACAATAAGCAAAGACTTGTTCGGTAAAGTAAAAGAGTCTTTGATTGAATTATTAAAAAAATTTAATTTATAATTAAACCATAAACAGATATTTCAAAAGTCAGGGTATATGAACTATAACCTAAATAATAATCCTATAAGCCTTGTAATAAATGTAAAAACATTATAAAATATTATAGTATTTTAGAAGTTAGAAGTTTTTATAGGAGAAATTCAGATGAAACTCATAATTCAAATCCCTTGCTACAATGAAGAGACCACTTTGCCCAAAGTGATAGCCGATCTGCCTAAAAAGATTGATGGGATTGAAGCGATTGAGACTTTAGTAATAGATGACGGCAGTGATGACAGCACTGTTGCGGTGGCGCAGGATTTGGGCATTAACCATATTGTGCGCTTTTCCAATAACAGAGGACTTGCCAAAGCTTTTATGGCGGGTTTGGACGCATGCCTGCGCCTGGGCGCGGATATCATTGTAAATACGGATGGGGACAACCAGTATTACGGGGGAGATATCCCGGCGTTGGTGCGGCCAATTGTGGAGGGCCGGGCAGAAATGGTTATCGGTGATCGTGATACCGATAGTATCGAGCATTTTTCAACGGTTAAAAAGAAACTGCAAAAGACAGGCAGCGGGGTAGTGCGTAAAGCTTCAAAAAGTAATGTTGCGGATACAACAAGTGGATTTAGGGCGTATTCCCGGGACACCGCAATGAAGATCAATGTAATTTCGGAATATACTTATACACTGGAAACCATCATCGATGCGGGGAATAAAAAAATAAGCATTGAAAACGTTAAAATACATACGAATGGAAAACTTCGGGAATCAAGGCTGTTTAAAAGCATGGGAAGCTATATTCAAAGATCAGCCGGAACAATTATACGGACTTATATCGCCAAACATCCACTGAAAGTCTTTTTAACGCTGGCACTTATATTTTTGATTGGTGGCCTCATTCCTGCGGTTCGTTTTTTATATTTCTATGCTTCCGGCATAACGCATGGACATATACAATCTTTAATACTTGCATCCATATTAATTACCATTGCGGTCCTGCTGGCTGTTTTTGCATTTTTGGCGGACATGATCTCAGCCAACAGAAAAGTAGCGGACGAATTGCTGTACAGAGTTAAAAAGTTGGAGTATGACAGCGAAACAAAAGATAAAATGAAATAGTATTTAAAGGATGCAAATGAATGGTTGAGCAGCTTCAAAAAATTGTGATGGTTGGTCCCGTTTTCCCGTTCAAAGGGGGGATTTCGCACTATACGGGACTTATGTTTCGGAATTTAAATCAAAAATACGATGTTTCAATGATCTCATACAAGATGCAGTATCCCAAAATATTGTTTCGAAAAGAACAGAGAGATTATAAAAACGATGCTTTTAAAATTGAAAACACCGAATATCTAATTAATACGTCAAATCCTTTTAATTGGTCACCCGTAGCCAAACGGATCAGAGAATTAAAACCCGACCTGGTTATTTTTCAGTGGTGGCACCCTTATTTTGCCTTTTGCTATAAAGCTATTATAAAACGTTTGAAGGGCGTAAAAATACTTTTTTTATGTCACAATGTTTTTCCGCATGAGCGGTTTCCTATGGACAATAAGCTTACAAAATCGACTTTATCAAAAGGGGATTATTTTATTGTACATTCAAAAATGGATGCGGAAGATTTGCTGTCCATAAAATCGGATGCCAAATACAAAGTTGCGGTGCATCCTACCTACAATGCGTTTAAATTTGAAAATGCAGATAAAGGTACCTCCAGAGAGAAACTGGGTTTGTCTCCTTCCGAAAAAGTATTGTTGTTTTTTGGGTTTGTAAGGGAATATAAAGGGCTTAAACATTTAATCCGTGCTCTGCCGCAAATAACGGAAAAATTTTTAGACGCAAAATTGCTGATTGTAGGCGACTTTGGAAAAAACAAGCAGGAATATATTGACTTGATCGATAGTCTGGGCGTAGGCAATCATCTTAAAATATATGACGATTACATTCCGGATAGAGAAGTGGAAAAATTTTTCGCAGCCGCCGATCTTGTTGTATTGCCCTATGAATCCGCAACGCAAAGCGGTATTGTACAGATTGCCTACGGCTTTAACAAACCTGTTATAGCTACAAAGGTCGGCGGCTTGCCGGAAGTTGTGCTGGATGGAAAAACAGGGTATATTGCCCAGCCTCAAAATCCAAAAGAGATTGCCGTAAAAGTGATTTACTTTTTTGAACAGAATAAAGCGGCGGAATTCGAGGAAAACGTAAAAAATGAGGCCTATAAATATGATTGGGACAGAATGAGGGAAACGGTGGAGAATCTGTGGTTTCTAAAATGAAAATGTTATGATGTGGAAATTAAAATAGGTATTGTAATAGAATGCCTTAATATAACATGCGTTAGTTGCATAGTATTCGAAACATTGCTATAATGTTGAAGTCTTGATTAAAGCAAAATAATGTGTTTGCATATTGTTTGCATATTGATCAGAATCAGGCTGTTTACAGCAGCAAACTTTGGAGTAATTAAGAATAATGAAGATAGTTTATATAACAATGAATGACATTTTTGGCGCAACTAAAAATGGCGGAACACAATGTAGTAAAAGATACTATGATTTACTTCAGAAAATTGTTGGCGAAGAAAACGTATATGCATGCGTTATAGCTCCTAATAAAGGCTATACGATAAAAAACAATGATCATTCGAGATGCTTTTGCCAGAGCAGAAGTATAAAGTCTGTTTTTAAGTATGCATTGCAGGGGCGGATTTACTTTACCCAAAGAAGAGAACGCGAGATATGCGAATATATCGATTCTCTGCAGTGTGATAGGGTGGTTTTTGGCGATACCCGTCTTGGTATTTTAGCTGAACACATAAATAAAGACATAAAGAAGGTAGTATTTGTACAAAATATAGAAAAAAATTATATTATTCATATGGCAAAGAGCAATCCAGCCTTTTTGATTTTATATCCGGCTTTTTTTAATAATGAACGAAAAGCAATAGCCGCTGCGCATCGAATAATTTGTTTAAATCAACGGGATGCGAACCTAATGGAAAACATTTATGGACGTAAAGCCGACTTTATACTTCCAATTACCTTTGAAGATATGTTACAGACAATACCTTCTGATGCAAACAGTTATGAAAGGATTCGTATAGAAAATATCCTGTTTGTTGGTTCTTTATTCCATTCAAACCTGGAAGGGTTATCCTGGTTTGTAAAAAATGTAATGCCTCACGTAAAAAGCAAGCTGACGATCGTAGGTAGGGGGTTTGAGACAAAAAAAGAGCTCCTTCAAAGAGATAATGTTGATGTCGTTGGCACAGTAGATTGCCTTGAAGATTATTACAACAAGGCTGATGCTATCGTTTCTCCTATTTTGTCAGGAGATGGAATGAAAGTAAAAACAGCTGAAGCTATGATGTATGGAAAGAATATATTTGCAACAAAAGAAGCGCTGGAAGGATATGTTGTTTCTGATGTATCAGGGATTGTTGAATGCAACAGCAGTCAGGAATTTATTAATGCGCTTAATACTGCATACGATGAACCTACTGCTCCAAGATTTAATCTCGAAGTAAGAAACCGTTTTTGTGATAAATATCAAACTGAAAGTTATTATACAAAATTAAAGGCTATTTTAGTTGATTAAATTCTGAAAAGTGGGGTTTTACATGAAAATTGGAATTTTAACATGGTTTTTCGGAGCCAATTATGGTGCTCAAGCGCATTCGTATGCGCTGTATAATATTTTGGAGAATATGGGACACACTTGTGAATTTATTATGTACTATCCGAAAAGGTCCCGATTCGGTATTTATATAGGGAATGTCTTGATGGTCATTGGGCATCGCAAAGGCCTTTTGCACCCAATACGTTCCATTAAAGCAGTAGCAGGTCTTAGCCGCTTTTGTGATCTCCATAAAACGTATAGGATTAGTCGGCGCGTATACAACGGACATGACATAGATGCATTGGAATATGACCTTGTGATTTTAGGAAGCGATGAAGTATTTAAAATAAATCATCAGTTTTATAGCGATGTGAATTATGGTGTGGGAATAAATAATACACCTAAAATAACCTATGCTCCCTGCTCGGGGCAAACCGATGTCCATACCATTCTACCTGAAAATGTCCGCAATAGCCTTGAAAATATGGCGGCTGTGTCTGCACGTGATAAATACACCGCGGAGTTGATGCAGAATAACAGCGATAGGGAAGTGACAGTGGTTTTAGATCCAACCCTTTTATATGATTTTTCTGATATTGCAGAACCCTTGCCCGAAAAAAACTATATTCTTATTTACGCATTCTGCGAGCTAGATGAATATGAAAAAAGAATCAGGGAATATGCTAATAAAAACAATCTGAAAGTTGTTTCAATAGGCAGGCAACGGCGTTGGGCTGATAAATCATATGCTCTGGCCTCTGTGCCTCAATGGATGGGTGCATTTATGCATGCCTCCCTAGTAATCACAGATTCCTTCCATGGAACAATTTTTGCAGTCAAAAATCAGAAAGAATTCATTAGTACAGGCTTTATTCATAATGTTAACAAAGTGAGCAGTTTGTTAGAGGATATGCAGATATCCCGTGGTTATTATACATTGGATAAAAGCATTGAGCAGTATCTGGAAGAGCAGCCGATAAACTATGCTAATGTTTCATATGTTATTAATCAGAAAAAATTAATTTCTTTTCAATATTTGACAGATTCATTAAAAAAAGTATCCAATGCATGTATTAAAAAGGGAGTGAAGTTATGAGATTAATTGAATGGATATTTCTTATTCTTCTCATCATACCTTTTATAAATCTTTTACTTCTATCAGCATATTGCAGATTTGCTGTAAAAGTAGAACGCAAAAAGAAAACGGGTAATAAAGATTTGCTTGACGTAGAAAATATAAAAAATATGAAGGATCCGGTTGAGAATAAATCAAAGAGTATTTTTCAAAGGATGAACCAATATCTTTATGGATGGATGCGCTACTCTTCGATATTGGTTGGCAGGTTTCCGAGCAATCGTGTGCGCAACTGGATATTCCGACATGTTTTTTGTATGAAAGCGACGAAAAACACCGTGATTAACGGTGGGTGCGAATTGCGTTCTCCCTGGAATATTAAAGCTGGAAATTGTATCATTGGAAATAATAACCTTCTTGACGGAAGGTCTGGCATAGAAATTGGAGATAATGTGGTGTTTGGAGCGGATGTCCGAGTCTGGACCATGGAGCATAATGTGAATGATCCATGGTTCCGTGTAACAGAGGATCATTCTCTGCCCGTAAAAATAGAGGATCATGCGTGGATCTGCTCAGGTTCATCCATATTGCCCGGGGCGCGTATAGGGAAAGGTGCGGTGGTTGCCTCAAGAGCTTGTATAACCAAGGATTGTGAGGCGTATGGCATATATGGCGGTATCCCTGCGAAGAAAATAGGCGAGAGAACGCATGATTTAAGATATGTTTTAAGCGGTAAGCCAACTTGGCATTTTTACTGATACATTCTGTTGAAAAGGAAATTTTTATTTATGACTGAATCTTCGGCAAAAGATATATGTAATATACCTGTTTTTGATAATATGGAGCAATTTCGCTGCTGCGGATGTGAGGCATGCGTCAATGTATGCCCGGAAGGCATTATATCTATGCAATCGGGCGAATATGGGTTCCGGTATCCGTATATGGATGCCCCAAAATGTATCCGCTGCCAAAAATGTGTTCGTGTATGTCCCGAATTATCGCCTGTTTTAAAACGCCATGAGCTTCGAGAATCGTATGCCGGCTATGTGCTTGACGAGAATATTGTATTATCTAGCTCATCCGGCGGTTTTTTCACTGTGCTTGCCAATGCCTTTTTAAAAAAAGCAGATGCATATATAGCTGCTGTGGTATGGGCGGAAGACTTCAGAAGTGCATATCATATATGCGGGGGCAAAAAGGATATAGAGAGAATGAAACGCTCTAAATATATCCAGAGTCGTAAAAATGATATTTATAAAATCGTTGAGTCAAAGTTAAATCAACAAGCAAAAGTACTGTTTGTGGGTTGCCCCTGTGAAGTTGCAGCCCTTAAAAATTATCTTGGGAAAAGTTATGATGGTTTATATTGCATAGACATTGTATGTCAGGGCCCAACGTCTGAAAGCGTAATGAACGAATATGCGGATATGATGGAGCAACGTTTTAAGTCAAAGATATCTGACCTGAACCTGCGTTATGTGGGTGGAAGTGTCTGGATTCCACAATGGCTCAATATGCGTTTTAAAAACGGAAAGCAATATTTAAAAAGCTATTATAGGACGCCACTTGGAATTGCCTTCCATATGATGCAACGGCCTTCCTGTTATCATTGTAAATTTGCGGGAGATAACCGCTATTCAGATTTGACATTGGGAGATTTTCACGGCATCGATGAGAAAAAAGCATATTATAATCCAAATGGAACGTCTGTTATTATTGTTAATACACAAAAAGGCAAGGAGCTAATGGAAAGCTTATCGAGTGTGTCGTTAAATTTAGAGTCTGTTGGTTATGATGAGGTAGTAAAGCCCAATCCCAGAATTGTTGGTCCATGGAAACCCTATGAGGGATCAGAAAAATTTTGGAAAGATTATAAAAAATATGGACTTGCTGTCGCTGCTCGTAAATCATTTTCGCTGAAACGATGGCTTCCTTTTGTGGTGCCACATAAAATCAAGACTTGGTTAATGAAAATTAAACATAGAAATAATTAATTCAAGTTGAACACCCTATCAATATGGAAATAGTATATTGCATTAATGAGTTTTATTTAAAAAGGAGAAAAATGAGCAACAAACCTGTAATTGCAGGAACGATTTTAAGTTACATTAGCTTAGCCGTACAAAGCGTAGCTACTATTGTTATCACTCCATTTATTATCATAAATCTTGGCGATGAAGCTTTTGGAGTCTACAAAATCGCGACTTCTCTGATTGGGTATTTGGGTATATTAAATTTTGGTTTTGGAAATGCCGCTATCAAATATTTGACTGAGATAAAAATGCATGGGACCCTCGATAAAGAGAAAGAATTCCTTTCTATGATCAAGCTGTTGAATTTAGCGGCTGTTATTCTTTCTCTTGTTGCGGGACTTGTTATATATAATCTGATACCAACGATTTTTGCGCAATCCTTCAGTTCGTCAGAGATAAGTCTCGCGAGGCAGCTGTTTATTATACTGATTTTCAGTATGGCGGTTAATATTGTTAACGATATCTATGTTGCTATCCTTAATGTACATGAACGCTTTGTTTTTCTCAAAGGATTGGATCTTTTTAAGAATGTACTAAGAGTCGTATTGATTCTGGCTATACTCACTTTTTCTGATTCAGCTGTTGTTCTTACAATAATTGACTTGCTTTTGAGTATTATTGTTTTCGTTTGTAGTGTTGCTTTTTGTGACCGGAAGTTGCAGACCCGCCCTAAATATTCTTTTCGTGTATTAAAGACTATACATTGGCCTTATTATAAAGAAGTTATTATTTATTCGTCTTATTATTTTTTGAACCTTATTGTATCACAGCTCATATGGAATACAGACTCCATTATTATTGGTATGCGGCGTTCCTCTTTTGATGCAGCTGTTTATGGTGCTGGAGCAAACATTTCAAATGCTTTTTATAGCTTATCCCTAGTAGTCGGCGTTTTGATGTTTCCAAGAGTTGTACGTCTGGTAAGTAGCGGCGCATCAAAGGAACAACTAACGAACACAATGATAAAATTAGGGCGAATGCAAGCGTTTTTGGCATTTTTTATTGTTACAGTTTATTTTGCATGTGGAAAACAGTTTGTGTCATTGTGGCTTGGGGATCGCTATATGGAAGCATGGACTACAAGTTTGCTCGTCATGATAGGTTCTCTGTTCCCATCGATTACCGTAACCGGCCAGTTGATATTGCGCGCTATTAACAAGCAGAAATTTTACTTGTTATCATACTTGGTTATATTTCTCATCAACGCGGTTATTACCTATCTTGTAGTTGTTAAATACGGAATTGTAGGCGGAGCCTTTGTTACGCTGATCTCATTTATAATAGGTGTAGTTTTTATGATCATGCCGCATTATAAAAAAACGATAGGAATCAATACTAAACTGTTTTTTATAAAAATGCTGCCCCAAATTGTTATTTCTGCCGCAGTAGGCATTGCTTTCTACTTTATATATACCCGAATCCAAATTAATACATGGGGAAGCCTGATTTTATCTGTGATTGTCTATGCTGCCGTTTATTATTCTCTTATTTACTTTACATTAACCACCAAAGATGAAAAACTCGCTTTAAAAAGGCAAATAGAAAAATGGTCCCATAAACTTAAACCTAATTAAGCCTCAGACGGATAGGACAGTTTTTAGCGAGGAAGGGTAACAGGGTAAGCGCTGTCACGCGTTTGGCTGGTCGAAATAACGGATTCTATCTAATTTTATTTAAAATTCGGTTGCAGTTATATAAGAAAGCGTTTCGCCCGATGCGGTAATCCAACTCGTTTTTTTTACTAAAATCATCCGCATCAAAGCAACGCATTTCCAATGTTTTTTGATCTATGCTAAGGGGATGTTTTTTGGAATATTTTTCGATCATCCTGTCTAAGCGGCCATCCCAAACATAATCTATTTTTCGTGCAGTTCTATTCGATAAAAAAAAGTCTATAGTTTGCTGTATACCCGTTTTAAAGTCTATATTTGCTTTAAACTCCGGTACAGCAGCACATATTTTGGAATTATCAAATCGCATATTCGTAGCCTTGTCCCCGGACAGTATGCCTCGGTATTCTGTCATATAACTTTCAACCTTTGAAGTTGGCATATCTATAATAACTGCCCTTTTATTTAATGCGGCCTCAATTTTTTCTAAAACATCTTTCCATGTTAGCCTCTCATTTGAAGTTATGTGATAAGCTTGACAGGAGGCGCAGGGATTTTTGAAAAGTCCCACCATAGCAACAGCAAAATCTCTGGTGTGTGTTAGCGTACAAATAGCTTTGCCACTATCCCATAAAACGATGGGCTTTCCGGTCAATATTCGGTTTGCCAAGGACCAAGAGGATTTATCGCTTGTGATGCCAAATGGAATGCGTGTGTCGCCATATGTCACATACGGGCGTACAATTGTGTAACTTAACCCAGAGGACTTGCAGGCCTTTTTCAGTAATGCTTCACAATCAGCTTTGTTTTTTCCGTAGAGCCATTTATCATTGCCCAAAGAAAAATCTTCTGTTATAATATCGTCTTCACTTTCTTTGCAGTAAGCGACTGCCGTGGAAATAAAGACATACTGATCACACTTTTCAGAGAAGACTGAAAGGCTTTGTTTAAGCTGTTTTGGAGTGTATGATAAAAAATCCACTATCACATCAAATTTTAAACCGGCAACCTTCTGTAGAACATCTTCCTGATTCCTGATATTTGCGACAATAAGATGCGCACCCTTTGGGAGTTTATCTTTCCGCAGACCTCTGTTTATACAGTAAACAGTCATACCTTTGCTTAACGCGTACAGACACACGTCTGTACTCAAAATACCTGTTCCGCCAATCAACAATACTTTCATTTTTGAATCCTTCCAAATAAATAATTACATTTTATTTGATTCCGAAATACTGATTTTAATAAATTTGCCCTTTATAACTGTAATTTTAATATAGATTTATCAATTCCAGATCTATTCGTTTTATCAAAACAGGCGTATTTACGGTACTATGGTTTGAAAACTCTACGTTAATTAATTTTTCCTCCAATATGGAGTAGCCCTGCTTAATAATATCTTCATTTGTAAGTTCAAATTCATATACTCCACGTATTGAAGTGCTTATGTCCTCGATTTTCTTCGTTCCAATGATAATATTTTGTTCATTAGCTACAGAATAGACAGAAAAATCACTCATGTCAACATTTACACCGTTTACACTGACCCGGTATTTACCCGGAGACAAATTTATATAAGGACCATACTGAATACCACCGTTGTACAACTCGATATATGATTCTTTCATTTCTCCATTACCGGTCACGCCTAGACTGTTTGCTTCAAAATTAAAATGCATACCTTCATTAAAAGTTGAAAAAATATTTTTTGAACAATATAGATTTGCAGAAAAGATTTTTAATAAAAAGTCTTGTTCGCTACTTAAGGTGACTTTTAATTGTTTACCGTCCGCGCCCACATTGATCGGTTCGTTAAATTCAAATTTAATGAATTTTGACGTGTCACTCTTAGACGTTATCTCAAATTGTCGTTTAGTCTCACGAATCATATCACCGTTCTGATCCAACAGCTGAATTTTCAAGTTAACTGTACCAGAAATATTTTTTTGCCTAAACTTCATGTAGAAATTTCCGTATAATCGATCATATTGCCCATGGGTAGTATCTAGCTTAAAAACTAGAGGCGATTGAGCAGTAACAGTATATATTATATCGCCTAAATATGGGTCTGTAGCTTTTTCAAAATGCAAACTGTCATCAGAATGAATATTATAGTACGAACCTTCCACTGGTTTGTTTAGCTTGAATACCGTATAATAATCCGAATGGAAAACATTATACCTGCCGTCCAGGCATGATTCTACATCATCCGCAATTGCCTTTTGTTCTTCAATCGATGTTTGATCCGGTGGCCAACTATATATGTCTGAAGTCATATCATAATAAGGCAACACAACGTAATCAGCTAGATTTCTTTCGTCAATTAATGTAATCAGTCTGGCAATTTCACGAGGATCATTCTCACTATTAAGCTCGCATATATTGTAAGGCGTATATTCGTTCGACAATACTGCAGACTTATCTCCGGAACCCGAATATATGTGTGAATCAAACCCCGAGATCATAATTGCCGATAAGTATTTATTGTTACTGTTGCCTCCAAGTCCTATAGCAACGACCGAATCACGCTCTATGATCCCGTCTAGGTTACCACGAATATCTTTCAATAGCATCTCAGCGGTTTTAAAATTGCTAAGTTTTTCATTTATAACATTTGGGATACTGACCGGCAAAAATTCCAATATGCAGATTAAGCTTACAGTTAACGCTAGTATGCGATATGCTCGTTTTTTATTGAGGAACGCTTTACCTATCAATATTGTAAACAAAAGAATCATAATTGCTTGAAACATCAGAAACCATCGGTAAACTGTACGCATAGCGCTGATGGGAAATATATTGTAAATTCCATTCCAAGGGAAAATAACTTTTGAACTTTCCATTGAAAGATTATACGTGTATTGCTCAGCATCGATTAAGGCGAAAAATTTTAAAGCCGGCCCCAGCGACAATGCCAACATGACCACAGCAATTAAAATAAGCGTCCATGAAACTTTTTTATTGGTTTTATTTTTTATTTGCAGTACAAATATGGCGCTTACCATGGCATAGCCCATATAATTACTCCAGAATGCAGTACTACCGGTAAGCATGAGGTTTTCTGGTATAAAATTATTGACCGATGGCACAATTTGGGAAAATAATTGATTTTCATTTGGCAACAAAAGAGTTACCGAATCAATTGAAGAACCGTAAAAACGATCAACGCCATAACTGAAATCAGCAGTTCCTGGAGGCATAATCATTGCGATCCATGCCAATGCTGCCATCCAAGGTATGAGCACATATACTGCCAAATTTACAATTTTTGTTTTTATATTTCCGTAATCTTTAGCTTTCAAATCCAAAACAGTTATAAGAAAGAAAAATGCAAGTGAACAGAAGGCACACATGAAACCTGTGTACCATCCTGTGGAAACAACGATGAGTTTCACAAAAAAAGAGGCTGCTATCAGAAGCAATATCTTAACAAGCATGCATTTTGTGCTTTTACGCCAAAACAATTCTTTCTGCTTAAATACCTGAAACACGGTATAATCAATGAAAAAGCTCAAAGGCAAGACAAGAATCCCAATATAGACTGGAAGTACAACCTTTTGACTTAAAAGAAATGGGGAGATATAAAAGAGCAAAGTCGTTAATAATGTGATAACACGGCTTTTTGACAATTTAAAGGAAACATAAATCATAGAAATAAAGCCTATAGTATAAATAACAAAAAAGGAAGCTAGAAGCGCGTTTAAAGAATTCAAGCCAAATATCGTAAATATACCTTTGATAATACTGATAGAAAATCCTTCATTTTGAGAAGCTCCATAAGGATAGAAAGTCCTATCGCTGTATTGTGTATAAACAGCACTCCTCGTGCTATCGTCCACAAATCCCGCCCAGGTCGAATTAGTCACACTCGGAAGAGTACAACCTGGCATAACACCCAATAGAAATGCTATAAAAACAAACAATGCCGCCACCGCGACAAAAAATAAAAACTGTTTTGTTTTATTTGAATACATGTTAAAACCTGTAGTATTGTTCATTTTGCAAATCAATTCTTTCTTACAATAGCGCTAATAAAAAATGAACTTTTTATTACCATTCAATAATTTGACGTTACCAGTACTAATAATTGCTTTAATTATTTAACCGACAAAAAATATGTAATATACCAGTCATTGTTCATTTTTTCGTATTTATTTCAAATATATAATATTATATTTTTCGATTATTGTAAAGTGGTCAGCTACCAAAATAACATCTTATGGCACGGTTGTAGGTTTGATTGCAGCATTTTTACCAAGTAGTTAGGGTAAGCGTTTTTCATACATAGGGGTTAGGTTTTCTCATGTTTGAAGGAGAAAAAGCGTTTGGAATTTTATCCAAATATAATAGTGTTCTATGCGAATTTTTTTCTGATAACGCCATTAATCTTAACATCTAATTTATTAATCAAAAAAGAACAAATGAATGTTGCGATAAGCACACTGACCGTATAAATACTGTCATCCGGAATATAGAAGATGTTAGAGCGGAAAAGAGTGATAAAAAGATTGTGATAGAGAAAAAGCTCAAATGAAATTTTACCCCAAAATAAAGTAGATTTGTTCTGAAGCTTAATTAATAAACCAAAAATAACAACAAAGAGAGAGAACCAAATAGCTGATAGATTTCTAAATATCACCTTTCCGATAACTATATTTTCGTAAAAATACTGATATAAGAGGAGAAATAAAAGAAAAAAACCTAAACTAATTAAGACTGATTTTATTGGTTTTTTTTTAATAAAAGCAAAGATTCGGTGTTCGAAATAGCCAACAATAATACCGACGACAAAACAAAAATTCATACCAAATAAATTGTATTGGTTAGGAGTAAAGATTACAAATAATGCTGTCATCACACAGGTCATCCCTAAGAGACACAATACCGCTGTTTCTTTGTTAAATAGTCGAAAGCTAATAAAATACAATACATAAAGAAACACTAGATTAAATATGAACCAGACTGCACTGTTTATACGATCCCCCCCAAAAATATTTACTATTGAAAAAAGTGCTTCTGGTAAAGTATATGTAGAACCGGCAATTATAAGAGTACAAACAAAAAGGGCGTTGGCAATCAAAACAGGGATTATGATTGATAATAACCTACGAACCATTGTTATCTGAAACACACTAGTTTCTTTTGGTTGTGATTTTATCAAGCCATAACCTGAAAGATAGAAAAAAAGACCTACAACTAAAAATGCGGATAGGTAAAAAGGTTTGAGCCAAATTGAGTTGGTGGAAAACCATATATGGTCTAATACAATAGCTATTGCGGCAATTCCTTTCCAGGATTGTGTTTGTTTAAGTGAATGAAAATCATAAAAAAAATTTCTTTTTTTTGCTAAAGATGCCATATAGAGAATACAAATCGACAATGCGATCAATATGAGCGGCATAACTTCCCCCTATTAACAATACGTCTTTTACAATAATCACACAAAAAAAAATATCTGTCAACAGCTCATTGATTGATGATTATAGGCACAGTAAGTTTTAGGTTAAACTTGCGGCATTGGCAGTTAAATTCAAAAATAGTTATTTCAATAGCACAAAAACACTCCTTCACTGAATTGAAGGCTTTGAAAGAGTGCTTAAGTCCCGCTAACATCTAATAGGATAGATTTTATTTTAATTCATTTAATACTATGCTATAATGAACAGACAGTATTTAATGAAAAGGCAGAAGTAGTATAGTTTAATGATAACGAGCAAATAATAGATATTAAGTTAGTAGAACCTTTGTTAAATGTAATTCGGAAGTGATGAGATACATATTGATTCAACGTCATATCAAAAATTGATTGATTTAAGGGATATATTTCCAGGCTAAAAGCATGCTGGTTTATTAATATGTTTTGAATACGGAAAAAGGAGCTTGAATGGAAAATATACTGCTAGAGAAGAAAAATTTTAAAATTATCCTTTTGGTTTCTATGATTATTTGTATTACAGCCATAATAAAATTCATATTATGTTTGGAGCAAAAAGCCCCGGATCTAATGAACGATGAGCTGGCTTATAGAAGGATTGCTGAGTTTATATTTTCAAACAGTCCTTATGTTGATTTAAGTAATACCAATCTTACCGCTGCCAATTACCCGATTCTTTATTCCATTGTATTGTCGCCTGCTTTTCTGTTTGGAGACAATTTTTATATTGCAATGAAGGGGATCAATATCATTCTCTCCAGTATCGCAATAATTGGCGTCTGGAAGCTGTCGCGCGTCTTTCTGGATGAAAAAAAATCCCTGTTCTGCTGTTTGATTTTTGCGGTTATTCCGTTTATGTGGCGGTTTCCTCAGGCAACATTAAGCGAAAATCTTTTTTATCCGCTTATCATATTCGCCCTGTTTTTTTTCGTAAAAGATTATTCCAAACATCTATTCAGAGACAATTTTATTTTGGCATTGCTGTTGGCGGCTATGATCAATACACGCCATGCCGCATGGGTAGTGCTAATTGTTTTTGCTGCTGCCTGGATAGTAAAATACTTTTTTATAAAAAAAGAAATTGGACTCGCAAAAAAAATGGCCTTATTATGCATGGTCGCAGGCACTGTCTGTGCTTTATATTTGCCTTGGCTTTTTTATTGCTTTTCAAAGGGATTTACGCTGATGGAAGCAACCGGTTCCAAAGCAAGCCCTGCAATGAGAGGGGTCGCTTTTGCAGGTGCACGTTCGTATATTAAATGGTTTGTATTTTATTGTTCTTATCTTTTACTTATGATTGCGCCGTTTTTTGTATATCTGCAGCTTGCCATAAAGAATATGATAAAAAATAAATTTAGAACTAAAGAAAATAAGTACTTTGTTTTTATCATTGTGCTTGCTTTTGCCATGATATTGATAGCAACCTTGCATTCTGCTAAAGCATACTACAATTATCCGGTTCCTGGATATATAATTGGCAGGTATATAACTTATCTGTTTGTTCCATTCTTGATTATGGGGGCTATAGGCATTAAGGGTTTATACGAAAATAAAATGGTTTTTAAAAAATGGGAGGCTTTTTTATATCCGTCCATTTCTATTGGAATCATCATGTTTTCATATTTATTAATAGTAAAAGGCTCCATACTCAATATCGGCTCCGGCTTTTTATGGGACCATAATGCAAATGATATTTTGATTTACCAATACTTTAATATTTATTTGCTGGTTTGTTTTATACCTAATATTTTGGCTGGGATTGTTTTATGGAACAGAAAAAACAAGTCGGACGAAATAAAACCGCGCAGACTTTTTATTTTGCCTGTTGTTGCTTTGACGATACTTATATTCTATTTATTATCTGGCGGGTACACTTTTTGGCGTCGGCTCGATATTTCAAGAGATCCATCCCAATTAAACAACGTTGTTTATCAGACTCTGGAATGTGTTGAAAGAACCGACGGTATTGAAATTATTAATGATACCGGTGTTTCGGGGTTGGATATCTTGTATCAATATTTATATGCGGGTTTTGATATAAAAGAAATTATGGATATCCGTGATCATTCTCTTGATGAACTTAAGGAGAAACTGGAACAACCGGGGTATCTGTTAAGCAATAAGCTATATACTGAGGAAGAGGAGGTTCTTAAGCATATTTGGACGGGTTCAGGCACAGACTATTATATTTATAAGCTGCCAATTGAAATACAGGATGTAAAATCCGTTCCGCTGCTTTTACATGCTGTAAAAACAGTGGAGGAAATGAATCAGTTTGATGGGCTGTTCAAACCTTCACTTTCAGTTTTGAACAGCGGATTTTCTATTGAATCTCCAAATACGGTCTGGATTACCTTTGCTGAAATCGGCATGAATGTTGGCGTTGTGGTGAATAATGCACATTATGTTGTTCCTGTTGTCGATGACACAAATAATCTCATCACATTTGAATATGATCAGGATTGGGAAGTAAACGGAGGATTCCGGTTGGATATTTATGACCAGAACAGTTTGCAAAAAACTACAATAAATTTGAAAAAGTAAGGTTGAAACTTTATAAATAAAAGCTCAAGGGATTTTTTAATGTGAATTCTTATTTTATTTAATTCTGTATTATGATATAATTAAACGGCATTAATTGAAGAAAAGGGAAAATTTATGAAAATTTTAAGTATATTCGGGACAAGGCCGGAGGCCATTAAAATGTGCCCTTTAATAAAAGAGCTTGAAAACAATCCGAAAATAAAGAGTTTTGTTTGCGTAACAGCACAGCATAGGCAGATGTTGGATCAGGTGCTGGAAGCTTTTCAAATAACTCCCGATTATGATCTAAATTTAATGAAGGAATCTCAGACATTGTTTGATATTACCTCACGCGTACTTATGGGTATTGGTGATGTAATAAAGAAATGCAATCCTGATATTGTTCTGGTTCACGGCGACACAACAACATCTTTTGCGGCGGCATTAGCTGCTTTTTACTGCATGGTTCCTGTAGGACACGTGGAAGCAGGCCTTCGTACCTGGGATAAATATTCCCCATATCCGGAAGAAATGAACAGAACATTAACAGGGGATATTGCTGAATTGCATTTTTCGCCTACCAAGCAAAACATGCAGAATTTGAAGAATGAAAATATTAATAATAATATATACATAACCGGGAATACCGTTATTGATGCATTTAAAACGACCGTTATACCTGATTATGTTTATGAAAACAAACAGCTCTCGCAGATTGATTTTTTAGGTAAAAAAGTTGTTTTACTGACTGCCCACAGGCGGGAAAACTTAGGAAAACCTCTTGAACAAATCTGCAAAGCTGTTAAAAGAATTGCAGAAGAATATAAGGAACTCAGTATTGTTTATCCCGTTCATCTGAATCCGGCAGTACGAAAAACAGTATTCGATATTCTTGATGGGCAAGAGCGGATTCACCTGATCGATCCTTTGAATGTTATGGACATGCATAATCTGATGTCCAAGAGTTTTCTTGTTTTAACCGATTCAGGCGGACTTCAGGAAGAAGCTCCCTACTTCGGTATCCCTGTGCTTGTATTGCGCACGGAAACGGAGAGGCCTGAGGCAGTAGAGATGGGAACGGTTAAGGTTGTCGGAGTAGAAGAGGACGCGATTGTTTTAAACGTAAAAAATTTAATTGATAATCAAATAGAATATGATAAAATGGCCAAATCGGTAAATCCATACGGAGACGGCCACGCCAGTGAGCGGATTGCAGACGCTTTGTTAAATTGGTATCAGAGTACCAGATCCTAGTAAATATTACAAATGCGAACAGGCAAAACAGCCCTAAGGAGCAAGTATGATGGTAAATATCTTACAAAATTTTAATAAATTCAAACCTCTTCTCGCGAATCTGATTTCAAGGGATATAAAAGTCAAATATCGGCGATCTATTCTCGGTGTCATTTGGAGTGTGCTGAACCCGCTTTTAATGATGATCATCATATCAATTGTCTTCTCAAAAATTTTTAGGTTTACCATACCGAATTTCCCTATATATTATCTGACAGGTTCTCTGATCTTTAATTTTTTTTCGGAAGCGACCAATACGGCGATGACTTCGGTAGTAACCAATGCGCCTTTACTTAAAAAGGTTTATATACCTAAATACTTGTTTCCGCTTCAAAAGACCATATCGGCACTTGTAAACCTGGGTTTTTCGTTTATTGCTATTGTGATTGTACTTATTTTCATGCCGGTCCAGCCAACCTGGCTGATGCTTTTAACGCCTGTCCCTATTTTATATACTCTTGTCTTTTCATTGGGGCTTGGCATGGCGCTGTCTGCATTGGCGGTTTTTGTAAGAGATGTGTATCATTTGTTCTCAATTTTATTGATTGCCTGGACGTATTTAACGCCTATTTTTTACCCTGTAGATATTCTCCCTGAAAGTGTGATGACGATTCTGAAATTTAATCCTTTATACCACTTTATAGATTATTTCAGGAATATTTTTATGTATGGAGTTATGCCTACATTTTACGATAATCTGATATGCATGATCTTTTCGGGGGGGTTTTTGCTAATAGGCGTATTGATTTTTAAGAAAACGCAGAATAAATTTGTACTATATTTATGAGGATTATATGAACGAGAATATTATTGAAATAAAAGATGTATCCATGAGATTTAACCTGTCCAAAGAAAAAATAGACAGCCTTAAAGAGTATTTTATTAAGATGGCAAAGAAGCAACTGATTTTTGAGGAATTCTGGGCACTGAGGGATATTACTTTTGATATCAAAAAAGGTGAAGTTTTTGGAATTATCGGATTGAACGGATCGGGAAAAAGCACATTGCTTAAAATCATATCCGGAATATTTACGCCGTCAAAAGGTTCGGTAGTTGTAAAAGGAACAATTGCTCCACTGATTGAATTAGGCGCTGGTTTTGATTATGATTTGACTGCGAGAGAGAATATTTATTTAAACGGTTCGGTGTTAGGTTTCTCTAAAAAATTTATAGACGAGAAATTTAATGAAATAATCGAATTCTCTGAACTGAGAGATTTCTTGGATGTTCCTTTAAAAAATTATTCTTCCGGTATGGTTGCAAGGATTGGCTTTGCAATAGCGACCATTGTAAAACCTGAAATATTGATTGTAGATGAAATACTTTCGGTTGGAGATTTTTTATTTCAAAAAAAATGTGAGGACCGTATCAGTCACCTGATGGCGAACGGAACTACAGTAGTTATTGTATCACACAGTATTGAACAAATAGAGCGTTTATGCAATAGGGCGGTTTGGCTGGAAAAAGG
Source organism: Bacillota bacterium (assembly GCA_023393165.1). Lineage (GTDB taxonomy): Bacteria > Bacillota > Clostridia > Christensenellales > Christensenellaceae > JAEYKI01. The sequence continues at coordinate 19,473 of JAEWMJ010000041.1, read as the reverse complement.
AAGAATGAAAATGCTGGGTGAAACCATGGAAGTTTGCGAGCATTATAAAAACATCGGAAGTATTTGATGCAGTAAGAAAAATATAGGAAAAATTTTAAGATAGAAGGGTCATTTCGTGGAAAAGAATATTAATACAATTGAGTATTGGAATGAAAAGTTTATTGAAAGATGGGATCAAAACGCCGGAAGGGAACAAACCGCGTTTTTTACTGAAGTTTTAATCGCCGCCTTGCCCGGTGAAATAATCAATGAAATAATTACCAACAATTATTCTATTGCAGATGTAAGCTGCGGAGAGGGAGACAGTTTATACATACTGCGGGATATGTTTCTTAACAATACATTAAAAGGTTATGACTTTTCAGAAAAAGCAATAGAAAATGCAAAATCCGAATATATGGATTATGAATATGCTGTTGCCGATATTTTTCAGAAGCAATATGAGGAAGAGATATTGATATGTTCCAATACATTGGAGCATTTTGACGAACCGCAAAAAGCGCTGCAAAACTTAATAAAATCAAACCCCAAGTATTTGATTGTTGCTGTTCCCTTTATGGAAGGCATCATCAATAATTTTATAGAACCTGAGCATGCAACGGTCTTTACTAACGATAATATACCAAATAGTATTGAAGGCTATAAATTGATATTTTATAAGGTCATTAATCTTGTAAATGTTTCGCATACATATTGGCCGGGGTATCAGCTTGTTTTAATTTACGCACCGGAGAACCATAGCAGTGAAAAAGTAGAGCTTGATGCAGAAACTGTTTTAATTTCTTTGAAAAATGAACCGCTGTGCAGGTTGAACCAATTGTCGTCAAAGCTGCACAAATTTTTGAATGTTCATTCAAAAATAAACGTGTTGCAGAAAAAGATTTTAGAGCAGCAAAAAGTATATATACAATTGGTTATGCGCAACTCTGAAAATGAAGAAAAAATGCAAATGGAAATAAACGAAATAAAGGAGCAAAGAGATAAGCTTTCTAATGAATTTAAAATTTCTAAAGAAAAAGAAAATGAGCTAAGAAAGCAAAATTTAGAATTGATTCAGAATTTGGATTCTGCAAATAAAGACAGAAATGGACTGCAGTGCGATAAAAATGAACTGCAGCACCAGTTAAATTTAACAAGGCAGCATGTTTACAATATTGAGATTTCAGCAGGTTACAGGGTATTACAGAAACTCTATAAAACGATAAGAAAAAGAAAAGTTTTAAGAGGTTTAGCAAAAACAGCTAAAAGGGTTTTATTTAAAGTTGCCGGATCAAATAAAAAAACAGCAGAAGTGCAGCCGATGGTAATAGTTGAGAATAAAGAAATAAATACGGTCAGTATGTCTGATTATGTTAGAAATGTTGTTAACAATTATACGGGTGAGTTCGTTTATATATTAACATCACCATGCGATTTTAATATACCGCTTTTCCAGAGGCCCCAACAAACAGCGCTGTCAATAGCTAGAACTGGAAATCTGTTTTTTTATTCCTCATACAATTATTATGACCAGGTATCAGTCGGAAAAGAAATTGAAAAAAACTGTTACGTACTTGATGCAACTAACCAATTGGAGGAAGTAATTGACGTTATCGGGGAATGCGGGAAAAAAGCCGTATGGATGCTGTATTCAACAGATCCTTTTACTGAATTGGATATTGTGTTGAAAATTAAAAAGAAAGCATTCCGAATCATATATGATTATGTTGATGAGATGGACGAAAGCATATCATCAATGAAAATACCGGATGCTGTTTGGAAAAGGCATTGGTATATGCTGTCTAATGAAGATATCATTGTAACCCCATCCGCTGAAAAATTAGTCAATGATTTGTTAAAATGTAGAAAAGATGTGAATTATCAGCTTATAAACAATGGAGTTGATCTGAACCATTTTAATATTGAGGGTTATAAGTACAAGCCTGTTCCCGATGAGATTAAGGATATCGTAGATGCAAAAAAGCCGATCATTGGTTACTTTGGAGCAATTGCAAGCTGGTTTGATTTTGACTTAATAAAATATGCCGCGGAACAAAGGCCGGATTATAACTTTTTATTAATAGGACCAAAACTACATGCCAATATTACAACAGAAATGTTGGATGATTTAAAAAATGTGCATTTGATAGGAACAATTGATTATAAAATTTTACCTGAATATGCCTGCTGGTTTGATGTGGCAACTATACCATTTGTGCTGAATAATGTTACGGAATCGACCTCGCCCATCAAACTTTTCGAATATATGGCGCTTGGCAAACCTATTGTGACAACAAATATGCCGGAGTGCAGGAAATATAAAAGCGTGGCAATCGCCTACGATCAAGCTGATTTTGTATCAAAGATAGACAAGGCTTTGGATCTGGGTAAAAACGCCCAATACCTTGAAACATTAGGCCAGGAGGCTGAACAAAATTCATGGGATCATAAAGCAATTGAGTTTGTTCGTGTTGTAGAACAAAGCAGAAAAAAAGAAAAAGATGTAATAATACTGTCCATAATAGACTGGTATTCCCGGTATCAGAGACCGCAGCACATTTCTGCAGGAATCGCAAGAACCGGGGGAAGAGTCTTTTACATTAATTCAGCGTTCTTAGACGAAGAGGTGCATAGCTATGTTCATGGCATCCATTGCATTACGCTCAAAACGGTTCCGGGAAATATTTATACCCTGGAGGATGAGGATAGAATTAATAAATTGTCTCAGTCTATGATACAATTTGTTGATAAAAACTGTATTACCGACGCTGTTGTAATTGTTGAATATCCTACCTGGCAGCCGGTTGTTTCGGCATTAAAGGAAAAATTCGATTTCCAAATTGTATATGATTATTTGGATGATTTTGACGGTTTCACCAATACAAATACCAATCCGCTGCTTAAAATTGGGCACACGAAGCTTCTTGAGCAAAGCAATATTATCTTCCCTTCTTCTAAATATTTATTTGACAAAGCCTCTATAAAGAACAGTAATTGTCATATGGTGCGGAATGGGACCGAATTTGACCATTTTAACCAGGCTTATATTCCTGAAAAAAGAGTAGAAGGAAGGCCGATTATAGGATATTACGGAGCTATTGCTGATTGGTTTGACGATCAGATAGTTCATTATGCAGCACAGAAATATCCGGAATATGATTTTATTTTAATCGGCGATTATACCTATGGAAATGTAACGGAACTGAAAATGCTGCCCAACGTATCCTTTTTAGGAGAGAAGAATTATAATGAATTGCCCGAATATTTAAAGAAGTTTGACGTAGCGTTGATACCGTTTAATGCAAATCTGGAATTGATAAAGGCTACTAACCCTGTTAAATTTTATGAGTACTTGGCTGCGGGGAAAAAGATAGTGGCTACAGAGATCCCCGAATTGATGGAGTATAAAAATAAGTATGTTCTGCTAAGCAATGATAAAAAACAATTTGCCGGGTATATAGAATCCTGTATTAAAAATACGGACGGACTTGTAGATGAAAAATCCAGAATTAGTTTTGCAGAAGAAAATGACTGGAAAAATAGAGTTCAAATAATCAAGGAGAACATTTTTGCAGGGCAAAAGGATTATAAAAAAGTAAGCATTATTGTCATTACATACAACAACTTGGATTTGAATATAACATGTATCAACAGTGTGCTCAGCAAAACGCTCTACCCGAATTTTGAATTGATTATTGTGGATAACGCATCTACGGATGAAACGCCGAAATATCTCAGTAAAATTGAGAAGATGTATGATAATGTCAAAGTGATACTGAATAAAAACAACAGAGGATTTGCCGGCGGCAATAATGACGGTATAGCGGCAAGCGACGGCGATTATATTGTACTTTTGAACAACGATACCGTTGTAACACCCTGTTGGCTCAATAAACTGGTAGATTATCTGGACGACCCCAAAATTGGTTTAATCGGTCCGGTTACGAATCATGCGGGCAACGAAGCGAAAATTCAGATTGATTACAGCGATATATCGGATGCAGACAAGTTTGCGGAAAAACGTTCCGTCGAGTATGCCGGACAAATATTTGATATAAATATCTTGGCAATGTTCTGCGTAATGATGCGTAGAGATACGCTCAATAAAGTCGGATCGCTTGATGAATCTTTTAAAATCGGAATGTTTGAAGATGACGATTACTCCGAGCGCATCAGAAAAGCGGGGTTAAGAGTAGTCTGCGCAAAAGATATTTATATTCATCATTTTGGAATGGCTTCTTTCTCCAAGCTGAGCGAGGATGAATACCATGAGATTTGGGAAAAGAACAAGAAGATATATGAGAGCAAACATGGACAATGGAAACCGGGTACACCTTCTTGTTAGTGCAGTTAGATACATAAGAACAGCCGCCTTGAATAATTGATGACCGCGCTTTGCAGCAGATCCGATGGTTCCTTTCGCAGCTTTCTGAGTCCCGGAGTAATTTACCTTTTTGTCATTTAAGAACCTCCAGGTGCTTTTGTTTTCAGCACTCTTGGAGGTTTAAATGCTTATGTGAAATTAAAAAGCTTTAAAAGAAAAGATATTTAAACAAGAGGTAGCTTGGGGTCTTTAAATTTATTTTTTATGGTTTCAACTTTTTTTTTGATGCAGCCGGTGTATAAAATTAAATATTCTTAAATTCCGTTATAGAAAATATTCAGATATAAAAAACAGGCGAGCGCCTGTTTTTTATATCTGTTTGTTTTATTAAGATTCGAGTTTTAATTCTGCCTATCATGCCAACTATGCGGGACTCCGTAATGTAATCAGCAGCCCTTTGGGGTAAGAGAATAGCAGCGGATGAAGAACCGGACTATTCACTCGGGGTTGGACTTGGTTCCATGCTGGGCGATGCACTGGGCGATGCGCTGGGCGAGGCACTGGGCGAGGCACTGGGCGATGCACTGGGCGATGCGCTTGGCGATGCACTGGGCGAGGCACTGGGCGATGCGCTTGGCGATGCACTGGGCGACGCACTGGGCGATGCGCTTGGCGACGCACTGGGCGATGCGCTTGGTTCAGCGCTTGGCTCGGCGCTTGGTTCAGGAATAATGCTTGGAAGCATTAACATATTGAAAGTTGCCGGCTGCGCCTTTATTCTGTCAATGATGCCAACAAGGTCTTGTCCATAGGTGGTGCTGGATGCCCATGTTCCGGAAAGCGCTTGAACTGTAGTGGCTCTGCCGCGCAAACTGTTGCTCCACCTGGGGTCCACATTCGTATGATAAGGATTCAAGGGCTCCGTGGAAGCGTAGCATTTTAAATGCTGGATCTGCGCCCGAATGCCCATTTGGATGCCGTTTGCATTGTCCCCGTAAAGCTTTGCAAAGTCGCACGCCTCGCCTGGGTTGGAGTCTATGGCGCCCAAACCGGCAAAATTCAGTTTTGTCACCGGGACGGACCCTGTAAAGCGCAGGTAATTGGTTTCGTTAATCATCTGCGCCCAGGCGACTTCCACGCGTATCCCTTCCGCATTGGCTTCGTCCATGTACATCTGGGCAAACTGCGCGAGCGTTGTGCCATATTTGGGGTCTGTGTACGGATAGGCGCCTGCTCCCACAGAGTTGGTGTAGAAATTGATCATCTGGCCGACTGTAACGGCAGGCACGCCCATGATCTGATACCCGGCGATTGTAGAAGTCGTAGTACCCATTTGCCCGGAGTATCCGAGACTATCAAATCCGAACGCCCGGAAAGTATAGTTTCCATAGTAGTTACCGTGGTCTGATATCGGAATGATGGCATACCAATTGTTTGTACCGATTATGTTTATGGCATTATACCATTTTGCCCCGTTGATACCTTCCGCATCGCTCCATGCGGCAACCTGAACCATCTTTACACCGTTTTTATCGCGAACGTTTCCAAAGGTTAAGGTAAAGGACTTGCAGTCGGCGGAAGGAGAAGCTACCATATTGTCTGCCACAGGAGTGTCGAGAGCCGGATTGGTCGCAGTTGCCTGAGTCTGCTTCATAAGTCCGCTGTTGCCTGCGTAATCAAACCCATACGCTCTGAAAGTATAATTTCCATAATAACTGCCATGGTCTGACAGGGGAATGGAGACTTTCCAATTGTTTGTACCGCTGATCAGGGAGGCATTATACCATTTTGCTCCGTCGATACCTTCCGCATCGCTCCATGCGGCAATCTGAACAGCTTTTACACCGTCGTAGTCGGTAACGTTATTGATCGTTACATCAAATGATTTTGCGTCTATGGATTGAATTGCAGAGAATGCGCCCCCGGCTATTGGCAATTCTTTTGAAATAGAGGCAGTTGTTGAAACCATCTGGCCCACATTATTCAGTGTATCAAAACCGTAAGATCTAAAACTGTATTTGCCGTAATAATTTCCATGGTTGGATATCGGTACGATGACCTGCCAATTATTTGTGCCGCCGATACGCGTTGCATTATACCATTTTGCATTATTGACGCCTTCGGATGCGCTCCACACAGCAATCTGGACCAAACCTACGCCATCGTTATCCGTTACGCCGGAAACTGTGACAGTAAATGTCTTTCCTGTGTCTGCAGCCACAGCCGAAATTGAATCCGCCTTTGGTTTGTCTGAATTTATAATGGCTGAAGTAGTAAGTAAAACCTCGGAATTTTTGGCTGAGTCAAAGGCAAATGCCCTAAAAGTATAATTGCCGTAGAATTTGTTGTGATCGGCAATGGGCACATTGACTTTCCAATTGTTTGTACCGCTGATCAGGGAGGCATTATACCACTTTGCATTGCCCACACCTTCCGCATCGCTCCACGCGGCTATCTGGACTTCGCTGACGCCGGCATTGCACGTAACTTTATTTAGCGTAACAGTAAAGTATTTACTGTCCGCAGATGGAACAGCCGTAATGGATTCTGCTCTGGGCTTATCCAGTGTAATCGACGAAGTTTTGTCAAATAACCAGGCGGAATTGTTGTCGTTGTCTATTCCATAAGCTCTGAAAGTATACCCGCCGTAATAGTCTGCATGGTCGGAGATAGGAACCGTAACTTTCCAATTGTTTGTTCCGCTTACCTTGGACGCATTGTACCATTTTGCGTTTCCAACTCCTTCGGCGGCGCTCCAGGCAGCGATTTGAACCACTTTGACGCCATCGTTATCCGTAACGTTATTTATGCGCACATCAAATGACTTTCCGCCGCTTGTAGGCGCAACTGTCATGGAATCAGCTCTGGGATTATCCGGGAAAATTGAAGAAACAGTGGATGGTAAAGTTCCTGCATTTCCGTAAATGTCGATGCCATACGCGTTAAAGAAATAATTACCGTAATAGTTCGAATGGTCGGATATAGGTATAGTTATCTTCCAGTTGTTTGTGCCGGTTACTCTGGAAGCATTATACCATCTGGCATTCGCAATGCCTTCCGCAGCGCTCCAGGCAGCAACCTGGACCTGGTTGACGCCATTGTTGTCTCTTACATTATTAACTGTAACAACAAACGCCTTGCTGCTTATAACTGCAGAAATGGAATCGGCTTTTGGCACTTCATTTATAATAACAGCAGAAGCTGACTTTAATGTACCCACATTGTTGTAAATATCAAATCCATACGACATAAAGTTATAATTGCCATAGTAATTTGAATGATTATAGATTGGAATATTAACCTGCCAGTTGTTTGTACCGCTGATCAGGGAAGCGTTATACCACTTGGCGTTGTTGATACCTTCTACGTCGGTCCATGCAGCAATCTGCACCTGTTTTACACCGTTGTAGTCTGTTACATTGTTTGCGGTGACAATAATGGACTTGCTGTCGGCGGATTCCTGCACCGTCAAGGATTGTGCAATAGGGACGTCGGAAATATGGTTCTGCGAGTATCGGTTTACGGCATCTTTTATCCTGGCAGCCATCGTCTGAAGGTTGGCGTCTTTCAGCATTTCTTTTTGATCATAAACGTTATTCACAAATCCGGCCTCAATCAAAACAGAAGGTACTTTGTCATATTTTGTAAGGCCATTATTCTCATTGTTAACTGTCAATGTATATTTAGGCAAATAAAAACCTGCCTTGGAAAATTCACTATCGAGCAATGACGCCAATTCGGCTGAATTTTGGACGGTCTGTGCATCTTTGTTATAGATTGCACCATAAGAAGCATTATTACCAATGGCATTGGAATAAAAAATCCCATATCCTCTGGCGCTGGTTGCTTGACCGGCAGCACCGGCTGAATTGTGATGCAGAGTTATAAAAAGATCGGGAGTTACATTGATAGAGGGATTGTAAGAATGAGGATCGTTGACCGCTTTTAATAGATAAGGCTCCGACGGGTTAGCCTGGTTCATATAATAAAGATACTGGGATCTGCTGGTAGCCGAGGTGATAATGGTAGGAAGACCCGGGTACAAGTAAAGTGGATTGGTCAGATAAACCGTATAACCTGCACTGGTTAAAGCCTGGTATGTATAGTAGGTTAGTTTTTCATTCAGTTGATCCTCATAAACCATCTGGCTGGTATTTTCAAAATTATAAAAAGACGTACCGGAAACTGATAAACTTCCTGTTGTTAAACTTCTAAACGGGCTGTGGCCGGATTGAAGTACGATGACCAGATTATTTGTAGCAGCTTTCGCCGGAGTCGCCGTTGTAAGTGCAATTAAACTTACTGTAAGAAAGCATAAAGATAGTAACAGTATTATTTTTTTAATTCTCTGCATTTTTTTTTCCCTTTAAATTTTCCTGATGTATTCTCGTGTAATGATATACATGCCCCATAATATAAACAAATTGTAATAACTATACAATAAGTCTATATATACATTAATTAATAGTAATTATATATGATTAAAATTCAAAATTCAACAATTTCGGGTAATTGCATTAACAATTTGTTATAAAATTTACAAATTCTTTAAAAATATATTATTTTTTTATTTAATCAAGATATAATGATTTATGATATAATGGAAAAAAACAGATAAGGTGGGCTAATGGAAATAAACGACAGATCTAATAAAAATTTGGGATTCAACTGCGATCCAAAGGACCTGTATCCGCTGTATTTGAAGCAGAAACAGAGGATGGTCGCACAAAAATTCAGGTTGGATGTGACCGAGCCCAAAATGCATGAGTTTCATAAGATCAATATTTCATACGGTTACAGGATTCTCTTGCGGTACTATGCCTTTGGCAGAAAAAACAGGTTGACCAAAGGTATAACATTATGGATCCATAACAGGCTCAAAAGCTTTTTTGATCGCCAGGAATTAAAAAAAGCCAAGGATGGTGCATATACGGAACCGGATTACAAAGGAGACATTATTTTTCTGTCCATTATAGACTGGGATTACAGATACCAGCGGCCCCAGCATATTGCCGCGGGTCTTGCGAAAATTGGATACAGGGTGTTTTTTATCAACCCTACTTTCAACAAATACGCGCAGGAAACAAAGCAGGGCGTCCAATGCTATACGTTTGAGTCGGATTTTTCAAACATAAACTGCCTGGACAATCCTTGCCAGGCGTTTGATATTATGGCCGAAGTGGAGAACGTGGTTTTGGGTAATAATATCAGGAACGCGGTGGTGATATCGGAATATCCCACCTGGCATCCGGTATGCGCCCGCCTGAAGGAAGCCTACGGCTTTGGCATTTTTTATGATTATCTTGACGACGTTCGGGATTTTACCCATATCAACCATCCCGGCCTTCTGGAGGAATGCTTTGACAAGTCGGTCAGTCAAAGCGACGCTGTGTTTGCAACTTCACAGTTTCTTTTCGAAAAAGCGGTAAAAAAGAATCCGAATTGCGTGATTGCCCGAAATGGAACGGAATTCGGGCATTTTAACCGGGTGGCAGGCGAAGGAAGCGGAAATAAAAAACCTGTCGTAGGCTATTACGGCGAGATCTCTAACTGGTTTGACCATGAACTGATGGAAAGCTGCGCAAAAGCGCTTCCGGATTATGATTTTTTACTGATAGGGGACTATACGTACGGGAATGTTCAGGGTTTAAAACAGCTTCCCAACGTTAAATTACTCGGCGAACAAACATATGATAGTCTTCCGGGCTACTTGAAGTCGTTTGACGTCGCGGTGATTCCGTTTGATTCTTCCCGCGACCTGATTCGGGCGACGAATCCTGTTAAATTCTATGAATATTTAAGCGCCGGAAAAAAAATTGTCGCAACAGAGATTCCGGAAATCAGCAGTTATCATGGAAAATACGCTCTTTTGTCCAATGACAGAAAACAGTTTGCAAAATATTTGCAAATGTGCTTGGAAGGTACTGACGGGCTTGCATCCGTGGAAGAAAGGATATCGTTTGCAAAGCAAAACGACTGGACAGCCAGGGTAGATCAAATCGACCGCGCACTGAAAGAGTTCATGGAAAGAAGCGCTGGCCGGGCAGGTGTCCCTAATGATGAAAGCGAGGTTTTGTAATGAAAAAATTAACTGTATTTGTTTTGGCAATTGTTTTTATTTTGTTTACTGCGGGATGCAACGGCAATGCGCAGCTGGGCGAAACCGCCGCGCCGGTTCAAACAACCGAGGCGGCTATTCCTCTGACACCTACCGCGACGCCAGCTGTTTCCGTAACATATATACCGTCCGTCCCGCCTGTGGAAACACCCTCGGTGGGTGAAGAGGTCACTTATACGGGCGATACCATCAAATTCAAATACTTTGACGCGGAAAAAAATAAAAGCCTGGATGCAGAATATAACATAGAAGGCTCCCCCAACGAAAATACTGCTTTTGACGCTGTAAATGAGTTGTATTTGAAAAAGATAATGGGGCTTAAGGATGTGAAAGTCAACTCCATAAAATATTCGGAAGGAAATGTGTTTGTTGATTTTACAGAGAGTATATATAATACGAATCTTGGTTCTGAAAGCGAGGTAGGAATACTTGATGCAATTGCCGACGCTTATTTTACCAACATAGAGGATACAAAGGCGATCTATTATACCGTTAACGGTAGTGAATATATTTCGGGCCATTTAGAGCTGCCGACCAATCAGCCGTATAAAATAAAATAAAGGATCCAAGGAATTTATAAAATAGACTATAAAATAGACTATAATAGAATTTTAATTGACTATTTTCAAAATGCCGGTAAAATTGTACTGGCATTTTTATTTTTTCTTAACGTAAATATGAGATAGAATCCTATAAAAGAGAAAAGAGGTGAGTGATTCCCGGTAAATCAATCGGAACTTAAATAAAATGATTTGGAGGGATTGAATGAGCCGATTAAAAAGCTGGGCATTATGGCTTTCCATCGCCGCGCTCATCGTATTTTTGGTCAAAGAGTTTGCGGGAATGGATATCAGCGAGCAGGTGAACGGTTTTCTGAATGTATTGCTTCCAGTTCTGGTAGGATTTGGAATAATAAACAATCCGACAAACAGGACCGGCTTGTAGCCGCCGTAGTGCTTTTTGCAAAAGACTATTTTTGACTATCCGGAAAGAATACGGGGCAGCATTGCGCGGCGGGTGGGTAGGGGATGCATCTGCCGCATAAATAGATTCCGGTAAAATTTTGCCGGCAGGATTTTCCTGTGATATAATAAACCTGTGATAATTAATTAAAAAGGAAATAAAAAAATGAAAATACTTGTAACGGGCGGCGCGGGCTTTATCGGAAGCCATACCTGCCTGGCACTTTTGGAGCAGGGCCACGATGTGGTGGTGGTGGACAACCTTGTAAACAGCAATATAAAATCCCTTGAACGGGTTATGGAGCTTTCCGGCTCCAGGATCGATTTTTATTGCGCCGATATCTGCGATGGGAGAGACCTGGCAGGCATTTTTGCGGTTCACAGCGATATTGAAGCGGTAATCCATTTTGCAGGTTTAAAGGCGGTAGGAGAGTCCTGCAGCCTGCCTCTGGATTATTACCGGAACAACATCGGCGGAACGGTCAGCCTTCTTAACTGCATGAAAGACGCGGGGGTTAAGAAGCTGGTATTCAGTTCATCGGCAACGGTATACGGAACCGGGAACTCCATGCCTCTGCGCGAGGATATGTCCACCGGAGCAACCAACCCATATGGGCGCACAAAACTGATGATAGAGGAGATTTTAAAGGATCTCTATGCATCGGATCATTCCTGGGCCATAGCGCTTCTGCGGTATTTCAACCCGATCGGCGCTCATCCCAGCGGCATCATCGGAGAAGACCCGAGCGGCATACCGAATAATCTTATGCCCTATATCACCCAGGTTGCCTTCGGCAAGCTTCCCCAGCTGAGCGTTTTTGGCAGCGATTACGATACCCCTGACGGCAGCGGCGTGCGCGATTATATCCATGTCTGCGACCTGGCAGAAGGCCATGTTAAAACGCTGGATATACTTGATAAAAGCGGCGTGCATACCTATAACCTGGGTACAGGGAACGGCGTTTCTGTACTTGAGCTTATGCACATATTCGAAAAGGTCAACGGGATCCGCATACCGTATAAAACAACAGGAAGACGTCCCGGAGACGTTGCGGTTTGTTATGCGGATGTTGCAAAAGCAAACAAGGATCTTAAATGGTTCGCCAAACGCACTGTGGAAGATATGTGCCGGGACAGCTACAACTGGCAGAAAAACAATCCGAACGGATACGACGGTTAAGAAGAAGCATGATCAGGTAGTTAAAGAAATATTCTTAAGAATGGAAAGGTTTTATATTGACAGCAGGATTAGAAATCAGTATAATAATTCTTGCGTCACGGAAAAGCATGCGGGCGTGGCGGAATTGGCAGACGCGCTAGACTTAGGATCTAGTGTCTACGACGTGAAGGTTCAAGTCCTTTCGCCCGCACCAATTAGGTAAGCAATATGCGGGAGTGGCTCAGTGGTAGAGCGTCGCCTTGCCAAGGCGAATGTCGCGAGTTCGAATCTCGTCTTCCGCTCCAGAAACCTTTAAAGCCGAAGCTTGATTTCAAGTTTCGGCTTTCAAAAGGGCATTAGGCACCAAGATGCGGGTGTAGCTCAATGGTAGAGTATCGGCCTTCCAAGCCGACTACGTGGGTTCGATTCCCATCACCCGCTCCATACTTAATATCCGTCATTGAAGGCCAAAAGTCCTTTAGGCTTTTGCGGGTGTAGCTCAATGGCAGAGTATCGGCTTCCCAAGCCGACTACGTGGGTTCGATTCCCATCACCCGCTCCATGTATGCGCTATTAGCTCAGTTGGTAGAGCACCTGACTCTTAATCAGGGTGTCCGGGGTTCGAGTCCCCGATGGCGTACCATAAAAAACCGCTTAATAGCGGTTTTTTTTTGCTTTTATTAAATAGAGATTAAACGTACTTTAAATAAAAAATTGATTGAATTTATGTCTGAATATCCTTGTATACACGGCTAAACTAAAAGCATTTGTCCGTAAAAGCTAATCTTCTTGACAGCTTATTGTTAGCGATGGGACGAGCATTCGAGGTTCATTTCTCTCGGATGACCATTTGTAAATATGATAATTAAAATCGGCGAATCTAGTCATAATCCTTCGAAGCGCTTCCCAGGATGTTTTATCCATTTGCTTTTTGCACTTTGGACATTTTGGCGCTTCGCATTCAGTTTGAAAATCAAATGGAAAAACGGTTTGAAAATCATACGAAAATATGGAACCGCATTCACAATCAATTGTTGCTCTGATATTCATGTTAATCAACTCCCTTTTAAATAATAATACTATAAGTAACATAATTAAACAAGTAAGGATGCAAATGTAACAAAAATTTTATATTTAATGCAATAAATTTCTTGAGAGATTGGTTCAGCAAAGCAAACTCAAGGCAGCAAAGAATGTAAGAATGCGGTGTAAAAAAATAAATTATTTTAGCAAATATATACAAATATAATATTTATTGATATAATTTTTTTGGTTATGTGTATTTCAACGGAGGAAAATAAAATGGCCAAAAAGATAGTCTCAGTCTTACTTGTTTTTTTTATACTTTTATTTAGTTTTCCAAGTGAATCTCTGGCAGGAAGCAAAGCTTTAAACATAAACGCCTATAATACTTCTGAAGTACAGAATGCAGGTCCGGAGGCAAGCGGAGCGTCTGACGCCGGGGAAACCGCACAACCAAGCGATGAGCCAAGCATAGAACCAAGCACATCTCCAAGCGCGGATCCCAGTACAGATCCTAGTGCTGAGCCCAGTAGCCAGCCGAGCGAAGAACCGTCTGCAGAGCCGAGTGCAAGTCCCAGCTCAGAGCCAAGTGTTCAGCCAAGTATAGAACCCTCAGCGGAACCTTCAGTGGAGCCGAGCCCCAGCATGGTGCCAAGCCCAAGCACAGAGCCAAGTTTGCAGCCTGCTTCTGAAGACCTGTCCGCCAATGGTTTAGAGATAATGGCGGCAGAAGGTGATTTTACCTATCAACTGATCAATAACGGTACAGAGGTTGAAATCACCGGTTATACGGGCAGCACTGCCACAGTTATCATACCGGATATGATCAGCGGAAAACCGGTGACCAGCATCGGGGAAGGGTTTGACCCCGGTAATCAGGTTACGTCCGTTACGATTCCGGCAGGCGTCAATCTTATAGGGCAATCTGCCTTTGATGCTTGTACAGGCATTACGGAGTTTATTGTTGCAAGCGGTAATGCAAATTTCAGCAGTCTGGACGGCGTGCTGTTCGATAAATATGTAACAATTCTGAGAAAATATCCGCAAGGCAATACGAATACCAGTTACAGAATTCCTAATGGCATATCGACAATGTATAGCAATGCTTTTTTTAATTCTAAATTCTCAAGCATTACAATACCTAATAGTGTGACGAAAATAGATAATAATGCTTTTTATAATTGTTCCAATCTTGCCTCGGTTACCATACCTGGTAGTGTTACTACAATATGTTCAGGTGCCTTTTCTGGTTGTTCCCAGTTGAAAATCGCCTATTTCGATGGAAATGCTTATGATACATTTCAGCCGTCTATTTTTAGCAGTGTCTCGTCTGATTTTAAGATGTATTACAAAAGCGGTGCAACTGGATGGACGACGCCAACGTGGCAAGGGTACGCATGCTATCCAAGCAATACAAGTGATTTTGCATATCAATTCATTAATAACGGTTCCGATGTGGAAATTACAGGTTATATGGGAAGCGCTACATCTGTTACAATACCAGATACAATTGAAGAGAAAACTGTTACCAGCATTGGGGATTATGCTTTTCAAACAAGCAATATTCAATCTATAAGCATTCCAAACTCAGTTACTAATATCGGCACCAATAGTTTCGAAAGATGTTATTCTTTATCTTCTATTACACTTCCCGGTAATTTAAAAACAATCGGGCCTTTTTGCTTTGCAGCCTGTAGTTCCCTTACTTCCATGTCTATTCCGGCCAGTGTAACAACAATAGGCGACGGAACTTTTTCGAGCACCGCAGCATTGGCTGGCATAACAGTAGATGCATCCAGCAATTCTTTCAGCACCATAGATGGGGTACTGTTTAATAAGAGCGGAAGCGAGCTTGTTGCTTACCCGGGCGGTAAAATGGACGCCGCCTATACAATTCCAAACAGCGTTACAACCTTGAGATTCGCGGCTTTTTCCGCGAATAACAAGATAAACAGTGTAACCATACCAAACAGTGTAACCAGCCTTCCAGATGTACTCTTTCAACTTTGCTCCAAATTGCAGACAGTAACCTTACCTGAAAATCTGACGTCTATTGGACAATATTGCTTTTACGGAACCCAAATAACATCCATCACAATTCCGGCTAGTGTAACATCTATAGGTAAAGCTGCATTTGGATCCTATAATGTTGGAACTTCTTACCTGCAGAGCATAACGTTTAATGGTAACAATAATGCCTTTAATACATCGATGTTTTCAAATGTTTACTCCGATTTGGTTATTCATTATTATTTGGGTACCACAGGGTGGACCACGCCTACATGGAATGGGTATTCTTGTTTGCCTCTACCGTCACATGATATGGTTTATAACAATATCACGACTAATGGCGTGTATGATTTAAGCGGACTAACAAGTACCCAGATAACAATTAATCCGGGCTTGAATGTCACGTTGAAAAACACCGCGGGGGCTTCCTTACAGCAAGTAAACGTTGTATGCGGAACAGGTGTAACACTTACTTTACAAGACATCGATATTGACGATCAGGCATTTGCGGATGATTGCGCCTTATCATTTTCCGGCAGTAATAATCAACTTGTTTTAGAGGGAAGCACAAGTCTTAAAAGCGGGCAAAATCAGCCGGGTATTAAAGTTGAAGACGGTACTTCGCTTGAAATATCCGGTACAGGATCCTTAAATTCTATTGGAGGCGATTCCGGGGCAGGTATAGGCGGCGGAAAAGGCAACAAGGCTGGCAGTATAACCATATCCGGGGGTACGCTACAGGCTGCAGGCGGCATTAATGCTGCTGGATTTGGCGGTGGTTCCGGGGGCACTGGCGGTAAAGTGGTTATTAACAACGGTACTGTAACAGCAATAGGCGGCTGGTTTGCAGCTGGTATTGGCGGCGGTTCCGGGGGTTTTGGCGGTATTGTGGTTATTAATAACGGTACTGTTACAGCAACAGGTGGAAATGATGGCGCAGGTATCGGCAGCGGTGAGGGGGATGGATATACCAACACCAGCAATAAACTGGACGGCGGAATTATAACAATATCTGGGGGAAAAGTAACAGCAAACGGAGGATACAATGGAGCTGGAATTGGCGGCGGAGACGAGTCAAACGGTAAGCAAATAACCATTTCAGGCGGAGAGGTGTATGCAACCGGCGGTTATTATGCCGCAGCTATTGGAAGTGGATGTAACTACCATAGTGAAAATGGGGATGGTGGGATTATTACAATATCCGGAGGCTCTGTAAATGCCATTAGCGGAGGAATTAGCGCTGGTATTGGAGGAGGATATTATTCTAACAGTGGTACGATTGATATATCAAATAGTACTGTGATAGCAACTGGAGGAGCCGCTGGTATTGGAGGTGGACATTTTGGAAATGGTGAAAAAATAACAATCCATAGCGGCAATGTAACTGCAACCGGTAATGGTGCCGGTATTGGAGGCGGGACATATGGCGATGGAGGAACTATTACTATATATGGTGGAACCGTGGCTGCAAAAAGTACATATGAAGGCGCGGGTATTGGAGGAGGCTGCGGCGGCGCACCCAATGGCGGCGGGTATAATAATGATGGCGGCGGCATGGGAGGTACGATTTATATCTATGGAGGCGATATCACCGCGACCGGTGGATGCGATGCTTATGATTGGGGTGGCGCAGGTATTGGTGGCGGAAACAAAGGCGGCGGAGGCAATATAAACATTTATGATGGATCAATCACTGCAACTGGCGGTGATGGCGGAGCTGGTATAGGCAGCGGAAATAATGATTCAGGTTTTAAAAGTATTAATTATGGCAATATTACCATAGCGGGCGGTACGATCATATCTACCGGAGGATATCACAGCGCAGGCATCGGTAGCGGATATCACGCACTGGGAGGTACTCTTTCTATAAGCGGCGGTAATATTTCAGCGACTGGAGGTATAGATAGTGTCGGAATCGGAGGAGGAAATTCCTGTGGTACGGTTTCAATCACAGGCGGAACTGTATATGCCCAAAGAGGAGCAGTAGGCACCTCATACAATATCCTACCAAACGATATTGGCAATTTACAAAATACTTCCGGCGGCAGCGTTTCCATATCCGGAGACGCACAGGTTTTTCTTAAAAACGGGAGCATTTTAACGCCAACCACAAATACGCATGTGTTAAAGACGGCAAACACTATAAAAAATCATTCAGTTTATGGTTTGGAATTGCCGGATTCATGGACAGCGCCGGTATATGTTTATTTTAACTCCGGCAGTGTGTACAATCTGGATTTTAATGCAAACGGCGGTGCAGGATCTGTACCTGCTTCCATAATGCAATATAAAGATACATCAATTAACGTTCCAGACGGAAGCAATTTAAAAATAGGCAGCGACTTTATTTGCTGGAATACACAAGCGAACGGACAGGGCACAGATTATGCTGCAGGCAGTTCGTTTACATTCACAGGCAACACAACATTTTATGCCAAATACCAGCCCCCCCTGCATGGCACCAGTATTACGCTTAACAGCCACCAGGAAGTGCTTACAGTAGGAGATACAAAAACACTTGGTATAAACGCAGCAACCACAGACAGTACACAGCCAGGCGTAACGTGGTATAGCAGCAATGAATCCGTGGCGTCGGTGGACAGCAATGGTAAAGTGACGGCGGCAGGCAAAGGAAACGCGGTTATAATTGCATATGCCGATGGCGTTTCCGACTCATGCGCAATAACATCCCTGCCACAAACAGTTACCGTAACTTATGATTCCCAAAATGGCAGCGCGGTGCCGTCAACCACAATACCTTATAATACAGCGGCAACGGCTCCCTCTGAACCAACCAGAACAGGGTATATATTCAACGGCTGGTATAAAGACAGCGGATTTACCCAAAAATGGAACTTCGCAGATACGGTTACAGACGATATTACACTTTATGCAAAGTGGATCCTTGGCTGTACGGTCATATTTAACAGCCAGGGCGGCAGCCCGGCGACATCCACAATCACTGTAAATTCTGGAAGTACAATCACCGCACCCACAAATCCAACCAGAACAGGCTATACTTTTGGCGGATGGTACAAAGAATCCGGGTGTTATAACATATGGAATTTTTCAACGAGCACAGTTACCAGCAATATTACACTGTACGCAAAATGGACGATCATACAATGCACAGTAACTTACGATCGCCAAGATGGCAGTAACCCAAACATATACTCTTTTCCGAATTATGGAGGTAAAATTACCGGATATACACCAACTAGAACCGGCTATACATTTGGCGGTTGGTACAAGGAACCTGAATGTGTAAATCTATGGAACTTTACAACCGATACAGTTACAAGTGATATTACTCTATACGCTAAATGGACGGTCATTCAATATACAGTCATATTCAACAGCCAGCTTGGCAGTCCGGCGACAACAAGTATAAGCGCAAATTATGGCAGTACTATTTCCGCACCCACTGACCCGGCCAGGCCCGGATATACTTTTGCAGGGTGGTATAAGGATTTTAGGTATACAACAGCATGGAATTTTTCCACAGATTCCGTCAGCGGCAATACCACGCTATACGCAAAATGGACACCAAAACAATATACCGTCACATTCAGCAGCCAGGGAGGAACCACAGTTTCAGATATAACCGCAAATTACAGCACCACAATAACCGCACCGGTTGCGCCCGCCAAAACCGGCTATATCTTCAGCGGCTGGTACAAAGATTCCGGATGCAAGACTCCCTGGAGTTTTTCAACCGATAGAGTTACAAGGGATATAACACTTTACGCAAAATGGCTTTCTATTCCTGTTGCCGGATCGATCAGCGCAGTTTCCTCATCCGATGGCAAATCCTTTAAGGTGACGGTCGGCAATGTAACGGACGCGGACGGCGTTTCCCAGGTGCAGCTTGCGGTGTGGAGCGAAGCCGAAGGCGTTG
>JAEWMJ010000035.1 GCA_023393165.1 Bacillota bacterium | reverse complement strand
GAATCGTAGTGATACTTACACAAAGAAATTAGCTTATGTGATCTACTATGATGAAAAAGGTAAACTCAGAAAAGAAACTTCATGGAATGGATGGAGAGATGAAAAGATTGAACCACAAGAATTTGATAATGAACCAACATCAGGGTTTGTGCTTAATAAGAAGGTTGGGGATTACGATTCAGGTTGGAATCATCGTCATGCATATGTAAGAATTTATGATCCAAGAAACTTTGAGTTTGAAATTACTATAGAAAACTTGTTATATATTCTTGAAAATACAAGTGCAATTAAAGGCAAGGGGTTAGAAGGTGATTTCGTATATGGATGGGATGGCAAGGATTTGATTCTCATTCCAACAGAATCTCCAGACTACAAGTCAATTAATGAGTACAACAATATCATACACAACAAAGAAACAGTTAAAACGAAAGATTTAATTATTGGTGCGACATATCTCACTAAAGATAATTATGAAATGATTTATATGGGTAAATATGATTATTTTTCAAGTGGATATAGGTGGTATCAAAACGGAGAGTATAAAACATCTAAGAACAGTAAGGATATTCCGACAGAACGATATGGATATGGGAGTAGCCGTATAGATTACAAATTCATAAATAACTATCCTTATGGAAAATATTTTTGGTTTGCTGTTAAACAATTTGATTGGTGTTATGAAAATGAAGAAAGAGTTAAGAAGACAGAATTTAAATGGATTTTCAATCAATATCAGAGCATATCAGGCAAATTTATAAAATGTGTCGATAATAAATGTTCATTAAATTATTCTGAACTATATGAATTGATGGAAAGTAACAGTTCATACTCACCATATGATGAAACAAAAGATGTATTCTGTAATTTATCGTTAGATAAATTTATTAAATTAGGTAAACGTGAATATAACGATAGACCTGATTATTATACTAGTTTTAAATTTATTAGTGATATAACTGGATCAAGAGAAACATATTTAGTTGAACCCAGAGGAAATGCTAACACATATATTTTACAAGAATATGTGAATAGAATAGAAGATAGAAATGCATATGGCTACAAAGTTGGATTCGTTAATAATATCAGTATTTTCCCTACACAAACAGAGACAATTAAATCTTATGGATACTATAGCAATCAAAAAGAAATAAAAAATATGATTCCAGTTTCTTTGGAAGAAATATATGAAACAATGAAACCATTATATATACAATGTTACTTAAAAAATGGAAGAGAATATGAAAGGAAATATTCATTATGAGTAAAAATGATGATAGGATTTTAGAACTAAAGAAACAGATTTCAATGAAGAAACAGAATTTAAGTGAAAAGAAAACTAGGTTTGTTCCTGAAACAAATTGTGTAATTGAGCTAGATGGTGTTAAATATAATCTCAACGTTTTAGATGCTAATTCATTATTAACTTTAATGCTGAAGGTTAATATGTATAATTTGTCTGCTGACAGTATAAAAGTTTCACATCCTGAAATTAGTGGATATTCGACTGATTTGTGGATTAGTGACATCAGAAATAAGATTTCAACACTAGAATTAAAGAAGGAAGAGTTTGAATTAAAGCAAATGGAATCAAAGTTGGATAAGTTATTATCAGATGATAAGAAAACAGAGCTTGAAATAGATGAAATAGCATCATTATTGAAGTAATTATCAAGATAAAATGCAGGTTTTATAGTGTAAAAAGAAAGGAGTGAATAAATGAAGAAGTTTGAATACAATGGATTTACTGCCACGGTAACAAAAGATAAAGTAAAGTGGGAAATCCCAATTAGTAATTTGATAAATGCTTTTTATTATAGCCCAATGAACATGTTTGAGGATGAAGATAGTGGTACAAAAATAAAAAAAGATAAAAGGCAAGAGTTTGCTGAATATATAGCAGAAAAGATGTTTGATGAAGTTGATTCTGAAACTGGTGCAAGTTATATTGAAGAAGCTTTAGATAAAGTTTTTGAAGAGGCATATGAAAGTGGTGCTGAATTTATAAAATATGCTGACGAAGATGATGAGTAACCAGATCAAACACATGTTTATTTAAAGAAAATATTAAATAAATTATAAAGGAGATTGAAAAATGAAGAAGAGAATATTGCTACTGGTATTAGTTACCGCATTGTTATTTACACTCACAGGATGTACAGAGACTGAGGCAGACAGAGTATCATACAATCTATCTCAACAAGCAGATAATTTTAATGTTATTAGACAACTTACTGTTATTAATTGTATTGAAGGTGATGTACTATTTCAGATGACAGGGAAAATGTCTATTAAAGCCGACACGGCAGACAATCAACTGGAAGTAACCGTTGAGGATGAAGACGGTAGTTATAGTAAACACTTTATTGGATTAAGTGACAATGTTACATATGTAGTAGAACAATTAAGTAGTAAGAATGTATCAAAATATAAATATACTCTTAATTACAATCCTAAAATGTGGATACCAGTTAATGTAGAACATATTGATTAATTAGAAGGAGATGAAATATTATGAAGATTAAGAGAACAAAATATATAAATGCAACAAAAGATTTTCCATTAGAGTTTCAGAGTGCGGAAGATGATGGATTTGATACTGAGAATTTAGAAGAAGCATTTTTCTATGATAGTGAGAAAGAAGCAACGAACGATTTAGATAGATTTGACGAACCAGAAACTAGACAAATTATTCCTGTAATTGTTACATATGAGTTTTAGGACTAAAGCAAATATATCTTTTATTTAATAGGAGGGAAGTGAATTTATGATTAAGATAAATGGGATTATAGTAGGGAACACAGTTTTTCCTAATCAAGAAAGAATAATGAAGACAATAGAACAAACAAACGACTTTGTTATTGATATGTACTTTGAGTCTGATATTGATGTTTTCACACTGTCTATCTATAAAAAGTATTTAGACGATATGTTTCCATTACAATCTAAAATATTAAATATGAAATATATACCATATTCCAGAATGGACAGAGAAATAGATGGTTATGTGTTTAGTTTAAAATATTTTACACAAATAATTAATGACTTATATTTTGACGAAGTAAATGTAATAGATCCTCATTCTTATGTTTCAAAAGCACTATTGCATAGATGTAAAGAAGCTAGTGTATTTAATAATATTTATAATATTTTCGTGGACAATAAAATTGATTATGTATTTTATCCAGATGCAGGAGCGATGAAAAGGTATTCAGAAGTATTAAATTTACCAAATAATACAGAATATTTCTTTGGAAACAAAAAGAGAAATTTACAAACGGGCGATATTGTTAAATTTGAATTAGTAAATCAGCCAGACTTAGAAGGGAAAACCGTTTTAATTATTGATGACTTGTGTTCTAAAGGTGGTACGTTCTTAGCATCAGCTGATGAAATTAAGAAAAATGGAGCTTATAAAGTGTTGCTTTATGTTACTCATTGCGAGCATTCTATTTATGATGGCAACATATTAACATCCGACTTAATAGATAAAGTATATACGACCGACAGCATATTACATGATTTCAGTAGTAAAAAAATTCAAAAATTATAAGGAGAGATATGGATTACTACTTAAATATAAATAATACAGTAGAAAGATTGACTGAAGAATGGATTAAATATGGAAAGATTATAGTTGCCTATGATTTTGATGACACTGTGTATGACTTTCATAAAAAAGGAAGGACTTATAACGATGTAATTGCATTGTTGCAAGAATGTAAAAAATATGGTGCTTATTTTATTGTATTTACCGCTTGTGGCAAGGAGGAAGAATATAAAATATCTGAGTATTTGAATGCAAATAAAATTCCGTTTGATAAAATAAACGATAATATAGATTTCATTAAATTTACAGGCAGAAAAGTATACTATAATATCATGCTAGATGATCGTGCAGGACTTCAATCAGCTTATATCGCTTTATCGGAAACATTAAATAATATTAAACAATTTAAAGGAGAACAATAATGAGAAATAATTTTACACCAATGTTATTAGCAGACTTTTATAAGATTAGTCACAGAGAGCAATATCCAGAAGGAACCGAAACAATTTATTCCACATGGACAGCTCGTACTAGTAGAAAAGAAGGAATTAATGAAGTAGTAGCATTTGGATTTCAATCCTTCATTAAGGAGTACTTGATTGAATACTTTAATGATAATTTCTTCAGCAAAAGGAAGCAAGAGGTTATTAATGAGTATGTAAGAATTATAAAAAATACACTTGGGAAAACAGATGTAGATACGAATCACATTGAAGATTTATATGATTTAGGATATCTTCCTATTCGCATTAAGGCAGTAAAAGAGGGTACACTTGTGCCTATTAGAGTTCCTATGTTGACTATTGAGAATACAAATCCTAAGTTCTTTTGGGTAACTAATTTTCTTGAAACATTAATGTCATGTCATTTATGGCAACCTACAACAAGCGCTACCATTGCGTATCAGTATAGAATGATTTTAGATAGATATGCAAAGGAAACCAATGGAGATTTGTCAGGTGTACAGTTCCAAGGTCATGATTTTTCAATGAGAGGAATGAGCGGACTAGAAAGCTCTATGTTGAGTGGAGCCGGACATTTACTTTCATTTACTGGAACAGATTCTATTCCTGCCATTCATTATCTTGAACAGTACTATAATGCTAATGTAGAGAATGAATTAGTTGGTTGCAGTATTCCTGCTACAGAACATTCTGTGATGTGTACATATGGTAGGGAAGATGAGATTAATGCGTATAAAAGATTGATCACAGAAGTTTATCCAAGTGGATTTGCGAGCATTGTATCTGATACATGGGATTTGTGGGAGGTATTGGACAAGATTATTAAACCATTAAAAAATGAAATATTAAACAGAGATGGTAGAATTGTAGTTAGACCAGATAGTGGTGATCCAGTATTGATTGTTTGCGGAAATCCTGATGGAAAAACGGAATATGAACGTAAAGGTGTGGTTGAAATTCTCTGGGATATTTTCGGAGGAACAATTACGGAAAAAGGATATAAACAATTAGACACCCATATTGGCTGTATTTATGGAGATGCAATTACCATTGAAAGATGTGAAGAAATTTGTAAGAGATTAATGAATAAGGGATTTGCATCTACTAATATGGTATATGGCATTGGGTCTTATACATATCAGTATAATACCAGAGATACATTTGGGTTTGCTTTGAAATCCACATATGCAAAAGTTAATAGCGTAGAAAAGATGCTATTTAAAGATCCTGTTACCGATAATGGAGTTAAGAAGTCTCAAAGAGGCAGAGTAGTAGTAACTAATAATAATGGAATTAATTTTATAGATGGATTAAATGCTAATGAAGAACAGAGTTTTCCAAATAATTTACTTGAATTAGTATTTGAAGACGGAACTTTAATCAGAAATGAAAATTTAATCGAAATTAGATCAAGATTGTTGGGATAATATTAAATTTATATACTATATATAGTGTTTATGGCAATTAAAAACACTATATATAGAGTGTAAAACATAATAAAATGTGGCTTTTATTCATATATAGAAAGGAGTGAAACAGTATGGAAAAAGCATATAAGTTTAGGATATATCCAAATAAAGAACAACAAGAAACTATACAAAAGACGTTTGGTTGTTGTAGATTTATATATAATTACTATCTCGCTAAAAGGATTGAGTTGTATAAAAAAGATAAATCAATTATGAATTATAATGCATGTAGTGCTGATTTAAAAGAGTTTAAAAAGTCTTTAGAATGGCTTAAAGAAGTTGATAGTATTTCACTCCAATCTTCTCTTAAAGACTTAGACATGGCTTATCAAAACTTCTTCCGTGAAGTTAAAAAAGGGAATAGTAATCAAGGATTTCCAAAGTTCAAGAGCAAGAAGAATAATCATAAGTCATATAAAACCAAATACACAAATGGAAACATTCAAGTATTGGACAAAAATATCAAACTTCCTAAACTTGGTTTAGTTAAAGTTAAAGTATCTCGTGGATTAGAAGGAAGAATTATTAATGCTACTATTTCACAAGAACCAAGCGAAAAATATTTTGTATCAATTTGCTGTACAGAAGTTGCAAAACCACAAACAATTAAAACAGGAGCTATTGTTGGCATTGACCTTGGTATTAAAGAATTTGCTATTACTTCCGATGGTCAGCATATAGAGAACCCAAAGTATCTTAGAAAGGCTGAAAAGAAACTTGTTAGTCTTCAAAAGGAATTATCAAGAAAAACAATTGGTAGTTCTAATAGAAACAAAGCGAGAATAAAAGTGGCTAAACAACATGAAAAAATTGCTAATCAGAGAAAAGATTTTCTTCATAAAACTTCTTCTCAGCTAATTCAAGACTATGATATTATTTGTTTAGAAACTTTAAAAGTAAAAAATATGGTTAAAAATCACAAACTAGCAAAAGCAATATCAGATGTTTCTTGGAGTGAGTTTGTAAGACAATTACAATACAAAGCAAAGTGGAATAATAAAACAATTCAACAAATAGATTCTTACTTTGCAAGTAGTCAAATTTGTAACGTCTGTGGATATAAAAATGCAGACGTTAAAGACTTGTCTATTAGAGAATGGGAATGTCCAAAGTGTCATACTATTCATGGCAGAGATGATAACGCAGCTACAAATATATTAAATGAAGGGCTTAGATTACTAAGTGCTTAAACAATAAAATACTACTGTAGGAACTACAGGAAGTTACGCCTATGGAGATGGAGGTTGCGAAGTCTGTAAAGTAGGAATATCGTCACTTTAGTGATGAGAGGTTCAAATAGAGCAACTTACTATTCTGCGGAGCAATCCGTTTTATATATAAATTATAAAATAAAATATAAAACATGTTGACAGAATAAATTTGATGTGATATTATTAGAAGTGACTGCCACAAAACAGTCGAGAATATAAAATATAATATAAAACAAGAAAAAGGAGATTGCATATGTTAGAAGTATCAAGAGCAACGTTTAAAAGTGTTGAAGTAATGAAGGATGGTAAGGTAATTAGATTGAATGTAGGAGATAGGATTGAATTTGCAAACCTTACAGCAGAAGTAAAGAAAGGTACAATTGTTAATCTTGGTGGAACCAAGGCTGAAAAGGTATCTATTACAATTCAGCCAGACGATGAAGAGTGTGAAGTTACTTGGAAAGTGGCATCAATTGCTGAGAATAGTTTAAGATTAGTTTCAGAAGAATAAACCAAAATATAAAACAAGAAGAATAAACATAATAAGGAGATAATACATAATGGAAAAAATTTTTAGAGTAGAAGTAAAAGATGGTTATGTTAAAGACTTTACAGATGAGAAAAAGGCATTAGAGTTTGAATCAAAAATCAAGAAAGAAGCAGAAGAGGAAGCTGAAAAAGCTAGAGTTACCGAAGAAAAGAAGAATCTTCTTAAAAAAGAAAGAGTTAATAGATTTAGCGATCTAGAAAACAGATTTCAAACATTACATAAGCTTTTAGATCAATTTAATACCGATTTAAATAAGTACGAAAAAGACTACGGTGTTCATCTGTATTACAAAGAAAAGGAAAACGGAGAAGTAGGTATCTTAGAAGCAAGACCAAGTATTGATTTTGCATGGGATAATTTCTGGGATAAAATGCTTAAGTTTTAAATAGAAGCAGATTTTTATTAAGTTTTAATATAAAGTAAAATATAAAACGGTAACTATTAAATTTATTATACATATTAAAGGAGAACTATATTTATATGGCGAAAAATGAAAAGAAGAAGTTAGAAAAGAAAAATTGGTCAGCTAGTTTTATGCTTATAGGAGAAGCAAAGGTCAATAAGTATACATATAAGACTGACGAGAAGTCTGAAAAGTCAGATTGGGTTTATAGCACTCTTAATTTAGGTGTAGATTGTGGAGAAAAGCATGGAATAGTATACGCTGAAATGATGGGCGGGTATGGATCAGAGCGTGATAATGTAATTTATGTTCATGGTAAGAAAGATGACGGAAGTGATGATTTTGATAATAGATTTACAATTGATTGGGATGATAGATTTGATGAATCTGTGTTAGAAGAAATCGGTGAATTTTGCTTTATTACAGTTGGTCTTGAGAAAGATAAGAGTGAAAAAACTTTTTATAAAAAGTTTTTATCTCAGTATGATGCTATTGCCTATATTAATGAAAATCTTGTGGATGGCATGGTTGTTAACGTAAAGGGTGGCTTAAAGTATCAACCTTATAACGGAAATGTGAATGTCAGAAAAGAAATTAATAGTATTGTATTGTCTAAGGTTGAAAAATCAAGTGATTACACTGCAAGATTTACTCAGACTATGTTGTTGAGTAAGAATAGTCTTGGCAAGGCAGACAAGGTAAAAAATGTATTGCCTATTACTGGAACTGTGTTGGAATACTTTAAAGAGTATAATGGAAAAGAAGTTAAACAGTTTATTCCTTTAAATAAGATGTTTGAATATGAAGTAGATTTAACAAACAGAGAACTTGTTGAAAAGGTTGTATCAAAAGTATTTAAGGTAAAGAAGGGTATTACAGAGATTACTTTCGAAGGTGATTTTGTAGAGGGTGGTGCTGTAGTAACTGCAACAGAAGATGATATTCCAGATGATATTAAGGAATTAATTGAAATTGGAGCATATACTCTTGAAGAAGCGTTGGCTAAATGTACCGAAGGTAATGGCAATAAGGAAAGAAGAATGGTATTAAGAAAGCCTATGATTAAAATGGTTGGCGATGAGGGCAGTAAGCTACCACAGATTCAAAAGTTTGACGAGAAATATTCAGAAGATGATTTGATTCTTGAATGCTTGATTGTCAAAGAAGATACAGAAGATGAAGAAGAATCTGACGATGCACAGGAAACTCCTACAAAGAATGATGATCAGGACTGGTTAAATAATTTATAGAAAAATATGAAACTTATAAACATCCTCTATCACTTTAATTGGTGATAGAGGTACACATAAAAAGGAGATTTAACATTGGGTAAATACGGCAAAAAGAATGAAATTAAAATTAATCCATTAGCATATAATATCTGTCTTTTAGGAGAACCAAAGATTGGTAAGACAACAATTATCAAAGAGTTTCTTGAAAAACAAGCTGGAGATGAAGGATATATTTTCTTAGAAATGGCAGGTGAAGCTGGTGCAGATGCTATTCAAGGTATAGTATATGAAGATTGTGATAGTTGGGATGATTGTGATGAAATTATTGAAGATATTATAGATAATAAAACAACTGATTATCAGAATTTAAAGGCTGTGGTAGTTGATACATATGATGGGTGGATTAAACTTGCACAGGAAGAGGCAATTAGAATTTGGAACAGAGAACATCCTGATAAGTATGCTGATTCAATTGATGCATCTTGGAATGGTTTTCAAAAAGGTCAAGCAAAAGCATTTGATTTAATGTTTGATGTAATTGTTAGATTAAGAAAAGTAGGTGTGGCTGTAATTATTATTGGACATGTTAAAAATAAGAACGTGACAGATGTTGCAACTGGAACAACAAATCAGACATTAACATCTGATGTTGAAAATGTTTACTTTAATCTACTAAAAAAGAAAATGCATTTCTTGGGTCTTGCTTACTATGATAGAACAATTATTACAGAAAAAACAGGCAAAAAGAATATTGTCACCAAGAAAGAAGAGACAGTAAACAGAGTAACCAGTGAGGCAAGAAAAATTAAATTCAGAGACGATAATGTGGCAGTAGATAGTGGATCAAGATTTGCAGAAATTGTTGAAGAAATTGATTTTGGTTCAGATGAGTTTATTAAAGCATTAGAGGATGCAATTAAAGCTGAACAGCTAAAGTCTGGCAAAACTTTTGAGCAAACAGAAAAAGAACAAGAAAAGACAGAAGCTGAAAAGTTAAAGAAAATTGCTAAAGTGGAAGAAGAAAAGAGGGCAAAAAAGGAATTAAGTGGTTTAGTTGATCAGATTACACAGTTTATTAAGGATAATAAGTCTGATATGAATAAGATTAAGCCTATTATCGATGCAAGCAAAGGATTGGGTTTTAACAACCCTACACTTATTGATAATATTAAAGACGCAACAACTATTGTGAATATGTTGGGTTGATTATAAATTATATGATTTTATATAAGGGTGAATTAATCACCCTTATATATTAAGAATTGGCGGTGATGATTAATTGGATAAAAAAGAAAATAAAAACAATAGAACAGCTATGACAGAAGAAGAAAAAAAACAATGGAGTGAATTATATACCTATGTTCGTAAGGAAATTATGCAATATGATAACAATCAATCTCTACCTGGTTCAATTGTATTAAGATTAAAAGGATTAACTACAGGTAAGTTGATAGAAAATAAAAATCAAGAAAATAAAGCTAATTATACATATGAAACAGTATTATATACATTTAAAATTTGTAAACAATCTATACTTAATGCTATTGCAACTAAAGAATTTAATAGCGAAATGAGTAAATTTATATATATATCAGCCATTATAGAAAATAATATTAATGATGTCTATTTAAGAATTAATAATGCGAAAAAATCTAAAGAAAAAACTGTAAGTATAAATGTTGATAATATTAATTATAACGGAGCGGATTATCAGAAGAAAACAGAAGAGAATAATGTGTCAAAAAAATTAAAAGAACTATGGTAGGTGAATTATGACAGATGCTCAATCTAAGAAGAAAAAAGATATAAAGCTTACACCATTTGAACAAGAACAAATAGAAACTCTAAAAAAAATCAATGTATTTAAAGAAGCTTGTGAGGCTAATATAGTATCAATTATTTATAAAAATCCATCACTATTATATGATTATAAACTTCAATTAAATGCTTTTTCAAATAATATATGGAGAGTTTATTTTCAAATTGCAAGTGATATTGTTTTGTTAGAAAGTAAGAACGTACTAGATGATATAACAATAGGATTATATCTTGAAAAACACAATAAATTAAAAGTACAATATGAAGAATACGGTGGTTATGAAACTATTGTAAATGCTGGATCATATGTAAAAGAAGCGAATTTTGAAGGTTATATTAAAGAGCTACAGAAGTGGAATGTAGTTATTAAGTTAACCAAAGAAAAACCTATACAAGAACGATTAAGTGAATTTGTAGATATGAAAACTGAAGATATATATAACGAAAAAGAAGCATTATTAAATCATATATTTATTAATGTTGATAATGAGGTAAAAAGTTATGATATATCTGATGGAATTTATGATCTTATTGAAAAATTAGATAAAGGATCTGCAATAGGATTGCCGTATAATAATATGCCTATTATTACAAAAGAAACAGGTGGTCAATATCTTGGATCTATTACATTGGTAGGTGGATTAAGTAATGTTGGAAAGTCTACATTCTCAAGAACTTCAACTATACCAAGCATTATAAAAAATAAAGAAAAAATAGTTGTTATAATAAATGAAGATGGCTTGGAAAAGTGGCAGCGTGAACTATTGGTATTTATTAGTAATAATATACTTAAATATGATTTGCAAAAACATATTGTACGTGATGGTGGATACTCTAAAGAAGTAAAAGATATATTATATAAAGCTGCTGATTGGCTGAAAGAACAAACAGAGAATCATATAATTACTATAATTCCATTTAAAAAATATCAAACATCAAAGGCAATTAAGGTTATTAATAAATATTCTAGTTTGGGTGTTAAATATTTTTTGCTTGATACATTTAAAATGGATGCAGGTAAAGTTAGTGAAAATAGTTGGCTACAAATGCAACAATCAATGGTTGATATTAATGATGTTATTAAACCTGAATCTAAGAATTTACATATATTAATTACGTTTCAGTTAGCGAAGGGGAGTGTAAAACAAAGATATTATACACAAGACAACGTAGGCATGGCTAAGAACATCATCGACCCTACTTCAACATGTATTATGATTAGAGATTTATATGATGACGAATATACAGGAGAGAAACGTGAATTACATATATATAGACTTGAAGGTAAAAATAATAAAACAAAAATACCTGTTAAAACTGATAAAGACAAAAGATATCAGATATTGTTCATAGTGAAAAATAGAGAGGGATCTGCTAATCAATATCAAATAGTCGTTGAACATGATATGAGTAGAAATACAATGAAAGAAATTGGAATTACTAATGTCCCCATAGATTTCTAATATAAAGGTGGTGTTTAATTGACTGTTGAAGAACTAAAAGAATATATTTACAAAGAAAATAAGATTGAATACATATTAGAAAGTATTGGGTGTCATTCAATTAAATACCACCCAAATAAAGAATATTATAGTTGTGGAAACATATCAAACAAAGATGGAGATGGTGATAATAAAAATGCTATCAACATCAAAAACAATAGATATTTGAATTGTCATAACTATACTAGAGAAAAATATTTTGACGAAAATTCAGATATTATTTCGCTTGTTCAATATAATAAAAATTTAAACTTTCATGAATCATTAAAGTATATTCACAAATTATTAGGATTAAAATTTTCTTATAAAGTAGAAGAAAAAAAAGAAAAAATAGATCCACTATACATATTTAAAAAGGTTAAATATAATAAGAAAAGATTAGACGTAGCAGACATAGAAGTGTTAAACGAAGAAATTTTAAATG
The DNA here is from genome assembly GCA_023393165.1 of Bacillota bacterium. Taxonomy (GTDB): domain Bacteria; phylum Bacillota; class Clostridia; order Christensenellales; family Christensenellaceae; genus JAEYKI01. Next base: position 7,656 of record JAEWMJ010000035.1, on the reverse strand, counting down.
ATTTTGTTCCATATATTCATATATCATGGTTTAGAGAAGGTATAATCCCTAGAACAATAGATAAATTTCAACTTGGGTACAGTTATAGAAGGAGCAGAGTAATTATTCCTGTGCGATATTGGCTTACAGGAGAGTTGATCGGTATTACTGGTAGAACCATGATTGACAACTATGATATGTTTGATATACCTAAATATTTAGCGATTAAACCTTATACCAAGTCTAATAATTTATATGGACTATATGAGAATTATGATTCGATACAAAAAGCTGGATATGTAGTAACCGTAGAATCAGAAAAATCTGTTCATAAACGACATAGTAGATTGGACGAAACATGTGTTGCAGTAGGATGTCATGAAATATCAGGTGAACAAGCTAGAGTTTTAATAGGGTTAAATGTAGAGATAGTAATATGTTTTGATAATGATATTGATATTAATCATATTAGATATTGTTGTGAAAAATTTTTTAGAATAAGAAATGTAAGTTATATGATTGATAAATGGGGATTATTAAAAGGACTCAAGGACTCTCCGGCAGATGCTCAAAATAAGATATATGAGTTTATGTTTAAATATAGGGTTAAATATGATGAACTTGAACATCGAGAATATTTAAAAAGCTTAGAAAGGAATAAATAAATGGGTAGAAAATCTTATGAAGAACTAAATGAATTAAAAGAACAATATAAAACGGATAGATTATGGAGTTGGAGTAGATATCATAAATATCGAACATCACCATTCGAATATTATTTAACTTATATATCAGATAACAAACCAGACAGAGAAACATCTATTTATGGTTCAAGTGGTGGATTTGCTCATGAAATATTAGAAAAATATTATAAAAATGAAATTGATTACGATAAAATGGTTTCTGATTATGATGATATGTGGGTGGCATTACATATTGCAGAATTAAAATTTGATAGAAGTAATGAAGAAAAAAATGCTCAGATTTCAAATAAATATTATTATAACTTAAAGCATTTTTTTACATATCATAATCCAATTAAAACCAAGGTTGATTTAGAAAGATTTATTATTATTAAAATAGGCAATTACATATTTCAAGGATATATTGATCTATGTAGGAAAGACGATAATGGGAATTTTATTATACAGGATTGGAAAACATCTTCAATTTATCTTGGATCGAAAGCAATTGAAGAGGCAGGACAATTAATATTATATGCAGAAGGGCTTAGACAGATGGGTGTACCACTTGAAAAAATTAAAATATGTTGGAATTTTATGAAGTATGTTTCTATAAGCACACAACAAGCAAATGGAAAAGAAAATATAAGACAAATTGAAAGATCAAAAATAGGAGAAAGTCTTAAGTCTAATGTTAAAATGTGGTTGAAAAAATCTGGATATGAAGAACAAGTAGATGAATATTTAAGTTTATTAGTAGATACTAACAATATTGAATGTCTACCAAAAGATGTGCAAGAAAAATATATCATTGATGATTGTTATGTGTTTGTTGAGTTAACAGAAGAATTAATAGAAAATTTAAAAGAAGATATTGTAATAACACTTGATGAAATTGTTGAAAAAGAAAAACAATATAAAACAAACAATAATATTAAACTATTTTGGGATAGTAAAGAAAGTGTAGAAAAACAAAGTTATTATTTTGCTAATTTATGTTCATGGTCTGCCAACTTGCATTTACCATACAAAGAATATTTAGAAAAATTAAAAGAAAAAGAAAATAGTAAAAATAATATTTTTGGTGGTATCGGAAGCGATATATCAAATACATACGATGATGATTTGGATTGGTTAAATAGTTTATAGATAGGAATGGTGGCTAATGGATAAAAATTATGTTGTATATCATCTTCATGATGACACTAGCAATTGTAATGGATATGCAGATTCTTGTTCTAATTTTAAAGAATATATCAAACTTGCAAAAAAACATGGAATGAAATCAATTGCCTTTTCAAATCATGGTGGCATATTTGATTGGATTAAGAAAAAGCAAGAATGTGATAAGGCTAATATAAAGTATATTCACGGTGTAGAATTATATCTATGTAATAAACTATCAGATGATGATAGAGGAACACATATAGGCTTATATGCAAAGAATTTTGATGGTGTGCTTGAACTCAATCAATTAATATCACTATCAACATCAAAAGGCAAAAATAATGATAATTCTGATCGTCATATGTATTATAATCCACGAATTTCATTAGACGAGCTAATTAATACTAGCGAAAATATTTTGGTTACGACAGCATGTTTGGCTTCTGCGTTAAATAAATGGGACAATAAAGATACATATGAACAATATACAACATTAATTAATTGGTTAACACAAAATAAACACAGATGTTTTTTAGAAATTCAATACCATAATAGTATTGATCAGATTAAATATAATAAAAAATTATATGATTTAAGTTTAAAAACTGGGATAAGATTAATTGCAGGAACCGATACTCATTCATCAAGTAAATATAAGGCAGAATGTAGAAAAATACTTCAGATTTATAAAGATAGTTTTTATGGTCAAGAAGATGAATTTGATTTAATATGGAAGTCATATGAAGAGTTGGTTCAAAGTTTTAAAAATCAAAATGCAATTCCTGAATATGTTTTTATTGAAGCTATTGAGAATACAAATGTTTTTGCAGATATAATAGAAGATTTTAAATTTGACAAATCATTTAAATACCCAACTTTGTATGGAGATAATGTAAAAGAACAATGGAAAAATTTAATTTACAAAAAGTATGAATATAAAAAACGTATAGGTGCATTAGATTTAATTAATTATTCAGAATTGGATTATAAACATAAAATTGCTGAAGAGTTTAAAGTTATGTGTAAACTAGGAATGGAAAGTTTTATGATGTTTATGTCCGAATTACTAGATTGGTGTACTAAAAATGAAATCCCTTATGGATTTGGCAGGGGTAGTGTATGTGGGAGTATGATAGCATATATCACCGATATTACCGATGTTGATCCTTTAGTTTGGAAAACAGTGTTTTCAAGATTTTGTAATGAAGATAGAATATCTTTAGGTGATATTGATGTAGATTTTGCTCCAGAAGATAGAGAGAAAGTTTACAAATATATTATCAACAGATTTACTCCACAAAAGACAGCATATATAGCTGCGTTTTCAACATTACAAGACAGAGGTTGCATTGACGTATTAGCGGGTGGACTTGGATATAAAGATTTAGATAAAGTAATGGATATAAAAAATCGTTTTGATGATATTTATTCTACTTATAGTAAAATAGTACAAGAAGAAGTAAATATTGAAGATTTAGTCGAAGAAGGTTTGATTGATTCATCCACAATTTCTTTTGATAATTTTCAATTATATTTATCACGTATTTCTAAAGATGATACAAAAAAGAAATTTAGAAAAACTAAAGAATTGTATGATACATTAATTAATGAAAATCAAGACTTATTTTATTATCTCAAAGGATTAAAAGGTACGATAGTAGCAAAAGGAACTCATCCCAGTGGAATAATTGGTTCTCCTATAACATTAGCTGATAATATAGGTTTATTTTATAAAGATGGCAATGAAGATATGCCAGTATCAACATGTGCAATGAAAGCAGTTGATTCGTTAAACTATGTCAAGTTTGATATTCTTGGATTGAAAACAGTTGGTATAATAAAAGATGCGTGTAAATATGCAGGAATACCATATCCAAAATCTTATGAAATTAATTGGGTTGATGATAAAGTATGGAATAATATGATTGAAACTCAACAAGGAGTATTTCAATTTGAAGGAGATTTTGCGTTTAGTCTATTAAAAGATTTTAAGCCACATACTATTAACCATATGTCTATGGTTAATGCTGCGCTTAGACCATCGGGAAAATCATATAGAGATCGAATGATTGCTGGAGAATTTAATAAAAACCCATCAGATGAAATAGATAAACTTCTTGAAGACAATAACGGATATTTGATATTTCAAGAGGATACTATCAAATTCTTAACGGATATTTGCGACTTTACAGGTTCTGACGCAGATACAACTCGAAGAGCTATAGGCAAAAAAGATGAAGAATTGTTAAAAAAACAATTACCTAGAATATTAGAGGGTTATTGCAACCACTCATCAAAAACAAGAGAAGTGGCAGAAGAAGAAGCAAAACAATTTGTGCAAATAGTAGCTGACAGCTCGGAATACCAATTTGGTTTTAATCATTCTACTGCGTATTCAATGAATGGTTATCAGTGTGTAAATTTAAGAACATATTATGTTGTTGAATTTATCGCAGCTTATCTTAATAGAGCAGAAAACAAAGAAGATACAAATAATGGGATCGATTTAGCAAAACTTTATAATATTTCTATATACCCTATAAAATTTGGGAAATCTCTATCAGAATATACGATAGACATAAAAAATAATGCTATATATAAAGGTATACAATCGATTAAATTTTGTAATTCTCAAATAGCAGATGAATTAATGGAATTATCAAAAAATAAATATAATTCTTTTATAGACTTATTAGTTGATATAAATTTAAAAACATCTGTAAATGCAAGACAATTAACAATATTAACTGGATTAAATTTCTTTAGTGATTTTGGGGCAAACAAATATTTACTTAATGTAATTGATATATATAATAACATTTACAATAAAAAACAATTTAAAAAAAATGAACTTGAAAAGTTAAATTTATCAGAATATCTTATTAAAAAATATAGTAATAAAGAAACTGAAAAATTATTTAAAGAAGTAGATACAATAGGATTAACAAAAGAGCTATGTAATAAACTTGACAATAAGCCAATGTCAATAATAGAACATATTAAATTTGAAAAAGAGTATCTTGAATATACTACTTATATTAATCCAAATATAAGTGAATACTATTACATTGTTGTTGGTTTTAAAACGTTTAAAGATGTGACAAAACCATATTTAACACTAAGAAATATAAAAACAGGAAACGAAATAAATACAAAAATAAAACAAGGCAAAATATTTAAAAACAATCCTTTTGGTGAATATGCAATATTAAAGATAGTCGATTTTGCTAAAGGGTTTAAGAAAAAATGTATTGGTGGAGAATGGGTTGTTTCAGATGAAATTGAAGATATTCTTGAATCATATGAGGTAATTAAAAATAATTAGGCGGTGATTATATGGCGTTAAAAGAAGTTGTATTTAAAGGAAGGATAATAAGGTGTATATGGGACGCAGAATCTTATAAGGCGTATGCTGTTGACGTAGATAGAAATAAATATCCTGAAATTAGATTTAATAAATATGGCAACGCAGCTATAAGTGGCGATTTACATTCTCTTGGAGAAGGAATTGAATATGAAATTGAAGCAATAGAAGAGAATGGCAAAAATGGATATGGGTATAAAGTGAAAAATATAAAACGTAATAAGCCAAATAGTGAATTAGATATGCAATTATTTTTATCTGAAATTCTTACACCACAACAAGCAAGCACACTATATAATGCTTACCCAGATATAGTAGATAGAGTTATAAGCAATAATTTAGATGATATTGATTTAAATAAAACAAAAGGTATTAAAGAATTTACATTTAATATTATTAAACAAAAGATAATTGAAAATTTTTGTTTGGTAGAAATTGTCAGTGAATTTCAAGGATTACTTAACTTGCCTATGGTAAAAAAGTTATATGAAAAATATCCATCTGTACAAAAGATAAGGAATGAGATGAGGTTAAATCCATATAAATGCATGTGCGGATTGGCTAGAGTTGGATTTAAAACAGCAGATAGTTTATTATTAGAGATTGATAAAGCATCAAAAGATAATAAGGCTAATGGAAAGAAGCCAATAATTGATTTCCCGTTTGATTTACAAACTAGTAGTCAAAGATGTTTGGCTTGTACATTATATTTACTTGAAGAAAATGAAAATAATGGACATACTAAAATGGATATTATCGAGTTAAAACATCAAATTGAAAGGCTAGTTCCTGCTTGTTCAAATTATTTTGGCGAAGTAATTAAAGATGATAGTATTTATTTTAATAAAGACAAGAAAGAAATATCATTAAGATCAACATATGATATAGAAAAATACATAGCAGATAATGTATTAAACGGATTACAAATAAATACAAAATGGGGTTATGATTATAAGCAATATCAAAATTCTGGTGATTATCCATTGACAGATGAACAAACAAATGCATTAAAGTATGTATGTGAATATAATATTAGTATTCTAAATGGATCTGGTGGAACGGGCAAGTCGGCTACTACAGCTTCAATTATTAAAATGTTGGATGATAACAATAAAACATATAGACTATTTTCTCCTACCGGGAAAGCAGCAAAAGTATTATCTGAATATACTCACAGGGAAGCCAAAACAATACATAGGGGATTAGGTTATATTCCTCCTTCAGAATGGACTTTTAATGAAGAAAACAGATTAAACTGTGATGTATTAATTATTGATGAGTTTTCAATGGTAGATATATTCTTGTTTAAACATGTAATAGATGCCATTGATTTTAACAAAACAAAGTTACTAATGGTGGGAGATAACGCACAGTTAAGTTCAGTATCATGTGGTAATTTATTACACGATTTTATGAACTCAAACATTGTCCCAACAACTACTCTAACAAAAGTATTTAGATATAGTGATGGCGGATTGATGAAAGTTGCTACAGATGTACGTGAGTGTAAAAAATATCTTGACAAAGATAATATCGAAACATGTACGTTCTTTGGGAATAATCGAGATTATGCATTTATAAATGTACATGATGATTTATCAGTTAAAAATGCTGTAGCGTTATATCAGAAACTATTAACACAAGGATATACACCAAACGATATTCAAGTTTTAACTGCGTATAAGAAAGGTAATTATGGTAGCGTAGCATTAAATAATCACATACAAAAAATTGCTAATCCTAATTATGGTACTGATGGGATAAAATTTGGTGAAACCACATACTATAAAGGTGATATAGTTATTCAAAATGTTAATAACTACAAAGCTAAAATTTATGTAGATTATGGATTTTGTTTTGATGAAGATGATAATGATGAAACATTTATAGCAAATGGAGAAACTGGTGTTGTAATTGATATTGGAATGCACAATATGATCATTGATTTTGACGGAGTAAAAGTTATATATGACAGAGAAGCTTTATCTACAATTGGTTTAGGATACAGTATAAGTATTCATAAGAGCCAAGGTTCATCTATAAAGGTTGTTATACTACTTACTCCACAGTCACATACATATATGCTAAATTCAAATTTAATATATGTAGGACTCACAAGAATGAAAGAAAAATGTTTTCATATAGGAAATATTAATACTGTTAATACTGCAATAAAGAAAAAAGAGAATTTAAATAGAATGACATTTATGCAAGAATTATTAGATCAAACAAATTTATAAAATAAAATATAAAACACTTGACAGCACGAAACACCTATGATATAGTTAATACATACCAATTAGCAAGTGGTATGAAATACATATTATAGGTGTTTGTTATTAAATAAAATATAAAACATGAAAGGATAAATATATATTATGAAATATTCACAACCCAATAATACTAGCAAAAGTATCTTGCATCAATTTACAAAAGACAAGAATATTAAACACTACATAGCAG
>JAEWMJ010000059.1 GCA_023393165.1 Bacillota bacterium | reverse complement strand
ACCGAGGCGGAGGCAAGACGGAGCCATGATGTGAAGATCGGAAAATTCCCGTTTGCCGCCAACGGCAGGGCGCTGGCTTCAGGCGAAGGTGCAGGATTTGTCAAAATAATCAGCGAAAAAAAGTACGACGAGATACTGGGCGTGCACATCATAGGGCCCGGCGCCGCCGAGATGGTAAACGAAGCGTCCTTACTGATGAGCATGGAAGTAACCGACGAGGAAATGGCGCGCATCATTCATGCGCATCCCACCTATTCCGAGGCGATGATGGAGGCCGCGGCCGACGCGGCGGGGAAATGCATTCATCTTCCAAAAAAGTAAGTGCTGATTGTGTAAGACTGAGAGGAGAATAAATGGCAATAAAAATCTGCGCGTCCATTCTGTCGGCTAATTTCCTGAAGCTTGGGGACGAACTGAAAAGGGCCGAAGAGGCGGGATGCGATTATATTCATGTGGATGTGGTAGACGGACATCTTGCCCGGACTCTGGCGGTAGGTCTGTGTGTCGCAAAATGGCTGCCGCTGGGCACCACGCTCAGGCTGGACGCACACCTTGCAGTCAGCGAGCCGCAGTACTATATTGAAGCGTTTGCGGATGCGGGTATGAACGCATTGCTCTTTCACCCGGAAACCTATCCGCACCATTTTAAAATAATTGAAGAGATTAAAAAAAGGGGAATGCTGGCGGGAGCGGTACTGATCACTTCTGCAAGCGTTGAGAGCATCCGGCATCTGCTGCCCGACCTTGACATCATTGACCAGATGGCGGTGAACCCCGGATTTCCAAACCAGTTTTACCAGACGGTGATCAACGAAAAGGTTGCAGACTTAAAAAGGCGGAAGCTGGAATGCGGCTATTCATATGAAATACAGGTTGACGGCGGGATCAACGAACAGACGGCGGGAATGGCGATCGAGGCGGGCGCGGATGTATTGATTTCCGGATCGGCACTGTTTGAAAGCAGGGATATGACTGCGGTGGTACGTAATATCAGGCAATCGGGTTAAACAGCCCAATAAAACCTATGTAAAGGTGGGGAATTATGAACAGGCAATATGTACTGGGAATTGATTTTGGCACAAGCGGCGTGCGTGCGGGCATATTTGACCTCAGTGGAAACGAGGTCATTTTCAGGGAGGAACAATATGAATTGATCACTCCCCGGCCAAGCTATGCGGAGCAGCGCCCGGACGACTGGTGGAAAGCGTTATGCGTTGCGTCCAATGCGGCGGTGCGGGACAGCGGCATCCGTCCCGGCGATATCATCGGCATAGGCACGGATATGACCGCCTGCACCATGATGTTTCTGGACGATAAGATGAATCCGCTGCATAACGCGATCATGTGGATGGACGTACGCGCCGCCGAACAGGCGAAACGTATTGCGGCATGCGGACATCCCATACTTCGGTTCAACGGATTCGGTAATGTTTCGCCCGAATGGATGCCCTGCAAGACGCTCTGGGTAAAGGAAAACCTGCCCGAAGTATACCGGAAGTCGCGCCATGTACTATCGTGCGAGGACTGGCTGGGATACAAGCTGACGGGAAGGATCGCGAAGAATCTGAACGACGCCGCTGCAAGATGGTATTACGACACCGGCGCAGGCGGATGGCAGGCCGATTTTTTTGATTCAATCGGGCTTGGGGACGTGATGGAAAAGATTCCTTCCGACGTTGTACCGATGGGGGAAACGCTCGGAACACTTACCAAAGAAGCGGCGGATGCGCTGGGGCTGGCGGAAGGAACGCCGGTTGCCGAGGGCGGCGCCGACGCTTTTGTGGCCATGCTTGCCCTGGGAGCTGTACGCCCGGGTAAAATGGCGATGGTGACGGGATCTTCCCATTTGTTTTTAGCGCTAACAGAATCCCCCATACACTCCGGCGGGATTTTCGGCAGTTTCCCGGACGCAGTCATACAAGGCCTTGAGATGGTGGAGGGGGGGCAAACTTCAACAGGATCCGTAATTAACTGGTATAAAAACAGGCTTTGCGGCGCACTGGCGCAGGAAGCGAAGGAGGCGGGAGAAAGCGTTTACGACATCCTGAACAGGGAAGCGGAAAAATTGCCCGCCGGGTCGGACGGGCTTATCTGCCTGGATTATTTTCAGGGAAACAGGACTCCCTATACGGACGGGGAGGTGCGGGGGCTGATCGGCGGACTTTCTCTTATGCATACGCCCTTCCATATTTATAAAGCGCTGGTGGAAAGCATTTGCTACGGTACAGAAGTGATATTCGGCAATTTCGGTAAAAGCGGCGTCCGGCCAAAAGAAGTATACGCATGCGGCGGGGCTGTGAAAAGCCGGTTCTGGATGCAGACGCACGCGGACGTTTGCAATGTGCCCATCAACATCCCAAAGGTCAGCGAAGCACCTGCGCTGGGTTCCGCGATACTCGGAGCGGTGGCCGGCGGCGCATACGGGGACCTGGTTTCGGCTTCGGACAATATGGTAAAAATCATAAGCAGGATCGAGCCTAACAGGGAAAGGTATGAAGAATACCAATATTACGCGAAAAAGTATGCGGAACTGTATCCCATGATGATGGAATGGACGCATGATCTGGTCCGGCATGAAAAACACAAAATATTTTGATAAATAAATAAAAATACGTTTGAATGTTTAAAAATACAACATAGATTTTACAATATAATATCTCTTTTTATGACCTATTATATGGTAAAACGACAAATAATCTGTTATAATATCTTTGTTCGTTACAAATGCAACATATTTACTTTATCTGAAATTTAGTTCTGTTGGAGGACCGATTATGCATAAAAAGATGTTTAAGGGTTATTTGGCTTTGCTTTTGGCAATTGCACTGATTTTATCAGGGTCGCCTTTGGGGGCGGTTGACGCGCTGGCAGAATCGACAATCGATGGCGACTGCGTCTATACGTTTGATGCCCCGGGATCTGCGGACAGCGCGGGAGCGGGATTTGAAACCATGTGCAAAATACTCAAAGCGGAAAACGGGAAATTTGCACCGGCGGCAGGCGCCCAGGGCGGAGCCGCCATTGTTCCGGCAGAGGAGCCGGCGCAGGCTCCTGCGGAGAATTATACAATCAAACTGTACGCGCTGGAAAATGCTTTTACATTTGCCGATCTCGGATTGAGCGCGGAAGCCGGCAGCCAAATTGCTTTAAAGAACGTCAGCCTGGTTTTTAGAGATGCCGGCGGCAGCCAGACCGGAAGCGAGACATTGGGCGACTCCGTACAGGAACTTGGAGACGGCGCGGCGGTACAGCTTAGCGCTTTGTTCGGACGGGGTGTTTTCGCAGCGGAAAATACGGCTTCAATTGAACTGACATACAGCGTATATAAAAACGGCGTTTTGGACAGACCTTCATTGCTGAGGCTGGAAAATATTACGGCCGCAGTTGCTCCGTCAGGCGTAAACGAGGCGCCTGTTGCATCCGATGTGCAAATTACGGGCATGCCAAAGGTGGGCGATACGCTTACAGGCAGTTATACCTACAGCGACGCGGAGGGAGACGCCGAGGGAGCAACCTCTTTTTCATGGCGTCGTGCGGACGATGCGTCCGGAACCGGTGAAACAGTCATTGAAGGAGCAACAGAAAAGACTTATATGCTCCGTGAGGAGGACGCCGGCAAATATATCAGCTTTGAAGCAACGCCCAGAGCAGTTACGGGAACGGAAACGGGAGAAGCGGCAAAAAGCGGTCCGGTTGGAGCTGTTGAAAGCTTTTCCGCCATGGCCGCAATGAGCAGCATGGATTTTTCGCTTATGGGGACTGCCGCGGCTCCGGCAGAGGGAGACGGTTCATCCTCCAATCCGTATATTATTAACGAACCTTCCGATCTTGTCTGGATGAGTGAAAATTTTTCTTCCGCCAATAGCAAATATTTTTTGCAGACTGCGGATATCGATATGAGCGGAGTCCCCAATTTTATGCCGATAGGAAACGGAACGGAATCCGATCTGGGATCACAGTTCACCGGACAGTATGACGGGCAATGCTTTGAAATTCAGAATCTTACAATCAACAGCGGTTTAGCACATGTCGCGCTCTTTCAATATCTGGGCGGTACGGTTAAAAACGTAACATTGACAAATCCCAATATTACCTGCACCAATTCGGTATATTCCTACAGCGAAGCGGCGGGTATTGCGGGATATGCCGCAAACTGTACTATCAGCAATTGCGGTGTGAGCGGCGGCTCCATATCGTTGACCGGCGTTGGCACCTATAGCTATACTGCCGGAATAGCCGGCAGTTTGTGGGGCACGGTGCAGGACTGCTACGTTACTGCCGCATTGTCCAATGTAAACAGCCAGGCGAGCATGGGCGGAATAGCCGCATATACCGGGAGCGGTTCCGTTAATATTTCAAATTGCTATTTTGCGGGGAGCCTTGGAGGGGCGTCTGCCACAAAAGGCGGCATAGTGGGAAACTGCTATCTGGGAACGATTTTGGATAACTTTTTCCTGTCGGGGACGGCAACCTACGGACTGGCAACCAAAAATTCCAATACGGAAGCCGAGCCCGTGAGCGATCCGGCAATGAAATCTGCCGCCACCTATACCTCAGCGGGATGGAATTTCACAAATATATGGAAGATAGCGGAGGGAACGGATTATCCCCGGTTTATTACAACGCCGGGGCAGCCGCAAAATCTGACGGCAACAATCGGAGACGGGCAGATTGAGCTCGATTGGGATCCCGCTGTAAAAGCGTCGGCTTACAAGGTTTATTATGGCACAACTTCGGGCGTTTATTCCGACAGCAAAACCGTTTCAGTTCCGGCTGCAAGTACAACGCTCACCGGACTTACCAACGGAACGAAATATTTTATAACGGTAAAAGCGCTTCATAATACAGAGGAAGGGGCGGCATCCGCAGAGGTAAACGGAGTCCCGCATTTCACCGTAACCGATCTTGCGGCAACGCCGGATTCCGGCAAAGTGGATTTCACATTTTCCGCGCCGGCCGGTGCGGATGCGGTGGAACTGCAGCAATCTACAGACGGCGGCGCAAATTACAGCGCTGTTGCGGGCCTGTCTCTGACCAGCGCGTCTACAAACGCTTCATTGACGGGGCTGACCAACGGTACGGCCTATACGTTCCGGCTGAGGCTTTTGTATGGCGGTATTGATTATTTCTCGAATGTTGTTACCGTCAATGCCGGGAACCCGGACAACACCCTTTCGTTGCTTTCGGCAACCTGTGCCCTGAATGATAGCTTTTCTCCTTCAGTGTTAAGCTATACCTCTTCGGTGGGATCGGCTGTGAGCAGCATTTCTGTAACAGCTACGCTCAACAGCCCGCTGGCTTCCCTTAAAATAAACAATACGGCGCAGGCAAGCGGCGCTGCGAAGTCAATAGACCTTGTATATGGAACCAATATGATCCCGGTTGCCGTAACTGCGGAAAACGGCATGGTAAAAACCTATACAATCACCGTTACAAGGGCCCTTCCTGCGGGAGCGGTGACAAGAGAAGCCGATGCAAGCTGTGATTCTTATGGCAACGGCGATGTGATTTATGCGGGAATTTATTCCGATACATTGGAAGATGCGGCGCTGAAATTTGATTTGTCCTCTTATTCGGGAACGCTTGTCAGCGCGTCGTTAAAGATTTATGTGACGACTGCGGACTCCATAGGAAACGGTGTTTTCGACCTGTACGGCTCGGATGACAACAATTGGACAACTGCGCTGCCCGCCACAAAGGACGGCAGCCCTCTGTATAACGATGTTACCGGGCTTACGATGGATGACTGGACAACCTTTGATGTCTTTTCATATGTGAACAGCCATCTTTCGGCGGATTTAAGCAAAATCGTTACCTTTTACTTTGCAGGGCAGGGGACTTCGGGATCTGACGACTACGGGTTTTATTCAGCTTCAAGCGTCACCAATAAACCGTGCCTTGTTTTAGTATATCAAAGCAACGACGCAAGGCTTTCGAATATCAAGGTAGGAGGGACTGCTCTTTCAGGTTTTTCTCCGGATATCTATTCCTACAACTATCAGGCGCCCGTGGGCACCGATCTTTCGACACTGTCGTTTACCTCAACAGTGAACGATTCCTCGGCAACCCAGGGCAGTTGGACATATAACGCTGGCTCTAAGCAATGGACGGTAACCGTAACGGCTGAGGACGGATCTGAAAAGACGTATACTGTGAACGTAAGCGTCGCAAACGCTGCGCCTGCTGCGTCCAATGTGCAGGTGGCAGGCGCCTATGCATACAATCAGGCGCTTACAGGCAGCTATACATACAGCGATTATGAAGGCAACCCGCAAGGCGCTTCCACCTTTAAATGGTACAGGTCTGACGATGCGGCCGGAACTGGGAAAGAAGCTGTCACAGGCGCAACTTCGCTGACCTATACCGTACAGATTGCAGATCTGGGCAAGTACCTGAGCTTTGAAGTAACGCCGGTGGCGGCAGCCGGGACGATCACTGGAACGGCAAAGGAAAGCAATCCTGTGCTGGTTCCCTTGCCTGCGGTTGAGATAACATTTGATGCGCAGGGAGGCAGCGTGACCCCGGCAAGCCAGACTAAACTGTTTGATTCCACTTACGGAAAAGCTTCTGATGGATCAACCGCCGCAGCGCTTCCTACTCCCGGCCGCGCAGGCTATACCTTTGCGGGTTGGTGGACAGGCGCGGGAGGCGCCGGAACCCAGGTTACGGACACAACAACGGTGCTCAATCCCCTGGCGCATACCTTGTATGCAAAATGGACGGGCAACACCTATACGATAACGTTTGACGCGCAGGGAGGCAGCGTTTCTCCCGGTACGCAAAGCAAGCTGTTCGGCTCCACCTACGGCAAATCTTCGGACGGAATCACGGATGCAGCGCTTCCTGTTCCCGGCCGCACAGGCTATGCCTTTGCCGGTTGGTGGACGGGGGCAGGCGGGACCGGTTCACTGGTGACGGATTCCACAACTGTTTCAACTGCATCCAACCATATATTGTATGCAAAATGGACGGGCAACACCTATACGGTAACGTTTGACGCGGAAGGCGGCAGCGTTTCACCCCTCACCCAAACCAAAAGGTACGGTTCCACATATGGAAAAGCTTCAGACGGAACAACGGAAGCATTGCTCCCTGTGCCAATCCGTACCGGTTACGGATTCGGCGGCTGGTGGACGGGAGCGGGCGGTACCGGAACGCAGGTAACGGATGCGGCAACGGTAGCGGTGGCTTCCAATCATACGCTGTACGCAAAATGGACAGGCAACATCTATACCGTGAGTTTTGACGCACAGGGCGGCAGCGTTTCGACCCCAACGCAAAATAAAATGTTTGGCGCAGCATATGGAAAAGCCTCGGACGGGACGACGGAAGCATTGCTCCCTGCGCCAATCCGTACCGGTTACGGATTCGGCGGCTGGTGGACGGGAGCAGGCGGAACCGGCTCGCTGGTGACGGATTCCACAACTGTTTCGACTGCATCCAACCATATATTATACGCAAAATGGACGGCAAACACCTATACGGTAACGTTTGACGCGGAAGGCGGCAGCGTTTCGCCCGGTACACAAACAAAACTGTTTGATTCCACCTACGGGAGAGCTTCGAACGGAACGGCGGACGAAGCGCTTCCTACGCCCACAAAGAGCGGGTTTAATTTCGGCGGCTGGTGGACCGGGAATAACGGGACAGGCATACAGATAACAAACGGCAGCACAGTGGCCACAGCCTCCGACCATACGCTGTATGCCCGGTGGCTTGGCGAGGTATATACGGTTACCTTTAACGCGGAAGGGGGCAGCGTGACCCCGGCAACGCAAAATAAAATGTTCGGCGCAACATACGGAAATGGTTCGGACGGGACAAGCGCGGTGAACCTGCCCATTCCCACAAAATCAGGCTATAGCTTTGGCGGCTGGTGGACGGGAACGGGCGGCACGGGAACACAGGTGACAAACAGCAGTACGGTTGCCACGGCTGCTAACCATACGCTTTACGCCAAATGGACGGCAAATACCTATACGGTAAACTTTGACGCACAGGGAGGCAACGTATCACCCTCCAGCCAGAGCAAGCTTTTTGGCTCGACTTACGGAAAAGCCTCGGATGGATCTGCTGGCGAGCCTCTGCCTGTTCCCGCGCGGTCCGGCTACAGTTTCGGCGGCTGGTGGACGGAAACGGGCGGCACGGGTACACAGGTAACGGATGCAACGGCGGTAAGCATAACCGCGGAGCAAACACTGTACGCCAAATGGAACGCCAATACCTATACGGTAACGTTTGACGCGGGAAGCGGAAGCGTTTCCGTTGCCACACAGGTAAAACTGTTCGGCTCAATCTATGGAAAAGCGTCGGATGGGGTTACGGCTGCATCGCTGCCTGTTGCCGCAAGGGCCAATTATATATTCGGCGGCTGGTGGACCGGCGCAGGCGGTACGGGAACGCAGGTAACGGATGCAACAACAGTTGCAACGCCTTCCGACCATACGCTGTACGCAAAATGGAATTACACCTATACCATCAGTCCGATAGGGGACAAGACAATGACCGAGCTCACAGCCGGTTATGATGCAGGCACGCAGGAGACCAAAACGGTCACTATCACCCGTACCGGCACGGGTATTCTGAATAACCTTTCCGTATCCCTGTCGGGCGCAGATGCAGACCGGTTCACGGTTACGCAGCCTCTTGTTACTACGCTTAGCGGTACTGCGCCTTCCACCACTTTTACGGTAAAGGCAAAGAACGGGCTGCCCATCGGCGTGTTTGAAGCGAGGGTGGACATATCGGCGGATAATATGACGGCAGCGAGCTTTAAGGTTTCTCAGACCGTCAAGCCGCTGCAAATCAAAAATCAGACGGTAACATTCATTGTATATGACGGCGAGTCGGCAGTTTCAGGCGCCGGCGTGACGATCAACGGGCTATCCGTGCAAACGGGAAATGACGGGAAAGCCGTGTTTACGCTGCCGAGCGGCAAATATGCGTACAGTACCGCCAAAACAGGATACAGCGATACGCAGGGCGTATTTGAAGTAACCGGCAGCGAAAAAACAATCTGCCTGGTACTGAATAAGATTGGCGAGGTGGTTCTTCCGGACAGCGACGGCAATACGGACGCAGTACTGATCGTGGACAGCGGAAATGTTGCGCAGGATGTGATATTGATGGTGGATCCGCTTCCGGCGCAAGCGGAAGATACCAACGCCATCCGTGTGGTCAGCAGCAGCGGAGAGATCGCAGCCGTATATGATGTGTATTTACTGCAGCAAAATGCGAGGGTCCAGCCCAACGGAACCGTGCGCGTAGGTATACCTGTGCCGGAAGGAATGGAGGGAAAGACGCTCAAGGTAGTGCGTATCAACGACGATGGTACGGTAGTTGAGTTTGAAGCGGCGGTGGTCGGCAACCTTCTGTTCTTTACTACAGACCACTTCAGCAAATATGCCATTGTGGCTGAAACTGCAGCCACGGGCGGCGGCGATACCGCCGTTGCGGATACCACCGCGAATTCTGCAGGAAGCCCAAAAACCGGGGACGGTTTTGCCTTGATACTGATTTTGACTATATGCATTGCCTCGGCGGCAGCTGTGATAATTTTGCTGGCATTGATGAAACGCGCATCGCGAAATCAGATGAAAAATAAATAACCAGATGGCGTATCGCATAAAAAAACAGCCGCAAGGCTGTTTTTTTATGCCAAATTACAGAGGATCAGCGGATATTAACGAACTTTATTTCACTGTTTTTTAATATCGCTTCAATATCCTAATGGCTCTTAGCGTGATCCATTTGCTTTGTTCGTCTTTTTGTACCATTGGGATAAGCAGCCGGTCGCTGCAATAGGTATTTTCCATTCTCCATCTGCCCATATCGTCCTGCTTTTTAAGGACTATATTTACGGCGTCATCCATACGGTTGTCCTTTATACCAAGCCCGGTTAAAATATCCAGAATTTCAAGCGCGTCAGCCTGGTACATCAGGGGAAAACCGAATTTAAGCCAACCGGGTTTGGATGTCCGGTTCAAATTATGGCTGCGTTTGTAAATATGGTGGATCAGCATAAATTCCGCAGCCCTCGCTATCGTATCGTTTATATCGCCGGTTCTTCTGTCCGGGGGTATCGCGCTTAACGCTTTAAGAGCCTTTACCACGCCCATGTGGCAGGTATGCCTGCCCCAGCACATTTCATAATGATCGTACGGCGGGATCTGAGGCCAATCTTCCGCGCCGTCGTTAAAACGCATAAACCGGGTGATCCAGCCGACGCCCTTTTGAAGCCTCGGATCGTCCAGATAGCCGAAGTGTATCAGGCTCCATACCATGTTACCGGTCAGGCAGGGGATGACTTCGGATTGAAGGCCGCCGCCTTTTTTTGCGGATGCATGCTGAGAGAAACCGCCGTCTTCCGGTTCCTGCGAGTTGGCTAGAATGTATTCACACTGTTCCCTGATCTGCGGACAGACGTCTGCCCCAAGTTCAGCAAGTACGATCAGCTGCCATACAAGGCCTTTATATTTGTTTGTATAAAACCTGGGATAAGCTTCAATATACACAGAGCTGCGCTGCGCATCCAAGATATCGTACACAAGGCCGGTTTGCATGATATCCCGCCTGGCGGCTTGCACATCCTTATCGTCCTCCGGCCTGTCCAGAATATCTTTCAGCGTAAAATACCGCACGGAAGGGTCTTCTTTTTGCAACAGCCAATCAGTAGGGTCACCTTTAAGCACGTTTTTCCAATCGCTCATACATATCCCTCCATCAAATTAATAATGGAATGTGTCTGCCTGACTTAAGAATAAGCTGATACTCTGTATTATAAAGAAAAATATGGATACAGCAAGCTTTTTGTACGATAAACCGATCCAATTATTATAAAATTCATGTTTAAAATCTTTTCACAGTTTATTAATCACTTATTCAACTCTTATACATGATTTCTTCATAAAAATTTTCTAATATTTTGCAAAAGACAAAAATCATGAATTCAAAAATAACTGCATCAGCAATTCGGAGACTGCGGGAAACGTATACAGCGGCGATAATCCGCCGGTAAAAGAACAGACGAAAAAGAAATCCAGATTAAAAACATATATTTCGCTGGTACTTGTAACGTCTGTTATCAGCAGTACGGTAGTCGGAGGATCATTATACTCCATATTCTCAAAAGAACTTAAAAAACAAAATGAACTCATGCAGCAGGCGGGCATTGTATCCTCAAGCCAGACAGGCACGGATAATGTTAACGCAGCCGCAGTAAAAGCGGATTATTCTCAGGAATCTTCCGTATCTGAAATAGCGAAGAAGGTCGGGCCTTCGATTATCGGGATCAGGATGACGGTAGGCAGCCCGCAGGGGTTCGGATCGGTTCAGACTGCCGAAGGGTCGGGTATTATTATCAGTCAGGACGGCTATATCATGACGAATTATCATGTTGTGGAGTATGCCGATCCTAAAAACCAACTGAGCGGAAATACCACACTGGAGGTCTTTCTGCCTGACAAACGGCAGGCGGAAGCAAAGTTTATCGGCGGAGACAGTACAAACGATCTTGCGGTTATCAAAGTTGATCTTACGGGACTGCCCGTAGCAGAATTGGGAGATTCCACAAAGCTTGAGGTAGGAGATCCTGTGGTTGCCATAGGGAATCCGCTTGGCATGGAATTTGCGGGTTCCGTCACATCGGGCGTGGTAAGCGCTCTCAACAGGGAAGTTGACACGGAGAAAACGACCATGAATCTCATACAGACAGACGCGGCTATCAACCCCGGCAACAGCGGGGGAGCACTGGTAAATACCCAGGGACAGGTGATTGGCATCAATTCCATAAAGATAGCCCAGGCGGGTATAGAAGGCCTGGGGTTTGCGATACCGATAAACGACGCCAAGCCTATCGTCGATCAACTCATGATGTTCGGGTATGTGAAGGGAAGGCCGCTCATAGGCATATCCGGACAGGAGATAACCGAGACGATTGCGCAGCAATACGATCTGCCGGTCGGGATATACATCACAGAAGTTACACAGGGCAGCGGAGCAGACGTTGCAGGCATACAAAAGGATGATATTCTCGTCAGCCTGGACGGAAAAGACGTTAAAAGCATGGAGGATGTGGATGCCGTCAAAAAAGCGCATAAGGCCGGCGATACGGTAAGCGCGGGCATCGTCCGCCAGGGAGTGAAAAAAGACCTGGAAATTACATTCTCTGAGGAAAAATAGCTGAGATAAAGAGTGAAGTCCGGTATCCCGGACTTTTTCTTTTTATTCCTACATAATATCTCCACAACGCATGTGTATAGTATAAATGAAAAGAAGGAGGGTTGAAACAATGCAATGCTGCAATCATAATCATAATCAAAATCAGAAGAAAGGTAAAGGACACAGTCCGCTTGGGCATGCCCTGATGATGATTCTCTGCTGCGGGCTGCCGATTATTTTAATCTGGCTGCTTCCGTCTATTGTAAGCGTTTTTCCGGCCGCAGTTGGTTTGAGCGCGATCATCCCGTTTCTCTGTCCGATCATGATGATCCCTATGTTGTTTATGATGTTCAAAGGAAACGGACATTCTCATGATGGATGCGGACATAATGAAACAAAAGAAGTCACAGCCGCTGAAAACGGCGGACCGGATAAAGAATAAAGGTATCATGTTCCGGGTTTTTGGATAAACTGGTTTGAAATATACATATGGGAAAGGAGCTTAAAAAATTGCCGGTAAAGAAAGTCAGCCTGGATGTTGAAGGCATGTCCTGCAGCCACTGTGAAAACAGGATTAAAAAGGCCCTTGGTGAAATGAAAGGGGTGTTTAACGTTTCAGTCGATCTTGAGGGTAAAAAGGTTACCGTAGCGTATGAATCTTCAATTACCGATATCAGGGAAATTACAGATGCGATCGTAGAGCAGGGATACGAGGTCATCTAGCATCCAATAATAAGAGAATAATACCATAAACAAGCCGTTTGCTTTTGAAAGCAGACGGCTTGTTATTTGAAAAACAAATTATAAATATTAAAAAAGTATTAAATAACTTTTACATCTTTATAAAATCTCCACATTCATCATATAACATGTGATCATCCCTTATAAAAAAAATAATTTAACGAGGTACAAAAGATGTTTGCACGACCCCACGCACGAATGAAAAAAGCCAAATCCCATTTAAAAGGAAAGAAAGCCAATTCAGACCCGGGTTCTGATTCCCGCAGGAAAAGGCATGAAAATCCCATCCAGAAAAAGATTCTTTTTATTGCCGCAACTGCAGTCGCGGCTGTGATCCTCCCCGTCGTTTTTGCCATGGCAGGAGGTTCGGGAGAGGTATCAAACGCTGTAACGTTTGCCCAGGTGCAAACACAAGCTCCTTCTTATGAAGCAGTTCCTTCTCCATCATGGACCAACCAGATTTTAGATTCGACCTCCAATGGCGAGTTAACATCGGATTTGACTGATACCACAGTCCAGGCGGAAGCAACCGCGATTCCATCGCCCGCCCCTGCAACAGAACCGGCAGCCGAACCGACTCCTGCACCGTCTCCGGAACCCGTTTACAGCGCACTTTCGTCCGGCATGAACGATCCGTTTGTAGCCGTGATCCAGCAGCGGTTAATGGATCTGGACTATATGGAGCACGATGAGACAACAACCCTTTTGGGACCCATTACAACTCAGGCAATCGAATATTTTCAGCGGAAAAACGGGCTTCCGATTGACGGCGTTGCTAGTGTGGAAACACAAACGGTTCTTTTCTCCGACAGCGCCAGGTATTATACCGTATCCGAAGGCGCGGACGGCCCTGACGTCGAGTCTATTCAGCAGAGGCTTGCGGAACTTGGCTATCCGGCGACAGCAGACGGCGTATTTGGACCTTCAACCACCAAAGCGGTAGAGTATTTCCAAAGAATGAACGGCCTTGCAGACGACGGCAATGTAGGTTCGGATACGAGAGAAGCGCTTTATTCCAAAGATGCTGAACCTTCATTGGAATATGTGAAAAAAGCATCTACTGGAAGTAAAAAGAGCAGCGGCAATGCGGACAGCAGCAGCTTGGGCAAGAGCAACAGCGGCAGCGACAGTAATGTAAGCGCTCCGGCGCCTGCAGCGAATCCGGGGGACCGTGAAGCGTTTGTACAGGCGGCACTTTCGCAGCTGGGCAAAAAGTACGTCTGGGGCGGCAAAGGACCTAATGTTTTTGACTGCTCGGGTTTTGTATATTATGCGCTTAAAATCAGCGGAAACGGAATTAATTATATGACGTCCGCGGGGTGGCACAATTCGGGATATACAAAAATTGAGAAAATGGAAGACCTGCAGAGGGGCGACATTATCGATTACAAAGGGCATGTTGGGATATATCTGGGAGACGGAACGATGGTAGATGCATCATCCAGCGAAGGCAAGGTAAGAATATCGGGAAACATATTCAATTCCAGTTACTGGACCTCGCATTTCCTTGAAGGACGCAGACTCTTTTAAAATTCTAATGATAAAAATCCTGCACAGGAATGTGCAGGATTTTATTTTGTGACTTTAGTCCGTTGAGTACGCGCAGCGTACGAAACAAAAAACCACCCGCTATGCGGGTGGATGGCAAAAGTTACACAAAAAATCACCTTTCCGTTAGAATGGAGTTGTTCAAGCT
>JAEWMJ010000056.1 GCA_023393165.1 Bacillota bacterium | reverse complement strand
ACCGAGGCGGAGGCAAGACGGAGCCATGATGTGAAGATCGGAAAATTCCCGTTTGCCGCCAACGGCAGGGCGCTGGCTTCAGGCGAAGGTGCAGGATTTGTCAAAATAATCAGCGAAAAAAAGTACGGAGAGATACTGGGCGTGCACATCATAGGGCCCGGCGCCGCCGAGATGGTAAACGAAGCGTCCTTACTGATGAGCATGGAAGTAACCGGCGAGGAAATGGCGCGCATCATACACGCGCATCCCACCTATTCCGAGGCGATGATGGAGGCCGCGGCCGACGCGGCGGGGAAATGCATTCATCTTCCAAAAAAGTAAACAAGTGATATTGATTATCATCCCGCTTGAGTATGCGCTCGGCTCCATTCCTCACGGGTTCAAATCCCTTCAATATCGGCAACAAAAAAGACGAAGCACAATACTTGTACTTCGTCTTTTTTTGGCGGAGAGTTAGGGATTTGAACCCTAGGTACGCTCACCGTGTACACACTATTTCCAGGTGCGGGATTTCGTCTCTATAATCGCGTTTTTTGGCACTTTACTGGTTTGCAATGTATAAATAAATATTTGGAGGCAAGCAATGAAATTCCTTGTTTTACATTTGAGTGATTTACATATTAAGGATAGAAATAGTGTAAAAGTACCTGATGCCATCCGCCTTGTCTCCACGTGCCGTATAGAGATAAGCCAAAGGAAACAAAAATCATCAGAAAGCTAATGAGAAGTCCAAACGGTAGTCCGCTTCCGGGAAAATAAGCACCCTATAGAATAGTACGGAGAGCAGGAGAACAAGAATCAACAGCATTTGCATAAGAATATCGTAAGCCCTTGGATTGCAGTGCTATTTTTATTGATGCAGCTTTTTTATAGGCCGTATGTCCTGGCCGGATAGGTATTAACGGAGTCCTGGAATGATTGAATCCAGGACTCTTTTGCCTCTAAGGGAGGTTGTAAATATTTAGCATATAAATTCATAAGAGGTGCCTCGGGCAAATATATTATAGGGAGAAATAAATGATAAATGCAGGAGTGGTATATGGGCGACTATAATGTTATAGGCCGGAGTATACAGCGGAAGGACGCTGAAAGAAAGGTAACCGGCGCGGCCGGGTATACAGATGATTTCGATAAGCCGGGGCTTTTGTACGCAAGAATGTTGATAAGCCCCTATGCCCATGCCAGGATAAAAGCAATTGACTGCTCGCGCGCGCTTAAGGCATCAGGGGTTAGAGCGGTTTTGACCGGAGCGTATTTTCCGCATCTTACTGGTGAGCTTATTATAGACAGACCTCCGATAGCAATAGGCAAAGTAAGATACCATGGTGAACCTGTAGCCGTGGTGGTGGCGGATAGCGATGCTGAAGCGCAAGCGGCGATATATCTGATTAAAGCAGAATATGAGCTTCTGCCAGTGGTCAATTCACCTGGAGAAGGAATAAAAAGGGATGCGCCTTTAGTTCATGAAAGGCTTGGAGAATATAAGGTTTTGGGTGGCGCTTACTCTGAAGCAGGTACAAACATTGCGAATAGAACGAAAATAAGGAAAGGGGATGCGGAAAAAGGCTTTAGAGACAGTGATGTTATCGCTGAGGCCAGCGTTTTTATTCCACCTTCCGATCATGCGGCGATGGAAACAAGGTCTGCCATAGCGGAGATACAGCCGGATGGAAATGTTATCATTACCGCCTGTTCCCAATCCCCCTTTATCATAAAAGATCAAATAAGCCGTTTTTTCCGGCTAGCGCCTGGAAAGGTAATCGTAAATGTTCCCTTTGTCGGCGGCGCATATGGCGGCAAAACCTCCGTACAGCTGGAATTTATCGCTTTACTTTGCTCCGGCGCAGTGGGAGGAAGGGCTGTTAAACTAACCAATTTGAGGGAAGAGGACCTCATAACCTCACCGGATCATATCGGTTTGGAAGCAAAAGTGAGGCTGGGAGCTAAACGGAATGGGCTGCTTAGCGCGGCAGAGATTACCCTTTTATTTGACGGAGGGGCCTATTCCGACAGAGCAGCCGCCATAAGCCTGGCTGCAGGTCTTGACTGTACCGGCCCCTATAACATTGAAAACGTATGGTGCGATTCAATCTGCGTCTATACAAACCACCCTTATGCCACCGCTTTCAGGGGCTTCGGACACCCTGAACAGGCTTTTTCGGTTGAAAGAGCAATGGATATATTAGCGGATAAGCTTGGAATGGATCCTTTGGAATTAAGGTTTAGAAATGCAATTTTACCTGGACATACCAGTGCTACGCAAACTATTTTGAATAGGAGCAATGTAGGGGATCTGCCCAAGTGTATAAAAAGGGTGGCGGAGTTGATTGATTGGAATGACGGAATTATTGAGGATTGTGAGGATGGCAAGGTCAGGGCCAAAGGCGTCAGCTGCTTCTGGAAGAATTCCGGAGGGATCCAAAACACAGAAGCAGGAGTTATTATTACCTTTAATCCGGATGGAAGCGTAAATCTTATTTGCGGCGTCGTAGAGATGGGACAGGGCACCAAGACCGGCCTAGCCCAAATACTGGCGGAAAAAATGCGGATAGACGTGGAAAAGGTTCATGTAATCATGCAGGTCAATACTCAAACCGATCCCTATACTTGGAGAACCGTAGCAAGCAAAAGCCTCTTTTTGGCAGGAAATGCAGTGCTTCGGGCTGCGGAGGACGCCATCAGGCAGTTGTTTAGGACGGCGTCTATCGTATTGCGGACCTTACCGGATGAGCTGGATATGCGCAATGGAAGAATATTTTTAAAAAGTGACCCTGGCACAGGTATCGATATAAAGGATATTGCATTAGGATACACCTATCCGAACGGAAATGCTATCCAAGGACAGGTGATCGGAAGAGGAAGCTATGTTATGGAGCATCTGACTAATATAGACAAGGAGACAGGGAAAGGAAATCCGGGGCCCGAATGGACGGTTGGTGCCGGTGCGGTAGAGGTGGAGTATGATAAACGTGACCACAGCTACAAGCTTTTAAGAGCTGCTTGCGTCATCGATGCAGGAACCGTTATAAATTTTAAGCTGGCGGAAGGACAGCTTACCGGCGGCATGAACACCGGGCTTAGCTTTGCCAGTAAAGAAGCATTTTTGTTCAACAAAAAAGGAATTGTGCAGAATATCCAATTAAGAACCTATAGAACCTTCAGATATGGAGAAAATGCCCAATACCTTGCAGACTTTGTACAGACGGCTGAAGCGGATGCGCCTTACGGCGCCAGAGGCGTCGGGGAATACGGAACCGTTGCAATGCCAGCGGCGCTTGCCAACAGCTTATCCCGGGCGGCAAGGGTGCCGCTGAACAAATTGCCCCTGATTCCTGAGTATATTTGGAGAGTAAAAAGGGGTGAAGACCATGATTCCGTATAATTTTGAATACTATAAGCCGGATTCTTTAAGCGAGGCAGTCAATATTTACGATGCGCTTTCCTCCATGAATAAGCAGCCGCGGTATTACTCCGGGGGTACCGAGATAATCACTATGGCAAGGACAAATGAATTAATAACAAAGGCTGTAATAGATATAAAGGAAATTCCTGAATGCAGGGTATTTGCCGTAGAAGGCAATGCGCTTGTCGTAGGGGCGTCAATAGCATTAACGCAGCTGCGGGAGTTTAAATCTTTTCCGGTATTAAGTGAAACAGCAGGGTTTCCGGCAGATCACACCGCACGCAATAAGATAACGGTTATTGGAAATATATGCAGTAATATACCATATAAAGAAGCCGTATTGGGCTATATGGTTACAGACAGCAGCGTGATTATTTACGGAAAAAACGGGAGACGGGCGCTTCCCATAAGTATAGTTTTTGATAAAAGCCTCCAGATTGAAAAAGGAGAATTGGTTTATCAGCTTGCAACCGATATGAGCTATTCAAAGCTGCCTAACTTCTGTATCAAGAAGACAAAGCAGGGCCGGGGCGGTTATCCGTTAATAAGTATGGCAGCGCTTAAAAGAGATAACCGGATACGAATGGCGTTTAGCGGCGTTTGTGATTTCCCTTTCAGGTCCGGAAGGATGGAGGAGGATATAAATAATACAGAGATTCCGAAAGAACTCAGAATAAAGTGGGCAATAAGCCATGTGCCGGGGCCCATCCTGGATGACATTCAAGGCTCTTCGGAATACAGAAGGTTTGTGCTGAGCAATTTGCTTGAGGATATCTTAGTGAAATGGGATGGAGAGAGCTTATGAAGGTATACAAAGAGGCCGTGAAGCTGGCGCTTCATGTTAATGGCGAAATGAGAACGGTTATTGTCAGACCGGCAGATACTCTTTTAAGAGTCTTAAGAGAGCAATTGGGGCTGACAGGGGCTAAAAAAGGGTGCGAAAATGGCGACTGCGGTACCTGTACCGTGCTCCTGGACGGGTGGCCTTTTAAATCCTGCCTCATGTTGGCCATAGAGGCCTTCCAGCATGAAATCGTAACGATTGAAGGCCTGGAGGGAACGCCTATACAAAAAGCATTCATTGAAAAACGAGGTTTTCAATGCGGCTATTGTACCTCAGGTTTTATTGTGAACTGCCATAGCCTGGTAAACACCTATCCGGATGCAGATGAGGCTGTTATTGAGGAGTGGCTGCAATCCAATATTTGCAGATGCACAAGCTATGAAGAGATAGGAGAAGCTGTAAAATCAGTATTGGCAAATAGCAAAGGTATATAAATTATATTAGATTTATAGAAGAACGGAGGAGATGGGTATCAGGTTCCGTTTTGAGGTTTTCAGCGAACTTTCGTCTCGTTTTATCACGCTTTGGCGTGCGCTCGGCTCCGTTCCTTACGGGTTCAAATCCCTTAATATTTTCGTTAAATAAAAAACAGGATGCGCTGCATCCTGCTTTTTATTTGGCGGAGAGTTAGGGATTTGAACCCTAGGTACGTTCACCACGTACACACGATTTCCAGTCGTGCGCCTTCGACCACTCAGCCAACTCTCCAATAAGACTTTTTTTATTTTTTACACTTTTAATTTAAAAATGCGCAAAAATAATTCTAGCATAACGGTCTTCATTTGACAAGTAAAAAGAAAAAATTACTAAAATATTTTTTCTTTTTCTGCACACAATAGCAATAAAGGAATAAGCCCCATATATGGGTGTGCTGTTTACGGTTCATTTTTAAGAATGCGTTGGAAGAATAGCAGTATTCCAAAAAACCATTCATTGATTATAAAAAACGTAAATAAGTGATTTTACACCTGTCGCAAATGGTTGCTTATTCCTTTTTAATACTGTCTGATTTTTTTATCTTATTCATATTATCTTCGCTTCCGATTACAATGACAACGTCCCCGCCTTTCAGGGTATCATCTGCGGACGGGTTGACGTTAAAATCGTCACCGCGCTTGATCGCAATAATGCTCACATTGTAATTTTTACGGATGTTGAGTTCCAGAAGGCTTTTGCCCACCCAGTCGTTTGGCACGGCTATTTCCAGCATGCCGTAGTTTTTGAATATTTCTATAAAATCAATCAGATTGGACGCGAGCAGGTTGTTGGCTACGCGGATAGCGGTATCGCGTTCGGGAAATATAATCTTATCCGCTCCTATTTTAAACAGCACTTTTGCATGCAGCTCGTCCTGGGCCTTGCACAAAACGTATTTTACGCCAAGTTCCTTGCAAATGAGCGTGATCAGGACGCTTGACTGTATATCACCAACGCACACGATGGCTACGTCAAAATTGCGTATGCCGAGGGCCTTTAAGGCGTTTTCGTCGGTAGCATCCATAGACACCGCATGTGTAGCATAGTCCGATACGTCGTCCACCTTTTCTTCATCTATATCAACCGCCAGTACGTCGGCATTTCCAGCCGCAAGTGTTTTTACGACACTTGAGCCAAACCTTCCGAGACCGATTACAATAAATTGTTTTTTCATAGCAACTCCTTTTTATCCCACCATTACTTTATCTTCGGGATATTTCATTTTATTATGCGTTTTGCTGGACATACGGTTGGCGATCGCAAATGTTATTGTCAATAGTCCCACGCGTCCCACATACATTGCCAGTATGAGAATGATCCTGCTGGCTTCGGACAGATGCGCCGTAATACCGGTGGACAGGCCGACGGTGCCGAATGCGGACGTCAGTTCGAAAAGAAGGTCGCTGATTTCAAACGAATGGGATTCCGCAACGGACAGCGCTATTGTAAACACGCCCACAAATGCGAGCGCTAAAAACGTGATCGCAACCGCGCGCATGGCGACATCCCTGCCCAGACGGCGTTTCATTACCGTAACGTCGTCCTGGCCGCGTATAATGGAAAGCACCACCAAAATCACTACGGTAAAGGTTGATGTTTTGATACCGCCGCCCGTACCTGCCGGGGATGCACCGATAAACATCAGAATGATTGCCGTAAGCTTGGAAACAGAGGCCAAACCGCCCTGCCCGATTGTAGAAAATCCAGCCGTACGTGTGGTAACCGATTCAAAAAGAGCGGACATGATCTTGTTTCCCACCGGGAGGGAACCCAGCGTTTTGGGATTATTATATTCAACAATTAAAAATATTGCAAATCCTGCAACGATAAGCACAATAGTTGTCATTAAAATAATTTTGGTGTGCGTTGAAAACTTGTGCTTTTCGTGGTGCGTCATTCTCCGGAAGACTTCCAGGATCACAAAGAATCCGATACCGCCAATTATGATAAGGCCCATTATGGTAAAGTTGACGATCGGGTCGTTCACATAGGTCTCAAAGCTGGTGCCAAGGCCCAAAATGTCGAACCCTGCATTGCAGAAGGCCGATATCGCGTGGAATACGCTGAACCAGAGCCCCTTTGCTATCCCAAAGTCCGGTACAAAACGAATCATTAAAAGAAGTATGCCGATGCTTTCGATTATGAGCGTAGCCAAAAGGATATTGCGCGCCATGCGGACAATCCCGGAAAGGCTGGTTTCGTTGAGGGATTCCTGCAGGACCATGCGCTCTTTTAGTGTGATGCGCTTGCCGATCAGCATAAATATAAAAGAAGTGGTGATCATAAATCCCAGTCCGCCGATTTGGATCAGGAGAAGCAGTACCACTTGTCCAAACGGTGAAAGAACTGTTCCAACTTCTATCACGCTTAATCCCGTTACGCAAACAGCGGATGTGGATGTGAAAAGTGCGGTTAAAAAACCAATGCTCTGTCCGGAAGATGCTGAAAAGGGAAGGTTTAATAAGACTGCCCCAAAAAATATGAATGCAATAAAACCAATCAGTATGATCTGGGTGGGGCGGACCCTTTTTCTAGTTTCACTTAAGTCCATAATAAATATGTCCCAAAGCTCCTTTTTACCAATTATAAAAGCCGTATAAAACATTATACGACTTTTATTATAAAAATGATAGTGTAAATATGATTATAATTTATGTAAATATAATCAATTTACTCCCAGGCTGTATACTGGTTATATTGGTGTGCTTATTGAGAGATTCCAGGGTATCGGGCGTAATGTGGAATTTTTTGCAGATATCCCATGCTGTTTCGCCGGATTGCGCAAAATATACCAATATACCTTTTTCGGTTTCCACTTTTTCAGGAGACTCCACCGCATCCAGAACTACGTCCCTGCCCTGGCTAGTGTAGCAGGCCAGAGCGATTTCAATGGAGAATTTGGCGTCAAGGTCTCTGCCCGATCCTTCTACCTCAAAATATTCAATGTTTCCCCGGGCCATAACATCCATTCCGGGATGTGCGCACTCCACGGAAATCTCGGTTTTAAACGGGGTTTCGATTGCCGCCGAATGAATTTGGCCGCTGGCAATGGAATATCCGATTTGCGTGTATAAAACGCCTTCCACCTCGACAAATCCGTGCATTGCGGTCGCTTTTGAAATACAGGGGTTGGTACGGCAGAACAGAACTCTGGTTACATCCGGCGCGTTTTTCGGCAGTTCAATGCCCGAACGCAGGATACACTTTGTGGAATTGTAGTTGCGAAGTCCGCGCATCATGAGTTTTTCCCTGGAGCAATCAATTTTTGTGGCGGTGGAATACAGGTCGCCGATCACATTTATTTTTTTGTAGGAATAAAGCGACGTCACTAGCTTAAAGGAGATATCCACCGCAAAAATATCCTCGCTGCCTTCGTATGGACTGGCCGCCAGATCCATGATTTCAGTAAATATGGATGCAAGGTCGTTTTCTTCCGCCTCGTCGATACCGATGATTTCACCAAACGGAAGTGTTGACGTCATATGCTGCAGGGGAGCGTTTTTATCCTTGCTTTCATAGATTACGGAAACCCGGATATCGCCTTCGGCAACGACTTTCATGTTTTCAACATTGATGTTTTTTACCATCGCATATCCGCTGATATCCAGTATTTTGTTAATGGTGGGCATGTTTTGTGGAACGCGGATTTCGTCCCGGACGGTTACAAGCGTGTTTTTAAACGCCGTCTGGACGGGTATGGAAATGGCTTCCTCCTTTACATATGTGTTCGGATCGGAAGTAACCTCGGTAAGTATATCTTGTGTGATCTGGGTCCATACGTTGCAGGTGATTTCTGCATAGGCTTTCACCGCAACGATACCGGAAGGAAGCAGGCGGTAATTGATATCCTTTGTGCTGCAGGCCGCGTAGCCTTTGTAGCCGCTTTTTGCGCCGGGCACTTCAATTGTGTGCTTAAAGGAAGCGGATGATTCGAAAGAATACAATTCGCCGATCATATCCGAGTACACAACATTAAAAAAGGTTTTGCCTTCCAAAAAAACCTGATCGTCCATTATATCAATCGCCGTAATTATATTACGCCCGTTAACAAGCAGTATCTGGCTGATTTCGGGTTGAGAAGATTTTTTTTGGAGCTCGCCTTCTATCAATGCCTGTGATTTTGCGCTTTTGATTAAGGATTCGATAGGCAGAGTAGTTTTTAGTTTTTTCATTGCAATATACCTCCATTATTCTCGATACCTATTAATATATATTTTTAATAGAATTTATTACCTGGGACGTAAAAAATATTTTTGGTTTTTTATAGTTACATATTGATTTTTATGCAAGATATGATAAAATTAAAAATGTAATTATTTCCTAGTAATGTTAAAAAAGACATGTTTCGACCCCCTACGACAAGGGGGGTTTGCTTTTTTTAAGGGATATGTCGAAAAATGACGGAGGGAGAAAAAAATGATAAAAGAGATGGGAAAAGAAATTAAAGTATTGATCGTGGAGGACAGTGATTCGCTTGGGTTTATGATTAAAAATTATCTGGATAAGCAAGACAACATGCGGATCACGGGATGTGCGAAAAATGCGGCGGAGGCGCTCGAGTTCATCAAGATTGAAGTTCCCGACATTATTATTCTGGATCTGGTGATGCCGGGAACCGACGGGTTCTATCTTCTGGAGTATTTTGCGAAAAGCGGTCTGAATACGCCTAATGTGATCGTATTGTCGGCGTTGGGCGAAGAGGGAATCGTTCGACGCGCGCTGGGTCTGGGCGCCAAGTATTACATGGTAAAGCCCGTGGAGGTCGAGATCCTGTACAAGAGGATTTTAGACCTGCTGGATATGCGTGGACAGATTTACAATCCTAAGATCACCGAAACCGTACGCAGCCGCAGCCTGGATGAAAAAATTACATCCATATTTTTGGCGATCGGCATACCCGCGCATATCAAGGGCTATCATTTCCTGCGTGAAGCGATTAAAATGGTGGTAAAATCGCCGGACACGATCAATTACATAACAAAAGAATTATATCCGGGAATAGCCGAGCATTTTCAAACGAGCTCAAGTAAAGTGGAGCGGGCGATACGCCATGCAATAGAAGTTGCATGGACTAGGGGCAAAGTTGAAAATATGAACGATATCTTCGGGTACAATATATACAATAAGCTGGAAAAACCCACAAACGGAGAGTTTATAGCGCTTGTTGCGGATAAACTGATCATGGAGCAGGGCGCCTGATAAAGAAGTGAATAAATATGCAGAATCGCGTATTTACAGTTATTTATTGAAAAATGAATAAATGTGGAGTAGTGGATAAAATTGTGGATAACTTAAAAAATGAACCCGTTTATTTAAGCAGTTTTGTGAATGTCTCTGTGGATAATGTGGATAAACCGATGAATAATTTGAATAAAAGAATGAATAAGAACGAAGAATGAAGATGCTTTTTTTAAAAAACTGCTATTAATTTATAATTGTTAAATAAATGTAAATACAAAAATAATGTATAAAAATAAAAAACAGGAGTTGGGGATAGCCCGAAACCTGCCTGGGATATTTTGCCCGGGCGGGTTTTTGGGGCTGAATTTCCATGATAATTCCTGAATCAAACCCTCCAATCGATTTTCATCTCATTTCATAAACATATACCGGGCGCCGCTCTAAAGAGGGGCGTTCTTGACTGTTTTAAATGAAGGCGGCTTTCAAGCCGCCTTCATTTATTTAAGGAAACAGTACATTTAGTTGTGGATCGCTCAAAATATAACTTGTCATAAACCGGGATTTCCCGGAAATGGCTTCAAACCGTCCTTTTAGAAAAGAATTCGGATAAATGATAGAAGTCTTCGGGCGAGAGATCTTCCGCGCGTACGGAAGGGTTTAAACGGCAGGCGTGAAGCGCTTCCACAATGAGTTCTTTGCCGTCCGGCGATTTGCCGAATTCAGATATAAGATTGTTGTAAACCGTTTTTCGGCGCATTGCAAACGAGGCGCGCACAATTCGGGTATACCACTCCCGCGATACAGGGTAAGGCTGCCTGTCAAGTTCCATCCGTACAATGGCCGAATCGACATCCGGAGAAGGGAAAAAGCAGTTTTTGCCAACAGTGAAAAGCGTCTCGGGTTTTGCATAATAAGAAACCGATGCGGTTAGGCTCCCGTAATTCTTGTTGCCGGGAGGAGATGACAGGCGTTCGGCGACTTCCTTCTGCACCATGGCCGTAAGGCTTTTAGCGCCGCTTTCTATAAGCGTCAGGATGCATGGCGCGGTAATATAATACGGCAGGTTTCCACAAGCGTGGAAACTGTCGTTTAATTGCTCGGCGGCAATCTGCCGGATATCCGTTTTCAATATATCGCCTTCAATCACGGTTACGTTGGGGGAATCCGTGAGTATTTCTTTAAGGGCTTCGATCATCCCTTTATCTATCTCTACGGCAAGCACTTTCCCGGCCCGCGCGGCCAGCGCCAGCGTTAAGGCGCCAAGTCCCGGGCCTACTTCCAGTACACAGTCGTCTTTTGTCAGATGCATGGAATCCGCAATTTTACTCACGATATTCCCGTCGGCTAAAAAATTCTGTCCGAACTTTTTTAAAGGAGCCAGCTTATATTTTTCCAGAATTATCTGGATGTTTTTTTTGGATGCAGTATTCACCTTGATCCTTCTTAATTCAAAATATAAACGGTAACTGTGCGTCTGCCCCAGGCATAGCATTCGGATTCCGAACCCATAAACAGGTCGATCGTATTGGAACCGCCGGACCAGTTTATGAATCCGCCAGTATCCTCCACGCGGCCGAATCCGTAACCTTCGATATACAATCTGGTACCGTAGGGCAATACGCCCGGGTCTGCGGCGATCGTTCCGCGTTGGGGATAAGTACCTGTAGCGGTACTGGAATCGCCCGAATACGCCGTAGCCGTCATGGTGCGCACCTCGCGGACCTGGTCCGGACTGAGGCCGCCTGCGAGGGAGCCGGAGGAACCGCCCGAACTGCCCGAAGGTTTGGTGGGCTTTTTAATTACCTTTGTACCAATGGCAATTATTTCATTTTGGGGTTCCTTTGTGACTTCTTCAGAAACCACTTCCTGTGAAAACAGCACGCCGTTTTTATAAACCTGCTTGGTACTTGTTTCCATTTCGCCTTCTTCGCCGTATTGAACGACTTCCTGATCGCCTTTCATAATAGAGTCATCCTCGCGGGTCAGTTCCTTATATCCGATGATCTTTGTATCTGTCACCATTTTTACGTCAACTTTGATATAGTCGATAGACATGCCCGGCCTGATATAGGAATCCGTGGAGGGATAGACTTCGTCGTCGCTGTCCACCTGAACGCCCGCGAGATTAAGCGCCTCGCTGACTGTTCCCGCGATCATGCTCACGTCCTTGGTATCCACTCCTGCGTTTACCGTAAGAGGCATTGCGCGGCGGATGATGATGTCCATGTTATCTTCAACCGGAAGATCGGCCGAAGTATCCAGGATATCCTGATCGCCCAGCTTGATGTCGTTCTTTTCAAGAAACTCGCCAACCGTTCTGGCGGACGTGGCGGCGGTAAAAGTTCTGCCCGAGTCCAGCAGATTGACGGTTACCTCGTGCTTTGCAAAGGCGATCGGAACCGCTATTACTGCGGATATTGCGACTGCTATACAGATAATCGTTGTCAGAACAACCGCCCTGTCCTGGAATATGGAAACGGCAGGCGTCTTCGGAGCGGCCGCCTTTTTAACCGCCGTCCTGT
Organism: Bacillota bacterium; assembly: GCA_023393165.1. Taxonomy (GTDB): domain Bacteria; phylum Bacillota; class Clostridia; order Christensenellales; family Christensenellaceae; genus JAEYKI01. The sequence continues at coordinate 173,639 of JAEWMJ010000056.1, read as the reverse complement.
CTTTGTTTTGGTAACTGTATTTTTTGGATACTCTGGATAAAATATTTTCTATAAAATCGTTGATGTAATTTCTCTTTTTTAGTTCGTTAACCGGAATGATGTCGTTATACGTGGTAGATTTTTTTTGAGCGGTGTAAAGTATTCCGTTCAGGTAAGAACTGGAATGCCTTGCTTTGCCAGCATGCCTGGCACGGCTTGTCGGCCTTTTTCTTATCACCATAACAACCTCCTATTATAGTAGAAGTATAATATAACAAAAATTAAAATAAGTCAACTAAAGCCGCTTTGCTGTCACTTTTTACATGGTTTGGCCTGCCCCGGACCCGAAAATTTTGCAAATAAAGCCAAAAAGATGTATAATGTGCGCATGATTAAGAAGATATGTTCGATTTTTTTAATATTGGTTTTGGTAATCTCATCCGTGTCCTGCAGCGCAATTGGCGTAGGCAGCGGCGCTGCTACGTTGGGATACGGTTTCGCGGAAGCGATAGCAAACCGCGACTATTCCGCTGCGTATGGTTATATATATGAACACAGCGCGGGCAAGGGAACGGAAGAGGAATTTGCCGCGCGATACAACAATATCCTGGGCGCGTTGCAGGTTACGGATATAAAGCTGACAAGCCGTGAAGTTGTTGAAAACGGGGAAATGTTTACTTTGAAATATACCCTCGCCATGAAAAGCAAATTGATGGGCGATATTCAATACGATTACCAGGCGGATATTACTCCCACTATCAACGGATATGGGGTCATGTATACTCCGTCCCTGATACTTCCGTTCCTGGAAACAGGAGATACTGTGCGTATCAAAACGGAATATGGGAAACGCGGTGAAATATTTGATAAAAACAAGGAAGTACTTGCGAAAAATGATTACGCGCAGTCCGTTTATCTTGAAATAGCCAAAATACAGGATATAAACACGGCGGCTGCAACCGTCTCAAGCGTCCTCGGAATTGACGCCGCGGATATTCTTGAGAAATATAACAACGCGGTGGAAAACAAATTTGATCTGGCGGTAATAAAAGCCTTACCCAAGAACACGCTGACGCAGGAACAAAAAGACGCGCTTACCGCGGTACCCGGTGTTCAGATTGACGAGGATTCGCTTACGCCTTTGCGGTATTATCCCATGCAGGACAGTTTCGCGCATTCGGTGGGATATATGGGTTCGCCCAGCGACGATGAGGTTGCTGAAATGGCCGACAAAGGGATCACGCAGGATTCAAAAATCGGAAAAACAGGCCTTGAAGCCATTTATGAAGACCAGCTTCGCCCTTCTGACGGATATAAGATTTATGTTCAGGATTCGCTGGGCAACGAAAAAAAGGTGCTTTTTGAACAGCCCAAGCAGGACGGGGAAGATATTGTTACCACGCTGGACGCCAGAATTCAGAACAAGGCGTATTCGCTTCTTGCAACAAATCTGAAAGAGGATCAAAGCGGCGCGGTGGTTGTGTTGGATTACAAAACGGGAAATGTGGAAGCCCTTGTTTCCTATCCGTCGTTCGACCCGAATTATTTCAGCTTTCCCATGGACAACAAGCTTTGGAGTTACCTGAATTCCGAGGAAGCCCAAACGCCTCTTTTCTTCAGGGCCACCCAGGCAGTTCTGCCGCCGGGCTCCTCTTTTAAGCCGTTTTCGATTGTTCCGGCGCTGGAGAGCGGGAAGTTAACGCCTGAAACCGTGCCCGACATTAATAAGGATATCGTAAACAACGAATGGATGCCCCATGTGGAAGGGTGGGTGTATCCATCTATTAAGAGGGCTCATGAAACCCTGGGCGAATTCAATATGATGAACGCAATGAAATCTTCCGACAACATCTTTTATGCTTGGGCAGCCATGCAGGTCGGTATCGAACCGTTTATGGAATATATGCATAAAATCGGTATGGGCGAAGTACCGTCGTTCGAGTTACCCATAAAAAAATCAAATTTGCTGAATGAAGGCACCGAAATGAATATAAAAATACTGGCCGATATGGGATATGGAATGGCGGAGATTCTGGTGAGCCCCTTACAGCTGGCCAGCATGTACACCGCGATCATGAACAACGGCGACATGCTGAATCCCACGATTGTGGACAGTATTTATCAAACGCAGGGAACTTCATATAATAAAGTATATCAAAACCAACGCACTATTTTTAAACAAGGCGTGATGCAGCAGTCCACGATCGATATTTTAAAAGAAGCTCTTCGTATGGTGGTTGAATCCGGTACCGCATATCAATCGCGTCTGCCCGGAGTGAACCTTATCGGCAAAACAGGCACCGCACAGGTTTCGCAGGCCGACGGCAACAAGAAGGAAGTCAACTGGCTGATACTGATCAATGAGGACGAAAGCAACCCAAAATTGACCCTTGTAATGCTGGATACCCTGAAAGACGAGGGCGACGCAAGATACTTCATTGGACGGGAGTTGATGAAGCCCGAAGGATATGTGGACCCCGAAGAGACGACAGAACCGGAAACGACCGAACAACCGGAAACGACACAAACAAATGAACCGGAAACGTCCCAATAATTTGCAGTTGATTTGGTACGTCTATTCGGCGGGATAAGTGGAATAATAAAAATAATGCAAAAATAGTTTATATATAGATAGTTAAGGCGGAACGGAGGATGTTGTATGAAGGATTTATCTGGAGTAAACCGGGTTTTTCAATTGATTTTAGGAATATTGTTTGCGATTTTTGGAGTCCTCAGCTTAGTTAACCCTGTTTTTACCTTTGGTGATATTGTCTTTTTTGCAGGCGCGGTCACAATTGCGGCTCTCGTTCGGCTGATCCTGATTTGCCTGCCGGGCAGCAGCACTTTTACGGGAAGCACCGGACTGGAAATTGCGGTCGGGATAACGGAAGCGCTGTTTGGATTAGCCTTTATACTCGATGCGCTGATATATGTTGAATTCCTTTATTCGCTTATAGCTGTGCTCCTGTTCGTACAGGCAATCATCCGCATACGTCAGTGCTCCCTGGCTAAAAAACAGGGGTTAAGCGGGTGGGGTTCCTATCTGTTTATATCGATATTGTTTCTTGCTGCAGCCGCGGGATTGCTGCTGCTTGAATACGCGGTTAAGGTAGATCTGCAATACGAATTGGCGGGTGCAGCGGCATTTATGTATGGGTTCTTCCTCTCGTTTACATCTTTTTATAAAACCGTGGCCGAGGGCTTTGCTGCACAAGAGTCATCTGGGCCTGTGGATGAAATTACCGGAGAGGAAGTAACGGAATACCCGGAGGATTTGGGAACAAGAAAAAAACTGGCGGAATGATTTTAATAAAAAAGGCTGCTTTGCTGCAGCTCTTTTTTTATCGACGTCAAGCGTTGAAACGGTATCCGTATCCCCACAATGTTTCTATAAATTCAGGTTCCGAAGGATCTTTTTCAATTTTCTTACGTATCTTTTGGATATGCACCGGCACGGTAGCAGTATCACCCAAAAAATCCTGGCCCCATATCGTTTCGTACAATTGGTCTTTGGAAAATACAATATTAGGATTGGATGCGAGATACAGCAGCAGCTCGTATTCCTTGGCCGTCATCTGTACTTCTTTTCCGTTGGAATAAACCTTATGGGAACCTGTATTGATCTCCAAACCCTTATGGGTGATCAGATCGGAAGAAATATTGCTTCCTTTCAGCCTTTCATACCGGTTAATATGAGATTTGATCCGCGCCGTAAGTTCTGCAGGACTGAAGGGTTTGGTCAGGTAATCGTCCGCACCCAGATCGAGGCCCCGTATTTTATCAATATCTTCTGTTTTGGCCGATACGACCAGGATCGGAATCTCAAATTTTTCGCGTATCAGCCGGATAATCTCAAAGCCATTTTTCCCGGGAAGCATCAGGTCGACGATGATCACGTCATAAGCGCCGGAGAGAGCCCGTTTCAGTCCGGCGTCACCGTCTGTCTCAATATCCGCATGATACCCGTTCAATTTCAGATAATCCCGTTCCAGTTCCGCAATATTGATATCGTCTTCAATGATTAAAATATTTTTCATTTTATTTGCTCCTTAAGCAATCATTCTTTATGTTTGGGAAGTGCGACGGCAAAACAAGTGCCTCCTCCCCCGGCGTTGAATGCGCTGATATGTCCGCCCTGCATCTCGATCAGTTCCTTTGCAATGGCAAGGCCAAGCCCCGTGCTGGAGATATCCTTTGTCCTTTCGTTGTCCAGCCTGTAAAACCGTTTAAAAATATGTTCCAGTTGGGCTTCGGGAATACCCGGCCCGTTATCCGTAAGTTTCAGGTAAATGAACCCATCCTGACGCGTAAGATCCGCCCGGATTATAAGTCCGTCCGCGGGGCCGTATTTGACCGCATTGTCAATGATGTTCCGCACCACCTGGTGAAAGCGTTTTGTGTCGATCCGGATGCGCGCATCCGGATCAAGGGCGTCCTGAAAAGAAAAGACGATTTTCTTCTCTTCCAGGTCTATTTTTATTTCTTCCATGAGGTCATTCATAAATGGCTTTACCGATACGACGGAGTATTCGAATGGAAATTTTTGCATATCCAGCTTGGAAAAAAGGAAAAGATCGTCAATCAGCCTGTTCATATAAGAAATATTGCTGTGAATTATTTTCAGATATTTTTCCATTTTTTCGTCCGGTAAGTCTTTTGACTCTGTTATAGCTTCAATATACCCCTGTATGGAAGTAATGGGAGTTTTAAGGTCGTGCGATATGTTTGCGATCAGGCCTTTCCGGTTGTTCTCGTATTCGTTTTTCAGCTCTTCGGTTTCTTTTAATTTGCGCGCCATCGCGTTGAAATCGTCTATCAGTGTGTCGATATAACTGTGCGCTTCTGATACAACCTGGATTTCATAATTCCCGCCCGCGATTTCGTTGACGCCTTTTTTCAGATCGTTGATCGGACGCAGGATGCGCCTTTCCAGGCGGGTAATGAAAATTATCTGGAAAACGCTTCCGGCCGTGACCATTATGGTAAAGATCAGCAACATGACGTCCAGGCTGGTGGAAAACCCGGCGTTGAAAAAAACGACTGCCCAGAGTACCAGAATAAAAACAATTGGCAAAGGGCGAACCAGTTTCAGGTTGCGGTGGTATTTCTCAAAATCTTCATGCCTGTGCCTGGAGCGCCTGAGGTTCTTGTATTCTTGGTCCAGCGCCGCGAGTCTGTCCATCATTTCCTTTTGCGTATGATAATGGTTTTCGTTAAATTGTTTTCTGATTTCCCGCACCTTGGCCCGGTATTCGCTGCGCTGGCCACGTCTGTCTTTTTCGTTCATAACCATATCTCTTTCATTCATATTTCTATGGCTGTATTCTATCATGGCTATTTAAAAGAATTTTAAATCAAATATTAAAATTTTATAAAAATAAGTCGTTTAAAGAAACTTCACGGTTATTTTAAAACATTTTAAGAATATTTTAAATCTGTTTTATGGATATTTTATAACTGGCGGATAAAATGAGGTCATTAAAAAACGGAGGGAATCGTATGGAGAATATTATCCAGGTAAGGGATTTTACCAAAAGGTACGGGCATCTGGTTGCGGTAGACAATATTTCTTTTGATGTAAAGCAAGGTTCGTCATTTGCTTTTCTTGGACCGAACGGCGCGGGCAAAAGCACCACGATCAACACCCTGTGTACGATCCAGAGCAAATCTGAGGGCAAGCTCATAATCAACGGGCATGATGTGGAAAAACAGGAAAGCCTGGTGAGGCGCGATATCGGCATCGTATTCCAGGAGTCCACGCTGGACCAAAAATTGACGGTTGAGCAGAATCTGAAACTTCATTGCCGGTTTTATCATGTGCCCAAAAAAGAAGTGAAGGAAAGAACAGATTTTGTTTTGAATCTTGTGGACCTTGCAGACTGGGCAAAGGCGCCGGTTGGAAGCCTGTCCGGCGGAATGAAAAGAAGAGTCGAGATCGCGCGGGGGCTGATTCATTTCCCCAAAGTACTGTTTCTGGACGAACCTACTGCTGGGCTGGATCCGCAAACCAGGGCCAGCGTCTGGGAGTATATCCGGGAGGTACAGAAACAAAAATCCATCACGATTTTTTTAACGACACATTATATGGATGAAGCCGAATTCTGCTCCAGCGTGGCGATAATTGATCACGGCAAGATTGTGGCTTACAATACGCCCGACCGGCTGAAGTCCGAATTTACCCATATGTATGTCCGGATCAAAACAGATGCGCCGGACGAGTTGATATCTTATCTGAACGACAGGTCCGTCCGCTATGAAAGGGATCAGGGTTATATCAAAGCTTATTTAAAGGAAGTGGAACAGACGCTTGGGATATTATGCATGTTCCGGGATAAGATCGAAGATTTTGAGGTAAACAAAGGCTCGCTGAACGATGTGTTTTTAGCGGTAACGGGAAGGGAGATCAGAGAATAATGGATGTTGTAGGCGCATTGCTGACCAGAACTCTTTTAAATTTTTTCAGGGATAAAACAAGGCTGATTTTCAGCCTGCTGATGCCGTTTTTCTTTTTGTTCGTTTTTTCCTTTGTGATGCAGTCCGCCATGAGCGGCATAACGCAGCCCATGAATTATCTGATTGCCGGTATTATCATCATGACGGTGTTTCAGACCAGCCTGAATAATTCGATCGATATTCTGGACGATATATCAAGCGGATTTATGAAGGAAATTATGGTATCGCCCATATCACGCTGGCAGATATCCATCGGGCAGGTGCTTTCCTCCACCGTGATCGCAATGATACAGGGACTGATCGTTGTCATCGTTGGAATGGCGATGGGACTTCGGATCGACGCGGTGCATTTTCTGGAAATGCTTGGCGCAATGGCGGTAACCGGGCTGACCTTCTCATCGCTTGGACTGTTTCTGGCCACGCTGGCAAAAAAGTCCGCGTCTTTCCAGGTGATCATCACCGCGGTTGCGATGCCGCTGACGTTCCTTTCCGGCGCGTACATCCCCACCACGGTGCTGCCCGGGTTTTTAACGCCTGTAGTATTCTTAAATCCCCTTACCTATATTACTTCCATGTTCCGGTTCATTGCGATGGGTATGGAAAACATGCCCTCGGAGCAGCTTGTTAAGGCCGGGGTTGCCTTTGACTGGGGCGGGACAATAGTAACGCCGCTGATCGGGTTGTTTATTACGATCGCAATTGGAGCCGTATTCTTTATCCTTTGCGTCATGAAGTTCAATAAAGCTGATTTTTCGACGGTGAAGGTTTACAGGCATGGACATTGACCATGTAAACAGGCCTGGACGCGCATTTGCGCTTAATAATATTTTTGGTTTTCTTTGGTGTTACCTTTTTTTTTAAAAGAAAGGTAACGTAGACAAGTAAAAAGCAGGTTCTTTTAAAAGAACCTGCTGCTTTCAATATAATGTTCTATTACACGTTAAACCGGAACAACACCACGTCTCCGTCCTGGATGACGTATTCCTTGCCTTCCTGGCGTATGAGACCCTTTTCCTTCGCAAGGTTCATGTCGCCGCCGATATCCTTCAGTTTATCGAAGGCAATGACCTCGGCACGGATAAAACCGCGTTCAAAGTCACTGTGTATCTTGCCCGCCGCCTGGGGAGCCTTGGTGCCTTTTTTGACCGTCCAGGCGCGTACCTCTTTGGGCCCGGCAGTCAGGTAGCTGATGAGGCCCAAAAGCGCGTATGATTTCTTGATTAGGCGGGACAGGCCGGACTCGCCTATCCCCAGTTCTTCTATAAACATCTTTTTTTCTTCTTCATCCAGCGCGGTGAGTTCCTCTTCCACTTTGGCGGATACGGTTATTACTTCGGCGCCCTGTGCAGCCGCATATTCCAAAAGCGGCTTTAGAACGGGCAGATCGGTTTTTCCCACATTCTCTTCAGCAATGTTCGCGATGTATATCACGGGTTTATCCGTGAGCAGGAACAAATCATCTATAATCTCCCGCTGCGCATCCGAAAGGTCTATATTCCGGATAAATTTACCGTGTTCTAGTTCGGATAGTACAGTTGCCAGCGTATCGGCTTCAAGCGTATATTGGGCGTCGCCGGTTTTTTTCATTTTCTGCGCGCGGGTCAGCCGCTTTTCAACTGTCTCCATATCCGCGAATATCAGTTCGTAATTGATGGTGGTAACGTCCCGTACGGGATCGACGCTGCCTTCCACATGGGTGATGTTGCCGTTTTCAAAACAGCGCACGACTTCCAGCAGCGCATCGACTTCTCTGATATGGGACAAAAATTTATTGCCCAGTCCCTCGCCGCGGCTGGCGCCCTTTACCAGACCTGCGATATCCACAAATTCAATGGTAGCGGGCGTAAACTTTTCCGGATGGTGAATCTCCGCCAGGTAATCCAGCCTGCTGTCTGGTACGGACGCAATGCCATAGTTGGGATCTATCGTGCAAAACGGATAATTTGCACACTGCGCGCCGGCCTGGGTCAGCGCGTTGAAGAGGGTGCTTTTTCCTACGTTGGGAAGGCCTACAACGCCTAATTTCATATTGAACCATATTCCTTTCGGTTATTTAATTCTGTATCACGCATACAATTATATAGCTTCGGGTAGCTATAATCAAGGCGGGCTTTTCAAACAAAATGAACAATGCTATAATGATTGGTATCAGACCATCGAAATCTTTTAATTTTTGGTGATGCCGCAGCCGCCAAACGTTTGGTTAATGAACGCGGCCATCGGTCCGGCTATAAGGCTGTTTTTGAAATATCAATGGAAGATATTAACAAAGCGGATTGTCTGCCGGATCTTAAAGGAGATATGATATGGGAATATTTGAAGCTGTTATATTGGGGTTAATACAGGGTTTAACGGAATTTCTGCCTGTATCCAGTTCGGGGCATCTGGTGCTATTGCAACAGGTAATGGGCCTTGAAAATGTCCCGATATTCTTTGATACCATGCTGCACTTCGGCACGCTGATTGCGGTGGTCGTGGTACTCTTCTCCGAAATCATCCAGATATTCAGGCATCCGGTGAAAAACCATCTGGGCATGCTGATATTGGCTACCATCCCGGCAGCCGCCGTGGGGTATTTGTGGAGCGATTATTTTGAATCGGTGTTCAGAAGCGGGAGCCTCCTGGGCATTTGCTTTTTGATCACGGCTGTGATTATTACGGTATCCGAACTGATCGCCTCCAGAATCAACGCTCAAAGGCAAATTACAATCAAGAGCGCGCTCTCCATGGGACTTATGCAGGCAGTGGCCATATTGCCGGGCGTTTCACGTTCAGGCTCAACCATAGCGGGCGGACTTTTCATGGGGGTCGACCGCGTACGAGCGGCAAAATTCTCGTTTTTATTGTCCATCCCTATTATATTGGGTTCCATACTTTCTTCCGGAAAGACCGCGGCTGAAGCCGGATTGGGCGACGTTTCTGTTGTTACGATCGTTGTCGGCACAATTGTCGCGGCGGTTGCCGGATTTTTTGCGGTCAAGTTTATGCTCGCAATAATTGCAAAAACCAAACTGTACGGGTTCGCGGTCTATGTGGCTGCCCTTGGCGCGTTCCTGCTGCTGGACCAGAACTTCTTACATATTATTTTTAAATAAAATACTACCTTTTCTTTTTTCTGAAAAGAAAAGGTAGCCAAAAGAAAACCAATAAACTGTTTTCTTTGATTTATTTTTATAAAAAGCAAATTAAAATTTATGGAACACAGGCTTAAGATTTTCAAAAGTACAAATATATTTGCCGCCGACTGAACGCAGGAGTTCCAGCGCTTCCTTGCTGTGATCCCCCACCCTGGCTTTGCCGTGGGTGTCGGAGCCTACTGTGACGACGTCTCCGCCCAGTTCCAGAAATCGGCCGATGATTGCGGGTGTGGGCATGGGCACGCCGTAAACGCCCCAGGAAGAAGTGTTGATTTCAATTCCATGTCCCGCATGTATGATCACTTTCAGTATTTCGTCGATCAGATCCGGATAATCCGCATACTCCAAGGGGGAGCGGTAGGGCGCGTTTTTACTGACATATCCGATATGCCCGACAACGCAGAAGGCGTCAAATCCTTTCAGACAGTTGAAAAGACATTTCAGGTAGGTTTCTTCGGCTTCCTTTTTTGTTTTTCCTATAAAATATTCAGGGAAATAGGGATCATAGTTCTGAATAAAATGCTGGGAAGCTATAATAAAATCCAGGGATTTGCCTGAGAGGTAGCGCCGTATGTCCGGGAGGACGGATTCCGAAAGGCCCAATTCCAGGCCCCGGCGGATCGAAAGCCCGGGGAACAGGCTGCGAACGCGGTCTGTTTCGGCCGCATATGTCTCAAAATTGATATATCCGTTCCAATCAAGGCCGTATGTATTATAAGGTTCAATATGCTCGGTGAAGCAGATTTCCTGAATACCGGCGCCAGCTGCCTCCGCTGCGATGCTCTCGATGCTGTCCTTTGCATCAAATGACCATTCCGAATGTACATGATAGTCAAACATATTATTTATTTCCTCTCAAATATATGATATAGTATCTTGGATATAATTACAACAGTGTGCTATAATTATATTCACATATGTAAAACCTGGAAAATAGGAGCATGCATGAAAAGAAAAGGCGTGGCCAGGTGGGTCTGCGAGGTTGGTATTATTGCGGCAATGTATACGGTATTGACGCTTATCCTTGCGCCCATCAGTTTTGAACAGATTCAATGCCGGGTAGCGGAAGCGCTGACCATATTGCCCTTCTTTACCACGGCGGCAGTACCGGGTCTGTTTATAGGCTGCCTGATAGCGAATGCGGTCGCCGGCGGTATGGGAATTCTTGATATCGTTGCCGGAAGCCTGGCAACACTTGCTGCGGCGGCTATAGCATCCAGGATAAAAATTAAATGGCTGGTTCCGCTGCCCTCTGTAGTGATCAACGCTTTTGTGGTGGGCTACATATTAAACGTGCTGACAGGAGCGCCGTACTGGGCGACGGTCGGCTTGGTTGGAATTGGACAGGCTCTTGCCTGCTATGGCCTTGGAATGCCGCTTTTGTATATTCTGCTGAAATATAAAAACCGCTTATTTTCCAGGCCGTCCGGATCATAAGCGGAGGGGCGGGCATGGAAAACATTTGTGTATTTGGAGCAGGATCCGAAAATGTGGACAAGGCATTTTTGGGCGAAGCATACTCCCTTGGAAAATATATCGCACAGAACGGCTACGGGCTGGTGTTCGGCGGCGGAAATACGGGGCTGATGGGGCAGGTTGCTCGAGGCGCGTATGATAATCATGCAGCCGAAATTATCGGAATCGCACCCGAATTTATGAACGCGCCCGGCGTGTTATATAAAAACTGCAGCCAGTTGATATTGACATGCAGCATGCATGAGAGAAAACAGGCCATGGAATCCATGGCGGATGCCTTTGTTGTGCTTCCGGGCGGTGTGGGGACATACGAAGAATTTTTTGAAGTCCTGACTTTAAAGATTTTAGGACTGCATAAAAAAGCCATTATTCTGATGAATACCAGTCGTTTTTTTGACCCGGTAATTCACCTTTTGGAGGAAACTGCAAAAAAACATTTTATGGCGGAAGACTCGCTATCGGCAGTTGAAGTTGCGGATACTCCAAAACAGGTGATAGAATGCCTGGACAATTATGAATATAAGGAAATAGCGCCCAAGTGGCTTAACTGGATCCCTGAAAAGCCGCAGGATTTTTAGGGGCGGATATAAGGAGGAGTGAATACGATGGCGTCATCGCCTGTTCTTCAAGAAGGACCTGCAAAGGTATTCTCCGGTACGTTTCAAATTTACGGCCGGAATTTCGGAAAGCTTTTTTTAGTTTTCCTGCTGTTTATTGCTGTTTTGGCAATACCGCTGTTTTTTTTCATGCCGGACTATGTTGCAACGATCAATGAAGCCGTACAGGAAGTTGACGCTCTTGCCATGTATATGATGGTATATATGCTTAATGCGCTGATAACGCCCATTATAAAAATGATCGCTATGATGTGTGTCATCGGTGTGTTTGCAGCCCCCTTTGCCATGGGGCTAGCCGGAAAGATTATATTTGACAGCAAGGAAGGAAAACAAAGCATATTCCGGGAAACTGCCCGCTGGACCTGTAAAAACTACAAGAAACTGTTGTCGGCCTATGCGGTGTATTACGGAGTATTTGCCCTTTTTGCGTTTATTTGCTTTTTTGTTATTACGGGGATCATGTCGTCTTCCCACCTCATCATCGCGGCATGGCTGTATCCGGCCATCGTCATGCTGATAGCGGGCGGAATAGCCGTACTGCTGGGCACGGTATTTGTGCCTTTTGGCGTGATTGATGAAGGCAAGGAAGCCTTTGGCGCGCTTTTTCATTCTTTCAGGTCAATGTATTCGCGCAGCTTTTTAAAGAGTTTTTTAAACCTTCTGCTGGGAACGGTGATTGCGGTGGCTTTTGCCTTTGTTACGCAGCTCCCGTACTTCTGCCCGTTCCTTTTTAAAAACGCGGACAGCTCGCGGTTTCAAAATCTGATCGAGTTTATAAATAAATTATCTGGCAACGTAGTCTATATCGCCATTGCAATCGTGATCTATTCACTTGCAGGCGTATTTTTGTATATACTTGCATATAATACATATCGCAATGCAAAATATGTGTGTGCAGCCAAAAGCGGAGGTTATAAATGAGGGCAATCGTTACGGTTCTCGGCATGGATAAGCCGGGGATTATAGCCAGGGTCTCGGGTGTTTTATTTGAGGCCAGTATCAACATCATCGATATCAACCAAACAGTGCTTCGGGATGAAGTTTTTGCCATGACCATGCTGGTGGACATGAAAGACTGCAATGCGTCCTTTGATGAAGTAAAAGAAAAATTGGACGGATGTGCGAAAGAGCTCGCAATGGATATCCGGTTTCAACGCGAAGAAATATTCAAATCTATGCATAGGGTGTGATTTCCATTGATAGACCAAAAAGATATCATTAAAACAATAGAGATGATTACTTCCCAACATCTGGATATCCGTACGATTACCATGGGCATATCTTTGCTGGATTGTATAACCGGCAGCGCGGATTCCACCGCGGATAAAGTTCGTGCAAAAATCGCAAGAAAAGCGGAGAATCTGGTCTCTGTCGGGGAAGAAATCGAAAAAGAGTTCGGCATACCCATCATCAATAAACGTATTTCGGTAACGCCGGCGTCGCTCCTGACACAGTCGTGCGGTCAGCCGGTTAAAATTGCGCTGGCCATGGACAGCGCGGCGCGGGATGCTGGCGTGGATTTTATAGGCGGGTATTCGGCTTTTGTACACAAAGGCTTCACCGACAGCGAAGAAGATTTTTTAAACAGCATACCCGAAGCGTTAAGCCGGACAAAAATAGTATGTTCCAGCATAAACGTAGCGACAACGCGCGCCGGAATCAATATGAACGCAGTCACAAAGATGGGCAGGATCATTAAACAAACGGCTCTTAAGACTGCGGACTTGAGCGGAATCGGCGCAGCCAAGCTTGTAGTATTTGCAAACGCGGTGGAGGATAATCCCTTCATGGCGGGAGCCTTTCATGGCGTGGGCGAAGGCGAATGCGTGATCAATGTCGGAGTCAGCGGCCCGGGCGTTGTAAAGGTCGCCCTTGAGGGCGTTAAGGGCGAGCCTTTTGACGTGGTTGCCGAAACCATTAAACGCACGGCCTTCCAGATTACACGAATGGGCGAACTAGTGGCGCGGGAAGCAAGCCGGCGCCTGGGCGCTTCGTTTGGAATAGTGGATCTGTCATTGGCGCCGACCCCCGCGCTGGGGGACAGCGTGGCGCATATTCTGGAAGAGATGGGACTGGAGTCCTGCGGCGCTCACGGTACGACCGCCGCGCTTGCTCTTTTGAACGATGCGGTGAAAAAAGGCGGGATCATGGCCTCTTCCCATGTCGGGGGCCTGTCGGGCGCATTTATTCCGGTCAGCGAAGACGCCGGAATGATAGACGCCGTTCGCTGCGGTTCGCTTTCCATTGAAAAACTCGAAGCAATGACCTGCGTTTGTTCGGTGGGCCTGGATATGATCGCGCTTCCGGGCGATACACCCGAGGAAGTGCTATCCGCAATCATAGCCGATGAAGTTGCGATTGGGGTGGTAAATGTGAAAACCACCGCTGTCAGGGTGATCCCCGTACCGGGAATGAATGTCGGAGACGAGGTGCATTTCGGCGGACTGCTGGGCAGCGCGCCGATCATGTCTTACAACCGTTTTTCTCCGGCGGAATTTATTGCCCGGGGCGGACGGATTCCCGCGCCCCTGCATGCACAAAAAAATTAAGGAGTCATTATGGGCAGAGAAGAAGTTGATCCAAAATATAAATGGAAACTTGAAGATATTTATGTGTCCGATCAGGATTGGGAAGAGGATTTCAGGAAACTGGAAGGTGAATTCGGCTGTATCTGGGAGATAGAGCAGGAGCTGACCCAAAGCGCGGAAAGCATGGCGAAATGCCTCAAAAAAATGGATGAATTATCCCTCGTGGTGGAAAGGCTTTTTGTTTACGCCCGGATGCGGAGGGACGAGAACAATGCGAACGGCAAATATCAGGCAATGGCTGACAAGGCGATGGGACTCTCCGTCCGGTTTTCTTCCCAGCTGGCGTTTGTAAATCCTAAACTGCTCGCAATGGATGAAGATACGCTGCGCGGCTATGCCGACGACTATGAGGGACTTGCCGATTACAGGTTTATGATCCATGACCTTTTGAGGCAAAAAAAGCATGTTTTAAGCGAGAAGGAAGAAAAATTACTGGCAATGTCGTCGGATTTTTCGGGCGGCGCCCATGACATTTTTACAATGCTGAACAATGCGGACCTCACCTTCGGGGATGTGGACGGACAGGAACTAACGCACGGTTCATATATCGTTATGATGCAGAACAAGAACCGGGAGGTGCGCAGGAAAACGTATGAAACCTATTATCAGTCCTATAAAAACAACATCAATACCATAGCGGCGGCTTATTCCACCAGTGTTAAAAAAGATATTTTTTACGCAAAGGCCAGAGAATACGGCAGCGCGCTGGAAAAAGCCCTCTTCGGGGACAATGTTCCCAAAGAGCTGTATGAAAACCTGATTAAAACAGTGCATGATAATTTATACATACTTCACAGGTATGTGGGTTTGAAGAGGAAACTTCTGAATCTTGATGAGATTTGCATGTACGATGTTTACGCGCCGCTTGTCCCCGATTTAAAAAACGAATATTCCTATGAAGAGGCGCAGGAAATGGTTATAAAGGGCCTTGCGCCCCTTGGAGAGGAATATACGGAGCTTTTAAAGACCTCGTTCAGCGAAGGCTGGATCGATGTCTTTGAAAACAAGGGCAAAACCAGCGGCGCTTACGCATGGGGCGTATACGGTACGCATCCGTTTGTTCTCTTGAATCACCGGGGCGACCTGGACAGCGTATTCACGATCGCGCACGAGCTTGGGCACGCGATGCATTCTTATTATTCCAACAAAAACCAGCCATACCCTATCAGCGGCTACACTATTTTTGTGGCGGAAGTCGCTTCCACGGTAAACGAAATATTGCTTACCCATCATCTGCTGCAAAATTCAACGGGAGATCTTCGAAAATATATCCTGAACCATTATCTGGACCAGTTCCGCACTACGGTAATCAGACAGACTATGTTTGCTGAATTTGAAAAAATTACGCATGAAATGTCTGGCGGCGGCCAGCCCCTGACGCCCGACACCCTGTGCACGGAATATGGGAATTTGAACAGGAAATATTACGGGCCGGGAATGACGTATGACGATACGATTTCCTACGAATGGTCGCGAATACCGCATTTCTACAACGCGTTTTATGTGTATAAATACGCCACCGGATTCTCGGCGGCGGTACAGATCGCGGGAGATTTGCTGCAGAACAAGAACGTGGAATCCTATAAAAAGTTTTTATCCAGCGGCGGAAGCGATTATCCGCTGGAAGAACTGAAAATAGCGCATGTGGACCTGGTGGGCGGTGAACCCGTGGAAGCCTGTATGCGCGCGTTTGAAAAAGCTTTGGATGAGTTTGAAAAAGCATTTTCTTAAAGAAAGATAAAAAAGGCGGACACCGCCTTTTTTTATTGGGGCTCTTAATAAGGGTGGATCATGTTTTATAGGTTTTGCACGGAAACCTGAGCGAATTTCTTTTGAGGGTTCGGCCGATCGCGATATCGTTTGCCGAGCAGCTTTTGCCTTTATTATATCTACAGTCGGTTATGGCACAAATAACCGCAGGGCTGCCAGGCTGCCTCATGTGCAGAACATCCATTTCGTCCGCAAATTCATTGTCGAAGACTCCTCCGGTACGCAACGGATATGACATCCTTTCCATTGCGGTCAAGAGATATGTGCCCTCGTCTTTTGTAAACGTAGCGCAATAATTTCCGGATTTTTCCGCATTCTTGTTGTCAACCACCTGAATAATGCTGGAAGTACATTTACCATTCTGATTATGCAGGCAGTTTTGCGCCGAGCATCGAAGGCTCATATCAGGAACGGGCAGTGAAACTGCCGCACATGCTGTCTTCAGATTTTTTCACATCCCGGCCAGTCCCCGTACTGGGCGTTACTATGATCCCGTTCAGCCTGCATTTATCGTTTTTATCATGATGGACGCATGAATCCACCGAGCAATTGATTTTTTGTCCGCTCATATTTAAACCTCCCTTTTATTGTGTCAACATTATTATTTGCATTTGCGAAGTATATATTACTCTTTTTATTGGGAAAATAGTCTGCAAGGAGGTTCGCTTTGATTATAATTTTTCTGAAATAATTCAATATCATTGCCAATGTTTTAAAATAACACCGGGCTCTGGGTCCGTTAACTGAAGGAAGGAAATATGAAAAAATTACTGGCTTGTTTATTGATCTGTATTTTTATTTGTACATCCTGCGGAATGGGAGAAGAAATCGATACGCTGGGGATCGTTGTCGGCGCGGCTTTTGACAAGCCGGAAGAAGACGGAGATATCAATATGACGGCCTGCATTTTGCGCGTAAACGGGGAATCCGGCGGGGGCGGCGGAGATGATAAAGGCGGAAGCAAAGAATATGTAATCGTAAATTCCGAAGCCAAGTCCTTTTATGAAGCGCAAAGCAGGATGATGCTGAAAATCGAGCGCAGGCCGTTTTGGGGGCACAACAATATTATACTGGCATCCCGCGACGTAAATCTGAAACCCATTATCGAAGCATTTTACAACGGATACGACAAACGTGGCAGCGAATATGTGGTAATTGTAAAGGACAAGGCAAGCGATACTTTTAAAAGCTCCAATTTTATGGGTAATATCGGCGCGGTAAGTATAAACGAGATCATGAGTATGACCAATCAAAACGGTTATATAACGGATGTAAATGTGCATGAGTTACATACCAAGATAAATGCAAGGTCGCATGCGTCTTATCTGCCCTATGGAGAAGCCGGAGACGAAAAATTTACTTTTCTGGGCATGTGCGTAATACGCGACTATATTTTTTTGGATGTGTTGACACAGGACGAGTCAATCGGATCTATGATCGTTTTGAACGATTATAAAAACGGTGGGATCAGCGTACCGCTGGGGAACGCAGAGGCGGGGGTGGATCTTATGCAAACTTCCTGCAGCGTGGACTGCTCGCAGGATATGACGTTTGATATCAAGATAAAGGCTTCATACTCTGTGGAGGATCTAAACGGTGACACCGATATGGACAATACGACCGTTGCCCGGGAAATAAACAACTATTTGAGCAAACTTGTTCAGTCCGCTATTCAAAAGTCGATAGAGCTGGATGCGGATTTCATGGGCTTTTCGGATAAATATTTTGATAAATTTGCAAAGGATATGCCCGGTAATCTTGCGGATGCAGAGTACAATGTGACCGTAGACGGGAAATTACAATTTAAGGGGATCGAGTATTGAAAGATAAAATTTACGGATACCAATTTATGACGCTGATCATATTGTCCTGTGTGGGGAGTGTATTTCTGGTAAGCGTGCAGGAAAAAGCGATAGGCACATCCGCCTGGCTCGCGCTGCTTTGCAGTTTTCCGGTGGGGTTGCTGATTAATCTGCTGTTTCTGACATTATTTAAAAGAAGCAATTACGCGTCGATCAATGAAATTAATAAAGCCGCGTTCGGACCTGCCGGGAACGCCGTGACGGCAATCTACTGTCTGTATTTCCTGCTTGGGGCAAGCATACTTCTGAATTATTACGGAATATTTACCGTAAGCATTATTCTGCGGCAGCTGCAGCTGATATTTTTTGTTTTGCCCATCGCGCTGGTAATCGGATGGGCGGCGCAAAGCGGCGTTACGGTAATCGGACGGATGGGCGTTATATTCTCCTATATCCTTTTGGGAACGGTCGCCATAACGTTTATATTTGAACTGCCTTATGTAAATATCGAAAATATCCTTCCGCTTTTCTATACGAATACAAAAAGTTTCGTATGGATGGGGCTGTTGTTCGCGTTTATCCAGTTTGGGGATCTGATGACGGTATTCTGCCTCCTTCCTTATGTTGAGAAAAAAGAAAAACTGATCCGGAAAAGTATCATCAGCGTTTCCATAGGCGTGGGGATTGTGGTACTGTTCTGCTTTTTAAACGCGCTTGTGCTGGGCGATTCATTAAGCCTGCAATATTCGGGGTTTCTTCGCGTTATGCGGCTGGTGGACCTGGGCAGGATCATCAACCGCCTGGAAGTATTGGTGTTTGCCGGGTATTTTTTTGCAACGGTGTTCCGCCTGATGGTGGAATATACGGTGGTCGTATCCAACCTGGAAGACGCATTCCATCTTAACAAAAAACCCCCCCGCAGTTTATTGAGATGGTGCGCCGTAGTTGGCGTGGGAGCCGCCATGGTAATCGCAAGCGCATTGATATCGGGTTCTACGGAAGACACCATGCGTTTTATTACGAATATTTATCCGTATATCGCCGGCGTTGTGCAGGTGGCGCTTCCGGTTGCCACTCATATTGCCCTGACTGTAAGGAATCCCGTTGGCAGGCACACAAAAGCGGCAAGGGTAAAATTAGAAAACAAAAAGAACGCAGGGATAAGAAACAGGGCGTAGCAGCTATTCTCAAAAAATTTGTTTCAGAGAGGTGGTGGATTTTTGAGAGAATATCCGGATATAAGTTTCAATATCGCTCAGATGCCGATGTACCAATTGTTCTTCCACCCCGAAAGGCGCGTATGCGGTATAAATCACGCGGCTTGTTTGCCCTGTTATGGCAGTGCGCAGGTCCGGACCTCGCAGTATACTCGATATAACAGTTTGCCGGTCGGCAATCATGATGTCTCCGGATACGGCAGCCGCGTTCTTGCCGCTCAGAGCCGTAAAATTTTCCCCGCCCGTTGAGACCTTCAGGTCCAAAGGGAGCTTTATCTTATCAAGGTCGTGTCCGGCTGTCAGAATCATATTTTTAAGCTCCGCCATAAACATTGCCTCTACCAGCGGCGATCCGGAGAGTATCGCTTTTCCTTTGATAACCGATTCAAGCTGAGGGAGCACATGATAGGTGTATCCGAATTTCTTATAATATGATACATAAGCGTCCATAGGGTGAAGCGCTTTCAGTTCGTTTCTTGATTTAAGAATGTATTTTGACCTGAGCGCGTCTTCCAGTTCCTG
Source organism: Bacillota bacterium (assembly GCA_023393165.1). Taxonomy (GTDB): domain Bacteria; phylum Bacillota; class Clostridia; order Christensenellales; family Christensenellaceae; genus JAEYKI01. The sequence goes on along the minus strand of JAEWMJ010000056.1, from coordinate 154,078 downwards.
CCTGACGGGCTTCAGCTTATCGGAAGGCAGATTTAGTGCGTCCTCCATGACCAGAATGCCTATGAAGCAATTCGTTTTGTTATCTTTTTCAACGTTTAAAATATTCATCATTCCTTTACCTGTTCCTTTTCTTGAATTTTTATATTATTGGAAACCGGAGCCGGAGCGTCGGCGCTGCCGGTTCCGATCAGGATCATACCGGCCACCACAAGCGCTCCGCCTGCCCACTGCTGCCATCCCGGACTTTCTTTGAGTATTGCGGCGGAAAGGATCATGGAAGTAAAGGGCATCATGCCCGAAAAAGCTGCGGCCGTAAGCGCGCTGCACCGCTTGATACCCGCGTACCAACAGATAAACGCCAGGGCTGTTACAAATACGCCGTACCAAATGAGCGCCAGCCATTCCTTCGGACCGATTTTGGACAGCGTTTGCACGGGATCTTCAAACAGTGCGGGAGCAAGACATAAAATCAAAGCGATTGCCGATACGATTGTGGTCTGAGCCATGGGATTTGCGGGCTCTTTTCGGTGAGCCGCAGTTTTTACAGCGGAAATACGCGACAGCATGTTGAAAGCGGATTCGCTTGCCGCCGCGCAAAGAACAAGCATATTGCCGCTGATATGTTCCAGTGATAACCCGTTCCCCGGCGTCAGAACCCCCTGAATGATCAGAATGCCGCCTACGGTACTGAGTATCCCCAAAATCTTTTTGCCGCCGGCCTGTTCTTTTAATACAACCATAGCCAGTATTGCCGTTATGGCGGGCGTTGCGCCTGTGAGAATGCCGGCTTCGGCGGTGCTGGTAAATATAAGGCCGTTCAGCAAAAATACGCGGAACAGAAAAATACCGCACAGGGCTTGAAGCGACAAAAAGATAATTTGAATGAATGACAAGGAGCGAACGTACCTGGCAAGCTGCCTTGAGCATAACGGAATCAAAAACAGCAGCGCAAAAAAAAGGCTTGCCGCTGTGACCGTATAAGTCCCGAGTTTTCCGGTAAGCAGCCTGGCCGATATAACGCTGGTCCCGGCCAGTGAAAACGCGCAAAATAAGTATATTTTCCCGTTGATCTGATTCATTGTAAAATCTCTCCGTTGATGCATTGCATTAACTGAACTCCATGATATAATTTTACCTGTATGACTGGTATGAATAAAGGACCGGTTTAACATGGATTATACAGAGCCAGTTGGAGGCGCTATGCTGGGTATTGAATTGAACAGGAGAAGCGAATTGCAGTTATGGCGGCAGATCTATCAGGCGTTAAAAGAACGGATGATGTCCGGACGGCTGAAGGAGGGAGACGCGCTGCCCTCCACACGGGAGCTGGCCAAGGAACTCGGCGTTTCCAGAAATACGGTATGCGAGGCCTATGAACTGCTGATTGCGGAGGGGTTCGTCATCAGCAGCCAGGGAGCGCCTACCCGGGTTGCCGAGGGCTTATGCGTTGAACCGGCGGTAATGCCCCGGCATAAAGGCAAGGCGCAGGTTCAGACAATTTCCGTAAGCTTCCGCACGGGTAAACCCGATCTCGGCAAATTTCCAAGGTATCTTTGGCGTCAGCTGCTGCATAAGGCATCCGAGGAGCTGCCGCTTGAATTTTTTGGTTATACCGGACCGCAGGGCCTGCCGGAACTTCGCACGGAGATTTCAGCCTGGTTATTCAGAAGCCGCGGCCTTCAGGCGGATTCGGACGACATTTTTATTACGGCGGGCGCAACGCACGCGCTGCATCTGATTGCGGATCTGCTGTGCAGGGAAGGCAAAAATATATTAATGGAGGACCCTTGCCATACCGGCATGCTGCAAACATTCATAAGCAAAGGCTGCCCCATTGTTCCCATACCGGTTGACGGCGAGGGTATGAAAACCGATGAACTGCCAAAGAGCGGCGGCATAGGCGCGCTATATGTTACGCCGTCGCATCAGTTCCCTTTAGGGGGAATCCTTTCGGCATCCCGCCGCGCAGCGCTGATCCGTTTTGCAAGAGAAAACGATTTCTATATCATCGAAGACGACTATGACAGTGAATTCCGGTATTGCGGCGCTCCCGTAGCTCCGCTTCACGCTATGGATCCGCAGCGTGTGATTTACGTAGGCACCTTCAGTAAGGCGATATTTCCGGCTCTTAGGATAGGCTATTTAATTTTGCCCTATCAGCTTCAGGAGCACTGGCGTGATTTGCGTACACATACGGACGTACAAAATCCGCCGTTCGAGCAGGCCGCATTGGCAGAGTTTTTACGGACGCGGAAGCTTGACAGGCATGTTCAAAAGATGCGCAAAATCTACGGGCAGCGCCGCCAGGCGTTGTTTGAGTCGCTGAATGAAGCCTTTGGCAGCGGATGGGCTTCTTACGGCGATTCCGCCGGGCTGCATACCGCCATAGATTTTCCTGGAATGCGTTTTGACGAAGAATTTAAAAAAAGCTGCCTTGAGAGCGGCGTTTATATTACTCCGGTGGAAAGCCACTGCATAGAAAAAGGCAGACATCAAAGCAAGCTGCTGATCGGGTATGGACATCTGGAACCGGATGAAATCAGGAGGGGCATCCATCTGTTGGCCGATATTCTAAAAAGGTTGCCGGAAAATTGATGACAGAGCCGGTTTGTATGGATGAACTATAAAAACAAAAGCCCGGATATTGAAGCAACCGGGCTTGTTTATTTTCTTTTGGGCCGCCTTTTCTTTTTTAAAGGAAAAGGCGGATAAAGACTAAAGAACGATATTTACGATCCGTCCGGGGACCACGATGATTTTTTTTGGCGCGCGCCCGGCGAGCAGTTGGTCGAATTTCTGGAGGACGAAGTTTTCAGTTTCTTCCTTTGTCGCACCTGCGGGAAGATTGAAATTGGTTTTCACCTTGCCGTTTATCTGCAGCGCCATATTGACGGTGCTGCGCTCCAGCGCGCTTTCATCGCATACCGGGAAAGGCTGGTTGAATACCGAATACGCTTCTCCTATGACTTCCCACATTTCTTCCGCAAAATGCGGAGCGAACGGCGCGAGCAGCAGCACAAGCTGCTTTGCGACATGTTTGAGATACGCTCCGTCACAGTTCCCGGAATCTACATATTTATAGATGGAGTTCACCAGTTCCATAAGACGCGCGATTGCGGTGTTGAAGGAAAACGCGGGGATATCCGCGCTTATATGCTTAACGGCGTAGTTGAGCGCGTAAGCCAGGTCCGCATCGGCTTTCCCGGCTCCGCCGGGCATGTTTTTGATTCTGATCAGCAGGCGTTCGACCCTCTCCAGGAATTTGAACACGGATTTGATGCCGTTATCGTTCCAGGGGCCGCCTTCGATATAATTAAAGCCGAACCCAAGATACATGCGCAGCGTATCCGAACCGTATTTGGAAACGAATGCGTCGGGAGAGATCACGTTGCCGCGGGATTTGCTCATTTTCTCGCCGTCCGGACCCAATATAGTTCCCTGATGCACAAGCGATTGAAACGGTTCGTCAAATCCAAGATACCCCATATCATGAAAGGCCTTGGTAAAGAACCTGGCGTACAGCAGGTGCATGCAGGCATGCTCCGCGCCGCCAATGTATTTGTCCACGGGAAGCAGCTTGTCCATGATTTCGCGGGAGAAGGCTTCTTTGTCGTTCTTGTTGTCGGGGTAACGCAGATAATACCAGGACGAACATACAAAAGTGTCCATGGTATCCACGTCCCGTCTGGCAGGACCGCCGCAGATGGGGCAGGTGGTATTTACAAATTCACCTTTTTTCGCCAGCGGCGACGTACCGTCGGGCGTGAAATTGACGTCGTACGGAAGCTCTACCGGCAGATCCTTTTCCGGAACCGGCACCTCTCCGCATTTGTCGCAGTATATCATGGGAATTGGAGCGCCCCAATACCGCTGCCGTGAAATCAGCCAGTCGCGTAGGCGGTAATTGATCTTAAATTCACCTTTCCCCTTGTCTTTAAGAGCCTGGGTAATGGATTTCTTTGCCTCTTCGGAGGCCTGGCCGTCAAATCCGGGGCTCGATTCCAGCACGCCGTATTCACAGTAGGGCAGGGCATCGTCATGACCCGAGGGCTCCGGGGTCCCCGAATTGTCGCAAGACAATTTGGGGTGAGTTTTTGCATGTATAACCCTTTCAATGGGCAGGCCGTATTTGGTCGCAAACGCAAAGTCGCGTTCATCGTGCGAAGGTACGGCCATCACAATTCCTGTGCCATAGCTGGCCAGCACATAGTCTGCTATCCAGACGGGAACTTTTCTTCCGTTGATCGGATTGATTGCGTAAGATCCGGTAAACACACCCGTTTTTTCGCGGGTGGTAGAAAGACGGTCGATCTCGGTCGCGCGCGCCGCGTACTCGCGGTATTCTTCCACCTGTTTCCGGCATTCTTCGGTGGTAATTTTGGATACCATTTCATGCTCGGGCGAAAAAACAACGTATGTGCAGCCGAAAAGCGTATCCGCCCTGGTGGTAAACACCTTGAAGTCGCCGCCATTTTCCAGGGAAAATACAATTTCGCTTCCCGTGGACTTTCCGATCCAGTTTTTTTGCATCAGCTTGGTTTTTTCGGGCCAGTCAATGCGTTCGAGGCCTTCCAGCAACTGCTCGGCATAATCCGTGATCTTGAAGAACCACTGCGTCAGGTGCTTTTTTGTAACAACCGTATGGCAACGCTCGCACGTGCCGTCCTGCACCTGCTCGTTTGCAAGCACGGTATTGCAGCTTGGGCACCAGTTTACAGGCGCGGCCTTCCTGTAGGCAAGGCCATGTTTGTAGAGCTGCAGAAAGCACCACTGCGTCCACTTGTAATAGTCCGGAAAACAAGTCTTGATTTCGTAGTTCCAGTCGAATGTGGCGCCGATGGCTTTCAGTTGTTCTTCCATAGTTTCTATATTTTGAATCGTGGAATCGCTTGGGTGTATTCCCGTTTTGATAGCGAAATTTTCCGCGGGCAGGCCAAATGCGTCGAAACCCATGGGGTGGAACACATTATACCCCTGCATGCGCATAAACCTTGCATAAGTATCCGATAGGCTATAGTTGTACCAATGCCCAATATGTAGTTTTGCACCGGAAGGATAGGAGAACATTTCCAGTACGTAGTGTTTCGGACGGTCGGAGTTCGTTTTATAATCATACAAATGGGTTTCCGCCCATTTTTTTTGCCATTTTTTCTCTATGTCTGTCAAAATCAATTTTTTTACCCCCTAAGGTAAAGAGATTCGAACTCATGCGCTCAAAAGCCGCCGTTTGGGCGCATTTTTTTGTCATCGTCAGTCGCCATAGCGCCACTATGGCTCCTTCCTCTTCCGCGAACTGCATCCCAAATGGCGACTTTTGAGTCTGCGAGTTCAGAGAGGCGTAAGGCTTGGCAGTATAAGACGTCGCGATGCAGCCGTAGTGGTGCTGCGGCAAAGCGTGGCAACGAAGTAATGCCGTGCCTAACGCCCCTCTGAACCGCATAGGTTCGACTCCCTTTACCTTAAACAATAAAATATTATAGTAAAGATATATAAAAGTCAATTGTATTGTTGTAAAAATGGTATCAGATGTGGTATATTTAAAAATACATGTTATAGCTTTTTGGATGAATAAAGATGAAATCTTTAAAAGTGGAGGCTAACGAAATGGACATTCAGAATGTGGGCGTGGGCATTCCCGAAATACTGTTGCCCAGTTTGAATATTAAGATGAACAAATGGTCTGTGATCGCGTGCGACCAGTTCACATCCCAGCCGGAGTACTGGCTCCAAGTGGAAAAAATCGTAGGCAATGCCCCTTCCATACTGCATATGATTCTGCCCGAGGTTTATCTGAACTACGAGGGTATTTCGGATAATATCGACAATATTAAAGTCGTGATGCACGATTACATTCAAAAAGGAATACTGGAACAGCTTCCCCGCGGAATCATGCTTACTGAACGCACAATGGGTTCTACCGTGCGCAAAGGGCTGGTTATGGCGGTCGACCTGGAATGCTATGATTATAACATACAAAATAAACCTTTAATCCGCGCGACTGAAAAAACGCTTTTGGAACGGATTCCGCCTCGTGTCACCATACGACAGGAAGCCCCGCTGGAAACTTCGCACGTCATGATCATGATGGACGATATGCAGGACGGCGTGATCGGTCCGTTATATAAAATAAAAGACGAGCTTGAAAAACTGTACGACTTTGATCTGATGATGGGAGGCGGAAGGATCAGGGGTTATTTTACTGAAAAGCAGGAATTGCTGGACAACGTGATGGAGGCTCTGTCAAAACTGCCCGTTCACGACGGAATGCGGTTTTGTGTGGGAGACGGAAATCATTCGCTTGCGGCTGCTAAAACGGTCTGGGATATCGCCAAAGAGAAGCTTACAGAAGAAGAGCGGGAGAACCATCCTCTGCGGTACGCCCTGTGCGAATTTGTGAACATTCATGACAGCGGCGTTGAATTTATGCCCATTCACCGCGTGATATTCAAGGTCAATCCCATCAACTGCCTTGAATTTATTGTGGACAGGCTGAACAGGCGCGGCGCAAAGGCCAGAATACTTTTCGGCAGATGGCGCGGCGGTACGGAAAATGCAAACGAATTGCCTTTCCGTTATCGCGATGGAGCGGGAAGGATCATTATAGAACATAAAAATCATCCACTGATTTTAGGGGATGTGCAGGATATTTTAGACGATTTCCTGAAGGAAAGTCCGAACTCGACCATGGATTATATCCACGGACAGGATAGTTTTGAGGAACTTTCAAGAGCATACGATAACCTGGGGCTTTATTTTGCGCCCATACAAAAAGAAAGATTTTTCGATACGGTGATCGAATGCGGTGTTCTGCCCAAGAAGAGCTTCTCCCTGGGGGAAGCCGAGCATAAGCGGTACTATACGGAATGCAGACTTCTGGTTAAGCCGGATGCGGAAAAAGAAAACGCCAAGGCCGGGAGCGCGGCCGACGCCACGGCAGAGGCAGCCGAAGCGGTGGAAAACAATGATACGGATACAAATGCCGGCGGGGAAGACAAAAATAATACAGAGGAAAAAACGGAGGAATAAAAGTAATGTCGGTAGTTGTTGCTAAGTTTGGAGGAAGCTCTCTAGCCGATGCAAACCAAATCTTAAAAATGAAAAATATTGTTGCGGCGGACGAAAAGAGAAGGTACGTCGTCCCGTCGGCGCCAGGCAAGAGACATTCCGGTGACGTTAAAATAACCGATTTACTGTATGAATTGCACCATAAAAAAAACAGGGACGAGAGCGGTACGTTAAAAAAAATCCTTGACAGGTTTACGGAAATAAGGGACGCGCTTGGTCTCTCCATTGAAATAGAAAAGAACATCCATGAAATACTGGACCATCTGAATAAGGGCGCTTCGGTGGATTATGCGGCCAGCAGGGGAGAATACCTCAACGGACTCCTGATCGCCGAACTTTTGGGCTACGATTTTATAGACGCAGCCGACGTTATCTTTTTTAATGAAAATGGCGTGTACGACCATGAAAAAACGATAGAGGTTTTTTCGGAAGTGCTGAAAAAACATGAACACGCGGTTATTCCCGGTTTTTACGGCAGCATGCCGGACGGAACCATCAAAACTTTTTCCAGGGGAGGATCGGATATCACCGGATCCATCGTCGCTTGCGCGGCGGATGCGGTGCTGTATGAAAACTGGACGGATGTATCCGGTTTTTTAAAGGCGGATCCCAGAATTGTCCCAAATCCCAAAAAAATCGACGTAATCACATACCGCGAACTGCGGGAGCTTTCCTACATGGGCGCCACAGTTCTTCATGAAGACGCCATTTTTCCCGTATTACAGGTGGCGATTCCGATCAGCGTTAAGAATACGAATGACCCGGGAAATACGGGAACAATGATTATTCCGTCTCTGGACAAGGATTCCGGCGCGGAAGACACCATCACAGGCATTGCCGGGAAAAAAGACTTTACCGTAATTACAATCGAAAAGAACGGAATGAACACGGAGATAGGATTTGGCAGAAAGGTACTTTCATGTCTTGAGAAATACAATATTTCGTTTGAACATATCCCGTCCGGAATCGATTCCCTGTGCGTGGTAATTGCGGACTGCAGAATCAAGGGCTGCAGTGAAAGCCTAATAAATGAGATCCACAAGGTCTGCGAGCCCGATTCTGTTGAAATATCCAACAACATGGCTCTGATTGCGACGGTGGGCCGGGGAATGATCCGGCGCGTGGGTATTTCCGCAAAACTGTTTACGGCGCTTGCACAAAACGGTATCAATGTCCGTATGATCGACCAGGGTTCAAGTGAAATGAATATTATCGTCGGCGTGGAAAACGATGACTTTGAAAAAGCAGTCCGCGCTATATATGATGCGCTTATATAAATACTTAGAGCAATAAGGAGAAACAATGATATTCGGCGCTATCCAGTCTGTCCTGATGATCATTATTCTGATTTCATTCGGTTATTTCGCGGCATACAAGGGATGGGTATCGAAAAGCACCCCAAAATTTATTACCAAACTGATTATAAATATTACATTGCCCTGTACTATACTCAATTCATTCCTGTCTAATTTTACGGCACAGGGCCTGGAGTCATCCGGAAAATACATATTGACTGCGTTTGCGGGAGTTCTGGCTATCTATTTCATAGGTCTGGCCGCCGCAAGGATCGCAAAAATTGAAAGAAGGCGAAGGGGCGTTTTTACGGCTCTTTTTTCATTTTCCAACTCGGTATTCATAGGATTTCCTGTGGCGCTGGCCATATTCGGCGAACAGGCAATGGTTTTTGCCATATTTTATTTCCTGGCGAACACAACCTGCTTTAACAGCCTTGGATATCTGGAGATTGCGGGGGATGGGGAATACATCCGGCGGCAAAAGCTGACCGGCGCGGATTTCCCGGAAAACGGCTCTGTAAAAGAAGGGCTTTACGGAGACGAAAAGAACGAGGAAGCCGCGCCGCGCCGAGAAACAGCTGCGTCCATCATCAGAAGAATCCTGCAGCCGCCGATTTTTGCGATCGCAGCGGCAATCATCCTTGTGCTGCTCAACGTAAAACTGCCGCCGTTCTTGAGTTCCACCCTGTCTTACGCCGGCGGGATTACGTCTCCCTTATCGTTGTTTTTTGTAGGTATAATATTGCACAGGGTCGGATTTAAAACGCTGAGGTTTGAAAAGGGGCTTCCCCTTGTAATGGCGGGCAGATTCCTCTTTGCGCCTCTCGTGATGTTTGGATTATCGTTTTTGTTTGGAACGGACAGCTTTGCCAGTCAGGTATTCATTGTCCAGATGGCGCTTCCCTGCATGGTAACGGCGGTGATTTACGCCGAGTCCTGCGGAGCGGACAGCGGGTACGCCACCCGCGGAATGGTGTTGTCCACATTATTGTCTCTCATAATACTGCCAATACTGGTAATACTTTTTGGCGGGATCTAGATAGGAGTTTTAAAGAATGGTTGAAAGGTTGTATGTTGAAAAAAAGCCGGGTTTTGATGTAGAGGCGCAAAGCTTTCTGGCGGATTTTAAAGAGAATATCGGAATCCCCGGACTGAAATCCGTTCGGATTCTGAACCGTTACGATGTGGAAGGCATGGCGGGAGAAGATATGAAAAAGGCGATGCACACTATATTCAGCGAACCCGTGGTGGATAACGTTTTTAGCGACGTGGAGTTTCCCGGAAAATTTGTTTTCGGTACGGAATACCTTCCCGGGCAATATGACCAAAGGGCCGACAGCGCAGCGCAGTGCGTGCAGCTTTTAACCAGAAAAGAGCGGCCCATTGTGAGAAGCGCTAAAGTCTTTATCCTGCAGGGGGACATCAGCGATTCTGATTTTGAGAAGATCAAAAAGTATGTCATCAATCCGGTGGATTCCAGGGAAGCGTCCTTGTCACTGCCCGAATCGCTCGAAATGAAGATTGCGAAGCCGGAAGACGTCAGAACGTTTGAAGGATTTATTCATATGGACGGGGAAGCGCTGGAATCATTCAGGAATGAGATGGGGTTTGCAATGAGCGCGAACGATATTCTGTTTACACAGGATTATTTCCGTAAAGAAAAGCGGGACCCAACCGAAACCGAACTGCGTGTCATCGATACCTATTGGTCGGATCATTGCAGGCACACCACATTTTTAACAAAACTAACCGAAGTGGAATTTGATCCGAGCGCGAGGCGCGCAAAAGAAATTTACCAAGAATACCTGGCGGCCAGGGAGCGCCTTAACAGGAAAAAGGATGTCTGTCTGATGGATCTGGCTACCATATACCCGAGAGAGGTTCGCGGGACGCTGTCCGACCTGGATATTTCCGAGGAAATAAACGCGTGCAGCATCAAACATAAAATCAAAACAAAAGACGGCGAACGGGATTATCTCATTATGTTTAAAAACGAAACGCACAACCATCCCACCGAGATAGAACCTTTCGGTGGCGCGGCGACCTGCCTTGGAGGAGCGATCCGCGATCCGCTTTCCGGAAGAAGCTACGTATATCAGGCAATGCGCGTGACCGGAGCGGCCGATCCGCGGGAAAGCCTTGCCGATACGATGGATTTTAAGCTGCCGCAGAGAAAAATCACCAGAGAGGCGGCCTCCGGGTATTCATCCTACGGCAACCAGATTGGGCTGGCGACGGGGCTGGTGCACGAGGTTTATCATCCGGGATACAAGGCCAAACGGATGGAAATCGGTGCGGTGATCGGCGCGGCTCCGGCTGAAAATGTTGTGCGGGAACAGCCTCAAAAGGATGATATTATCGTATTGATCGGCGGCGCAACCGGCAGGGACGGCTGCGGCGGCGCAACCGGATCGTCAAAGGCGCACGATGAGAAATCCATAGAAGAATGCGGTGCGGAGGTGCAGAAGGGCAATCCGCTGACCGAGCGCAAATTGCAGAGGCTATTCGGGAACGGAGACTTCTCGCGGATGGTGAAACGCTGCAACGATTTCGGCGCCGGCGGCGTTTGTGTTGCGATCGGAGAAATTGCGGAATCGCTGGATATCAATCTGGACGCCGTGCCAAAAAAATACGAGGGTTTAAACGGGACCGAGCTTGCGATTTCGGAATCGCAGGAGAGGATGGCGATTGCTATTGCGCCGGAAAACCTGAAGCGGGTACTTAAATACGCTGCGGAGGAAAACCTGGACGCCACGCCCGTTGCGAAAGTGACGGACAGCGGACGGATGCGGCTTTACTGGAGAGGGCGCGCAATCGTCGACCTGGACCGTAAGTTCATTGATTCAAACGGCGCGCCGCAGTATGCAAAGGCAAGGGTGTCGGCGGGTGCCACGGGAAATATACTGGATGAAGAGGTCGGGGACAGCATCAAAGAAACGCTTTTGAATATGCTTTCCGATCTGAATTGCTGCAGCCAGAAGGGGCTGATAGAAATGTTTGACGGCAGCATAGGCGCGTCCAGCGTTACCATGCCCCTGGGCGGAAAAAACCAGCTCACGCCCGTGCAGGCAATGGCCGCAAAAGTCCCATGCCGGGATGCGGAGGCGATTTCCGCCACACTGATGAGCTTTGGGTTGGATCCGTATCTGACAAGTGAAAATCCGCTTTTGGGCGCAGCTTATGCGGTATTGCACTCCGTTGCAAAAATAGTGGCGGCCGGCGGCGATTACAGCAAAACCTGGCTTACGCTGCAGGAATATTTTGAACGTCTGGGGGAAGATCCGGAGCGCTGGGGAAAACCGTTAGCCGCGCTTTTGGGCGCGTATCATGCGCAGAAGAGCCTGGGCATCGCTGCCATCGGCGGCAAGGATTCCATGTCCGGTTCATTCAGGGATATAGACGTGCCGCCTACGCTTTGTTCATTTGCGGTATGCGTTGCGGACGACCCCTCAAAGATACTGACGCCGGAATTTAAAAAAGCGGGTAATCGTTTATACTTTATGGATATAAAAAGGCAAAGCGACGGGATGCCCGACTTTGAAGATGCTAAACAAAAATACGCCTTGTTTTATAAACTTGCAGGCGAGGGAAAAATCGCTTCCGCTTTTGCGGTGGAAAGGGGAGGAATCCTGACGGCGGCGGCGCAGTGCGCTATGGGCAACGGCCTTGGCGTAAAGATCACCTGCGGCGATAAAAAACTTCTGACCCAAAAACTTTACGGCGGTATAATCGTGGAAGCCCTGGAAAACCCGTCGGATTATATTGAAATCGGAGAACTTAAAGAGGAACCCGTTATTATGCTTGCCGGCGAAAAAATCACCATGCCCGAAATGCTTAAGGCATTCACCGGCACGCTGGAAGGGGTGTTCCCAACACGGACAAAAGAACCGGACATGCCGGAAACAACGCTTTATACGCAAAAGAAAACTTATTTCTGCAAAAATAAAGCCGCAAGGCCCAAAGTAGTCATCCCGGTGTTTCCCGGGACAAACTGCGAATACGATTCTGCGCGCGCATTTGAAAGGGCGGGGGCCGAATCGGATATATTTGTGATCCGCAACCGCAGCGCGGCGGATATCGAAGAAAGCATTGCGGAACTTAAAAAGAAAATAGACGGCGCACAGATCATTATGATCCCCGGCGGTTTTTCGGGAGGCGACGAACCGGACGGTTCCGGAAAATTTATCGCGACCACTTTCCGAAATCCGGCGATCAAGGACGCTGTCCACAATCTTCTTCAAAATCGCGATGGGCTGATGCTTGGGATATGCAACGGTTTCCAGGCGCTCATCAAACTTGGGCTGGTGCCTTACGGCAGTATATGCGATATGCGGGAAGATAGCCCCACATTGACCTACAACACGATCGGACGTCACATGTCGCGCATTGTACGCACGCGCATCACAAGCGCAGCTTCGCCCTGGCTCTTGGGCGTTCAGGCTGGGGACATGCATACGGTGGCCATATCCCACGGGGAGGGGCGTTTTGTCGCCACCCAAAAAGAACTGGAAGAATTGTTTGCAAACGGGCAGGTGGTCACGCAGTATGTGGACGAGGCGGGAAGGCCGTCCATGGATATCGGCTTTAATCCCAATGGTTCCATGTGTGCGGTGGAAGGCATTATCAGCCGGGATGGAAGAGTTCTCGGAAAAATGGCGCACAGCGAACGGTCGACGGATTACACATTTAAAAATATCCCGGGAAATTGGGACCAGAAGATATTCCAAAGTGGCGTCCTGTATTTTAAATAATTCATGAAATAAAATTAAGCCTTAACCGTTTTGAACGGTTAAGGCTTCTTTTTTGCGAAGGGTTATATTTGCGTTTCTTTTTGATAGATAACGGCCGAATATATGACGCAGAGTATGGACAGCGCGGCGAGAGCTGCCAGCAGGCATATGAGGGACGCAAACGACTGAAAAAGAAACAGATTCAGCACGATTACGGCGCAGCCTGCTGCCACAAACAGAACGCCTCCCATCCTATGGGTTTTGTACCATACCTGCTCGTTTTCAAGTGTCCATTTGGTCCTTATGCCAATCAGCATGTTTTGTTTGCATTTGGGCAGCACATTTCCGATCAGTATAAAAACTATACCCATGATTACGGCAAGAAGGCGCATCATATCCATACCTGTTTGCATGATATCCTCCGTTTTGGTGTAAGAGGTATAAAAAATATAAATGTTCAGAACCCAGAATAACAAAAGAAAAGCGATCAATGATACCGCAAAGGATTTTTCATTCTGCGGATTGTAGGATTTCATTCTTTGGGACGCTTTTTGAATCGCTATAAGCAGCGCCGCTACGCCTAACGTGCTGATGGGCGTGATCAGTATTTCGTATTTGCTGCCCCACCTGTCTACGACGCCGTCAAGGCCGTAATGCGCCGGTATTTGGTCCGGAAACAGCGGAAGCAGCAGCACCGCCGCAACAAGCGGCAGCGCGGACAGTGTCCAGAACAGTATTAGATTTCGGGTTACCCAGGATTTATTTTCCATTTGATTGATCTCCTTTAAATTGCGTAAGCCAAAGCAGTATTTCTTCAAACACGGACGTATTGAGTTCGTAATATACGAAATTCTTATACTTGGTTTCGTATATTAAATCTGCTTTTTTCAGTTTTGATAAATGATAGGAAATGGTCGCGCCTGTCGTTTCAAACCGGGAGGATATTTCACCGGCGGATTTTCTGCCCTCCTTTAACAGGAGAAGAATTTCCCGCCGCACCGGGTCTGATAACGCGCTGAAAGTTTCGGGAAATCCCATTTAGCCACTCCAATCTATTTAGAATAATATCTAAATAGATAGTATAACTGTTTCCTGGAGATGTCAATAACTATTTAGAAAAAAATCTAAATAGTTTTATCTTTGCAATTTTCCGTCTTTAGGAATTTAATTCAATTCCGCTCATACTATGATTGTATGGATAAAAAAATAAAGTTCAGAAAGAGCGTAAAAGTAAATATATTTCAGAATAAATGGACGGTTTTTACGGCGATTGCCGCGATAGCATTGCTTGTGCTTTCGGTATGGCTGCATCCGCTTTCCCCAGCACCCGAGGGAATTGACATTCATATTGTGCCACAGGTGGATAAGCCGGAGAGGACCATCACGGTATTCGACCATAAGCTTGGACAAACGGTTCAAATGGATATGGAGGATTACGTATTTCACGCCCTTTCAGGAGAGATGTTTGCAAGCTATCAGCCCGAAGCGCTGAAGGCGCAGGCCTGCGCGATCAGGACCTATGTGGAATATAAAATTCAGCACGGCGGATGCGGAAAATACGAGGGAGCGGACGTCTGTACGGATTATACCAGCTGCCTTGCATTTTCGCGGGATGACGAAATGGAGAAGAAATGGGGAGAAAAATACGACGAATACGCAGAAAAAATGCGCGAAGCTGCTGCCGATACGCAGGGCGAGATCATAACGTATGAAGGCGAACCGATCAATGCGCTGTTTTTTTCTAATGCGGCAGGCAGGACGGACGATGTCCAGAATGTTTTTGGGGGCAATCTGGCATACTTAAAGGGAGTTGAGAGCTATGAAACTCCCGATTCCTTTAAGTATGAGGAGGTGGAAGAATTCACAAAAGATGAATTTTTGGAAAAAATAAGCGCCGCTTATCCCGAGATAACGGAAGGAAATATTGAGATATTGTCGCGGGACGATTCTGGACGGGTACAAACCGTGCGGATAGGCGGCAGCGAACTCAAAGGTACGGAAGTCAGGACGGCGCTTGCTTTGAATTCGACGAATTTTACGGTTGAGGTTTCCGGAAATAGTGTGGTTTTTGACGTTAAAGGATACGGGCACGGCGTCGGTCTGTCACAGGCGGGCGCAGAGGAAATGGCTAAAAGGGGCTACGATTACAAGGCGATACTAAAGCATTATTATACGGACGTGGAAATCGAATAAAACCATAATTTCATTAAAAAAATCACTTTCCTTGAATGGTTTTTCCAAAGTCGGGAAAAATACTGAAAAGGAGGTGTATGTATGAACAACAACGAAAGCAACGATTCTCAAAACAATGTCAAGGGTATTTTTAAAACAAGAGGATTTTATATTGTACTGGCAATATGCATTATTGCGGTCGCATCCATATTGATTGCCACACTTCAGAGTGCGCCGGGGGAGACTCCAAATGATCAGGAACAAGCACAGGCAGAAGAAAGTGTGCAGAATATAGAAGCCCAGGAGGATCAGTCGTTGGCTGAGGCTCAAAGACCAACGGCAACGCAATCTCCAATGGAAAGCGCTTCCGCGGCCACGCCGAATCCGACCGAAGTACCTAAGAACAAGCAAAAAGCAGAAATAGTTATCGCAAAACCCGTGAGCGGGGATATTGCCGCTGTTTTTTGTGTGGACAACCTGGTGTACAACAAAACTCTGAATATTTGGCAAACGCATAACGGCATCGATATCGTGCCCAAAGACAATGCGGAAGTGAAAGCCGCCCTGGCAGGAGAAGTATCCGAAGTGGTTGAAGACCCGAGTTATGGCAACATGATTGTAATCAAGCATTCCAACAATCTGGTTACCAAATATGCGGGTCTTGCGGAAGTCAGCGTGAAAGCGGGCGATAAAGTGCAGAAAGGCGATGTGATCGGTACCTGCGGAACTCCGCCGTTTGAAGCGCACATGGGAACGCATATCCATTTTGAGGTTTGGGAGGGCGATAGACCTATCGATCCAGCCGAAGTTTTTGAACAGCAATAAAAGAGTGATTACAACTTAAATAGAATACAAGCAAAAACACCTACCATAAAGATTTGCGTAAAACTTACAGTAGGTGTTTTAATTATGTTTGTTTTTAAACAGTCGTGCTTCAATCTACAAAGGATTGAAGCGGCTTTAAGTCAAGATCGTCGTAACCCTTGAGGAAATCATAGAGGACCTTGGCTATTTTTTTGGCGCCCCCCGTACGGTCGCTTTCTATATTGATCGGAAGAAGCGGCTCATGCAGGGATAAACGGAGAAGAAACCATCCGTCACCGTCCTCGGAGCCAAAGGATACCCGTATGCCTTCATGGTTGTCCGACGCGATATGGAAAGACGGCTGGCCTTGCGCGTATTGAGTCAGTTCTTCTATGATCTTGTTGCCAAATGCGCGGAAATCTTCGTTTAATATTTTTAGCCTGAATTCGTTGCTTTCAGCAGGTTCTTTCAGAGAAGAGATCATATCGGAAAGTGTTTTATTTTCCTTCCTTAATTTTGCGATCTGGATAAGGAACCGCGTAACCAGATATGCGCCGTCATCAAGGAAATAATTTTCACGGAGCGCGGCATGTCCCGACGTCTCGATTGCAAGCGGCGTATAAACGCCTTCGTTGTTCAGGCGGATCGCTTCGTTGATTACATTTTTATATCCGCGTTTAAAACGGTGGTGCCGTCCGCCGATGGAAGAAATAAATTCGGCAAGTCCGCTCGAGGTGATGGAATCCGTCACTATGGTGGAACCAGAGACTTCACCGATCAGTATTGCCGATATGGCGGCGATCAGACGGTTCCGGTTGAGTTCGGATCCGCCCTTGTCCACAGCTCCCGCACGGTCCACATCCGTATCGAAAATAATTCCGAAATCCGCATTCGTACGTATCACGGCGTCCGTTATGCTCTGCATGGCAGACTCATCCTCCGGGTTGGGCACGTGGTTGGGGAAGCTGCCGTCCGGCTCCAAAAACTGGCTGCCCTGCGTATCGGCTCCAAGAGGGTTTAAAACCTTATCTACATAAAACCCGCCCGCGCCGTTGCCGGCGTCCACAATGATCTTAAAACCGCTGAGGGGCTTTTCTTCACCGGTTTCCTTGCGTATTTTATCGGCAAGCATTTTTGCATACACCGACATGAAATCTTTTTCCTGCACGGTGCCGCTGCCGGTTACAAAATTACCGGATTCTGCTATTGCCAGTATTTCGGTGATATCCTGTTTTTCAAGGCCACCGTCCTTTGTGAAGAATTTCAGCCCGTTCCTATTGGAGGGAAGGTGGCTTGCTGTGATCATAACCGCGCCGTCGCATTCAAATCCAGGCGTTACGGTCGTCATAAACATGGCAGGCGTAGAAGCCATGCCGCAGTCGATTGCATTTGCGCCCGATTCCATGAAGGACCGGATGCATATCTGTCTGAATTCCGGCCCGGACAGGCGGGAATCCATTCCAATGGATATGACCGGTGATTTTTTATCTGTTTTAGCGCAGAGCCACGCGGTAAACGCGCAGGCAATCTTTGAAACGGCTTCACCGGTCAAGTTTGCGTCCGCGCCTATTGCGATGCCCCGGATATCGCTTCCGTTCTGTAATTTTTTTAAATCCATTTCTGGCCGCCTCCAAATTTGTTGTCTTTAGGCCATTTTACAAATAATATTTAAAATAATCAAGGCTTTTTGGATAAATGGAAAGTTTGACGAAGGATCACAAATCAAATGAAAATTTTGTTTAAAAAATGTTATTATAATTGTTGCTATTTTTTTATTTATTCAAAAGGAATTTTATATTGAAGCAAAAAATAACAGACGAGCCTTTTTTATTACAGGATTATTTGTTCTCTATTTCATATACTAAATTTGAGGTGATCATATGGGCAGGAAACTGAAAAAAATATTGCAGGATAGCAATGGAAGTAAACAGGATCCTCTGGGAAGCTACACGGGAAAACCGGAGAATCCAAACGAGGCTCCTTCTCAGGATGCGGATGATATATAGGAAGATTCGTGCGGAAGAAGCCTTATTTTACGCCAGGGTCTGCCATTAAAGCCCCCTGGCTTCCCGTTTTTTTTTACCCTCGAAGTATTCCACAAGCTGGCGACGCATTCATTTGTGAGCATGTTTGCTCTTCCATGTTTTCCGTAAAGGAAACGGAGACAATAAATTCGTCTGTGGTTGAGATTTTTAAAATTCCGAGAGGCGATGAAAAAAATTCACAAAAAACTTTCATTTGAAAAATACAATACCGAAATAAGTTACAGTATTTACTCCGTTTATATATTGAAAACCAAATTTTCCGCTGGTAGCATATACGTCGATCCCGCACGCTTCCATGGATGCAACCGCCTTATCCGGAAACCTGCACGATTCATCCGGAAAAGTGCATTTCGGGCAAATATTGCATCCGCCGGCGCCCATTACATAACAGTCATCAGAGTATTCCGATACGGTGGAAAGCGCAATGCCGCAAGTTTTTGAAAACTCTGACTGTGCGGCCATCATGCCCTCAAAATCATAGGAGTCCTCGAGCGGATAAATATTGTTGAACAACACGGCATGCGGATAGCTTTTCGCCTTTTCTTCAAGGTCTTCCATTTCGCCCACAGCGGGAGGGCACTGCCAGTTGGTGTTGTACCGCCCGCAGCTGTTCATTTCACACATCGCCCGGACTTCACCCGAGAAAGGGATTCCCTTGGGATCTATGAAAGCGTATTGATTGAGGCCTATTTCTTTTATTTTGTTTTCAATTTGTTCAAGTTTTTCCATTTCGCCGCCCTCTTTTTTGTTATCAATTTTATTATAACATAAATAACCGTCATTCAAACGGGTAAAATGATATAAAACCGCCTTTATTTAACAGCCGGCGAGCCGTTTATTTTTCAAACGGAATGGAAAAAATAAGAGTAGATTCAGGCTTGAATTTTAAGTATATATGCCAAATGTTTTTTAGAAAAAAACATTGACTTAATGCGGCTCGTTTGTTAGAATAAGCACACAGAATGTTAGAAATTAACATATTGTGTGCTTTTTGCATCAATAATGTTAAAAAGAGTATAAAATAAACAAAATTCGGAGGGATGAATAATGGCTACAGCAGTAATAATGCCCAGACAAGGGCAATCGGTCGAAAGCTGTATCATAACAAAATGGTACAAAAATGTTGGAGATAAAGTTGCGGAAGGCGATTTACTGTTTGCATATGAAACGGATAAGGCGTCATTTGAAGAAGAATCCAAGGTATCGGGCGTAATGCTTGCCATTCTGGCCCAGGAAGGGGACGATGTTCCGTGCCTTGAAAACGTTTGTGTGATCGGAAACGAGGGTGAAGATATATCCGCATTCCAAACCGGAGCTGCGCAGAGCGCTGCGGAAGAAACGAAGAGTGAAGAGGCGCCTGCTTTGAAGATGGCGGCGACGGTTGCAGCTACAGGCAGCGTACAGGAAGGGGAGCGCATCCGCATTTCACCCCGCGCGCGCAATGCTGCGGAGAATATGAATTTGGATGTTTCGCGTGCAATCCCCACAGGTCCGAACGGCCGCATCATTGAGCGGGATATTGTGGAACTTTCCAAAGCGGCTCCTGCGGATACGGAGCTTGGCAAAAAAGTTGCGCAAATGGCTGATATCGCACGTTCCATGGACGTAAGCGCTGCAGAATTCGAGGACGTGCCGCATAACAATGTACGCAAGGTAATTGCAAAATCGATGCATTTATCACTTTCCACAATGGCGCAATTAACGCACAGTTCCTCGTTTGACGCGACCAATATCCTCTCGTTCAGAAAACAGATCAAAGAAAATGCAGAGGCTCTCGGCCTTGAGAATATTACACTCAATGATATCGTGATTTATGCGGTTTCCAGGGTGATACAGAACCACACCTCATTAAACGCCCATTACTTTGACGATAAGCTGCGGGTGTTCAAAAATGTTCATATCGGAATGGCGGTGGATACGCCCAGGGGGCTTTTGGTACCCACGCTGTTCAACGCGAACCTGCTTTCCTTGAACGAGATTGCAAGGCAGACCAAGCAGCTGGCTAAAGAAGCGCAGGAAGGTAGCATTTCGCCCGACAAGCTGACGGGAGCATCCTTTACCATTTCCAATCTGGGCGCTCTGGGGATCGAGCACTTTACGCCTGTGATCAATCCGCCGCAAACAGGAATTCTGGGCGTGAACAATATCCAGACAAGAGTAAAGATGGTAAACGGCGATATGAAGCCTTACCAGGCGATGGGGCTTTCGCTCACATACGACCACCGCGCGCTGGACGGTGCGCCCGCTTCCAGATTCTTGCAGGATCTGTGCCGTACCCTGGAAAACTTCAGCGTACTGCTTGCAAAATAGGAGGGATTCATCATGGTATACGATTTGATTGTGCTGGGCGGCGGCCCGGCGGGATATCTGGCCTGCGAGAGGGCGGCCCATGCGGGACTTAAGGTTCTGCTTGCGGAGGAACGGTTTATCGGCGGCGTTTGCCTGAACGAGGGATGCATTCCTTCCAAAACGTATCTCTATGCAGCAAAACTGAAGGACGGCGCCGAACACGGTGAAAAGTACGGCGTATTTGCAAAGGAAACAAGGCTGGACCACGGAATCGTGAACAGCAGAAAAGATAAAGTTGTAAAAACCCTGACAGGGGGTATCCGCGCGGCACTGAAGGGCCTGGGCGTGGAGATTGTGGAAGCGCACGGGCAGATTGCCGGCAAATGCGCTGAAGGCTATGAGGTTTCTGCCGGGGGCAGCAAATACCAGGGCAAGCGGCTGCTGATTGCAACCGGTTCGACTGCGGCCATGCCGCCAATTCCCGGGTTGAAAGAGCAGTTTGAGGCCGGATTTGCGCTTACCAACCGCGAGATACTGGACATCAAGGAAATCCCGCAAAAACTGGTGGTAATCGGCGGCGGCGTGATCGGCCTGGAGATGGCAAGTTATTTTAATTCGGCAGGCAGCAAGGTTACAGTAATCGAAATGCTGGAGCAGGTAGGCGGCCCGATCGATATCGACATCGCTAAACTGCTGAAAAAAGCTTATGAGAAAAAAGGCATAGAATTCAAAATGGGATGCAGGGTAACCCGTGTGGAAGCAGGCCGTGTGGTCTATGAGGAAGCGGGCAAGGAGCAAAGCGCTGAGGCGGATAAAGTCCTTCTTTCCATTGGCAGAGTGGCCAGAACGCGCGATATCGGCCTGGAAACCATCGGTGTTCTGACCGAACGGACCGGTATTGTAACGGACGAAAAAATGAAGACCAACATTCCCGAAGTATACGCTGCGGGGGACGTAAACGGAAAATCCATGCTGGCGCATACGGCCTACCGTGAAGCGGAAGTTGCAGTAAACAATATGCTGGGTATTAAGGATAAAATGAGTTATTCCGCAATTCCCGGCGTGATCTATACCAATCCGGAAGTGGCGGGCGTGGGTGAAACCGAGCAGTCGGCAAAACAAAAGGGTCTTGACGTTACCGTGAAATCCATCAGCATGAGATACGCCGGACGGTATGTCGCCGAAAACGAAGGCGGGGACGGCATCATAAAAATAATCGTGGATAACAAATGGAACCGCCTTGTGGGTGTTCATATGATCTGCAATTATGCTTCGGAGATCATCTGGGGAGCGGACGTGCTGGTTGAAAAGGGGATGACGATTGACCAGATCAAGAAGATCGTTTTCCCGCATCCCACGGTGAGCGAAATCATCCGGGAAGCAATCTTTCAATTATAATTATAATCGAATTATTTAAATTATAAAGGAGTGTACAAAAATGACAAAATGTTTGGTGGTAGATCCGAAACAGCTGCGGAAATCGGGTAAGATCAAAATTGCCGATATACCAATGAATACTTATCAGAAAACAGTTGCCGATGAAAAAGGCAATTATACAAAAGAGGAATTTTTACGGATATTCAGGGATATGTACATTGTCCGTGAATTTGAAACAATGCTGAATTTGATCAAAACTACAAGCGAATATGAAGGGGTTCCCTACAACCACCCCGGTCCGGCGCATCTGGGTATCGGTCAGGAAGCGGCTTATGTAGGCCAGGCATATGAACTTGGAATCAACGATTATACTTTTGGTTCACATAGAAGCCACGGCGAAATACTGGCAAAGGGCCTTTCCTCCATTCAGAAATTGAGCGACGAAGAACTGACGAAAATAATGGAAGACCATTTCGGCGGCGAGGCATACAACGTAATCAAATCCCACACCGGATACAAGAACGTTAAAGATATAGCAAGAGAATTCTTAATGTATTCGGCGCTTGCAGAAATGTTCGCCAGAAGGACCGGGTTCAACAAGGGCCTGGGCGGTTCTATGCACGCTTTCTTCATTCCTTTCGGCATATATCCCAACAACGCCATAGTAGGCGGCAGCGCGGACATCGCTACCGGAGCCGCGCTTTATAAACGCGTTAACCAAAAAGACGGCATGGTTATCTGCAACATCGGCGACGGTTCAATCGGATGCGGACCGGTTTACGAAGCAATGAACTTTGCTTCCATGGACCAGTTCAACACCCTATGGGATAAGGACCATTGCGGCGGACTGCCTATTGTCTACAATATATTCAACAATTCGTACGGCATGGGCGGACAGACCTGCGGCGAGACCATGGGCTACGGTGAAGTGGCCAGGCTGGGCGCAGGGATCAATACCTCGGCTATGCATTCCGAACGCGTAGACGGCATGAATCCGCTGGCTGTGATCGACGCATACAGAAGAAAACGCGAAATTATCGAAAAACGCCAGGGACCGGTGCTGTTGGATGTTATAACCTACCGGTTCTCCGGACATTCTCCTTCGGACGCGTCTTCTTACCGTTCTAAGGAAGAAACAGCCCTTTGGGAAGCTGTGGATGCAATCAAAGTATTCCCCAAACAGATCGTGGACGCTGGCGTGGCGACACAGGCGGAAATCGACGCGGTTATTGCGGGCGTGAAAAAAGATATGCTGCATATCGTGAAACTTGCGGTTGACGAAGCGCTTTCACCCAGAATGGACCTGAATGCCAACCCGGATGCAATTGCCGACCTCATGTTCTCCAACCAGAAGATCATGAGCCTGGATACAACCCGCAAACCCGATGTGCTGATGACCAAAGAAGAAAGCCCGAGATCGCAGAAGATCAAAAACAAAATCAGGAGCGCGACCGACAAGGACGGCAAGCCGGTTTCCAAGAACAAGGTGTACCAGTATAGAGACGGCATGTTTGAAGCGGTGATTGATAAATTTTATGAAGACCCCACATTCATCTGCTACGGAGAAGAAAACAGGGACTGGGGCGGCGCATTCGCCGTATACCAGGGATTGACCGAAGCCATCCCTTATCACAGGCTGTTTAATTCCCCGATATCGGAAGCTGCGATCGTGGGTACGGCAGTGGGATATGCCATGGCCGGCGGTCGCGCGCTGGTGGAACTGATGTATATCGACTTCCTTGGAAGATGTGGCGACGAAGTGTTCAACCAAATGGCGAAATGGCAGGCAATGAGCGCAGGCAAATTAAAGATGCCTGTAACGCTCCGACTGTCCGTCGGGTCTAAATACGGCGCTCAGCATTCCCAGGACTGGAGCGCGCTTTGCACGCACATTCCGGGCCTGAAAGTGGTATTCCCGGCTACACCCTATGACGTGAAAGGCCTTTTGAACGCGGCGCTTTCCGGAACGGATCCCGTAATATTCTGCGAGAGCCAGAGGACATACGATTTCGGCGAACAGTTCCAGAAGGAAGTGCCCGAGGGATATTACGAAGTGGAAATTGGCGAGCCGGACGTGAAAAAACAGGGAAGCGATCTGACGATCCTGTCAATCGGTGCAACGCTGTACCGCGTAATGGAAGCCGTTAAGATTCTGGAAGAAAAATACGGCGTATCCTGCGAAGTGATTGACGCAAGAAGCCTGGTGCCTTTCAATTACGAAAAGATAATTGAATCCGTAAAGAAGACCGGTAAGATCATCGTAACGGGCGATGCCTGCGAGCGTGGTTCACAGATGAAAGAATTCGCGCAGAACATCAGCGAACTTGCGTTCGATTACCTGGACGCTCCACCGGTGGTTGTGGGAGCGCGCAACTGGATCACGCCTGCGCATGAGCTTGAAAACGCCTTTTTCCCGCAGCCAAGCTGGATTGTGGACGCTGTTCACGAAAGGATCATGCCTCTGCCCGGCCACACAGCCAAACAGAACTTTACAGAACTGGAACAGATCCGCAACAACAAACGCGGCGTATGAAAAATTAAGAAAGCAACAAGTGTATAGATAGAAGGGGCCCCGCTTTAGACATAAAAGGCGGGGTTCTTTTTATATTTACAGCATTGACTTTAATAATATAAAAGGATATACTTAATAAAGTTAAATATAAAATCAATATAATGTTTTAAAAAAATAAAAGGTGTGTTTTTATGGTAGAAGTTGTTCCGGAATGGATGGCCCATTTAGAAGATGAGGATTGCGCTTTTATAAAGAACTTTATTCTTGCATCCGGCTCGCTTAAGGAGATGGCGAAACAATATGGCGTTACATATCCGACGGTAAGGCTTCGGCTGGACCGGCTGATACAAAAAGTACTGATCAGCCAGGATGAAGCAAGCGACCAATATATTCAATTGGTTAAGCGGATGGCCATTAATGACAAAATTGATTATGATACGGCAAAAATATTGATTTCGGAATATAAAAAAACGTTGAAGGAGAGCATTTAAATTGACTATACATTTGATAAATACATTTATTTTGATTTTATTGTTCGCAGGCGCGGTTGTTTTAGAAGTATACCTGTCCAAAAGGGAGAAAAGATGGCCAGGGTTGATATTGCCTGCGATTTTTCTTGCCGCTTCAGTAATAAGTGTACTGAACATAGCAGATGTGGGCGATCCGGCGCAATTGGCCGGACTCATTATAACCACACTGCTGATAAGCAATATTCCCACTGCCGTTTTGCTGAGTATTTATGGTCTGGTCAGAGAAAAGATAAAAAGAAAAAAAGAAATTGAAAAAATGAATATTCAGGATTTGAAATAAAAGAAAGATATAAAGAAGTATATAAGCTAAAAGCGGTTTGAACAGGTCAAAGTATTTTTGTTTTTTGTATGATTAAATGATATGATGGAAAGCATGGGGGTTTTGGTAAATTGGAATATATCGTTATAGGATTGGCTGCGCTGTCTGTCGTTTTACTTGTCGTGCTGTTAAGCAAATACAAGTCGGCAGGCCAGGAAGTGAATAATCTGAATCGGCAGATGAAATTGCAGTCGGATATGCTTCTGGATACCGTAACAAAAATGGCTAATGTAAATGCGGAAAATGCGTCCAGGATCCGGCAGGAGATCACTGAACAATTCACCCATTTAAACCAGATGACGGTGGCGTCGATGGGGGAAGTATCCCGGCTGAATGAACGGAACTCGGACAGGCTCAGGCAGTCTGTGGAGGAGCGCCTTGCAGAAATGCAGAAAACGGTGGACGAACGGCTGCAAAAATCCCTGCATGAAGGAATCAACTCCTCCTTTACGCGGGTGAGCGAACAACTGACCGAACTGTACAAAAGCATGGGCGAGGTACGTACGCTTACGTCGGGCGTTGGAGACCTCAAAAACATATTGTCCAACGTAAAAAACAGGGGCACGTGGGGAGAAGTGCAGCTGCAGCGGCTGTTGGAGGATTTCATGGCTCCCGGCCAGTATACGTGCAACGCGCGCATCAACACTGAAACCGTGGAATTTGCGATCGTGCTGCCGGGAGAGGACGAGCAGGTTTTTCTGCCCATCGATTCCAAATTTCCCATGGACAGGTATGCGCGGGTGGCGTCGGCCGAAGGGGAAGAACTGAAGGCAGCGCAAAAAGAACTGGAACGCGCGATACTGGAAGAAGCCAAAAAGATTAACGAGAAATACATTCACCCCCCGAAAACAACCGATTTTGCAATCATGTTCCTGCCGTCAGAGGGGCTTTATGCCGAAATCTTACGGCTTTCCATGCTGGAGGTGCTGCAAAGACGGTTCAAGATCATGGTAACCGGACCGTCCACACTGTGCGCGCTCCTGACCAGCCTACAGACCGGGTTCAAGACGCTCGCCATTAAGCAGCATTCCACAGCAATTTTGGATATGTTGACTTCGGTAAAAAATGAATTCCAAAAGTTTGAAGAATACATCGAAAAAACTCAAAATTCCTTGCGTGTCGCGCAGGGGCATTTGGAGACTGTTTCCAGAAGAAGCATCAAGATTCAGAGTAAACTGGGAAATGTCGGGGAACTCAAAGAACTGGAATAAACACTTACCTATTTTTACGGCCGGACTGCTCCAGGAACTGTACATATATCTCCTGGGCTTTCCGGTATAAATCCATTGCATTGGTCAGCTGTATTTGAGCGGTCTGCGGTTTTCCCTCTTTGTTGTAATCAATAGCGCGCAGTAAAAGCCGCACACAATCCGTATAATATTGATTGATATCGCCTGGATCGATCTGATCTTCCATTTCAGGCGCATCTTTATCCACATCGCTCTCATCGTAACTTTCCAGATCGAAATACAGCGCTTCTACGCTGCTTATAAAAAATGGGGATGTGTCGCCCTTGTTGACATAATAAAAAGCCTCGTCAAAACGCGAAGTGATATCCATATCCATAATAAAGTTCTCGTAATTCTCAAAAGGATCAAGTTTTGTGCACGCCGAAAACAAAAATACAATGGCGGCTATGAGGGATATGAACGCGTATTTTTTCAATAAATAAACCTCCGTTTTGACATTTGCTCTTTTATGATATTTTACCTCTTCGGGGCGGAATAAATCAATCATTTATGCAGATTATTCTATTGCATTTAGGCCTTAAGTTTGTTAAAATATATTTTGCTGCATGCGGATGCGGCTAAAAAAGAATATTTTATTTTTATAACTGGAGAAGTATCGAAGTGGTTATAACGGCCTCGACTCGAAATTCCAAAATGTTGAGCCGGTAAAAGTAAAAAATTAATATGGAAGAGTATCGAAGTGGTTATAACGGCCTCGACTCGAAATCGAGTGTGCCTGATGAGGGCACCGTGGGTTCGAATCCCACCTCTTCCGCCACATTTTGTCTGAAAAGTCCGATTTTATCGGGCTTTTTGGCGTTTTCAAGGCTGGTTTTGGGCTGCTTTTTAGGTGGCTCAATAGGCCACGGCATTACATAGCTGCAATCAGAGCTTCTGTTCCCACCATATTGATCGCCCGCTTCAGATTATATGCAAGAAAGCTGAGCCCTAGCTCGGCTGTGGCCTTTTCCTTGCCCTTGCAAAGAAGATAATGCGCCCCATGATGCCATTTTACCGTCCCGAACGGATGCTCGGACAGACACATCCGCTCTTTCATTTTTTCAGGATCAGGCCGTATATACAGCATCACCTTCTTTTTGTTTCCGTAATCCTTCCGGTCCAGCGTATGGTTGTATGGATTGGGGGATATCCCTTCGGGTACCGGATTGAGTTTACGGGAAGGATCGCCATACATCCGTACCGGCACATAGCTTGTGTCCGGGCCAAAGCTCACCGTCTTATGTCCCTGTCCGCCCGTACACCGGTTTGAGCATTGCCTGCACGCGTCTTTGTTTGCATATATCGTGTTTTTGCCACGCATTTTTAGACGCGCCAGCCTGTTTCCCATGGGGCAGGCCACTGTGCCGTCTCCATTTAAGCTGAAACAGCTCAGTATACGTGGTTCATGAAGCTCCACCCGGATGCCGGTCCCTTCGTAACAGGCCGGAAGAACACCCGCCGTTATGCATTTTTGAATATCCTTTGGTTTTGTGGAATTGTGCTCCTGCTCTGTAATACTGTTTTCCACATACTCCAGCGCATAGATTCGTTCCTTTTTGTCGTATTTGAGCGCTACGTTCGGGACGATGCCGTTCATCACACAGTCCAGAATATCCCTCCGGCTGTCATACCCTTTATCCGCTACGACTTCCAGAGTCTCCGTTTCAAGCATTTCTTTGGCACTGTCCGCAACCTGTTTGAGCAGTCCCTGGTCGGTATTATGGTTTGTCACCTCATATTCCGCTATCAGATGGCTTCCACTATCCACAGCGGTCTGCACATTGTAGCAGCAGTGAAATCCATCCTTGCTGTGCATACGGCGCGCATCCGGGTCCGTCAGTAAAAGCTGTGTTTTGCCGCTGCCGGTCAGTTCTTTCAGATATCCCTGATACTTTTCCTTCCGCTCCGTCAGCTCGCGCACGGCCTCTTTGATTTGCCCGGGCGTTAAAGAGCAGGTATCCGTTTCGGTTTCATCCTCCCGGTCCATCCGCGAAAGATACTCCGCGATATGCCCGTCGATCCGCTGCAGCTTCTTTTCCAATATCTCGGCGTTATACGTATTGTCCTTGCTGTTGACTGCCCGGAATTTCGAACCGTCCACCGCCAACAGCTCTTTCCTGTATAACCCCAGCTTCATGCATATCTTTACAAACGCCCGGAATACATTTTTGAGTGCTGCCGTGTTGTTTTTTCGAAAGTCGGCGATCGTCCGGAAATCCGGCTTAAGCTTGCCGAGCAGGTAGAACAGTTCGATATTCCTGGCGCATTCCGCCATGAGCTTGCGGCTGGAGCGGATTTTATTAAAGTATCCGTACACATAAAGCTTGAGAAGGTCGCGTGGGTTATAAGGCGGCCGTCCGGTTTCGCCCGGAGTTGACCGTTCAAAGCCTGCTTCTTTTAAATCCAGCCCATTTACGAATGCGTCGATCACCCGCACAGGATTGTCTTCTCCTATGTAATCTTCGATGCAGTCCGGCAGCAGTGTGATCTGCCTGCGGTCCTGACCTTCTATGTATTTCATATCCCTAACCGGTCCTTGTTTTTATGCTTTTATTATATCATACGCCGGTTTTCGGACAGTCTGGCCAAAATCCCTTGAAAATCATGTTTTCAAGGGTTTGTTTTTTCTAAAAACGAAGTCAAAAATATTTTGGATTGTGATAACAATTTGAAATGTTATCAAGATATTTTTGATAACATCATCTCTCATGACCTGCTTCCGAAATAAAAAAAACCGTGACAAAACCCAAATTGTTGCAATAATGTTATCAAATGCTCCCTAAATAGATATAAAGAACAGTAAAGAGAAGTAAAGAAATATAAAGTTACAGGAGGATTAAACAATGACTAAAGCAAACGAAGAAGAAAGACCTCTCACAAATGAGGTTAACACGGCAGTAAATATGGTTTCTGCTGCATTTACTGCCCCGCTAGTAGATATGATTGACGACATGAGCGAAAACAAGAATTCTTTGCGATATATACAAAGTATAACAAAGGCGCTCTTTGAATGTAAAAAATTCGATGAGGCAATCAAATTTATCCATTTGCTTTATGATATTTCCGGACTTAACTACCCAGATGAGATTGCATTGATTGAAACAAATGGACAACTCACAGAACTCTTTATAGGTGAGTTTTTGCTCGACTTGGAAGACTTAATGTACGAATACTATCCAGACGAATGTTAAAATACATGTAGATGGTATAGGATATTTAGAAAACATCCTATACCATCATTTTATTTAATGAGAAATCTAATTACTACAAATTCAGCATTTCATCTCTCTTATATATAGAAAGAATCATTTCAAATTGAGAGGTGAAAGAGTTGAAAAAAGAATGGGAGATAAAATTCGGTAAAATTCTCGATGATTATATGAACGCTTCTGTTGATGAGAATAAACTTAAAAAACTAGAAGAGATACATGCTAATATTAAGAAAAAACTTATTGAGATGGAAGCGTCCCGTCAGTTAAGAAAAAAGAGAACAAGGAAAAAGAAAAAGCATTAGGCAACAAGAGTTATTTTTCTGCATTTGCATTAAAGCTACAGTCTTGCTACATTATTGTAAAAAGAGGCTAATATATGAGTGAAAGTCAAATTCTCGCAATTGAAGAAATACGGGAAGTAATTATACAAGTAGCCCCCAGGTATCCTATTAAGACTGTCCGGTTATTTGGATCGTATGCTGATGGAAATGCTAAAAAAGATAGCGACATTGATCTTATGATTGAGAGTAAAGGGGTCTTTACCTTGCTTCATTTGTGTGGCTTTGAAAATGATGTTTCTGAAAAACTAAAAAAGCATGTGGACATATTACATTATCAAGAAAATGATATGACTGAATTAGATTTTAATAAGGTTATAAAGTTGTATGAAAAAAATTCATAAAAGAAATGGGCTGACTCCGGCTATCAATCCAGGGAGAATGGAGCCAATATGACGAGCGGAAACACAATGATTAATTATACCCGAGTTAATGAAACGGAAATATTATTAGAAACCGGACAACATGCTGTTTTATGGCGCGTTCTATCAAAAGGCTGTGATTTGTTCAAAGTGCCTGGAGATACCAGAATTATGTATCAAATAATGACAGATGAAAAGGTAGAACGAATTTAACTGTTCAGCGGAACCGTATTGAATTTTTTAGAAGTATGCTATAATACACGCAGGGGCATGTCAAATGAAACCCCGATTTAGGAAATAATTGACAGCAGATAGCCCGGATGTACCGGGCTATTTGCTTTCTGAATCTGGAAGAAATGAGGGGTATTATGGATAAGGTAACTCTAGATTTTAAAAACAACATCGTGGAGTGGGATACGGACCACCAAAAAGGAACGGAAATTTGCCCTGATCTGGGAATTCGTAAACCGTTAATTTTGGCGGCTATGGGTTATGGGAATCACGACATCAGCGAGGTTATAAATATCGTTAATGCCTTTGCGAATGGAGAAATGAGTATTGAGGAAGTGGAAAAAAAGCTCAGTGAACAAAAAGACGAGAATTAAAGTTTAGCATAAATTTTTTCGTGTTTTTTCCAAGCTATTTTGTTTTGAACAAAGCATTAGAATGAGCTAATGCATTATATATATTTTATTAAGAAGCCGTTTGCTTTATTGATGATTAGAGCAAGCGGCTTTTTTATGTTAAAGGAGGTAATTCAAAAATGACAAAAGTAATCGCCCTCGCCAACCAAAAAGGCGGTGTGGGTAAAACAACAACGACGGTCAACCTGGGCATAGGTCTTGCCATGATGGGTAAAAAGGTGCTGCTGGTTGATGCGGACGCGCAGGGGAATCTGACAGATTCATTGGGATATAAGGAGCCGGATAATCTGCCCGAATCTCTGGCAACCATGCTGACCAACATCATACAGGAAGAACCGTTTAGCCCCGACGACGGCATCCTGCACCATGAGGAAGGCGTTGACCTCATGCCGGGTAACATCGAGCTGTCCGCAATGGAAGTATCGCTCGTCAACACCATGAGCCGGGAAACGGTTCTGCGGAGTTACATTGATACTGTTAAAAGCGGATACGATTATGTGCTGATCGACTGTATGCCGAGCCTTGGAATGATGACAATTAACGCGCTTGCGGCTGCGGACAGCGTTATCATTCCCGTCCAATCCCACTATCTGCCCGCAAAGGGAATGACGCAGCTTTTACAGACGATCAACCGGGTTAAACGGCAGATCAATCCGAATCTGGCGATTGAGGGCGTACTGCTCACAATGGTGGATAACCGAACCAACTTCGCAAAGGATATTTCATTTGTGTTGCGGCGGGATTATGGGGACAAACTACGTGTTTTCAATACGGAAATACCTTTATCCATTCGGGCGGCGGAAACCAGCGCCAAGGGCAAGAGTATTTACGTGCACGATCCGCACGGGACAGTCTCAAAAGCCTATGAAGCATTGACGAAGGAGGTACAGGGCAATGGCGAAAAGCAACATACGCGAAAGTATCAAACTGACATCGGTAGATGACCTGTTTTCAACGGAAGAAAGCCGCACCGAGGAACAACATGAAAAGGTAAAGGAAGTTCCTTTATCGGAAATAAGTGATTTTCCAAACCATCCGTTTAAGGTGCAGGCGGATGCCGCCATGCTGGAAATGGCGGACAGTATAAAGCAGTACGGCGTTTTGGTTCCCGTCCTTGTGCGGCCTAAAGCGGATGGCGGGTATGAAATGGTTGCCGGACACAGGAGAAAAAAGGCAAGCGAGCTTGCCGGAAAAGAGACTATGCCTTGCATTATACGTGAATTAGATGATGATTCCGCAATCCTGGCAATGGTGGACAGTAATCTGCAACGGGAGAATATATCGCCAAGCGAAAAAGCCTTTGCATATAAATTAAAGTTGGAGGCTATGAAACGTCAGGCAGGCAGACCGAGCAAAGAAAATTCTACGCAAGTTGCGCAGAATTTAAAGGGGAAGTTTTCGGCTGAAATTTTAGGTGAACAAATGGGTGAAAGCAAAGATCAGGTGCGGCGCTATATTCGCCTTACAGAATTAATTCCTCCTGTCCTTGAAATGGTGGACAATAAACAGATCGCTTTCAATCCAGCCGTTGAGCTTTCATACTTAGCCGAAAATGAACAACAGGAGCTTTTGGAGACTATGCAGTCGGAAGATTGCACCCCGTCTTTGGAACAGGCCCAGAGAATGAAAAAATTAAGTCAGGATGGGAGGCTGAACATTGACGTCATATTCTCCATTCTTACGGAAGAAAAGTCCAACCAGAAGGAAAAGCTCACCATCAAAACGGAACGCATAGACCGCTTTTTCCCCAGCAACTTTACGGAAAAGCAAAAAGAGGATACTATTGTCCAACTGCTTGAAAGCTGGTACAAGAAACGCCAAAGGGATCAGGAGCCGGAAAGGTAAAAAAGTTACGGGCTGCAGGCAAAGCAAATTCGTCCTCAATTGAGGGCGTTTTTTTATGCCCTTTTTTAAGAAGGGAGTGATCTGATGTTCTTCACCGAAGGGAAATTGACAGAGTATGAACGCATGATGAAAGAAAAGCCAGGTTTTGACCGCAGGCATGTTAAGACCAAGAAAGAGAAGGATTGCGAACACTGCCTGCATTTCAATGAAAGTCTTGGGAAATGCAGCCAGGAGAAGTGTGTCATATTTGATGACTAATTAAAAAAGTAGGCTCCCAGGGGAAGCCTATTTTTTCAGGGAAAGCGGGCAGGAAAGCGGTTTTGCATTTCTTCCCTCTCTCCTGCACCACTCCCCCTGAAAGTTTACTTGCCGAAAAAAGAAATTATCCTTTTCGGCAGGTGACTAACAAAAAATCTTTAGGAGGTAAGAAACAAACATGAAGCTATTCAGGAACAAATACGTTATCGGTATTTTGTGCATATTTGCCGGTATCCTTATCAGCTTTGCCGCGCTGCCTGCAATGCAGGGGCAGGGGGCTTACACAAGCGCCGTAAGGATGAAGGAATCCGTACAGGCAGGAACGCAGATAACAGCCGATATGGTGGAAGCGGTAAGCGTACCCCAAAGCCTTATACAGGGCGGGATCGGGAACATAACCGACGCCGCAGGCAAATACGCAAATACGGAACTGTATACCGGGGATTACCTGACCAAAGCAAAAGTATCGGCAGCATTAAGCGGACAGAACGTGCTTTCCGCAGGAACGGAAAAAGGCAAAATGGTAATGTCCGTCACTGTACCCTCGTTAGCGGCGGGCGTATCGGGGAGATTGCATCCGGGGGACATCGTGTCGGTAATAGCGGTGCCAAAGGCCCCCGCCACACAAACGCTGGGGGTTGAACCAGGAGCGGAAGATAAAAGCGGTTCGGGTGCTGTGATTTCCCCGGAACTTCAATATCTTGAAGTGTGTATGGCAACAGCCAGCGACGGATCGGACGCCAATGTGTCGGGAAATCCCGGCAAAGATGAAAAGAACAGCCTGCCCGCAACGGTATCGTTTTATGTGAACAATACGCAGGCGTTAAAACTAGCGGAACTGGAACAAAACAGTGTAATAGACCTTGCTTTTGTTGCAAGGGGAGAAGCTGCCGCACAGTACATACCTGATGCGCAGCGTGTATTTAATACGGAGGTAAAATAATATGTTATTAGCTATTTGGGGACGGGACGGTATCGGAAAAAGCACATTGGCTGACACGTTGGGGATCACGTATGCACAAAAGAACGCCACTATTGTAATTGACACGGACATGACACAGCCGACATTGCCCCAACGGATAAACAGTGCAGTATTTGAAGGAAAAATATCGCTTGGCAGGGCTATTTCAAGAGGCGGAGAAGATGACGCCGCGGCTTTCCTGCACCAGCATCCGAGACATGGGAACTTGTTCTACGCAGGTCTGACAGGCACGGACGACTTTCTTTCGTATGAGATCGGTCTGGAAGGGGATAAGGCTGTAAGGAATTTTATAATTCAATGCGTCGATCTTGCCGATACGGTTATTCTCGACCTATCCGGGCAGCGTTATGATCCTTTTTTGTTCGCCGCTCTGCACAACGCGGATAAAATAATTGTCCCTATTACCCCGGATGCGCAGGGCTTCTGCTGGTATAACGCAGTAAAATCGCTGATTGAGGGCATGAATGCCAAAGAAAGGTTACTGCCAGTTGCCGCAATGGAGGACAAGTATCACGATATTGAAACAATCGAGAAAATAACGGGAGTGCATTTTGCCGCACACCTTCCCTTTTGTAAAGAAATAAGGTACATGCGCGACACAGGTGTATCCCCGCTGGATGGAACCACGCCCGCAGCCTTTCAGTATATGTATGCAGTCCGGAAGATTTGCGTATTGTTGAAGGGATGTGAACAGTTTTGAAAACCTTGCGTGAATCTGTTTACGATATGCAGGAAGAAACCCCGGAACAAAAAACTACCTATGAAATGGTGCTTGAGCAGGTTCGGGCGTATATATCTGGGAACCATGCGGATGAACTGGTAAAAATCATCGCAGAAAAGACGGCTTCCGAATCCGTCAAACGGCTGATTGCGGAATATGTAGGAAAAAACAGTCTGTGTGCAGATGGCCTCAACATGGAGCAACTGACTGAAAAACTGTACGGAGATATGGCGGGTTTCGGATTCCTTGACAAGTATATCAGCGATGATGAGATAGAGGAAATCAACGGGAATTCCTGGAGGGATATCGAGATTGTCACGCGGACAGGCTGGCGGAAAATCCCCGAACGTTTTCTGTCACCACAGCAGGCGGAGGATACGGTTCGCAAAATGGTGAGGCTGGGCGGCCTGGTGCTGGATGGCACTAACCCGATTGTGGACAGTTACATTACCCAAGGCATCCGTATATCCGCTATGATACCACCCGTTACAGACAAACGCAGCGGCGCGGTGTTTTCCATTCGCCGCCAACGTTTGGCGAGAGTGACCAAAGGGCAGCTTGTTGAATGGGGTACGGCTATGCCCGAAATGCTGGATTTTGTTGTGCTTTGCCTGAATCACGGTGTTTCGATAGGTATTGCGGGGAAAAAAGGTTCGGGCAAAACCACGGATATCTCCTTTCTTCTGAACGCGGTGGACAGGAATAACCGCATCTATACCATTGAGGAAACACGCGAGCTTGATTTATTCAGCGAGGATGCGGAGGGCAACACGCAAAACCGGGTGATCCATACCTGCACCCGCCCGTCGGATATGGAAAACGCGGATGTGGATATGAATGATCTATTAAGAAAGGCATTGCGGTTTTCCCCGGATATTATTGCCGTAGCCGAAATGAGGGGAGCGGAAGCAATGGTGGCGCAGGAAGCGGCGCGCACAGGGCATGCGGTAGTGACAAGCCTGCACGCCAATTCCGCAAGAAAGGCGTACAACCGTATTTTAAGCATGTGCCAGATGTCGGGAACAAATATTACGACGAACATTCTAATGAGCTTTGTGGCGGAGGCTTTCCCTGTCATGGTATTCAAGCGGCAGTTCCCGGACGGAACAAGACGGATCATGGAGATCGTTGAAGCCACAGGGGTAAGGGACGGTATCGTGCAGGCAAGGACACTGTACAGGTTTGAAACGGATGGAGATAGCGGCGGATTTGTCCGGGTAAACGGCATTTCGGACGAACTTGCGGACGTGCTGCGGGAGAACGGCGCGAATAGAACAGTCATAGAACGGTTGAGGGAGGTGAAAGAAAGCGATGGCAAACATCCTGTCAGCCCTGCTGATCATAGTGGGGCTTTTTTTATTGCTGAAAATCCGTCTGTCTGATGTTACAGGCACGCTTTCAAAGCAGTTTCTTAAAAAACAGGAACGAAACAGGCGCATCAGGCGGATAACAGGCAAACCAAAAGGAAAGCTTTCCAGGCTGATGGAAGAAACCGGAGAAATGCTTGCAGCGGCAGGAAGGGGAGAGCAAACAGGAACATACAGATGGATGTCGGCTATATTGGCGGCTTTAGGGCTGGCGGTTGGCCTTGCGATGAACAATATACCCGCCGCGATTGTACTGGTTGTGGGCCTCGGCAGCTCGCCGCTTATCATCATCAGGGTGCGTACAGGCGACTATCTTCGCAGTCTGTACGAAAAGCTGGAGAGTGCCATGGGCACCGTAACCAACAGCTATGTATCCTCCGGCGACTTGATCGGCGCGGTGGAAAAGAATTTGCATTTGCTTCCGGCTCCGGTGGAAGGCGTCTTTAACCAATTCTATGCCGAAACACAGCTTATTGATTCGGATGTAGTAAAGGCATTGCAGAAAATGCGGGATAGGATCAACAATCGTTATTGGCGGGATTGGTGCGACATACTGATGCAGTGCCAACGGGACAGGCAGTTACGGTTTGCCCTGCCTGGAATCGTAAGCAGGCTGGGGGAAATGCGGCGCGTGCAAATGGAAACGGACACTGCGTTGCGTAAACAGACGAGCGACTATGTCATCATTGTGCTCATCGTTCTGGGGTCAATACCTTTAATGGGCGCGATGATGCCCGACTGGTATTCCATGCTGACAACGACGGTTGTAGGACAAATAACGCTGGCGGTGGTACTGGCAGCGGTGTTTGCAACATCCGTTTGGGTGTCCAGGCTGTACAGGCCGTTGGAAGGCGGTGAGAGTAAATGAGCCTTATTTTAATCGTCGCCACAGTATTTTTGACCGCATTCGGCCTGTTCCGCGTCGCGCAAGCTGTGCTTATCCTGCCTTCGGGTAAAGCAATAGAGGCTATCCGGAACATATTTGGCAGGAGAAGCCTGTCCGAACAACTACAAAAAATCCTGCTGCCGCTGGCAGTGTTGCTTTCAAAACTGTTTCCTATGAGCGAATACAAAACAAAGCGGATGAAAGCAGATTTTGAACGGCTGGATTTAAGGCAGGCTCCACAGGAATATGGATCGGCGCTAATGGCAAAGTCTCTGTTACTGGCGCTTATGGGCTTGCTGTTTATCCCGCTTGGAATCCCTTGGCTGTTTTTGATCGTTGCAGCTATTGCTTTGCTTTCATATTTCCGGGGAATGCAGTCCGTCCGTCAAAAGGTGGAGGAACTGAATCAGGCAATCGAAGCGGAATTGCCGCGCTTGGTGGAAACGCTGAATTATTCGGTTCAGGACAACCGGGACCTGCTTTCGTTTTTTGAAAAATACCGGAAGGTAGCGGGCAGGGAGTTGGGCGTGGAACTGGACAGGCTTATTGTTGATATGAAAACGGGGAATCAGGAAGCGGCGCTGCGCCGGATGGACGCACGGCTAAGTCTGCCGTCCTTCGCGGCCTTATGCGCGATCCTGTGCGGCGTGAATCAGGGTGTTGATCAAAAGGTCAGCTTGCTTGTGTTGGAACAGGATATGCGTACAAAAGAGCGGGAAACACTCCGGAGAAACATGGAGAAATCTCCGGCCAGAATCAAGGCCGCGTCCTTCATATTGACTATCCTTATGATATTCATGTTCATGATACCGTTTGTCCTGCTGATTATCGGCAATATGCAGGCCGCGGGTTTTTAAGAACGTATTCGCTTTGAAGGCAGCACCGGAAGGAGGGCCGCTTTTTATTGTTGCCCAAAACAAATTTTTTGTATCTACCATCTAAAAAAATATATAAGGAGAAAAATATCATGTTGAAAATCAAAAACAAAATCAAACACTTTATATCCGATAAGAAAGGCGAAGCTTTTCTTGATGTCGCAATGAAAATCCTGATCGTAGTGGTTATCGGCGCGGCGGTCCTGGTCATACTGAACGCGGCGGTCCCGAACCTGTTTCAGAACCTCATCGCGAAAATATCCGATTCGTTCACCGGAATCAATGTTTTACCATCATAAGACAGGAAAGAAACGGGGCTGTCTTAAAGACAGCCCTCCTTTCACTAGGAGGATATTGTATGAAAAGAAGGTTTATTCGAGACCAAACCGCGGAAGGGTATATGGATGTGCTGATCACGCTGCTTATTATCATCACATTTGTCGCGTCGCTGATGGCGCTGTTTCCAATGTTTACGGCGCAGCAATCCTTAGACCAAACAGCAAAATATATGGCAAGAACGGTGGAGCTGTACGGCAAAGCGGATGACGAGACATTACAGTCTGTGGCTGGGAATGAAAATTTTATTGTGCCGGACACCATTGAAGTGGATACAACCTGGAAGGATGCCATCCAAAAGACCATCCAATTGAAAACACCTTTTACCGTCACAATAACGAAAACAATCCCTATTGTTATCATGCGTCCCGCACTTGGAGATCCGGTAGCTTTTCATGTGAAGATAACCGCTTCGGCGCGGGGTATATCGGAGGTGTATTTTAAGTGAGGCGCTTTCTAAGGGACAAAAACGGAAATGCGGTCATCAGCGCGGCCTTTATAATACTCATTTTCTGTACGTTGGCTTTTGTGATTTATGCAGGGGTTACGGTATCAAGCAAATATCAGGCTGCGGAAACCGAATTGCAGCGTGCGGCGATTGTGGCCATTGATACATGCATGATAAACCCCAATGTCAGAGATGCAGACTTTGACATACCTGCCGCATCAGCGGAATCCGTATTGAAAGACAATTTGACCGAGTTGGGATGGACCATTCCTGACAGCGGAAGTTGGGTAAAACAGAATGAAGATAAACTTGTGTACAAACTTGACGATGTGGTAATTAACATTGATGATAAGACCATGCGGATTGATTCGGACTTTGTAACGCCTCTCCCCTGGGCGATAGGGGGATTGACCGAAGTAAAAATCCCGATGCAGATAAGGGAAAGTGTTCTATATATCGACGAGCAAGAAAACTGGAAATAAAAACAATTTTATGGTATATTTTAACTAATAAAAGGGGCGATCACAATGAAAAAGAAAAACATAATTATTATAGTAATAGTAGCGGTAGTTATAGTCATTGCCATAATTACTATTGCGAACGCGCAGACCACAACAACAGCGGCTCCCACGGTAACACCCGAGCCTACAGAAACAGCTACGGCAACGGCTACACCCGAGACTACAGCAACGACTGTGACTGAAACGCCGACAGCAACAGCAATACTTACAACGGCTCCTACAGTAACGCCTACACCGACAGCAATAGACACGCAGAAGCCTACGGCAACTAAGAAAACAAGTTCAAGCGGTTCAAACGGTGGTTCTTCTTCAGGAAGCGGTTCGAGTGGCAGTTCTTCATCGGGTAGCAGCGGCGGCACGGCAACACCAAAACCAACAACAACACCTACAGCAGCACCAACACCGCAGCCGACCCAGGCTCCCACTCCTACGCCGACACCCCCTCCCGCGAACACTCCATACATTCCGCCAGAAGGAACACCTATCCCGCCTCCGGGACCTACTCCTAATCATAGTGATATGATAGTAAGTCCACCTCCTTCAAGCAGGGATTTCTAAATATAACTCAAGATTATTGGGCACGGTTAAATAGCCGTGCTCTTTTTATTTAAATATTTTACCTTTATTAAATGAATAAATCAGATAGGAGGTTACATATGAAAAGAAGATTTTTAGTAATTTTAGTTGTAGTAGCTATTGTTATCGCACTACCTATTGCAACATGTTATGCCGACGTAACTTCTCCCGGAACTTTTTTTCAGGATACCGGCAGTGGTGTTCCGGGTGCCAGTTGGCAATCTGCAAATGGATATATAAAATATAATTATGATTCCGATGCTTTATTGTCAAGATATTATTATACAGCCGGAGGAAATACTTGGTTTGCATTTCCCATAAGTGCTCCAGTTAATGCGGGCGGGGGAGAAACA
The DNA here is from genome assembly GCA_023393165.1 of Bacillota bacterium. GTDB lineage: Bacteria > Bacillota > Clostridia > Christensenellales > Christensenellaceae > JAEYKI01. Next base: position 113,987 of record JAEWMJ010000056.1, on the reverse strand, counting down.
AATAATGCGGGTGGTTACGAATTAGGCAGACCAGCCGCTATGGGCGGTGGAGATTTAAATAGTGCTATTCCAGCCTATGGAGTAACAATAGCTTTCAGGAATACTTGTGATGGTCCAGTTACAGGCTATGGAGTATGCAATGCTAACTATTCCACACTGTTTGATGCATATGCCACTATTCTAAAGTATGGATATGGAGGAATAGAAGATATAGGTTATCTTTATGGCCTTGGGACTTCTCAGCCAGATCAAGCTGCAAGATATTATGCCACAAATATGGCTATGCAGAGGATATCTTCGCAAGGCATGTCTCATTCTGATATCGGAGGATTTACATCAGCTCATGTTAACGATCTTAGAGTATCAAATTATGAGTATGCTTTAGAAGATGCCGCAAAACGTATATTATGTAGCAATCAAGTTATATTCCCGAATCTTCAAGGCTCTTGGGGAACTCCTACAAGGCTAAATTCTACAACAATAAGTATTCCTTTAAGTGCAAATGTACCCGCTGGAGAAAATCCGGGTTATTATTCTAATAATACTGGATTTTATTGGACCAACCTTGGTAATTTAAGTGTTCCAAATTATGCATCTGTCGCAAGCGCTATGTCAACATTTAATTATAGCACATCCGTTACCTCAAATCTTCAAATATCCTCGGCGTATATAAAAGGTGGAGAAACTCTATCTTTTGCACTTGCAGGAAAAGTAGCAGATCAACAATATTATACTAGAATATTTGCAACTTATGGACCTCATGTTCAATCGTTTATTATCGGAGACCCTTCATCAGCAAATAATACTACAAATATAAGAAATCTGGATACAGTTGTTATTTCTACAACTCTTCCACTTTTTGATGTTCAAACAACCAGTATCACATGTAACGCTTCATATAATGCCGGAGACACAGGAACGGTTTCAGTAGTTTACAAAAATAATTCCAGTCTTCCAGCGGTAAATGTACCAGTATCGCTTGCTTCATCTTCTTCTCTTGGCACGCCATTTACTATAACCAATCCTAATCAGACAGTTTCCGAATTACAAGCTGGAGCCAGTACAACAATAAATTATACAGTTAAAGCAAATACGCTTTCTGGAAATGCTACAGCTACTTTTACAGCAAAGATAGGATATAATACAGATACCTCAACTCGTTTCAATGAAACAAACTATTCGAATAATACTCTCACAAAAACAACAACAGTTTATTCACTTCCTGATTTAACAGTATCCAGTCTGACTACGGATAAAAGTACTTATGAAGCGGGAGATACCGTTACCGTGACAGCGGTTGCCGCTAACCTTGGGTATACTCCTGTAACGTCAACGACCATGAAACTGGAAATCAGCGGGATCGGGACGCAGAGCAAAGTGGTGTCATCCCTTGCAGCGAATGGAGGAAAGAGAACGGTCACATTTACCTTTACGGCTCCCACCGCACTTAACAATCAAATCATTACACTCAAGGCCACGGTTGACCCGGATAATACGATTGCCGAAAGTAATGAAAGCAACAACACCAGAGCAGCAACACTGACCGTGAATGCGCTCAGGCCGGATATAACCATAACAAACACGACTGTGCAAAATTGGTATGCGGGGAAAGAAGCGGTTGTATCGGCAACGATTAAGAACCTTACGGCGCAGCCCGTACCGTCCGTGTCTATTCGGTTCAGTGTCGGCACCATAATGATGACTGAATCCATACCCGTAGCCGGAAACGGCACTAACCTTGCCGTGTTCCGTTTTACCGTTCCACCTGCAGGAAATTACACAGCATCGTTTGCGGCCGATCCGTCCGGCCAACTGGGGGAAACGGATGAGAGCAACAATACATGGAGCGGGCCGGTTACGGTTGTCAATTTGCCGCCCTCGACTGTAATCGACCCAGACAATACCGGGATGAAGCAGCAATATGATGTTTATGGTCTGAAAGAGTTGCCGCCTACAAGCAATTCCGATTACTATACATGGCAGGAAGAAAGGCTGGTGAACGGCAATTATGTTACAGAAAACTTTTGGGCAAGGCTTACCACTACATTTGCAATATCGCCGGACAGCCGCATAGCCGAGGCGGGTAAACCGTATACGATGGAATCCGGTTTTGGTGCGCAGGTTCAGTGCACTACGACGCTGACCTCAAATTACGATCATCCGGAAGACCTGATCGGTCCTCAGATGGTTTGGGTACTAAACCCCGAGAGCGGCTACGGGCAGACCTCCGACTGGCAGAATGTTCGGGATACATTGGAAACGCAATCAGGGCAAGTGGGAGATTGGTCCATCACGTGGCAGTATGCCGGGAATCCTTATTCTTCTATTGCCAGCCGATTGCATTATACTCCTTTGTGGTTCCCGGACGGTGCATATACCGTATTGGCACAGGCGTTTTATGGATGGAGTCCGGTTGGACAATTGTATGGCTATACAACCAGCAGCGTGACCATTGACGGAAGCATGTATGACCGGATCACGACAGTGGATAGATAGTGGATAAATGGTAGATAGATAAGCGTACTTTCGGTCTTTTGCCCGAGCATGGTATAATCTTTGTATGGAGGTGACGATTTTGCTTTATATAACGGGAGATACGCATGGAGATTTCAGCAGGATATTTACATTCTGCACAAACAATGAGCTTGATTCGCAGCGCGATACCTTGATCATCCTGGGTGATGCCGGAATCAATTATTCGGGTGACGAACGGGACATATTCCTAAAGAATCAACTTGTTCGACTCCCATTGACCTTGCTTTCTATTTATGGAAACCATGAAATGCGTCCCGAGGGAATCACTTCCTATAAGGAAAGTATATGGAACGGCGGCACCGTGTATATGGAATCGGCCTATCCCAATATCCTGCTTGCCAAAGACGGTGAAATATACGATTTGTACGGCAGCAAGGCGATCGTCATCGGCGGCGCGTACAGCGTGGATAAGTTTTACAGGATTGCGCGGGGGCTTCGCTGGTTTGAGGACGAGCAACCGTCACAGGAAATAAGGGAAAGGGTGGAGGACAGGCTTGATTCGGGGAATTGGGAAATTGATACCGTGCTGTCCCACACCTGCCCCCTCAAATACGAACCCACCGAGATGTTTTTGAAGGAAATCGATCAAACCAAAGTGGATAAGAGCACGGAGAAATGGTTGGATACAATTGAAAACAGACTGATATATAACCGCTGGTTCTGCGGTCATTACCATACAGAAAAGCGCATCGATAAGCTGATATTTCTATATAAGAGCATACTCACATTTCCAGACTGAGAGGTAACAAACATGATATTGATTTCAGGCATCCTTATGGATGCTTTTTTTATTGCACTTCTTTTGTGGTGTGCCTGTACGGACCTGAAAAGAAGGACTGTTTCAAATCTGCTGGTTGTTCTGCTTTTGTGTTTGGGGCTTTTGAATATGGCAATGGCGGTTATAAACGGCGGTACATGGTGGATATATCCGGCAGGGCTGTTACTGTCCGTTCCATTTTTTATTGCATGGCTGAAAAACAGCATGGGCGGCGGTGACGTTAAGCTCATTATGGCAATCTCCTTTTATCTGGGATTATGGGACACACTCATTGCCTTTACCTTGATGATTCCGGTGGTTGCTGTTCTGGCTGTACATACAAAGTGTAAGCATAGGACATTAAAAAGCCGGATACCCCTTGTGCCAGTTATCGGAATTGGCGCGGTATGCACGGTAGTATTCGGGTATCTATACGGCGGAATAATGCAATTTTGAAGAAAGGGAGGTAGGATGTCATGAGGATGGTTCTAACCGTTGTGCTATGTCTTATCATTGTAGGCGGGCTCATTTATTTGAGAATCAGAAAAAAGCAAAAAACCAAATAACGATAAGGCTGAAAAAAGGGACGGATTTCCGTTCCTTTTTGTTTGGAAAACAGGAGGAAAGAAGTATGGAAAATGAAAAACGTATGGTAGATGCTTACGAGGTAAAGAACGCGATCCATATAGGGGACAAAGAAATACTTTTCTGTGTTGATGAAGCCAAATCTGATCACCCATATATGGTATGCGACTCTACCTGGTTTGAGCCACTTGGAATTGAACGCTTTTCAAATGGCGAGGGCAGTGCGGATTATCTGGAAATGATGGGTGTATTTACTGCTCGTGTTTCGGCACAAATTGAAGCTTTCAAAGAGGAAAGGGCGAAAATCGAAATCCCTCTGGAACCTATCACAGCGGAACAATGTGAACCAAACGATTATGGAAAAAGCATTGAAAACAAGGTGGTGGCAATCCGCGCGTCTTGCTTATGGCCAGAATACCGTACCGCAGATAATCAACTCGTGTTGGCTACAGGCGGCTTCGGTACCCATGCCAATTCCAGAGGCCGGGCGGTTTATACAGTAAATCTTTATACGGGCAAGGAATCACGTTGGAACCGCGGGGATATCTTGGGTACTGTCAAGCCTGAATTCATGCCCGAATGGGCAAAGGAAAAACGCAAACAGGTACAGGCCGGGAGGAAGCACAAAATACCTGAATTTGAAAGGTAGGACGGATATGCTGAATTTAAAAACAAGCATTTCGGAGATGGACGAATTGTCGTTGGGAGCTTATTACAATCTGTCCAAAGCGGGAATCAAAACGCTTGAACGGATTCTGGATATGTCTGACTTTGAATTGCTTTCGGTAAAAGGGATCGGAAATTGGGCGCTATCCCGTATCAGACATGCGGCCAAAATGTGCAAGTTCAGGGCCGATCTGATTACTGAAAAGCTGGAAGAAGCGGGATATGCAACCGATGAAGCAATCATGGCAATGAGTATAGAGGATATTCTTGCAATTAAGTCCCTTCGTATGGACGAGATCGGATATATTCTGTTATATCAGCGGGATATGGGAGGTAAGTATCATGGATAAGGAAGTAAACGAGGGATACGTCATTACGGACCGGTTGGCTGTAGGCGTGGGAAGCTCAGAATTTGTAATTGGAGAGCGCGCAGAACCCGTAGGAACAGCCGATTTCGTGACATGGGCATGCCGCAAAGGCGAGCGGGATTATTATTATGGGCATTACTGCAACGACCGTCTGGCCGCAGTGGAGAATTTATGCAAACGCGTGCAGGAAGAAGTACAGTATCTGCGGACTTTCTATCCGAAATTAACCCCTTCGGAACAACGGCCCCAAAAGGCGGCGCACAGCAAGGATGACATGGAACGTTAGGCAGATTAACGAACGAAGGGAAATAAAGATGGAATATGAAATTCAAGCAGCCGCTCCAGAGGAAGCGGATTTTTTTTATTCAAACCCCGAAATGGATAAGGAACTCGGATGCATCGGCCATCTGCGCGGAGATTTTGGGCAAAGCGGCAAAGCGTTCTGGACGAGCTGGTGGGAGCATCAAAGTGATTTAAAGACGGATGCCTTTAAGGAGGAATTTGACAACCTGATCAATTCGCTGCGGGAAAACGGTATTTTAAAGGACATGCACAGCATGGCGGAATACTGCTTTGCGCACCCGGAAGCCCGCATACCCGGTTCGCGGTTACCGGAAACCTATGGCTTCCGGGCGGTAACGGATAAGTACCGTTATTTCTTCCGCTGCTTCCCGCACAAAGGCGACAACAATTTTTACATTTACACGTATCAGGACAAAGCGCTGCGGCAGTTGGAGAGAGCGAAAGAAGAAAGACGATCCATTGCCCCAAAAAAGAAGCATCACGAACCGGAGCGATAGAGGAAAGGAGAAACGTATGAACAATCTGGTAAGATACAAGCTTTGCGCGGGGCTGAAAGTTCCGCCTGCCGCCAAGCTGCTGTACTGTTACATTTTGGACATCTCAAAAGACAACTATAGCTTGACCATATCTGTAAAAAACCTGTCAAAGGGTTTGGGGATTTCACGCTCGGCTGTGAGCCGCAATCTGCACCGATTGGCGCGTATGAGTATGATCGGGATTGTTCCGAGGTATACCGATGATGGCGGCAGGCTTTCCAACAAGTATATCTTTATATAAGGGAGAGGTTGAAATTGGCTACAAAGCTGCAAAATATTACCGAGCTTTCGGAAAAGACGGCGCTTGACGTTACAGTAAACCAGACGAATTGGACTTCGTTTTTAAAGACCGCGGCGAACAACCACAAGTATTCCTTCTGGGAACAGATCCTCATTTTTGCGCAGCGGCCTGACGCGACAGCCTGTGCTGAAATGGAAGAATGGAATGAAAAGGTACACCGATGGGTCAAAGGTGGATCAAAAGGCATTGCCCTTATAGACGACAGCGGGCCGCGCCTGCAGCTCCGCCATGTGTTCGATATTTCAGATACAGACAGCCGTGGGAGCCGTCCTTTTGTTATTTGGAAAATGAAAGACGGATATGAAGAAACAGTGACGGAAACGTTGGAAAACGCCTTTGGCAGTCTGGAGGGCATTAACGATTTGCTTGCCGCGTTAATTGCGACAGCCGGTAACGCTGTGGACGATAATTTTTCCGACTATCTCTCCGAGCTGATGAACTGCCGGGAGGAAAGTTTTCTGGAAGAACTGGATGATCTGAATATGGAGGCCGTATTTAAGGAAACTTTGAAAAGCTCCGTAGCCTTCATGCTTCTGGCACGCTGCGGATATAACGCCGAGGATTACCTTTCATCGGAGGACTTTCGGAATGTAGCCAATTTTAATACGCTGAATACGGTTTCCGGCCTGGGCGCAGCTACAAGCGATATTTCCGAGATGATCTTGAGGGAAATCGGATCGACGGTAAGGAACTTGATGCTTGCTGAAATAAGGCAGAGCCGCACATTTGCAAAAAGAGAAAAAGCGCGTCACAATGTAAGCAGAACCCAAGATGAAAGGAATGGTGAATATGGAACTGACCTACACGAAACAGGGCGATTACCTGATACCGGACCTGACGCTGCCGGAAGAAGAAGTGCAGATAGGCAAATATGGGATGTTGCACAAAACATTCCTGAAAAATCACAAGCCGGGGATGTACGCAAGCCTGATGATGTCGGGCAAACTCATGAGCCATTTGTCGGAGATCGACCAGACCGCGAGGGAGCGGGTAGAACTGATAACATCCCAATTACTGGAGAGCAACCCCGCGCCGGACAAAGCGACCGATCAAATGGCGTGGGTAGGGCACATGAACAGCCTGAAACATCAGGCGGAGGAATTGGTGCTGGAGGAACTGGTTTACAGTTAAGCCTGCTTCCATCAGAACAGGAACAAATAGAAGCCATAGAACAGGCGGAGGATAAAAAATCCTCCGCTTTTTCTATATCACAAGCTGAAATAGACTACGCATTATGTAAAGGCACGGGTTTCCAGGACAGTAAATTCCGCGTGTATGCACATTATCAGGAGCACCATACAGCCAAAGATATGGCAGATTTTTTAAAGCATGAATACGGCATCGGCGGCGGTACTCATTATTTTCTTGATGGAACCCAAGGCGATATATGGAATGACGGCAAAGGCTTTGGCATCAGCCGAAGCGGTCATTCCATAACAAATCCGGATTTAAGGCTGACATGGATTCAGGTTGCAAAGCGCCTGGGCGAACTGATTGCCGCAGGCCGTTATTTGAACAGTAAGGAAAAAGAGTATCTGCCTGTTTATGAGCAAAAGACGGAAGAACGCCGCCAACAGCTTGCAGAGCAAGCATATGCGCGTCAAATCCTTGACCGGGAGCCATCCCCTGCCGTACAGGAACAACCCTCACGGGAAAACGTAAAATACGCTCTTGCACTTGGCGCAACGGTGTATATCGGAGCGTATGAATATGAGCTGTGTTCTTTTGACGGTGATGTGGTGGAATTGCGGGACATACATTTTCCCCTGCTCACAGAAACATTTACACGGGACGCTTTTGAACAGGTTTTGCGTGAAAACCCCCTGAACGACTACCTTATAGCATCGGAGCAGCCTGCCAGAGAAGCAGATACAACCGTAACGCTTCATGCCGGAGAAGCGAACACGCCTGAATGGGTGCAGGAAACCGGGGACGTAACCGTCACCCGCGAAGGCGATACCTTTACGATAGAAGGCGCAGACAGCGGGGACGAAAAATCCTATGTAGAATTCGATATCGAAGTACCGGATTCGGGGGCCGAACGAACGGAACCGCAACCAGCCGAAAAAGAAATCGCCGTTGGTTTGGAGTTTACCATAGAGGACCGGCGTTACGCCGTAGACAGTATTGACGAAGGGACCGGAACTGTCAGCCTGCGGGATATTACCTTCCAGCAGGGCACAGGATTTCCAATCTTTCGGAAGGAAAGCATCGGATTTGTGTTGGAAGCGCTTGAGCGGCAGACGGAACCTGTATGGCAAAAGGTGCAGGGTGGCGAGGTTGCCAAAGTCCGCATTGACCTCGTCCCCGAAACGCCGAAGCAGCCGCGTGTCAATTTTCATATCACCAATGATGACCTGGGTGTAGGCGGACAAAAGACAAAATACGGCTGGAACATCGCTGCTATACGGCTGCTGAACCAACTGAAAGAAGAAAAACGCCTGGCAACTCCGGAAGAACAGGAGATCCTTTCAAAGTATGTCGGCTGGGGCGGCCTGCCGCAGGCGTTTGATGAGAAGAACGGCCAGTGGGCGAAGGAATACACCGAATTAAAGGAACTGCTTATGGATGAGGAATACACATCCGCGAGGGCATCCACCTTAAACGCCCATTATACCTCTCCGACAGTAATCAAGGCAATCTATACATGCCTGGAGAACATGGGGTTTCAGACAGGAAACGTTCTGGAGCCTGCCTGCGGTGTAGGTAATTTCTTTGGTTTGGTGCCGGAGAGCATGAAGGATTGCAGGCTCTACGGAGTGGAGCTGGACAGCATTACTGGGCGGATCGCAAAGCAGCTTTACCAGCAGGCCAATATTGCCGTACAGGGATTTGAGGAAACAAACCTGCCCGACAGCTTTTTTGATCTGGTGATCGGGAATGTGCCATTCGGGAGCTATGGTGTCGCTGACAAGAAATACGATAAGCACAAGTTCTTGATCCATGACTATTTTTTTGCCAAGGCTTTGGATAAGACCAGACCCGGTGGTATCGTCGCCTTTATTACCAGCAAGGGCACGATGGACAAGCAAAGCCCGGAGGTGCGCCGTTATATCGCGCAGCGCGCGGAACTGCTGGGTGCTGTCAGGTTGCCGAATAACGCATTCTTTGCGAATGCGGGAACCGAAGTGACCGCGGACATTCTCTTTCTGCAGAAACGGGACCGCCCGGTGGATGTTGAACCCGATTGGCTGCATCTCACTGAAACAGAAGACGGGTTGCCCATCAACCAATACTTTGCGGACAATCCGGACATGGTTCTGGGTACCATGGCTTATGACGAAAGGATGTACGGCAACAGCCGTGAAACTACCTGTGTACCTGTAGAGGGTGCTGATCTGGCCGGGCAGCTTTCCGCAGCGATGGAAAACATCCACGGGGAGATCACCGAATACGAACTGGACGACATTGACGAGGGCGAGGATAAATCCATCCCCGCGGATCCAAGCGTCCGTAATTTCAGTTATTGCGCCATTGACGGTAAGATTTATTACCGCGAAAACAGCAGGATGAATCCGGTTGATACCTCAGTTACCGCGCAGGGACGCATCAAGGGCATGATCGAACTCCGGGACTGCGTCCGCGATCTCATTTATTATCAGACCGAGGACTTTGGTGACGATGTCATCCAGTATCACCAAAACAAGCTGAACCGTATATACGATACTTTTACACGGCAATATGGCTTAATCAACAGCCGCGGGAATAATTTGGCGTTTTCGGATGATTCCTCATACTGTTTGCTTTGCTCATTGGAGATAATCGACGAAAATGGAGAACTGAAGCGCAAGGCGGATATGTTCTCGAAAAGGACTATCCGGCAGCGCACCACGGTTACGCATGTGGATACTGCTTCCGAAGCGTTGGCAATCACCATTGCTGAAAAAGCCTGCATAGACCTGGGATTCATGCAGTTACTGACCGGGCTTTCGGCAGAGCAGCTTGAGGCTGATTTGCAGGGAGTGATCTTTCGAGATTTGGGCGATTGCGACCCGGCAGAGATTCCAAAAGCTTTTTTTGACCTTGAGAAATGCCCATTTGTCACCGCGGACGCCTATCTATCCGGCAATGTGCGCAACAAGCTGCGGCTTGCTAAAGGAATTGCGGAAATGCGGCCTGATCTGGCGAAAGAACTGGAAACCAACATCCGGGCACTAGAGGCAGTTCAGCCCAAGGATTTAAGCGCCTCGGAAATTGACGTGCGCCTTGGGGCCACATGGTTGCCTGCCGATGTGATCCGCGATTTTATGTTTGAGCTTCTGGAAACGCCTCACATGCACAAACAATATATCGACGTATTCTATTCAAACTACACTGCCAACTGGAATATAAAGGGCAAGAGCGAGGACCGGGGCAACCTCAAGGTAAATATGACCTACGGCACGGTGCGGGCAAATGCTTACAAGATCATAGAGGATTCGCTGAACCTCAGGGATGTGCGTATCTTTGATACAGTTACGGACGCGGATGGAAAGGAGACGCGCGTCCTGAATAAAAAGGAAACCATACTGGCGCAGCAGAAGCAGGAATCAATAAAGGATGCGTTTCAGAGCTGGATATGGAAAGACCCGGCGCGAAGGGAACGGCTTACGCGGATCTATAATGACCGCTTCAACGCCATACGTCCACGCGAATATGATGGAAGCCATATCAAATTTACCGGAATGAACCCGGAAAGGATCCTACGGAAATATCAGGCGGACGCAGTGGCGCATGCTATCTATGGCGGCAACACGCTGCTGGCTCACTGTGTAGGAGCCGGGAAGACCTACGAAATGACCGCCATAGCCATGGAAAGCAAGCATCTTGGGTTATGTAACAAAAGCATGTTTGTGGTGCCCAACCATCTGATTGAACAGTGGGCGGGTGAGTTTTTACAGCTTTACCCGAGCGCGAATATTCTTGTAGCAACAAAAAAGGATTTTGAAACAAAAAACCGCAAGAAGTTTTGCAGCCGCATTGCAACGGGCGACTACGACGCGGTGATCATTGGGCATTCGCAATTCGAAAAAATTCCTATTTCTGCCGAGCGCCAGCGGCGGCAGTTGGAGGAACAGATCTTTGAGGTCACAAACGGGATAAGGGAACTGAAAGAGGAACGAAGCGAGCGGTACGCGATCAAGGATTTGGAGAAAACCAAAAAGGCGCTTGAGCTAAGGTTGAAAAAACTGAACGATACCAGCAGGAAAGACGATGTTGTGACGTTTGAAGAATTGGGCGTCGACCGCCTGTTCATTGACGAAGCGGATTTTTATAAGAACCTTTTCCTTTACACGAAAATGAGAAACGTTGCAGGCATAGCACAAACCGAAGCGCAGAAATCCAGCGACCTGTTTTCTAAATGCCGCTACCTTGATGAGATCACCGGAGGACGCGGCGTTATTTTTGCCACAGGAACGCCGATCAGCAATTCCATCACTGAAATGTACACCATGCAGCGGTATTTACAGTATGCGACGCTGCAACGGCACTGCCTGCAGCATTTCGACTGCTGGGCGTCCACATTTGGCGAAACGATAACAGCCATTGAGCTTGCGCCGGAGGGTACAGGATACCGCGCCAAAACAAGGTTTGCCCGGTTTTACAACCTGCCTGAACTCATGAGCATGTTCCGGGAGGTTGCGGATATCAAGACTGCGGATATGCTCAATCTGCCTGTTCCCAAAGCCAACTATCATAACGTCGCAGCCAAGCCGAGTGAATTCCAGAAAGATATGGTTGCCGAACTGGGTGAACGCGCTGAAAAGGTACGAAACCGGATGGTGGAGCCGTATGAGGACAATATGCTCAAGATCACCAACGATGGCAGAAAGCTGGCGTTGGATCAGCGGCTTACCAATCCCATGCTGCCCGATAACCCTGATAGTAAAGTCAACGACTGTATTGAAAACGTGTTTCGCATATGGGATGAGAATCAGGAAAAGAAGCTGACCCAATTGGTTTTTTGCGACCTGTCCACACCCAAAGGCGACGGCAGTTTCAATGTATATGATGATATACGACAAAAACTCGTTGCGCAAGGTGTTCCCGCGGATGAAATTGCTTTCATTCATGAAGCCAATACAGGTACAAAGAAAAAAGAACTGTTTGCAAAAATACGCATAGGACGGGTACGTGTTCTTCTTGGAAGCACTGCCATGGTAGGCGCAGGTACCAACGTGCAGGACCGGCTGGTTGCGCTGCATGATCTGGATTGCCCATGGAGGCCGCGCGACCTGGAGCAGCGGGCCGGACGTATCGTAAGGTATGGCAATAAAAACCCGGAGGTGCATATTTACCGCTATGTAACCGAAAATACTTTTGACGCTTATCTGTATCAGATTTTAGAGAATAAGCAGAAATTTATCTCACAGATCATGACTTCAAAATCATGTGTCAGAAGCGCCGAGGATATAGACGAAACGGCGCTTTCTTATGCGGAGGTAAAGGCGCTGGCAACCGGGAACCCATTCATAAAAGAGAAGATGGACCTTGATATTCAGGTGTCCAAGCTGAAGCTCTTGAAGGCCAACCATTTAAGCCAGCGGTATGAACTGGAGGATAGCTTGATTAAATATTTCCCACAGACGATCAAGTATGACGAAGAACGCCTTTCGGGATTTGAAAAAGATTTTGCCCTGTATGAGCAACAAAGCATAGCGGTAACCGATGATGGTGAGAAAGAGGAAAAGAAGTTTGTTATGGTGGTAAAGGGCGTCTCCTATACTGAAAAGGCGGCGGCAGGCGCGGCTATTTTGGAAGCCTGCAAGATGATGACCTCTCCAGAGCCGCAGGAGTTGGGCAGATATATGGGATTTTCCATGATGTTTTCTTTTAACACTTTCGGGAAGGAATTTCAAATCACCCTGCAGGGCGCTTTAGGCCATACTGTGGAGCTGGGGGCGGATGTTCATGGAAACATCACAAGGCTCAATAATGCACTGGCCGAGATTCCGAAGAGATTGGAATATTGGCGTGAGCAGCTAAAAACACATCAGCACCAGATGGAAACAGCCAAAGAGCAGATTGAAATTCCTTTTGAAAAAGAACAGGAGCTGCAGGAGAAATCCGCCCGGCTGAATGAACTGAATGTGCTTCTGAACATGGACAAGCGGGAAAATGAGATGATTGATGCGGAGCCAGACGATGGAGTTGAACCGGAGAAAAAGGCTGTGGGGTATGAACGGTGAATTGAAAGCGGGAAGGATGTTTGGCCTGCATCCTTCCCGAGCCAATATGCGCAGTCATTCTGATTGCATAGATTTTGTTTATTGGATATAATGGAAAAATAGATGGATAGATAGAGGTGGGTATCATGCGAAACTTTAAAGATAGATACAGTTTGACCAAAGAGCAGAGTATTTTTCTTGCTAAAAAAAAGTGGGATGAGAATATTTACTGTGGAATGAAGATGGAGAACAGGAATATCACATTCCCGCAAACTAAGACGATATTAGACGGCGTGAATGTACCCGGCGTGACATTAAACGATATCCAGGCGGTTCTTAATATGCGCGATGCTTGGAGGCATCTGCTGGATCATATTGACGATCCGGTCACCTTGCCTTTTATCTGCAAACTAAACGAATTTGTCGCACGCAATGAGGCTTTGGAATGGGGCAAGCTGCGAACAGGTCATGTCGGTATTTCGGGTGTTAAGTATGTACCGCCTATGCCTGCGGCTGAGGAAGTGGAAAAAGAACTGGCGGGACTCCTTACGGCAGATATGACAAATACGGAAAAGGCAATTACCGCATTCCTTTGGGGGGCGCGTCGTCAGCTTTTTTGGGACGGAAACAAACGGACGTCGCTCATGCTTGCCAATAAGCTGCTGGTGGCGGCAGGCAACGGCATGCTGACGATCAACGAGAATAATATGGAGCGTTTCAATACTCTTCTTACGAGCTATTACAATACAGGCGATATGCAAGACATCAAGAGGTTTTTGTACGAAAACGCCATAAGCGGCATTGACTTTGAAACGCCGGACAAAAGGAAAAAGAAAATAAAGAGCGATAAAGACTAAAGACTTATGGAATACCATATCAGCATCGGAGTGTATCCGGTGCTTTTTTATTTGGAGGGAATAATGCCATATGTATCGAAGGAGCAAATAGACCGGGCAAAACAAATGGATTTGCTGACATATCTGCAAAACTATGAGCCACAGGAGCTGGTACGGTTTTCCGGCGACGTTTTTACCACGCGCACGCATGACAGCCTTAAAATCAGTAATGGAAAATGGAATTGGTGGTCGCACGGCATTGGGGGACGCTCCGCATTGGATTATCTGATTAAGGTGCGGGGCATGACGCTTCCCGAAGCGGTGCTTCTGATAGACGGGCAGGCGGACATTGCGCCGCCTGTTCCGCCACAAAAGTCATTGGCAGTTGAGCCGAAGGAGCTGCATTTGCCTGAAAAGAATCAAAACAACAAGCGCGTTATTGCCTACCTTGCGGGGCGCGGCATAAACCTGGATATCATCGACTACTGCATCCGAACCAACAGATTATATGAAAGTAAGGATTACCACAACGCGGTTTTTGTTGGCTTTGACAGGAAGGGTGTTTCACGGTATGGTGTGCGCCGGGGAACCTCTGGCCAGCGGTTTATAGGTGATGTTACCGGAAGCGATAAGCATTATTCCTTTTCTATTTCGGCAAGGGACGAATCTGATACATTACACCTTTTTGAATGTGCAATTGATTTGCTTTCTTTCTGCACGCTGGAACTGCTTGCCGGCAGGGATTGGCGGAAAGAAAACTGCCTATCTCTGGCTGGAATTTACAAGCCTAAGAACACGATTGAAGATAGTACACCGCCTGCCGCGCTCATGCAATACCTTCAAGACTTTCCGCATATAAAAAATATCGTTCTGCATTTGGATAACGATGTGCCTGGACGGTTGGCGGCAAAAACCATTCAATTAATTCTTCCTTCCGAATATACGGTTAAGAACATGCCGCCTAAACGGGGAAAGGATGAAAACGATTATTTAAAGTGTTTTTTAAAGCAACAAAAACCGCAGATGATTGAGAGGGATTAACCACGAATACATCTTTAAGATGTTTTTATAATGCAATAATATGATAAAATACTATGAGGTGATAACAATGGATATAGAAGAAGCCCAAAAACATATTCCTGACTTATGTAAAGAATTTTACGACTTCTATCCTCAATTTAAACCGCAGCCTGACAAATTGTCAATGGAAGCGGTTAAAACGGAAGAGTTTTATCCAAAAATAAGAGAGTGGGAAAGCATAAATTGTATAAATAAGGCTCCCGAATCACTTTTAGAGAACTTTAAAGAAAAAAACACTGACGGTATGATGCTGATGGGAAAGAATAAAAAGATTCATATAGTGATTGATGCGGAAAAAGCAAGACATTATTCTCATTTGTCGCAGATAGTTTTTCATGAACTGGCGCACTCTTATTTCATGGCAAATGATAAAATTAATAAAAATCAAATGTTCGATAACCGGCAAAGAAGAGGCTATTATTTTTGGCATGAATTTGTTGCACAATATTTTGCATTGACTTTGATTTTTAGAAAAAATATAAACATGACTTTTAATGATGTTAAGTATGTTGCTGATGAAAGTTTAAAAGGTTTTATTGAGCAATCCGACGCCTCGTCGGGAAATGCGGATGGGTATCTTGTCAACTATTATGTGGCTTGCTTCCATATGAATGAATTAAAGCGGAAATATACGAATCAGATTGACAGGCGGAAATTCGCTGGCAAAGACCTGGATATATATCTTGAATCATTGTTCAGAGTGTTAAATGAACAAATATTCTCCAAGGATAATATAGCCAAGATAAATAAAACATTTATAGATACAGTTGGAGAACATGTTTTCCAAACAACTCTATATGGAGAGGACTATAGGTATGGGCCTGACTCTTAAAAAAATATTAAACCAAGCAGGATGATTATATGGAGAGAAGCAGTTTCGCAAATGCTTCTCTCTTTTCATCCCATCCTAATCAGATGTTAACCTAAGTTGATTATTGATTCCTGAATTTATCATTAAAGTACAACAGTTCATCAAAACTGACCGGGTGAAATTCGTTTATATCAACACCTGCATTGAGCGCGTTTGGCATTGTTTTAAGAAGCGGCCAGTAATCGCTGTTTGTGTTGTTATGGATGTGACCATAGATTAAATAGCTGCCTTTTGTCATACCGTTCCATGTCATCATGGGATAGTGGCAAAGGGTGATTTTGTGTTCGCCGTCGCTGATTTCAGCCAGACGGCCAACGCTTACGAAGTATTTAGGCATATCCACCTTTTTGATCCAATCCTTATCATGATTGCCTAAAATAAGATGCTTTTTCCCATTCATTCTATTTAAATATTCCTCAGCGGGAATTGTGTTTCGGAAGAATAAATCGCCCATGATATAAATTATATCGTTGTTTTTGACACGGCTATTCCAATTTGAAATCAGGCTTTCATTCATTTCCTGGACCGAAGAATAGGGGCGGTTGCAATGCCGGATGATATTCGTATGTCCAATGTGCAGATCAGCGGTAAACCAGATCATTGTTTTTTCCTCCTTGCATTCGCTGCAGTGAAAAGTCTGGTTTATTTTAAAATAAAACACGAGAATTTTCAAAGATGGACTCAATTTATAATCCATACTTTTTGAAATGCTCCTATTACGGCGGGACATTGATTCTTTTTTCGGCGGGTTGTATTTGAGAACAATCGTAGCTAAATTCACTTCAAGACCTGTCTTGAAGTGCAGCAAGCACTGACTTTGGCTATCCAAAGTCGCTTGTTAAGGGGCAAAGCCCCCTTAAAATCCCCGCTATACGAACGTTTGACACCCAGGCGCCTGATCAGCACAAATTTAAGAATCAGTCAATAAAGCCGGAACAGAAACCTGTAACCGGTATTTTTTTTAGAAGCGTAATCATCTTTTATTATGGATGACAGAGATATATAATAATGTTATTAGAAAATGAGGTTTCCAATGGATAAGAAAAATATAAGGGGACAGATACACAATTCCATGTACCGGAACATACAGAAGAAGGGTTTTGTTGCTCCTGTGGATGTTCTTATGGACATCGGTGTTTTGTCTATAAAAGATTATGAGAATTGGCGCTTTGGAAAGATTGCTTTTCTTGAAAGAGAATGTAAGGTGAACCTGCATATGCTATCCGAGGTCATGCGGGAAATACGTTCCTACGCTAAAGATAACAATTTAAAACCATCATGGACGTACTATCATCAATGGGGTAAACACAAAGAAAGGAAACTGCGTTTCAGCAAATCAAATGACGAAAAGATAGAATACAACTATGCAATCCATTTTATTGACATCAATGCAGTTGAGCAGTTAAAGCATCCGCCATCTGAGCAAGCGGAAGAATAAATAAGAATGGATAAGAAAAATATAAAAGGACAGATAGAAAGTTGCATTAAGATCAATTGCTGTCTTCCTTTTGTTTCTCTGCAAACTGCCTTTTATGATGTTTTGTCAATATCGCCAGCAAAACGCAATTCATCAAGAATGTTAGCAGTAAAAGAATTGTAAATCTTGGATTTACGCCAAGACCGTTGATGTCGACGTAATTCATAATTGCGGGCACGGTAAGTACGGATAATATAATAATGGTTATACTTACTGTTGCCAGGAGAAAAACCGTATCATTGGAAGGCTTTTTGTTTTTAATCAAGAATGAAATAACTACCAGTACGATAGCGACTATAAACATAACCAAAATGATAGTGTAGTGAGGAATGTAGTCATTCTGAAATCCATTAAATGCTCCATAGGCGCTGATATCTCTTGTCTGAATCTGATTTAAAGAAGAATAATAAAATGCCGTTAAAAAAATAATAAAACCACAGAGCAATAAAGAAGCGATCTTATTTTTCCTCGCAACAAATACTCCTAACAGCACAATCATCCAAGCAAAGGCAGTTATATTTAGAGGCAGAACAGCCCATCTAAATCCTTCGTCAATCGCTAAATTGCAGCCGATCAAAACAAGGATGCCCAATAACGAAATCAGAGACACTATAGCGATATATTTCCATCGTGCGCTTTTAGCAATTGCGCCCTTTGCTGTACTATCAGCGTAATTAAGCGTTGCTTCAATCATGGCTTCTGCTTCCGGTGCAGAGGATTCGGCCCTTTCACCGTTCAGCAATTCACTGATTGTAACACCCAATATATGAGAAAGTTTTGATAATAATGAAATATCGGGATAATTTAATCCACGTTCCCATTTAGATACGGCTTTATCTGTAACCCCTAATTGCTCTGCCAATTCTTTTTGAGTGAACTTTTTTTCTTTTCTCAATTCAGAGATGAATTGAGCTATTTTTGAAAAATTATCATTAACCATTTTGATTACAACTCCTTGCCTATGGTCTGATAATACCTTTTTTCAATCTAATAAACAACCGACTCTTGGTTGAATAATACAAAATAAACCATTCGTAGAGTGGGTGGTATCAATAATTGAAATTCAGCCCTCCAAGTTGATGTAAATGCAGTGGAGCATTTAAAGTGGCTTCCTTATAAAATAAAAAATCATACCTGTACCAAAACCGTTATTTGTTTAGAAGCATTGACGGTTTTTTTATGCAGATAGGAGATGATGAGTATGAAAACAATGAGGAAACGGAATATCCAAATCATAATACGCCTGAATGCGCAGGAAAAAGAATTTCTTGACCAACAGGTAAAGAAATCAGGATTGCCGCAGGAAACTTATCTGCGTGCACTGATCAGCGGATATGTACCTAAAGAACTCCCGCCTATGGATTACCATTCCATGATTCGGGAACTTCACGCAATCGGCGTTAACCTGAACCAGATTGCGGCGGTGGCAAATGCAACCGGGCATATAGACAGGTCTGCATTTCAGTACGAAGCCAACCGTCTGCGCAGAGCGATACTGGACATACAGACAGCGTTCACGTCGCCAGAAAGGAGAGTTTAATGGATAACAAAATGATGAAGCATGAGCAGCTATCAAGGCGGCTCGATCAAAACTTCAATGATTTTAAGAGGGCCATGCTCAAAAAAAGCAGGCAAGACATTTTTGATAAAGTCTATGAGATCGCAGCCTGTCAAATGGTATACCGACATATGAAGCTCAACCGATTCGACGAGCAAGATCTTGACTATCTGCTGAAATTTAAAAATCCTCTTGAGCTTGTGACGGACCATTACAAACAGAATATCCGGGTTGATTCAGATGCATTCACATACCTCATATACCATATATGCGATACAAAAGATTTACTGAACGATTATCCCCTAATGCCGGATAATAAGCAGCATGAAACGGAACGGTGACTTATGGCTACTACAGCGATATGGGATGTACAGGATAGCCTTAGCCGGGTTATTGATTACGCCACTAATCCAAATAAGACCGGGAATCCTGATTTTTCAAGCCCGGATTTTCAGGGACTGCAGAACTTGCTGGAGTATACGGAGCAGGATGCAAAAACAGAGCATCAGTTTTATGTGACCGGGGTGAACTGTGATCCCGCTATTGCTTATGAGCAGATGAGCCGCACAAAGCTCCAGTTTCAGAAAACAGACGGCATTCTTGCCTTTCATGGATATCAGGCTTTTTATCCCGGCGAAACAACGCCGGAGGTTGCCCACGAGATCGGTAAAAGGCTGGCGCAGGAGTTGTGGGGCAACCGTTTTGAAGTAGTGGTATCCACCCATCTGGACAGAAACCATCTTCACAATCATTTTGTGCTGAATTCCGTCTCCTTTATAGACGGTAAACGGTATCTCGATAAAAATAGCACCTATGCTCTGATGCGGAAGGTATCAGACCGCCTGTGCCGGGAATATTCGCTGTCAATCATTGAAAATCCTCAGAGGGGAAAATCCAAACACTATGCCGAATGGAAGGCGGAGCAGGAAGGAAAACCCACATACCGGGGCCTCATCCGTGAGGATGTGGACAAGGCAATTGGAGATTCTATAACCTTTACGCAGTTTATATCCGAGTTGAAAAAGCAGGGGTATGAAGTTAAGACCGGGGTGAAATACATGGCTGTCCGGCCTCCGGGTAAGGAGCGTTATGTCCGGTTGAAAACATTGGGCGGCGGTTATTCAGAAGATGCGATCAAACAGCGGATACTGCAAAACGGTATCCCTAAACGCCGGGAAGTTCTGCCGGAGCCAAAGATAAAACATGCCGCCATAAAAGGCAGCGTCAGAACTGCCAAAAAGATCACCGGCCTGCAGGCGCTGTATATTCACTACTTATTTAAAATGGGCATTTTGCCTAAAAAACATGCGTCCCCAAAACGGACGCATTTTTTGTTGCGTGAGGATAACCGGCGGTTGGATGAAATCATCGCACAGACGCGGCTGCTGGGTGAACACCATATTGAAACCAAAGAACAGCTTTCAGGGTATCAATCAGAACAGTCGCGGAAATTAGCCACCCTGTACGATGCCCGCAAATCCATCTACAACAAAATACGCAGGTGTGGGGACGGGGGACGGGTTGCGGCATATAAGCGGCAGATCGCCGGAATCACAAAACAAATCAGTATGCTGCGGCGGGAGGTGAAGCTATGCGCGGGTATCCTGTCCCGCTCCGATGCAGTCAGGGAAAAGCTGCAATTGGTCAAACAGGATGAAATAAAGCATAGAAGGGAGGAAAACACATATGAGCAGCGGAGCAGACGCGGCGGACCAAATCGTTAATATGAGTTTGAGAGGCATTGAGGTGCTTGCAAAGATTGGCGGCACAGGTGCAAAAAATCTGGCTGTTTTTTTGTATGCCGTTCTGAAAGGACAGAAAAAGACCAAAGGGAGAACCCGGTTGGAGGGACTTTTGCGCAGCGGAAAGGAACTGAAAGTATTTGCCGTTAAAAATGAGGATCTACAGAAATTCACACATGAGGCTAAACGGTACGGGGTCTTATATTGTGCCCTGCGCGATAAAAAGAGCATCGACGGGATGTGTGATGTTATGGTGCGCGTGGAGGACGCCTCCAAGATTGACAGGATCGTTGAACGGTTCAAGCTGGCAACCGTGGATACCGCAACCATTAAGACTGAAATTCAAAAATCGAAAGCCGAAAAACAGGCGGAAAAAGCACCATCCGAAAAAGGAACGCCCGCTGAAAAAAACGCGGATGATTTTCTGGATGAGCTCATGTCAAAGCCGGAGAAGCGCGAACCGGAGAGTCCGCAGAACGATAACCCAAACCCTACGATGGCAACGGCGGAAAAATCCCGTCTGTCCGAGCCTACCTACGGGCGCAGCGCGAACTACGGAGAGGCGGGTACGATTGAGCCGGAGCGCAGATCTGTCCGGCAGGAGTTGAAAGATATCCGTGAATCAAGGAAAGAGAAGGCACAGACAAGGAGGGTACCGGCCAGGAATAAATCCAAAACCAGCCCGCAACCCGTCAAACCAAACAGGCCGAAAACAAAGTCCAAAACCCCAAAAGCGAAAGCGAGGTGAAAACGTATGAGCAACGCTTTGATACGGGCACTTAAAGAACGAAAGTTATCAGGATGTAAGGTGTATGTTTTTACTCAATCTAACAAGGACCAGAAGATAAACCAAAAGGAGAATGAACCGATCAACGGTATTGTTGAACGGACATTGGGAAAAGTGTTTTCCAGTCCGGATTCCTATCAGGCATATCTTGATTTGCAGAGTATTATGCCAAATCACAGTGTAGAAAATACGCTGCTGATTCTCGCTCAATTAGAAAACACCGACAATCCTGCCGACCGCCCCTGGTCAAAAGACAGTCCCGAGCGGCGTGATGTAGGCAGGCTGGTCACCGCTTTGGTCCTTGGCGCTCCGGTAGGCTTCATAGCGGATAACAGTCTTAATTGCCAGGGATTTTATTCCCCGGATGACCGCGCAATATTCATCCGTACAGATTTGGATGAGGCAACGGAATTCCGGGTGCTGGCAAATGAATTAGCTGTGGTGGAAATGAACCATGCGGATTGGGAGATCACCGGATTTGAAGAGAAAAGCGCCGCGTATATCGTATGCAAGCGGTTCGGCGTGGATACTTCCGGATTCAACTTTGATGAAGCGCCGGAATATCCGGATCTTTGCGACAGCGGGCAATTACGTTCCATGCTGAATGAAACGCATTTAACTGCCAATGCCCTTTGTCTGCGGACTGAAACGGTATTGCTGCGACAACTGCACAAAGTGAACAGTAAGCCTGAACGCTGATTTCAGACAGAAGTTTAGACCAAAAGCCAGTAAGGAAACAAGACTACGCGGCGTCCTGAACAGGATTGCCGCTATTTCTATTTAAAGAAAGAGGTAAATTCATATGAGCGAATTTGATGATCTTTTACAGCAGGAGCAAGAAGAATCCATATCCCGGAGCGGCCAGCCCTTTGATGTGGATGTATGGAAGCAGCAAAAGCAGGAGCAGAGGGAAACGGTCTACGCCATGATCGAGGATACAACGCAAACAGTAGCGAGGGATGGCAGCGCCTTTCAGAAGTACCTGGACGTTCAGAGCCGGTTTAACCGCTACAGTGTTTCCAATGCGCTATTAATTCTGAATCAAAAGCCGGATGCAACGCATATCAAAGACTTTGACGCATGGAAGGAGCAGGGAGCGTATATTCGTAAAAAGGAAAACGGATTTTACATTCTGGAGCCGGGAGAGGTATACCAGCGCGAGGATGGAACGACAGGCATCAGCTACAAAGTGAAAAAGGTGTTTGATGTCTCCCAAACCGGAGGAATCAGGAGGCGGGAGACACCGGCCTATCCGGATGACCGTGCGCGTATCAAGGCGCTGATGGATCATGCTCCGGTTGCTGTACGTATCAGCGAAACGCTGCCGGAAGGCGTGCTTGCTCTGTATGAGCCGGACAAACGGGATATTCAGGTTCGCCGCGGCATGAGTCCAGGAGATATTTTCCGTTCGCTTGCGCAGGAGTTGGCGCACGCGGAGATGGACAAGGGAGAGGGCAGCTACAGCCGGGACGAACACGGTTTCCAAGCCTATTGCGCCTCATACATGCTTTGCAAACAATATGGCGTGGACACAGCAGGCTATTATCACTTTGAAGGTGCTCCCCAAGTCCTGTCAGCCATGGAGCCGCAGCAGGCTCGCACCGAATTGACCGATATTAAGGAAGCGGCGGGCGAGATATCGGGAAGAATGAACCGGATGCTCGCGCAGCAGCGGGAACAAAAACAAAAGGAATCTGAACGGTAACGGGGGGTAAGCGCCTATGAAAGAAGAAGAAAGGGTAATCAGCCTTGATCATTACGAATACGGCGTTATGGTAAACGCCCTGAATGAGTTTCGTAACGATTTAATCGAGGAACAGCGCCCGACTGACGCTGTGGACGATCTGCTGATCAAAACCATTGACGCCCCGGCAAAGAAACAAAAACGCCGGGACGAAGGAAAGGAGCGGTGAGGTATGTTGCAGTGCATAGAAAGCCTGGGAAAGGCTGAAAAGGAATCGGCAGGCGATGATAATGGACAGCAATAATAAACGAACCCTTATTGTTTTCAGTCTTCTATTGTTAGTCCCTGTGGTATGGGCGGCTCTTGTAGCCGCCCCTTTTCTTTCCCAGGGGTTGGTTGGCATTGTGAAAGGATTCGCGGAGGCTATGAATAATCCATTCGAAATCCAATGGGTTAAGGATACGCCGAAGTGCATCCTGGTCTTTATTGCCGCTTATGGCATGTGTGTCGGGATTTACATTTCCACTAAACGGAACTATCGAAGGCGGGAGGAACACGGCAGCGCCCGGTGGGGCGATGCGCTTGCGGTCAATAAGAAATACAGGGATGTAAATCCACAGAGGAACAAAATCCTTACGCAAAATGTCCGCATCGGCCTGGACGACAGAAAACACCGGCGCAATCTAAATGTCATGGTAGTGGGCGGTTCGGGGGCTGGGAAAACCCGTTATTATGCGAAGCCCAACGTCATGCAGGCTAATACATCTTTTATTGTACTTGACTGTAAAGGAGAGATATTGAGGGATACGGGCAATCTGCTGAAAGCAAAAGGTTACGAAATCAAGGTGTTTGACCTGATTAACATGCACCTGTCCCATTGCTACAATCCTTTTGTCTACCTCAAAGATGATAAGGATGTGTTGAAGCTTGTTACAAACCTGATCCGAAACACTACACCCAAAGGCAGCAATACGAACGATCCGTTTTGGGAACGGTCCGAAACAGCGCTGCTGGAAGCACTGATTCTCTATCTGCTTTCCGAAGCGCCGGAAGATGAACAAAACTTCCCTATGGTGATGGAAATGATTGCATCGGCGGAAGTCAGGGAGGACGACGAGACGTATCAAAGCCCTCTGGACGAGCTGTTTGAAAGGCTTGCCATGCGGGAGCCGGAACATCTTGCGGTCAAACAATACAACATCTTTAAACTGGCCGCAGGTAAAACAGCGAAGAGTATTCTTATTTCTCTCGGTGTCCGGCTGGAGAAATTCAATTTGGCATCCATCGCAGGAATCACAACAGCGGACGAAATGGAGCTGCCTTCTATAGGAGAAAAAAAGACAGCACTATTTGCGGTGATCCCCGACAATGACAGCAGCTTCAACTTTTTGATTGGAATGCTCTATACCCAGCTATTCCAAGAGCTATTTTACCTGGCTGATTACACTTATGGCGGCAGGTTGCCGGTTCCTGTCCATTTTGTTATGGATGAATTCGCAAACGTCGCGCTGCCGGATGAGTTCGAGAAGTTGTGCGCTGTTATGAGGTCAAGAAGGGTCTTTGTTTCCATTATTTTACAAAATATGGCAGCTCTCAAAGCCCTGTTTAAAGATTCATGGGAGTCTATTGTCGGCAATTGTGACGAATTTCTCTACATGGGCGGAAATGAACAAAGTACCCATAAGTATGTGTCCGAGTTACTCGGTAAAGCGACGATTGATTTGAATACCTATGGGCAAAGCTCGGGCAGAAACGGAAACTATTCCACCAATTATCAGTTGTCGGGACGCGAGTTGTTGACACCGGACGAGGTGCGGATGCTGGATAACCGGTACGCTTTGTTGTTCATCCGGGGCGAACGGGCGCTGCAGGACGATAAGTACGACATTATGAAGCATCCCTATATTCGGCTTACCGCTGATGGCGGCGCGGAACCCTACAGGCACGGCACCACGGAAAACGCTGTGGACTGGAAAACAGCGGAATTGAACGAACAAGGCGATTACGAGCTTCTATCCGAAGAAGAACTTGCCGCCTTATTTTTACGAAAGAAGGAGGACCTATATCATGAAAATGTCTAAAAAGGGAAAAAGAGCCTTTATCATGTATTGTGTTTGGGTGCTGGTGACAGCGCCTTTTTTTGTGACTGCATATGCAGCCACGGATGACCCTATGACAGTGGTCAACAACCTGTCGGATTTTATTTTTGGTTTGATCCGGGCAATCGGCATGATTTTGCTTGGATGGGGCATTGTGCAGGTTGGCCTGTCTCTTAAATCCCATGATCCGAGCCAGAGGGCGAACGGCTTTCTGACTCTGGCCGGGGGCGTGATCATTACCTTTGCTAAAGAAATACTGACGCTTATTACAGGAGGCTGATTATATGTATTTTAATAAATTCCCTATTACTGAAAAAATGCATATCCATTCGCTGAATGGAGAATTGCAGGAAGCAACCATTTTGGAGCGGCTGGGTGACAACGATTATTTGGCGGAATATAACGGGGTTAAGTGCCATGCCATCTATAACCCGTTCGTCAATCATTTTTATGTGGATGACAAATATGGGGTTATTAAGGATAAAAAGCCCGGCAGGGAAGAACCGTGCAGGTAACATCAAAGCAGCGGCCCGCGTCTTACACGCGGGCGTCGCTGTTGAAAAGAGGTGAGTTTATTTGGGAAACGACAACTGGATAGTAGATAATTTGAATAACGCCCTGCAGACATGGAACCAAAAATTGTCCGAGATATGGCAGATCATCACCCAATCTCCAACGGATTTTAAAGGGGGCGGCATTTGGAATGTCATTGTGAATATAAACGGAGCGCTGCAGGCTGTCGGGCTTGCCCTGCTGGTATTGTTTTTTGTGATCGGCGTAGTAAAAAGCTGTGGCAGTTTCGCGGAACTGAAAAGACCGGAGATAGCAATAAAGCTGTTTATCCGGTTCGTTATCGCAAAGGCGGTTATTACCTACGGACTGGATTTAATGATGGCGCTGTTCAACATTGTGCAGGGAATCGTTTCGACGATCATTGGCAGTTCAGGCTTTGGCCAACCGGGTACAACTGTTCTGCCGAACGAGATTGTTACCGCTATTCAAAATTGTTCATTCTTGGATAGCATCCCATTATGGGCAGTAACACTCATAGGGAGCCTGTTTATAACGATATGTTCATTTATCATGATTTTAAGCGTATACGGCAGGTTTTTCAGGCTGTACCTCTATACGGCAATCGCGCCTGTTCCACTGTCTACTTTTGCGGGGGAGCCGACACAAAGCATTGGGAGGTCATTCCTCAAAGGATATGCGGCTGTTTGTCTGGAAGCGGCGATCATTGTATTGGCCTGTGTCATTTTTTCAGTGTTTGCGGCATCCCCGCCAGTAGTGGATTCCAGCGCCAGCGCCGTTACGATGGTTTGGTCCTATGTTGGGGAATTGATATTTAACATGCTCGTTTTGGTCGGAGCTGTCCGAATGTCGGACCGGGTAGTACGGGAAATGATCTCCGGGTGATTGGCATGTAAACAAAAAATATGAAGAACATGCATGTTTTTTAATGTGATTACCGGATTGCTGTGAGAAATAATTTTAGAAGCGCATAGGCGTCCTTGCGCTGCTTTTCTGTGCATTGGTTCAAGGCTGACAAAATCATTTCTGTCTCCGTCATGCATTCATCCTGCTTGCCGAGCAGTAGATAATCCGGGGATATTTTCAACAGAGAACAGATTTTGAGCATGGTATTAATGGACATACCCGCCTGCCCACGCTCGATGTCGGCGCAGAATTTCGGAACACGGTCAATGCGTTCCGCAAAGTCATCCGGGGGTATGCCCAATGCTTTTCTTTGCAGCCTAATACGTTCGCCTACAGCTTTTTTATCATAATCGTACATGCATATTTCTCCTTGAATACCAGGTGAGTTTACAGCTACTATTATGCAGGAGTTTTAAATTGACTTTAATGAGCTAAAAACGTATAATTTTTAGTAGTTAAAAGTTAATAATTGTCAAAAGCAAGGCGTATGTATGATTACAAAGCAAAAAATGTGTAGTTTTACAGGTCATAGACCTAATAAATTGCAATTTGGTTACAATGAAAATCATGAAGATTGTATCAATCTAAAATTGCGGCTGGCTGCTGCAATCGAAGAAATGCGCGGAAAGGGTGTAACGACATTTTTATCTGGTATGGCGTTGGGGACGGACATCTGGTGCGCGGAAATTGTGTTGGATTTGAGGCGGGCTTATCCGGGGGATGTAATCAGGCTTATGGCTGTCTTGCCGTACGAGAATCAGGCGGACAATTGGAGCGAGAAATATAGGGAGAGGTACTTTGATATTCTGGCCCGGTGTGACGATGTAATTATCCTGCAGGCACACTATACGAAAGATTGTATGTTCAAACGTAACCGTTACCTGGTGGATTCCTCGGCTCATGTCATAGCCGTATATAATGGAAAGAAGGGAGGCACACAGTATACCGTGAATTATGCCATCAATAAAGGGCTGGATCTTATGATTATCGACCCGGATACATTGAAACGAGAGGAACTGAAGCAGCAAAAAGGTAGGGTAAGATTAAGATAAAGTCTTGACAGGCACAATGAAAATGGGGAGGCTTTATGGATAATTCAGAATTATATAAAGAATTAAGAAATGAACGGAAAAAACTAAATATGCTTATTGATGAAGCCTTAATAAATGGCACGCCCATTTGTCAAACACAGGAAATAATTGAACAAACCCGAAAGGTTAAGCATTTAGATGAAATCTTACAAATGAGTAAGGAAACCGAAAAAGAACGGTAAAACAAATTATTGGAGCACTTCTAAAAGAGGTGCTTTTTTTATCTGGACGTTTTCTGTTCTAAAGATAGAAACGACAAGACAATAATTCTATAAGGAGGAAAATAAAAATGAGTAATAATGTAATTTCAAGCAGTGATCCGCAGGCTTTGGAAAAGCTGAATGAGAAACTTGAAGCCTGTCAAAAAAGGCAGACGTTTATGAAAGACGTCAACAACTATTATCGCAAAAATGGAACCTGCAAGGGCGCGCCCAATATGTCTGATACTTTGGCGGAGACAATCGACAGAAGGATTAAAACAACAACCTATTCGTGGGAACCCGTGCCATTTCCTAGCTATGACCTCTCAAACAACAATGGCGAAATTAAGCGCCTTCAAAAGCGGATCGCGGAGATTACACGCAATCGAGATGTCGGCTTTGTGGGCTGGAAGTTTGAGGGCGGCGAGGCAGTGATCAACAATGACCTCAATCGCCTTCAACTTATTTTTGATGAACGCCCAACCGCCGAACAGTGCGGTATCCTGAGCCACAAGGGTTTCCATTAGTCACCCCGAGAGGGCGCATGGCAGCGGCAGCTTAACGATAATGCCATCTATGCCTTGAACTATGTGGATTTTGTCAAGCCGCTCGACGGCAGGAGGCCGATGGATTTGCAGCCGAAAGCTCCGAGCCTGGATACCGGAGCACGGTAGGAATGATGGCTTGCGTGATATGGCAGGATTATAAAAAGATACCGGGCCTGAAAACCCGGTATTCTCATAGATCCTTGAATGGAGCGTTATCTCCAAAGACTACGGGTTTCCCCGTTCTTGGATCAAGCAAATCCCCCTGCTCGTTAAACTGAACTCTGTCAAGAGGTATGCCCATCTCTCTTACCCGCCTGATCTGCCATGCAACATCATCCTCAAAGTATTTTTCATCCCGTTTACGCCGTATCCTTTTTATTAGCGACACAATCCAGCTTAACACGGTCAGGCCAAGCAGCGAAAAAAGAAAGATGTATGCGAGAGTTTCATGTTCTGACGCCCATTTGTTCAGCACGGTACTGAACAACAGAAAGCAAATGATGGGAAGCGTCAGCCGGAGCTTTCCGGCTGCTTTAAAGATAAGCGAGAGAATAAAGAAGCCCAATGTAAGGCAGAGGGAAATCATTGCGACGATTGCCATAATGGACACTCCCTTCGATGTTATATATTTCCATTATATCACGCGGCGCAAATGTAAAAAACATGACCTGTGAAAATAATAAACCAAAGACTGTTTCAACAACGCGAAAGGAGATTCCATATGAAAAAGTCGAATGATGAAGATCTGGAAGAAGAGAGGGAAAAGCTCAATAAACTTGTGGATGAAGCCATGAAAAAGGGAATACCATTCGATCAGGATGAGGCATTGATGGAACAAAACCGCAAAGTTGATGAATTGGTTGCCAGAATACAAAGGGAGAAAGAAAAACAAAGAAAACAGAAGGAACGATAGGCTAGGAACACAATAGCACCTCATACAGGTGCTTTTTTTATTTGGAAGGAGGTTCTTATGGAAGTCAAGATAAACCGCGAAATCCGTGATTATACGGAAAGTATGTTTTTTGGTCTGTCCTTGCGGCAGTTCTTGTTTTCTCTATTGGCTGTTGCTGTGGCTGTATCAATCTATTTTGGGCTACGTGATTTCTTGGGAACGGATACCGTTAGTTGGATGTGTATTTTAGGAGCTTTTCCGTTTGCCGCTCTGGGCTTTATCAAGTACCACGGCATGACAGCGGAGCAATTTATTTTTGCATATATCAAATCAGAGTTTCTTATGCCCCGGCGTCTTTCGTTTCATTCAACAAACATTTACTACGAGGCCATGAAACCATATATTGCGGAAAAGGAAAAGGAGGAATATAAACGCCATGATTAATACACTGCAAAAAATACTGAAACAGGACAGGGAACGTGTTACGGTTCCTCAAAGCGCACAACAGGCAATCCCGATCCAGGCCATCTGGCCGGACGGGATTTTTAGTGTAGGCAATAAATTCTCAAAAAGTTACCGCTTTGAGGACATCAATTATGCAGTGGCTTCTAGAGAAGATAAAGAAGCTATGTTTCTTGCATATTCGGAGCTGCTGAATTCTCTGGACAGCGGCGCGACGACTAAGATCACCATCAACAACCGCCGAATAAACAAAATGGAGTTTGAAGAATCCATTCTGATACCTATGCGGGATGACGGGCTGAATGAATACCGCGGAGAATACAATCAAATGCTATTGGATAAAGCCACAGGCGCAAACAGCGTCGTACAGGACCGCTATGTCACAGTGTCGGTCATGAAGCAGAGTATTGATGAGGCGCGCAACTATTTCGCCAGAACCGGCGCAAATCTTATGACGCATTTCGCCCATTTAAGTTCAAGGTGTGTGGAGCTTGACGCTGCGGAACGGCTCCGCATCCTGCATGATTTTTTTCGCTCAGGTGAGGAAACCTATTTCCGCTTCGATATAGCGGAAACTATGAAGAAGGGCCACGATTTCAAAGACTTTATATGCCCAAACGCCTTTGAATTTACGGCAGACTATTTTCGTATGGGCGACAGGTTCGGGCGTGTAATTTTCCTGAGAGAATTTGCGAGCTTTATCAAGGACAGCATGGTATCGGAGCTTTGTGAAATGAACCGCAATATGATGCTCTCACTTGATATTATTCCGATCCCTACAGATGAAGCGGTCCGGGAAGTGGAAAAAAGGATTTTGGGCGTTGAAACCAACATAACCAACTGGCAGCGGCGGCAAAATCAGAACAATAACTTTTCGGCTGTAGTGCCTTACGACATGGAGCAGCAGCGCCGGGAAAGCAAGGAATTTTTGGATGATTTGACTACCCGCGACCAACGGATGATGTTCGCTGTTTTGACGATGGTGCATACTGCGGACAGCAAGGAACAGCTTGACAATGACACGGAAACCCTGCTGACTACGGCAAGGAAACATTTGTGCCAATTCGCTCCTTTAACATACCAGCAGATGGACGGACTGAATACGGTGCTGCCTTACGGCCTCCGCAGGATCGACGCAATCAGGACGCTGACCACCGAAAGTACTGCAGTGTTTATGCCGTTCCAGGCCAGGGAGATTTCTCACGGCGGCGGGATTTATTATGGGGAAAATGCTATTTCCAGGAATATGATTATCGCCAACCGCAGGCTGCTTCTGAATGGAAACAGCTTTATTTTGGGGGTATCCGGCTCGGGTAAAAGCTTCATGGCAAAAAATGAGATTATCAATCTTATCCTCTCGGGCAACTGCGACGTAATCATAATCGACCCTGAACGTGAATATTCACCGCTTGTCCGGGCTCTAGGCGGCGAGATCATAGGTATTTCCGCAACCTCCCCGAATCACATAAACGCAATGGACATGAACCGGGAGTATGGCGATGGTGCAAACCCCATTATTCTCAAATCCGAATTTATCCTGTCTCTGTGTGAGCAGCTTATAGGCAACCTTGGAGCAAAACAAAAATCACTGATTGACCGCTGTACCAGAATCGTATACAGGAAGTACCAGCGCAGCAACTACCGGGACAACCCGCCTACATTGCAGGATTTCCATGAGGAACTTATGAAGCAGCCGGAACCGGAGGCGCAGGAAATCGCTCTTGCCATTGAACTGTTTACATCCGGGAGTCTGGATACTTTCGCTAAACAGACCAACGTGGATGTCAATAACCGTTTGATCTGCTACGACATACTCGACCTCGGCAAGCAGCTATTGCCCATCGGTATGCTGGTTGTATTGGACAGCATTTTCAACAGGATTACACAGAACCGCGCCAAGGGCAAAAGCACCTTTATATTCATCGATGAAATATATTTACTGTTCCAGCATGAGTATTCAGCGAACTTCTTATTTACCTTGTGGAAGCGTGTCCGAAAATACGGCGCGTTCTGCACGGGAATCACACAAAATGTGGACGACCTTCTGCAGAGCCACACGGCGAGAACGATGCTGGCAAACAGTGAATTCATCGTTATGCTGAATCAGGCTTCTACGGATAGGCTTGAGCTTGCAAAGCTCCTGAATATTTCCGATCTCCAACTTTCCTACATCACCAACGTGGATGCGGGCAATGGGCTAATAAAGGTGGGGAATTCACTGGTACCTTTTACCAATAAATTTCCTCGAAATACGCTCTATAATCTGATGACAACAAGGCCAGGGGATCTGGAGACTGTTTAACAACTTTTTGTTATAAGGGTTGATCTTTTTGGTCAACCCTTATTTTTTATTGCTGGAAAGGAGGTGCGGGTTTGGATAAAATTAAGACAAAAATCACAGTTAAAAACATTAAGGTACTGGATAAAACGGCTGATGTGGCGCACAGGGCGAAAAATATATTTGTGCGTACCAAAGAACAGGCGGAACAGACGCAGCAAAAAGGTAACAGGAATTATGTTGAATATGCGGAGGATAAGGTAAAGGAAGGTACACAGATTGTTGTTCACAAAGCTATGCGGTTTGCTCAAGGCCAGGGGAAAAAGGCAGTACGGAAGATAAGAGAGCGCCGCAAGTTTGGCAGGGATTCTTTTTGTTCGGAATCTTCCAAATCTTCAAACGGCAGCTCGACCGGGCAATCCTCAAAGAACGATGCATCGGAGGCAGCGGGGCGAAATTCTGCTTCCTCAGGTCAAAATGAATTGGCAAAACGGAGTTTTTTTCAAAATAGACCAAAACAGGCGAACCGGTCTGCTGGTAAAACAGTGAAGGAAACCGCAAAAGGTACAATCAAGACCTCACGCAAAACAATAAAAACTGCTGGTAATACTGCAAAAACTACTATTAAGACTACGCAGGCGGCAGCAAAGACAGCCGCCAGGACAGCGCAGGCAACCGCACAGGCTACTCAACGGGCAGTACAGGCGGCGCGCATGGCTGTAATTGCGGTAAGAACTATGGTCAAAGCTGTTGTAGCTGCGGTCAGAGTGGCAATAACTGCAATCAGAAGCCTTATTACTTTAATTGCGGCAGGGGGATGGGTGGTGATCGTTATCATCCTTATCATATGCCTTGTAGGATTCCTTATAAATTCACCTTTGGGTGTATTCTTTTCGGGAGAAAACAAGGACGCGGATGTAACACCCATTGCAAATGTTGTTCAGGAAGTCAATTCCGAATTTGAGAGTAGAATTGAAGCCATTAAAACAGACAATCCTGATGTAGACAGGGTGGAAATCGACTATCCCGGAAGCGCCGACAATACAAGGATAGATAACTGGATGGATGTCGTAGCTGTGTTTGCCGTTAAAACAGCAATGGATTCGCAAAACGGTACGGATGTTGTGACCATTGACAATACTCGTGCCGATCTTTTAAAGTCAGTGTTTTGGGATATGAATACAATTTCCTATAAAGTGGAGACAGAAAAACAAACCAAAACAGTAACCGTTAAGAATGAAGATGGAACGACCAGTGAGGAAACCGTTACGACCACAGAAAATGTTTTATACATAACGGTCACGAGCAAGACCGCGGAACAGCAGGCGGATGAATACGGCTTTACGAGTGACCAAAAGGAAGTAATGGAAGAAATGCTATCTGCACAGTTTCGACCGATGATGTTTACATTGCTCGGCATGGATAGCGGCGTTGGCCTTACACCGGATCAGCTTCAAAATCTGTACAACAATCTTCCTCCGGGACAATTTGGCACGGAGATTGTACGGCTGGCTTTGTCCCGTTTAGGCGACCCATATAGTCAACCAAAGGCTGGACAGGGCGATTATACAGATTGCAGCTATCTGACGCAATGGTGTTATGGGCAGGTGGGTATCTCTTTGCCACGCACGGCGGCAGATCAAGCGCAATATTGCGTAAACAATCATAAAACAATAAGCCCGAACGATTTGGAGCCGGGGGATTTGGTGTTCTTTTCGCTGGAGAACAATGGCAGGTTCATGAATATTAGCCATGTGGCCGTGTATGCCGGGAATGGGTATATAGTGGATGCTTCATCTTCTCGGGGACAGGTGGTTTACCGTGAGTTGTTCAGTGGACAAGTATTGTATGCAAGACCATAAAAATTAAGGAGACAACTTTCAGCAACAGCCTGCCCAAAATAAACGCAATAAACAATCAAAAAATATCTTGAAAATATTGACAAAATATGCTAAAACATAAATAAATAGCTTAATCATAAATATCAAGACGTATTTACAAAAATATGCAGTAACATAATACTCAATAGAGTTATTTAGTGGAAAAAGTAAAGTCCTATAGCATAATACACACTTAAATATTAGGAGCGCTATGATCTAAAAAAATCTTTTCGAGTCTTCCGATAAAAAGGGGGGAATAGCGAGTTGCTTGTACATGGGATTAAGCCATGTTCTGGAATAGAGACAAGAAAAGATGACCATACGCTCCACCCCCAAACTCGCAAAATAAAACCATCAAATTCATCACAAAACTTAACTACTATGCTCCTGTAGAGAGATCAATTATAAGCTGATCTCTCATTCGTTTTTCTTGATGCTTAAGTTCAATAATATCAATAAAGATAAGAGATGCGTAATTTTGGTTGGACACTGTGATTTTTGAGCCTATTAAATAAAAACATGCCGCTGTACGTTGGTGCTTCCCTATTCTGAATGAATAAGAGATAATGCTATTTGTAATATTGGTTTCCATATGCAGAATATCTTGCACAGCATTTAATACACCGCAATACTTACAGCCTTTCCTTTTACCGCATTTTTGGCTATTATGCATGAATTCCAAGCAGGTAAAAACTTTACCAAAAGGCAGGCCCCGTGAATCAAATGGTTCAATTTGAAAATACTCAAACAATTTACTGTTTACAGATAAGATATTTAGATTTTGATCTACGACAGCCTGTCCAGCAGATGAAGTTTGAAATACCTTCTGGTAAAAATAATCATTGTTCAAAGTCTGACCATCCCTTAATGACAATTGAGCTCTCATATCATTTACTAATATAATCCTTCTTTTCAAAAAATAATATATAATATATAAATTTAACAATAAATTCAAAAATTATAGTTATTCAATCTATGTAATTTTTTGGTTACTTCTTCATTTGCTTCACCATTTTTATACAACTGGAAGGGGATTACTAAAATTATAAATCGATATTATATGAAATACAAGTATATAAATACCCTTATACATCATTACGAATGGAATGTTATATTGGTAAAGTTATATAGGGGGATAAATATGGAAATAGATTTTGCTCAATTAGGTGAAAGAATCGCAAAACGACGTAAAGTGTTAAATAAAACCCAAGATAATGTTGCGGAAGTAACCGGGTTGAGCAACCATTTTATCTCAAACATTGAAAATGGTCATTCCATTCCAAGCATCGAAACATTAATGAAAATTTGTGATGCTCTGGACGCGACGCCAGATTATTTTCTTTTGGGTGCTTTTAAAAATATAGACGATGAAAGTTTATTTTCCGGAATCAACGAAAAAGTCAAATTATGCAACAAGCAAAAGTTAAAATTAGTAGATCGCTTTGTCACATGGCTGATTGATGAAAATATGTGAAACAAATCAGTATAAAATGTAGCCCATTGCTTCTATTTTCTTTCCATGAACCAGAGATCATCCTCCAACCAGAGATATGTCTGTTTACCGTATACTTGACATGTATATCGAATACCGATGCCCCCTGCTTTTAAACTTGCATCATTTGTTATATCCAAAATATCCTCAATCTTATAATGTCGTCCATCTTCCCAAGTAAAGAAAAGTGGTTTAATACGAATATGGCCCTCTTTATGAAATTGTGCTATAACGTCCACATATACCTTATTTGGACTGCAGGGAGGAAGGTCAATTTTCATAGTTGTGTCCCAGGTTTAAGGAAGCCAACAGGATGAATAGTGTGATCATCTTTGGGATTTATATTGAGTTCACGATCTTCCAATAGTACGGCGCGATGAATGCAATAATGGCCGTAGCGTTGCCGCAGAGCATCTATGGCTTTTTCAAGTTGCTCTTGTTTAATACGTTGACATTCATCAACAAACATATTGGTTTGAAATGGTTCTTCTGCGGATACAAGATTGATGGCCTTAACGCCAATACTGCGTATGGGTCTTGCCCAATTATAATTTGCCCGAAATATAGCCATTGCTTTAGCCGCAATTTCTGTAGATATATTTGTAGGACTTTTTAAGACCGATTGACGCTCAAATGAGATAAGCTCAATATCCCGGATATAGATTTGTACTCCGCGGCACCGGAATCCACTCTCGCGCAGTCTTGTAGCGACACTATCGGCCAACACAAATATCATTAGATGAACATCACCATCATTTACCAAATCTCTAGGGGTGGTTTTGCTGTTGCTAATGCTTAAGCAATCTAAAAAATCCAGAAAATCCAGACGATTGACGACGGGAGAGGAATCCAGGCCGTTGGCGAACGTATGCAGGACTTTACCCCATTTACCCAGGGTGGCGACTAGATTCCGCACATCTCTTTGAGCGAGATCACCGATAGTCAAAATATTTCTGCGGTTTAATTTGTAGTGAGTAGCACGCCCAACATAAAGTAAATCTTGGACGGGTAAGGGCCATACTTTTTCTTTATAATCCGAGGTCGAAATAACAGTGGTTGCATCCGGCTTTTTCATATCCGAACCGAGTTTTGCAAACACTTTGTTATAGCTTACGCCGACCGAAACGGTTATACCAAGTTCGGCTTTTATGCGTTTGCGTATTGCATCCGCGATTGTCCTTCCATCCCCATATATGGTCTTACTACCAGTAACGTCCAACCACGCCTCGTCTATCCCAAAAGGCTCGATTTGACTTGCGTAATCCGCATAAATACTGCGTGCCATGCAACCAAATTTCTGATACAACGAAAAATGGGGAGGCAATACAATGAGATCAATACATTTTTGCTTTGCTTGCCCAATTGTCTCCCCAGTTTTGATACCTGTCTTTTTGGCGAGGTCATTCTTGGCGAGGACAATGCCATTACGCAATTCCGGATCACCACAAACGGCCACCGGCTTATCGCGTAGTTCTGGATGGTATAAGCACTCGACGCTTGCAAAAAATGCGTTTAAATCTGAATGTAAAATAACCCGCTCTGCCAAAATATCAATCCTTTCAGTAATGGTATTTTTATTATATTCAATCATCCTATAAATGCAACTGTTATTATTTAGTATTGTATTAAATATGCAACGAAATATTAAAATAAAACGTATAATTTAAAAATTTACATTTTTAGGATAGGCATGAAATAAAGCGTATATTATCGCATATTATCTCAATGAGAAAATAAATTGTATCTAAAAGAGCGGAATATGCCCTTTTAGGTTGTTTAGATTTGGATGTTAAATTGCTAAATTTATATAGAGGTGCAAAAAATGGAAGTAGATTTTAGGCAAATAGGTAAAAGAATCGCTCAAAGACGTAAGAGTTTAGACATGACCCAAGGTAAAGTAGCTGAATTATTAGGTGTAAGTAATAACCATGTTTCACATGTTGAAAAAGGGACAAAGTCTTTGAGCCTGGAAGCATTCATCAATCTTTGCGATATATTAGGTGTTACGCCTAACTATTTTCTATTAGGTTCATATGGAGAAGTTGATGGTACTTTAATTTCTGAAATACATAAACAGGTTGAATTATGTGATGAACGAGAGCTGACATTATTAAAACAATTTGTTAATTTATTGGTGGCAAAAAAGTAGCGAAGTAATGTGATATAATAAAAGCATGGAGTTTTTTGTATACCATAACTTTGCAAAGAGGCAACTATGAGATATTTTTTTTCTGACGGATCGTCGATGGAATGGCATGAAGTCTTGGAACTATTAAGGGAAAATTACGGTAGTTTAATGTACACTGTTGCTAATAATATACTCCATAATCAAGATTTGGCTGAAGAGGCAGTTGCAGAGTCCTTTTTAAGATTATCAAAATATAATTTTAAAATTGATTTAATTTTATGCAACAAAACAAAATCTCTTATGGTTATTATTAGTAAGCATGTAGCGATCAACATATACAATGCTAAGAAAAAGGACAAAATGCTGTTTTATTACGGTGATGATATAGAGATAGAAGATGAGAATGCAGTATTACCACTAACCGTAGTAATTGATCATGAGAATATAACAGAGGTTGCACAGGCTATAAAGTCTTTAGACCCCAAATATTCAGACATAATTAATATGAAGTATTTTAAAGATTATTCGGATGCGGAAATTGCATCACTTTTTGATATTTCGGAAGGTACGGTAAGATCCAGACTCACAAGGGGTAGAAGACTACTTAAAAAACTATTGATAAATCGGAGGGATGGAATTGAAAAATGA
This sequence comes from Bacillota bacterium, assembly GCA_023393165.1. Classification (GTDB taxonomy): domain Bacteria; phylum Bacillota; class Clostridia; order Christensenellales; family Christensenellaceae; genus JAEYKI01. The sequence goes on along the minus strand of JAEWMJ010000056.1, from coordinate 75,598 downwards.
ATAGTGATGAATTAAACGAAAAACTGTTTGACGAGCTATTGGCACATGCGGCAGAATTAAGCATGGAGAATATTGCTAAAGAGTTTCCTTCCAATGAGGAATTGAAAAAGGTTGTTACTTTTTCACCTAAATATGAGAAAAGAATGCAATCCATTATTAAAAAAACCAAAAGAATAGATCAGGCAGAAGTCATTAGAAAAAAATTTTTAAGAGTTGGAATACCAGTCGCTGTATCTTTAGTTATATGCTTTACTGTTGTTTCCAATGTAGAAGCATTACGTGTTCCAGTTCTTAATTTTTTCAATTCTATTGGGAATCAATCTACAACGATTCAAATTCAGAATAATGTAAATAATTATGAAAATTTCGCTGATCAAATCAAAGGATTGTATCTTCCCGAGTTTGTTCCAGATACTTACAAATTAAAATCTATTGATAAAAATGATAGTACTTATTTGATTGAGTTTAACAATGGAAATGGAGGATTTATACAGCTTCAAAATCTCACCAATGAATATAGCGCTGGAATTGATAATGAAAATTCAGGAATAGAGAAAATTACTGTTAATGGTGAACCGGCCCAACTTTTTGTAAAAAATAATATAACTACTTTAATATTTGAATATGATCAAAATGCTTTTAGAATAATGAGTACCATACCTAAAGATGATATCATACTAATGGCTCAAAGCATGTCTTATCAAAAATAAAAAAAAATTTTTTTAAAATTTACTAAAATATTGCAACATTTCCCTTTTTTTCTGGTTATTAATTATAGAACCATAAAACAAGGATTTTTTTATCTTCAAGTATTACTTAAATTGCTAACTCCTTAAATAAGCCATTATAAGGCTTAATTATAAATCAAATAAAAAGGAGAAATGCATTATGTTAAAAAAAATTACCCTATCTCTTCTCACGGTTTTAATGGCATTAAGTATCTTGATGCCGGCAACAGCTTTGGCTGAAGGACCAACCGTTCAGAGTGATTCTGTTTTTAGCCCGAATTGGACTTATATTGCTGATATAGGCGATTCACTAGGAATTGATTCTTCTGGGAAAGCGGCAATGACATCCTTAATAGTTGCTTATTCTGGCACCTCAGTCAGTATGATTAATTATTTGCAAAGATATGAGAATGGGTCTTGGACATCAGTTCAAGGATGGTCTTCGAGTACTCAAGGGACACGTGGTAATTGGTCAAATACCTATTATGTATACAGCGGCTATAACTATCGCCTATTGACATATTTTTATGTCTACAATAACGGTTCCCTATTAGAATCCACATCCATAACGAGTCCTACTAAATATTATTAAAATATAAAAAGGCATTTTAGATTACAAAAATAAGAAAGGGGTGATTCCATTGGGATATTAAAAAGTCCTTGCAAAAACCAATTGGCTTGCACCCTACCGCATAAGCGGTAGCTGGCTTAGCAAGGACTATAATTTTTATTATAGCAAAAAAATGGGTGATTTCAATTGTAAAACTCTAAGTTCATTAATAATTATATTATTGATGACAAGAAAGGAGACATATCATGAAAAAAACATTAAAAGTGCTTGCATTAGCATTAGTTGTTGTGATGGTACTCGGTGTAGGAACGACTGCGTTTGCAGCAGATGTTCCGACATCCGGAGGAGATATAGTTTCTCCGAACGAACTTCAACAAATCACAGACAACGGTGGAAGCATTACCAGAACGATACCTGGTAATGATCCTGATACGACTGTAGTAGTTACTATTACACCTAAATCTGGACCGATAATGCAGCCATTGATTAATTGGGGACAGGTACAATATGGTAATTGGTATAACATCGGTTGTAACATTGTGAGATCAGGACAGACCATTGGCACTGTTGGACAGGATGTATATATTGGCTATACAACCAGATACTATTTTGGAGAGATGGGTACATTGTATGGTAGCGCCTCTGCAGGATGGCATAACGAAAGCATATATACTTATCCAACAGATGGAGTAAAATATTCATTTACCATCCATGCGTATTTCCAAAATAATTCTTCAGGCGAAATGGCCGGTGCAGATGTTTTGTTCTCAATCAGTGCATCAGGATATGTAACATATAATTAATGTCCATTAATGCCCCAGACCTGACAGTGATACCTTTATAAAGGTATCACTGTCAATTTTTATAGGTTGTTATCTAGATTGACAATTAGTATGCGAATATTTACATTTCTTTATTAGTCCAGAAATAAAAATTCGTTAAATACGCGTATTCACGCGTAGAGAATCATTAGCTTGCAAATTAAATAAAATATAAGATACTCAGATTCTACTTAGAGATTTTGACAACACAGTAAAGGCCCTTTTTAAAACTACAACTTTGGTTATTTCGCTGATACCGGATTTGGCTGCGGTGATGGTAATGGAACGGGAATCATATTACTTGAATCAGGCCGCGCTGATGGAGCAGCAACCACTTTGGGTGTTGCCTCCGGCCTTGCCGACGGCGCAGCCACCGCCTTCGATTCCGGCTGCGCTGATGGCGCAGCAATCGCATTGCTGGATTCGGGCCGCGGCGAAGGCGCGGCAATCACGTTTTCATTTTGTTCCGGTTCGGTTGTTTGCACTGGTTGTGTCGCTGCAGCTTCTTCCATTAAAGCGGCCGACTGTTCCATTGAAACCCTATTGGAAGTTAAACCAATATTCATCTGCGGCTCCACCTGATTAGAAGCAAAAGCTGTCGTAAACACTGCGAGTATTGCGACCGATAGAACAATGATGAATATCGAGCTTTTCCTTAATTTCATGATAGATTTGATTCTTTCTTTCATGTAGTGCTTACCGAAATTTGCAAAGAGCGCAGGCGCAGTACTCCTGCATCGCGCCATTGATATCAGCATTTTGGCATATTGAGCCTTGTTCCCCAACCTTTGGATCACAGATTCATCACAGGATAATTCGATATCTCTATTGATTAAAAAATACATGACCCAAACAAGCGGATGGAACCAATAAACGCATAGTATACTCGTTAATAATATTTTCAGAAGGAGATCAAAATGCCTGATATGCATGTATTCATGTGTCAGAATGTACAAGAGGCGATCCTGATCGCCCTTAATCATGTACTCCGGTAAAAGAATGGTTGGGTGGATTATTCCGTATGACAATGGCGCATCCAAAGAGCTTGAGATCATTATCTGTATGTTTCCGGTGCTTTTTTGCTTTGAAAGCCAGGTTTCTATAAAAGCATCTTGTGCAAGTACTGCCTTTTTAAATTTTTTTATCTGTCTGCAATAAGATAAAGTAAAAAATACAACCAATATACTCATTCCCACAAGCCACAGGATAATCATCCAGGGCATGTGTAGAACAGTGTTTTGTACGGATGAAAAGCTGCTTGCCAATGGCTGTATACCTGAAATAGGTGTAATTTCATGTGTTATTGACGTACCAAACATATTTAAAATACTGAATTCCGACGGTAACGAAACAGGGATCAAAAGCCTTGATAACGCCACGATCCACAAGCACATAAAGAATTTTTTTGGTAAAGTATAGAGAAACAGAGACCTTATGACGATGATCGAAAGAATTAGAATACTTGACGAAATAATCATTTCCAAAATACTCATAATCTTCTCTCACTTCAATTCTTCAACAAGTGCCAGCAATTCCTGAATCTCTCTTTCGGTCAAGCTGTTTTTGTTGATCAGGGCGGCAAATAAGTGATCTTTTGAGCCATCATATAGTTTATCAATTAGTTCGATGGTGGCTCCTTTTTGAACATCAGATTTATTGATTCTAGCACTACATAAGTAATGTGGTTCTTCTCTCTGAATAAATCCCTTTTCAATGCAAGTCTTGATTGTAGCATAGGTTGTGTTCTTGTTCCATCCAATACTTTCATTTAACATGCGGGAAATGCTCCTTGCTGGCAGCTTTCCATATTTCCACAGCAAGTTCAACACCTGTAATTCGGAATCATAGACTTTCAACAAAATCAGCTCCTTCTGCTAAAGACTGCTCTAACAGTCTATTAAAGATTAGCACGTTTCCGCCGAATTGTCAATCAGATGCTTATGGCTGTAGCATTTGGCTTGAGCGAATGAAAAAGGTACGATATTCAAAGCAGATTAAATGAATTTGTAGATTTCATGATTATTTGGTCTGATTTGAACAATTATTACAATTGACCTATTTAGACTAGTGAGGTAGTCTATAAATTGTACGGTTGCAATAGTCTGAATATTTCAAAATAAACGGGAGGCATTGGTTCAAAATAAAATCGGTTCGTTGGCAAAATGAAAGAAGTGGTCATCAGTGGCATTAAAAAGCTTTAAATGCGGCATATATATAGGGGTTAAACAGATATTATGAAAAACGAAATTACTATAGGGAAGCAAAATACGAGATTTGACTGGGTATTATTCTGGACAGTCATACTTTTATTAATTGGTTATGTTTTTTTACATGATCTGCTCGGAGGAACTCTTTTCGTACATAATGCTTGGGACAGTTACACACTTCAAGCTATGGCATGGCGGAAAGGTGATGTTTGGTTAAGCCAAAATTATGATTACTTGGAGATTGCTGTGTATAACGGTCATTACTTTGTGTCTTTTCCACCCTTTCCTTCTGTTGTTATGTTCCCGCTGACATTTATTTTTGGAGAGAAAACTCCAAACAATTTTATTATAATGACTTTTGTGATCTTAAGCGTTGTATTTGCATATTTAAGCATTCGGAAAATGAAGGTTGGAGACGTAGGCGCAATGTTTTGGGCGTTATTTATAGTCATTGGTTCAAACATATTGTGGATGTCTACTATGGGAGGAGTATGGTTTTTGGCTCAGGCGCTTAATTTTTTGCTTTGCATTGCCGCTGTTTACAGTTACTTATGCAATAAAAAAACACTTTCTCTCTCACTGGCCGCATTGGCTGTTGGATGCAGACCATTTTCTGTCTTTTTACTTATGGCGATATTTTTGCTCATGCTGCTGGATTGCATAAATAGCCGCCCCCATTTGAACTTATGGAAAACGCTCAAAGCCAATATAAAATATTTATTGATACCAATTGTGATTTTAATAGGGTATGCGGTTTACAATTATATAAGATTTCAGAATCCGTTTGAATTTGGGCATAACTATCTTCCTGAATTTTCGCAGGCGAATTCCGAGCAGTTTGGATTTCAATATTTCTTGGATAATTTAAAGAATATATTGATGGAACCAGTCAAAATGCATCGTAACGGTACGCTTGATTTCTCTATCTTTAACGGATTTATGTTTTATATCGCAAACCCCATATTTATTGTTTGGTTTATTTATCTTGCGGTGGATATTGCAAAAAGAAAAATGTCTCTTGATAAAATAGTTGTGGCAGCAAGCTTTTTGATCAACATTGTTTTATTACTGGTGCATAAAACATTCGGCGGCTGGCAGTTTGGAGCGAGATATACCGTTGACCTGATACCGTATGTTTTTTTGTATTTCATTTTGCGCGGTATGAAAAGTCCAAATAAATCAGAGCTTTTTTTGGGAGGCTTTGCTTTTTTGTTTAATGTTTATGGTACACTTGCAATGACGTTTAAGTATCAATAAAGTATTTATCAGCAAGGCGTACTGTAGGTATGCAAAGCAAAACCGGCCTATATTTAAAGATAATTGAGGTGATATTATAATGCATGTTAACAAAGGGTTAGGAACGCGTATTACGCTAATGATTTTGATGGTTTTACTAATAATGATTTTTTTAGTTGCCTGCCAGCCTACGCCGCAAAAAGCAGCCGTGGTAAACAAAAACCAGGGGGTTCTTGAAGACCGGATTGCAAGTACAGGCAATCCGTCAAATGGAGTTGGTTACAAGGCTCCGGAAAAGTGGACAGAGCCAACAATCTCTGAGAATGACGGAAAACTTAATTTTATATTTGACGCTGCTGTCCAACTGCCGGATCAAGGCGGTTTTCCCGTGTATGAGATAGGGCCGATGAAAACGATCGACCAGTCTATGGTTGACAGCATTATCAAAGGTTATTTTAAAGATGTAGAACTTTATAACCCCGTACCTCTGACGCAAAAACAAATCTCCGATTTGATTGTTGAAAAGAAACAGGAATTAATCATTTTTGAAAATGGAGAGTCCAGAAAAACCCCTGAAGAGAAAAAAATAATAACAGAAAACATGAACGCTCAGATTGAAATGCTGGAATCCGAACTCCCATCCGCACCTGAAACAGTCGATAAAGTTCCACTTGATTTGGACGTTCAAAAAGGCAGTATTAGAGGGGTTGCATTTACCGGTGAAGACGGACTAACAAATATATCCATATCTACTGCCAATGGATCGGACAGAGCATTGTGTTCTGTCACTTTTTCTGGACAAAACAAATATGCAGCACGGTCTCTTGGATTAGACGCTCCTAAATATGAATTGCCTCAGCCAGATCTTAACAGCACTACCGAGGATCAGGCAATACAGCGTGCAACCGAATTGATCGAACAAATGGGATTTAAAGGATATGTGCCGGATAATGCTTCTATTGTACCAGACAGAGATGATAATACATCTCCGCAATGTACATATGCTTTCTGCGTGTCTTTTAAGCATGATCTGGATGGAATCAAAATTACAGCGCCCGCAGCGTGGCAAAACCCACAGGAGGTCTCGGCCAATGGCCAAGCAACCAGCGGGGGTTCCAGTGTTGGCGTTGCAGCTTCTTACAGTTCGTTCCGTGCTTTAGATGAAAGACTCAATGTGTACATAAATGATAAAGGAGCAGTGCAATTTGAGTGGTCACAGCCATACAAGGTCGCGGAAAAACTGAATGAAAACGTTGAATTGGCACCATTTGAGGAAATACAGGATCGTATTAAGCAGCAATTGAAGGAAACTTTCATATGGCAAGAGGAAATGGATCAGACTTATCAGAACTTTAAGCTTACTAAGGACAATATTACAATTAAAAATATAAATCTGGAATACACTTTTATGCCCAAAAAAGATGATCCGGATCGAGAACTGCTTGTGCCCGTTTGGAATATATATGGACACCGTCAAACTCTGGGCGTTTTGAAAAATGAAAATGGGAAATGGACCGAGCAAGATTCCGATACTGCCCCATATGCAAAAGAGATACTTCAGTCCGAACAAACAACACCACTCATTACCCTAAACGCCATAGACGGCAGTATGCTTTACACTAATTAAGATTATATGTTGGAGACGAAATCTGAATGTACTACAGACAGAAATGAAATTTACCTTAACATCGTGGGGTTTTATAGCAGGAGTAGCCGGAACGGCTGTCATGTTGTTCTTTGGATCATTTGACAGTATTCTTCAGATAATCCAAAACGGGGTGGGGGATGGCCTTATGGCTGGATTTCAAGACCAGACTTTGCTCACAGCATTTAGCTCCAATATAATCCTGCTCTGTGTACCTATTTTGGCCGCACTGCCCTAAACGGCGGCATTATAGGTGGCTGTAACGAGCCGAAAAGAATTGAGCATTTGGGGTTACAAATGAAAGACAACTCAAGAAATTCATAATTCCAACATGGTATCCAGCTATGCGGAAAAACCGCGGCAGGACGAATAAACGGTGGCAGCATTTGAAAATTCTTAAGACAGATATACAACGCGCCCTGGCATCATGGGGCTTTATAGCAGGAATAGCAGGAACGACTGTCATATTGTTCTTTGGATCATTTGACAGTATTCTTCAAATAATCCAAAACGGGACCGGGGATGGCCTTATGGCCGGATTTCACGACCAGACTTTACTCACAGCGCTTGGCTCCAACATAATACTGCTTTGTGTGCCTATTCTGGCCGCGCTACCATATACGGCGGCATTTCTGGACGATTACAAAAGCGGGTATTTAAAGGAATACCTGCCCCGATCAGGCAAAAAGGAATATATCCGGGGTAAAGTGATAGCGACCGGGCTATCGGGCGGGCTTGTGCTTTTTATAGGGATTGTCCTGATATATGTCATATTTGCCCTGGTGTTTACCCCAATGGAAATTGCGCCGCAGATTCAGGATCAAGCCGCAACCAACGGAATAGCCCTATCGTCTACTATAAAACAAGTGCAGCAGGCAGCCCAGCCATCCATGTTCCCCTTAATTATGAGAAAGGCTTTTGTGTTCTTTTTATCAGGGTTCTTTTGGTCGCTCATAGGAGCGCTTTTCGCCACGGTCACCCTAAGCCGGTATATGGCGTACGCGTTTCCATTCATATTATATTATGTTCTGATCATACTCTGCCAGCGGTATTTTACCGGGCTTTACAGCATCAATCCGCAGGAATGGCTGAATCCTGCTTCCGATTGGCCTGGCGGCACATGGGGGATCATACTGTTTCTGGCCGAACTCATTATTGTAACAGCTATAACCTACGCTACTGCAATTAAAAGGAGGCTATCCGATGTCTAATTTGAGACAGATTTGGGCAATCACATCGGGCAACTTCCGCATGTGGAATAAAAACCCGCGTATCATCATCACATTTGGCCTGGCTTTTGTGCTATGCTTCCTGCTTTCAGATAAAGCAGTTAAATTTGCAATGGAGTACAAAACCACCATGCAACTGGTGGAAGCTTTCGTATGGACATTCGGAGATGCAAACTCTATACTGCTCTCTTCCCTCATATTACTGCTGCTGTTTGCCGACATGCCTTTCATTACATCCGCCACTCCGTTTATCCTGGTACGCACCAGCCGAAGGGCGTGGCTGATGGGGCAGGTAATTTATATCGTATTGGCCACATTTATCTACATGGCGTTTATTCTGGTATCCACATCTGTGCTTTGTATGTCCAATTCATTCATTGGTAACATGTGGAGCGAAACGGCGGCAATATTAGGCTATTCGGGAGCGGGACAGGCGGTTGCGCTTCCGGCGTTTGTCAAGACACTGGAGATGTCTACACCCTACGAGTGCATGGGGACCATATTTCTTCTCATGCTTCTGTATACTCTGCTGATGGTGTCTATTATGCTGGTGTTCAATCTGAAAAAAGGGCAGTTTTGGGGCGTGGCCAGCGTATTTATCTACAGCCTGTATGGATTTTTGCTCAATCCACAGTTATTCAAACAATTATTCAATCTTCCGGATGAATTGATGTATAAGGCGAATGTAGCGGTGGGGTGGCTTTCGCCATTGAATCATGCAACCTACCAGATGCATAACTTCGGATACGATCTGCTGCCCAGGCTCTGGATGACCTACCTGATATTCGGAGGGCTGATTGCAGTTTGCTTTTTTATATCGCTCAGGGAGATGAAAAAATACAGCTTTAATTTTACCGGAACGGAGGCTTAAAACAATGATGAATATAGCCGTCAGTGTACAACATGTGTTTATGGAATTCAAAGGAGATAGGGTGCTGGACGACGTGACTCACGATTTTAAGAAAGGAAAGATCCACGGGATCGTGGGCAATAACGGCTCAGGCAAGACTGTGCTGTTTAAATGTATCTGCGGGTTCCTGGTGCCAACAGGCGGCAGGATACTGGTGGACTACGAACAGGTGGGCAAAGATATGGATTTCCCGGAAGATTTGGGGCTGATCATAGAGACACCCGGATTTCTGCCCACTTTAAGCGGTTTAAAGAACCTGCAGCTCCTTGCATCCCTTAAAAAGAAGATCAGTGATAAGGAGATCATCAAAACGATAAAACGGGTGGGACTTGACCCTGCAATAAAAAAGCACGTGGGGAAATATTCACTCGGGATGCGGCAGCGGCTGGGGATCGCACAGGCCATTATGGAAGAACCGTCGCTGCTCATCCTGGATGAACCTTTCAATGGCCTAGATAAACAAGGGGTTGCCGATATGCGTGAGCTCATAAAGGAACTCCGAAGCGCAGGCAAAACAATCCTGCTCGCCAGCCATAACGCGGCCGATATTGCCGAATTATGCGACACAGTGTGCGAAATGGACGCAGGCAGATTAACAGTGGTGCGGTCGGAGGCGGTACAGTGACGGAGCCGGTTATCCGCGTACAGAACGCAGTCAAGATATATAAATCCCGCAGCGTCAAATTCCGGGCTTTAAACGGAGTCAGCTCAAACAGCCCATACGGCTGGAATATGATAAGCCAACCATTCCGCAAAATGTAAACGCGGGCGATACGGTTTCCGTTTCCATGAATCTGATGAATATGGGCAAAAGTACGCTGTATAATGTTCGCTGCACGCTGAACGCACCCGGTTTGATCCCGCAGGGCAGCGCATACATAGGGAACATGGATCCGGGCACATCCAAAAGCGGAGACCTGTATGTTTTTATTGGAACAAAAGATATGACACCCACGACAGATGCAGCAACACCCACAGCAGAGGCAGCGACGGCCACAGAAGAGGTACCAACGGCCACAGGGGAGGCGGCGACGGCCACAGGGGAGTCAACAGCAAACACATCCGCGCCGGACAACAGCAATCAATATGGCCCAACCCAGGGCAAGATCACCATTTCCTATGAAGACGAATACGGCAAGCAATACAGCCAGGACATAGACATAGCCACCACCATAGGCCGCCTGTGATTCAGACGCAAGCTCCCGTTAATCCGGATGACCAGAAGAAGCCGGATACCGTGAGCCAGTGGTGGGTATCGGTCATGATCGCAGGCGCGATTGCCGCCGGATTGATTGTATTCCTTCGTATCAGGAAGAAAAAGCATATGCAGACGGAGGAAGAACATGAAGATGACTGACCTGCTGCGGTTTGCGGCGCTTTATCTCTGGCGCAGAAAGACGCGGGAGATCCTTACAGTTTTGGGCGTTATTATCGGAACAACGTGTATTGTGCTCATGTTTGCCATCGGGCTTGCGGGATATGAGCAGTTCCAGCAAAGCATCATGGCGAACATGGATCTTACGCAAATACAAATAAACAGCAACGGCGGAGGTGCGCCGGGAGTGCAAAGCGCCGGAATTTCGGACAGTACGATCGCTTCCATAAAAGGAATACAAGACGTTAAAGCGGTTTCGCCCATTATCTACATTCCGGTGACAATACAGGTGGGGAAATACAAGGCGACCCTTCAACTCAACGGAATAGACCCGAGCGTTCTGGACGGAAAATTCCAGGAAGGAAAGATGTTTAGCGGAAATCTGCCATCCATTGTGCTGGGGGCAAACACCCTGCAGCAGTTCATAGACCCGGAAAACCCGCTGGACTATCAAAATATGCAGGACATGCAAAGCTATAAACCGGATATCGACTGGATGCATACACAAATGAGTATGCAGATTGGCTACGGTGGGACGGAGGACGCGCAGAGCACGCTGTCGCCCTCCAAGACCTACCGCGCGGATTTGCAAACGCGCAGGACCAGAACAGCTACAGCGCATATATCAGCCTGGACGTTGCCAAACAACTGATACGTGAAAACAGTGCATTGGTTAAACAGTTGAGCATCAGTGCTACCTCTTATCAGGCGGCAATCATACAGGTGGATGACATGGATAACGTAGAATCCGTGTTGGATGAAGTGAAAAAACTTGGATTCCAGACTTACAGTCCTGTGGATTCCATCCAACAGGCACAGCAGCAGCAATCCCAGCAGCAGGGACAGCTCCTTGCCATTGGTTTTATATCTCTGATTGTTTCGGCAATCGGCATCGCAAACACCATGTACGCCAGCATTCTGGAGCGCAGGAGGGATATCGGGATTATGAAGGTACTGGGAATGAAAATTCGAAAAATCCGCCTTCTTTTTCTTGCCGAAGCTGCTATGATTGGTTTGATTGGCGGTTTGATCGGAATAGCCGTAAGTTATATATCCGCATTTATTATCAGTTCGGGCGGGGGAGAGGGTTCCTTTTTAGGCATCTATTTCACGTCGGGCATGTCTGTGCAGATACCCGCTTGGCTGGCACTGATGGCGCTGGCGATCGCGGCGGGTGTGGGCATTTTGTCCGGCGTTTGGCCCGCATATAAGGCCACAAAAACCAGCCCGCTTGAAGCCATGCGTGGAGGCAGTTGATGCCGTAATAATAGTGCTGATTAATCTTCAAAGCTGGAGGTGTGAATCATATGGAGGCAGTAAAGAAAAAAGATAAATTCTGGATACTATTTTTAGTCATAGTTGCAGCGGTCATTCTGCTGCGGATCTTTGTTTTTGAATTTGTAAATGTATCAGGACTTTCAATGTATCCCACTTTGCACGACGGAGAATTTATTGTGATATATAAGGTTGATTATACGCCGGTTCGTGGAGATATTATCGTACTAGATTCGCCCGAGCAAATGGAAATCGTGAAACGTGTGATAGGACTGCCGGGTGAAAAATTAGAAATCAAGGGAGGCATTGTTTATATCAATGATCAAGCACTTGACCAGAAGTATCAATATCCAACCGAGAAGAAAGATTCAATGGCTCCGCTGGTTATACCTCAGGGCAACGTGTTTGTAATGGGGGACAACAGGGACAACAGTGCGGACAGCCGAGTGATTGGCCCTATAACAATACAGTCCATCAGAGGTAAGATGCTCTTTTCACTTTGGTGAAACAATAGCCTTAAATGAGTGAATCAATGATAATTGTTCTTGAAAAGGTATAAGACAATAAATACGCGTGGGCAACTATTTAATTAAAATAAAATTTAAATATAAAAGAGGATGGTTGCCGCATGTTGAGTAACCATCCTCTTATTTTGATCGTGATTGAGATACTCGTTTAAATAAATCTATAATCCTCCCCAGAAGGGATGGCGATGAGTACTTAAATAGTGACATTTTTGACTACGGATATCTATTCCACTAAGTAATATTACATTTTAAGAAGAGCTTCCGTTGTTGCATGAATTACAGCAATTTGGTGTTCCTCGCATAGCCGTATCTTTTGAAAGAGTGAAACAAGCATGGGGTTGTTTATCTCGTTTTGCGGATAGAAGATTGCGTCGGGTGATATGCTGAGCTTGTATATAATCCGACATAGCAGATCGTACCCCGGCTTTTTCTCGTCATTTTCAATGTATTGATAATGACGGGTGCTGATTTCCAGTATTTTTGCTGTTTGATCTTGGCTCAGTTTTTTTCCAATACGAACTGACTTAAGAATCTTACCGAGAGTTTCATAATTATTTAGCACTATAGTTTACCTCCGTATTTAGTTTAGCATAAAGATTGCAAACAATCGAACGGCCTATAGTGCGAGTTTATCCAGAATCTGTTGGAAAAAATCCAAAATCGGCAGGTTTATTTTTTATACATTTTTTTAAAGAAATTTGTTAGGAGGTAATTATGGGGTAGTAACTCAAATCGCATCTTGAGCATGTCTTAAAAATTTCCTCAGAAGAAGGTCCTTATAAATCAAAAACCAACTTCCAAGGCAGGTAATTTTGATGCGAATTATTATAATACTATTGCTTTCTAAATATATGAGTAGCATTTTTCGTTTTCAAAGAAGATTAAAAAAAGCTGTAGTTTAAGAGATATATACTTTTGTCATTATAACGAACTAAAAGTTCATATAAATTACGAATTAATTGTTACTCATATAAGCCATGAATGTGATATTAGTCAAAGCACCCAGGTAAAGGTCAAAGCCTTCCTGGGTCTTTTTGTTTATAAAGCGGCAATCAAACAATGCGCAAGATCGCCGCCAAACCCTCTGTTTTGGTTTTTCTATAAAAATTTCAAAACGGAGGTTTTAAAAATGAAAACAATCAATTTAAAGGACTATTATCCCTTCTACCTGTCTGACTCCTATATTGAAGTTCCAGACGATATTGTTCAACTACTTAAACAATTTAAACATAAAGATCATGCGGACTACGAACGCAGGCGTGTTCATGGCGCATATTATTCACTCGATGCAGATGATGGCATTGGAAAAGCTATTGTTCTGTTTGCATTATCTCCGGAGGAAATCTACGAGCAAAAATTGAGCATTCAGGAATTGTATGCAGCGATCAACAGCCTTCCGGAGAAACAAGCCAAACGGATATTCGCTTACTTTTTTCTTGGCTTGAGTAAAACACGGATTGCACAGATTGAAGGAGTGAATAAAAGTCAAATATCGCGCTCTATAGAGCGAGCCTTAAAAAATATCAAAACTTCTTTAAAAGATAATTTTTAAGGAGCAACAAATGCGGTAAAAATCTGCTGATTATTAGAGGGATATTTTAATATCCCGCATGAATCTTGAAAATTTCATACGGTAAACCGGATACCTTCGATGCATGAGCCGAAAGGACAAGCCATGCGGCAAATACGCCATGACCCCGGTAAAAGGGAGAGCGATAAATATTATGCCGCAGGCAGGCCGTGGCTGGTCTGCTGGCGATGACCTCATGCACCGGATTATGATACTTCCGTCTGGCTAACATGATGTCAAGGGACGGCCCGCCATCAGTATGGGGGGAGGTGTGATTCCTATGAAGCAGCGGCCCGCTGCTGTCCGGTGAACCTTAAAAACTAAAACGGAATGCAGTATTTGGGTGCACTTATTGATGCATGTCTATATGTAATCAAATTTTAGTGCACCCTTTTATTTGCATTAATACATTGCTGAATATTAGAAATTTATTGTTTTTGATTGAAAGGCTGTACGCGTAGATTCAACTAAATTGCTGCGTTCAACAGTTTCACCATATTAGCAAATACGAAAAGGGGGCAGATATCATGGCAACAAAAAAAGCTGTTAAAAGTGCTAATGAAATTATGCCGATACTGAAAACTGTTGAGCAAATGAGCCGTATTAGTGGTATTGGCGTCAATCATCTGCGTGAGTTAATCGCAAAAGGTGAAATTGAATATGTTCAGAATGGTAATCGCCGTTTGCTTACTGATCAAGCTATTTTGGATTGGTATGAGCGAAATCGCGTGTTACCGGTAGAGCAAGCAGTTAAAGGAGGTATTGCGTAATGTCAGTCAGTCCGAGACAGGTTAAAAATAAACGTAATCGAGAGGGTGTAAGTACCGGAAGGGCAGGAACCGTTTATGATGTCTTTATTCGATATAAGAGTGATGATGGTTATAAAACTTATGGTAAACGTGGATTTGCAATCAAACAAGATGCGTTAGACCATGAAGCAGAGATGAGAACAAAGTTAATTCATCCAAACTACCAACCTGTAAAAGCTCCAGAAGCGAAAAAGACTATAAAACAATATTTAGAAACCTGGCTGGAAACACATAGTAAGATGAATCTCCGCCCGAGCACAATGGCTGGATACAAAAGTCATATAAAGAACCATATTGTCCCTTATATTGGTAATGTACCGTTGAACAAGTTAACTCCTGCCATGATTGACGATATGTTTCAGCAGCTATTTGATAGAGGTCTTTCGCAAAGCACTGTTAGATATGCACAGCGCATTTTAAGTGTTTCTCT
Organism: Bacillota bacterium; assembly: GCA_023393165.1. Lineage (GTDB taxonomy): Bacteria > Bacillota > Clostridia > Christensenellales > Christensenellaceae > JAEYKI01. The sequence continues at coordinate 60,265 of JAEWMJ010000056.1, read as the reverse complement.
TGAAGCTGCTCGTAAATATCATTATATAGATACAAATCCTGCAAGGGATATCATTACAAAATTCGGAAAGCAGGGCAAAACGCCTGATCCGTACACAGTTGAACAAATGCAGAGGCTTATGGGATATTGTATAGGTACAGAGTGGGAAATAATCATTGTTTTAAGCGGTATGTACGGTTTACGCCGCAATGAAGTCTTGGGTTTAAGATGGAATAATATTGATTTAGCAAAAAGAACTTTATCTGTTGTGGAACAGCTACCATTTAAGCTTCCTCCGGGAACAACAATTATTAATGAAATGGCTCCGACTAAATCAAATGATCGTATACTCCCTATTACGGATGCCACCTATCATTATTTCGAAAAACTACTGCAATTACAAAACCAGCAAAAGCAACTCGCAAAACTATCAGGACAAGCATATTATGAAAATGATCTGGTTGTTGCAAAAGCAGATGGCTCACCATATCGCGCTGAAAGGATAACTAATAACTTTGCGCAGTTTTTAAGACATCATAATATGCCTCATATTCGTTTCCATGATTTGCGACATTCAGCAGCTACAAATATGCATCAATTGACGGGCGATTTTTTTACTGTTGGTGAAATTCTTGGGCATACATTAAAAGGAATTGGAATATCTCTTGGCATTTCTACAAGTCTTGAAGCTGTAACAGCACAATATATTGATGTTCGTCTTGAACGTAAACTTACCGTGCTGGATGCTTATCATAATGCATTGCATCCTAATGTGGTGACTAAAAACCCTGAAAAGCAACCCAAGAAAAAAAGTAAAGATTTGGAACGGTAATTGTTTGGCTTGTAATATATACTATTTTTAAGCGTCAAAATTTTATCTACTTTACTTGTAAAATACTAAATTGGATACCAATCAGCAAAGCTGAATGAGCCATGACGCAAATTTAGGAAGGGGAGGACGAAAAAATAAATTACGCGAAGAATCCTTTTGGCAGGATTGATGTACAGCTTGCCAAACTTGTAAATACGCTTCCTGATGGAGTTGATTGGCTTTATGAACTGAAATACGACGGCTACAGAATTATGGCTTTCGTTGAAGGCAATAACGTTCAACTTATAACTAGGAATGGCAAAGATTATACGAAGCAGTTTCAGACTATTGCAAATTCCCTGATTGATTGGGCGGCAGGAAGGGCGATGGTCTTGGACGGAGAAATGGTGGTCACGGATGCGGAAGGGAAGACGGATTTTCAGGCTTTACAAAATTATATAAAAAATCCCAGGGGTAAAAACCTTACCTATGTAGTTTTTGATCTTCTTGCGTTGGATGGAGCAGATTTAAGGAGGCACCGCCTAATTGACAGAAAAGAAAAACTTGAAGATATTACGATGGATAGCCCTAAAAACCTCCATTATAGCAGACATGTCAAAGGAAATGGAAAGGAGAGCTTACAAGCTGCCTGCGAAGCCAACATGGAAGGAATAGTAGGGAAAAAAGCTGATTCCGTATACAGCGGCACACGTAATGGCGACTGGATCAAGCTGAAATGCGATACAAGGCAGGAATTCGTAATTGGCGGATATACGCTTTCGGACAAGAAAATCACTGGAATCAGCTCACTTCTTGTTGGCGTTTATGAAGGAAATGAACTGGTATATTCTGGACGCGCTGGAACGGGATTTACTATAAAGACCATGAAAGAACTCCAGAAGAAATTTGAAAGTATAAAGAGGAAAGAAAGCCCTTTCAAACAGCCGCCCAAACCTACAAAAAATGAAAAAATAACCTGGCTTGAACCTGTGCTGGTTGCAGAAATCAAATTTGCCGAATGGACGCAAGATAACCTGCTACGTCAGGCGAGCTTTAAGGGCCTACGCACGGATAAAGCCCCCAGGGATATCAAAAAGGAAGATGGACATATATAAGCCGATAAAAGGGTGTAAGAGAGCAATCTGACTGCTGATTTTTCTTAGAAAATTGTTATCATGTTGCAAAATTGTTATCAAACTGCCGATATAACAATATAAAAAGATATAAAGAGATATAAGCCACTTTAAGAAATTCCCTTTAAAACAAGGATTTTTCGGTAAAGATATAAGAAGATATAAAGAGATATGAGCAATAAAGAGCATGATTTTAGTTCTCGAAATCGAGCGTGCCCCCTGAAAGGGCACCGTGGGTTCGAATCCCACCTCCTCCGCCAAAACCGCATTGCAATGCGGTTTTTTCATTTTACTATTGGATTATCTAAAGCCATAATATTTTGAGGTATAGGTGCAAATAACAATGTCGCATACAGTATTTTCAGAAATATATATGCTATGAACCAAGCAGTTGCTTTCAGAGATTGTAATACCCGTTTTCTCAGAGATACGAGATAAGTAGTCTTTCCATCGTATGTCACCGTGTGGTATTGGAAACAATACAAAAGCTATTATGCCCAACTCTGAATTAAGTTTTTTAGTGTCTTGGATTATCGAATCAATGTTTTTTGTTATAGGTCGGTTCTTTATTGACAATCCATCAATTTTCCAATTTGTATTTGGTGTCTTTAGTTCAATTTGAAACGGCATTCCATCACAAGTAAAGGATAAGTCCGCTCGCTCTTTTCCAAAATCATTTGGAGTTTCAACGGCAACATATTCCATACCAAAGCGCTCCAGATAACTCGCCAATTCGAATTTGAGCCATCCTTCGAATTTAGCCCTTTGTTTCACTGCAATTCTAAGAATATCACAATGATCATTCAGTACATCAAATATTGCCTCTCGTACTATTTCGTCCATTTTTTCTGCTTTATACAAAAATACTTCCTCCAATTTTTTGACGTACATCCAAATATCTCTATGCACATTCAATTATATCATGCTTGTGTTGAAACAATAAACGACAGTGAAAAATTGAACATAACCGGACGGATAGTTATCCCAAAATTTGCTCCATCGCTGCCGCACACTGCTCCTGTGCCTTGAAATCAAGATGGGCATAAATGTCCGCGGTTGTGGAATAATTGCTGTGTCCCATCCAAAGCTGAACCTCTTTCATGGATACGCAGCCGCTTGCCGCAAGCAGGCTGGCGCATGTGTGCCGCAGGTCGTGGAAACGGATATGCCGCAGACCGTGTTTTTTCAGCAGGAGTCTGAAATGGCTGGAGATATAATTTGGCCGGAAGATTTTCCCCAGTGCGTCAACGCACACATACCCGTTTGGGTCTTTTGAATACTCGTTTTTAAACAGCATTTTGTTCTCTTCCTGCCGGACCTTCTCCTTCTTGAGTTTTTCCGCGACGATGGGGATCAGCGGCATGGAACGGCGGCTTGCTGTGGTCTTCATGTCATTGTATCCTTTCACTACAGTTTGGCCGTCCACCCTTTCCTCCAGAACCTTGTACTCGATACTGATACGGTTTTCCGTAAAGTTGATGCTCGGCCACCGCAGGCCCATAACCTCGCTGCGCCGCAGCCCGTAATAGGTTGCAAGGAATATGACTATAAAGATAGGATCGTTCTTGATTGCATTAAAGAGTTGCTGGACTTCTTCCCTGGTATAATGGTCAGCCGCATAGCGGCCCTTCTTGGGCGCGTCCACCTTATCCATGACGTTGTATAGGAGTATGTTCTTTTTGACCGCGTAGGCGAGCGCCTGGCTGATGATTCGGTGATAGTGGAGAACCGTGCTGCCCGACAGGCCTTCATCGTACATTGTGTCATAGAAGTCCTCAATGTCATCCGGCATCAGGTTACCCAGCGTGCTTTCGCAGGACGTAAAATAGCTGCTGACACGCCCTTCGATCATCAGCTCATAGCCCTGGTATGTAATTGTTGAGATGCTGTTTTTTTTAGTCTTAAGCCACATTTGCATAAAATCTACGAACGGCATGTCGGCGTTTGCGTCCTTCAAGCGGGAAGGCTTGTTTTTTTGTTCATTGCGTTTGTAGAGTTCCTTTTGCAGACCTGCCTCCGCCTTTTTCTTGTTGCCTTTTGCCAGGTAACCCGAGTAGACCCAGTCTTGCCTGCGTTTTTGGCCTTCATATTCGTTTATTACGTAATATAATTTTCCGTTCTTTTCCTGAACGCTGCCGGTGATCGGCCTTTCTGTTTTCATTAATCTATCTCCTTTCTTCATTGGTTGTCTGCTGTCGGCAAGTACAGCGTAACATGGTCCAAAAAGAAGTGCCAATATACGGATTCTAAATTTATGTTCAGCCGGCAGGCTTGACATCGCTGCCAATCAGATATTCTATGGCTTTTACCTTGGGTATCCGGTAGGATTTGCCGACCAACAGCGCATAGAGCTTGCCCGAATTGATGAGGCTGTACACCTAATGCCGGCCGATGCCTAGCATTCGCTGTATATGGCTGACGGTTAAAACATCCGGATAGTCCTGGAACATAACTTTATATAATTCATTTGTGTTGGACAATAAAACCATTCCTTTCTTGATATCTATTTGATGTTTTCAGAATTTCCGATGGCCTGGATTGCGGCCTCATAGGAATTTCACCTCCCCCGGGATCTCCGCGGGCGGCCCCCATTGCCTGGGACGGTTTTATCACGCTCGGACTGTGGCTGGACCGAAGTATCATTATCCCTCTGCATTTGTTATCGCCCTGGAGGTTATCAACCTCGTATTTCCGCTTGGAGCGTTATCGCTCACGCCCTTTGGGCGGTCCTGGCGCATCCTCGGGATTGGCTTGCCGTTGTGCAGCAATGCAGGGAACGTATCGGATCTTCTCGATATTCAATTTTCAAAGTTCAATGTCCCGGTTGCACCAGGATTGTGTGCGATTAATATTTTAATATACGATTATACACGAAACTATACAAGGTATTGCCAAAAAATTCAATAGGGTTTATACTGTTTATAATGAATTAATGTGTATAATAATTTTACACAAAAAATCAAACAACGGATTACACGGCAAATCGTAGGCGAATAACCGAACAGGAGCACAGAAAATTGAAGCAGTATATCTACTTTGAGGACAAAACCGAATACATAATTCATGGCAATAAGGTAGAGAATTACCCCATTGGAAAGCTGATGTTTTCCCTGCTGGACGTGGATTGGTTGATGTTCGAAACTCAGGCGGAAGAATTGCTTGATAAAATAAAAAACGGGGCGGAAAAGCCTTATTTCCTTGTGGCTGAGTTATATCAAAAACAAAGTAGTATATTGCAGGCGGTTCATCCGCATTTGTACCGGCTGCTGGATTCGCATTTGAGTGCTGCTGTTGAGGATGAATACCGAGAAGAATTACCGGTAGCGCATGATTTTGCGTTGCGCTTATTCCGCCATTATCCCAATGAATCCATAACGCCGGAGACTTTTAATGAGATTATGAACGGTGTTGAACCGGCGCTTCCTGATTGGCCTCTCATAATGATTGCAAACGGATTTGTTGAAGAAATTATAAAACTGTATCATGCTTTGGAGCAGTGTCAAACAGATTTGCAGAAGATGATTACATTTGCTCTGGATGAAATGGGCGAATATTCTGAGTTAAGCGCACGGCAACGCTACTATCTGATGCAGATCAGCGACTTTGAGTCTTTTGTACGCGCGAAAGACCTGTACAAAAATATTCACATCGAACGCCGTATACTTAATGAAACAGAACTGGATTATGGGCGGTCGGGAGAGATAACGCTGGAACTGATCAGCCAAGTTCAGAATTATGACCTGGATGCCTATAGCTTTTATACAAGCACGGATGTTCGTGCCCTCATTATTATGGAATTTGAATTCATGTGCACACATGAACTGACTATTCGCAAATGCGAAAACTGCGGGCGGTATTTTTTGCCGTTCTCCAAGGTATCTTTGTTCTGTGACAGGCCGGTGGAAGGCACAGATAAGACCTGCAAGGAAATAGGGGCAACGATTAAATATAACCAAAAGGTAAATGCCGATCAAGCTAGATCGTTATTCCGGCGCTATAACAATGCTTATCAGATGCGATCCTCAAGAGCCCCAATGATTTATAAGTATAAGGATTATGTAGCTTGGAGAGAGAATGCACGAAAATTATTAGAACAGATCGAAAAGGGAGCTTTATCGGTGAGTGAATTTGAAGAGCAAATCCAATTACCGAAAATAAAATAGAAGTTCAAATTATGGGTAATAGGAGAAAATCAAATTCATTTACAACTCAAAAGTTGAAATCAGCGAAGGGCAACTCGTTGAGCTGAACATTGGTATTCATAAAGTCCTGTACCAAGTGATACAAGGAATTACAAAAATAGAGCAGTTGGAAAACAAAAACGAATCAAGCCTTATTATTGGAGAAGCTATTCAATTAGGTGAATGGAGCAATGAGTGCGGACGTTTCGAGCAATTTGGATGGGTTCCAAGTATCAATACACCTATCTTTTTGGCTTCTCAGATTTTTGAGCCTGTTTTAGGAACAAACGAATATAACATTGGTTTTATACTAAAGCTATAGAATTTATAGCAACCGAAAAAGCGAAATTCCCAAGAGAACAAGATAAGGTGAAAATTGCAAACAATGAACAAACAATAAAATTAGCATTTTACAATTCTATAAAGGCATTTTTGGAAAGTGATAAAAATAAAGCTCTTTTTGAGTTGCCTGACATTTCAAACAATTCCGATATTTTAGAGTATACAAGATGGTTTTTCTATACCCTTTTTAAGACTGCCAAGACTAAAAGCAATTTTGGTAAAAGAGTTTGTGTTGTTTTAGAAGAGGCTCATACGATTATTCCAGAACTTAATTCGATGGGTGTATCAGTTTTTGCTTCTAAAGCAACAGTGAACAGCATAGCCCAGATCGCGTTGCAAGGGAGAAAATATAATATTGGATTTATTGTTATTGCACAAAGGACAGCCAACGTGTCAAAGACAGTTCTAACGCAGTGTAATTCCATTATCTCTTTTCAAGAGCTGATAAAACAAGTGGCGATTTCTTATCCAACTATATTGGTAGTGATTTTTTAAATGCTCTGTCTACGTTAAAGTTAAAAACTGCAATAGCTGTAGGCAAGGCGTTCAGGTCAACCGTACCAATGATTTTCGAAGTGCCAAGTATTGATGAAACCATATTTGAAACACAATCGGAAGAAAATGAGGACTTATGATACATCCAACCATGTGATTCTCATTATCCATAAAAGATAAATAGCATTAAATGACCGTAAACACCAAAGGTATCAAAGTCTTTGCCATGGCCCTGCAACTGGTTTAATTAACTCTAAAGGCAGTTCTTTGTTTGCTGACATAAAAGTATGTCGTAATTCATAAGGGGTAGCCTTTGAAATACCGGTATGTTTTCTATATTTTACCCAACACTTATAATATCTGCGTTTTGGTACGGCCTTTCGATATGGAGCTGGGAATATATATGGGGAAATAACCCCAGCATTTTTTAGCATCATGTCTTGTTCGTCAAGTATCCTTAGAGCTATATTTGGGAGTATAAATGAGCGTATTGCTTTTTTATTCTTTCCAGCAATAATTGAGCCCTCGCATTAAACGCGATCTTATGATTGATTCAAATATTTCTAAGTACCTTGCGTTCTTTTTATTAATAGATATAAAGATTTGGGTTAGCATGGTTATGGGTTGGGGAATCGATCCCTGAAAATATTTATTTTATTAAAAAATATGAATTGTTGATACCTTTTTGATACTAAAAAAGAATTTCACAAGAAAAATGAGTGTAAATTACGTAATATGAGTAATCTATTGAGACGGAACGATATTTCCCAATCTTTTTTAAAGTTTTAAAGTATGGTCGTCGTTTATCCAATTCGTATATAATTATATCTATAATACTAATGATTATTAACCTATTAAGATATAATTTAGAATTATCATTTATATACTATTTATCGTCTGAATATTGACAAAAAAAATCAGTGTGTTATATTTTAACCATAAATTATTTTTAACGAACCAAAAGTTTTTTGAAGCGAAGTAAAAGAGCGTGAGGCAGATGGCACAGCTGCCCCGCGGAAAACTAAATCTAAATAATGCTTATACGGCGTGGTAAAAAAACGGTTAAACAGTCTGAATAAAATGATTAAGAAAAGGCAATGTTTAATTGCCTTTTTTAAATTTATAAAAAATCCTGTGGAGATATCCCACGAAAGAGCGGCCGGGAGTTTTTGAAGGGAATGGCCATGACGGATTGGAAGGGTTAATTATGCTGGATACTTTTAAAAGAACTTTTCTGGAGCAGCTTGCTAAAGGAGTAGCAGGCCATTTTGGAGAAAAATGCGAAGTAGTGGTTCATGATTTAACGAAGGGTGCGGAACATACCATTATTGAAATAGAAAACGGTCAGGTGACCGGAAGAATTGTAGGCGACGGCTCTTCAAGGATCGTTCTGGAAGCGCTGAGTAAAAGACCGGAGGAGCTGCACGACCGGATCAATTATCATACGCGGACTGAGGACGGCCGGATATTAAAGTCGTCCACCATATTTGTGAGAGACGAAAAAAATAAAATAATTGCCGTATTTTCCATCAATTTTGATATTACGAATTTTATCATGATGGATTATTCGCTGAAAAGTTTTGTTGAAACCAATGACGGAAAGGATGAGCCGGAGAAGATCAGCCACGGCGTAAACGGTTTGCTGGACGAACTTATTAACCAGTCTGTGCGGATGATCAACAAACCCGTTTCGCAAATGAACCGCGACGACAAAATCAGGGCCCTTAAGTATCTCCACGAAGCGGGGGCGTTTCTGATTACAAAGTCCGGCGAAAAAATATCCAAATTTTTTGGCATATCCAAATATACGCTTTACAACTATATAGATTTTAAGGAAAAAAGCGAGGCAAACGGGTGATCCGGAAATCTTTGCAAGATGATGAGAATGAGTATGATAGGAAAAAATGTTGAGCGCGTAGACGCTTATAAAAAAGTGACCGGCCAGGCAATGTATACGGATGATTTTTGCGATTTAAATGTGCTGGTCGCTAAGGTCTTTCACAGTACGATCGCAAACGGGCTGGTAAAATCGATCGACCTCTCGGAGGCTGAGAAAATACCCGGCGTGGTTAAAATTGCAACCTGCTTTGACGTGCCTGATATCCCTTTCGGCACGCCCGGGCATCCGTATTCGCTGGAGCCTGCGCACCGCAGCATTATGGACCGGAAATTGTTGAATACGCGCGTCCGGATATATGGGGATGATGTCGCGGCTGTGGTCGCAACGGATGATCTGGCTGCGAGCCGCGCGGTCCGTGCAATCAAAGTGGAATATGAGGAATATGAGCCCATTTTAACCCCCCGGCAGGCGGTGTCGGACGGCGCTGCGCAGCTTCACGAGGGGTTTCCCAATAATATTTTGTTTGAAGAATCTTTTGTGCATGGAGATTACGAAGGAGCAATCAAAGAGGACGGTCTCCTGGTGTTTGAAGAGGAATTCCATACGCAGAGAGTCCAGCATTGCCACCTGGAAAACCCGGCGTCATACGCCTACATGGACGGGGACCGCGTTGTGGTAGTGTCTTCAACGCAAATCCCGCATATCTTAAGGCGCGTGGTGGGACAGGCGCTGGGGATCCCGTGGGGAATGGTCCGGGTCATGAAGCCTTACGTGGGCGGAGGATTCGGCAACAAACAGGAGGTATTGTACGAACCGCTGAACGCTTATCTCTGTACTTTGGTTGGCGGGCGGAAAGTAAAACTGGAGCTTTCACGGGAAGAAACTTTTATGTGCACGCGGTCGAGGCACGCTATGGATTTTGAATTAAAAACATACGTGCGGCCGGACGGCAGGCTGGCGGCGAGGTACATCAAGGCGGTTTCCGACCAGGGCGGGTATGCCTCCCACGGACATGTGGTGGCGGCCAATTCCATCAAAAATTTTGAAGAACTGTATGGGCAGACAGGGGGCGTCAAAGCGGAAGTTTCCACTGTTTATACAAATCTGGGGACAAGCGGCGCAATGCGCGGTTACGGGATCCCGCAGATTTCTTTTGCGGGCGAATCCCACATGGAGGATATCGCGCACAAAATGGGCTTGGACCCGATCGACTTCAGGCTGAAAAACCTGATGACCATCGATTATAAAAGCGAGTATATCGATATGCAGTGCCACTCCATCGGCGCAAAGGAGTGCATTCAAAAAGGCCGGGAATTTGTGCGCTGGGATGAGAAACGCGCTCTTTACCGGAATCAAACGGGAACTGTCAGGCGGGGGATCGGTTTTTCAGGTTTTTGCTATCCGACGGGCGTGTATCCGCTTGCAATCGAAGTTGCAGGAGCGCGCATGATACTCAATCCAGACGGTTCGGCACAGCTGCAGCTTGGCGCCGTGGAAATAGGCCAGGGTGCAGATACGATATTTACGCAGATGGCTGCGCAAACATCCGGGCTGAAACTAAAAGACATACATATCGTATCCACGCAGGATACGGATATCGCCCCGTTTGATCTGGGGGCGTACGCATCCAGGCAATCCTATGTATCGGGAGCGGCGGTCCGGAAAACGGCCGAACAGTTCAAAGGGAAAATACTCGCCTGCGCCGCAAAACTGCTGGATTATCCGTGCGGGGAAATGGATATAGTGCAAAGCGGGGTCGTCAATAAAAACACGGGCGAGCTTCTGCTCACCGTAGAAGCGGTCGCCATGCATACGTTCTACAACATGGAAGACGCGGTTCATATTTTTGCGGAAAGTTCGGTGAATTATAAGCACAATACTTATTCGTTTGGCGCATGTTTTGCAGAGGTGGAAGTGGATATGGAACTGGGCAAGGTAAAAATCCTGAGCATAATCAGTGTACACGACAGCGGTAAAATAATCAACCCCGCGATCGCCGAAGCGCAGGTTCACGGGGGCATGAGCATGGGAATAGGATACGGCCTTTCCGAACAGATGCAGTATGATGGCAAAGGAAAACTGCTGAACGGGAACCTCCTGGATTACAAACTGCAGACTTCCATGGATTCCCCCGAATTAAACGCGGAATTTGTGGAAACCGACGACCCCACGGGTCCTTACGGAAACAAAGCGCTGGGCGAGCCCCCGGCTATCCCGCCGGCTCCGGCCATACGCAACGCCGTTTTGAATGCCACAGGCGTCGCTTTTCATTCGCTGCCCCTTTATCCGGAAAAACTGGTGGCGGCTTTTAAAGAAGCCGGACTGATATAGGAGGGGAAATACGGATGTTTGATTTTAACAATATATATGAAGCCAAAACGGTAAAGGACGCGGTGGAGGCTTTGGTTTGCCATCCGGGCGCATGGATCATTGCGGGAGGCACGGATACGGTTCTCGGAATGCGCGAAGGGCTTTTTGCCGGCCGCGATCTGGTAAGCGTCAACGGAGTGGAAGAACTGAAGGGCATATTCACGGATGAGGCTAACAATATCCACATCAAATCCGGGACCGTATTCAGGGACATTGCGGAAAACCCGGTGATAAGGGAACGTATCCCCTACTTTGCGGACGCCGTGGAAACCATCGGCAGTCCCCAGATCCGCGCAATGGCGACTGTGGGCGGAAATATCTCCAACGGGTTTACAACTGCGGATTCCCCGCCAACGCTTTTCTCTCTCAATGCGCTCGCGCGGATCACCGGCCCGCAGGGAAGCCGGGTCATTCCCATACAGGATTACTATAAAGGTCCGGAACAAATGGACCTTGGAGGGGGAGAGCTTCTCAGCGAAATTATCATTCCTTATGAAGATTACGGCGGTTATTCCGGCGTTTATATCAAATACGCCGTCCGCGAAGCTATGGATATCGCCATACTGGGCTGTTCGGTCATATGCAGGGCCAGCGCCAATCTTGAATATCTGGAAGATATCAGGATATCCCTGGGAGCAGCCGCCCCCGTTCCGGTCAGGGTTTACAGGGCGGAAGAGAAGGCCAGGGGGGAACGGATCACCAGGAATTTGCCCAAAAGGATCGGGGAATACGTACGGATGGAAATCAATCCGATCACGGACAGGCGTGCAACCGCCGAATTCCGTCTTCATCTGGCAGGAGTGCTTGCGGAAAGGGCGTTTGCGCGTTCGCTTGGCATGCAGGGAATCAGTTTTTAAAGGCGGGAGTTTTTATGATTAAAATAATTAACTGCAACGTAAATGGGCGGAATATGGAGTTTCCGGTGGATGTGCGCGAATCTCTGGCAGATACCCTGCGTAAACGCCTGAATCTGACCAGCGTAAAAAAAGGCTGCGAAGTAGGGGAATGCGGGGCGTGCACCGTACTTGTGGACGGCAGGGCCGTGAACAGTTGTATTTATCTTTCCGTCTGGGCGGACGGCAGGAAAATATTAACGGTGGAGGGGCTTCAAGACCTTGACGGGAATCTGAATCCCGTGCAGCGGGCGTTTATTGACGCCGTAGCCGTGCAATGCGGATTCTGCACGCCCGGGATCATATTGACCGCTGTCGAGATAGTGGGAAGGGGAAAGAAGTATACCCGCGAGGAATTAAGAAAAGAAATATCCGGCCATTTATGCCGCTGTACGGGTTACCAGAACATCATAAACGCGATTGAAAAAGCCTGCGAACTTGCGCAGGCCCAAAACTGAAATATAGTATTTTACGCTTGTTTTATGGCGCGTCAAAATTCATGCATTGCATGAAAAGTCTGCCGTATTCGGGAAGGGTTGCCAGCTCCAGGTATTCCATCCTGCCCGCGAGACTGCCGATCCGCTGGAGCGCCGCGCTGCTTAAAAGCGAAAGGATTGCCCCTGCAAGGGACGAGTTTCCGATATATTCGATTTTTCCAGCGGTTTCCGCAGGCAGAATGCCTGCGCCGACCAGGCTTTCTTCCGAGAGGTGCCGGCCGAACTGGCCCGCCACGATCACCTTGTCTATTTGCGATGCTGAAAGGCCCTTTGCATTGAGCAAAGCCAGTATCCCGGAGAGGATGGCGCCTTTTGCCAGCTGTACCTGACGAATGTCGTTCTGTGTAAAACGGATCTCGTTTTTGCCTTTATTCAGGACAAAATAAGGTTTTTTGCCTTCCCGTACCGTCATGCGCTCAAGCCAGCCGGGAAGCGTTTTGCGGATTCTTCCGGTCCGGTCTATCGCGCCCGTTTTCAGCAGCCCGGACAGAATCTCCAGAACGCCGCTGCCGCAGATCCCCAGGGGTTCTTCTTGTCCGATGGCGGAGATGCTCAGATACCCGTCTCCGAATGAAGCGTGCTCTATTGCGCCGTCCGCAGCCCGCATGCCGCATGAGATGTTCATTCCTTCCAGAGCAGGCCCTGCCGCGCAGGAGCAAGCCGCCATGGTTCCGTCCCGGGATAATGCGATCTCCCCGTTTGTGCCGATATCTATAAACAGAACGGTTCCATTCATATTCGCCATGCCACTGATCTCCACGCCGGCGACAATATCCGCCCCGATATAGGCGGAGACGCCCGGCAGGCAGCAAACTCGGGCAAATTCCGAACAATTGGTAAATCCGGTTTGTTTTGTCGGCAGTTCCTGCATTCCCGTAAAAACAGGCTTATAGGGCGCCATGGCGAGCGATATGGGGTTTACGCCTAAAAGCAGGTGCATCATGGTTGTGTTGGCGGCTATGGTATAGCAGTAAACGGACTCTTTTTGGATTCCCGCGTTCCGGATCAGTTCCAGCGAGAGGTTGTTAATAAAATCGACGACAGTGTTTTTGAGCTCCATAAGGCCGCCGGTATCCCTGGCATATTGAATGCGCGTCAGCACGTCTCCGCCAAACCTCGTTTGGGGATTGATCCCCGAAGCGGACGTAACGGCGCAGCCTGTCGCCATGTCGACCAGGCTGCATGCGAGAGTGGTTGTGCCGATATCGACGGCTATTCCGTAATTTTGTCCGGTCGTTTCGCCGGGTTCCATGCCAATGGGTTTCCCCTGGTACCGTATAAGGGTGAAAGCGCCTTTTGCAGGCGGAATCAGGCCGCAAATTTTAAGATCCTCCGGGATTTGCGCACTGTCAAAAAATTGTTTTGTTACAATGGGTTTCAGGTCAAATTCAGGCATTCGCCCCCATTCAAGGACCGTATGCGCGTCCAGACTTTTTTCTTTGAAATGTATCCGGACGGGCCGAAGGGGAGGCTGGGCTTTTGCCATACAGGCAAGCCGGATTCCCCGGACGATTTCGGATTGCGTCAGAAGATCCTTTTCTTCTTTTGAAAGCGGAGAAAGGCTCCCGGAGATTACCGCAACCTTGCATTTGCCGCAGGTGCCCCTACCGTTGCACGGCGTCTCCGGCAGGGATAAATCCCTCTTTTTTCGGATGGCGGACAGAATGGTTTCGTTTTCCGCGATTTCTGTTTTTATGCCGTTTATGTATAAAAATGTTTTATTCATTGCAGGATGTGTTTTGTTGAAGTTCATACCAGCCCTGAAAGAGCAGATTTGCAGCCACCGTCAGGCGGTAATCCGCGCTTGCCCGGACGTCGCTTATGGGGGATAGCAGCCCGCCCACTTTTTCCTGAAACTGCTTTTGGGTTTTGCTTTGCGACAGGAACTTTTCGAGTTCCCCGATGCGCCGGATGCGCGGGCTCATGGAGCCGTACGCCACGCGGCAGCCTGCTTTTTTGTTATACAAAAGGGCGCAGGATACAATTGCTATGGTCAGTGAAGTCCGGCCGCCCACTTTGTAATATCCGCCCTTCCAACCGCCTTCAGGGATCGGGACGATGATCTTGGTGATCAGGGCTCCTCGTGGAAGTTCCGTTTTTCTGGGCGCGACCATAAAATCGGCAAGCAGCATGGTCCTTTTTTCGTCTTTTGTCCGGAATTCAACTTCGCTTCCGGCTGCTACCAGAACGGGGACGCTGTCGGCTGCAGGTGAAGCGTTCCCTATGTTTCCGCCTATTGTGGCCCGGTTGCGGATCTGAGCAGATCCAATCAGGCCGCATGCGTATGCAAGCATGGGAATTTTGGCCATGACGTCCGGATACCGGGAAATTTCCGCGTGCGTAGCCATTGCGCCGATGTGAATGCATCCGTCCTGATATTTGATATCATTCAGTTCATTTGACAGATGGTGCAGGTCAACCAGTGAAATTTCAGGCAAAAGGCCGTCACGAAGGGCAGGAACAATATCTGTTCCAGCCGCCAGCGGGATAGTGTTTTCATTCTGCAGGTAATCCAACGCTTCTTCCATGCTTTTTGCCATAACTATTTCTTTGGCTTTTGACATCCCCGTATCTCCTTAGATGTTTTTTGCTGCAATGAGCACAGCTTCCTGAATCTTTTTATATCCTGTGCAGCGACAGATATTGCCGGCCAGCGCTTCTTTTATTTCTTCGACCGATGGATTAGGGTTCTCAAGCAGGAGCCCTTTTGCAGCCATGATCATTCCGGGGGTGCAATAGCCGCATTGTATGGCCCCGACAGCCAAAAAAGCTTCCTGCAAAGCGTCCAGTTCTCCGCTTTTTTCCAGACCCTCGATGGTCAGTATATTGCATCCGTCCGCCTGCGAAGCGAGCATCAGGCAGGAATGGACCGCCTTTCCATCCGAGAGAACGGTGCATGCGCCGCACTCGCCCTGGCCGCATGATTCTTTTGTGCCTGTAAGGCGAAAGTTTTCCCTGAGCAGGTCGATCAACCTGGTATCCGGCTCAACGTCCGCAGTCACTTTTTCGTTGTTCAGAATAAAATTTATCTTTAACATCATCTGCCACCCAGTGCGTTTTTTCATTGGAACCAAAGAGTTTCCAATCCGTTTTTTATTTTATAATATACTTGGGTTTTGTTTAAGTCAAGAAATAAAATGAAACTTTATATAATTGACAAGTCATTTTAGCGGTGATAACATACCTTTAAAGCTAAAATATATTAAAATAATGAAATTAAAGCCAATCGTAATTTCAAAATAAATGTTTGAACGGGCATGAATGCCAATGAAAGGAAAAGCGGATGTCTGATTTCAGTTGTGTAGGAAAAAAAATAATTCGCAAGGACGGCAGAGAAAAAGCGGACGGGAGTCTAGCTTATATGGGGGACAGAGCGATGGAAGGCATGCTTTACGGCAAATTAAAGCATCCGCCCATTCCGCATGCCCTGATCAAAAAAATAGACGATTCCAAGGCATTAAAACTGCCCGGCGTAGTGCGCGTTATTACGGCAAAAGACGTACCCGGCATGAACAGCCACGGCTTGATTGTGAAAGACCAGCCTGTTATTTGCGGCGAACGCGTGCGCTATTTGGGGGATACGGTTGCGGTAGTAATAGCAAAAACCGAGCAAATTGCCAAAAAAGCCCTTGACCTGGTGGAGGTGGAATATGAGCCTCTCCCCGCAATTCTTACCGCGGCTGAGGCAATGCGGGAAGACGCCCTGCTGATCCACCCGGATGGAAATGTCATTATTCATTACGCGCACACTGAAGGGGACCCTGAAAAGGCGTTTAGCGAAGCGGCAATTATCTGTGAGAACACATACACCACGCCCTACCAGGAGCATGCCTACCTGGAAACGGAAGGCGGAATGGCCGCGCCAACTGAGGACGGGGGCGTTGAAGTATGGTACCCCTGCCAATACGGCCAGCGCGCGAAAAGGGACCTTGTGGAAATCATGGATATGCCCGAGGACAAAGTAGTCGTTCACTCCAGTCCTCTTGGCGGCGGCTTCGGCGGGAAAGACGACCTTTTGCTCCAGGGGATGCTGGCTGTGTGCGCCCATGCCTGCCGGACTCCGGTAAAGATTGTGCTGGACCGGGAAGAGTCCTTTTTGATGAGCCCAAAGCGGGTACCCTTTGAAATCGTCATGAAGACTGCGGCGGCGGCGGACGGAACGTTTCTGGCCAACAAGGTGTATGCCCGCGCGACGGCAGGGGCATACGCCAGTTACGTGGGCGCTATTTTGAGTTTTGCGCTGGAAAACGTCTGCGGCATTTATTATTTCCCCAATGTGGAAGCGGCGGGGGATGCGGTATATACAAACAACTGTTTTACGAGCGCTTTCCGAGGCTTTGGGAACAACCAGATCAATTTTGCATTGGAGAGTCAAATAGACCTGATAGCCGGAAAACTGGGCATGGACAAACTGGCTATCCGTAGGAAAAACTGCGTTAAGCCCGGCATGCGCCACTGTTTTAACCAGGTTTTAAGCCCCGGAGCCTATGCGGAGGCGACCCTTGCAAGGCTGGAAGAAACAAGCCTGTGGAAGAACAGGGAACAATTTAAAGCCGGAGCAAATAAACCCTGGCTTAGGCGCGGCATCGGCTTGGGGGGAGCCCAGCAGGGTATCGGACTGGGAAACGCGTGCTATCCGGACGATTCCACATGCGAAGTGGAACTGATGCCGGACGGAAGGCTTATGCTGTATTTCGGCAATGAAGATATGGGCCAGGGAAGCTATACCACCCTGCAGATGATTGGAGCCGAGGCTGCGCATATGCCTCTTGAAATGGTGGACGCGATCTGCGGCGTCTCATCGCGGACGCCGGATTCCGGACCCATAACGGCATCCAGGACCACCTATATATCCGGCATTGCGATCATGAAGGCGGTTGAAAAACTCCACGGGGAAATAGCCGCCGTCCTGGGCTGTACCGCTGAGGCTTTGGATTTTTCGGATGGCAAAGTAAACGGGCATACATGGAAGGCAATTGCCGGGATGCTTAAGCCCGGACAAAGAAAACAATCGGGGTACGGGATTTATACGGATACGGATGTGAAGATCAGTTTCGGCTTGCATTATATGCACGCGCATTTAAGCCAGATCGTGGGGGTAGAGGTAAATACGCTGACCGGGCAGGCAAAGGTTCTGGAAACTGAAATTGTTCCCGCGGCGGGTACCATTATCAACCCGCTGGGATACGAAGGCCAATGTGAGGGCGGTATAGCGATGGGTGTTGGATATGCGCTGTATGAAAATTTCAAGACGCGCGGAGACGGGTCGCTTGCGACGAAGAATTTCCAGAATTATCTGCTGCCAACGATCATGGATATGCCCAGGATTACGATCCATCCGATCGAGGACGAGGAGGAATCGGGTCCCTTCGGCGCAAGGGGTTTGGGTGAAATCGTCTGTGTTCCGGGAAGCACCGCAATTGTTAACGCAATTGACGACGCCGTGGGAGTACGAATTTTTGACCTGCCGTGCTCCCAGGAAAAAATACTGAAGGGCCTGATGGAAAAAATGGTCTGATATAAGAAAATCAAAAAGAAATTGTTCGACGGACAATTTTTTTTTAAATAAATATTGACATCTTTTTTAGACGTGAGTATACTTGGATTATAAAAAATGCAAGAACAAATAAACGAAATTGCAACGGAGCGAAACTAAAGTGTTTTCGCTCCGTTTTTATTATTTTAAGATTAGGGAGTGCCGGTATGGAAGAATTACTCAAAAGAATTAGTGAACTGGTGGCTGAAGGCGAAGAGGAAGATGCCGTAAAAGCCGTAAAGGAAGCCTTGGATGCAGGAGTTACTCCAATGACCATCCTGAACGAGGGGGCCGGGCGCGGCATGGACATCGTAAGCGAGCAATACAACCGGGGGGATGCTTTCCTGCCCGAACTGGTATTGGCCGGGGATGCAATGTCGCAAGTTTTGAAAATCATTTTTGCAGAAATGAACAGCGATCAAATTGCGGAATCCAAGGTTGGGACCATTGTACTTGGCCAGGCAAAAGGCGACGTGCATGATATCGGCAAAAATGTGGTGGCGGCTCTTCTGGCGGTAAACGGTTTTGAAGTACACGATCTTGGCATAGACGTCCCGGTAAAGGACTTCCTGGAAAAAGCCAAGGAAGTAAACGCGGATATCATCGGAGTGTCCACGCTTTTAACCACGTCTCTTCCTTACCTGGAAGATATTAAGCGTTACATTCAGGATACGGGATATGGGGAAAAATTCCGTTATATCGTAGGCGGCGGGCCCGTGACACCCGAATTTGCAACCAAAATCGGGGCCAACGGCTGGGCCAGAAATGCATTCGATTGCGTTGACATGTGTAAAAAATTAATGGCGAATCCAAACTTTTTAAGCAGTGAGATTATCATAGTGGATTCGGAAGCGAACTGACGGTAAGGAGAAAATCAGATGTATAATTATAAAGTGCAACGTTTACTCAATAATCTGGATAAAGCATATACGGGCCCGATTTGCACGGTCAAAGAATGGGATACCAAAATAATCCCCAAGACCATAAAAGGGATCCTGGCGAAATACGGCCTGCAAAACACTTTGGATATGGAAAATCCCATCAACTGCGACGACGACCTGGCGGACACGTTTTTCAAGGCGGGCTGGGAACTTGCGCTGGAACTGGGCATGTACTGCGAGGATACCGAGAGGATCATCAAAATAACCGAAGACGAACTGCTTGAATGCATCCGCGATTATCAGGACTGCAACATACTGGGCGAGGGTCAGGATCAGGTCATTATGAAGCCCCGGAAACCGGAAGACCCTTATCCGCCCCTGCTGGCGGCGTCGCTTGGAATCGTTTGCTCGGAAGAAAACTATCTCCCTCTGGTTCAGGGGCTTGTAAAATACAATAAACTGGTGGACGTGCTGCACGGGCCCACCCTGGCTACCGTATTTGGACGCACCATCCGGTCCGGGACGCCGTACGAAACCTTGATGGGGAATTACGAATCGGAATTGAAGAAAGAGGCGCTTTGGAGAGCCGGCCGTCCCGGCATGGCATGCACGGGCGTCGCGGGCGCAGTTACGGAATACGGACATCTTGGCGGAGCGCCTGCCGTTGCAGGACGGGGGAACGTAACCATGTCCCTGTGCCCGGTTGAACTGAAAGTAACCTTTTCCAACTTTCACCGGATCATGCAGGGATTAAACTACGGGCACAAACTCAGGGTTGGAGGTTTTTCCTACATAGGGGGGTATGCCGGGCCCGCGGAAGGCGCGGCACTTGCCAACGTTGCCAACGATCTTTTGATACCTACTATTCTCCAGAGCGACTATACGAGTTCATATGTGTATGATATACAGCTTTTCGGAAACTGCGGCAGAAAGGCCGTATGGGCAAACAGCGTAGCCACGCAGGCCGTGAGCCGGAACACCGGGTTTATGCGCAATAAGATCGTCAATGAAACTGCGGGCCCATGCACCGAGATGTTCATGTATGAAGCCGCCGTAGGTCTGATGAACCATTGCGTGTCAGGAGCGGCAAAAACCACACAGCCAAGGTCTGCCGGCGGGCGGTACACCGATTATATCACCCCTGCTGAAGCGTGGTGGTGCGGTGAAGTGTTCAAGTCCACGGCGGGAATGACCAGAAAAGAAGCGAACGAGATCGCCAAAAAGATACTGCCCAAATATGAAGAGAAGTTGGGCATGCCCGACAAAGGGCTGCCTGTTCAGGAATGCTTTGATCTCCAGGCGATGGCGCCCAAGGCAAATTATGCGGAATTATTCGGCAGGGTGCGCAAAGAGCTGATGGATCTGGGAATGCCGCTCAATAAAGCATACGGCAGCTGGTACCAGGAAAAAATGGAAGCACGCAGCAAATAAAACGGGTCGATGGGGACCGGGCAGACAAAAGCCTGGTCCTTTGTTTTTACTTGGTTTAAGTCGTGGAAGGTCTTTTAGTTGTCGGAGATGTGAAAATGGAAGCAATCTTAAAAATGAGAAATATCACCAAACGTTTTCCCGGCGTTGTTGCAAACGACAAGGTGAATCTGGATTTGTACCCGGGTGAAATCCATGCCCTTCTGGGAGAAAACGGAGCGGGAAAAAGCACCCTGATGAATATTCTGACGGGTATTTACAGGCAGAATGAAGGATCCATTTATTACAAGGGCAAGCATGTGTTTTTAAAGAACCCTAAAAAAGCAGTGGATCTGGGCATCGGCATGGTGCATCAGCATTTCAAACTGATTGAACCCCTGACAGTTGCGGAGAATATTTTTCTCGGAAGCGAAAAATGCAAATTTTACTTAAAATCCAGCGAGATGGAAAAAGAGATCCAGAAATACTCCGCGCAATACAACCTTTCCGTGGATCCGGACGCAAAGATCTGGCAGCTTTCGGTAGGCGAGCAGCAAAGAGTTGAAATCATTAAACTCCTGTTCCGCGGCGCAGACGTTTTGATACTGGACGAACCGACGGCTGTCCTGACGCCCAAGGAATCGCATGATTTGTTTCAAATTTTGCGCATGATGGCGGATTCGGGAAAATCAATTGTTTTTATTACGCACAAGATGGCTGAGGTCATGAATTACTCGGACCGTATCACCGTCATGAAAGACGGAACAACGGTTGAGACCCTGCTTAGGAAAGATACGGACGAAAAAAAGCTTACCGAGCTCACAATCGGGCGGTCGCTCCAAAAAGTTCGTATGGATTACAGCTGCGAGCGCAGCGAATGCATGGTGGAGCTAAGTGACGTGACGGTTTTAAACGACAAGGGCATCTGTGCGGCAAACCATGTGAACCTGAAGGTGCACCGCAAAGAGATACTCGGGATTGCAGGCGTTGCCGGAAACGGCCAACGGGAACTGTCCGAGGCCATTGCGGGGCTCCGGCCTCTGGAAGGGGGAAAAATTGTGTTCCATGAAGGCGCTGCAAAAAAAGGAAACAGGGGCGCGATCGCTTTTATTCCGGAAGACAGGCTGGGCACAGGACTGGTTCAATCCATGAATATGATGGAAAATGCTATATTAAAAGATTATAAAACCGGGAGATTCAGCAGCCGCGGCATACTGAAAAAAGACCGGATTAAAAAGTTTACCGCCGAACTGGAGCGGGATTATAAAATCAAGAACGCGGGCATAGGGTGCCCGGTCAGCCTGATGTCCGGCGGCAACCAGCAAAAATTGCTGGTTGCGCGGGAGATCAACGGACAGCCTGAGATAATCATCGCAACCTATCCGGTTCGCGGGCTGGACGTAGGCGCTACCGAGAGTATCAATAAGATCCTTCTTGAACAAAGGGACCGGGGCGCCGCCATTATCCTGATTTCAGAGGATCTGGATCAGATTTTTGAAATGTCGGACACGATCGCCGTCCTGTATAACCACGAGATCCGCGCGGTTTACGATTCAAAGGACGCCACCCTGGAGAAAGTAGGAAACAACATGATCGGAACGATCGATATGAATTGCCATACTCCCCAAGGATATGGCGCGATGGGAGAGGGGGCAAGCGCATCGTGAGAAGCCAAAGAGAATTCGTTATGGAAAAACGGGAGCAATTGTCCAATGCTAAAAGGATCCTGATCCCGATCGGTCTGGTGGGACTGTCACTGCTGTTCAGCGCAATTTTTATCGCCGCACTTGGATTTGACCCGCTGGCTGTATACGCTAAAATGGCCAAAGGCGCTTTTGGCAGCCTGTACGGGATTTCCGAGAGCATACTGCAGGCCATTCCCATGATGATCTGCGCGCTGGGCGTTGCGATTGCGTTCCGGATGAATATAAGCAATATCGGCGGCGAGGGCCAGTTTACCATGGGCGCACTGGCCGCGGCGGGCGTGGCGATCTATTGCCCGGGTATCCCGGATGTCCTGAAAATCCCGGTGATGCTGATTGTGGGATTTGCCGCGGGCGCGGCATGGGGAGCGGTTGCGATTACGCCCAAAGCGCTCTGGAATGTTAATGAAACCATTGTCACGCTGATGTTCAACTATATAGCGATTTTAGCGGTGGATTATCTGGTGTTTGGCCCCTGGAGGGACAATAGCGGAACCAACCTGGCGGTGTCCAAAATGATTCCGGACAGCGCAAAGTTTGGAACCTATTTCGATACCAGGATCCATACGGGGTTATTTATAGCGATCGCCGTAGCTGTTCTTATATGGATGTTTTTCAATTATACCTCCAAAGGTTACCAGATCAGGGTGATCGGGGAAAATCCGCGGGCTGCCAGGTATGCGGGCATGAATATCAAATCAAACATGTTTTTAGTGATGCTGTTAAGCGGCGGTATCGCGGGCATTGCCGGAATGTCCCAGGTATCCGGCCTGGTCGGGAGGCTTGAACCGAATATAGCAAATGGCGTCGGATTTACCGCCATCATCATTGCTTACCTCGCGAAACTGCGGCCCGGCACGATTATAATCGTATCCATCCTGTTTGGCGGCCTTACGGTCGGCGGATACAGCATCCAAATGCTGAGCGTTCCTTCACAGGTGGTGACTATGATACAAGGCGTGATCCTGCTCTTTGTACTGGGCGGAGAGATATTCAGCCGGTACCGGTTTGTGTGGAGAAAAAAGGAGAGTGAATTATATGACCAGTGAGGTTTGGATTGCGATATTTGTTTCCGCCATTATTTCGGCTACGCCTATACTGTTCGCCTGTATCGGGGAAATCTTTTCAGAGCGGGCGGGCGTCCTGAACCTTGGCCTGGAGGGCATCATGCTGATGGGCGCAGTCATGGCATTTATCACGGCTTCCCAAACCAGCAGCCTGGCGCTTGCAATCCTGGTTACGATCCTGACAGGCGCGCTGCTTGGATTGCTGTATGCCTTTGTCACCGTAACGCTTCGGGCAAACCAGATCGTCGCGGGACTTGCCATGGTGTTTTTCGGGACGGGCTTAAGCGGCTTCCTTGGAAAAGCCGTCAGCGGAACAGCCGCGTCGGTTGTGTTCCAAAAGATCGCCATTCCCGGATTGTCACAGATACCTGTGGTGGGACAGGTCCTTTTCAACCAGGACCTGCTGGTTTATATAGCCTACCTGATCGTTCCGGTTGCGGCTTTCTACATATACAAAACCAGGCCCGGACTTAAGCTGCGTTCGCTGGGAGAGAACCCGGGCGCTCTGGACGCTGTCGGAATCAACGTCAACCTACTGCGGTACGTCTATGTAATGGTAGGCTGCATCTTTGCGGCAGTTGGCGGCGCGTATCTGACGCTTGCCTACACGCCGGCCTGGACGGACGGTATGACCGCAGGCAAAGGTTGGATCGCGCTGGCGCTGGTGATATTCGCCTCCTGGAATCCCTGGAAGGGCCTTGCAGGTGCCGTGCTTTTTGGAGCGATCGATGTGTTTGGGTTGCGCATGCAGGCGGTGGGCGTCAGCGTTCCATCGCATATTATCAGCATGCTTCCCTACATCTGTACGGTCATCGTACTGATCCTGACAACGCGGAATTATTTCAAAAAGAGAAATTCCGCCCCGGCGGCGCTGGGCGTCAGCTACTTCCGGGAAGACCGGTGATGGAAGAACGGAAGGCATTTAATGAATTATTATTTACTTAAAAATAATAAAACTAAAATTTTAAGGAGCGAATGAGAGATGAAAAAAATGAGCAAATGGTTACTCGTGGTGGTATCGGTACTGCTTGTAGCGGCTATGTTTGCCGGTTGTTCGAGCACGCCCGCCGCTTCAAGCGCACCCGCTGCGTCCAGCGCTTCCAGCGAAGCAAGCGCTACGCCTGCATCCAGCGCTTCCGCTGAAACAAGCGCGCCTGCGGAATCCGCATCGGCAGAACTTGGTATCGGCGGCCAGGGCGGCGAATCCGTAACGGAACCCATTAGCGTGGACCTTAAAACCGTTGACTTCAGCAAAGTGAAAATCGGCGTTGCGGCCAGCGAAACCAAGGAAGACGGCGGTTGGACGCAGTCCCACTACGCAGGCTTCATGGCGATGAAGGAAAAACTCGGGCTGAAAGACGACCAGTTTGTATGGGTTGAAAGTGTACCCGCAACCGGTCCTGATTGCGCGAACGTTATTGAAAGCATGATAGCGGACGGATGCAACATGATCTTTGTTACTTCTTCCAGCAACTATGACGCGGTTGTAAGCGAAGCGGAGAAACATCCGGAAGTGAATTTCAACTTCTTCAACGGCCCTGTTACACAGAACCTGACCAGCTATTCCATCCGAGACTATGAATCGATATTCCTGACAGGATATCTTTCGGCCAAGATGTCTTCCGAAGATACGCTGGGCTATGTGGCTTCCAATCCTGAAGCTTCCGTGGTACGCGCAATCGACAGCTTTGCGGCAGGCGCGAAATACGCGAATCCGAGCGCAAAGGTCAAAATGGTTTGGGTAAACAGCTGGTATGATCCGGCCAAAGAAAAAGAAGCTGCCAACAGCCTCATTTCGACAGGCGTCAAAGTGCTGGGCATGCAGGGATCTTCTCCCTCGGTACAGCAGGCTGCTCAAGAAGCAGGTATTTACAGCATCGGCTTCCATGTCGATATGCGCCAGTATGGGCCAAACGCCAACCTGACTTCCTTTATGTGGAACTGGGAACCTATCTATACAGATATCGTGACAAGATATGCCACGGGCGACAAGACCGGCAAGAATTACTTCTGGGGTATTGACAAGGGCTGCGCAAGCATTGCTCCCATCAATGACAAGATCGTTTCAGCCGATGTGATCAAAGAAGTGGAAGATTTAACCTCCAAGATCAAATCGGGCGAAGTAAAAGTATTCGTGGGACCGCTTTCGGACAACGAAGGAAACCAGATGTTGAAGGACGGCGAAGAATTCTCGGACAGCAAACTGCAGGATCTTGGATTCCTTATGGACAACGTGGAAGGCACACTGCCAAAAGCGGGCGCTGCAAGCTGACAAGGTTATAATCCATAAGAAATGTTAATTTGTTGAAAGCTCCCGGTTTTACCGCCGGGAGCTTTCACAATAACCTTAAGAACGGTATGTCAGGAAAACAGAAAGAGTGAATGGCTATATGGGAACTATTCTCGGCAATGCGACCATTATTACGGTAGATCAGAAAAGGCGCATCGTCACGGACGGCGCGATTGCCTTCCGGGAGAGCGTGATTGAAGAAATAGGTAAAACAAGTGATATCCGTAAAAAATACCCGGACTATCACTTTTATGATATGTCGGATCACATCGTCATGCCTGGACTTATCAATGCACATGTGCATCTGACCCAGGCGCTGATCAAAGGCTGCGCTGATGACGTAAGCCTGATAGATTTTCTTGCCTGCCGCGTCTGGCGGCTGATGGGCAGCTATAACGAAGAAGAGGCTAGGGCCAGTGCGGACCTGTGCTTGCTGGAAATGATTAAATCGGGTACGACAACGTTTGCGGAAACGTTGCTGCACGCGCGGTATGGCCTTGACGGCATTACGGAAGCCGTGGTGCGGAGCGGAATGCGCGGCGTACTGGCAAAAGCGGTCATGGATATCGCAACTTATGCCTCCCGGGACAATATCATGTGCGAGGGCATAGTGGAGGACGGAGACGTTTGCATCCGGCAGGCAATTGAATGGAAAGAGAAGAGCGAAAACGCTGGGGACGGCCGGATCAACATATGGCTGGGGCCAAGGCCGGTAGGTTCCACAACCAAAGAGATGC
This sequence comes from Bacillota bacterium, assembly GCA_023393165.1. Lineage (GTDB taxonomy): Bacteria > Bacillota > Clostridia > Christensenellales > Christensenellaceae > JAEYKI01. The sequence goes on along the minus strand of JAEWMJ010000056.1, from coordinate 34,103 downwards.
TTCAAAAAGTCTCCGGGGCAGCCAAAGAGAACGATATGGGCATAGCCATTCATTTCTGCGAAGTGAAACAGGATGTCGAACTGATGAAAACGCAATATGGGCAGGAACCAGGCGACTTTGCCGAGTCCGCCGGAATCCTCACGGACAGGACTCTGCTTGCGCACGGCATATGGCTGACCGAACGCGATATGGAAGCCCTGCGCCGGAATAAATCCACCGTGGTGCACTGCCCCGCTTCCAACGCAAAACTGGCCTCGGGCTTCTGCCTGGTCCCGGAACTGCTGGACGCGGGCGTGAACGTGGCCCTGGGTACGGACGCGGGAACCTGCGATAACGCCTATGATATGTTTGACGCCATGCGGCTGGCTGCAATCATCCATAAAGGCAGGCTGCTTGATCCGATGGTCGTTCCGGCTGAGACCGCAATAGAAATGGCTACCGTCAACGGCGCGGCCGCCATGAAAAAGGACCATTTGATCGGGTCGCTGGAAACGGGTAAAAAGGCGGATATCATAACCATTGATCTCAACAACCCGAGGCTTGCGCCCAATGTCAACCCCGTATCCACAGTGGTATATTCCGCAAAAGGCACGGATGTGGATAATGTGATTATAGACGGGAAATTTGTGGTGCGGGACCGGAAAGTTTTGACCATGGACGAGGGAAAAGTAATGGATACCGCAAAACAGGCGCTTGCCCGCGTACTTGAAAAGACGGGCATCCAAAACAGTTCCAGATGGGAAACAGTATAAAAGAAAGGCGCGGAAACATGATTCAGATCATTAGGGGCGATATTGCCCATACCAAAACGAAAGACGAATTCGAATTTCTGAAGGACGGATACATCGTAGTGGAAGGGTCCAGGATAAAAGGGACTTTTACCGAGCTGCCCGAACAATATAAAAGCCTCCCGTCGGCTGATTTCAGCGGCAAGCTGATCATTCCCGGATTTGTGGACGCGCACGTGCATCCATGTCAGTTGCCCAACATTGGACTGGGATACGATATGGAGCTGCTTCCCTGGCTGGACGTGTACACCTACAAGCAGGAAGGGCGGTTTGCGGACCTGGAATACGCCCGCAGGGTATACGCTTCGTACATCAGGCAGATCTGGAAATACGGCGTTACCCGGTCCATTGCCATGGCTACCACCCACAAGGATGCGACGCACCTGCTTATGGAACTTTACATAAAAGCAGGACTTGGCGCTTATGTGGGCAAAGTAAACCAGGACTGCAACTGCGGCAAACCCGAATTTATGGAAGATACGAAAACGTCCATCCGGCACACAAAGGAATGGCTGGATGAGACGATGGGCATGAGCGACATGGTGAAGCCCATTTTGACGCCCACCATCAACATCATCTGCACGGCGGAGCTGATGGAAGCTATCGGAAATCTTGCCGACGAATACGATCTTCCCGTACAGGCGCATTTGTCCGAAAACCGGACGGAAGTGGAGTTCTGCAAAAAACTGTATCCGGAAGAGGACGATTTCGGCAGTGTATACGATAAATTTCATTTGTTCGGAACGCATAAGACAATGATGGCGCATTGCATCCATACCACCGAAAAAGAAATGGCACTGATGCGGGAGCGTAAAATCCTGGCTGCGCATTGCCCCAACTCCAATTTCAATCTTTCAAGCGGGGTCATGAAGGTCCGCAAATACCTGGATGCAGGAATACCGATTGGACTTGGGAGCGATATCGCAGGCGGCGACACCCTGTCTCCCTTGGCCAATATTGCGCGCACCATCCAGGCTTCAAAGTACCTTTGGGTAATGGATGGGAATATGGGCAGGGTTACGACTTCCGAGGCTTTTTATATGGCGACAAAAGGCGGCGGCAGTTTCTTCGGCAAGGTGGGAAGCTTTGAGGAAGGATACGAATTTGACGCTTTGGTGATAGAAGACGCCGAAATGAACAGCCTGAGTCAATACAATATGTACGAACGCATCGAACGCCTGATCTACAACGGCGACGACAGGAATATTATAAAACGCTTTGCGGCGGGCAGGGAACTCTCCGAGCCAAAGCTTGCGTGAGGCGGCGGTTTGATGCGGAGAAACGCGGCCCTGATCGCCTGCGCCATGCTGGAAGACGAGATCAGGCATGCGGCGTACAAAACGGATACGGATATTGAAACTGTCTGGATCGACAAGGGCCTGCATGAGTACCCGGATAAGCTGCGCAATGAATTGCAGAAGAGGATAGACGAAAACCAGGACAAGGACGTCATCCTGCTTGCGTTCTGTCTGTGCGGGAACGCGGTTTTAGGACTGAAAAGCGAAAGAGCCGCGCTTATAATACCCCGCTTTGACGACTGCATCCACATGCTGATGGCGCATGAATGCGGACAGAAGCCCGAAATAGAAACAGGCGTTCTGTATTACACCCGGGGCTGGCTGGAAAGCGAGCGGTCCATGCTGCGGGATTATGAATCGTATATTGAAAAGTACGGACGGAAAAAAGCGGATTTTATCATAAAGACGATGCTGTCCGGCTACCGGGCGCTCAGGCTGGTGGATACCGGCGCCTATGATGCCGCGGGATGCCTGGAGATGGCAAAAGACGTAGCGGAGAAGTTGGGGCTGGCCTTCCAGGCGGGAAAAGGCACCAACCGTATCATAGAAGGACTGATGAAGGGGGAATACAGCCGTGAATACGTGGTTTTAATGCCCGGAGAAACCGTGGAAAGCCGCCATTTTGGGTATTAGTGGCCGAAAAACGAATTGATTATTTTAACATAAAAATATTGAAAACGGCGCGTTTATATGTTATTATTTAGGCAATTGAATAGTTGATTTTCTAATTGTGCTTGTTGAAATAATGAACGTTGATAAACGTGTGGTCAAGGACTGACATGTTTATCAATGTTTTTTTTATACTGATAATACTTTGAGGATAGAGGAAGGGAAACAAGATGGAAATTATCAAGAAAATTGAAGAAGCCGTATACGAAGGCGAAGAAGAAATCATTGCGGGTCTGGTGCAGGAAGCGCTGGATGCGGGTGTATCCCCCCTTGATATCATCCAGAAGGGCGGTATTGCGGCTCTGGACCGCCTGGGAGAAGATTTCAACGAACTGATCGTATTTCTGCCGCAGCTGATGATGGCCGGAGAGACCATGAAGGTTTTGATCGGCAAGGTGAATCCCTATCTGGGAGAAGAGAACGCGTACAAAGGCAAGGTAGTGATCGGCTGCGCAAAAGGCGACCTGCACGATATAGGCAAAAGCCTTGTCGCCACCCAGCTGGCGGTAAAAGGGTTTGAGGTCATAGACCTGGGTGTTGACGTAAACAACAACAAGTTTATTGAGAAAGCGGAAGAGATCGGCGCGGACATCATTGCAATTTCCTCCCTGCTCACAACGTCGCAATATTATATGGAAGAACTGATCAAACGCATGGCGGACGACGGACTTCGCAGCAAATACAGGATCGTGATCGGCGGCGGCCCCATCAACGGGGAGTACGCCCAAAAAATAGGCGCGGACGGCTATTCACGCACCGCGACCGGGGCGGCAAGAATGTGCGAAAAACTGATGAAGTTAAAGCCCATGGAAGAACTTGTGATTGTGAACGACTAAAGAAAAGGCGGTATGAAAATATGGATATGCATAAAAAAATCTTACGGACGCTGGATAAGGCCAGGCTGGGAAAAAGGGTAACGGAAAAGGAGTGGGATACAAAAATCGTTCCCATGACCATTGCGGAAGTGGTAAAGGAATTTGGTTTGCAGAAAACCTGCGATCCTGCAAACCCTGTGAATACGGATATGGAGCTTGCCGACCGGTTTTTCAAAGCCGGCTGGGAACTTGCCCTCCGGCTGGGTTTCTTCTGCCCGGATACCGAGACGGTCATCCGTGTGGACGAAGACGAACTGAAACGCGAATTTGCAAAAGTGCCCGGCGACTTTACGGTGGGCAAGGGCCGCGAGACGGTAACGGTCAGCGCAAGAAAACCTTCGGACGGCAAACCGCCGGTATACACGGCGCCGCTCTCCATCCAGATGAACGAAGAATTGTATGTGCCGCTGGTGGAAGGTATTGTTTCAAGCCGCCTCATCGACATGCAGGAAGGCCCGTCTCTCGATACCGTCATGGGCAGCCCCCTTCTGGCGGATACGCCATATGAAACCCTGGCCGGCATCTACGAGTACCATTTGCGCAAGGAAGCCCAGTGGCGCGCGGGACGCGTGGGTATGGCCAATCCGCTGGTATCCAGCAGCAGTACGCACTTTGGCTTTCTGGCCGCATTCCATCTGTACGAACAGCCCCAGATTGCACTGTGCCTGAATCCCGCTTCCCTGAAAATAAACTATACCACCCTGCATAAATGCATTGTTGCAAACGAATTGGGCGGATACATCCGCAGCGAATCGCCCACCATGATCGGCGGCTACACGGGCAGCCCGGAAGGAACGGCCATTGCGTCCATCGCGACGGATCTGTTGCAGTTTCCCATCTGCGGCGCGCATTTGCCGGGATCTCCGTCCTATGACATCCGCTACGCGGGCAACTGTGGCCGGCACGGCGTATGGACCCAGTCCATGGCAACACAGGCAACGGCCAGGAACAGCAATATCCTGATGAATAAAACTATCAATCAGGTGGCGGGGCCATTTACAGAGATGTTTTTCCTGGAATCCATTGTAGGCATGGCCGCGGCTTCCGCTTCCGGACAGACGTTTACAATCAGTCCGCGTTCGGCAGGCGGTTCATGCAAAAACCATTTGACCCCCATTGAATGCTGGTTCAACGCCGCGGTATTCAAGGGCGCATGCGGAATCTCCCTGGAGCATGCAAATGAGATCTGCCGGGAAGTGATCCCGCAGTTTGAGAAGGATCTCAATAACCCGCCCAAAGGAATGGCGTTCCAGGAGCTGTTCAACGTAAAAACACTGGAACCTGTCCCGGAATACAGGGAAATGTATTTCAAGATGCGAAGCTATGCGCAGTCGCTGGGCATCCCCATGCCGGGCGACGGCGTGATCTGTTGAAAAAACGGTTTTAAAGGAGCGAATGGATATGACGGGAAAAGAACTGATTTATAAAGCATACCGGCATGAAGATGTGGAACGGGCGCCATGGGTGCCGTTTGCAGGCGTTCATGCCGGAAAACTAAAAGGCTATACTGCAACCGAGGTGCTCACCGACGGAGATAAACTTTTTGAATCTTTGATGGAAGTGCACCGGCTGTATATGCCCGACGGTATGCCGGTGGTGTTTGACCTGCAGATGGAAGCGGAGATACTGGGGTGCGGGCTGATGTGGGCGGACGAGAACCCGCCCAGCGTTACATCGCATCCGCTGGCCGATACGAATGAAATACCTGAAAAACTGGTGGAAATAAGCGACGGGCGTATTCCGGTCGTAATGGACGTCACAAGACGGCTCAAGGAAGCCGTGGGTTCCGAAACGGCCGTATACGGCCTGTTCTGCGGTCCTTTCACACTGGTTTCCCATCTTAAAGGCACTAAACTGTTCATGGATATGAAAAAGAATCCGGAGCATGTGAAAGCGCTGATGGATTACGCCACGAAAAACGCGCTGCGCATGATCGACTACTATGCGGAATGCGGCGTGGACGTGATCGCGCCGGTAGATCCCCTGGTGTCCCAGATATCGCCCAAGAACTTTGAGGATTACCTGACCGGGCCATACCGGCGGATATTTGATTATATCCGGAGCAAGGGCATGTTTTCTTCCTTCTTTGTCTGCGGAAACGCTTTGAGGAATATTGAGAAGATGTGCGAGACCAATCCGGACGGCATATCCATTGATGAAAACATGGTGATGGCGGATATCAAGGCTATTACCGACCGGTACAACGTTACGATCGGCGGGAACATCCCCCTGACCACCACCATGCTTTTCGGAAACCAGATGGACAACATGAAGTTTGTGGTTGAAATGATAGACAGCGTTGATAAAAGGAACCTGATCGTGGCGCCGGGCTGCGATATGCCCTATGCTGTGCCGGTGGAAAACGCCATAGCGGTCGCACAGGCCGCCCGGGAGATTGATAAATACAGGGAAACGGTTGCAAGCTACGAAACGGCGGACGACGGAATTGAAGTGGCTATTCCGGATTATCAGAAACTTGCGAAACCGCTGATCGAGGTATTCACACTGGATTCCGCTTCCTGTGCGGCTTGTACGTATATGTGGGCGACTGCCTGCGATGCGAAGAAAAAATACGGGGATGCGATCGACGTGGTGGAATATAAATATACAGTCCGGGAGAACATTGCGCGCTGCAAAAAAGTGGGCGTTAAAAACCTGCCCTCGCTTTATATCAACGGAGAGCTGAAATATGCTTCCATCATTCCACGCCATGAAGAATTTTATGCCGAGATAGACAAGGTGCTGAAATGAAAGAGAAAATCAAACTGTATATCATATCCGGTTTCCTGGGCGCAGGGAAAACCACATTTTTAAAGAGGCTGCTTGCCTATTTTTCGGGCGGGAAAGTAGGTGTGCTGGTGAATGAATTCGGGGCCATTAATGTGGACGGAAAAACGATCGACCGGAACGGCATTACTTATAAGGAAATTAACGACGGGTCCATATTCTGCAGCTGCCTGAAAGCGAGCTTTGTAAAGACGCTTGTCGCCCTGCAAAAAGAAGATATCGATTTTTTGATTATCGAGAATTCGGGGCTGGCCGACCCTTCCAATATGAACCGGCTGCTTGCCGAAATGGAAAAACAGATGGACCGCGGATATGCGTACCAGGGTTCGGTCTGCCTGGTGGACGCCTTAACTTTTTTGGATTATATTGACGTGCTTTGCGCCATTGAAAACCAGATACTGTCCAGCAACTATGTGATTGTGAATAAAACGGACCTGGTTCCGGAAGAAACGGTGCGGCGGGTAATGGAAGCCATAGGAAATATCAATGGAAGCGCGCAGCTGATTCCCGCCGTTCAGGCGGATGTGCCGCTTGAAATTTTGGAGAAAAGCCTGAATTACAACGGATTCGACAAAGAAACCAGCAATACTCCGTGCGCCCGTCCCGAGACATACGCGCTTGCCTGCGGCGGGTCGTATGAGAGGAAAGGACTGGCCGCTTTCCTTAAAGCCGTGTCTAAAAATACCTTACGGGTAAAGGGTTTTATCCGCACAAAAGAGGGCTGGTACCACGTTGACGCGGTGGGCGCGCAGTGCGGTTTGAACCCCATACGGGATGAACCGGGCATGGAACAGGGCCTTGTTCTTATAGGGAAGGGGAGTGTTCCGTTTAAGGATCAAGTCATAAAATCTTGGACGGAATATATGCACGATTCACCTCAACTGGAAGACGATTAAAAGGACATAAAAGCGCCGGGTATAACGGGGATTGCTGACGGCGCTTTTTTAATTAATTCTAATTCCTACTATTTCTATAGAAATAGAGGTAAATAAAAATCCGTTGCCGGCGCCCGGATGACCGGACGTTGCGGGAAAGCCTTTAGGCTATCCGGATAGAGCAGGCCAGCACGCGCGGCTGTGGTTGGCTGCAAAAAAGAAAGGAAGATAGAAATGAACGACAAACAAACAATTCTTTCATCCATTCATCTTGGCAGGACCAAAAGGCCCCCTGTCATGATACTATCCGGAGGCGTATGGGCAAATAAACAGATCAGTTTGTCCCTGCAGGATTCCTTTGATTTGCCTCCTTGGGAGAATGCGCAAAATATCATCCGGATGAATGAAAAATTGCGCTCCGACCTGGTTTGGGCTGCCGCGGGGTGCAACAACCTGGCGCTGCGGGCCATCGGCGCAAAAGTAACATTTAATGAAGCGGGCGTGGCGGCCAGGGTGGAAGAGGCGCTGATTACATGCGCGGAAGACGTTGACCGCCTGAATGTGGACGATCTGGAAAACGATCCGGGAATCATCTCCAGCCTGGAGACGACGCGGATATTAAAGGAAGAGATCGGGCAAGAAACGCTTATCGGAATCAGCCAGTGGGGCCCTACCACGCTTGCCAGCCTGTTGCTCGGGACCAAGCCGTTTATTTTAATGAGCGTACGCAACAAGGAAGCTGTGGAGCATGTGCTTGATTTTACGGAAAAACTGGTGGTCAAGTACTGGAAGCTGTTTGTGCAGGCAGGCGTGGAGCTTGTATCACAGGCCGAACCTTCCGCCAGCTACGATATGATCTCGCCCAAGCAGTTTGCAGGCATGGCGCGCCCGCACATGCAGAACGCCAACCGCGCGGTTGACGGGCTTGTGCAGGCAAAAATGCTGCACATCTGCGGCAATATCAATAAATTGCTGGAATTGCTGCCCGAAACCGGATCGGACGTCATATCCTTTGATTACTATGTGGACCTGAAATTTGCGCGAGAGACGCTTGGCGGTAAAATGGCGTTTGCCGGCAAACTGGACCCGGTAGGAACGATATTGAACGGCACGCCCGATTTGGTTCGCGAACTGACCCTAAAGGGAATTGAGGAAGCAGGCGGTGAAGGCGGATATATCGTCATGCCGGGCTGCGACATTCCGCCCGCCTCTCCGCTTGGCAATATACAGGCGATGACGGAAACGGCGCGAAGCTACAGGTATTGATTTGGGAGGATAAATTCAATGAGCGATTTTAAAGAATTATATGATCAACTGGCCGGTGCGGTCCTGGATATGGACGAGGATATTGTAACGGATCTTGCGAACCAAGTGGTGGATTCGGGCGCCGACGCGTTTGAAGCGATAGACCGGGGCTTGTCCAAAGGAATGGAACAAGCGGGCAAACTGTTTGAAGAAGAAGAGTATTTTGTTCCCGAACTGTTAATGTGCGCGGATGCAATGGACCGCGGAGTGGAGATTTTAAAGCCCCATATCAAGTCCGGGAACGGCCCGAAGCAAAAACACAAGGCCGTGATCGGGGTGATTGAAGGAGATACGCACGATATTGGAAAAAACCTGGTGAAGCTGATGATGGAAACATCCAATTTTGAAATGGTGGACCTGGGCCGCGACGTGCCTGCGGCTGAATTTGTAGAAAAAGCGGAGATGGAAGGGGCTAAACTGATCATGATCTCTTCCCTGATGACCACCACCATGGACGCTATGGCGGACGTAGTGAGGATATTGAAAGACAAAGGTATTAAAGATCAATACAAGGTGATAGTCGGCGGCGGACCCATCTCCCAGGGATTTGCCGATAAAATCGGCGCGGACGGATATTCCGGGAACGCGGCGGAAGCCGTGAAGCTGTGCCAGACTCTGGTGAACGGTTGAGGGGGAAGGATGATGGATGCTTTTAATCCCAAAGAGAGGCTGCAAAGGACGCTTTTTAAAAAAGGCGCCGACCGGCCGCCGGTGATTTGTCCGGGCGGCATGATGAATTCCGCCGTAGTGGAAATTATGAATCAAACGGGACATACGCTCCCTGAAGCGCACCACTCGGAAGCCCTGATGAGCCGGCTTGCAAAAGATGTGCAGGAAAAGACGGGATTTGAGAATTTCGGCGTTCCGTTCTGCATGACGGTGGAAGCCGAAGTGCTGGGCAGCGAGATCAATTACGGCACGCTGGAATGCGAACCCAAGATACAGAAAGAGGTTTTTAAGTCCGTACTGGACGTGAACTTTTTGCCCGCAGGCTCCATGGAGAAGAACAGCCGGGTGGGCGCGGTGATAAAGACCATATATACGCTCTCGCAAAATAATCCGGATGTCCCCGCAATCGGCAGCCTGACCGGGCCCATGAGCACGGCGGCTTCTATTGTGGACCCCATGACATTCCTAAAGCAGCTGCGGCGGGAGCGCGACGGGGCGCACCGGGCAATAGACTATGTTTGCGGTCATTTGATCGAATACGCAAAACTGATGGCGGATAACGGCGCGGCGGTCATTTCCATCGCCGATCCGACGGCGACCGGCGAGATACTTGGCCCTAAGATGTTTGAGGAATACGCCGTCCGGTATTTAAACAAGGTGACCGACGCCATACACGAAATGGGTATCCCGGTGATCATCCATATATGTGGCAAGATGGAGGCGGTGAAACTCCAGGTGGCCATGCTGCACGGGGATGCCGTCAGTGTGGACGCTTTTGTAAGCCTGCGGCAATTGAAGAGCGAGGTGCCCGGTATTACAACGATGGGGAATGTCAGCACCTATATGCTGGAGTTTGGGGAGCCGGAAAAAGTATATAAGAGGACAAAAGGGCTGGTCGCGGAAAAAACGGATATCATATCGCCCGCGTGCGGGCTGAGCACATCCACTCCGCTTGCCAATATACGGGCATTGACTCGGGCTGTAAAAGAAGGTTGACGGAGGGGCAAGAAAATGGTAGAAATATTTTTTAGTTTACAGAGCAGGACCGCTCGTGTTCCGGAAGGCGCAACCATACTGGAAGCTGCAAGGAAAGCCGGGGTTTTGGTGGAGTCGCCCTGCGACGGCGTGGGTACCTGCGGGAAATGCAGGGTCCTCGTTAAAATGGCGGAAGGCGGCTTGCGGCTTGAGGACGGGCCGCACAAACTGCCCCGCGAAGACGCGGAAAAAGGTTATGTGCTCGCCTGCCAGGCCCGCGCGTACGCACGCATGGAAGTGGTTTGCGAGAATACGCAGAAACAGAACAAGACTCTGAAGATTTTAAGCGAGGGTAAAAGCTTCAGCTATCCAGTAAAGAACAATATCACCAAAGAACTGTCCGGCTCTAAAACAACCGTTTATGCGGGCGGGAAAAAAATCGGGGAGGAAGAGGGAGATACCACGCAAAGCCTGTACGGCTGCTCAATCGATATCGGCACAACCACCATTGTGGCGGCATTGGTAAACCTGCTGACCGGAGATGAACTTTCGTCCGTATCCGCGCTCAACCCCCAGAGCCTGTATGCGCAGGATGTTTTAACGCGCATCAAACTGGCGTCCGAGCCCGGGGGGCTAAAGACCATGTACGAGGGAGTGACAAAGGAAATAAACCGCATGATCGCGGAAGCCGCAGGCATTGCGGGGGTATCCGCGGAGCATATTTACGAGGTGGTGTACAGCGGAAATACAACCATGATCCATCTTGCATGCAACGTAAACCCGTACTCGCTGGGCAGATATCCCTATACCTCCCGGATTGAGGGCGGCACACAAATACCGGCGGATATGCTTTGCATATCGCCGTTCGGTCTTGTTTACCTTCCGCCCATCATTTCGGCGTATGTCGGTCCGGACATTACATCGGGCGTGCTGGCATCCCGGCTTCACAGGACGGAGGGGACCACCCTGTTTATTGACATTGGCACAAACGGCGAAATGGCGATCGCCAGGAATGGAAGGCTTTCCGCAACCTCCACCGCGGCAGGCCCCGCTTTTGAAGGAATGAACATCACCCACGGCATGCGTGCAGGAAACGGCGCTCTGGAGCTGTTTGAGATTCTGGAGGACGGCAGCATAAACACCCGGACAATCGGCGAAGGCGAAACCGTGGGAATATGCGGCAGTGGCCTTCTGGATGTTGTGGGCGAATTGGTGAGGACAGGCGCAATTGCGTCCAACGGTAAACTGGTGCCGCCCGAAAAAGGAAATTATCCGGATAAGATCAAGGAAAAAATGGCGGCGCCGGATGGAAAGCTTTGTTTTGAAGCTGCAAAGGGCGTGTATCTGACGCAGAAGGATATACGGCAGGTACAGCTTGCAAAGGGAGCCATCCGGGCGGGCGTGGAGGCGCTGCTGAAATCGTTGGAGCTGACGGCTGAAGAAGTCGACCGCGTCGAGATTGCCGGTTCATTCGGATACCATCTGCGGGCGGCGAGCCTTTTAAACCTGGGCCTTTTGCCGCGCGAATTTGAAGGCAGGATAGATTTTGTAGGCAATACTTCAAAATCCGGCGGAAAAGCTTTTTTGCTGAATACGGACTTTCGCAGCGAAATGAAGGAAGTGGTTCGCGAAATTGAAAGCGTGGAACTTGCCAACCAGCCGGATTTTGAAAAAATATTCGTTTCCGCGCTGGGCTTTTAAGGTATGGCTGACGATATGCTTGCCGGAGGGGTAGAACTGAATATTCGTAAAATAACTGAAAAAGACTGGCCGGGCGTAAGCGCGGTCTATCTGGAAGGGATCCGCTCCGGAAAAGCGACGCTGTTAAAGGAAATGCCTCCGTATGCCGAATGGGATGCAAAACAGCATCCCGGTCTGCGGTTTGCAGCTGTGGAGCAAAACAGCGAAACGATCCTGGGCTTTGTGTCCGTACATGACGGCGGGCACAAAGGGGCCCTTGTGAGCGTATACGTAGCGGAAGCTTTTCAAAGGCGGGGGATTGGCGCCGCGCTGATGCAAAAACTGCAGGAGGAATGCGCGCAGTTTGGCTACGCGGCGCTTCAGTCCAGGATTTTTGAGGATAATATCCCAAGCGTCCGCCTGCACCTGAAGACGGGATTCCGTAAAACAGGCGTTTTGGCCGGTCCGGCCCCCCGCCGCATTGAGGTTTATGAATGGAGCCCCGAGAACCTGCTGTTTGAGGAGCTTGCCCAATCGGTTGTTGAGATGGACGAGGAAACGGCGGCCCGGACGGCGCGAAAAATCGTATCTTGTGGCCTGGACGCATGGGACGCGATCGACCGGGGGCTGGTGCGCGGTATGGAACGCGCGGGCGGTCTGTTTGAGCAGGAGGAATATTTCATTCCCGAATTGCTGATGTGCGCGGACGCAATGAACGAGGCTATGGCTGTGCTTAAACCCCATGTTAAAAAATCGCGCGCATCCAGGGGGCGCATCGTCATCGGCTCCATCAGCGGGGACACGCACGACATCGGGAAAAATATTGTGGCTCTGGTGATCGAATCCGCCGGGTTTGACGTAAGGGATTTGGGAAGGGACGTTTCGGCCCGCGCCTTTGTGGATGCCGCGGTGAAATTCGAGGCGGATATCATAGCCATGTCTTCACTGATGACAACAACCATGGAAAACATGGCGGACGTGGCCAGACTCCTGGTACAAGAAAACCGGCGGGACGATTTTATCCTGCTGGCGGGAGGCAGGCCCCTGTCCCGCGCGTTTGCCAGCAAGATCGGCGCGGATTATTACGCCAAAAATGCGGCGGACGCACTGCGGCTGGTAAAGCGGGTCCTCAGGGCAAAAAACAGGGAATGCTGAGGCGCTTCCTTGAATACGCGCCCGCCCTATAGTATAATTTGTTCGGGACGGTGATTCTTATCAAAATTTCAACCAAGGGACGCTATGCGCTGCGGCTGATACTTGACCTTGCGATTCACGATACCGGAGAATATATCCCTGTCAAGAACATTTCAACGCGGCAGGGCATCTCCATCAAGTACCTGGAACAGATTATTACAGCCCTGACTTGCGCGGGGTTTGTCCGGAGTACCAGGGGAGCGCAGGGAGACTACAAGCTGGCAAGGAAGCCTGCGGATTATACGGTAGGCATGATTTTGCGGCTGATTTGCAAAATCATAATAATTGATAAGGGATATATCAGGCGATTGAAAAAGCTTCCGGTATTATATTAAAAGAATGGGAGGTCTTACAAAGAGCGTATGGAGTACAAAATCGAACAATTATAGGAACTGAGATTTTTAGGTCACTGTTGATTTGGCCGCAATAGCGATGCAAAGTGGACGAAATATAAGAAAAGCAGGAATTGTTGCGTTTGCAGGGTATCGTTTCGGTACTTGTAAAAGATAAGTTGAATATAATAATATAAATGGGATAACTCATATATCTGAGCTATCCCATTTTTCATTCTTCACTTATACGGCATCAATGATTATCGTCGTAATTCTTTCGAACGGTCAACCAAGGGGACGAGGTTATTATTTTACCTGCGATAATTCGAATTATCAATTACATAAACACGCAATTTTCTGTGGCAAGGGATTTTGTAGAGGTTTAACGGCATGTCCAGCACAATATTGTAGAGAAACCGCAGCCCGCTGTTGTAAGTATTGATGGAGGCGGGAGAAAGCTTTTTGTCATACAACAGGTAATGCAAATAGTTCTGGATATCCGTAATATCCAACTGATCAGCCGATTTATCATAGTGGTTTTGGAATAGCTTGACCTTGGAACAATATTCCGCAATGGTATGATGGCTAAGTCCCCGTAATTCAGCGTGGAACCGGACGCGTTCCAGTATAGCGTCTTTTGTCATGATAGTACTCCTTTACAAGTAATTGGGATTTATATCCCGCTTTATTGCAAAAGAATACGTTGAATCAGCGCACTAAAAAGATATGCAATACTACCACCGCGGCAGCGGTTTTGTGCAATCCATAAAACCGGCTGTTTAAGGACGTATTCTAGTATTTTTAAAATTAGCCCCGCTTATGATTTACATTTATACTAAAAAATGCTATAATTCAACAAAGGATAATTTGTAATTATCAGTTGTACATGGAGTATTTATATGGAACTAGCTGACTATCAGAATGATATAATTTCCCAGATCTATGATTTGTTGATAGTAGATGAAATAGACAAAGGTATAAATCTCTATGGTGATACCGGCAGTGGTAAATCCACGATTGCTTTAAATATAGCCAATCTTTTAAAAGAAAATTGGATGGTATTTTACATTCGTGGAATTGACCCTACCATTTCTCCTTATCTTACATGGCACATTGGGACAAAGTTATATTCTAAAAGTAAGATACATTTTAATGGAGAGCTTTCATTTGGTGTCAATTTCATGCCTATTCCATTATCAATAGAATTTACAGGTGGCAGCCCCCAAATAGATAAAGCAAATTATATTTTAACTCCAAGTGAAGATGCATTGATAAACAATATAAAAAAGCAAGTGGGTACCAATGAAAATATATTATTCATTTCAGATGATTTTGATTCTTGGGATGCCCCATCCAAACAATTACTTCAAAAGATTACTCTACCCACTTTAAAACTTCTGGAAGATTACCATGTAATAGTTCTGGTCATATCTCAAAATAAAGTTTCTTTAAATAGCGAAATAATATGGCACGATATTTGCATACCTCCCATAAGTGATGACAACTTATTGTTTATTTTACATCAAAATGGATATGCCCAGCCCTTAAGTCTAAATGACATACGGGCTTGTGCGGGTAACGATCTATCGTTAAGTCTTATGGCAGCACAATACTATGAGAACAATGGGGCTGGCTCAGCACCAGACTTCAATGAAATAATGAATCGACGCTATAATGGTTTGCCTGAACATGATCGAGAAGCGTGCAAGATATTGGAGCCTCTTTCCATTATTGATACTTGTTTTTCTGAAGATGAAACCGCATTTTTTTTAGATTCATCTTTATCTGAAAATGCAGAAATGCTATGTCAAGCCGAAGAATATCTTTCTTTAGCTCAAGAACAGGATTTTATTACTGGTGATAAAAACTATTACTTTATTAATCAAAAAATTAAAGACTATTTTAGGGCTAGGTTATCACGGCGAGAAAAATATCATCATAGAAAGTTTGCTGAGTATCTTCAGCGTAAACATCCAGAAGATTATTTTAACCGTGGTAAACATTTAAAACTTAGCATTCAAAAAAACAATGAACAAATAATTGATGAGGCATGGCAACTGCTACTCTTGGCTTATGTTCGTCGTGCATCTGAACTTGGCTTGGAGGATGATGTTTATGATATTATTCCTGAAATAGAAGTACTTATGGCCCTTATAAGTCCAGACCGTGCAACAACGCAACATAATGTAATGCAAAGTTTTCTGGACGGTTATCGCGCCTTTTCAAGATATGAGTATAGATCAGTATTATATCATTTGCAGGGGATAAGCCCCATGTTTCTTACGCGCGCTTGTAGAGCGGAATGTTAGAGATTGATCCTACTGTGTTATGTACAATTGGCGGAAAATCCTATTATGATTAGACAAACAGCTGATGAGTTATATGACATTATTCATTCTGCAGATTTCTATGAGGATGAACAATATTGTCGTTCAGCACTTGTTTTGCTAGATGTATATCTAGATCGTTCTAATGACCCTACCAGAGTTCGGCAACTAAAGCAGACCTTAATACAGCTTATTAACCAACATTTATATTGTCCCGAGTTTTTGGAATTCAATGCATGTTTTAACCGCAAATCTGCTCTTTACTACTCGGCTCCAGTTGCCTGCCGTCAAACGGACCAAAGTGTTCAGTTTTACCGCAAACACAATAACTGTAGTGGTCTTTATATGGCATTATGCAATCACGCTGCAAACGCAATAGTTTCTGGTAATTATGATCTTGCGTCCTTAGCTTTAGAAGAATGCCTTGGAATGGTACAAAAGTCCGTAACTTGGTATTATCCCAGCCTATACAAAGTAAAAAATAATAAAATTTTGGTTTCTTATCTACGGGAAGAAAAGCAGGCTTTGGGAAATCGAAAAAAACTTTTGGCAGCATCGGAACGGGCATTGAATGCATTTAAGGAGATTTTGAATTGCCAAGAAGATGAAGTGTCCTATGTAATCTATTTAAATCATCTTAGCTTGTCCATACTTTGTAATTCATACACGTGGCCTGACCAATTGGTGGAAGCAAATAAACTTCTTGCTGATACAGATGTATACTATCAGTACTTTTTATATGATTTAAATTTGGCGGCTTATTTGCTAAACGGTGATTTGTCAGCCGCAAGTTCCGAGATGAAAAAGCTAGAAATGCTGGACGTGCCTCTTTTATATCCTTACACTCCAATTTTTAAAGCAAAGCGTTATTCACAAGAACAGTTCATAACGGCTAATAAACAGTTTAAAGGTGATGCAATCAACTATAATCAAGCCATTTTAATGGCATGTTCACACATTCAAGACCCAACTTGCCGATTTTATGGTCGAGGTTTTCTTCTTTCGGATCTTCAATTTTTGTCTTTCTAACTATTTGAGCGCAAGAGAGCCGAGGAGATTATGGCTTCGTAGATTTTACTATATGGAAGACCAAGCTGCTCAAATGCAAAGGCAAACGAACTGTGTTTTATTGTATATGGGGTAGTAGATACATCAATAATATAAGGATTACCTTTTGAATCAATGCGAAAATCTATGCGCCCGTAAACTTCCATCTGTAGTAATTTGAATGTCTGCGCGGCATATTTTTTAATTAATTCAATGGTAACTTCTTTTTGAGTATTTGCTAAAGAATAAAATGCATAATGATTATCAGAACTTTCCTTTTCGTCCAAAATACTACTGCCAAACAGGTCTATTCCAACAGGAGGAAGCGTAGATACTATACCATCTACGCTTAGCACCGGAACTTCACACTCTTCGCCGTCAATATATTCTTGAATTAAATTATCTGTTCCTTTGTAACGATTAAGCTGCTCCCCTGTAAAGTGAAAAACACTAGAACAATCCACTCCTTGGCTGGCTGATCCAGAACATGGTTTACAGATTACAAGAGTTTCATTTGTGGGCATTTGCTCCCCCATCCACGCACCATCTATAAGTAGCCAGCTTCGGGGCGTTGGAATATTATGCAAACTGAGCAGTTTTGAGAAATAATACTTATTACGGCAAAATGCGCAAGATAATGATCCAGAAGAGCTATACCTTAGGCCAACTAATTCACAGAAAGCAGGAATAATTGTCTTTTTATTATTTCCAATTCCGTTTCTGGCTAAATTATAAACTAAGCTATTTTTAAACTTCTCAGGATGCTCAATGTATTCGGAAATAAAATCAATTTCGTTAAAATAGACAGCTTGAATATAAAAACCGGCACCTACTATACCTTGATAAATCTCATTAAATTCTTCAATTGAAAACCTTTCAGTGTCACTACATTGCAATTAGGATTGATTGATTTGACCACGTGGCTTTTGTACATGCGCTATCAAAATAATACTTAAAGTGCGCTTAATAATTTCTATTTCTTTCTGCTTGTAACAAGAAAAAAGCATACTGCTATCCAAGTATTATTCCTCCTTAGCAAAGGATAATTACAAATTATCCTGCGTTGAGGCCTTTTTTAGTTACAGACAAGTTTGTTCCGAGGATGCTTTGTTAACAATATTTGCTTTTGTTTTGCTAAGGTAATGTGGGTATAAATTTGAGTAGTGGTAATTGAGCTATGGCCGAGCATCTGTTGAATGTATCTAATATCAACATCTTCTTCGAGCAATAAGGTTGCAAAAGAGTGACGTAGCATATGAGGCGTAATATGCATGCTAATATTTGCTTGCTTTGTAAAATTATTAAGGATTGAACGAACAGATTGTTCTGAGAGTTTATTTCCAAATTTATTAATAAAAAAATATCCACAGTTTTCAATTTTTTTTTGATGGAATTTATAATATTTCCATAAACATTTTAGTACATCAGCATTTTCTATCTGTAATATTCTTTCACGCGCGCCTTTCCCCAAAATACGAATAGTTTTATTTGTTAGGTCGATATCGTTTATTGGGAGTGAACAGAGTTCGGATACACGCATACCAGTTGCAAAAAGCAATTCAATGACTGCTATGCTTCGAAGAGTGTAACCCAGTTTATAATTCGAATCGCAGCGGTCCAGTTCTTTGTACATTGCACTGAGTAATTTATCAATTCTGTCAATTGAAATAACTTTGGGTAAGTGAAAAGGTTCTTTGTAATTAATATGAATTTTAGAAAAAGGATTATATTCGATTTCTTCTTCATCTTCAAGGAAACTGCAAAAGGCCTTTAGGCTTGCAACTTTACGTTTTACTGATTTTGGCTTATATTTTGTATGAAGAAAAGATATATATTCAGTAATATTTAACTTGTTTAAAATATTTTCAGATGGTTTCGCAAAAGAAAAAAATTGTATAAGATCTATTTTATATGCTTTTATTGTCTTTTTGCTTAAATTTTTTTGGTATTCACAAAAATGAAGATAATTAGAAATAATAGAATCAAATTTACTCACGATTGCACTCTCCTATAAATGTCACTTTTATTGTATTATGATAGCATAATACAATTTTTTATTGTAAGTAAAGCAAGTAAAACTAATATATTTTATCGACAGAATTTATTGAAGAGATTTGGGTTATCCATATTAGGTAGCTGATCTTTAGAAGTAAAAAATTATTGTTGAAATTATGGAATTTGTAGGTTAGTTTTTAAATTATCAGTAATCTACAATTTTATGTATAAGGTATTTGAGTACTGCATTCATTACACATAAAAAATGAAAATATCAATGAGCTAATTAAACTTATTAAATTCAAATCATAATCTTTAAACTAAATAACAACATTGGTATTACCAAAGTTCAAAGGCCATTTTTCCTCTGATGGATTGTATTTTTATTGGACCAATCATACGGCTGTCTGAGCTATAATCCCTGTTATCTCCCATAACAAATATACTGTCCGGCGGAATTGCAACCGGAGCCATGGAATCCTTGATCTTGGAGGGAAATTGAAATTGTTGATCCAATTCCTGGCCATTGATATAAACAAGGCCATCTTTTATTTCGATCGTTTCTCCAGGTAATCCGATAACACGTTTGACAAGCTCCATCTTGTTCGGGGAATCCAGTACAATTATATCCCCACGGGCAGGCGTATAATTTACCTTATATATAGCAATCATCTGCCCACTGTGCAGTGTTGGATACATAGATTCGCCTGAAATATTCACGAGCTCAAATACAAAGATACGCAGTAAAATTACCAAAGCAATTACTATTATTAATAAAACCCAAAATTTATCTTTTTTTTGCTTTACAGCATTTGTGCATTCCATAGGCTACCTTCCTGATATTGGTATTATAAGGCTATTATAAAACAATAAATTTGTAATTGTCCAATATTCATAACTCATTACACCAATGCTGTTAACTACCGTTTCGCATAGCTTCCAAGGGACTGGTCTTGGTTGCCTGACGGGCTGGATATACACCCGAAAGGATACCTACGCCTGCCGAGATTCCAAGAGCCATGAGGGAGAGCCAGGCGGGAATCTGGATGGTCATGCCCGCGGTGAAATACATTCCAAGAAAAACCGTGTCCTCTCCGCCGGAACCGATGATAAACGCCGAAATATAGCTCACGGCAATTCCGATAGCGCCACCGATCAGACCGATTATGGCCGATTCTGCCAGAAAAAGCAGCCGGATTTTGCCAATCTTCATCCCCACCACCTTCATGATGCCGATGTCCCGCCTGCGTTCCAGTATACTGGCGTACATTGTGTTTGCGATACCGATGGCGGAGACAATGAGGGAGATAAAACCGATCGCAAACAACTGGCCCTGCTGGCGGGACTGTTCCTCCTGCATCTGGGTGATCCATTCGGTTGGGCTGTAGGTTTCAAACCCGAACTGCTTGACCTGATCCAGCACTTCCTCAACATTGTCAAGATTGTCCACCTGAACGATCGCCGTCTGATAAGAGTTGTAATTTACACCCAGTTTTTCGGCAAGCTTCCTGTTTTCCCGCAGCATCTGCTTTGCAACATCCAGATCAATATATGCGCCATAGCTTTGCTGGTCCTGTGCGGCCTCAAATATTCCGGATACGGTAGTGCGGTAAACCTTGGAAGCGGGAAGGTCCGAGTTGGGATCATTCTCTGTGTTGTAGCCCAGCTTCATGCTCATTTGTGTATTCTGCCAGTCGATGTCAGGACGGTAATTCTGATATACATCCATGTTACGGTAATCCGGTGGGTTTTGCGGGTCTATAAACTGCTGTACTGTGTTTGCACCCAGCACAATTGACGGCATGTTGCCGTTGAACATTTTTCCTTCCTTAAAATCACCGGTCAAAGCGGCAGGGTCGATGCCCGTTAATTGGAGTATGGCCTGATATTTACCCGCCTCAATTATTACCGGAAAGGAAATTTCAGGGGAAACTGTTTTCACATGCTCTATGGCCGCAATGGAAGCAATCGTACTGTCCGTTATCCCGGCGCTTCGGGAACCACTATTCATGCCCATGCTGTAGTTGTTGATCTGTATTTGCGTTAAGTCCTGGTTCGCCATAATACTTTCCTGAAACTGCTGGTAATTTGAAAGCCCTATGGCAAACATCAGCACAATACACGTGGTACCAATAATAACGCCCGTCACCGTAAGAATGGCCCTTGTTTTTCTTCGCCACAGGTAAAGCGCCGCAAAACGCAGCAGATCATTCAACTTCATTTTCATCCTCCGCCAGTAAACGCCTTTTCTTCCGGATTTTGAGGAATACGATCAGCCCGGCTGCGATTCCGCCCGCTATGATAACCGATACCCACCATTGGCTGACGGTTTCCGGTTCTTCGGTTTCTTCCTCCCCGGCGGAAACCGGCTGGATCACAGGCGGATTGATCGTGGTTGCAAAATCAATTTGTTCATTATACTCTTGTCCGTATTCATCCTCATAAGTGATGGTTATTTTGCCCTGTGTGGGACCGTATTGCCCGCTCTGGTTGGTATCACCGGCTGCGTCTCCCGGCGCGGAGGAAGAATTGTTATCGGAGCCGGAGGAACCAGTCATATCCAGAGTGCCGACGAACACGTATATATCGCCTGTCTTGGAGGTGCCGGATTCCATATTCCCAATAAACGCGCTGCCTTCCGGGATCATACCGGGAGCTTCCAGCGCATACCGGACATTATAAAGCGTACTTTTTCCCATATTCATCAGGTTCAGGGAGAAAGAGACAGTGTCGCCCGCGTTCACGCTTTCCGGAATGGTCGGTTTATCGTATTCCAGCCGAATGGGCTGCTTTACTTGAACAATGATCTCTTCGTTCGCGGTGAATGCCGTTGCCTTGCTGTTTTCGTATTCGATTGTGAGCAGAACCTTTTGCGGGCCTGGCTTTGCGTCCTGTCGCACCTGCATTTTCAATTGGAAGTCCGCGGTTTTACCTCCGCTTATTTTTTTGATATATGCCGATCCTGTGTCTTCCACCGGAATGAGGTCTGCGGTTTCTCCTTTTGCCGTGATTTTAATGTTCTGCACGGACTGGCCTTCACTGGTATTGAGCAGGGTTATATTCAGATCAAAAGTACCGCCCGCCATCACATCAGCCGGGGTGATGGTATGGTTATTTACGATGATTTTTGGCTGGGGAAGGGGTGCTTCAGTTGGCGTGGGTGTTGGCGTCGGTGAAGGAGCGGGCGTAGCGTTTGGATCAATACCGTCCGAAATCGTTACATATACTGTAAAGGACTGTGAGAGTTGGGCACCGTCCGCTTTTGCGTACTGCGCCGTTACCGCTACAGGATACCTTCCGTTTGTCCTGCCGGAAATCATGGGGAGTGATAATGATACAAGGTAGGAGGATTGTGTGCCGGCTCCGTTGTTTACAGGATTATTCTGCAGATCGATTGTCTGGTCGTAATTGCCGAATACAAAAGGCGAAGACGATGCGTCGCCTAAGTCAACCGTTATGTTGATCTGGCTGTCCCGGATATCTCCCGAAGCGACGAGGGGAAGCACTACACTCGCCGTGCCCCCCTGTACGCTCGGGATGTACCCCTGACTGTATGGTTTATCCATGCCGGCATAGACCCGTGCGTTGTCTATGCTCAGCAAAGAAGCCGATTGAGGCGTGGATGACGGCGATTCTGACGGCGGCGAAGTCTCCGCCAGCATGGTGGATTCCGAAGACGCCGAAGCGGATGGCGTAGAATCGGCTGCCGCAAGTGCCACAGCGGGAAGGATTGCCAGTATAATAAACATCAATAGGAACAAACATAATTTCTTTTTCATTTTGATTTCTCCTGGTTTTGAATTTGAGTAATCATGCCGTCCGCCAGATGTACCACCCGGTCGGCATATTGCGTTTTCTCGATATCGTGGGTCACCAACACCAGTGTAGCGCCCTCCACATTAACGATCACACGCAGGATATCCGTGATCTGGGCTGCCGTAACGCTGTCCAGATTGCCTGTCGGTTCGTCCGCAAATAGTATGGGCGGTTTTGTGATGATCGCCCGCGCGATGGATACCCGCTGCTGCTGTCCGCCCGATAGCTCAGACGGGGTATGGTGGCCGTGTTCGGCTAATCCCATGGATTGAAGAATATTCTGCGCCATGTCGGTACGTTTCTTTTGGGACATTCCCTTGAGCATAAGGGGGAATGCCGCGTTTTCAAGCGCGGTCAGCATATCCATCAGGTTGAACTGCTGGAAAATAAACCCGATGTTCTTAAGGCGAAAATCCACTAGTTCATCTTCGCTCATTTTATGAATGGGCCGCTGTTTGACGAAAATCTTTCCCGCACTTGGCTTTTCCAGGCCGGCCATTAAGTTTAAAAGCGTCGATTTACCGCTTCCGGATGTTCCCACGACGGCTACAAACTCTCCCGGATAAATATCCAGACTGACGCCGTTTAAGGCCCTGAACTTGATATTGCGCGACTTATATATTTTTACTACGTCTTTTATGCTGATTATGGGTTCGTTCACCGGATCACCACCGATCTGACGACTACCAGTTTCCCGGCGTCCATTTCACAGACCGTATCGCATAATTCATCGATATCGGCGGCATTGTGGCTGGCAAGCAATATGGTTTTACCTAAATTCCGTAATCCTTTGATCAGTTCCCGCATATCCGCAACACCCTGTTTATCCAGGCCGTTGAAGGGTTCGTCCAGTATCAGAATGGACGGGTCTTCCATGATCGCCTGCGCGATGCCCAGACGCTGCCGCATACCAAGCGAATACTTGCCCACATGCTTTTTCATGGCGGGATCAAGGCCAACACGCCGGATTGTCTCCACGATCTCCTTATTGTTTATTTTTTTTCGCAAAGACGCCAGAATCTGCAGGTTTTTTATGCCGCTTAGATTTGGAAGAAACCCCGGCGTCTCAATAATGAGTCCCAGGTCTTCAGGGAAATCCATATCACGGCCTACCTGTTCATAATCCACAAGAATTTTGCCCTGCGTTGGAATCAAAAAACCGCAGATACATTTAAACAGGACCGTTTTACCCGAGCCGTTGTTGCCTATGATGCCGTGAATTTTTCCTTCTTCAAAATCATGGGTCACGTCATCAAGCACCCTCTCCCCTTTGAATTCCATGCACACATGTTGTACGCTGACAGCGGTATTTATCATCCGGCTTATACCTCCGTGGCCAAATTTTCTAAAAGTTATCTTATGAGTATTAATGCGGTATAGCCGCCATTTTGATCATCCGCATCAACTTCCTGTATGAAGTTGTATGCGGATACCTCCAGTAGGGGGAGGCAGCGAAGCGTCGGAAGGGGGAAAGGTTCCCCCTCCGAGTCAAGCCTCCGTTCCCGTAAAATTAAAGCTGTATCTTTTCATTTCCCTTAGCGCAATAAAAAAGCAGAATGCGATGAGCCCGGCGAATATCAGGTAAGTCATCCATAACCTGGGCAGCAGATCATACCCGAAATTGTGCATATGGTAGGTCGCGTGATTCAGAGGGGAAAGCCATCCCACCGCGACGTTCGCCTTGTATATCAACTCGTCGGGAAGATTGAACATTTGTTTGAATAGCTGGGGATTCAACAAGAATCCGTACAGGCTAAAAATGAACACCGATGCCACGCCCCAGAACTGGCCTCTTTTCAGATTGACCACTAGCATGATAAATACCATCAGCAGGGTATACAGCAGCATCAAAAGGAATATTGTCACCATGCATTCGTATGGAGTGGACATTTCTAGCGTCTTGACCAGGGCGGGAAGGGCAACAGCCTGTCCCGCGCCTGAGTAACCCAGAATAGCCGCCGTTTCACTCCACATGTTGCCAATAAATGAATTAGTCATGCAAAGCAGGGAAGTGGAAAGCAGTATAAATGAAAGGTAGATTGCTGTGGCCAAAACGATATATACCATTTGGCCTAAGAGCCAGGACGTACGGTTAGTGCGCATGAGATAGTATGGCGTGGCAGGCGTGATAAAAGGCATATCCGCAAATAACAATAGCAGCAGGAGAGAGGAAAGGAGTATTGAGTTTGCGTCCCCGAATGTCCAGACAAAAGCTTCCACCACCTGCATTGTCGTATTGTATTCCAGTGCGAATTTGACCGCCTTGTCTGATAGTAAAAAGCACAGCACAAAGGCCAGACCGAATGTGATGATGATGCGTGGGTTTTTATTCCATTGTCTAAAATTATATGTCGCTACCGCCCAGACCTGATGTATCGGGGTCCCCGAAAAGGTGGAGACTTTTTGGGGTGAGTTTTTATGCATCGGTCAGCCTCCTTTTGATTACCGTTGCGTAGGCTATGGAAGATATCAGAATAAGTTCCGTCAGGAACAGTATGATTCCCCATGTACCCCCGGGCCACTGTGCAGTCGGATTGACCCATTCCTGTGGATTCAAAATGTAAAGCGAATTGAAATAACGCTGACACAGGATTACAAGAACATAATATAAAATAAACGGAAACGCGTAAGCCATATAACGGCTCATGGTGACCGTAGCGAACAAAGCGCCTATAAGGGACCAGAAGAAGCCGGATAAAAAGAATACAAACGTACGCCCCATAATATCCGCGAACATAGAAGGCTGGGTAATCTGTTGCGGCATGCCTTCAGATGCTGCTATTGCATTTCCCATTGCCTCATTAGGGATTTGCGGAATAACTTCCATAGGGGTGAATATGAGGGCAAACGCGATATAAACAAGCATGATCCCTATGAAAAGCACCAGTCCACCTGATATTCCGGTTGCCAACATCTTACCGACGATATAGGGCTGTATGCCCGCGCGGGGAAGTGATTCCTTTAAATATCTGCTTTTATATTCCTCTACAAATGCCGAAGTATATGGTAGCGCGGCCAATATTGGGATGCAGAGCAGCATTACATCCGAAGACAATGCCACCAAAATCATTTGTTCATGGAACCCTGCCAGAAGACTGTTTGGAGTGCTGTTTTGCAGGAAAGGCAGGATCGAATTAAATGACCCGAAAAATATGACCGCTGCCATTCCAATTATCCCGGCTATAAATCCCCAAGATGTAAGAGCTCTTTGTATATCTGACTTGAGAGTTTTCAAATGCTGCCTCCCTTTTATTTGGTCTGGCTGGGTATTTTTTCCGTATAGCCCATACCATTGAGATTTGGAGGTAAAAGGAAAGCAGGCATGGCATTTATCATGTCCTTTTTCATGCCTGCTTTGTTTTTCTCCTATAAATTAATAACCCTTTGATGTGTCAATAATACTTCCGTCGATCGCGTTGATGGTTATATAGCTTTCACCAAGTTGTTCAATCTTTTCATGCTCCTCGCCCGATTCGTTCACTATCAATTTCCCATAGAAGTTCCAGGCCGGAACCAGTAAACCTGTATCGTTGGAATTTTGCTCTATAATACGGTGCAGGGAAAGCGTTACACGATTAATTTCAAAATCAAGTTCATCGTGTTCAGCCTGCGGTTCATATTTAACGCGCATCATTTTTTCAAATATCTCCTGTATTTCTGAGAATGGTTTCAACTGCGCATCCTCATTGACTGTTTCGATCACTTCAATCGGATTATTCCATATCATCGAGATGATGCCTTCGCTGTTGATCATGAATCCGAGTCCTTCATACGTCCAAAACGGAGCCATCAAATCATTGTCGTTTGGACGACTTGCGCCAGTGACATAAGAACCCGGAATGCCATCCACCGCCCGTACGCAATAAACCTTGTACGCGTATTGCTCTGCGGGACGCGTAACATCGTCGTAATTGCCCAGTTGTTCGTCGTCCTGCAGATAGATGCTGTCCACCACCATGCCCGAGCTGGTTTTATCAAGTAGTTCCTGTACCTTTTGCTTGGCCTCGCTGGGTTTCGATCCTATCTTGGACAAGATTTCTGCGTCAACGTCCGCATCCTCAAGGATTGGGAAAGAAGAAGAAGACCCAAAATTGACAACTGCGGCCGGGTTGCGGTAGTCAAGATACAATATAGTGGGATTCAAATCGTTTTTAACCTGAAAGACTCTTCCCCGACCATCCACGCCTTTATCATCCTTTTCATAAGTGTCAATACCGGTATATGAGGTGTTTGCAGAGGCGTCAAGTGTTTTTCTTGGTGCCCCTTCCACACCCTGTTCTGCGGCAATAGAGGTATCGGTATCTGTAGAGGCGTCAAATATTTCTCTTAGTTTCCCATCCGCCCGTTCTTCTACGACGGTATCGGGTGCGGTTTCCAGCGCTTTTTCCGCTTCCGCTAGTCCTTGTTTCATAGTCTCCAACTCTCCCGATAATTGCGGGTCGTTTTCTATATCAGCGATACGTTTTTTTATATTGACGATCTGATCACGAATTTGATCCTTTGAACGCTGCCCAGAGGAAATAAACATTTCTGTGTCGCCGCAAAGCGCCTGAAAAAAGGCGTCTACCGTCTCCTGGGTAAATTCTGCCGCTTTTACGCGGTAGATCGGCATGTTGTTTCCTTCCGGCACACTGACGCGCGCATCAACGTGAATGTTTAGTTTGCCATCCGCACCCTGCATATCAAAGGTATAGCTTTCGGATATACCATACTGCTCGGATAAATTCTTATCCGTGTTGGCCTTTACATCTTTTTGCGCGTCCTCGATTAAACGATCCGAATCCTTTTGCACCACCGCGGCTTTTTCCGGCGAAGGCTGGCATGCCGAAAGGGAGATAAGTAATATGAGGCTCAATACTGCGGCCAATATTCGTTTCATGTGCAATTCCACCTTTCATTTTATGATTTCATCATAATACCGTTGCTGTTACCAAGTACTCTTTAAAGTATTATCAAATTGTAATTTTATTTAAAAGAAATGATGACGGCTGTTCCTTTGCCAAGCTGGCTTTCGATATGCATACAAGCTTGATGCGCTTTTATAATCAGCTCACAAAGTGCAAGGCCAAGACCACTTCCACCTGCCGATTGGCTGTGCGATTTGTCCACCATATAGAATGGTTGCGTGATTTTTTTAATCTCATCCGGCAGAATACCCATGCCGTCGTCCTTTACAGAAATGGTATTAACTTTTGCTGCAATCGTGATATGTTTTGCACCAGCTTTGCGGGAATTATCAAACAAATTGATAATCACGCTAGCCATCATATCGATGTCCATTTCAAACACCGGCGAACCGTTTTCTGTTAAGGTAAGATCTATGCCCTCTTTCCGAGCGATGCCTTGAAGTGTCATATCCACAGCATCATACAGTTTTTTTACGGGTTGAGGCTCTTTGTTTGCAGGTTCGCCGCCATGAAGCGTAATGAGCTGCATCATCTTTTGCGACAACCGTTCAATGCGTCTACATTCGCTATTGATATAGGAAATGGATTCTTCCTGCTGCGCTTTATTAAGATGCACCCGCATCAGTGCTTCCGAATAGCCGATGATGGCTGTCATAGGCGTCTTGAGTTCATGCGTTAACGCGGATAACAACAGCTTGCGCTGCTCTGCCGTTTCCTTCAAGGCATCAATGTGACCGGCGATTGCATCGGCCATCTTGTTGAAGCTTGTCCCAAGCTCGGAGATTTCGTTCTTTCCCCATATCTGAATACGGTTATCGTATTGTCCGTTCGCCAAAGCAGTGGCATTTTTTTGCAGTTCTCCAAGGGGACGCATGACACGCCGGATAAGAATGATCATCACAGTAGCGCTGAGGATGACCGTTATCAGCGCGATAATAGCAAAACGAATGCCCAATGCTGTGATGCCGTTGTAAACATCCGTAATATCCCGCACGAGCAAAATCTCATGATCGAAGCTCATCTTGCTGCCTAGGCTGCCGCTCCAATAGCCCACTACTAAATATTTACGTCCATTTAACTCCGCAATAACATTCGGCCACAGCATGGTGCTATCCTCCATTTGAATGCTACTTTTCATCGCTAGCCCGCTGTTTTCCTTCAATCCGGGCAGCAATGGGCGCGGATCTATGGGACTATCATTGTACATGGTCTGTTCCGTATCAGTCAGGATATAATGGGAACCGCTGACCGACGCATCCGTATATTTTCGGAACACAAAAAGAATAAGGCTGCGTTTTGCCGCATCCGACAGCTGACCATCTCCCACAACATCCATTTCCGCATCAAAGGCGCTGTTCAGCATACGAAGTTCTGAGATGCCGTTTTGGACGGCGTTATTGATTTGGCTGTTCGCGGTTGTAATGAGCAGAACTGTGCAGCAGAGAATAACAGCAATTGCAGTAAGTATAACGGAGTAGATAGCAAGCCGGACAGAAATTCTCATTGTTCCAGCTCCAGGCGGTAGCCGATTTTAGGAACAGAGGTGATGGCAAGCCCCGTCTTCTTGCGAAGATGGGTGATATGGACATCAACTGTCCGCGTTTCACCCATGAAGTCTATGCCCCATACTTCGGCCAATAATTTTTCGCGCGACATCGCAACGTTTTTGTTTTTTGCCAGAATAACGAGCAAGTCAAATTCGCGTGGTTTTAAGTATAATGGTTCCTGATTCAGCTTCACAATGCGTTCTTTGAGGAAGATTTCAAGATTCCCTAAACGTATGACGGTTTCAGCATATCCGCGTCGCTGTAGTACTTTTTCGATGCGCACAAGAAGCTCCATGATCTCAAACGGCTTGACGATATAATCCTCCGCGCCGCCTTTTAATCCACGCAACTTGGATTCAATGTCATTTTTTGCTGTCAGGTAAATAACCGGAATGCCGCGCTTATTCAGAGGGGATAGCAAACTAAAGCCGTCGATCCCAGGCAGCATAATATCAACGACAGCCAAGTCAAAATGCTCGCCGTTTTCCACTAATTTTAACGCATCAAGCCCGTCCAGGGATGGCTGTACTGCATATCCGACCACCGAAAGGCTCATACAGATCAGATTGGAAATTGCCTTATTATCTTCTATTACTAATATCTTCGTCATCCGATTACCTCATCATATATGTGTCGTATAGTAAATTTTATCATACCGCATATTTTGTTACCAAAACTGCATCAAAGCATTATCAAAATGTAAATACTTGTTAATCATTTTTATATTGTAAACAAATAGTAAGCATATAAAGAGATAAAAGCAAGTCTGCAACTTGTAAAAGTAATAGTAAAAGGGTAGGAATGTTTTATTTGATATGATGCCTTGTAATTGTTTTTACCTTTAACATTCGAAACTCTGTCAATGACACTGCCGTCAACAGCGTTGATTGTCAGATAGTTGAGCCAGAAATCTCGTACGATAACATTCATTATTTTCAACAAGCTTTATCCCTGATATTGCTCCTCTTTATATTTGTTTGTTTTATACCTGTAGAAATCCCATACCGGAACCAGCAGTACTAACTCAGACTATTCTCACACATGACAATATGAGCCTACACCGTGCTAGTTCAATTATAACGTGTCAGCGGTGTACGATTTCATATTGACCCATGGAAGTACTCCATATACCTTAAATGACGATCTACTATATTTCACTTAATTAATACATCAGTCCTCGATCAATAATAGTTCCGTCAATTGCATTAATTGTAACAAAGCAAATCTCCGCGTTTGTATTTACACCTTCTTGTACTAAGTTTTTGTCATAGCCCATGAAACTCCACGTTGGAATTAATTTGTAGTCATTTATGTTATCTTTCATAAGTATCTTTGTAAGTCCAAGTTCAATTCGTGTAACAACAATTTCCGTCTCCTTCGGAAAAACAATTGCATTTGTTTCATTCGTATTGCTTAAAGGTTCTAGTGAAAGTAAATAATCCATCTGTTTTAAGAATATTTCCTGTATACGTTCCCAAGGTAAAACTTGAACATTCTCATTATCTATGTTTGTCACTTCAGATGGGTTATTCCATGTAACGCTTACAACTTTTTCATTTTGGGTTTCAATATGAAGATATTCCGGTTTCCATAAATTCGTAACAATAACACCATCTGAATCAATTGTTTGAGTTCCCAAGAAAGTATTTGCATATGTTTCCGGGAATCCATTCATAGTCCTTGTATAATAATAGTCGTAGCCGATATCACTTCTACATACAGATTGAAGAGACATATAGTTAATGCCCATTTCTCGAACATAGTGGTCAATTGTCTCTTTTTCTTTTGTAAAAGCATCATCTTCAGATAATGATATCGGCGTAACAAAATTGTCGAGTATTTTAATCCCATCACCTGAGCTTAAATATTCAGAGTCTTTCATTAAAAAGGTAGAACCTAAATAAATACTATCGTCAGAACTCCAGTTTACAAAATCAGCTGATGTGACATGGCCATTTGTTACTGCATTCATATTCGACTGATGAGATCCCCCTTTGATTGTAAACTGATAGGTAGCATCTTTTAAGTTTGAATCATCAGGAGCAGTATTATAATCTTCTTTGAGTTTGTCTATTGTTGCCTTTATCTGTTCCACCAAGGATTTATTGGGGTCATATCCGCCTGCAATTTCAATTCCAATTTGTTCACCATCGTCAAGACCGTTTTCCAACCGATACAACTGTTTTTCATACATAATTATTTCTTCTTCTATCTGGGATTTAGTAACACCCACTCTATCATAAACCTTTGCATCTGGACAAAACACTTTTACGATATTTTTAATCTGTTCTCCACCTTCAAAAGGTTTTTCTTTAACTGATACGACAGGGATACCTGTCATATTTTTATTCATAATCACAGCATCGACAGTAAGGCGATGACCTGATTCATACTCCCTTTGATATTCCCATTTTTCTTCATCATTCATTTGTCCTGTCTTGTTAGTCGGTGATGCTGTTTGCTTTATTCCTTCTTCCAGATTGTCATTTCCTTTTTGTGCAATCGCTTCTTGCACAGGCGTTGGCTGACATGCCGTTAAAAAGCATGTTACTATCAGGATAAGTATAAGAAGTGCGGAAACAGCCATAACTTTCTTTGGTTTTTTAACTATTTTAATCATATTTCTACTCTCTTTCTAAATATGTTTCTATTTGCACACATCATGCTATGACTTTCAAGCAAAAACATATCAATAATTTAC
This sequence comes from Bacillota bacterium, assembly GCA_023393165.1. Taxonomy (GTDB): domain Bacteria; phylum Bacillota; class Clostridia; order Christensenellales; family Christensenellaceae; genus JAEYKI01. The sequence goes on along the minus strand of JAEWMJ010000056.1, from coordinate 2,316 downwards.
CTTATAAAAATTCATTGAACATTTTCTATAATATTTTTGTGTGTCCTTCTAAATGTTTTACTTATCAAAATAACGATTAAGAGTAGACTGCGATTTGTTTTATATTACTTCAAGTATCTAACATAGTATGGATCATTCAAATAGAACTCTTAAAATTATTACTTTAATCTCTTTAATTAGCCATGACAAAGCACTTGTTTTGCAAGTAGCCCTCTAAAAATCAATCTTTAAGAAGGCTACTTGCGAGCCTATTTTACATGATTATGCTGTGGAATTTTTTTACGGCAGTAAACTCCATACTCCATATGTATATGTCGACACACCTGCAGCAGCACCCGCATTTACGATGCGCAAATGAATTTGTCTTACGTAAGACCAATCTTGAAAGGTGAACCTAAGGCCGGTAGTAAACGAAACATTGTCAGTAAGCCGTACCCATCCACCACCCTCATTTATCACAGGGTAAACTTGCATGCCGGAACGGTCTGCGGTTGCAGTATTGCAATACATATGATTATCATTCATCTGTTCAACGTAATCATTAGTAAAGTATCCAGTAGTAGAGGTTCCGCTATGTACTAGCGATTCTCCTGTTGCAAACGCTGTAACAGGCATCAAGCTCACAACCAAGGCAGTTACTATTGCCAAGATCGTTAATCTTCTCTTCATTTTGGTTACTCCTTTCGTAATTCCCCATTTTTAAAATGGGTTGACAAATTTGACCTTTGTGTTACGATTGAGATTATAGTCCTTGCGAAACCGGCTACCGCTTAAAGCGGTAGAGTTCACGACCATTGGTTTTTGCAAGGACTTTTCTATACAATCATAAACATTCCCCCTTTATGTCATTTAAAACGTTTACGAGATTATCCGAGCTTTTTTAGAAACCCTTTCACTCTATAATGACAGAAAATAGCAGAACGTTACAAAATATTAAATATATTTTTATATATCATTATCGTAATTTCTTTTTCAAGATCAGCTTTGTTCAACGTCGGCTTTTCCGGGTTTAGCGGGCATGATGTTATTAAAAAGGCCATCACTATTATCATTAAAAAACTTATTTAAATTTCATTGTTCTTTTTTAGTCTAGCCCACTTAAGGTTCCGATTGAAGCACTTTGCCAACAATATAGGACCGTATGCTCACAAAGGGGAATGATTTTTAATATCTGCTTTTGTATCCTCTACAGTTGCAGTCGTATAGGGCAGTGTGGATAATATGGGGATGCAGAGCATCATCAAGGTAGAAGACAGTGCGCTAAGCAGAATTTGCTCGTGAAAACCGGTAGCAAGGCTACCTCCCAATCTGTTTTGTAAAAAGGGCAATATGGTATCGAATGAATCGAAAAATATTGCCGCCCATATTCCGATGAGCCCGGCAATAAATCCCCAGGATGTTATGGCTCTTTTAATATCTGATTGAAGAGAGTTCATGCTTATACCTACTTATCCTTCATTTAGCAACCAATATTACTCCCATCAATTGCATTTAAAATTATTAACGGTCTATAATTCTCTTTATAATCTTCTGCATTAGTACTGTCATCGTTATAGTAACCATTCCCGTAAAAACTCCATATAGGCATCCAAAGCAGCCGCCCCGAGTCTTTTTGCTTTATCAGCAAATATCCAAATTTTATTTTATCTATGTTAATTATGAACTCTTTATCCGGGTCTACATTTGAATAATTAAAACCAATTTGTTTTTCAAATCGTTTCATTATATCTTCAAATGATAATATTTGTGCATTTTCATTTATTTTTTCTCCAAATTCACCATTACCAAGCCACTTTATTCCAACAACTCCAGAATCATTTATTATAATTTTAAGTACTTCATACTGCGTCATTGCACTATAATCATCATTTTCATCAAGGCTTGTATCCCATCCTGTATACAAAGTAGGCAGATTATCCTTTTTTCTAGTAAATATTACAGTATAAGCTTTTGCTTTATTTTCTGATGCGAAGTCACCACTTTCAGCTAAAACAACCCCAACAGGCTCCATATAATCCGCGCCCAAATTTTCTACCGTTTTTTTTGCTAATTCGATGGCTTGTTCTTTTGAGATTGATAATCCTAAATCGTCGGTTACAAATGAGCCCACCTGATTATAAACTGGTAGAACATCAAAATTCAATTCACTTACATTAAAATTATTATTTATAGAAAAAGTTATATCTCCTTTTCCCTCAACATAGGCAACTGTGTCTATACTGTTATTTTGTTTACTATATTCCTGACTTGTAATTTTTGTATTATTGTCTGTTTCTGGCGCATTAATAATTTGCTGTTCCAAATCTTTAATCATTT
>JAEWMJ010000048.1 GCA_023393165.1 Bacillota bacterium | reverse complement strand
TCATAACGCTGGCGTCCATGCTTCGGATACCCGTCAACATGCACAATGTGGCGGAAGACAGGGTATTCCGCCCCAGCGCATGGAACTCATTCGGAACGCAGGATAGGGAAGGCGCGGACTATCGGGCGTGCCAAAACTTCGGCCCCGTGTACAAGTAATATCATTCATGCTGCTGAGAAGGCCTAACTGCTGCGTTATTTTTCCGCTTGGTCCTCGGCGTAGGTTTATACTACGCCTGCGTCGCAATGCTCGAAATGCCTTGCATTTAGACCTTTCAGCAGCCTTCATTTGTGCGGCTTATGGGGATGGGAGGGCTATCATTCATCCGGGCCGCTGAAAAGGCGGGATTGCTGGGATATCTCCGCTTGCTCGTCGGCGTAGGGGTTAAACTACGCCTCCCTCGCAATGCTCGAAATGCCTCGTATCAGAGCCTTTCGGCAGCCTTCATTTGTGCGTTTTAAAGGTGGAGATTGTTATCATTTCGTCCTGGCCGCTGAAAAGGCTCAACTGCTGCGTTATTTCTCCGTTCCACCCGGCACTTCGCTGTGGGCTCGTGCTGCGCGTAAAGGTTATATGTTTATAGGATTAAATGAACCGGGAGATTCCTCCTTTATTTAAAAGAAAAACCGTTTTATCGGTTTTTCTTTTTTATGGGAGCAAAAACCTGGCATGCGGCAAACCGGTATATAAAAAAATTCATATCAAAATGCTCCCGGGCGGCTTTACAGATCATATGGAAATCATGCCATTATTTCGCAAAGACCTATTTACATAGAACCGTCTTTATATTACAATAATTGGGACCGTTATATTTATAAAAACATAACGAATTTGTAAACTCTTTTCATTTAAAACAAAAAGGAAGTATCGCCGCCGTCTGTCCGGAGAATCATACATATCAGGACCGTGGCGGGACAAATCACAGGAAGGAACGCGCTTATAAACAGGACGCTGCATTAAGCCGGCAAAGAGCGAATGAAAAAAATAGATACAAAGCAGGCGGTCGGGCATGTTCTGTGCCACGATATCACACAGATCATAAAAGGTGTAAAAAAGGACGCCATATTCCGCAAAGGGCATATTGTCACTCAGGAGGATATCCCGGTTTTGCTGTCCCTGGGCAAGGACCATCTTTTTGTGTGGGAAAAGCAGGAGGGAATGCTGCATGAAAATGAAGCGGCAGATATCCTGTGCGGGATCTGCATCAATGAAAATATGCGCCCGTCGCCGGTTAAGGAAGGCAAAATAGACATATTTGCGGACACGGACGGCCTGTTCAGTGCGGATGTGGAAAAGCTTTTTGCCATTAACTCCCTGGGCGAGATGATGATTGCCACCAGGCATACGAATTTTCCGGTCAAAAAAGGGGACAAGCTTGCAGGCACACGGGTAATACCGCTGGTGATAGAAAAAGAAAAAATGGACAGGGCCGTCCGGACCGCTGGAGATAAGCCTCTTTTAAGCATTTTGCCCTTCAGGCATAAAGAAGCAGCCGTTATTATCACCGGAAACGAAGTTTATTACGGCCGAATCCAGGACGCCTTCGGGCCTGTGATCAGGCAAAAATTGGACGAATACGGCGCGGACGTGATCTATGAGACGGTTTTGGACGACGATATGCAAAAGATAAGCGACGCAATCGGCGAGGCCGTTTCGCGGGGAGCGGAAATGGTAATCTGTACGGGAGGAATGAGCGTGGATCCGGACGATACGACTCCCTCGGCCATTAAAAACACGGGCGCCGAAATCGTTACCTACGGCGTGCCGGTACTGCCCGGCGCTATGTTCCTGCTGGCGTATTACCGCAAAGAAGGAAAGCCGGTTGCCATTATGGGCCTTCCCGGCTGCGTCATGTATTCCAAACGTTCGATATTCGATCTGGTGCTTCCCCGCGTGATGGCGGACCAGGTGCTGACAATGAACGATCTGGCGAAACTCGGGCACGGCGGACTGTGCCTGCAATGCGATACCTGCGTATATCCCAACTGCGGGTTCGGAAAATAACAGGGAGGGATTAATGGATACTGGTTTGACGCATTTCGATGAAAACGGAAAAGCGGCGATGGTGGATGTTTCGGAGAAAAACGAAACGCAGCGTACCGCAGTTGCCAAAGGCAGCATAAGGGTAAGCCGGGAGGTCATGGAGGCGGTCGCAAACGGAACGGTGGAAAAAGGGGACGTGTTGGGCGTGGCCAGGATTGCGGGTATTATGGCCGCAAAAAAAACCTCCGAGTTGATTCCGCTTTGCCATCCGCTGAATCTTACAAAGGTTTCAGTGGATTTTGAACTGATCAAAGAAGAGTTAAGGGTGGATGCCGTTTGCACCGCAAAAGTATGCGGAAAAACAGGAGTGGAGATGGAAGCGCTCACCGGGGTAAGCGCAGCTCTGCTGACAATCTACGATATGTGCAAGGCCATTGATAAGGGAATGGAGATCACGGATATCCGCCTTGAGGAGAAAAGAGGCGGCAAAAGCGGGCGTTATAAACGGTCTCGGGCCACGGACAGGTAATTCCGTTCATTACGCGCATCAGGCGCGGGAAAGATAGAGGATTTGATATGAAAAAAACAATTTTTATCCTACTGGCTCTTTGTATGGCATTCTTGCTGGCAGCCTGCGGCGCTCCGGCAACCGGGGCTTCTCCGGCTGCACCGGCGTCTTCCGAAGCGGAGGCAACCCAGCCTTCGGAAAGCGTGGCAGCCATTCCTTCCGAATCGGCCGAACCTGCAGCGTCTGCCGAACTGACTATTGCGGCAGCCGCAAGCCTGACGGACGTAACGGCTGAAATCTCCGAGGAATATGCCAAAGTTGCCCCCAATGTCAAGCTAACGTTTACCTACGGAGCGTCGGGAGCTCTGCAGACGCAGATCGAGCAGGGCGCGCCTGCGGATATCTTTATGTCCGCGGCTACAAAACAGATGGACGCCCTGGATGAACAAAGCCTGTTGTTGGCCGGTTCAAAGACGAACCTTCTGGAAAACAAAGTGGTTTTGATCGTTTCCAAGGATTCGGATGCCGGAATTACGAGCTTTGAAGACGTTGCGGGAGATAAAGTGGAGAAAATTGCCTTGGGCGATCCCGAGAGCGTTCCCGCCGGGCAGTATGCCGAGCAGGTGTTCACATCCCTGAACATACTGGATGCGGTAAAAGAGAAAGCGAACTACGGAACGGACGTGCGCCAGGTGCTCACCTGGGTGGAGAGCGGAGACGTTGACTGCGGCGTGGTATACGCAACGGATGCGGCGACATCCGAAAAGGTACAGGTTATCTGCGAAGCGCCGGAGGGCAGCGCTCCCAAGATTATCTATCCGGTTGCGGTAATTGCGGCAAGCGGACATCCGGACGAAGCGCAGAGCTTCATCGATTACTTAAAGACGCCTGAAGTTGCCGCATTGTTTGAAAAATACGGCTTTATCATGGCCGAATAGTTCCCGGAAGGATCAGATTATGGATTTCTTTCCACTTTGGCTTTCATTACGGGTTGCCTTGCTGGCAACCCTTGTCACATTTTTTCTGGGCATCCTGGCGGCGCGCCTGGTGGCGGGCATGCGGCGCGGACGCGGGTTCGTGGACGGGCTGTTTACGCTTCCCCTGGTATTGCCTCCGACGGTAGTGGGCTTTTTTCTGCTGGTGATATTCGGAAAAAACGGTTTTATCGGATCGCTTTTAAGCCAGATAGGCGCGCCTGTCGTCTTTACCTGGGGCGGCGCTGTGATCGCTTCCACGGTCGTCGCTTTTCCCCTGATGTACCGGACGGCGCGCGGCGCTTTCGAACAAATGGACCAGAATCTTCTTGCAGCAGGGAGAACGCTCGGAATGACCGAATGGTCGCTCTTTTTCAAAGTGATGCTTCCCAATTCCATACCCAGTATCATGGCCGGGATGGTTCTGGCGTTTGCACGCGCGCTGGGCGAGTTCGGCGCGACAATCATGATCGCGGGAAATATCCCCGGTAAAACGCAGACGGTATCCGTTGCGATTTATACTGCCGTTCAGGGAGGCAACTGGGATGTCGCCTACAGGTGGATGCTGATCATTATCGGCATTTCGTTTCTTACCATTGTTTTGATGAACATCTGGAGCAGGCAAACCGACCGGTTCAGAAAGGAAACGCAAAGAGGATGGCGCTGACTGTAGATATTGAAAAAAGACTGGGAAAATTTCATTTAAAGAGCAGGTTTGAAGCGGGAAACGAAACCCTTGCCATACTGGGCGCGTCAGGGTGCGGGAAAAGCATGACGCTTAAGTGTATCGCGGGGATTGAAACACCCGACAGGGGCAGCATTGTGCTGGACGGCAGGATCCTTTTCGACAGCGCAAGGAACATTAACCTGCCCGCCAGAAAACGCAGAGTAGGATATCTTTTCCAGGACTACGCGCTTTTCCCCAATATGACGGTGGAAGGAAATATTGCCTGCGGAATACCGGAGGGCTTAGACAGAAATGCTGTAGTCAAAGAAAAAATATCCATGTTTTATCTGGAAGGGCTGGAAAAACTGTATCCCGCCCAGTTGTCGGGGGGGCAGCAGCAGCGGGTGGCGCTGGCGCGTATGCTGGCAAGCGAACCCGCTCTTATTATGCTGGACGAGCCTTTATCCGCGCTGGACAGTTACTTAAAATGGCAGCTGGAACAGGAGATACTGTCCCTGAAAGAAACTTTTTCGGGCAGCATCCTTTTTGTGTCCCACAACCGCGACGAGGTCTACCGGCTCTGCGACCGTGTGGTTGTAATGGAAAACGGGAGCACGCAGGAGACGCTCCAAAAAAGCGAACTGTTTCATAACCCAGGCACACTGTCCGCCGCCTTGCTTTCGGGCTGCAAAAACATATCCGCGGCCCGCAAAACCGGGGAATACTCGATATTTGCACAGGACTGGAATGCAGATCTGGTATCCGCCGCGCCCGTGCCCGACGGTTTGCAGTATGTTGGGTTCCGCGCGCATTTTTTTGAGACGGCGGCCGGTCCTGGTGAGAACACCATAGAATGCGAAGTCACGCGGGTGGTGGAGGACATGTTTTCAAACATTGTGATGGCAAGGGCCTGTGGGGGAGATCCTGCCAACAGCCGCTCGTATCTCCGTTATGAACTGCCCAGGGATAAATGGACGGAGATATCGGGCAGTAAAAGGCTTCTGCTTAAAATGCCCAAATCGCAGTTGATACTCATGAGGTAGGATAGACGCCTGAAGCCTTTGTGGAAATAATGGACAAACTGTTCTCGGGCTGTAGCTGTAAGCCGGGCCTGTGCCTAAGGAATATTTTTCCAAAATAAAGGCGGCCGTTTTCGAGGAATATATATATTGTTGAAAAAAGCAATAAGAAACGTTCGGAAACGGGAGCGGAAATGATATATTTTAATAACAGTTCGACAACCATTATAAAACCACAGACTGTTTACGACGCGTTTATAAGCGCGTCCAAAAACCTCTCCAATATGGGCAGAGGCGTCAGCAGGCTATCCACAAGGTCTTCGGAGGCTGCTTTGGAAAGCAGGGAAGCCGTCGCGCGGTTTTTCCGTATACGGAATCCTCTGCAGATAGGCTTTGCCAAGAATGCGACCGAGGCGCTGAACGCCGGAATAGCGGGCTGTCTGAAAGAAGGAGATCATGTTGTTTCAACGGTTTGCGAGCATAACTCTGTGCTTCGCCCGCTTTTCAGGATGGAAAAAGAACGGGGGATCGAAGTCACGCTTGTTCCCTGCGACGCTTCGGGCAGTATTGACCCGCTTGAATTTAAAAAGGCTTTGAAGAAAAATACAAAAATGATGGTCATGACGCATGTGTCCAACGTAACGGGCAGCATATTCGATATTGAAGCTGTCGGAAAAATCGCGCGGGAAGCAGGCGTCCTTTTTTTTCTGGACGCGGCGCAAAGCGCGGGCGTGCTGGATATTGACGTTGTACGGTACAACATCGACATGCTGGCCTTTACTGCGCACAAATATCTGTTTTCCTTTCAGGGAATGGGCGGATTATATGTGCGCGAAGGAATCCGCTTGAATCCCTTGATCGTGGGCGGAGGAACGGGAAATTCCCTGGACCTTGATCCCAAACTCAATATGCCTGATGTTTTGGAAGCGGGCACGCAGAATCTGCCGGGTATCGTGGCGCTGCAGAAATCCATCGAATTTATAGAATCCAACAGGGAAAATATACGGAAAAAGGAAACCGAACTCACGGAATATTTCCTTGAAAGGATCAAAGAGGTACCTTTCTTAAAATTACTGGGTACGGACGACGCCGGCAGGCGTGTTTCGCTTTTTTCCCTTGTCTCGGAGGAGTATTCCATCCAGGATATTGCCGGATATCTTGAAGAACGTTACGGAATCGTCGTGCGTACGGGCGTGCAGTGCGCACCCATGATCCACCGGTATATCGGAAGCGAAAAAGAGGGCACGTTCCGCATAAGCCTGAGTTATTTCAACAAAAAAAAGGAAATCGATGTATTAATAGAAGGACTGAACGAATTTTTAAGGCGCGGCGGGAGCTGAAAAACGGCTGCCCAACCTCGGTTATAAACCGTTCAATATTCGCGAGAGGCATTCCCGTCCGGCACCGTCCGTAGTTGCTTTTTAAAAAAAGGTGGGCAAATTCTACAAAATATGATAATATTTTTAAGAGTTCATTAAGGATATAATAAAATCCGGCTTTCAAGGAGACTTCATGGTTATCAAGCACAGAACGTTCTTTTTACGGAATATAATTTTGTTCCTATTGGTATTTGTATTTTTTCTGCCTGCGGCAAAATCATACGCGCAGGAAGAATATGCCAACCCCGACTACGAAGCAATGTCCTATATGCTGATAGAAACCGGCAGTGGGCAGGTCCTGGCGCAGCACGACGCGGACAGGAGGATATACCCCGCCAGCACGACAAAGCTGATGGTGGCGCTGCTGCTGATGGAAAAAAAGGGGCTGGACGGCGAAACAACGGTGGGTACGGAGATAAACGGGCTGCCAACCGGGTCATCTTTGATGAGAATCGAAGTGGGGGAAAAAATATCCATAAAGGATCTGTTTTACGGGCTGATGCTTTGCTCGGGGAACGATGCCGCCTGCACGATCGGAACCTATATTTCGGGAAGCGTGAATGATTTCATGGCGCTCATGAACCAGCGGGCGGCCGAACTGGGCATGACAAATACGCATTTTGTCAATCCTTACGGCGCATTCCTTAATCAGGACGAAGCAAATTCTGTTCCTCAGGACCAACTGGGGATAAACCATTACACCACAGCTTCCGATATGGCCAAGCTTGTCCGGGAAGTATCCAAATATCCGGAAATACTGGAAGCGGGAAACGCGGCTTCATATATGCTTGCGGCTACCAACCGGCATGAGGAGGAGCGGGAAATTATCAATTCCAATCCTCTGATACATACGCTCAAAAACCATCCGGAACTGGACCGGTTCTATTATCCGGACGCTACCGGGCTGAAAACCGGCACGGTAAACAATATCGTTTTGAACGGCACGACCATTTCTTCCTACGGCAATGTTGTCGCTACCGCAAGCCGGAACGGCCTGTCGCTGGCGGCGTTGATTTTTGACGACGAATCGGAAAATACGTTCGATGATTATACGCTCAGATCCTATCAGAGATGGGAACTGGCAGCGGAACTTTTTGATTACGGATTTGAAAATTTTTCCTGGGTGGATCCGGCTCCCTATATCGATACCGTTTCTCTGACCCGGCCGGCGGCGCAGGATACAAACGGCGTCAGCCAGGAAGGCGAATTCGAGATCAGCAGCCAGGGCGGCGCCGCTCCTGAAAAGAAGCTGATTGACAGCGCAACGGCGCAGGCGCTTGAAAGCGGAACCATAAAAGTTGAACAGTCCATAGAAGTCGGCGATACGCTTCAGCCGTATGTGAAGGTAGGCGACAGCGTAGGAACCGTAACATATACGCTGAACGGGTCTCCGGTGTATGAAGCGGACCTTGTCGTAACCGGGCGGTTACAAGGAGAGCAATCCGCCGCGCCCCAGCCGGAACAGCAAACCGGCAGCCCCAAAAATGATACCGTCACGCCTGACTGGCTGATTTGGGTGATCATACCCGCCGCAGCGGTAGGAGCGCTGTTTGCCGTACGGCAGATCAATTTATACCGCCGCAGACGCAGGCGCAGGCGGAGATACCGGGGCACAGGACTATAAATAAAGTCTTTTTTGTTGAAACCTGTTAAGAAAAATCAAGTAAAATTCTTAGCAGGTTTTTAAATTCTATGGTTGTCATAGCATATAAAGAAGAAGTACGCTGTGCAATTTGCCCAAGCAAACAAATTTATTATGGCAAGCATTGGAGAAGGCTTGTGGAAAATGACCCAGGGCCCCAGCGGGCCGTTTTAAGGGGTTGATGGTGGGTGTCGGGAGGACGTAAAGGGGGAAATACGGAATCCCCCTTCGTCCTCCTGACTAAAAAAAGAATATTTTAAATTATTCACACAAGAAGATTAATGTGGTGAAAACTGAGGTGAAACAATATTTTCAAAGTACGAGGATAACAAAATCCAAAGTATCTAGTTAATGAATATAGAGGCTATTTTAATAGTCGTTTATCATTTTCTTCAAAATAACGCAATAATTCTTTATATGCATTAATTTTATCAATATCACTTGATGGCTTCTCTTTACGTTTTTGATCTTTTGGTTCTGCTTTTAGTATATTTTCAATTGCTTCGTATATATCTGCTCTTGTTTTAGCATATTGAGCCTCGTGTAAATCATTTTGATATCGGCTCTCTAAGATTTCAAATGCAGCAGTTTTATCGATGATTGATTTCACCAAACCATCAAGTTGCGAATTTTCTGTATAATCAGCTGGCGCAAAATACCTGATTCTATTTGCTTTTATCATATTGTAGACTTTTTCTTTATCATTTGTTTCAGGATTGTATACTCCAATAGAATGACCTCCGTTTGAATTGACCAATTTCATACATGGAATATCTGTATCGCTGTCGCCAATATAAATCATATTTCTAAAAGGAATTCTAAGTTTAGCTGGTTCAAAATAGTCATTTACTCCCGGATCGTTAATATCCAGTACTCCTTTTTGGATTCTAAATAAAAATTGTGTCTTATTAGTATAATTTATAGCTTGAGCAGGCCATTTAGCGACCTTTTTATGATTAAAGAAAAAAGAACTGGCATAGATTTTTTCAAATTCATTATTCTTAGCCATGACGGTGCCTTCAATCATTTCCTTTAATCCAGAAGAAATTATATAATGTTCAATGATTATTCCTTTTGTAACACCATATTCGCGTATTCTTTTAAACCACTCAGGAACGCCTTCAAAAAGTTGGACTTTTGCACCATATTTAGCAAGAGCCTCTTTTTTTAGAACCAAATTTCCTTCGGCTTCTTCGACCATTTTGTACATATACGCCAAATTCTGGTCCATGTCATTTTCTTGAGCTAAACGGTTTGATTCCTCCCAGAACTTGCTTATGTCATATCCAACATCCTGAATATATCCCTGTGCCTGCATATCATCCGGTGTAAGCGTTTTATCAAAGTCATAGCAGATGGCTATCACAGGAAGCTTCTCCTTGTGTTTGCGTTGATATTCCGGCATAAATGATCAACTCCTTTTCCGCTATAAATAAGTCATTTTTATATATCTTAATTATATAACATCGAGTTTCATATGCTTGAGAGTGCCTTCGCGCCTTGTAAGCTGTATCTCGCTCAGTATGGACAGCGCGACCTCCGCGGGTTCGTCCCCGCCCAAAGCGATCCCCACGGGCGCGTATACCCGGTCAAGCTCCTCTTTGGGAACGCCTTTTTCCATAAGGCTCTGCATCATCTGGGTCACTTTCCTTCGGCTGCCGATTACGCCGATGTACCTTGGGTGTTTGCCAACCAGGTTCCCAAGCGCGATCTCATCGTATCCATGGCCCTGCGTGGCGATCACCACGTAATCTTCTCCGGACAGTTCCAGTTTTTCCGTCTCGTCGCCTATGTTGCCGCATATCAGCCTTTTGGCGTTCGGATACCTTTGCCCGGAAACAATATCCGCGCGGTCGTCAATCACCGTAACGTCAAAGCCCATGACTTCCGCCATCCTGTAAAGCGCGTGGTTCACATGCCCGCCGCCCACCAGTACAAGCTGCATGGAGGGGCTGTACACCCGGATAAAAAGATCCACAGAGCCGCCGCATTCCATGCCCAGGTCTTTTTTTAAATCAAAATGGAAAGACTTGTTTTCGTTTTTGGCGATGCATTCCTTGGCGTATTCGATGGCTTTGAATTCAAGCTGCCCGCCGCCCACCGTGCCGCCGATGCTGCCAGAAGCGTCCACCAACATTTCTTTGCCCGGTTCGGCCGGGGTGGAACCGGACGAAGCGGTTACTACCACAAGCGCCACCGTTTTATTCTTTCTGACCAACGCCGGGATCTGTTCAATCAACATAGTTTATCTCTCCTTATTCCTCGCGTCAAGCATATGGACCGCCAAAAGCGTTCCGAAACCGATGAGGCGCGCTTTGTCCGAAATGGTAAAGCAATGGCCCGCCGCGTCCCTGGGGTCCACATCCGCTATTTTAAAGCCTTGGGTTACCGTAAAACCGTCGCGTATCAGACCGCGGAGCGTCCCGCCGATGCCGGTTACGATCTCCTCGCGGTCCACCGCGGCGATCGCTTCGCCCGCCCGGACGCTGTCGCCTATTTTTTTGATGTTCTTTATCATACCCGCTTTGGGCGAATAAATCACGCGTTCTTTTGAATAGCCTCCGATGACGCCCGGAACCCCGGTATCGGGCTCGGCCTGGCCGTTCAGTATCACCCGGCCGAGGTTATGGCCGCGTTTGGTTTCCACCACCGCATGCACGTCTTCACCTGCGGTAAAACCCGGCCCTGCGCCGATCACCGTTTTGGCCATATCCATGGTTGTGCCGGTGTTCCTTTTGGCTAGAATCGCGTCCACCACAACATCGGGCTTTAAGTCACGGATGCACTTTCCTGCCGGATCGATCAGCACGGGTATGCGTCCGGCGTCCAATATGCGGCTTAAGTCCGCGTATTTCTCACACCGTTCGGCGGTCACGTTTTCCACTGTAAATTTTCCGTCGTATACCGCCTCGCTGAAAGAAACCGTCCTGCGGATGGTTGAGGGCTGCTCCAGCTCGGTCGCAACAACCGCGTATCCAAATTGATACAGCGTGTAGAGTATGCCGGTGGCAAGGTCGCCGGCGCCCCGGACGACTACAAGTTTTGCTTTCATTTAGGATTTCAAACCTTCCCTCCGGTTATAACGAGGCGGAAAAATGTCCCCAACCTCTATTGGTGGCGGGTATATCTCCCGCCTCGTTGAAACGCTGTTAAGGTTGTTTTACGCAAGCGCAAAACTTCTGATAGTCTATCTTGTTATAAACCTTTGAATCAAATCATCGGACCATTCCTTGTCCCGGCGCGCGGGATATATGGGAAAATCCGATTTTTGCTGCAATTTCATAAGCACCGCATTATCCCCTGTATCCGTTTTATTCAGTATCACCACTTTTTGCACTCCTTCCGGCGCGTGCCGGAAGAGCCCCAGCGGATGGCGGATCAGCCTTAATAAATGTTCGTATGTGATGGTATTCCCGGGATTGGTTCCGGTGATACGCATAAAGAGTTCGCTTCTGTGAACGTTTTCCTCCGTGACGGGTTTTCCGATGCAGTCAAGGCCGATAACGCCAAGAATCAGGCCGGTCAGGCCGGGATAAACCGGTTCCCATTCCGCAGGCGCTTTGACCGGACGGCCTTTTGCGCCGTCGCCTTCCACCAGGATATATTCGAACAGTTTTGTTTGCTCTATTTGGTCTGTTTCTTCGCCCGAAAAACCCTTTAATTTGCCGTTTCCGATGTCCTGCCTGCCTGCCGCCATAAAGCGGCCCAGTGGGAGGATATCTTTAGGGTCTCCGGTAAAGACAGGACAATCATCCGGGCGGTAAATCTGTGTGGTGGTGGTAAAAAGCACGCGATTGCCCCTTCGGGCCAATTCTGCTCCCAAACTTTTGCATACCGTCGTTTTTCCTCCGGCGCCAACCACCGTAATAGTCATATTCCTGTCTCCGATGTTTACAAAATTCCAGTTTATCCTATTGTAGATGATATCAGGTTATTTTACAATACCATTGCAAAGCTGCACTTTTTTCGCTTAAATTGCGGGCAAACAGCCGCCTGCGAAGCCTTGTTCTTATTGACAATGGCGGCGGAAAGTGATATATTTGGGACATAAAAAATATTTTGGTCACCAAAATATATTTTTGATCCAAAGACAGTTTGGCGACAATTGATTTTTGCATATAATAACCAAAAAAGAAAGTCTGTCCCCGGCAAACCGGGAGTCAGGGCAATTTAATAGATTTACAAGGCTGTAAAAATATGCAAACAGTATTGAGTGAAAGTGCAGGGCAATGTTTGATTGCCTTTTTAAATTTAATAAAGGAGTAAAAACTGAATGGAATTTTCATTGGTTAAAAAAGCGGCGCAGGATTATGAAGCGGACATGACGCGGTTTTTGAGGGATCTGATCGCAATTCCGGGCGAAAGCGCCGGAGAAAAAGGCGTAATCGAACGGATCCATGTTGAAATGGAGAAACTTGGGTTTGACAAGGTCGAAGTGGACCCCATGGGAAATATCCTCGGATACATGGGCAGCGGAGATAAAATCATCGCCTACGATGCGCATATCGATACGGTTGGCATAGGCAACATGGAAAACTGGACTTTTGACCCATACGAAGGGTATGAAAATGACGAAGAAATTGGCGGCCGCGGCGCTTCAGATCAGCTTGGCGGCCTGGTCAGCGCGGTATACGGCGCAAAGATCATGAAAGATCAGGGCCTCCTGGCGGGATACAAGGTACTGGTGACCGGGACCGTGCAGGAGGAGGACTGCGACGGTTTGTGCTGGCAGTACATCATAAATGAAGACAAGATAAAACCGGAATTCGTAGTCATCACAGAGCCTACGGACGGCAACATATACAGGGGACAGCGCGGCAGGATGGAGATCCGCGTGGATGTGAAGGGAATATCCTGCCACGGATCTGCGCCCGAGAGGGGCGAAAACGCCATTTACAAGATGGCGGAGATACTTCTCGAAGTGCGGGCCTTAAACGACAAACTGCATTACGATGAATTCCTGGGAAAAGGCACGCTCGCCGTATCCGAGATATTCTTTACGTCTCCCTCCCGGTGCGCGGTGGCCGACAGCTGCGCCATCTCCATCGACAGAAGGCTGACCGACGGAGAAACCTATCTTTCGGCACTGGAGGAGATCCGGCAGCTGCCTTCGGTAAAAAAATATAACGCAGAGGTTTCCATGTACAAATACGACCGGCCGTCCTATACCGGCCTCGTGTACCCCACGGACTGCTATTTCCCGACCTGGGTTTCGCCTGCCGGCCATCCGGCGACCACATCCATGGTGGAAGCGTTCGAGGGCATGTACGGAACGCCCAAAGTGGACAAATGGACGTTCTCCACAAACGCCGTTTCCATCATGGGAAGGTACGGCATACCCTGTATCGGCTTTGGGCCCGGCAAAGAAGCGGAAGCTCACGCTCCCAACGAAAAGAACTGGAAGGCCGATCTGGTGAAGTGCGCGGCTGTGTATGCGGCGGTGCCTGAATGCTACAAAAAAAGTGACAAATAAAATCGCAGGCTGCGGCAAACCCAACTACTGTATTGCCCGGCACCTCACTGCGGATTCGCGCTGCGTGTTAGTACTTATTATGCAATGCACTTACGCTTATCTCGTGTTCAGTGAGCGTTGTATTTGGGCTTGCGGGCAGCATGCTCAAGTGCTTAAATATAAAAAATTGATTTATAAAGGGGATAATGAATGAGTAAAATTGAAAAATTAATAAATGAAATAAAGAATCTTGATTTAAAAAAGATGTATGAAGGCGATTTTTTCCTCACATGGGAAAAGACGGACGATGAGATCGCGGGCGTATTCCATGTGGCGGACGCGCTCAGGGCTCTTCGGGAAAACAACATTTCCCCGAGAATATTCGACAGCGGGCTTGCGATATCCCTGTTCCGGGACAATTCCACGCGTACGCGCTTCAGCTTTGCCTCCGCATGCAATCTCCTGGGACTTACCGTACAGGATTTTGACGAGGGAAAATCGCAGATCGCGCACGGCGAGACGGTGCGTGAAACAGCCAACATGATTTCTTTTATGGCGGACGTGATCGGTATCCGTGACGATATGTATATAGGCAAGGGCAACAAATACATGCGGGATATCGTGGAATACGTGGGCGAAGGTCATAAGGATGGCGTGCTGGAGCAGAAGCCCACGCTGGTGAACCTGCAGTGCGATATAGACCATCCGACGCAGGCAATGGCGGATATGCTGCATGTGATCCACCACTTCGGCGGCGTGGAGAATCTGAAGGGTAAAAAGATCGCCATGTCCTGGGCGTATTCTCCTTCCTACGGAAAACCGCTGTCCGTACCGCAGGGCGTGATCGGTCTGATGACCCGTTTCGGAATGGACGTTACACTGGCGCATCCGGAAGGTTATGAAGTGATGTCCGAAGTGGAAGATGTCGCGCGGAAAAACGCGGCTGCCTCGGGCGGAATCTTTACAAAAACAAACAGCATGAAGGAGGCGTTCCGGGATGCGGATATCGTATATCCCAAGAGCTGGGCGCCCTATGCGGCAATGGAAAAACGCACCGTTATGTACGGAAACGGGGACAACGAGGGAATCAAACAACTGGAAAGCGAACTTCTGGCGCATAACGCGCTCCATAAGGACTGGGAATGCACAGAGGAAATGATGAAACTGACTAAGGACGGCAAGGCGCTGTACCTGCACTGCCTGCCGGCGGACATCTCGGGCGTATCCTGCGATCAGGGCGAAGTTGCCGCCAGCGTATTCGACAGGTACAGGATCCCGCTGTACAAGGAAGCAGGCTTCAAGCCCTATATCATAGCGGCGATGATCTTCCTGGCCAAGGTGAAAGACCCTGCTGCAAAATTAAACGAGCTTTATCAAAAAGGCTCGATACGATGGAACGGTTGATATGGATAAAAAACGTATCGTCATAGCGCTGGGGGGAAACGCCCTTGGCAAAACGCTGCACGAACAGATGGCGGCAATCCGGAAAACAAGCCGGTATATTGTGGCGCTCATAAACGAAGGCCACGAAGTGGTTCTGACGCACGGAAACGGTCCTCAGGTCGGACTGGTGATGGACGTTTTTGACAGCTACAAGCTGAACCATGATATCGACGCGTTCCCCATGTCGGTATGCGTCAGCATCACCCAGGGTTATATCGGCTACGACCTGCAGAACGTGATGCGGGAGGAGATTCTGAACCAGAACCTCCATGTTCCCGTGTCTACGGTGATCACGCAGGTGGTGGTGGACCCGGACGATCCGGCGTTTGCCGAACCCACCAAGCCTATCGGCCTTTTCGTGTCCAAGGAATTTGCGGAAAGGGAAACGCAGCGCGGACTTTCGTTCGCCGGCTTCGGAGAAAAGGGTTACCGGCAGGTGGTAGCCAGCCCCAAACCGCAGCATATTGTGGAGTGGGAGACAATCAAGACGCTGCTCGAAGCCGGGCAGCTGGTGATCGCGTGCGGCGGCGGCGGGATACCTGTGAAGAGGATGGGGAACCATTTGAAAGGCATGCAGGCGGTGGTGGACAAAGACCTTTCCAGCGCGCTGCTGGCGGGACTGATTCATGCCGATTATCTGGTGATACTGACAGCCGTGGAAAAGGTCGCGCTTAATTACGGGAAGGAAAACGAAAAACTGCTGGATAAAATGAACGTTGAACAGGCGCGGCAATATATCGGGGAAGGGCACTTTGGCAAAGGCTCCATGCTGCCCAAGGTGGAGGCGGCGATTCAGGCGGCCACCCAGAACCCTGATTGCAAGACCCTGATCACGTCTATAGAAAAGTTAGCGGAAGGTTTTAAAGGATTAACTGGAACTTTGATAGAATTTAATTAGTAAAACGCTGGATGGGAGAAAATCATATGATTTGCATCGGCAACGGGGTGATGATCACCCACAATCCAAAGGATCCGCTGATCCAAAACGGATGCGTCGCAATTGACGGAAACAGGATCGCTGATTACGGGGAAACGTCTCTTATAAAAGAGAAATATCCGGATGCGGAGTTTTATGACGCACAGGGAAAAATCATCATGCCCGGGATGATCAACACGCACGGGCATATTTACAGCGCCCTTGCGCGCGGTATGATACTGGCCGATGCAAAGCCTTCCAGAAGTTTTGCGGATATACTGGAAAACCTCTGGTGGCGCGTGGACAGGAGCCTTGAGCTGCCCGAGATCTCCATGAGCGCATATACAACATATATCGACTGCATCAAAAACGGCGTAACCACTTTTTTTGACCATCATGCAAGCGCGGGACGCGTCCGGGACAGCTTGTTTACAATAGCGGACGCGGCAAAAGAACTTGGCGTCAGGACTTCCCTGTGCTACGAAGTTTCGGACAGGGACGGGGAGAAAATCGCAGACGAGGGCGTCAGGGAGAACGCGGCGTTTCTTGAATACGCAAAAAAACAGAACAGCGATATGGTAAAGGGCCTTTTCGGGCTGCACGCCTCCTTCACACTATCCGATTCCACATTGGAAAAATGCGTGCAGGCAGCAGGCGGCACGGGGTTTCACGTGCATGTCGCCGAAGGAATAGAAGACCTTATAGACAGCCGGAATAAATACGGCAAGCGGGTGGTGGAGCGCCTTGCGGAAATGAACATTCTGGGACGCAATTCCATCGCGGTGCACTGCATACACATAGACGAAAATGAAATGGAAATCCTGCGGGAGGCAGGCACTGCCGTGGTGCACAACCCCGAATCCAACATGGGCAATGCGGTGGGGTATTCCGCCGCGGTCAAAATGCTTGAGGAGGGCATACTGGTGGGTCTGGGTACGGACGGCTATACCACCGATATGCTGGAATCCCTGAAGGTTGCGAACATCCTTCACAAGCACGAGCTGAAAGATCCGAACGCCGCCTGGGCGGAAGCGCCCCGGATGCTGTTTCATAACAATGCCGAAATATGCTCCAGATATTTTGAGAGCCCGCTTGGGATCATTGCGAAAAATGCGCTGGCGGACATTATCGTGGCGGACTACGGCGCGCCCACGCCAATGACCGCAGGCAATTACAACTCGCATATTCTGTTCGGGCTTATGGGCAGGAGCGTTGTTTCCACAATGATAGACGGAAGGTTTGTGATGAAAGACAGGGAACTGCTGACTGCCGACGAAGATAAGATTTATGCGGAGTCACGCGGTATTGCCCAAAAATTCTGGGCCAGGGTCTAGGGCATATTATAATTATCCGAGCAAAGGAGTATTTCATGTGAGCGAAATCATGACACCCATCCCGTTTGACCGGCTGATCCGCTGGATGACGGAAGAATACAGGAATAATGGAAGCGTATTTGGCATTAAAAAAAGCCAGTTTTATAAAAACCGTTCGGATAACAGATACCGGATATTCGGAAAAGACCTTGGAAGCCCCATTGGAGCGGCAGCCGGCCCGAATACACAGCTTGCGCAAAACCTTGTGGCGGGCTATGTGTCGGGTTTTCGTTTTATGGAACTCAAGACCGTGCAGGTCATGGACGGGGAAGAAATGCGCAAATGCATTGCCCGGCCCTGCATCTATGCGCCGGATGAAGGGTATAACGTCGAGTGGTCCACCGAGCTTACCGTAGAGCAGGCTTACGAAGAATATGTAAAGGGCTGGTTTGCCCTGCACGTTGCCGCGCGCGAATTCGGCGTCAGCGAAAAACCGGATTTTCTTTTTAACATGAGCGTGGGCTATACCTATGAAGGCATCACATCCCCCAAGATAGACGGCTTTATTTCCGACATGGCGGACGCGGGAAGCACGCGTGACTTCCGCGAATGCAGGGAATACCTGCTTTCGCATCTTGACTTGTTCAATAACATCGACGCCGCATATGCAGAGGAGATATCCGGCAAAATATCTTCTTCCATCACGCTTTCTACGCTGCATGGATGCCCGCCCGAGGAAATAGAGAAAATAGCGAAACACTTCCTCACCGTCAAGAAACTGAACACCTATATCAAATGCAACCCGACTCTTCTGGGTTATGATTTTGTCCGCGGACTTCTGGATAACATGGGTTACGGCTATGTTTCTTTTGACCATAGGCATTTTGACGCGGACCTGAAATTTGCGGACGCCGCCGTTCTGATAGAGCGGCTCAGAAACATTGCCAAGGAAAATAATCTGGATTTCGGCGTAAAACTGACAAACACTTTCCCCGTGCAGATCAGGAATGAAGAACTGCCGGGCGAATTTATGTATATGTCCGGCCGCGCGCTTTTCCCTTTGAGCATCAATGTAGCAAAAAAACTCAGCCAGGCGTTCAGGGGGGCGCTCCCCATTTCGTTTTCGGGCGGCGCGGATTATTTTAACGTAGATAAACTGATCAAAGCCGGCATTGCGCCTGTGACCGTCGCCACCACCATTTTAAAACCGGGCGGCTACGCCCGCGGCAGGCAGATGAGCGAAAAGGTGGAACGCCTGGTGGACGGCCCCTTTCGCGGGATCGATGTCGCGGCTGTAGAGAAGATCGCGGAGGATGCGGCCGAAGATAAGCATCTCATCAAAAGCGCGAGGCAATACGGCTTGAGAAAAATGAAAAGCAGCCTGCCTCTCTGGGATTGCTTTGCGGCTCCATGCCGGGAGAGCGGCTGCCCCATCGGGCAGCAGATCCCGGAATACCTGGCCCTGACGGCTGCGGGAGAATATGACAAGGCGTTCCGCGTGATTGCGATAGACAACCCGCTGCCCGCCATAACATCCGAAATATGCAATCATGCCTGCCAGGCAAAATGCACCCGGATGGATTACGAAGGCCCGCTTCAGATCAGAAACGCCAAGAAAAAAGCGGTCGAAGGCGCGCAGCGCGCATTTATAGACGGGCTTAAGGAAGCGCCTTTGCTTACGGATAAAAAAGCGGCGGTGATCGGCGCGGGGCCCGCAGGGGTGGCCGCCGGCCTGTATTTGCGTCGCAACGGCGTGGATGTGACCGTGTTTGAAAAAAGAGAAGGGCCTCTGGGCATTGTGAAATATGTGATCCCGGGGTTCCGGATCAGTGATTCCGCGATTGAGACGGATTATAAAATGGCGGTCCGGACGGGCGTCAAATTCCAATTCGGCGTGGATGAAGATTTTGATATCAATAAATTAAAGGAAAGCTTTGATTTTATCATTATAGCCACCGGCGCATGGAGCGAGGGCGCGTGCCCCGTGAAAGAAGGCGGCGGCAAACTGCTGGACGCGCTCAAATTTTTGCTTGAGTCCAAATCGTGCGGCTGCAATATGGATTTAGGACGCAGCGTCGCGATCATCGGCGGCGGCGACGTGGCCATGGACTGCGCGCGCGCGGCCCGGCGCTCTCCGGGCGTGGAGAACGTAAGCATCGTATACCGGCGGACCAGGGAGTTTATGCCCGCGGAGAGGGAAGAACTTGAACTTGCCCAGGCGGACGGCGTGGAATTTTTGGAACTTTTATCGCCGGTGTCTTACGACGGAAAGATCCTGACCGTAGAGCATATGGAACTGGGTGAAAAGGATGCGGACGGCAGAAGGAAGTTCATTCCCACCGGCAAAACGGAACATTTGCGCTTTGATACGGTGATCAGCGCCGTGGGTTCCAGGGTGGACGCATCCGCCTTTGTCCGCAACAATATCAGGACGGCGGATGGTTACGCGGAACTGGATGAGCACAACCGAACCAGTATTCAAGGCGTATATGTTGTGGGAGATTGCAGGCGCGGACCCGCCACAATCGTACAGGCAGCGGCGGACAGCAAGAGGGCGGCACTCGATATACTGAGCAAGCTGGGCCTTCCGCATGATTTTAAAAGGGTCAGCCTTCTGGCGGATACGGGCAAAATACATGAGCGGAGGGCGGTTTTAAGCGATTGCGCGGGAAACGACCCCGAGCGCTGCCTTAATTGCGGAAATGTCTGTGAAATCTGCTGCGAGGTATGCCCCAACAGGGCGAATATCAGTATTATTGCGGACGGCAGACCGCAGATCCTGCATGTGGACGGCATGTGCAACGAATGCGGCAACTGCGGCGTTTTTTGCCCGCATACCGGCAACCCCTACCGGGATAAGATCACGCTTTTCCATGACCGGGAAGCTTTTGCGGACAGCGGCAATAAAGGATTTGTTTTTCTTGGCCGAAACCGCGTCCTTGTACGCGACGAATCGGGCAATGAATATGAGTCAGGCATTGATGACAAAAGGCTTTCGCCCGAACTCGCGGCAATGATCCGTACAGTCCGGGACGAATACGGGTATCTGATACTGATTTCACTTTAAAAGAGAGACAAGATCAGCGAGCAATTTTCCCATTCCCGCCAGGAGCAAGAAGGAAGCGTAGCCGGAAGCTACGCTGACTGATGGCGACACCGCGGGGCGGGAAAAGGGCCGCTCAGATGTCTATGTTTTAGAGTGAAATCAGTATGACACTATAGGAGAACGATAAATTGGTGAAGTTCAAACTTAACGGCAATTGGATTGAGACCGATTTAAATAAAAACCTTTTGTCCTTTTTAAGAAAGGACATGGGGATCAAATCCGTGAAGGACGGATGCAGCGAGGGCGCGTGCGGAACTTGCAGCGTGCTTGTGGACGGCGTTTCCAGGCGGGCCTGTACCCTGAACCTGCAAAAGCTGGAAGGAAAGATCGTCCTTACCCTGGAAGGATTTTCAGACTGCGAAAAAGAAGTATACGCATACTGCTTTGCAAATGCCGGAGCGGTCCAGTGCGGTTTCTGCATACCGGGCATGGTTGTGAGCGCAAAGGCGCTGCTGGATAAGAACAATTCCCCTACGGATGCGGAAATCAAAAAAGCGCTGACCGGCAATATCTGCCGGTGCACCGGGTACAAAAAAATCGTGGAGGCCATCCGTATGGCCGCCGGGTTTTTCCGTGAAAACAAAAAGCCCCCGGCATATCAATCGCAGGGCAGGATCGCGGAGGAAGTATTCCGCATAGACGCAAAGGCCAAAACACTGGGCATGGGCGAATACGTGGACGATATCGACTTCCCGGATATGGCATATGCCAGCGCGGTCCGCAGCAGGTATCCGCGGGCGGTAGTGGAGAAAATCAATATTGAGAAAGCGATGAAGCATCGGGATGCGGTCGCCGTGATCACGGCGGAGGATATCCCGGGAAGCAATAAATCCGGGCATCTGGTACGCGACTGGGATACGCTGATCGCAAAGGGGGATACCACCAGATATATCGGCGATTCCATCGCGCTGGTCGTTTCCAGAAAGGAAGAATCTCTTCAGGAAATAAAAGACCTGGTGGAGATCATATACACCCCGCTTAAGCCCGTTACTTCGCCCGCCATGGCGCTGGCGGAGGGAGCGCCGCTGATCCATAAATCCGGGAACGTACTGCGGCACGACCGCGTAAAACGCGGGGAGGAGGTGGAGGCGGTATTTGCCCGCTCCAAATATGTCGTCACCCATCTGTACCACACGCCGCCTACCGAGCACGCGTTCATGGAGCCTGAATGCGCGGTTTGCTGCAACGAAAACGGAAACCTGACGCTTTATACTTCAAGCCAGAGCATATACGACGAACAACGGGAGATCACGCATATACTGGGCATCCCGCCCGAACGGCTGCATATCATAGCCAAGCTTGTCGGGGGCGGGTTTGGCGGTAAAGAGGACATGAGCGTGCAGCATCACGCGGCGCTTGCATCCCTTCTGACCGGGAAGACCGTAAAGGTAAAGCTGACCAGGCAGGAGAGCATCAACATCCACCCAAAACGCCATGCGATGGACATCGAAATGACCACCGCGTGCGACGAAAACGGACGCCTTACGGCAATGCGGACGCGGATCGTTTCGGATACCGGCGCATACGCGTCGCTGGGCGGTCCGGTAATACAGCGCGCCTGCACGCATGCCGCGGGCCCGTATAAATACGAAAGCGTGGATATAGAGGGCAAGGCGGTCTATACCAACAATCCGCCGGGAGGTGCTTTTCGTGGATTCGGCGTAACGCAGAGCTGTTTTGCAACCGAATGCAATTTAAACGAACTGGCGCATCTGGCAGGCGTCTCTCCCTGGGAGATCCGGTACCTGAACGCCATCGAACCGGGCGGTATTCTTCCCAACGGACAGATCGCGGATGATGCCACGGCGTATAAGGAATGCCTGCTGGCTGTCAGGAAAGTGTTTGAATCGAGCCCGTTCGCCGGGATTGCAGGTGCGTTCAAAAACAGCGGACTGGGCGTTGCGGTGCCGGATACCGGCAGGTGCATCGCTTCTGTGGAAGAAGGGTGCGTGCATATACGGACGGGCGCGGCCCGCCTGGGACAGGGACTGGATACGGTCGCCCTGCAGATCGCGTGCCATACGCTGGGCCTGCCGCCCGAAAAGATAGACATAGAAAGGCCGGATACGGCAAGAACGCCCAATTCGGGCACCACCACTGCGTCAAGACAGACCGTGTTTACCGGGGAGGCTGTGCGCCGTGCATGCCTGCAAATAAAAGAACTGCTGGACGGAGGCGTAAAGTTTCAGGAGCTGGAGGGCAGGGAATTTTTCGGCGAATACACCTGCATAACCGATCCCATCACAACGGAAAAGGAGCATCCCTTCAGCCATGTCACGTACGGATACGGCGTACAGGTGGTTATACTGGACGAAACCGGTATCGTACGCAAAGTGGCCGCCGCTTATGACGCGGGCCGGATCATCAACCGGAAAAGCACGGAAGGCCAGGTGGAAGGCGGCATCGTCATGGGACTCGGATACGCGCTTACCGAGGATTATCCCCTCGAAGGCGGCATTCCCCAGGCGCGGTACGGAGCGCTTGGATTGTGGCGGGCGCCGGCCGTGCCCGATATGGACGTACAGTTCGTCTGTACGGAGTACAAATTGGATATTGCGTACGGCGCAAAAGGCATCGGCGAGATCGCGACCATCCCCACGGCTCCGGCTGTGGCTGGCGCTTACTATAGGCTGGATGGAAAATTTCGTACGGAACTGCCGCTTAAAGATACTGCCTACAGAAAGTAGTTCTCAAGACTGCTGTGAAAGCCCAACTAATGTAATTGCACGCATAACGAGAGGAAGAAGTACGCTATGTACTTAACAGATGCTGTTAGTAATTTTGGCTGGCGTCCCTGAATAGCTTAGGGAGATATTGACCTGGAGCCCCGCAGGGCCGTTTTAAGGGGTTTACGGGGGTTGTCAGGGGGCGTAAAGGGGGAAATCGGAATCCCCCTTCCGCCCGCCTGACAAAAAAAGAAAACTATATAAATTTCCGAATGCTGATAAGCCGAATAGGCAATGTTCTATCTCAAAGAAAGCAGGTTTTAAGTTTGGTTATTAAAAACGGCATTGTGGTAACGGAAAACGGCACGCTGAACACGGATGTTTTGATCCGGGACGGCGTCATAGAAAAGATCGGGAATAATCTTTCGGACGCTGAAATAATCGATGCTGCGGGCAAATACGTGCTGCCCGGTGGTATCGACGTGCATACCCATATGGACCTTGACGTAGGCATCGCGGTCGCGCAGGATGATTTTTATACCGGCACGGCAGCCGCCGCATGCGGAGGCACCACCGCGATCGTGGACCATCTGGCGTTCGGACCCACGGGATGCGGCCTGGAACACCAGGTCAGGCATTATCATAAACTGGCGGACGGCAATGCGGTGATCGATTACGGTTTTCACGGCGTCCTGCAGCATGTGGACGCGGAAGTGCTTTCCAAAATGGAAAGCCTGATGGATGAGGGTATTACCAGCTACAAACTATACATGACGTACGATTATAAAATGGCGGACGGAGATATATACACCATACTGAAACGCGCGAAGGAACTGGGAGTGATCATAGCCGTGCATCCGGAAAACGACGGGATTGTAACCAAGCGGCGGCAGGAACTGGTTGCCGCGGGCTTAACGCAGCCTGTGTACCATGAGCGTAGCAGGCCTGCGGAATGCGAGGCGGAAGCTATAAACCGCGTGTGCCAGATCTCCAAAATGGCGGGGAATGCTCCTTTGTATATCGTACATTTGTCTAATCACCTGGGGATGGAATATTTAAACCTCAATAAACAAAACGGCCTTAAAAACGTGTTTGTGGAAACCTGCCCGCAGTATCTCGCGCTGGACGAATCCTGCTACCTGCGGGAGGACGGCGTGAAGTTCATTTTAAGCCCGCCGCTGCGGGAAAAGAAAAACAACGAACTGCTGTGGGACGATATCGCAAAGGGATATATCAACACCATCGCAACGGACCACTGCCCGTTTGACTACGCGCTCAAGCGGAAAATGGGCGGAGCGGACTTTACCAAGTGCCCTAACGGCCTGCCGGGAGTGGAACTGCGGATGCCTCTTCTTTTTTCCGAGGGCGTGCTGAAAAAAAGGATCACGGCGGACGCTTTTGCAAGGCTCTGCTCGACCAATCCCGCAAAACTGTTCGGGATGTATCCGCGCAAAGGCGCGATCCGGGAAGGCGCCGACGCGGACATCGTTATCATGGACCCGGATAAAAAACACAGGATCGCGCACACGGATCTTCATGAGAATGTGGATTACACGCCCTATGAGGGAATGGAAATACTGTGCGCGGTGGACGCCGTATTATCGCGCGGGGAAGTGATCGTACAAAATAACACCTATGTGGGTCAAAAAGCCAGAGGGCGGTTTATCAAAAGAAATAAACCCATACTGACATTATCATAAAATATTGATAGATAAGACAAGGAGAGAAAAATGAGCAAGTATGATCTGATCGATTTAACAGTTGATGAAAAAAGACTGAAAAGGGCTGTGCAGCGTGCGCGGGAAAGGGGCATCGTGATCCCCACCCTGGCGCAGATGAAAAATCCGGATTTTATTCCGGATACCGTAAAACAGAAACTGAAGAACGTCGGCCTCTGGGATGTCAACCCGGTCAATCTTTTCAGGATCACCTGGAGAAACGAGCCTGCCGAAAAAGGAGGACTTTTTGGCGGCGTCAATTTTATAGAACTGCCCCGCGAGATCACAGGGGTGAAAGCAAGGATCATTGCGCTCAGCGGTAAATGGTTTCCCACGGGTGCGCACAAGGTTGGCGCTGCATTCGGGTGCCTGGTGCCCAGGCTGGTGACGGGACAGTTTGATCCCACCAGCCAGAAAGCCGTCTGGCCCTCCACCGGCAATTATTGCCGCGGCGGCGCCTACGATTCGTCTCTTTTAGCCTGCGAATCCATCGCGATACTGCCCGAGGGCATGAGCCGCGAGCGTTTCGAATGGCTGCAAAGCGTCGCGGGCGAAACCATCAAAACGCCGGGTACCGAAAGTAACGTGAAAGAGATATTCGATAAATGCTGGGAACTCAGGAAATCCGGTCAGGATCTCATGATTTTCAACCAGTTTGAAGAGTTCGGCAATTACCTGTGGCATCACGAGGTGACCGGCAGCGCGATAGAAAGCGTTTTAAAACAGGTGATGAACGAAAAATCCAATTTCCACGGCTATATCAGCAGCACGGGATCGGCGGGTACCATCGCGGCAGGCGATTATCTGAAAAAGGTTTTCCCCAGGAGCAAGATCGTCGCTTCCGAAGCCCTGCAGTGCCCCACCATATACAACAACGGATTCGGCGCGCACAGGATCGAAGGGATCGGCGACAAGCATATCCCCTGGATACACAACACCAAGAATACGGACGTGGTGGTTGCGGTGGACGACGAGATCCCAATGCAGTGGATCCGTATGTTCAACGAAGAGGAGGGAATTAAGCTGCTTAAGCAAAAAGGCGTTCAAAAAGAGATTATTGAAAAACTGCCCTGGATCGGCATTTCGGGCGCGGCAAACATCATCTCGGCAATCAAATACGCCAAATATTTCGAACTCAAGGAAAACGACATTATCGTTACCATCCTGACAGATTCCATAGACATGTACAAGAGCCGCCTTGCGGAACTGACCGAGGAAAAGGGCAAATTTGACGTATTTGCGGCAAATGCGGCAAACGCGCGGTATTTCGAGGGGATCGAAATCGACTATATCAAAGAACTCAATTACTACGACAGAAAAGCGATTCACAACCTGAAATACTACACCTGGGTGGAGCAGCAGGGCAAAACATACGAGGAAATCCTGACCCAGTGGGAGGACGACAGTTACTGGACGGATATCCCGAAACATGCGGCCAGGCTGGATGAACTGATCGCCGAATTCAATAAAAAAGTAGCGGAAGGCTGATTTTATATGGATAAAATATTATACGCCCCCAATACAATGAAGACAAGGGAATATACGGCTGAGACGGCGCTGTTTTCCGGGAAAGAGACCGAAAAGGTATACCGGTTTCACAAATCCATGGGAGAGAGGTACAACGAGACGCCGCTTGTATGCCTGGATGCGTTTGCGAAACGGGCTGGCCTCAAAAAATTTTACGTTAAGGACGAATCCAAACGCGGAACGCTCAAAGCCTTCAAACTGCTGGGCGGCGCGTACGCCGTTGCGAACAGCATCTGCAAAAAGCTGGGCGCCTTAATCGGCGATATTGATTTTGAATATCTGAAATCGGAAGAAGTCAAAAACAAGCTGGGTGATCTTGTTTTTGCCGCGGCATCGGACGGGAACCACGGAAAATCCGTCGCCTGGGCTGCAAACGAATTCAATCAGAAATCCGTCGTTTATATGCCAAAGGGCACGGTACGGGACCGGATCGACGCGATCGAAGCGCTGGGCGGAACGGTTGTGGTATCGGATTACAGCTATGACTGGTGCGTCCGCGAGGTAAACCGGCTGGCAGAGGAAAAAGGCTGGGAAGTTGTGCCGGATACGGCCAGCGAAGGGGACCGGGAAGTGCCGATATGGGTGATGCAGGGCTATTCCACAATGGCGGCCGAAGCGATCGGCCAGCTTGGAACCACGGCGCCCACCCATGTGTTCCTGCAGGCGGGCGTCGGTTCCATGGCTGCCGCAATGACCGGCGTGATCGTGAACCATTATCGGGACAACTGCCCCAAAATCTACACGCTGGAGCCCCACCAGGCAAACTGCTATTACCGGTCCGGCCTGGCCGCAGACGGCCGCGCGTATAGCGTGGAAGGAGAGCTTGACAGCATCATGGCCGGGCTTTCCTGCGGCGTCCCCAATCCCATCTCGTGGGAGATCATCCGGAATTTTGCGGACGGTTTCTTTTCCCTGGACGATGTGCTGACAGCCAACGGCATGCGCATCCTGGGAAACCCTTTGGGCGGCGATAAGCGCGTTGTGGCCGGGGAATCCGGGGCAATCGGCACGGGATTTATCGATTATATCATGCGGAAAGATCAAGGCCTTGCCAAAAAAATCGGGCTGAACAAGGACTCGGTCGTATTGGTTTTCAGTACGGAAGGCGATACGGATACGAAAAACTACAGGGATATCGTGTGGTACGGGAAATATCCGGAATAACTAGGACCTGAGCTTATCAAGCTCTGCGGCGAGAACTTTAAACTGTTCGTCCCCGCAGGATTTTAAGTCCTGTGCGAACTGCAGATAAAGCTGTAACACTCTTCGCGCCTCCTCCGTCAGGTCCGAGCCGCCGCCCTGTGCGCCTCCGGTCCTGCTGGAAAGCAGCTTAAAGCCCAGTTGCGCCGCTGCGTTTTTGATCATTGCGTTGGCTTTTGAGTATGAGAGAGACATCTTTTTGCTGGCGGCCGAAAGGGAATGCGTCTCGTCCACATTTTTCAGCAGGGTGACGGTTCCCGGCCCGAAGAATTTATGTTCCGCGCAAAGCGTTATTTTAATGGCATACGTGATTTTGTTATCCATACAAACCTGCAAAAAATAAAATAGTTGACTTAAATATACAAAAGGGTTTATCTTTAGCTCAAATGCTAGCACTGATAAACCCTTGTGTCAATGATGAGCCTGATCTTGTCCGGACCTTTGGATGATAATTTTTGCGAGTTCGTCAAACTGCTCTTGAGTGTCCATATCCATAAGCTGCACGGGATCGGATACCGTATGCAGGCGTAGCAATTCCGGGTGAGCGCCGATCAGGTCTTTGCCGGACTCGCCGGCTTTAAGGGATTTGAGTTCGCCGAAAAGAAAAGAGGGAAATATAACGGGGTTTCCGCGTCTGCCGCCGGATGAAAGTGCAAGTATTGTGCCGGGGACGTAAGCGTCCATCATACCGCATAGTGTCTCTTTGGTCAAAAGGGGCTGGTCGCACACGCAGAACATACAGGCATCCGCGTCTCCGAGCGCGTGAAGGCCCATGCAGATGCTTCGTGAAACGCCCAGTTCGGGTTTGCTGTTGATTACCCCGGCAAAGCCGTATTGCGCCGCAATATGTGCGAGTTCATTGTCCCCAGCGACAATGACGCGCTTTTCAAAGCGCCGGACAGGCAGACTTTGGAGGATGTATTCCAAACACGTTTTGCCGGCGATCTGCGCTTTGAGCTTGCCGCCGCCGAATCTTGTTCCCGAGCCTGCGGCTAAAAGAATGCAACCTGTTTTCATTCGCTGTTCCTTTGGTTGGTTCTGGAATTCCCAGCCAGAATTATTCGGGGTAGAGTTATTATACCGGATTAAAATATAAAATATTTTAATCACAGAATAGTATTATAACGCAGGATCGGGCGAAACGCAAAATGAATAGAAGAGAAAAAAATTAGGAACGGAGAAAAAAACCATGCACAAGACATTTGTTCAGCCTTTTTGGGAGAATCTGGCGAAAGGACTGGCAGGACACTTCGGTGAAAACTGCGAGGTGGTCATCCACGATTTATCCCAGGATGCCGAGCATTCGATCGTATTTATTGAAAACGGACATATTACCGGCAGGAAGGTCGGAGACGGTTCTTCCAGGGTGGTTCTGGAGGCATTGAGCAAAAAACCCGGGGAACTTCATGACAGGATCAGTTATCTGACCGAGACGGAAAACGGGCGCATACTGAAATCCAGCACCATATATATCCGCGACAACGACAATAAGGTCGTGGGAGTGCTGGGGATAAATTATGATATCACCAATTTTATGATGATGGACTATACGCTTAAAAATTTTATCGGCGCAAATGACGAAAAAGAAAAGCCCGAAAAAATAAACAATAATGTGAACGGGTTGCTGGAAGAACTGATCAGCCAGTCCGTCAGATTGCTGGGCAAACCTGTTTCCCAGATGAACAGGGAAGACAAAATACGCGCAATACAGTTCCTACACGATGCGGGCGCGTTTCTGATCACAAAATCGGGAGACAGGATATCCAAATTCTTCGGAATATCCAAATATACGCTGTACAACTACATTGATCTGAAAGAAAACGAAACGGATGAAAGCAAATAAGGCAGATGCCTGACCGGTCTCTAAGAGAACAGAGGCTCGGGCAGGCGTCAATTAAAAGTTTTTACAAAAAAATTTTGGAGGCAAAAAAAACTTGTTTTATTGTTGATATTATGCTATGATTCTTATTGTTTGAACAAGGATGTTAGCAAAAAGTATCTTTGTTTATTTTTTTGTTTTTTGTAACTAAGGAGGAAGCTATGAAAAAGTTTATACTGTTACTAGTGGTACTGGCAATGGTCATCGTGCCGTTTGCAGGATGCAGCCAGCAGGCTCAGGAAACCCCTGCGACGTCTCCTGCCGAGGCGTCTTCTGCCCAGGCGTCTCCTGCCGAAGCTTCGGCAGCGGAACCGTCAGCGGATGCTGCAGTTAAGATCGGGGTTATTCTGGTCCATGACGAAAACACTGGTTATGACTTTGCCCACATTGACGGCATCAGGAAAGCGGCCGCCGCAGCCGGAATCTCTGACGACCAGATTATTTGGAAATACAACATTGCGGAGGATGAAAGCTGCTACGATACGGCAACCGACCTTGTGGAGCAGGGCTGCACCTACGTATTCTCGGATAGTTACGGCCACCAGAGCTATATGCAGCAGGCCGCCAGCGAAAATCCGGACGTCACCTTTGTGTCCATGACGGGCGATACGGCTGCGCTTTCGGGACTGCCGAACTTTAAGAACGCTTTTAACTATACTTACGAATCCCGTTATGTATCGGGCGTTGTTGCGGGTATGAAACTGGCCGAGCTTGTTGCGGATGGCAAGGTTGCCGATTCCAACAAGGATGCGGACGGCAACATCAAGCTTGGTTACGTCGGGGCCTTCCCGTATGCGGAAGTCGTTTCCGGTTATACCGGTTTTTATCTTGGCGTCAAGTCCGTTGTCGAAAACGTTGTGATGGACGTGACCTACACCAACTCTTGGTACGATCCGACCGCTGAAGCGGAAGCTGCTAACGCTCTTGTTTCTTCCGGCTGCATCATTATCAGCCAGCACGCGGATTCCACCGGTGCGCCTTCCGCCTGCGAAGCGCTGCTCGAAGGCGGTACCACCGTTTACTGCGTGGGCTACAACGTTGACATGCTCTCCGTTGCGCCACAATCAGCGCTGACCAGCGCTCAGAACGACTGGAGCGTTTATTACACCTATGCGTTTAACTGCATCAAAAACGGTGAAGAAATCGCCACAGATTGGGCAAAAGGCTTTAATGATGGCGCGGTCATGATATCCACGCTGGGCGAAAGCTGCGCCGAAGGCACAGCTGAGAAGGTCGCGGAGGTTGAAGCCGCTCTGAAAGACGGCAGCCTCAACGTGTTTGATACCTCAAAGTTCACCGTAGGCGGCGAGACTGTCACCAGCGCGATGGCTGTCGATACCGATGGAGACTTTGTACCCGATAGTGAAGAAGCTATTTCTGACGGCGTTTTCCACGAGTCGACAATACGCAGCGCCCCATACTTCGGTCTGCGCATCGACGGTATCACAGAACTCAACGCTCAATAATTATACTCTGTTTATAAAACGGAAAGGGCCACTTAAGTGTGGCTCTTTCTATCATTTCCAAGGGAGGTAATCCACTATGCAAAGCGCCGAAGCGGCGGTCAGCATGCGCGATATTACCAAGACTTTCGGCCCGATTGTTGCTAACGACCGGGTTGGGCTCGATATATATAGAGGAGAGATTCTCGCCTTGCTCGGAGAAAACGGCAGCGGCAAGACAACGCTCATGAATATGCTTTCCGGCATCTATTATCCAGATGCCGGACATATATTTGTTGGCGGGCGTGAGGTTTCCATCCGGAGTCCCAAGGACGCTTATGACCTTGGCGTCGGCATGATTCACCAACACTTCAAGCTTGTGGATGTGCTGACCGCAGCCGAAAACATTATCCTTGGCATGCCGGGAAAAGGCCGTCTTGACCTGAAAGCCGTTGGCGAGAAGATACGCAATATTTGCGCGATGTATGGCTTTGATGTCGATCCGAATCAAAAAATCTATAATATGTCCGTTTCCCAGAAGCAGACGGTGGAAATTGTAAAGGTACTCTACCGGGGCGTGGATGTTTTGATACTTGACGAACCCACCGCCGTACTGACCCCGCAGGAAACGGAGAAGCTCTTCGCCGTTCTGCGCAACATGCGCGATGACGGCAAAGCCATCGTCATTATCACACACAAGCTGCATGAGGTTGAGGAGATATCGGACCGCGTTGTGGTTCTGCGGCGCGGGCAATTCGTGGGCGGTATGCCGACAAAAGACACAAACGCTGCGGAGATGACTAATATGATGGTCGGCCGTTCCGTTTCTCTGAATATCGAGCGGCCCGAGCCGAAGGAGCCGAAACCGCGCATTGTTGTGGAAGGCCTGACAGTTCGGGATAAGGACGGGGTAACAAAACTCTGTGATGTCTCGTTCACCGCGTATTCGGGCGAAATCCTCGGTATTGCCGGTATTTCCGGCTGCGGACAGAAAGAGCTGCTGGAGTCTATCGCTGGGTTGCAGCCTTTTGAATCGGGAAGCATTACATATATCCAGCCTGAGACCGGCCAGGGGATTCAGCTTATCGGCAAGGACCCGCGCGAAATTTCCGCTTTGGGCGTGATGCTGTCTTTCGTACCCGAAGACAGGCTCGGTATGGGGCTGGTCGGCAGCATGGACTTAACCGACAACATGATGCTCCGCTCGTTCCGCCGCGGAAAGTCCGTATTTACCGACAGAAAAACGCCGCGCAGCCTGGCGGAGCGCGTTGTGAACGATCTGTCTGTGAACACGCCCGGTCTTTCCACACCGGTGCGCAGGCTCTCGGGCGGAAATGTTCAAAAGGTTTTGGTCGGGCGCGAGATTTCCTCCTCACCGACCGTTCTGATGACGGCTTATGCCGTGCGCGGGCTTGACATCAATTCATCTTACACCATTTATGATCTTATCAACCAGCAGAAGCAAAAGGGCGTCGCCGTCATTTTTGTCGGAGAGGATCTGGATGTCCTGCTGGAGTTCTGTGACCGGATTCTTGTCCTCTGCGGCGGAATGGTCAGCGGCATCATCCCCGGCAGAGACGCGGATAAGCGTGAAGTCGGCATGATGATGACCAAATTTGGAGGGGGAGGACAAGCATGAACCAGTCTCATAATGTACCCTTTATGCGCATCGCCAAGCGCGATTCCATTTCGATCTCGCACGGCTTGCTCATTCGGATCGCCGGTCTTGTTCTGGCGCTCGCAGTCAGCGCGATCGTCATATACGCCATTGTTCAGCTGAATCCGCTCAAAGTTTACGGCGCCATGTTCGAGGGTAATTTTGGCACCGAAAAACGCCTTTGGGTTACTCTGCGCGATATGATGATGCTGCTGTGTATCGGGATCGGTCTGGCGCCTGCCTTTAAAATGCGCTTTTGGAATATTGGCGCGGAGGGCCAGATTTTAGTCGGCGGCATTGCGACTGCCGCCGTAATGATCTATTGCGGCAATACAATGCCGTCATGGCTGCTGCTGATTATAGCCTTTGCCGTAAGCTGTGCGGCAGGCGCTCTGTGGGGTTTGATTCCCGCTGCATTCAAGGCGCGTTTCGGAACGAATGAAACGCTGTTTACCCTGATGATGAACTATGTCGCCATTCAGCTGACATCGTTTTTTGTCGCCACATGGGAAAACCCCTTCGGCTCTAATACGGTTGGTATTATCAACCAGCAAACGAAAGCCGGTTGGTTCCCCCCGCTATTCGGGCAGCAGTATATGCTGAACGTGGTGATAGTTCTGGCGCTTACGGTTATTATGTACATTTATCTGCGCTACTCCAAGCAAGGCTATGAGATTGCGGTTGTTGGCGAATCCGAGCGTACGGCTCGTTATATCGGCCTACATGTTAAAAGCGTTATTATCCGGACGATGATGATTTCGGGTGCTATCTGCGGTTTGGCGGGCTATATCGCGGTCGCCGGCGCGTCGCATACGATTTCAACGAGCACCGCCGGCGGGAGTGGCTTTACGGCCATCATCGTGGCCTGGCTTGCCAAATTCAACACTTTTACGATGATTCTTATCGCGGCGCTGCTGGTTTTCCTGGAAAAGGGTGCGATACAGATCGCTTCGCAATATAATCTTAATGATTTCGCGTCTAAAATGATTACGGGTATTATACTGTTTTTCATTCTTGGCAGCGAGTTTTTTACTAATTACCGGTTGGTTTTCCGCGGTGGAAAGGAAGCAAATTGATATGGATCAGGTTCTGTCGTTGCTTCAGGCTGCAATTGTTTTCGGCACTGTTATACTCTTTGGTGCCACAGGTGAAATTTTAACAGAGAAATCTGGTAATCTGAATCTTGGTGTTCCGGGCATCATGTTTCTTGGGGGTATTGCGGGCCTTGCCGGCGCTTTCATTTATGAATCGAGTTCCGCATCACCCATTCCCGGCGTCGGGCTTCTCATCGCTTTAGTTTGCGCGCTGGCGGCCTCTATTCTGGGTGGCCTTTTATACAGCTTTCTGACAATCACTCTGCGCGCCAACCAGAACGTGACGGGTCTTACATTGACCATATTCGGCGCGGGTGTTGCCAATTTTTTTGGCGGCGCGTTGAATTCGATGGCCGGCGGCGTGGGGCAGATTTCCGTTGCCGCGACCAGCGGCGCCTTCCGCGCTACGCTGCCCTTCCTGTCAAGCGCGGGCGTTTTTTCCGCGCTCGGCTTTATGGTCTATCTTGCGATTATTCTGGCTATTATCATAACCTGGTTCCTGAGCAGTACGCGAAAGGGACTTAATCTCCGCGCGGTTGGTGAAAATCCCGGTACGGCGGATGCTGCCGGAATTAACGTTTCCAAGTACAAATACCTGTCGACCTGTCTTGGCGCGGCTATCTCCGGTTTGGGCGGCCTTTATTACGTGATGGACTATATCAAGGGTACATGGGCTATAGACGGCGGCATAGAAAAGCTTGGCTGGCTTGCCGTTGCGCTCGTGATATTTGCCCGCTGGAAACCCAAACATGCGATTTGGGGCTCTTATCTGTTTGGCGTTCTTTTCTGGCTCTTCTTCTATATTCCGGGCCTTACCCGCTCGTCGCAGGAGCTCTTCAAAGTGTTGCCTTACATTGTCACGATCATTGTGTTGATTATCGTATCCATGCGTAAAAAGCGCGAAAACCAGCCCCCAGACAGTCTGGG
Source organism: Bacillota bacterium (assembly GCA_023393165.1). GTDB lineage: Bacteria > Bacillota > Clostridia > Christensenellales > Christensenellaceae > JAEYKI01. The sequence continues at coordinate 45,631 of JAEWMJ010000048.1, read as the reverse complement.
CCTTCCTTATTTCCGTGAGGAAAGATAATTTTATGCAATTGAAAAGAGAACTGCGGCGCCGCAGTTCTCTTTTTGTCGTTCTACCCTGTCATTCTGAACGCAGTGAAGAATCTGTGCGGCCGATCTATTCTCTTAGCTGATAACATGACTATTCTAAGACCTATCCATTTTTTTTGTTAGGGGCCAAGCCGGAGTGGAGGGTTCCACCTTCCATTTTGCTATAGCTTCAGGGTTCGTTCGTCATCGCTCCCTACCTCTCAGCGTATGCTCAGCGAATGTCCTGAAACAATTACTTACTTATTAACAAACCTATTTTTTAATTTGGGTCTGTCTTTCTGCTTTTTCGTCAGGCGGGCCAAGGAGAGATTCCGATTTCCCTCCTTAGGTCCCCTGACAACCCCCATATCCTCCTTAAAACGGCTCGCAGGGGCCTTGGGTAAATGCTGCCTTAGCCCGAGCAGGGTTGCCAGCCCAATAGGCCAAATGAATCTAAAAATGATAGACTGTATACGCGGCATGACTGTTTTCTGGCTGTAGTTTAATTATAATTATAAAACTTCGCCCATTTTTTGAACCTTGCCCCTTTCGAATTTTATTTGATGGCTGCTACCTGTCAAAGCAAAAAAGGGCTCCTTCCAAAAGTCGCCCTTTTGCCAACTGTTTTTTGCCGCCAACCGGTTCCTTGTTTCTTTGTGTCATTATTCTGAACACTTATAAGGCTGAGGCTTGCTCACGTCGAAAATCCAAACGGAATTCCTCTGAAAAGCTTACCTTGTTGTTTTTGCAAACCATTTTGCAACTGCCTTTTTTTGTACTTTTTGTTAGTACATCCGGGGAGCTACAGATACGCGTTGCCCTTCCCGTAAATCCGGGCCGCATCTATTTCATTGCCGCTAACGGCATCTATCATATACGTCAGGTTAGAATGCGTTGTTTTGCCGTTCGCCAGAGAATAGGCCTCCGTGGTGTCGAATACCCATACGGGCACCATCAGCGACTGGTAAATATCTTCCTCCGACTGGATGAGCCCCATCCGCAGCTGCGCGGAATTTACTGTGATTAAGACGCCTTTCATGCTGGAATTGCTCAGAAGCGGGGAACGTTCCGTGTTGATCTGCTCCAGCAGTTTTTGCTGGATCTGCTCGAAAGGCACGAGAGCCGCATCTTCATTCTCGGTTTTCAAAACATTGCAGTATCCGACCCAGTCAAAGTATTCCACGCCGTTATCCGTCACAATGATTTTTACATTTTCCAGGGGGTAGGGGGGACAGAATTCGCCCTGCGTATCCGGCTGGATATTGTCCGACATATCGTATCCCGGGATGCCTCCGGGCGAGCGCATGTATTCGAAGAACCAGCCGCCCTTGTCAGGCCAGTCGCCCTTATTATCATTAGTTAAATCATACCCTAAAAGCACGGCTTTCTGAACGCCTGCAAGCTGCACGTAACCGATATCGAGACCGTCAATCACTTTCTGTGCCTGCGCCTGCGCGTCTTCACTGGATATCTGGACTCCGTTGAATAATTCTTCGTATTCCACCTTCCTCATGCCTGGGTTCTGGATCCATTCCTTGTTCTCGCTGTAATAAGTCTCAGTCTGGTATTCATAGTTAAATTCGGTGGAGTAAACAAAGCGGGAGTAAAGGTTACCGTTGCCGGCCTTCTGCCAATTAAAATTAGCGTAAATTCCATTTTCATCTCGGGATGAAACTCCCCAATGAGTCTTATTGGCGCCTTCTTGCAGTATTTTTTCCAACTGCTCCCATTCTGAATCTTTTGTAATTCTATCCGCTACAAAATATTTTACGATTTGTTCTATCCGCTCCTGCGGCAACGCTGCCGATTCCACCCGTACCACAGGGTAGGCGTCAACATCGGGCATTGTTACGGACGTATCCACGTCGATAGTCAAATTGCCGTATTGCATGGACTCGTTCCATTCGGCGGGAACCTGAAAGCGGGATCCGGACGAAGCGGCGGATGCGTAAGCAGGCTGGCAGGCGGTGGTAAAGCAGGCGACCAGCATAACGGCTGCCAGAAGGACCTCCCATATTTTCGCTTTCATTCCGCGGCCCGACCGTGTGAATATGCCCCGGATGCGGCGCTCGGCTGCCTTCCGCGTGTTTTCAAGTCCCATGCCCAGCGTCAGTCCGGCTTTTCCCTCGCAGTACATGTTCAGAATGGTTTTGGCGTAGTCTTTCTTTTGTCCGGGGCCCATCCGTTTTACCACCATATAGTCGCATGCCGTTTCCATGTCCAGATTCATTTGCCGTGACGCCAGCCATACCACGGGATGAAACCAGTACATGGCCCGCAGGACTGAAAGCAATATGCACACGAGATGGTCGGCGCGTTTTACATGCATGAGTTCGTGCCGGAGTGCGTATTCAATCTGCATGCCGCCGCCCGAAAGCAGCTCTCCCGGAAGCATGACCGTGGGCTTAAAATTCACGGTGAGCGCAGGAGAAGTGATTCCGTCAAGAACCTTTATCTTTATATTATTGCGGAGATTCAGTTCCGTTTGAATTTCTTTTGCCAGGCTTAAAACTGCGGAGGGAGGGGGAGCGGCTTCGCGCAGCAATCTTTTTTTCAGTAAAGAAGATTCAATCATAAACCGCAGCAGGAAAAAAGCCGCTCCGGCGATCCATGCAAGCAGCAAAAGCTGTGCAGCGTCAAATTCCGGCCGGGTGGCAAATGGCTGTGGCAAAACGGGGGTGTGATCCGCAGTATCCCCAAAGTCCGAAACAGGATCCGCTTGGGAGGAGTAAACCGTTCCCCAGTCTGCCGGCGCAACGGCCTCTGCACTGCCGGATGGCGCGGCCGGATATACGGCGGCCTCCTGCGCCTCAGGAGCGGGGAGAGTAATAAAGCTGAAGCCCGGATCGGGCGTGACTGGAATCAACAGGCGCGCGATGAGGAGAAACCAAATGAAGTACAGCAGCAGGGGAGACGCGTGTTTTTTAAAAAGGGTTTTAAACAGCATGACCGCGGCATAAAGAACCGTGGAATAGACTGTGATCTCAAGCAGATTCTTAAGAATATCCATTATCGATCATCTCCTTTTGAAAGCTCTTCCAGGAGCTTTTGCAATTCGGCATGATCCTTGGGACCAAGGCCGCTTTCACGGATCATACAGATGAGCAGGTCTTTTGCGCTTTTTTTGCTGACCTTGCGGATCAGATCCCGGCTTTCCGCCTGTATGCACTGTTCGCGGCTGACAAGGGGATAATAGAAATTATCCCGGCCTTTGCTCTCAAAGCCCACCAGCCCTTTTTCGCAGAGCTTGCGCAGGTAGGAGGCATATGTCCGGTAATTCCAGTCCATTTTGCCTTCCAGCGTCCCTATCACTTCGGACAGCGTCTGCGGCTCGTGTTCCCACAATGCCGAAAGGACCGTCCATTCGGGATATGTCAGGGTTTCTTTCATTTTGACCACCTCCGTTTCAGAAATGGATTATTATTACGATCTAATGATTATTATTATAATCCTATGATTGCAATTATAATCATCGTGGATATATTTGTCAATCGGTTTGTTTATATTTTTTTGCAGAAAAAGGAAATGTCCGGGTTTTTGCCGGTTTGATTGTAGGGGCGCGCATTGCGCGTCTAGACCGGTTCTGTTACCCGCTGTTTTTAATTCTTTGAAATAAAAAAGGCAGCCGATGCTGCCCTCGTTCATTGATATTGATTATGCGGATAAGACTGTTCATAATAATCGAGCAGTTTTTGATAATCCTCGGGCGTGTCGGCGTCCAAAAGTATGCCCGGATCATCGCAGTCCATTTGCAGGGCGGGTTTTCCGTATTCCTTCAGCGCGCCCGCCAGGCCGCCGCCGCCCGCATAGGCAAAAATGTGGGGGAGAAGGGAGCAGTCTATCAATACCGGATGGCCGGGCTGTCCCCGGTAGGCAGGCTTTACGACCGCGGCGCAGTTCTCCTTCATGGTTTCCGTCAGCCCGGCAAGCGTCCCAGGCAAAAAAAGCGGAACGTCGCAGGGAAGGAAGAAGATGCTTTTGCAATCGGCTGAAATTTTGGCAAAACCCAAACGCGCGGAATCGATCATCTGGCAGGCGGCGTAATCCGGGTTAAAGACGCAGCGGACAGGCAGATCCCGAACATGCTCCTCCAAAAAGGAAGCCTTATTTCCCGTGACAACCACTATATCGCCGGTGCCGCCCTCGATCAGCGTGTTGACCGCATGGCGGATCAGGGTGGATCCTCCCAGAGAGAGCATAGGCTTGAAATTCTGCATGCGGCTGGAATGCCCTGCCGCTACGATAACGGCGCCCGATTCTATCATTCTTTTCAGCCTTCCTGCAAGAGAAAATCTTTCAACAGAGCCATACAGACCCGTTTGCGGTAGTCCGCAGTCGAACGCTGGTCGTCTATCGGCAGGATGAAGGGATCATACATAGACGCGATCTCATCCTTTTGTTCGGCGAGTTCCCGGGCCGTTTTCCCGCAGAGGGAAGCTTCAATTTCCGGCCTGCGTACAACGGTAGCCGCGACCGACCCGAAAGCCATGGAAATGGATGCGACTCGGCCTTTCTCAACGGACATAAGGCCTGCAAACGATGCCTTGGATATTGCAACGGCATTGCGCGCGCCCACTTTTTTATAGTAGCTCCGGCTGAATTCTTTATTTGGAATAATGACGGCTTCAAGCAGTTCGCCCCCGGCAAGCGCCGTTTTCCGGACGCCCTGTATGAAAGAAGCGATGGGAAGTTCCCTTTTGCCGCTTGCTGAGGCCAGGCGCACGCGCGCGTCCAGCGCGTACAGCGGAGGAAGGGTATCGCCCGCGGGGGATGCGTTGCAGATGTTGCCGCCCAGCGTGCCCAGATTGCGTATGGCGGGGGAGGCGACTTCTATAACGGCCTGCCGCAGTATGGCGGGAATCTCACCGGATTCCAGCAAACCGGTGTAGGTACAGCATGCGCCGATAACCAGCTCGCCGCCTTCACGCCGTATCTCCCTTAGGGCGGGAATGTAATTCAAAAACAGGAGAGGCGTGCCCGGACGGCGGTTCACCATCCAGTCCGTACCGCCCGCATAAGGAACAAGCGCCGTGTTATCCGACTTTGCGGCGACCGCGTCTTCCAGTGTTTTAGGATAAATAGCGTTTACCATAATCCGTTGCCCTCCTTGCCTGCAGTCATGATAGCGTCCACTATCATATTATAACCCGTACAGCGGCAAAGGTTACCTGAAATCGCTTCGCGGACCTCATCTTCCGTGGGATGGGCGTTGCGCGACAGGAGCGCCTCGGCGGCCATCACCATGCCGGGCGTGCAGAAACCGCATTGCACCGCGCCTGCTTTTGCGAACGCCTGCTCTAAAAGAGCGTATCTTTCCGTATCCCGGAATCCTTCGATGGTCACGATTTCCGCTCCTTGGAGACTGCCGGCGGCAACCAGGCAGGAATTTGCCAGACGGCCGTTCAAAAGCACCGAGCATGCGCCGCATTCGCCCTCGCCGCAGCCTTCCTTCACGCCGGTAAGATGAAAATGATTACGGAGAATATCCAGCAGCCGGTCGGAAGGTTCACAGTCTATTGCAACCGGTTTTCCGTTTAGTATAAATTCTGTCATGCGATCACCTCCATGATTTTTTCAGGCGTCAGGGGGATCTGGCGGAACTCCTCGCCGGCCGCGTTTTCCACAGCGGCAACATAGGCTGGAGCCGCGCCGACAAGCGTCAGCTCGCCCGCGCCCTTTGCGCCGAACGGTCCGTTGTGGTATGGATTGTCGATCATAAAGGTCTCAAAGTTGACGGTATCCATTGCGGTGGGAATGATATAATCGGTCAGGCTTGACTGCAGGATCCGTCCGCCTTGGCGTTCCATCTTTTCCATTGACGCGTAGCCGATTCCCTGCAGCATGCCGCCTTCTATCTGGCCCTGCATGACCCTCTGGTCAATGGGCGTGCCCACGTCAAACACACCCCATGCGCCCAGAATGCGGGTAGTGGCCAGAAGGGTGTCCAGTTCCAATTCCACTACGTTAACGCCCCAGGCAAACGTCGCGTAAGCGTCTCCCGAGAATTTTTCAAGATCCCAGGGGATCAGGTCGGGGTGCAGGTAACGTTCTTCGATAAGCTGGCGTTCACCGGCTTTCCATTCCTTTTTCAGGCGCAGCGCCGCTTTTTCAAGCAGGCGGCCTACAACCATGATGGAACGGGAAGCAACGGTCGGCCCCGAGTTGGGTACCCTGCTGGTATCCGGATTTTCGTAAATCACCCGGTCAAGCGGTATGCCCAGAACCTCGGATACAATCTTGCAGAATGTCGTCCTGACGCCCTGGCCCATTTCCGCGGTGCTGACCAGTATTTCAACCTTGTTGTCCTCGCGTTTTTGGAGGTGGACTACTGATTTGATATAGTCGCGTTCAACAGATCCGGTAAATCCGCATCCGTGCAGGAAAAGCGAAATGCCGATCCCACGGCGGCAGCGTCCGGTCTGGTTTTGATAGCGTTTGCGTTTTTCGCTGTATCCGGAAAGTTCTTCGGCTTTCCGGATCATTTCGTCCAAGAGCACAGGGTCGTGAAACTGGCCCCCGGTAGGAGTGGCGTCGAATTGTTTTACCAGGTATTTGCGTTTGAATTCCAGGGGCTCCATATTGAATTTTTTGGCAAGATGGCTCATAAATGTCTCTATCGCAAAAAAGCTTTGCGGCGCGCCGAATCCGCGGAACGCGCCGGTAGGCACCGTGTTGGTGACAACGGCCCGGCCGTGCACAAAAACATTGGGAATATTGTACACGCCGCATGCACAGATTATGGAACGCTGCAAAACAACGGTGGAAACGCCGTCGTAAGCGCCTGCGTCCAGCGCGGTGTCCACCTTTATGCCGGTGATTTCGCCCCGGCTGTCAAGCGAGGCGGATATTTTGATTTTTGAGGGATGCCTTTTTGTTGTGGCGGCCATGTCCTCGCGGCGTTTGTGTATCATCCGGACCGGCTTGCCGGTTTTGTAGGAGGCCAGCGCAACGTGGCAGCCGATCAGGGAAGGGTAGTCTTCCTTTCCTCCAAAGCCGCCCCCCGTGGTAGCCTGAATGATGCGCACCTTCTCGTCCGGCAGCCCGAAAGCCTGGGCCACGGCGCCGTGCACGTAATAAGGGCATTGTATCGAACCGTACACAGTAATCACGTCTCCGTCCCAATTGGCGATGGCTCCGTTTGTCTCGATATAGGCCTGTTCCTGGTAGCCGCTTTCAAATGTTTCGGTAACGATCTCGGCGGCGCTGCGGAAAGCTGCCTCAACGTCGCCTCTGCCGTAGCTGTATTCGTTGACCGCTTCTTTTGCCTGGTCTATGGTAAGGACTGCATCCAGTTCGGTGTAGTCCACCTTTATTTTTGCCAGAATTTTGTTTATCTCGTCCTCATCCGGTCCGGCTATCATCAATATGGGCTGGCCTATATAGGTTACCGTATCTTCGGCAAATATAGGCTGCTCGCTGGTCACTACCTTCAGTTGGTTTATGCCGGGGATATCGCGATAGTCGATTACGGTATAACCTTCTTCCAAAGGCGGCAGAGTGATTTTATCGATGCGCGCGTGGGCTTTGGAGGAACGGAGCACACCGGCGCAGAGCATTTCTTCAAGCTGCATGTCGGCTATATAGACTGCGCGGCCGGATGTTTTTTCCGCATGGTCGATCTTTGTGACCGGTTTGCAGATAGATTGTTTTCCGTTAAAGCCGCAGGATGTTTTCGGAGCGGATGATGTTGTTCCTTGCATTTTTTCACTTCCCTCATTCCTTTTTCGCCGGTTTTCAGACGGCGGCAGGGTTTCTTTATTATAAATTATATAAACTTTCAGCCGGATTTGAAACCCGGTAAAGTTAAACAGCCAGGTATTTCTTTTTCGCGCTGTGCAGGCGGTATGATTGTAATTAAAAAAACGTTCCGAATGACTGAAAGCATTCCGGATCCCATCGCCATTGATTGTAAACCAATCCATGCCTGCATATGCCAATTATAGTATTCATTTAACTTTGGATTTTATGTTCTAAACCGTAGTTAAAATGCATTTATCTGCTGATTTGAGGGTATCACGACTTAAAAAAAAAGTCAAGGCAATTGAATTTTTTTCAGGGCTTCCGCGCATACATTTCAGCCCAGCCAAAAGAACGGCAAATAAGGCGCTGCGCGCCTCACCTGCCGTTTGGGAACTATCATGTTTTGGGGAGGAAAATCGTATGAAATGATTGGGGATCAGCGGATGCCCATCAATAACTCGACGACATACATTTCAAGTTTTTCAAAGTTTTGTTCCGCAACGCATTGCGCCTGGAACTTATAATCGAATTTCTTTACCTTTTCCAGAAGCAATTCAAATATCCGCTTGCTGTTGATGATATGCCGGTAACAGTCTTCCGCGGGCTGCGTGCGCATTGCCTTGACGTCCAGGCCGACGCATTCGCCCCTGTCCCCGAAGTTGTTTTCATAAAGTATTTTTACCTGGTTGAACGCGCCGCGCAGGTTTTCGACCCCGAACGCCTTGTCCTGGTCGTACCGGATGCCGTTCTGGTCGTTCAAGTGAACGCCCCAGAGTTTGCCCCAGGCAAGCGCGAGAGCCATATCGGCCGCAGGGTCAAGCCCGGCGAGTATGGAATGCGCGCTTTCGATGCAAACGCCTACGCGGGAAGGATCAACCGTATGCGCGCCCACGGTCAGAGCGTGCCCCACGGTGCCGCAATAGCTCCGATCGATCGGTTCGTTCGGCTTTGGTTCCACCAGTATTTTTACGTTAGGATCGTAATTCAGAATGGTATTGAATGCGTTCCTCAGTTTCCTGATTTGTTCCACCGGGTTTTTTCCCTCGGCGCAAAGCGTGCCTTCGCGGGCCAGCCATAATTGAATTTTGTTTGTGCCCAGGGCTTTTGCAATATCCACCGACCTGAGGGACCGCCAGATCGCAAATTCGTAGTCATCTTCCCGGCTGGCTGTAAATCCGCCGTCGTTCGTATGCTTATCAAACCACAGGCGGGGTGCAACGAATTCCGCAAAAAGATTATGCTTGTCAAGAAGCGCTTTTACGTCTTTTGCATAATCGATAATCGCCTTCTGGGACATGTTGTTCATATCCGGCACGGCGTCGTCGTCGTGAAACTGCACGCCGTCCATACCGATTTCAGCATATTTTTTGATTTTTTCTTCCAACGGTATGGAGGGGCGGATCCCCGGCCCGAATGTTTCGTGGCCCTCATGCACATTCCACGGACCAACAGTAAATCTGAAGTTTGCCATAGAGCTATCCTCCTTCAATTTATTTTTCGATTGATTTCTTTTCTTAAAATGAAAGTATAAATGATAACTCTATTATAAGCTTTTAAAGAAACCTGAATTTGACAAATTTGTTTTTTTATCTGGACAGATTTGCTTTTATAAAGGGGAGAAGTTTAAGTTCCACGTCATTTTTTAATTTCTTTTAAAGCGTTGCTTGCTTCCATGATAATATGCTGTTCGCTGCTTTCGGCAATATTGACCGCCACCCGGTGGTTCTTTTTCCTGTATTCGTCTATAGTGCAATCAAATTCGGAGGCAAAGGCCTTTTTTAAGTATTTATAATCCGAAAACCCGCATTCCATGCAGATATCCAGCGGCTTTAGATTCGTATAAATGAGCAGTTGTTCCGCGCGCTCCAAACGCAGTCTGTTTAAGTATTCGCGGAAGGATATGCCCAGGTTTGTTTTGATAAAGTGGGAAAGGTAGTACATGCTTGTATTTTCTTTTTGAGCGATATCCTTTAAGGAGATCTGGTTCATATAGTTTTCCTGAATAAATTCAATAATGTCGCTCAGGCGTTTCATATGCCTGTTTTCGGACGCCGCGGTTTTTTCGTCCAATTCTATGAAAGGATCGTGATTGATCATGCCGAAAAGCATATGGTTCAATACGGACATCATTTCAATCGCGTAACCTTCTTTTTTTTCGGTATGGCAGGTAATGATGTCCAGCATGCCCTGTTTTAAAATATTCCAGTATTCCGGAGAATTTTTGTTTTCTATATGTTTTTTGGCAAACTTGATGCGGTTGATTTTGGGATAGTATTTCTTGCAGAAATTTAAGTCAAACTGTATTACCATCAAAAGATTTGATTCCTGCGTACGCGTGAGGCTGTGGAGTTCGTTCCGGTTTATCACAAATATATCGTCACGGGCAAGAAGATACCTTTTTGCTCCGTCGTCAATATATACGGAACCTTTCAGCACCATCAGTATCTCTATATCGTTATGGAAATGCAGTTCCCTCTGGTTGATCGTAACAACAAAGGTCTTCAGCACGGTACCTTCAATGTGTTTTATAAATTCATAATTCATAGGCGGCTTCCTTAAAAAAATTAAAAAAAGAATATGCTTTTATCCAGCATATATAAAAAAACAAATAAATGCAAGAATTAAAAATGAAAATACAGTAAAAAAATCACTAAAAAAAGCCGTAACAAAAGCGAATAATCGATTTGGCCCTGGTAAAAAAAGCAAATTTGTCACGTGCAAAGGAAATCGGGTTTTAACGCAACAGAAAGTTGGGGGGTCAATAAAAAACCGTAGGATAAATAATGTTGCTTCCCATATGAATTCCTGAGATCCGGGGGCTTTTTGCGCGGAAGGGAACGGGGCCAATGGATGGAACGAAATGGAATAAAATCGAAAAATGAAATTTTTAATAATATAAATTTTATAATTATAAAACTGCGGTAATAAAAACATGTTGAAATGCATATGAAGTATTGAGATGAAAATAAAATATGAAATTTAACAATTTGATACTTGCAATATATTTTCCTGCATGTTATAGTAAGTTCAATTAAAAATTGAACTCGCAATTAAACGGAAACGAACAAAGAAGTTTTTGAGAAATCAAAAACTTCTTTTGTTTTAATAGAAATTTTAATTTTGGAGGTATGTATTGATGAGACAGGTAGCTATTTATGGAAAAGGCGGGATCGGAAAATCCACGACAACGCAAAACCTCACGGCGGCGCTGGCCGAGATGGGAAAAAAGATCATGATCGTGGGCTGCGATCCCAAAGCGGATTCAACCAGGCTGATATTGGGCGGACTTGCACAGCAAACCGTTCTGGATACGCTTCGTGAAGAAGGAGACGATATTGAGCTGGATGAGATTATGAAAAACGGGTTCAAAGGCATACGCTGTGTGGAATCGGGTGGCCCGGAACCCGGTGTGGGATGCGCCGGCAGGGGCATCATCACTTCCATCAACATGCTGGAAAGCCTTGGCGCCTATACGGACGATTTGGATTACGTGTTTTATGACGTACTCGGCGACGTTGTCTGCGGCGGATTCGCAATGCCCATCCGCGAGGGCAAGGCGCAGGAGATCTATATCGTCGCCAGCGGAGAAATGATGGCGATGTACGCGGCCAACAATATCTGCAAAGGAATTCAGAAATACGCGAAAACCGGCGGCACGCGCCTTGGCGGCATCATATGCAACAGCCGCAAGGTAGACAACGAAAGGGAAATGCTTACCGCCTTTGCAAAGGAACTGGGAAGCCAGCTGATACACTTCGTACCCAGGAACAATATCGTGCAGCACGCCGAAATCAACAAAAAGACCGTGATTGATTACGACGCGGGCAACGAGCAGGCGGACGAATACCGGGCGCTCGCAAAGGCCGTGGACGGCAACGATATGTTCGTGGTCCCGCAGCCCATGAAGCAGGAGCGGCTGGAAGAAATATTGATGGAATTCGGCCTTCTGGGCTGACCTTATGAACTTTAGAATTTTTGATTGGGGGATAAAAAAAATGAAAATGATTCAAGCAATTGTAAGACCCGAGAGATCTTCGGATATACTGACCGAACTTGCCGACGCGGGTTTCCCGGCGGTAACAAAAATGGACGTGGCCGGACGCGGCAAGCAGCGCGGCGTAAAAGTCGGAGACGTTTTTTACGAAGAGATCTCAAAAGAGCTTCTGATGATCGTGGCGGAAGATGAAAATGTGGACGAAATCATTAAAATAATCCTGAAAAAATCAAGAACAGGGGAAGCCGGCGCGTTCGGCGACGGCAAGATATTCGTCTCTCCCGTTGAGAAAACCTATACCGTCAGCAGCGGGGAAAGCGTGCTGTAAAGAAAGGAAGCTCATATGAAACAGATTATTGCAATCATTCGCATGAACAAGATCAACGCAACCAAACAGGCTCTTTCCCTGGCCGGTTTCCCTGCGGTGACCTGCCGCAAGGTGCTGGGGCGGGGCAAAAAAAAGGTGGATTACGAACTCATAAACAATCTGCTGAACGGAACGGAGATCGCTTCTCCCCAAATCGCGGAGGGCATATCCGAAGGCCACCGGCTCGTACCCAAAAGGCAGCTCATGCTGGTTGTGAGGGACGAGGAAGTCGGCGAAGTCGTAAAAATCATTATCGAACAAAACCAGACGAAATGCGCGGGGGACGGCAAAATATTCGTATGTCCCATAGAAAAAGTAGTTCGCGTCCGTACCGGCGAATTAAACGAAGCCGCACTGTAAGGAGGGAAGCAAAATGTTGAATGAAAAACTCATAGATAAAATACTGGATTCTTACCCCGCCAAGGTGCGCAAAAACAGAAAACAGCATATCGTTCTGCGCCGTGAGCAGGAAAACCAGGAGATAGCGGCCAACACGCGCACCGTTCCGGGTATCATCACCAACCGCGGCTGCTGCTACGCCGGCTGCAAGGGCGTGGTACTGGGCCCGCTCAAAGACATGGTGCATATCGTGCACGGCCCCATCGGCTGCTCCTATTACGCCTGGGGCACGCGCAGGAACAAGGCCAGGGCCGACGAAGGCGGCCAGAACTTTTTGAACTATGCGTTCTCCACCGATATGCAGGAAAGTGACATTGTGTTCGGGGGAGAAAAGAGACTGCGCGAGGCTGTGACCGAAGCGGTCGAAATTTTCCATCCGCGCGCGATCACCATTTCCGCGACCTGCCCTGTAGGCCTGATCGGAGACGATATCAACGCTGTAGCGGAATGGGCGAAAAAGGAATTCGGCGTTCCGGTACTGGCGTTTAACTGCGAAGGGTATAAGGGCGTCAGCCAGTCGGCCGGGCACCATATCGCAAACAACAAACTCATGCAGGACGTGATCGGCAAGGGAAATGCGGAACCAAAAAAATTTGCTGTCAACGTGCTGGGCGAATACAACATCGGCGGCGACGAATGGGAGATTTCGCGGGTTTTAAAAAAGATCGGCTACCATATCGTATCCGTAATGACCGGAAACGGCAGCTACGAAGCGTTGTCCAACGCGCATACCGCGGATCTGAATCTGGTGCAGTGCCACCGCTCCATCAACTATATCGCCAACATGCTGGAAGAAAAATACGGTCTGCCCTGGCTTAAGGTGAACTTCATCGGAATAGACGCCACCATAGAATCGCTCCGGAATATGGCCGAGTATTTTGACGACGAAGGCCTGAAAATACGCACCGAACAGGTGATTGCCGAGGAACTCGAAGAGATTCGGGAACCGATGCAAAAATATAAAGAGATCTGCGAAGGCAGAAAAGCCATGATATTTGTGGGCGGGTCCCGGGCGCACCATTACCAGAGCCTCTTTCGTGACCTGGGCATGGAAACGCTGCTTGCGGGTTACGAATTCGGACACCGCGACGATTATGAGGGCAGGGAAGTGCTTCCCTTCTTAAAACCGGATGCGGACAGCAAAAACATAGAGGAACTCAACATCGAAAAGGACGAGAAACTCTATAAGATCCGCGTTTCCGAAGAACGGATGGAGCAGCTCAAAAAAATCATGCCGCTGGACAATTATGAAGGCCTGATGAAAAGCATGGGGGACGGAACGGTCGTGATAGACGATCTCAACCATTTTGAAACCGAGGAATTCATTAAAGCTGTAAAACCCGATATATTCTGTTCGGGCATCAAAGATAAATATGTGGTGCAGAAGATGGGCGTTTTTTCCAAACAGCTGCATTCCTACGATTACGGCGGCCCATACGCCGGATTCAAGGGCGCGGTGAATTTCTCAAACGACATCATAGCGGGAATGTTTACGCCCACCTGGGGATATATCGTTCCGCCCTGGAAGAGCGCGCCCGTACTGGACGGCGCGCTGGTCGATCAAATTACAGATATTGCGGAGGACTGAAAAATGTTGAATCATACACCCAAAGAAATAAGCAATCGAAAGGCGCTGGTTGTGAATCCTGCAAAAACGTGCCAGCCCATCGGGGCCATGTATGCGGCGCTTGGAATCCACGGCTGTCTGCCGCACAGCCACGGGTCGCAGGGCTGCTGTTCCTACCACCGCATGCATCTGACCCGGCATTTCCGTGATCCAATCATGGCGTCCACCAGTTCCTTTACGGAAGGCACTGCGGTATTCGGCGGACGGTCCAATCTGGAGCAATCCGTCAAAAACGTGTTTTCGATCTATAATCCGGATATCATTGCGATCAATACCACCTGCCTTTCCGAAACGATCGGCGACGATATCGGTTCGATCATACGCGAAATGGAGATACCCGAAGGAAAATATGTGATCCATGCCAACACGCCCAGCTATGTGGGTTCGCATATCACCGGTTTTTCCAACATGGTGCGCGCAATGGTGAATTATCTGGCGGAAGGCGGCGGGGAAGGCGATTTTATCAATATCATCCCCGGATTTGTGGAACCCGCAGATATGCGGGAAATAAAGCGGATCGCAAAACTCATGGGCGTCAGCTTTGTGATGTTTCCGGATACCAGCGGCGTAGTGGACGCGCCTAATACCGGCAGGCACGAGATGTATCCGAAAGGAGGCGCGCGGATCGCGGATATCATGCGCGCGGGGAACGCGAAAGCGACCGTTGCGTTGGGCCGGTTTGCGTCTTCCGAAGGCGCCTACGCGCTGGAAAAGAAATGCGGCGTCGCGCCCTATATATTGCAGACGCCTATCGGGATCGAAGCAACGGACAATTATATCATGCAGCTGATCCGGCTGACCGGAAACAGCGTGCCTTACGAACTGGAAGAGGAACGCGGGCAGCTTGTGGATATCATGACGGATACGCATTTCCATTTTCACGGCAAAAAGGTATCCATTTTTGGAGACCCTGATATCGTGATCGCCATGACGCAGTTCGTCCTCAGCCTTGGCATGAAGCCGGTGCATCTCCTGACAGGTACGCCGGGCGAATATTTTATAAAGAAAATAAAGAAACTGACGGACGCGGCCGGGATCCAGCCCAGGATCAAGGCGGCGGGGGACCTGATGGAACTGCATCAATGGATCAAGAACGAGCCGGTTGATTTGATCATCGGAAACACGTACGGCAAATACATTGCCAAGGCGGAGAATATCCCGCTGGTGCGCATCGGATTCCCCATACTGGACCGTTCCGTGCAATCCTATCTGCCCATAACCGGATACGCCGGCGCGATGCGGGTGATCGAAAAAATAAGCGGCGCGCTGCTGGAACGCCAGGACATGGAAGCGGCGGACGAGGATCTGGAACTGGTCATGTAATTTAAAGAAACGGGGGACTGCTTATGAGCCGTGCGGGTGAAATGGAAATATTGAGCGAACGGAAAAATTCAATTGTTTTAAACGCCAAGGGAAAAAAACAGAAAATTACCTGCGGACGCGACAGCGCGGCGGGGTCGGTCAGCCAGCGCGCGTGCGTATACTGCGGCGCACGGGTGGTTTTAAACCCGATTACCGACGCTTACCACATTGTCCACGGCCCGATCGGATGTTCCAGCTATACCTGGGACATCCGGGGAAGCCTCTCCAGCGGGTCCGAAATATACAGGAACAGCTTTTGCACGGATATGCGGGAACAGGACATCATATTCGGCGGCGAGAAAAAGCTGGCCGCTGCGATAGACGAGATCGCCGGGACCTATAAACCCGCGGTGATATTCGTATATTCCACCTGCGTCGTGGGCGTGATCGGGGACGATATCGACGCCGTATGCAAAGCCGCCCAGAAAAGGACGGGCGTGCGGGTGATCCCGGTGCGCTCTACGGGTTTCGCGGGAAACAAAGCCAGCGGATACCGCGCGGCGTGCGACGCGATCCTGGACCTTATCGGGAATCCGAAACTGCCTCCCAAAAGGCAGGGGCTCAATTTTCTGGGGGATTTCAATCTTGCCGCGGAGCAATGGATCGTGAAAGGCTACCTAAAGGAGATGGGCGTAAAAATGCAAACCGCCATAACCGGGGACGCCACCTGCGAGAGCCTGAAAAACGCCGTGAAAGCGCAGTTCAATATTGTGCAGTGCGCGGGATCCATGCATTATCTTGCGCGAAGAATGGAAGAAAAATTTAAGCTCCCTTTCATCTCGGTCAGTTTCTGCGGCGTGGAGGACACTGCGAAGTCCTTAAGGGAAATCGCGCGGATGACCGGGAATGCGGAAGTGATTCGCAAGGCGGAGGAATTGATCCGGACCAAAACGGAAGAAACAGATAAACGTCTTAAGTATTTCCGCGAACGTCTTGCCGGAAAAAAGGCGGCGATCTATGTCGGAGGCGGTTTCAAAGCCATCTCCCTGATCAGGCAGTTTGCGGACCTTGGTGTGAAAACGGTGATCGTCGGAACGCAGACCGGCAGGGAGGAAGAGTACGAAACCCTGCGGGAGATCACCGACGAGGGAACGGTGATACTGGACGACAGCAATCCGTTTGAACTGGAAACGTTCATACGTGAAAAGGAAGCGGATATACTGGTGGGAGGCGTCAAGGAAAGGCCCCTTGCCTACAAGCTGGGCGTTGCTTTTTTAGACCATAACCATGAACGCAAACACCCGCTTTCCGGGTTTGACGGCGCTCTGAACTTTGCGCAGGAAACATACGATACGGTCGGCAGCCCGGTTTGGCGGCTGATCAGAGAGAATTGGAGGGAAGGGCATGAGCCAGCGAAACTTTGTCAACTTGAACGTTAATCCGTGCAACATGTGCATGCCCATGGGTGCGGCGGGCGTATTCCGCGGCATAGAGAACTGCATGCTGCTTATGCACGGTTCCCAGGGCTGCTCTACCTATATCCGGAGGCACATGGCCACGCATTACAACGAGCCCATAGATATTGCCTCTTCATCCCTCAATGAAAAAGGGACCGTCATGGGCGGAAGCGCCAATTTAAAAAAAGCGCTCGGAAATGTGATCCGGCAATACAGGCCGCGTGTTATAGGCATAGCCACCACCTGCCTTGCCGAGACCATCGGGGAAAACACGGAGCAGATCGTCCGGGAATACATGGAAGAAGAAAAAACCATTGGACTGGACTGCGTTACGGTATCTTCCCCGGGTTACGGCGGATCGCAATATGCCGGGCATTACCTTGCGGCCAGAAGGGTGATAGAGCATTTTGCCGTGGAAGGCGGCCGGAATAAAAGCATAAATGTGATCGTGGGCGGCATGTCTCCGGGGGATATCCGTCATATAAAGGAGCTTCTGTGCAGGTTCGGCGTCCGGTACGTGCTGTTTCCGGATATTTCCGAAACGCTGGACGGGGAATACTGCTCTAAATACGCCAGGATTCCCTTCGGCGGAACCAGGGTATCCGACCTGAAGGAAATGGGAAAAGCGGTCCTGACGCTCGAAATCGGCAAACTTGTGGACGGCGAAATATCGCCGGGCGAGTATCTGAAACAAAAATTCGGCATCCCGCTGTACCGCCTGCCCCTGCCCATAGGCCTTAAAAACACGGATGAGCTGGTCAATACCTTAAGCGAGGTCACCGGCAAGAGCGTACCCGAAAAGACAAGGCGCGAGCGGGGACGGTATCTGGACGCAATGGTCGATTCGCATAAGTACAACGCGCAGGGAAGGGTGGGCATATTCGGCGATCCCGAACTGGTATACGGCGTGACCGCGCTTTGTCTGGAAAACGGCATGTCACCTTGTGTTGCCGCGTCCGGGCCGGCAAATAAAAAAATAATTCCGGAAATAGAGAAGCTCGCTCAGGAGTATAAAAAGGAATTTGCCGTGCTGGCGGATACCGATTACCAAAAAATCGCAGAAATCATACGGACCAGGAACGCGAATCTGCTGGTCGGACCTTCGGACGGCGCTTTTATGACCGAACACTACGGGATCCCTTTGATTCGCGCAGGTTTTCCCGTACACGACAGGATAGGCATGCAGCGCAAAGTATATGTGGGTTATGTCGGTTCCATGAACCTGATGGATGAAATGACCAACACGCTGCTGGCTGCAAAGCAATCCACGTACAGAAAATCTCTGTATAAAAAATACTACAAAAAATAGAAATGTTTTTTAAATACCGGTTTGCGGAGACAGGAGTCTTGATATATGACAAATATAGTCGATCTAAAAATCAAAAACAACAGAGGCGAAAAAAAGCATCCGTGCTTTCATTCAAACGCGTTCAGGTACGCGCGCATGCATATCCCGGTGGCGCCTAAATGTAATATTGCCTGCAATTACTGCAACAGGAAATACGATTGCCAGAATGAAAGCCGCCCGGGCGTAACCAGCCAGGTGCTGGGAGCGGAGGAGGCCCTTTTCAAATTTCGTGCGGTCAGGGAAGAACTCGGAAACCTTATGGTGGTCGGCGTCGCCGGCCCCGGAGACGCTCTGGCCGATTTTGAGAAAACAAAAGAAGCGCTACAGCTGATCCGGCGGGAGGACCCGGAAATCGATTTTTGCCTGTCGACCAACGGTCTTTTGCTTCCCAAATATGCATTTCAGATCATATCGTTGGGCGTCGGATACGTCACAATAACCATCAATGCGGTGGATCCCGAAATCGGGCAACTGGTTTACCGGGATATCCAATATGAAGGAGGGGTGCTGAACGGAAGAGAGGGTGCGGAACTGCTGATTCAAAATCAGCTGGAGGGTTTGCGTATTCTTTCCAGGAACGGCGTTATTTGCAAGGTGAATATCGTTATGATAAAGGGCGTGAACGATACGCATGTGGAAGAAATCGTGAAAACCGTGCGTGACAAAGGCGCCTATATCGCAAACATTATGCCTTTGATACCCACGGAAGGAACGCCATTTGCGGATATTCCCCGGTCGACGCCGGGAGAAATGTATGAAATCCGGACAAAATGCGAAAAGCATTTGAGGCAGATGCACCACTGCATGCAGTGCCGCGCGGATGCGATCGGCACACTGGCAGAGGACCGTTCGGTGGAATTCCGCAATGTGGGCTGCCGGGCTGAACCGGCGGTCAAAAAGAATAACAAGGAGATGATATTATGAATAAACCGAGCCATCATATTTTCGTTTGCTCCAGTTCGAGGATAAACGGCCAGCAGAAGGGTTTTTGCATCTCAAAGGACGCCGCGCAGCTGGTGAATAAATTCCTGGATGAAATAGCGGACAGGGAACTGGACTCAGAGGTAATGGTCACGAATACGGGCTGCCTTTCCATGTGCAGCCAGGGGCCGGTCGTTGTGATTTACCCGGAGGGCGTCTGGTACGGCGGAGTGAGCGGGAACGACGTGGAGGAGATCATCGACGCTCTCGAAAACGGCGAAACTGTGGCGAGGCTGGCACTGTGACAGCCTCTTGCCTTACATGGGCATAAAGGGAGTTATCTTATGGACAGGGTTTTGATTCTGGATACCACGCTGCGCGACGGAGAACAAACGCCGTTTGTTTCCTTTACGCTGAAAGAAAAAAGAGCCATAGCAAAGAAATTGGATGAGCTGGGTGTGGATATCATCGAAGCGGGTATCCCCGCCATGGGTAAAACGGAAATGGATTGCGTGTCCGCGATCCTCGGCCTGAATACCCGTGCGCAGATACTCGCCTGGAACCGGATGCATACGGGAGACATAGAGAAGTCCATGGAATGCGGCGCAAAAAACGTTCATATCGCCGTTCCGGTATCCGACCTGCATATCCGAAAAAAGCTGAATCAAACAAGGGAATGGGTGTTGCAAACAGTTCGGAAAACGGTGGAGTACGCCGTCTCAAAGGGCCTTTCGGTTTCGGTGGGCGCGGAAGACGCGTCGCGGGCGGATGAAAAGTTCCTGATCAAATTTTACCGCGCCGCCATACGCGCGGGGGCTGTCCGGGTGCGTTATGCGGATACGGTGGGCCTGCACGAACCGTTCAGCGCGTACGATGCGATAAAAAGGCTGAAAAGGCATATCCGCGCGCCGATCGATTACCATGGGCACAATGACTTCGGCATGTCCACCGCCAACGCTTTTGCGGCCTGCCGGGCTGGTGCGGAGGTGGTCAGCTGCACTGTCAACGGGCTGGGGGAACGCGCCGGAAATACGCCCCTTGAAGAATTCGTAATGGCGTTAAAGCATATCGCGGGCAGCCGAGTAGCCGTGCGTACCCAAAAGTTGCAGGAGGTCTCGCGCCTGGTGGAGGAGTGCTCCCGCCGCCGGGTGTACGAGGGAAAAGCGATCGTCGGAAGCCAGGTTTATTTTCATGAATCCGGCATTCATGTGGACGGACTTTTAAAGGACAAAAGGACATACCAGGCGTTCCCGCCCGAAGACGCAGGGGCGGCGGACAGGTTTGTGCTGGGCAAATTTTCAGGTGCAAGCGCGCTCGAATATTTCCTTAGGCAAAAGGGCTTGAAAAGCGGCAAGGAAAGCCGGGAGGCCTTTTTAAAAAGCTTGCGCGAAGCGTGCAGAACCGCCAAACCGG
Source organism: Bacillota bacterium (assembly GCA_023393165.1). Classification (GTDB taxonomy): domain Bacteria; phylum Bacillota; class Clostridia; order Christensenellales; family Christensenellaceae; genus JAEYKI01. The sequence continues at coordinate 25,027 of JAEWMJ010000048.1, read as the reverse complement.
CTGTACCCGAACAGATGATGGAGGAATATTTCAAACTGCATCCCTGAAATATAATACGTTAAAAACACACGGCTATGAGCCGTATGTGAATATAATTTTTATCTTAAAGGAGGCAAAAAATGAAGAAAAAACTGTTTGCGCTCTCGGCGCTGGTCCTGGCAACGGCATTTATGGCAATAGCCTGCTCGGCTCCCGCTCCAATTCCGTCGGCATCCCCGTCCGTGGAGGCGGCCCAGTCGTCCGAATCCGCGCAGCCGTCCGGGGCTGCCGTATCCGCCGAGGCGTCGGCTGCTTCTCCGGCTGCGCAATTGACGGTTTCCGCGGCGGCAAGCCTGACTGACGTTATGAAAGAGATCGCGGAAGCGTACAAGGAACAGGCGCCGGACGTATCCGTCACATTTAATTTCGGCGCGTCCGGGACGCTTCAGCAGCAGATCGAGCAGGGCGCTCCGGCCGATGTCTTTGTTTCGGCCGCAGCCAAACAAATGGACGCGCTTGAGAGCAAAGGCATGATATTAAAAGACAGCCGTGTCGATCTTCTGGAAAACAAACTGGTGCTGGTGATCCCCGCGGACAAGGATGAACCCGCGGATTTTGAAAGCCTGGCCGATGCCGGTCAGCTTGCGATCGGAGACCCGGCCAGCGTTCCGGCAGGGCAGTACGCCGAACAGGCGCTGACCCAAATGGGTATATACGACGAATTGAATTCTGGAAACAAAATCGTTCTGGGCAGCGACGTGCGCGCCGTGCTTAACTGGGTGGAGACCGGCAATGCGGACGCGGGCATCGTATATGCGACCGACGCGCTGACCAGCGACAAGGTAAAGATCGCGGCCACAGCTCCGTCGGGCAGCCATGACCCCGTTATTTATCCGGCGGCGGTGCTGGATGGAAGCGCGAACGCCGAGGCGGCGCAGGCTTTCCTGGATTTTCTCTCTACTCCGGATATTTCCGCCCTGTTTGAGAAATACGGGTTTACGGCCCTGAAAAAGTAATTCATACACCGGTAAAAAATCAACCTGCGGGGGATACCTCCGGACCCGGCGCCCGGTCGTATCCCCTGCTTTTCAGGAGGGCGGAAGCATGGATTATTCTCCTTTATGGATATCCTTGAAAACGGTATTCCCGGCAACGGCGATCGCGTTTGTTCTGGGACTGCTCATGGCCGGATGGACGCAGAAAACCGGCAGAAAACTAAAAGGCATACTGGACGCGGTATTCACCCTTCCGATGGTGCTGCCCCCCACAGTGCTGGGTTTTCTTCTTCTGCTGCTGTTCGGGAAAAACGGCCCGGTGGGACAGCTTTTGATGCAGGCAGGATTCACCGTCGTCTTTTCCTGGCCCGCCACCGTGATCGCCGCCGCCGTTGTGGCCTTTCCGCTGGTATACCGCACCACGCGGGGCGCGTTTGAACAGGTGGATGAAAATCTGCTGCATGCGGGGCGGACGCTTGGCCTCGGCGAAAACTATATATTCTGGAGGATACTGATGCCGCTGGCATGGCCGGGCACGTTGTCCGGGATCATTCTTGGATTTGCGCGGGCGCTTGGCGAATTCGGCGCGACCATCATGATTGCCGGGAATATCGCGGGGCGGACGCAGACCATTCCCATTGCGATATACTCCGCGGTACAGGGCGGGGATATGAAAACCGCGTTTTTCTGGGTGGCAATCATCATGGCTGTGTCTCTCGCCGTGATATGGCTGATGAACTTTTTCGGCGCGCGGCGGCCGGATGGGCAGAAGGCAAAAAGGAGGGCGCAATAATGCTGCATGTGGATATCAAAAGGAAGCTGCCGGGATTCACGCTGGAAGCGTCTTTTAATACGCAGGGAGGCGTTACGGGGCTTCTGGGCGCGTCCGGAAGCGGTAAAAGCATGACGCTCTGCTGCATCGCCGGGATCGTCCGGCCGGACGAAGGGATGATCAGCCTGAACGGCAAGGTGCTGTTCGATTCCAAAGCGGGCGTCAATCTTCCTCCGCAAAAAAGGAATGTCGGATACCTGTTCCAGAATTACGCGCTTTTTCCGCATATGACGGTGGGGCAGAATATTGCGCTCGGGCTGCGGAAAAAGAATAAAAGAAGCGGCCAGACGGCCGGGATGATCCGGGATAAGGTCAAAATGTTCCATCTGGAAGGGCTGGAAGGCAGGTACCCGTCTGAGCTTTCGGGTGGACAAAAACAAAGGGTGGCGCTCGCCCGCGTCCTCGCCTATGAGCCGGAAGCCTTACTGCTGGACGAACCCTTTTCCGCGCTGGACAGTTATCTGAAGTGGCAGATAGAGCCGCGGTTTTTGGAAATGCTGTCCGGCTATACGGGCAGCACGGTCCTGGTAACACATAACAGGGACGAGGCGTACAGGATCTGTTCCGAGATCGCGGTGATCAACCGGGGGTCCATCGAATGCATGGATGATAAGGAAGCCGTTTTCCAGCGCCCGCAGACGGCCTCGGCGGCGCAGCTCACGGGATGCAAGAACATAGGCAGGGCGGAAAAAAAGGGGGACTATCTGCTGTGGGCTGTGGACTGGGGCGTCGAACTGAAAACGCGGGAAGAGGTGCCCGACGGCGTTAAGTTCGTGGGCATCAGGGCGCATTATTTTAAACCCGCGGCTGGCGGGGATACGGAAAATTCCATGCGTATGCGCGTGATCGGCGTAAGCGAAGCGCCTTTTTCGGTCAGCGTCACATTTGAAAACGCCGGTATGGAAGTTTGCGGAGAAAACGCCCGCTTACGGTGGGAGACCGGCAGGGAGGAATGGCGGCTCATAAGCCGGGAGGGCGTTCCGGATTATATCGTTTTTCCTCCGGAAAATCTTTTATTATTGAGATAATGGGAGTTTGGTCAATGGAGAAAATCGAAAAAATAAAAGCGGCGTCCCTTCCCAGGTTTGCGGTATGCACAAAAACGGGCGTACTGGCGGACCAGCATTTCGGGCACGCGACCGCATTCCATATTTATGAATACGACGGCGGAAAGGTCCAAAAACTGGAGGAAAGGCCGGTCAGACCTTATTGCACAGGGCCGGAGGAATGCGATCCGGACGAACGTATGGCGGATATTTTAAAAGCGGCCGAAGACTGTTGCTGCGTCGTCTGCATGAGAATAGGCCCGGGTCCCGAAAAAGCCCTCCGGGATAAAGGGATTGCCGTTCACACGACATATGGAACTATAGAAACCGCAGTTTCTCAAGCTGCGGCAAATGCGGAATGGAATAGATTGCATAATAAAAAACAGAAAATAAAGAAGCCGCCGCGCTAAGGCAGATCCATGCATCAGTTTTAGCAGGACGGTTTTTTGTTTGAATGCAGGGGGGCGCATTACGCGTCTCGGCCAATTCCATGATTGAAAGAAAAGCCGTTAAAATAGCTGAAAAAGGGTTGCGCATTCTTGTTTGCCTTGCGGCAACCCCTCTTCGATCGATTCAAACTCTAAATGATTTTCGTTTCGTAGGAAACGGTAAAGACGCCGCCGGGCTTTAATGTGGTGATCCCCGGCTTTTCGCTGAATTTTCCCGAGGCGTCGCTGAAGTCCGGATTCACCGTCCAGGGCTCCAGGCACACAAACGGCGCTTTTTTTATGGGCGTCGACCATATGCCCATGGAAGTAAAGCCGTTCATAATAAACTCGATGCCCCTGCCGTTTTTATTGCAGACAAGCTTTAAGCTGCGGGACTCAAGGCGGCCTAATACAAGCACGTCCCTGTCAAAAAGCGAATAATCAAGCGGAAGTTCGTTTTTGCCTTCCAGAGCGGTTACCCGGTCTTCCTTGTGGATCACGCCGTCGCAATCCTCCGTGCGGGTATAGTAGAAGGGGCCGTTTTCCGTTTTTTCAAACCGGATGGTATAATCCGAAAACTGCGTGCCTTCAAACAGGGGGCAGTTGAATCCTGCGTGGCCGCCAATGCCAAAAAGGATATCCCGCGCGTCCGTGTTGATCACCCTGTATTCCGTTTTAAACCCGCCTTCGTATACCGACTGGACGGTCTGCAGTTCAAAATCAAAAGGATAGCTGTTCTTGATCTCCGGGTTGGAGGTCAAGGAAAATACGGCATGGTTTGCCTTGAGATCCAGAAGCCTGAATTCCGTTTTCCGCGCAAAACCATGCTTTTTCATGGGATAAGTGACGCCGTTGATCTCAGTCTCGCGGTTCTTCAGCGAGCCGACGGTGGGGAAAAGCACGGGCGCGTGTCCGGACCAGTATTCGGGGTCGCCTGTCCAGACGTATTCCAGCCCGCCGTGTATAAACGAGACCATTTCGCCGCCCATTGTATTGACGCTTGCCTTGGATTTTCCATCCTTGATTTCATAAAGCATTCCAAACACCTCGATTTATGTATAAAATTCAGTTCCATTATAATGCCCGTATCCGTAAAATACAACAAAAGGCGTTTCATACAGCTTAAAACCGTGATACTCCGGACTTTTTGTGGTATACTGTAAAAGAAAAGGGAAAACCTACCTATGGAAGCTTTTTTGCATGAAAGCCCGTCCATATGCGGTATCATACTACGGTACGGGAAGAGGCTATGAAAGATCATTTGGGAAGAAACATAAATTATATCCGCGTGGCGGTTACGGACAGATGCAATCTGCGCTGCCGCTACTGCATGCCTCCGGAGGGCGTAGCGCCCAAAAAACACGAGGATATCTTAAGGTACGAAGAAATAGAGGCGGTGCTTCGCGAATGCGTGGATCTGGGCATCAATAGGTTCAGGCTTACGGGCGGGGAACCGCTGGTGCGCAAGGGGATCACCGGCTTTATTGAGAGGCTGCGCGCGATGCCAGGCGCTCCTGAGATCAACCTTACCACAAACGGGATACTGCTGGGCGAATATGCCGCCGGCCTGAAAAAAGCGGGCGTTTCGAATCTCAACGTCAGCTTGGATACGCTGGACCCGGAAAAGTACGCGGAGTTTACCTGCGGCGGAGACCTGAAGGCCGTTCTTGCCGGAATCGAAGAAGCGTACCGTCAAAACTTTGATAAAATTAAACTGAATGTGGTTGTGATGCGCGGGTTCAACGACGGCGAGCTGGACGGATTCATGGAACTGATACGCCGCCGTGAGCTGTATCTGCGTTTTATAGAACTGATGCCCATCGGGGAAGCCAAAAAGGAGGAAAACCGGTACATCTCCACGGAAGAGATCGTCGGGAAACTGCCTCCGCTTGCTCGCGCCGAAACCGAGAGCGGGACCGGGCCCGCGGAATACTACAGGACGGAAGGATATGCGGGCTTTGTCGGCTTTATCCATGCCCTGAGCCGGTCATTCTGCGGGGACTGCAACCGGCTGCGGCTGACTGCCGACGGAAAACTGATTCCCTGCCTGCATGCGGATACGGAGATCGATTTAAAGCCTTGCCTTAGGCCGCCGGACAGGGAGAAGATACGGCAGGCCATTGTGCGGGCGGTTGAAGCAAAGCCGGAGAAGCATGAGCTGTCGGCTAAAAAAACGAGCCAAAACACAAGGTATATGAACCAGGTGGGCGGATAAAAGGGAGAAACAAAGTGGGAAAGATTTTTTCGGTCAATATAAGCGAAAATAAAGGCACGGTCAAACATCCGGTGGAACGGGCGCTTGTAATCGAAGGATTCGGGCTTGAGGGCGACGCGCACGGCGGAGGATGGCACCGGCAGGTGAGCCTGCTGGATATTGAGAGCATCCGCGCCGCCGGGCAGGGAAAAGCGGATCTCAAACCCGGTGATTTTGCGGAAAATATCACGACAGAGGGCCTTGCGCTTGCGGACGTTCAAAAAGGCGATATGTTGAAGGCCGGAACATGCGTTCTGGAGATCACCCAGATCGGGAAGGAATGCCACGGCGCATGCGAGATCAAAAAATTGGTCGGAGACTGCATCATGCCCCGGCGCGGCGTATTCGCGCGTATAATTGCAGGCGGGGAAGTAAAACCGGGAGACGCCATCCAAATCCTGCCCGTGATACGCGCCGGTGTGCTGACCCTGAGCGACAAGGGTTCAAGAGGAGAACGGGAAGATAAAAGCGGGGATACGGTCAGGGAAATGATCAAAAGGATCGGCTGCCGAACCGTAAAATACGAAGTGCTGCCCGACGACGCGGAACGCATCAGGGAGACGCTTGCCTGCTGGTGCCTTCCGGGCGAGGGGATAGACGTTATTTTTACCACCGGAGGCACGGGGTTTTCCAAACGGGACGTGACCCCGGAGGCTACCTTAGCCGTTCTGGACAGGCAGATTCCCGGTTTTTCCGAAGCGATGCGTATGGAAGGGTATAAAAAAAATCCCCGCGCAATACTCTCAAGGGGCGTTTGCGGGATAAAGAATCAAACGGTGATCATCAATCTGCCGGGAAGCGTGAAAGGCGTTCGGGAAGGCCTGGAAGTCCTTTTGGAAGTATTGCCGCATGCTTTGGGAATACTAAAAGGCGAAGAGACCGAATGCGGAGGTTCAGGCTGCTGAAAAACGCCAACTACTTTGTTGTTTCTCCGCTTGGTCCTCAGCGTAGGGCTAAACTACGCTTCCGTCCCAATGCTCGAAACGCCTCGTATTTGGCGCTTTCAGCAGCCTTCACACTATGAGATATTTATACTATAGAGGATTTTAAATGTTCAATATTTTGTCTTTTGGCTAAACAGGATGCAATTATACCCTGTTTTTTCGTCCCGATATAAAATATTTTCCTTTCTTTCTATCAATACTAAGTAATGATATCAAAGAAAGGATTTTTTTATTTTATGGACAACAACAAAAACAGGATGGGGGATCACGGAAAAAGCAACTCGGAGCTTCGAAAAATGAAGCCGAAGGATAACGCGGACGTCGGGATAAAAGACGGACAGATCATAGGCGTGCACGCAACAAAGCATGAAAAAAAGAGGACGGATATAAAACAGCGCAATCCCTGACGGATTAATAATTGCTCGTGCCAGTATCTTTCTCCAAGGCTCCCTCTGACGAGGGAGCTGTCGGCGAAGCCGGCTTAGGGAGAGAAAACTAGCCGTTTAGTGTGTCCTGTTTTCTCAACGCACAGCAGTTCTCCCGAAACCCCACTTCGTTATGGTCTCACGGTTCATTCGGCAGGGCTCATTTCCGCTCGTCTCATACTCAGCGAGCGTTCGCCTCCCTGAATCCGCCACTGGCGGCGGTCGGCTCCGCTCCGGATAAACCCCTTTAATCGGCCCGAAGGGGCCTTGGGTCCTTTCTCTTCAGGCAGTTCAGGGATGCCAGCCATCTTCTTCATCACGGATGATGTGGTCATGATAAGACGTCTGCCAAAATGAAAATCCACATTTTTTTGAAATGATTGTTTTTAATGAACGTATTATAGTTGGTATTGATGTTTTGTAGGGAGCGATGCCCACATCGCTCCGTAAAGTCCCAATCGGCCCGTTATGTAGAAATACAATCAAATGAATATGATTAGGCATAATAGCATATTTGTCAACAGTTACATCATTATAAGCCGAGTTTATAAATATTAAGAGACAAGCCCTTTGTTATAACAGCTTGCCTCCTGAGGGTTTAAAAAGTCTATAAGATCGTAAAAGGAATCAATTGTTTATCGGAACGCCCGCAAAGCACTTTTTCTTGAATTCGCTTTTTTCATGCCGTGCTACGATCAGGGGATCGATCATCGGCCGTACGCTGCATTTCTTGTCGTAGCATTTTGCCGGGGTGTTTTTGCCTGCGCACATGCGCCAGTTCAGCGCGCCCGTTTTCGCAAAGGTGGTAAAATCCTTTTGCAGTTCACGGGATATCCGCCTTATCGTAAAAAAGGCGGGGGAGAATATGTACATAAACACGGATGGGATCGCCGCAAAATTTCCGAACAGGAAAGGAATATCCGTGGAATGGATCGCGCGCAGCGCGGTCAGCCTGGCAATCAGGGGAGAATAGTCGAACCGGTACATCCAGGTGTTCGCAAAGGCGTTTCTTGCCTGCGCCAGCCATAAACTGGTCATTTTGAACACATAATCGGACGCGAGCGCGGATTTCGCTTTTCTGCCGTATTTTTGATACACGGAATATATTTTTTTCCGGATCTCTTTCTGCTCGTTTGTAATAACGGCCATCACAACGTTTTTTACTTTCATGATGGGGGACAAAAGTTTGCTGAAGGCAAAGGAGAGTTCGTCCTTCGTATTGCCGATCAAAACCGGAACATCCCTGGAAGCGCCTTTCAGGGACGCAGGAATGGGATATTCGGGCACGAAATCATGGTCCACCTCTATGGAAAAGGTGCCTTCGCCCTGCGGACATCGGGCGATAAACCTTTTTTGCTTTGCAACCAGTTTCTCCGCCGGGATGCTCAGAAGTTCGTCCGATGAGTTTATCTGCATAAATTTTAAGAATTCGCCGGAAATCTTCTGCGCGTTCGCCTTGTCGTGCATCCATACGGGACCTCCGCTCATAATAATGGCCTTTGAAATATAAGGTATAGCGGCGGGCATCACCAGCAATGCGGAAGTGATAATCGCGCCGGCGGATTGCCCGATTACGGTGATTTTATCCTTATCTCCGCCGAACGCACCGATGTTTTCATACACCCATTTGAGGGCAATCACCGCGTCCGAAAGGCCGCAGTTTGCCTCGAAGTTTTCATCCAGGCAGGAAAAATCCAAAAATCCAAGCGCCCCCAGCCGGTAGTTCACCGTAACGACGACTACGTCTTCCCGCCCCGCAAGCTTATTTCCGTTATACCGGGCTTCGTTGCCCGAACCGGCGTAAAAAGAGCCGCCGTGAATATAGAACAATACGGCTTTCTTTTCTGCTCCCGCGGCGGGGGACCAGATATTCAGGGTCAGGCAGTCCTCGTTCTGCGTAAAGTACTTCTTGTTTGCCTGCGGACATACGGAAGCGTATTTGTCCGCAGCAAGGGTCCCGTCCCATTCCAGGGCCGGCTGCGCACGCCTGAACCGAAGTTTGCCCACCGGCGGCTGGGCGTAAGGGATGCCGTACCATGCCCTGACGTTATTTTTTTGCGTTCCCAGGATATTTCCCTGGGGGATATTTATGATTTCCGTTTTCATTTATATCAGCCCAATTTTGAATAATCTTTGTTGCTTTATCTTATGTCGCCGGCCGGTTGAATGCCATCAAGGCGTTCCGGCCTGGTACATATATCGTCCTTTTATCAATTGAGAATGATAGCATATATAAAAAAATATGTAAACTATAAATTAATTATGTCATTTGTATGTGTCAGTATTGTGAAGAATACTTTAAAATTATGAAAATTCCCCGAATATAAAAAGCACGCCTTGCAGCATGCTCCTGGCAATCTTCGTATATAAGGAAATATATATGAAGTTAAATAATCAAAATGTTAAGTAATCGTTAAGCATCAATATGAGAACAGTTATTCCACGCTGCGGTTGAACGTGCAGTTGTTCTGCTGCAGGTTGATCACAATCTTGGACCGGTCGCCGCGCATAATCGATTGCGTGAATTCAAAGATCTGTCCGCTTTTCAGCCATGCGATCCTCTCGATGAAAAATCCGGTCGTGTTGTTTTTGCATTGCAGCAGCCGGGATTCTTCTCCCACGATCAGCATGCTTTCATAGGTTTCCTGGGCCCGGAAGGGTTCTATGCCCTGTTCGTTTAAAAGATCATAAAGGGATGTGCTTTCCAGTATCTTACCGTCCAGATATTTAATAATGCTTACGGGAAGGAATGTAGTCTCAAGCAGCAGAGGCTGGTCGGCAGCCAGGCGGACGCGGACGATCTGGTATACATATTCGTTTGGATTCATTGCAAACAGCTGGCGGATATCTTCCTCGGGCAGTATCTTTTCGCATTTGATGATTTTGGAGGAAGCCCTGAGGCCAATGCTCTGCATTTCGTGCGTAAAACTATAGATATTGTCCATTTTGCGGTCGAGTTTTTGCTGCTGGGCTATGAAAGTTCCCTTGCCCTGCACGCGTACGATCGACCCTTCTTTGACCAGCGCCGCAAAAGCCTGCCTTATCGTTGTCCGGCTTACGTCAAACCGCTTGCAGAACTGTTCTTCGGTGGGAAGCAGGTCCCCGGGCTGCAGCGAGCCGTTGGCAATTCCGCGCTTGATCATGGACATGATCTGGTAGTAAAGCGGCAGATTCAGGTCGTATTGAATTTTGTTGTCCAGTATGGATAAATTAGGTTCCGCTTGCATGTTTTCACCTCTAAATCACTACATAATAGTATAACAGGGCTTTACCGTTCGGTAAAGAATATTATTCAACAATTGACCGTTTTATATAGCCGTAGCTTTGCAGCACCTCGGGCGGAATATCGGCGTGCACAATAAAATTTTTGCCCCTTGGCCCATAGCCGTTTTCGTCGTCCCTTATTCTTGGGATTTCCCGCAGTATCAGGTCAAAAAAACGCTCATCCGGCCAGGGACGGTTTTCTTCCGCGCGGGGGATAAACGGCGCGAAGCTTATCAGCACGGAATCCCGGTTCAAATATTTGAGTGTGGAGAGGTGGCTCCGCTGCTGCATCATGGGGTCCTGCAAAAGCACGACAGTTTTATGGGGGACGCCGCTTTTCCTGAGCAGATCCAGAGAAAACCGGGCGTTTTCTCCGGAATTGGTGGAAGCGCTTTCAACATATACTTTTTCTCTGGGGACATGCAGGTGCGCGGCGGCGATTTCCGCCATGATCTCCGCTTCCGCCATGTATTCGCAGTCTATTCCATATTTTTCACGGGCGTTTTTGCGCAGGTTCTGCGTCGCGTGCCCCACGCCGCCGCTGAAAAGCAGGACGCTGCAAAGATTTTGGTGAAAGGCGCGGGCGGCAAGCTCGGGCACCTCCGTCAGGTCGCAGCCGAAAGCAAACAGCGCGTCCGCGCGGGGAGAGCCTGCGGTCCGCGCGATCTCCTCCGCCGTCAGTTCGCCGATATCGCGCCGGGCAAGATAGGAACAAACGCGGTTGACCGCGAGATCGAATTGTACGGGATCTCCTGTGAATTTTATCATCTGTCTCTCGCTTTCCGTATGGTTTAAGGATACAAATCATACCTTATTATTCGTATTATTTGTATTATTTATATCATACTCAGTTTTCAGTTAAAATGCAAGCCGGAATTTGGCCGAAGAGGCTGTAAAGTAAAAAAATGCTTTATTTACAGCAATGCGGCGGACGGCTTGTGAAAGCATATATAAAAATATGCAATTGAATTTCATAAAAATGTGCTTGCATTTTCTAAATTCTGCTGATACAATAAATACAAATATAACAAATAAGACAAGAATAACAAATATGACTATTTGTGATTCCATACATATTTCTATAATAAACCGGCGCAGCTTTCAATATATATAAACATAACTTTGTCCTGAAATTTAATTTGATTTTGATCCCGCTCAGGATGGAAAAATCAACGGATAAATCAACCAATTAAACAAAAGGAGTATGGAGGAGGTAATGAAGATGGCTTACGATCATATTTTTAAGCCGATCCGGATGAAAAACATGGTGGTGCCCAACAGGCTTGTGCACGTCCCGACAGATATCAGTTCGGGCAACACGGACGGCGGTACGAACGAACGTGTGATCAGTTATCACGAGGAGATTGCAAAAGGCGGTACGGGCCTTGTCATCGTGGGAGCGACGACTCCGGATAAAGATACGGGCCGTCCTACGGTTACCTGCCTTTGCGCGGACGCGGATTACTATATACCCGGCTTGCACATGCTTGCCTCTGCAATGCAGAAACACGGCGCAAAATGCGCGGTGCAGATACAGCACCCGGGCCGGCAGGCCGCTTATCCCAGATACGGCCAGATTTCCTGCTCGGATATCGTTTCCAACCAACCGGGCAGCGCAGGCCACGAAGTGATTTATGCGCAGGACCGCGCGCACGGAAAAATCGCGCGGGAAATGACCGTGGAGGAAGTGTACGACCTGATCGAAAAATTCTCGGAAGCCGCATGGCGCGTAAAGGAAGCGGGGTTTGACGCGGTGGAACTGCACGCCGCTCACGGGTACATGATCGCGCAGTTTTTAAGCCCGGCCACCAACACCCGGAACGACCGGTTCGGCGGCAAGTTCGAAAACCGGATGCGCTTCATTCTGGAGATCATCGACCGCATCAAGATGAAATGCGGCGAAGATTTTCCCATTCTTGTCCGCTACTCTGGGGAGGAATGGCGGGACGACGGCAGAAAACTGGAGGAATCCGTCCGCATTGCGGTGGAACTGGAAAAAGCCGGCGTAGCCGCTCTCGATATATCGGCGGGCATATTCGACCTGGCCGAAACGGTAATGGATCCCAGCTATTACACCGAGGGCTGGAACACATATTCGGCAGAAGCCATCAAGAAAGCGGTCAAAATCCCGGTGATCACCAGCCATACGCTGCGCAATCCGGAATACTGCGACAAGATCATAGCCGAGGGAAAAACGGATATGGTGGGGATGTCCCGCCAACTGATCGCGGACCCGTATTGGGGCAACAAGGCCAAGGCCGGAAAACCGGAAGAGATACGCAGGTGCATCAGCTGTCTGGTCGGCTGCTGGTCCGAATCGCTGATGATCAAACATGAAATGCGCTGCGCGATCAACCCCGGAATGGGGGACATGCGCTTTCTTAATATCAAACCCGCAAACAAGAGCCTCAGGGTAGGCATTGCGGGCGGCGGCATCGCGGGCATGGAGGCGGCAAGGGTCGCCGCCCTGCGCGGGCTCGACGTCACGCTGTTTGAACGCGAAAATGAACTTGGCGGCGCAGTCAGATTGTGCTGCATGGTTCCGCCAAAGAGCAAAATGAAGTGGTACATGGACTGGCTCCGCAGCCAGATTCAAAAGCTGGATATCAAGGTTCATTTGAATACCAAGGCCACGCCCGAAATGCTGAAAGCGTTTGACGTGGTATTGTGCGCGACGGGCGCAAAAACCGTAGTGCCGGATATCCCGGGCGCGGAGAGGGGCGTCAAATTCGACGATATCCTGGTCTGCGGCAAAATAAACTGCGAATACTGGCCGCAGGAGGGCAAGCGGAAAGCCGTCCACACCGGGCAGAAGGTGGTTGTCTACGGCAACCATTACGGCGCGTCCGATACGGCGGAAGCGCTGGCTATGCGCGGAAAAGAAGTGGTTTATGTAGCCCGGGACAAGGATTTTGCGCCCGGTATCGAACCCGTACACAGGGAAACAATGAAGAAACGCTTTGCGGGCGGCAACGGGGGCGGCCTTCCCGGCCAGCCGATCAAAATCCCCGTGGACGTAAGGCTTCAGACAACTCTGCTGGAGATCAAGGACGGCAGCGTTGTGCTGATGGATCATAAGTTCAACAAATACGAGCTTGCGTGCGATACTGTTGTTTTCGGCGAAACCGAGCCGGATACAAGGCTTTTCGATACGCTCCTTAACGCAGGGCTTTTAGTCGCGAACATTGGCGATTCCCGGATAGTGCGGAATGTGCGCGGCGCAATGACGGACGGCACAAGCGTGGCCATGATGCTGGACGAAGGATTGTTTATGAACGCAAACAATACGCTCTCGGGCAACCTGCCGCAGGATGTGGCGCTTATGATGCGGTAATTGCGGAGTATTATAAGCCGACGTCAATTGAATAAATCGCCTGCATTTTATAGAAAAATGCAGGCGGGTTTAAGATTCAATAAATTTAAGGAGGATATGGAATGGAAAAACAGGCGCTGGGAATGGTGGAAACCAAAGGCCTCATCGGCGCGGTTGAGGCGGCGGACGCAATGGTAAAAGCAGCCAACGTACGCCTGATCGGAAAAGAACAGATCGGATCGGGACTGGTTACCGTGATGGTCCGGGGAGACGTGGGCGCTGTAAAGGCTTCGGTGGATGCGGGCGCCGCGGCAGCCAAAAGGGTGGGCGAACTGGTAAGCGTACATGTCATTCCGCGCCCGCATGACGACGTTGAAAACATACTGCCCCCAAAATAATAGTTTTCTGAAGGTATATCCAAAGCAAATGGTGTTTGCAGAGGGTTATAAAGAGGATAGGTGATTTAAATGGAAATGGATAAATTGATCGAACAGATAACAAAAGAAGTGTGCGCAAGAATGGGCGCAACTTTTTCACAGGGCGAAGGAATGGTGCTGCAGCCGGGCGCCAGGGTGACTGCGAAGGAAATCGCTAAAATGATCGACCATTCGCTGCTGAGGCCGGATATGACCAGGCAGGAAGTTGTCGAAGGATGCCTGCTCGCAAAACAATACGACTGTGCGACGGTGTGTGTGAAACCCTGCGACGTGGAGATCGCAAGGGATATTTTAAAAGGCAGCGACGTCCTGGTGACCACGGTCATCGGTTTTCCGCACGGGCATCATCTGACGCCCGTAAAGGTCATGGAGGCGGAGATTGCGATGAGCCAGGGATGCGAGGAGCTGGACCTGGTGCTCAATATCGGGCGGCTGAAATCGGGCGATTACGATCTGGTGGAAAGCGATATCCGCGCGGTGTGCGACGCCGCGCACCGCAGGGGCGTTATCGTAAAAGTGATACTGGAGAATTTCTATCTGACGGATGAAGAAAAAGTGAAGGCCTGCGAAATCTGCGAACGCGCGGGCGCCGATTTTGTAAAGACGGCCACCGGATACGCCAAGGGAGGCGCGACCATTCACGATTTAAAGATCATGCGCAAAACATGTTCTCCAAAGGTGCGGGTGAAAGCGGCCGGCGGCGTGCGTACGCTGGACGGCGCGCTTGCCGTCAGGGCGGTAGGCGGCGTGCGCTTTGGAGCCACCGCAACCAAGAAAATAGTCGAAGACGCGCGCCAGCGCGAAAAAGACGGGACGCTGAAAATACCGGATACCGTTCAGGAGCTTACGTCCGGGTACTGACGGGAACAGGCGTAACCGCTTCGAGAGGATCCTATTTGGGCCGCAAGGGTCAAAGGAACTGCGGCGGGTACGCGCAAACCGGATAAGCTGAAAGTTATGATAAGGGGGATAAAATCATGGAGAAACTTGCATTGGGCATGGTGGAAACAAGAGGGCTCATCGGGGCCATAGAAGCCGCAGACGCGATGGTGAAAGCGGCCAATGTAAAGCTGATCGGCAAGGAAAAGATAGGGTCCGGGCTGGTTACCGTTATGGTGCGCGGCGACGTGGGAGCGGTGAAGGCTTCGGTTGACGCGGGGGCGGCAGCCGCCAAAAGAGTGGGGGAATTGTTCTCCGTGCATGTCATTCCGCGCCCGCATGACGATGTGGAGGGCATATTGCCGACCATCCCGGCCAAATAAAACTTATCAATATTCCTTGCGGAAAGGGATGAAAAGGTTTTGGATATAGAAAAAATCGTGTCGGAAGTCACAAGAGAGATCCTGGCGCAGATGAACGCGGGTTTCCCGTCTCCGCAGACCGGCGGAAAATCCGGGGCGGATATAGCGCACACCATTGAACACAGCGTCATGAATCCGGATACCACGAGGGATAAGATCATATCGGCCTGCCGGGAAGCGCGGGACGGCCTTATGGCAAATGTGTGCGTTTCTCCGTATTATGTATCCCTTGCGGCGGAATGTTTGCGGGGCAGCAACGTCAAGGTCTGCACCGCCGTGGGTTTCCCGCACGGCGCGGCGTCAACCGCCGCCAAGGTGGCCGAAGCGCGGGAAGCAATCAAAAACGGCGCGCAAGAACTGGACGTCGCCATGAATATTCTGGCGATCAAAAACGGCGAACTGAAAGAGGCGCAGCGGGATCTGGAGGAAGTCCTGGATGCGGCCCGGGGCCGCGCGCTTGTAAAGGCGATATACGAACAGTGCCTGTATTCGGAGCAGGAAAAGGTCGCGGCTTTGCAGACAATAAGGGCCGCGGGGGCCGATTTCGTTAAGATATCCAACGCGCTGTCCGGCAAAAAAGCCTGCGCGGAGGATGTGAAGTTTGTCCGGAATGTTTTGGGGCCGGGTATCGGTATCAAGATAGACGGCGGAATTGGAGACGCCCAAACAATCAGGGAACTGATGGCTGCGGGCGCGGACCGGTTCGGATGCAGCAAATCCGTACAGGTAATCAACGGATAATCAATAGATGCTGATATTTCTCTCCTATTTTGTATAATCGGGCCGCAAGGATGTCCTTGCGGCCCGATTATTTTTATACGATTGATGAGTTTTTCAGGGGTTTACAGGCTTACCCATTTCTCACCGCGGGCGGAGGATACGATGCCCTCGCACAATTCAAGTTCCCGGAGACCGTCCTCAAAAGTCGGAAAATCCGGTTTTATCGAGCTGTTCCGATATCCGCTGTCCCGAATGAATGAGTAGAATTTGGACACCAGCTGCTTGATGGTATCCGGAAAGCCTTCGTTGTGGCCGCCGGGATAGGATACGATACTTGCCGCGGAAGCGTCAAAAAGGGACGGGTCACGCAGCAGCAGCCCGTTGGGCTCGTCACGGTTGCCTATCCACATTTCATTAGGCCTTTCGGTATCGATCGCAACGGCTTTTTTGCTTCCGTAGATCTCAAACCAGATCCTGTTTTTGCGCCCGGCGGCAACCTGGTTGACGGTGAGGGAGCCGTGCGCTCCGCTATTGAAATGCAGGAGTACGGAGGCGTAATCTTCCGTGTTGATCGGAACGTCCTTGTAGTCGGATGGGGAGAGCATCTTGCCCGTATAAGTTTCAACAGGTTTGAGGGGCTTTTTGCGCACCGGATAAAATGTGGCGAAATCGGCGCAAACGCTCGAGATCCTGATCCCCGTCATAAATTCAGCGGCGTCCATCCAGTGCGAACCAATATCCGCGATCGCGCGGGATTCTCCGCTGAACTCGGGTTCCAGCCTCCAGCTGTAATCGGTCTCCTTGAAAAGCCAGTCCTGCTGATACGAACCGTTTACGGCGAATATCTCGCCAAGCTCGCCGTTTTTGATCATCGCGCGCGCCTGGTGGATAATAGGATAGAAGCGGACGTTAAAATGGACGGCGTTTGCCCTTTTTTTTGCCCGGGCAAGCTCCGTCAGTTCTTTTGCCTCGCTGCTTTTCATGGTAAGGGGCTTTTCGCAGAGAACGTGTTTGCCCGCATTCAAAGCGTCCTTTGCCATCTCAAAATGAAAACGGTTGGGAGCGCAGATATGAACGGCTTCGATTTCGGGCAGTTTCAGCATGTCATGGTAATCGCCGAAGCTCTCCGCAATGTTGAGCGTGTCCGCTTTGGCCCGCGCGGCGGCGTCGCCCAAGTCCGAAAGGGCTATGACGTCTACGTAGCCCAGCCGTCGCATTGCTTCCACGTGCGCCGGCCCGATAAATCCTGTTCCGATAATACCGACTTTAATCTTGTTCATAAAATCATATCCTTTCTTTTTTCCAGTCCAGTAAAAATTGCGCCAGTTCGGCTGTTTCCGGGCTTCTGCCGCGGCGGACGTAGAAGCCGGACGCGGCGGCTCCGCACAGGAGGCATTCTTCCGCGTCAAATCCGTTTATCCATCCGGTCACAAAACCGGCGTTGAAATTGTCCCCCGCGCCCGTAGTCAGAACGGGATCGGCGCAGTAGGGGCCCGCAACGCAGCAGTACCCGCCGTCAAGCGCGCAGGACGCGGCGTCCACCGGATGAATGACAAGGCACTTGATATTAAGAGCCTCTTTCAAATCAAGCGTCAATTGCTTCAGCGGGACGGAACGGTAATCCCCGATCCCGCCGCAGTACAGTTCATAAATCTCGCACGCTTCTTTTTTATTCAGGCCAAGGATCGTCTGAAACCCGGCCCCGGTAAACCGGCCGATCAGATCAAGAGCCTTCCTGATGTCCGGTCCGTCGCGCTTTTCAGGATCTGCCAGGTCAAAAAATACCGTTTTTTCCCGCGGCGGAACCGTAAGGGCAGGCAATACGCGCTCGATAACATTCAGCCAGACTTCGCTCATGTTCGGAATCATCGTCCAGTTTTCAAAGCCGATCAGGGAAGAGGCTTCAAATATACGGACGAATTCGTCCATGCCGATTGTTTGGGTGATCTTTTCCCAGGTAATGTTTTTAAAATGCTGGACCATGGAGACGATGATCTTACCGTCGGTGAATTCATAGGCGCTTGTCTGGCCGGGTTCTTCCAGCCCGATCATGCGGGAGCCGTCCGAGAGTTCCGCAAATATCGGATGAACGGCTGTGGCGCCCACGCTGCCGATATAGGTGACCTTCATATTCTGTTTTTTAAGGGCGTTGGCGAATATCGGTCCGTTGCCGCCCAGCTTCTGCTTTATGGGTACGATCTCTATGTTGCAGCTTAGGCCCGAGCCGCCCGCAATGCGTTTGCTGTATTCGCTCATGGTTTTAATGCGGGTATAATGTTCCGCGTCCGTGCGTTTGTCAACCACGCCCACGATTTGGTCCACAAATCCGTCCAGGCCGATCAAAGCCGGCGCTTCTTTCAGACCCGCGAGCATTTTTTCCGCTAGTTTTTCTTTTGCGTCCATAACTTACCCCTGGCAGATGAAATTTTGCATATACTTTTGGGAGAGCTCGATGGATTTGAGCTTTTGCTCCAGGCTATCCTCAAAGGCCCTGTCTTCAATCTCTATGACCGCGCATTTGTCATACCGGATGTCGTACAGCGCGGAGATCGTCCGTCCCCAGTCGATATCGCCGAGGCCGGGCAGCTTCGGAGCGTGGAATGCGAGGGGAGGGGCGTACGGACCGCATTTTTCGTATTTATCCCTGTAAAAAACAACGTCCTTGATGTGGAAGTGGAATATCTTATCCTTAAAATCGTATATGGGCCGGATATAATCCATCTGTTGCCAGACCAGATGAGAGGGATCGTAATTGAGGCCGAAACATTCGCTGTCGATGGCTGAGAACATCTCTTCCCAGATTGCCGGCGTAGTCGCGAGGTTCTTCCCGCCCGGCCATTCGTCCATCGTGAAAAACATCGGGCAATTCTCAATGCCTATTTTTACGCCCGAATCTTCCGCAAATTTTACGATGTCCGGCCAAACCTTTTTGAATTCCTCCATGTTTTCGGACAGGGAGGCGGCCGGATTCCTGCCGATAAAGGTGTTCATCTGGTTAACCCCCAATAAGGCGGCCGCCCTGATGCATTTTCTTAAATGCTCCAAAAATATTTCGCGCTGCTCTTTCTGTGGATCAAGCGGGTTAGGATAATACCCGATGGCGGAGATAATCACATTATTCTCATTCAGGCAGCTTTCGATCTCTTCCGCTTTTGCCTTGTCAAGGGTTGCGGCGTCGATATGGGTCACGCCGGCATAGCGCCGTTCCGCACGGCCCACAGGCCAGCAGGCGACTTCCACGCAATCCATTTTTATCCGCCCTGCGTATCCGATCAGCTGCTCAAATGTGAATTCAGGCAATATAGCGCTTACAAATCCGAGTTTCATCTTTATACCTCCTTATTTATTTTTTAAAACTTTGTTAATTTATGCGCGGCAATTGGAAATCACATGTCTTTTATGATACGATATACATAAAATAGTACATAATGGTACATCAATTAAAAAACATTTGTATATGCAGTCACCAAGGAGCGGTTCATAATAAAAGAAAATGTATTATTTGTATCATTTGTATGATAATAAAAAAAAGCTCCGATTGCAAGCCTTTTTTATAAAATCTTTGGAAAAAGCTCAATAATTTCCTAAAATTCCGCATAAAATACGATAATTCTTAAACCGACAATTATTTTAAAAAAAATTTCGATTTATATATTGCAATTGAAAAAACAGAATGATATAATAATACAAACAATACAAATTATACAAAACAAACAAAACATACAAATTATACAAAGAATACGAATCAACGAAAACTATTCAAACGGTTTTTACAGGAAAATCAAACGGGGTTTTAAAACCCGTATCGCAAATGTTCTTGGGGGAGAACGTTTTTAAACCATCATTGCAGCGGCATATCCAATCTTGCGTAGCATCGGGAAGGCATAGATTTCATTTTTTATTTCTTAATGATATATGGTAATAACGTTCAATTTTTATGCAAAAGCAGAATTGAGTATGCTTTTATTGTACTTATTTCAAGTGCAATAATCCTATATAAAAATAAGGAGGAAACGAAATGAAAAAGCTATTTATGGTGGTCCTATGCATAGCCCTTATTGCGGCTTTGGTGGTAGGGTGCGCCTCGACTAACCAACCGGAAGCGTCATCCGCTGCACCCGCAAGTTCGGCTGCTCCCGCGTCGTCCGCAGCGCCCGCTTCATCCGAGGCTGCCGCATCGTCCGCAGCGCCTGCTTCATCCGAAGCTGCCGCATCGGGAACAGGCTTGACTAAAATAGTGCCGGAAGGCGATATTGTTGTCGGGATTTCCAGCGGATCATCCGGTACATCCTGGCGTGATATCATGATCAACGATCTGAAAACCGTAGGCGACGAATACAAAGCTGCGGGGATCATCAAGGATTATGAGATCAAAAACAACACGACAAACGGCGACGCCAACGAACAGGCGCAGATCATCCGCAACTTCATAGACGATCCGGATGTCAATGTGATTCTGGTGAACCCGAACGACAACACGGCGCTGACCGAACCCATCGCGGAAGCCCAGAAAGCCGGCAAACTGGTTGTGGTATTCGACGCTTCTGCGGAAGCTCCCGGAACGCTGCAGGTAACTCTTGACCACTACGCGTGGATGACCAAAAATATGGAATTCATATGCTCCACGCTGCAAAAAGGCAATCTGATCGATGTTTCCGGTCTGGACGGACACCCCGCAAACGTAGCCCGCGAGCAGGCGGTTGCGGATGTACTGGCCAAATATCCGGACATCAAAATACTGCAGACGCAGTCCGGCGGATGGGACCAGACAAAAGCCAAACAGGTCGCCGCACAGATGCTTGCGGCCGGACAGCAGATCGACGGCGTTGTGACCCAGGACGGTATGGCGTTCGGCTGCCTGTCCGCGTTCCAGGATGCGGGGAAACTGCCCAAGGTCATGTTCGGTGATCCGGGCACCGCGTTCTTCAAGGAATGGAACAAACTGCGTGAAGAGAAAGCCGATTTCAAGGCCTGCGCGCAGCCCAATCCTCCGGGGATCGGCGGGACCGCGTTCCGCCTCGCTGTCAACCTGGCTCAGGGCAAGGATTTCAAAGACGGCGTTTTAAAGGACTGCGTCTATTACTATACGGTAAGTTCTTTCTTCACGGACGAAAACTTTGACGAAGCATGGAACCTTGTAAAAGACCAGAAGGATGATTTCCTCCTCTCCGAGGTGATCAGCCAGGCCGACGCCGACGCATTATTCCAATAATCTACACATATATTGAAGAGAAAATACCAACAAATCAGTTGCAGAAGCGGATTTATGTCTGCTTCTGCAACTTGAATTATGGGTCCCCGGAAAGTCGTAAGACTTTTTGGGGTATAAGTTTATGCTGAAGGATGTGATTGCTGCATGATTTTATTGGAAGCAAAAAACATAGAGAAACATTTCGGAGGCGTCGCGGCTCTGACAAACGGAAACATCACCTGCAAAAAGGGCAAGATCACCGGCCTGCTGGGCGCCAACGGATCCGGAAAGAGTACGATCTCCAAGATCATTACGGGGGTATATCTGGCGGACAGCGGTACGATTACATATAACGGTGAAAAGGTATGCTTTAGAAACCCGATAGACGCAAAGCGCGCGGGCATTTCTATGGCGTTTCAAAATTTAAGCCTGCTCCCGCATTTAACCGTCTGGCAGAATATCGTGCTGAGTTTTGAAAAAAAGCAAAGGCTTTTTTTGGACAATAAAGACGCAAAAGAACTTTCGCATAATATTTTAGACAAATTTTTACCCGGTTTTGACATATCAAGGCCGGTAAGCCAGCTTGATCCAAGCGAAAAACAACTGGTGGAAATCGCAAAGGCCATTTCGGAAAATCCGCAGCTTTTGATACTGGATGAGCCTACGGCGGCATTGGAGCAAATGCAGGTGAACGCTCTTTTCAAATATATGCGCGGCCTTGCGGAAAAAGGGGTATCGATGATATTTACATCGCACAGATTATGGGAAGTGCTCGAAATCTGCGACGATGTCGTTATTTTCAGGAACGGAAAAAACGTGGGGGAACTGGATTTCAGCTCTACCGGAAAAAATTCGGATGAAATCATTAAACTGATCACAGGGGAAACGGAAACCTACCGTCACGAAAAAAAATACAGGACGATAGCGGACGATGCCATGCTGGAAGTCAAGAACCTCAATTACGGCAAATACTTAAGGGACGTATCGTTCAGCCTGAAAAAGGGAGAGATCCTGGGCGTGGGCGGCCTGCAGGGCCAGGGGCAGACGGAACTGATGCTGGCGCTTGCGGGAAACTACAGCGAAGCGAAAGCGGACGTATCTTTAAACGGGAAGAAAGTCTCTCTTGCAAAACCGGTGCACACCGTACGGAACGGCATGTTCCTTGTGCCCGGCGACCGGCAGGTGCAGGGATTGATGCTCAAGGACTCCATATATACCAATATCGTATATCCAAAACTGGCTTTTAAAAAACAGCCGCTGTTTACGCCCTTAAAAAAATACAGGAGGGAATGCGAGGATATCGTTGAAAAACTTTCCATCAAAACGGACGGAATCGATAAACCGGTGGACACCCTGTCCGGCGGAAACCAGCAAAAAGTCGTTGTGGGGAAATGGCTCACATTCGAAACGAATGTCCTGCTGCTCGCCGACCCGGCAAAGGGCGTAGACGTCGGCGCGAAGCGGGATTTATACCAGTTCATTACCAAAATGGTGGAAGAAAAAAATATGAGCGTGATTTTGTATGCAAGCGACAACGAAGAACTGATCAATTACTGCGACAGGGTCCTCATTATGTATGAAGGGAAAATCGTAGGGGAAATCGAAGGGAAAAATATTACCGACGAGTCCATCATCTCCATGTCCATGCAGGTAAATACGCAAAACGGGGAGGGCGCCTGATGAATGCCAACGTTCGGATAAAAAACAATTCTATAAAAAAATGGTTCACCCGGCCTGATTCCGCACCCATACTCATATTCATTGTGATGATCGTGGTTGTTGCGGCCATACAGAATAATTTTTTTGAACCTTCTTCTCTTAGAAACAGCATGAATTCCTTTGCGCCGCTGATACTGATGGCAATGGGACAGGCGATCGTTCTTATTGCCGGGGGACTGGACCTTTCCTGCGGCACTTCTATGGCGCTGATGCTTTGCGTACTGACAAGCGTTATGAAAAAGGACGATCCAGCATCCGGCGTATGGGCGCTCATAATAACCGCGGGCGTGATGCTGGGCATCGGTCTTTTAAACGGCGTTGCGGTGGGTTATCTCAAGCTGCCGCCCATCATAGCGACCTTCGCCACCTCCTACATCTGGTACGGCGTCGCACTGTTCATTACGCCTACGCCGGGCGGCCAATGCGTTAACTGGATGCGCGCCTTTTTTGATTTTAACGCGGTGGACGGAATGCCCGAAGGATTCCGGGCATTCGGAACGGTTCTGCCCACCTCGCTTCTGCTGGTGATCGCCGGTTGTGTCGTCTGGTATCTCGTCAGCAGGACAAAAACGGGCAGATACATGTATGCGGTGGGATCCAACCGGATCACCGCCTATCAGAGCGGCATCAACACCGCAAAGATCCAGACGCTCGCGTACATTTTAAACGCGTTCTTTTTATTCATGTGCGCGCTGTTTTTTGCCGCGCAGAACCAGGCGGGAAGCGCAAGGATCGGCGACCCGCTGACCTTGCAGGCTGTCGCGGCGGCGGTAGTGGGCGGGATTGCCTTAAGCGGCGGAAAAGGGAACGTGTTTTTCGCTATTGTAGGCGCCGTTATTATGAGCCTTGTCAATAAGATCATATTTTTTGCGGATCTGCCCGACGCATACCAGACGCTGGTCAGCGGCGTGATCATTATTGTAGCGATTGCATCCTCCGCGATTTATACCACAATCAACGAAAGATCCGTGCTGAAGGGGGGCAACTGAACCATGGAAAAGAATATGATGGCAATCAAAAGAAATCCGATCGCGGGTTTTTATCAGAATTACAGGAAGATGATCGTCGCCGCGCTTTTGATCGTTGTGATATATATAGTCGGCCAGATCGCGGTAGGATCGTTTCTTTCCCTGGAGCAGGTATTGCTTACATTCAAATTCGCAACGTTCATTGCCCTGTTCGGATTATGCCAGATGCTGGTCATTTGCAGCGGAGGCGATATCGACCTTTCCGTCGGTTTTGTCGCAACGCTGGTGGCCGTGCTGACTGCGGCGGTGATGGACGGCAGGAATGAGATGCTGTGGATCGCGGTTTTGATCGCGATCGGTATCGGATGCCTTTTTGGCTTTGGAAATGGACTTTTGACCGCGTATGTCAAGCTTCCGTCCCTGGTGGTCACCATGGCCATGGCGAATATCGTACAGGGCGTGGTGAACGTATATGCGGCAGGCTCCAGCATAACCGGAGCTCCTTCGCCGGTGCTGCAGCAATTGTCCGCCAAGATGACGGGCATATTTCCCAACATCGTGTGGGTTTTGATCATAACGGCGATCGTTGTGATGCTCATTATGTTTCGGACAAAGATCGGGATGAAACTGCTGGGAGTAGGCGCGAATCCCGTCGCGGCTTACTTAAGCGGCGTAAACGTCAGGCGTGTGCGGACCGTCGCGTTTGTTGCAAGCGGCGCGATTGCGGGCCTTGTGGGGCTTTTGCTGATAGGCAATTCGGGCCAGGCGTTCAAGGACATGGCATCCATGTATGTTATGCCCAGTATTGCCGCCGTCGTGATCGGCGGAATGTCTTTAAATGGGGGAGAAGGCAATTATATCGGCGTCATCCTCGGAGCCGTGGTGCTCCAAACCCTGACCAATCTCTTTGTCGCGTTTGGCTGGGGCGACGCGGGCAAATGGCTCGGGTACGGGATCATCCTTTTGTTTATGCTGATTGCTTATGTGAGGGAGAAAGTATTCAGATAGACTTGCGGAAAGAGCATCTTCAGCTGTTTGATTGTTGGGGCGCGCGCGTCTTGAACGCAGGGTAGACAAGGGAATGGTCCGAAACCACTGAAAAAGTCCACATAACAAAAACGGATGGTATAATAGAAGCATTGAAACATAGTAAAAGAGGACTTAAATATGCTCCGAGAAAAAGAAAAGCAGCTATCGTTATACAACATGCT
>JAEWMJ010000032.1 GCA_023393165.1 Bacillota bacterium | reverse complement strand
GATTATGGAACAGCTGCAGATGAAAAATAAGACGCAAGTCATTGCCTATGCGGCCAAGATGGGGTGGACGGACAACAAAAAATAAATACTGAACAGGTGCAATATTGACAAAAGTACAGTCTGATAACTGGACTGTACTTTTTTATATTTCAGAACTGTATATCCGTACATTGTTAAAAAAAAACAGAAAGTGTTAAATAAATAGAGGATTATGCCGCCCAAAAAATAAGCAGTTGAAAGGAAACGTAATCATAGTATGAAAAGGGCATTATTTACGGCCTCCTGCGTAAAAATGAACGAACCGCAACCGGCGGATAAACTGGAACGGCTGGTTATGGAAGTGCGGAACGGCGATCCGGATGCCGCGGCGCAATTGCTGCTGCGGTATCAAAAACAGGTCGTTTCCGTTGCCTTTGATGTGCTGCAGGATGAGACGCTTGCCGGGGAATCCGCCCGGGAAACGCTGAGAAGCGCGGTAAAACAACTGCAGCGGGGCGTGCGTACCGGCGCGTTCGAGCCTTGGCTCATGTGGCTGGCCCGCAGTGACGCTTTGCGGTATTCACAGGTGGAGCGCCCTCCGGAGGCTGGAGCAAAGCAACCCAAAGCGGCGCCAATGATTGCGGAGAAAACTGTCGTAACGCCTGCTGACGTTTGCGCTGCCCGGATAATGAACAAGCCTGAATTGGAATCAGCCGTTACGCCGCTTACCATTACGCAGGCCGCACGAAACAGGAAGCCGGCGTATCGAGCCGATCCGGCCCCAAACCATATTTCCAAAAGCCGGGTTTTTTGGGAATTTGAAATCGATAACGCACCGATACGTACGATGCGCGGGAACAAAGAAACGGCCGCAAAAGCCGATGCAGAGAAACGAACGGTGGGACGGAAAAACATTGCGACATCAAATTGTTCCCGTTATGCTAACTATGAGACGGTGAGGCAAGGCATGGAACAGAAGCGCCGGCAAAAAAATATATCTAGCGGAGCGGGCCGCTCCAATAAACGGCGGAAAAATCCCGCGCTAAGGCTTTTAAGCATCGCCGCGCTTTTACTGCTCGCGGCAATCGGCGTACTGCTGATCCCCTGCCAGTACACGGTAAAAGGACTTTCTATGGAACCGACGCTGTATGAGGGCGACCGCCTGTATTATACGCGGTTTCACACTCCCGGTTATGGCGATCTGATCGTATTACAGGTCAACGGACCTGAATGCGGGCTCGTAGTCAAGCGCGTAATCGGGCTTGCGGGGGATCGGATAACGGTGAACGCAGACGGCAGCGTGATCCGCAATGGCGAGCCGCTGATCGAACCATATATTGATCTAGATACGCTTGGAAACTGCGCTATGGCTGAGATTACGGTGGAGGAAGGAAAGCTGTTCGTTCTTGGGGACAACCGTGCCGCATCCATTGACAGCAGGGACGCGCGGATCGGCCAGATCTTCGTCGAATCGGTTTGCGGCGGCGTTGCCAAGGCTATCCGTTCGTTTGAATAACCAGACTGAATAAAGGAGCATATGTGTGTATGAAGAACAGGGAAAAACAAATCAAACGGATTCTGATGCTGCTGCCTGCGGCGTCCTATCCTGCTTCAGGAGGTGAGTAAGTGTGAGTAAAGATGTGATTCGAATGTCATTCCCCACTACGAACTATGCCGTACATACGGCGAATGTGGATATGGACATCTACCGTTATTTGGAAGCGAAAGGGATCAGGCACGCATATGCAGGCTACAGATATCTTATTACCGCAATCCGGCTTGGATTGGAAGACCGCTCGCAGATTATAAAAATTACCGATCTCTATGAGAAGATCGCTCAAGTATGCGGAGTAAGAGCGAGCAGAATCGAAAGAACAATAAGATATTCCATTATGCAATATGGATTGACCAACAAGGAATTCATATCGAAAGCTATTGACGATCTGGTTTATGGTATTATGTATAATGGCAACGTTTCGAGCATGCAGAGTGAATATTCAGCCCGAATTGCGTGTGGAAGCAATGCCGAAGAGTAAAGACCTGCGCCGGCTAAAGATGATAACAAACAATTTTTAGTCAATAATCAGGCAATCTAAATTTTGAATGCGGACTGGTTCGCATTGAGGGGCCGGACCCTATTAGATGTTTATTTAAACCTTGAGGACGTAAACACCATGTATTTCCTACCCGGGGAGCCACAAAAAAATAACTGCTTATAGCAGCTATTTTTTTGTGCTTTTCTTAAGGGCAGGTAGGGTTTGAACCTTCGGCCTTTTAAGACAATAGACATTAATTCCTTTTGATTATATAATGGTATAGAATGGAATACGTATAAGTTTTGAGCAATTATACTGGATTCAAGGTGTCTAAAAGGGAAGAAATGTGTTTATGGAAAAAAACATTTTTGAAGATGTGGATATGCGGCAATATTTCAGAGGAAAGCCGATTAATATAGCGCTCGTAACGTTAAAAAATATTGGTATCATGATCGTTATTTTGGTTGCCGCTACATTGGTCTCATTCGGATTCCGTGCGTTGGGTTTTCATGAATCAAATTACATCATGACGTACATTCTGGGCGTCTTGCTGGTTGCAAATTTTACTGACGGTTATTTGTATGGAATAATATCGTCTATTTTAGGCGTATTGGTATTCAATTTCTTCTTTACGGAGCCATATTATACGTTTGCCGCCTACAGCCCGGAATATCCGGTAACGTTTGTTATTATGCTTATTGTTGCACTGATCACAAGCACTATCGCCACCCGTGCCAAACGTGAATCGCGGCGCGCTGAAATGCGTGAGAAGCGTATTTATGTATTATATCAGATTGAAAGGAATCTTCTTGCGGTTAAAAATATTGAACAGGTAGCGGAAGTGGCAGCAAAAGATATCTCCCAACTGTTCGGAACTCACGTAATGGCCTGTTTGGCGAATTTTAAAGGAGATCTGGATATCTGCCATATCAAGGGCGGGTGGACATTCGATTCTGAGGCTGAAAAGCTGGCGTGCCGGGAAACCTATCAATCCGGCAGCCCGTGCGGTGCGGGGACCGCGCTTTTTTCGGACAGCCGGACGTATTTTTTTCCGGTCAGCGGACAGAGCGGCGTTTTGGGGGTGATCGGGATAGCCCTTCAGGAGAACGTTCAGCTTGCGGAGAACCAAAGGATTTTTTTAGATACAGTTGGAGCCCAGATCGCGCTGGTGTTGGAGAGGGAGCGCCTTTATGAAAAGCAACAGCAAACCAAAACGGAAGTTGAACAGGAACGGCTGCGGGGAAACCTGCTCCGCGCGGTATCCCATGATCTAAGAACGCCACTTACCGCGATTTTAGGTTCCACCAGCACAATTGTAGAAAATTACAATGTCTTAACCGACGATGTGAAAAAAGAGTTTCTGCAGGGGATATATGCGGATGCCGAATGGCTGAACAATTTAGTGGATAATATATTAAGCATGACCCGCTTTAACGAAGGAACGATTAAAATAAATAAAGAGATGGAAGCGGTTGAAGAAATCATATCGGAGGCGGTTACTCGCGTTAAAAAAAGGGCTGGAGAACATGAAATAAAAATATCCATCCCGGAAGAATTGATCATGATCCCGGTTGACGGTACTTTGATCGAACAGGTGATCGTCAATCTTCTGGATAACGCGATAAAGCATACACCGGAAGGCAGCGAAATTCATATATCGGTAAAACCGGCTGAAGACCATGTAGTTTTTGAAGTGAGCGATAATGGTCCGGGAATACCTGAAAGCGATCTTTTGCATATATTCAACCGATTTTATAAATCCGAAAAGATGACGGATCACGTCAGAAGCGGGATCGGGCTCGGTCTTACGATCTGCAAATCCATCGTGGAAGCACATGGAGGCGAAATTACTGTGAACAACAAGCCGTCGGGCGGCGCGGTTTTCCGTTTTATGCTGCCAATAAAGGAGCAATCAAAATGAAACCATTGATCCTTATTGTGGAGGATGAAAAGCCGATTCGACATTTTATTAAAGTAGCGCTTGAAACTCAGGATTATTGTTGCCTGGAAGCGCAATGCGGCAGGGAAGCGTTGTCGCTTGCAGCATCGCACCGGCCGGATATCATTGTGTTGGACCTTGGCCTTCCGGATATTGATGGACTTGAGGTGATCAAACAGATTCGCGAATGGTCGGAAATTGCGATCATTGTCGTTTCGGCACGAGGGCATGAACGGGAAAAAGTTGAGGCTTTGGACGCAGGGGCGGACGATTATCTTACAAAACCGTTCAGCGTTGCGGAGCTTCTTGCGAGGATACGGGTCAATCTGCGCAGGATTTCAGTAATTCATTTGGCAAATGAGAGAATAAACCATGAATTTGCGTTGGACGATCTGAAAATAGATTTTGAAAAAAGAAAAGTGGAACTGCAGGGAGAAGTCATCCATTTAACGCCTACCGAATATAACCTTTTGACTTTGCTGGCAAGATATCATGGAAAGGTTTTGACCCATAAATTTATCATAAACGAGATATGGGGTTCCGCTATGAATAATGATACGCAGACCCTGCGGGTCTGCATGGGAAACCTCCGCCGGAAGATCGAAAAGGACCCGGCTCAGCCGCGTTACATTACGACCGAAGTCGGCGTGGGGTACCGAATGACAGACGAATAATTAAAAGTTGCTTTCCCAAAGACCGCCTTTTGGCGGTTTTTTTATTTCAACGTCTCGGGTACATAGCAGTTAAGGCGATATTAACAGAATCTTTATACGGTAGTTATCTATTTTCACACCTATTTTATATCTTTTAACCTACAATGTAATTAAAAGCAGGAGGTGAAGATGATGGTATCCAAAAGTAAAAAGAATGATCCTTTTCAGGATATTGTTAAAGAGACAATCAGTTCGCTTCAAGACCGGGATATGGACAATGCGGGCAAACTGGTTACAATTTTGGTTTCAATGGATATGGACGCTCCTGAACCTCATAATCTTTTCGGGATTCTTTCGGAACTGAAAGGCAACGACGACAGCGCGAGAAAACATTACAGAGCCGCCTATGCATTGGATCCCACTTATAAACCGGCTTGCCGCAATCTGGAAAGACTTGTTCTGGGTACAAAAAGCGACGGCTTTGATTTTGGACTGGCTGAAATAGAGCTTGCAGACAGGGGTTAAAAACATGAATATGATGGGGATTAATAAAAAAAGAAAAGACAAAAAATTGATTATTATTGCCGGATGCGGGAGGCTGGGTTCCAGTATTGCCTCCATGTTTTCAAAACATGGAAAAGATGTTGTGATCATTGATAAAAATGCTGTTTCGTTCCGTAAACTATCGCCCGATTACAGCGGCTTTTTAATTGAGGCGGATGCCACCGATATCAATACGCTGAAAGATGCTGATATTAATAACGCAAATATAGTAATGGCTTTGACCGATAACGACAATGTAAATATCATGATCGCGCAAATCGCTAAAAAAATATTTGATGTTCCGGAGGTTGTGACCCGGCTTTATGATACCGATAAGGAATCGGTCATCAGCGACAGTAATATTTATACAATCAATCCCGCACGGTTGTCAATTGCCGCAATTGAAGAAATACTGGCCGCAGTCAGGGAGGTGGAATTATGAAAATAGCAATTGTCGGAGGCGGAAAAAAAGTGGACTTCCTTGCGAATTCGCTTTTAAACAAGGGCCATCAGCTTACTATTATTAATGACACCGAACCGGACTGCAAATATTTTGCTCGAACCCACGAGGCAAGAGTGGTTTTTGGGGACGGCAGCAAGCCCTTCATTCTTGAAGATGCGGGTGTTACGGGTTTTGATTTAATGATTGCCTTAACACCCAAGGATGCGGACAATCTTGTGATTTGCCAGCTCGCCAAAAAAAGATTTGGCATCAAGCGGGCGTTCTCGGTGGTAAGCAATCCGGTGAATGTTGAAGTCTTCAAGATGCTTGGGATCAATACGGTGGTGAGCGCAACCTATATATTGGCGATGACGATCGAGCAGATGGCGTTTGTGGACCAGCTCTCAAATTATCTGCCCCTTGAAAACGGAAAGGTTCAGCTATTTGAGATTTATGTTCAAAAGGAATATGGAATCAGCGGAAAACAGATCTCAGAGATAAATTTTCCTGATGACGCCATTATCGGTTGCATTATTCGGGCGGGCAACGTGATCGTCCCGAATGGCCGTACCGAGCTCAGAACGGATGACAAGCTGATTATTCTTACGAATGCGGAATCCCATAATAAGGTGCTTGAAAGTCTGGTTGGGGGAAGCAACGTATGAAAGAAAGAGATATTGAAAGCGTAAGAAACCTTTTCAGTATTTTCGGCGTACTCATCATGATGATCGGAGGTTTGCTGCTGCTTCCTCTGGTTGCGCTGCCCTTTTATCCGCAGGAGACGGATCAATCGATTTATTTTATAATACCCGCGGCGATAGCAATGTTGGTTGGATTTTTATTAAAACGGCTGGATCCCAAAAAAGAAATTGGGCTATCCCTAAAGCAGGATACCGTGATCGTAGTCGGCACATGGGTATTAGGGACGCTGTTTTCCACTGTTCCGTTCGTATTATCTGGGATGCTCGATTTCAGCCAGGCGTATTTTGAAACAATGAGCGGCTGGACAACAACAGGGCTGTCGGTTGTGGACGTAACAACTGCTCCGCACATTTTTTTGCTCTTTCGTTCCATAATGCAGTTTTTCGGCGGCCTCGGATTCATACTTTTAGTGGTATCGGCGCTGTCCGAAACATTTGGTATGCGCCTGTATAGTGCGGAAGGCCACTTTGATAAGCTTCTGCCAAACCTGGCTAAATCTTCCCGTATGATATTTAAAATCTATATCGGTTATTTTATTTCGGGCGTCATATTATATGTATTGGCGGGAATGCCGGTATTTGACGCCGTAAATATCAGCATGGCGGCTCTTTCCACCGGCGGATTTGCTGTGACCCAAGACAGCATAGCAGCCTACAACAGTTTTTCAATTGAACTGATAACGGTAGTATTAATGATTTTGGGCGCCACAAGCTTTTTAGCCCATATGCTGCTCATAAAAAGAAAATTCAAAGCCTTCTTCAAAATTGGTGAAATGCGGTTTATGTTTTTGCTGCTTGGCATTTTTATACCTCTCGTTGCGGTTGTGTCATTGAACAGCGTATATGGCAATTTGGGCGCGGCTTTCCGTATCAGCCTTTTTAATATCACATCCGCCCTGACTACCACCGGATTTTCTACGGTGTCATATAATAATTGGCCCGCATTTGCATGGCTGATTCTGATTGTTATGATGATGATAGGAGGAGGTAGCGGGTCGACAGCAGGCGGAATTAAATACGGGCGTATATATTTACTGCTTAAGGTTTTTATTTGGAATATCAAACGTAAATTTATGCCTGAACGGACGATCAATGAACTGAGCATATACCGCCCGGAAGGCAAGGTATATGTCACAAACGATTTTTTTGCGGATGCGGCGAATTATTTTTTCATATATATGTTCGTATTATTCATTGGAACCAGCCTGCTGGCTTCGCTGGGATATTCATTGCAGGATTCATTGTTTGAATTTTCTTCAGCGCTTGGCACGGTAGGGTTGTCCGTTGGTGTTACTGCGCCGGGCATGCCGCCGCTGGCATTATGGACAATGGCCGTTGGTATGCTGCTTGGACGCTTGGAGATGTATGTCATATTTATTTCAATTATAAAGGTTTCAAAGGATATTAAGAAACTAGTGAAAAGCAGATAGAATTTTAGTAAAACATAAAAAATATAATTATAACCAAGATTTTACGCGCGTAACGGTATGTGACGTGCGATCTACATCGGAACGCCCGACAGACAAATTTTCAGTATGGAATACAAAAGACCCCTTGCTTTATCTGAAACAAGAGGTCTTTAGATTGCTGGGAGAGCTGCAGACAGCTCTAATTTAGATAACTCAGCTCAGGAAAGTGCCTGCCTTCATCTGGTCGACATATTCCATGTACTTGGCCTGAATATCCGAGGACACCAGATCTTCGTTGATCTTGCCTACGCTCAGGCAGCTGTTTTCAAGCGAACCATACACAACCTGATTGCCGAAGGTACCATCCATAGCGGCTTGCATGCAGATTTTGAGCATGCCGGCGTTATCCGTCACTACGCTGGAAATCACGCAGGGGTTCTGACCAAGCAGGTCGGCGGGCTGTCCGATGTCATAGATGGAGATTGCGCCTGAATCGGTATTGGCAGCGTCAATCGCCTGGCGGGCGCCGGAATCCACCGCGGACGCATCGCCGAAGAACACATCTGCTTTTTCGCTGATCATGGATTGCGCAAGCTCCATGCCCTTGGCGGTATCGCTGAACGAACCGGCGTAAGCGGAAAGCACCTTGATGTTGGGGTTAACGGCTTTAGCCGCTTCTTCATAAGAAGCAAGTTTGGTCTTGGTGGTGTCGAGTTCCATGCCGCCGATGAAGCCAAGCACGCCGCTCTTGGACATAAGACCAGCCAGCGAACCTGCCATCCAGCCAATTTCCTGTGCATCCGGCAGCATGCTCATGATGTTGTCGGTGGGCAGCGTTTCAGCTCCGTTCAGTACCGCAAATGCGATATCCGGATAATCTTTGGCGACCTGAACAGTTGCGTCGCTGTATTGGTTGCCGGGCAGGAAGATCATGTCGTAACCCAGCTGGCAATAACTCTCGATGGACTGTACATAATCGGCTACGTCAATGCTGTCGGTGTACTGTGTTTCCCAACCCAGTTCGTCGGCAGCCGAGACCATGGCGTTATAGCAGGCTGCGCCCCAGCCGCCATCGGAAATGCTGGAATCGCAGACCATGGCGATCTTGTAGACCTTGCCGGACGACTCTGTGCCGGCCGCCGCGCTTTCTGCGGGCGCTGCCGAAGCGCTTTCACTGCTCGCGGAGCTTTCACTGCTCACAGATGCGGACGGAGTTGTCCCGCCTGAGCAGGCTGCCAGCGACAGCACCAGGGCTAATACCAGAACCAATGCAATTACTTTTTTCATTCTAGTTCCTCCTCGTTTTTTTAAAATTTATCATAAAATCCTTAAAGGGAAATCATGAACTTATCTTTCCTCCCGGAAATACGGTTTCCCAACAGAAAGGGGACCCGATTTGCGAATACCGAATACCGACAGGGCAATCAGCGTGCACAAATAAGGAATCATCTGGAACAGTTGATAAGGCGTGTCGGTGTTCATCACCTGCAGCCTCAGCTGCAGGGCGTCAAAGAAGCCAAACAGCAGGCAGGCAAGCATTACACCCGATGAAGTCCAGCGCCCGAATATAACGGCAGACAGCGCGATGAATCCTCTGCCGGCGACAACGCCGTCTGAATATGTGTTGACGTAGCAAGTGGTCAGATACGCGCCGCCGATACCGGCCAGAGCGCCGCATATGATTGTCGCGATATACTTTTCGCCAACAACATTGATCCCCAGCGTTTCAGCCGCACGTGGAAATTCGCCGACAGCTTTAAAATTGAGTCCCGCCTTGGTTTTGCTGAAAAAAACTGCGGAGAATATTACCATCAAATAAGCGAAATAGACCATCGGGGTCTGATTGAACAAAAGGTTGCCAATAACGGGGATATCCTTCAACACAGGGATGGCTACCGTTGACATCAGCGGTCCCTGTGCAAGGGTGGAGCTAACGCCAAAGTGCACGCGGTATATAAAAGCGGCCACCGCCGGCGCGAATATATTGATCGCCATGCCGTATACGATTTGTTCCGCGCGAAGCGTGATGGTACAAAAGGCATAGATCATGTTGATAAGGATGCCGCCGAAAGCGCCGGCAATAATTCCAAGGTAGGGATTGCCCGATATATAGCCGATCATAAAGCCTGAAAGAGCGCCGAAGGTCATGATGCCGTCCAGACCGATGTTGACCAGGCCGGCGCGCTCGGAATACAGCTCAGCCAGGGCAACAAACAATATCGGCGTCGCCATGCGGACGGTTGAGAGAAGCATCTCAGTAGCAAAATCCATATTAATTCGCCTCCTTCCGGCTGGAAAGCCGGGTGCTGAAAAATTGTTTGATTTGCGGCAGGCGGACGATGGCGAAGCCTGCTACACCAAAAACGATCACCATCGCTTGTATGATATCGATCACCGAGGTGGGGACGCCGGTGCCCACCTGCATGGTGGTGGCGCCTGTTCGCAGCACCGCAAAGAAATAGGCGATGAATACTGTGGCCAAAGGATTAAGCTGGGCGATGAGCGCTATAGCGACTCCGTCAAATCCGAATCCCATGCCGAATCCGCTCATAAGACGGTATTGTGTGCCAAGCAGCTCCACGCTGCCGCCAAGGCCTGCGATAGCGCCTGAGGCGACGAAGCTTGAAAGTATGTATCGATTGACTGAAAAACCGTTGAAACGGGAAGCTGTGCTGTTGAGGCCTACCGAACGCAGCTTGAAGCCGCTTGAGGTATTGAATAAAAAGTAGTGTACGAGAGCGGCAACCGCAACCGCGATAACGATGCCCCAGGTCACCCGGACGTCGGGAAAGATGCGCGGGAGCTGGGTTGCTTCAGGCACGGCGGGTGTTTGGGGAACACTGCCATCCCGAAGCAGGCTTGTGTACATCAGGCCCATAAACAGTATCGCAATATAGTTGAGCATGATGGATACGATTATCTCGTTTAGGCCGCGGGTTATCTTGAGTATCCCCGGGACAGCGCCCCAGATGCCGCCGGCAAGGGCACCCATTATCAGGCAGAGGAGTATCGCCGGGACGCCTGTGACGCCCCAAGTTACGGCAATCCATATAGAGACGCATGCGCCCATGACAAACTGTCCTTCGCCGCCAAGGTTAAACACGCCGCAGCGGTAAGCAAAACAGGCGCACAGGCCGGTAAAGATCAGCGGCGTAGCTTTTACAAGCGTTGTCGCCACATTGGACGCGCTCCCAAAAGCGCCGATCAACAGATATTGGATAGCCTCAGCGGGCGATGCCCCCTGGGCCGCAATGATGATACAGCCGCATCCAAAGGCCGCCACAACGGCGGCAATCGGAACCCCCACGTTTAAGAGACTGTTTTTCAATTTCATATGCTGACTGCCTCCTTGCCCCCCATTGCCAGGCTGATTTCCTGGATGGGAGGATTTTTTCCCGAAAACTCGCCCATGATTTTTCCTTCGAACATAACGACTATACGGTCGGAAATTTCCAAAACTTCGTCAAAGTCAGCGGAGATAAGCAGGATGCCGCAGCCGCGGTCCCGCGCCTCTATCATGGTATCGTGAATAAAGCGGGATGCTCCAACATCGAGCCCGCGGGTTGGATGGACCGCAACCAGCAGATCAGGATTGCCTTCCAGTTCCCGCGCTAAAATTACCTTCTGCTGATTCCCGCCTGAGAGATTTCTGACTTCCTGCTCTACAGATTCGCAGCGTATATCGTACTTTTCCTGCATTTGGGCCGCATATTCGTGCATGGCCTTTTTACGCAGGTATGCGCCGTGAGCAGCGGAAAACTGCGGGGACAAGGTGGATTTCAGCACGATGTTGTCCTGAACGGTCATATTGGGAATAAGGCCCATTTTGTTGCGGTCTTCAGGTATATGAGCCACATTTTTGTCGATGAAGCTCTGGGGATTAAATTCCGAGATGCGTTCCCCTTTGATCTCCACAGATCCGGTGTCCGGAGAAAGCACGCCGGTAATGATTTGCGCCAGCTGGCTTTGCCCGTTCCCGTCAACACCGGCGACGCCCAGAATTTCGCCGCAACCCACCCGGAGAGAAACGTTTCTGAGGCCGCTGTGTTTGGAAGAGGCGTTATAGCTGACATTGCTGAGAACAGCCACGTCTTTGCCCAGATTCTCAACTTTTGTGTAATGGGAAGGGGGCAGTTCGCGGCCGATCATCAGATTTGCAAGGTCTTCGCCGCAGGTATCGCAGCAATTTACGGTACAGACAGCCTCGCCCGCCCTAAGGACTGTGATGCGGTCGGAAATACGCAGCACCTCGCGCATCTTGTGGCTGATAAAGATAATGCTTTTCTTTTCCGCCTTGAGCTTTAAGATCACATCAAAAAGTCCCTCCACCTCGATGTCGGTCAGCGCCGCGGTAGGTTCGTCAAGCACCAGCAGTTCTGCGCCGCGGTAAAGGGCTTTAATAATTTCAATGCGCTGCTGCGCGCCCACAGATATCTCGGAAATAGGTTTATCCAGCTCCACATCAAGGCTGTATTTTTGGGCCAGATCCAATATTTCTTTTTTGCGGGCCTCCACATTGATAAAGATACCTTTGGTATTCTTGTCACCCAAAATGATGTTTTCAAAGACAGTCATGGCTTCCACTAGCATAAAGTGCTGGTGCACCATGCCGATGCCAAGCTTCACAGCCTGAGCGGGCGAATCGATATTCGTTTTGCTGCCATTGAAAAAAATGGAACCTGCCGTCGGCTGGTATAAGCCAAACAAGACATTCATCAGCGTACTTTTGCCGGCTCCGTTTTCACCCAGCAACGTATGAACCTCGCCGCGGCGCACATCAAAGCTGACGTCTTTATTGGCATACAGTTCACCGAACTGCTTTGTGATATGCTCCATCCGCAGAATTTCTTCCATAAACGCAGTTTATCTCCTTTCATCCAGCAGGCTGATGTCGGCAGCCCGTTGGTATTTTTGAAAGATACTTCAAACAAAAAAACGGAGAATTTACTGCCGAAGCGTGGTTCGTTCTACTCTGAACGACGACGTACCTTGCTTGAAATTCATCCGTAACATCCTTACATTTTATTGCTTAATAGACAGTAGTCTTTATAAAACAAAAAAATTTTTATATTCTTACAATTTTTTTTATTGTATGATGAAAAATTTATTTTGTCAATATGATGGTTTTTTAAATAGCAGGAAATTTCTAAGGCCCGTATATTGGACAGCGTGAAAAAAGAAATTTGAGGCGAGAAACAACAAATTTCAGGCAACTAAATGATCTGATTTGGA
The DNA here is from genome assembly GCA_023393165.1 of Bacillota bacterium. Classification (GTDB taxonomy): domain Bacteria; phylum Bacillota; class Clostridia; order Christensenellales; family Christensenellaceae; genus JAEYKI01. Next base: position 394,210 of record JAEWMJ010000032.1, on the reverse strand, counting down.
TTGGAAAGCGGACGCGGATTTTTTGGTGGTTTCCGGTATGAACAGGAAATCATAGTAATTATTACCCAACCCAAAAAATTGCCGCAGACCATACGAATATTTTTATAGGAATATAAAGTAAGAACAAAACGTTATCCATGAAAAACTCGAAATTTTTTATGACGACTTTTGATTAAAAGGAGAAAGAACATTGAAAAAAACAGTAGAATATGAAACCAAGGTTCAGGTAGTGGAAAATGACGGTTTAGTGGGTCTGGAATTAAATAATTATATCAATAAACAAAAGAATATAAGGTTAACAGGCGGAACAAGAAACCTGGAAGAGGCGCTTATATTGCTAAAAATCGAACTGCCGGATGTAGTTGTTCTGGATTTATCGTCTATTGGAGAAGATGGTTTGGCTTTAATGAAACAATTGAAAAAAGAGGAAACGCAGCAAATAGAATGGATTGTACTGTCCGATACTTCTGAAGATTTTTTAATAAAGCAGGCAAAGAAATTAGGGGCAAAAAAACATATGACAAAGCCGGTTAATTTAAATATCCTTATAAAAAACATTCTGGAAATATCATATGACCGGCATAAACATATCTTTTCTCAACAGATCAGCGATTTTGAAAAAAACAGCATAAACAAGAAGATCAGTTATATACTGCTTTCAATCGGGATTCCCCCTCAGATTAACGGATATCATTATTTACGTGAAGCTATCGGTATGTCGATTGTTTCGCCCGAGGCAGGCAACAACATTACAAAAATTTTGTATCCCGCTATAGCGGATAAATTTGAGACAAGCTCAAGCAGAGCGGAACGTGCGATACGTCATGCGATCAGTGTAGGATGGACGCGGGGGAAAATGGAAAAGCTGAAGGATATCTTTGGTTATACGATATTCGACAGATCGGAACAACCTAAAAATGGAGAATTTATTGCTTTTTTAGCCGATGTTTTAAGAATAAATAGAGAATCCGCCAATATTCTGGCAATATAGTTCGCATATCATTTATTCTGTAAAAATCAAAGACCATGTTCCCAACGGTTTTACCCTTTCAAATAAACCGGCAAGCCTTGATTGAAAAGCGGGGTCGACGCCTTTAACCGCCAAAACGCCGCCTTTATTAAGGCATAAAAAAGCGCTGCGCATGATTGCGCTTAAAGGTTCTTCTTTTTCGAAGCCGGTTCCAAAAACAATATACTGAAAAACCGTATCCGGAAACACGTCTGAAATATTTGTAAAGGTATCAACAAGTTTAAATTCGTCGGAAACGCCTTTTAAATCTTCACAATATACAGGATTATTTGTTATGCTGTATATTTTCACCTTCAGATTCTTTTGGGTCTCCTTTATTGTTTCCCTGATTTTCAGCGGATCGCTGCCCAGCCCGCAGTTGACGCCCAGTATATTGACAGACTCCGTTTCTTTCAGCGGCAGCGCCTCAATTAATGTGCGGTCAAAGCAGGAACCTTCTCCCCAGGGATTCAATCCAAAAACATACTGGAATTCCAGACAATTTTTCAGATACGTTGCTTTTGCCGTATCGTTTTTATTCTGATCCAGGCTTACGCTTCCAAAATGATGCACATATGCGTCTTTCGCTAAAATGTTTTTATACCCGTTCCGGCGCATCATCATTGACATCAGGTCGTCAGAAAAGGACAGGAATCTTTCCGGAGAAAACGGATAGAGGTAATTGAAAAAAGAATGAAATTCCCAAACCCTGCTCCTTGCCAAGGCAATGGGAATACAAAGCCTGACCCTTTGTTCCCACTTGTACGGATCGCTTATATTGTTCTTTTGGGAAAAAGCGATCATTTCATCTATATTTGAATAATCCGCAGGTATTGCCTGGAGATTCGATATGTTCTGGCAAACCGGCACGACACACCCGATTCTCTCATCCGATTCAATACAGGCAAGCATGTTCTCCACCGAATTTGGAGTGATGAGGACGTCATTGGATACAAACAAAATATATTTTCCTTCAATAGCCCTGCTTACAAACGAAAAACTTTTTGTATTGTATAAAATATCAATTTGTTTATCAGGATGAAGGCTCTTAAAATATTCCTTTGTTCCGTCGCTGGAGCCGTTATTTACCAAGATCAATTCATGGCTTATATGGCCGGGAAAATATTTTTGAATATGATTGAGGCATAGTTTTGTATATTCCAGTTTATTGTAAGCAACCACAACTATCGAAATATCGTATGGATACGCCCCTTTGCTTTCAGCTTCGTCGATATATGGCAAAGGACAAAGGTCTCTCATTTCATTTTGGTAATAATGCTGCATTTTTTCTTTGTCCGGGTATACAAAGCCCCAGAAATATAAATCCACATATAATTCCTGAATTAAGGGCAGCAATTCAAATTTGATTTTTTCCAAGGCCATCTCCGGCTCATTCTGAGCATAAACCATAAGATTTGACAATGAGCAGGCGGCATTTTTGCAGATAAGATGCGCACCAAGCGCGGGTTCTTCCTGCGCAAGCCGGTCCAGTGCGCCGCCCACCGTTTCAAGCGTTTCCAGTAAGGTTTGTGCATATAATGAATAGTCCTTATCCCGGTTTTCAACCATATTATATAATGCAGCCGCCGTTTTATTTATGGATATGATGGAATCCAAAATCTTGTTTCCGGCCTCTGAATTTTTTATCAAACCAGTTCCTCCGTAAATGCATGTATATTTTTCTGCATTTTTCCCTGTGTTTATAATATATGGCTAACCGTATTATTTGTTAAGGTATTTATGTTTCAGGTGTATGGAACTGCCCCGTAATGAAGCGCCGCGGCGCCCGCCGGGAGGCATAGGGAGAAAATACTTGATTACCACTCTTCCTGAATTTGGGCGTTTGCGTGGTCCCAATCGAAATTGGGCTTGTCAAAATAATTCATTCCGGAGCTGCCGAAAGTTGTATCCACATTGATCCAGGCATTTTCTTTGGGGTCATAGACCTGGTTCCAGGCATGGTCGCCCCATTCTGTTCCGCCGTATCCCAAACCTGTTATAAACCTGACGTTCAGCCCCGCCGCGCGGCACATGGCAACGTAGAGAGTGGAAAAATCAAAACATACGCCTGCCCTTGTGTTAAAAGCAACTATTGCCCCGGAAGCTGCACGGGATGGATCCTGTGATATTGTTACGGCTTTGGCGTCGTCGTATTTTATGTTTTTACTGATCCACTGATAAAGCAGATAGGCTTTCTCTTTTTCATTTTGCTCCGAACCCACAATTTTTTGGGCCGCCGCGTCAATTTCCGCATCAGACTTTACCGCTTCATCCAGGGTGATTCCGTTGAAATATTTGATCAGTTGCGTCTTCCCGGGTTGGCCGGTGGGTTCGTTCTGCGGCGCTTTGAACGAATCGTTCAGCACAATCTGGATATTTTTAACCAGGCTGGTATTCATCAGCGGCTTGACAACATTGTTCTGAACAAGCCGGTATGGAGAGGATTCGCCTGCATACTGCGTAAAAGCGGGATTGCCGTAAAATCCGGAAAATAGATTCAGCAATATGCAAAAAACCAAAACAATCCAGATTGATTTTGGAAGCTGCCATAAACCGCCGACCAACCGTCTTGAGAAGCCGTTCATTGAATTGACGCCGGATGCAATTCTGCGGGACATCGGAACAATGCCGTACCGGTAAATGGGGAAGGTAATGAGATGCAAAATACCGTCGATAATAAGCAGGAAAAAAAGTATAAAGATGATGTATACCCAAATGCTTTTACCGGAGATAAAGCTTTGGAGCGAAGGAAGGATTTTATAAAGTGTTGTGAGAATCGTGTTTTGATTATCCGAAAGAATCAGCCGCGTAAAGTAGACGGACAGGATAATGGAAAAAAGCAACGCAAGGTTATTCATCAGCGATGTAAGGGAACGTTCTACCCGGCCGGTGGAAAAGGGCCGTATCATCCCGGCTGTTATGGGGATAAAAAACAGGCAGACAATTATTACGGTAATTAAATTGACGCTGATAAGGTCCATGCGTTTCTCCTTGAATGCGGCTTTATTTTCAAATCATTCCCGTAATGGCCAAAGAAGAATCAATTTTTTATTATTTTTCAGCACTTTTAAACCATACATCCTTCAGCGGTAAAAATAAATACTCTTTTGAATATTAATTTTTATTTAAGTTTATTTGAGAATTATTGACAAGTAACAAATAAGCAAATAAAATGAACACTATTGTTATACTAAAAAAACAGACGTTAAAACTTCGGTAATATTCCTAGGGATCCTATTGTTATTCGGCACGGGAGGCAGGAATACCGGCAGAAAAGAACTGACCAGAGGTATGGATATTTAAAGGAAAATTTAATGGAAGAAAATTATATACCGGACGAAAATACAGGACTTACAAGCGAACAGGCTCAGGAGCGTAAATCGGCGGGCCAGATCAATGTTTGTGATTCTCATAAAACAAAAACATATAAACAGATCTTTAAAGATAATCTTATCACATTTTTTAATATTTTAAATCTGGTTCTTACAGTATTCGTTGTTTTTACAGGGGATTACAAGAATCTCACCTTCCTGTTTGTAGTTGTCGGCAATCTTATTATAGGAATATTCCAGGAAATCGCATCCAAAAAAACATTGGACAAACTTTCGCTCATTGTAGCCGCCAAAACAACGGTTATCCGTGATGGAAAAAGAATCAGTTTAAATATTTGCGACGTTGTCCTTTCCGATATTATAGTGCTCAAAACCGGCGACCAGATATGCGTTGACGGCGCGCTTACAAACGGATATCTTGAGGTGAACGAGTCTCTTGTTACCGGCGAATCGGATATAATACTCAAGAAAAAGGGAGACACGCTTTATTCGGGCAGTTATGTGGTATCCGGGAACGGAAGGGCGCTGGTTACCGGCGTGGGTGACAACAGTTTTGCAAATAAGATCGCAGGCGAGGCAAAAGCTTCTAAAAAGAGTCCTTCCAAATTGAGCCGCGATATCGGATATATATTAAAATCTGTCAGTTATGTGATCATACCCATTGGCCTACTCATGTTTTTCCGCCAATACGCCATGGGCTTCGGATACAACGACAGCATTGCAAAGTCCGTTGCATCCGTGATCGGCATGATTCCCGAAGGGCTCATCCTGCTTACAAGCTTGTCGCTTGCGACAAGCGCGATCATACTGGCAAATAAAAAGACGCTTGTGCAGAGCCTTTACAGCATTGAAACCATGGCAAGGACGGACACCCTCTGCCTTGATAAAACAGGCACCATAACCGAAGGGAAACTTTTTTTAAGAAAAATAATTGATCTTGAAAGCGCCGATACCCATGAACTGCTTTCTTATTTTTGCGGAGCCATAAAAGACGATAACGCTACCGTCAGCGCTCTGCGCGATTATATCGGGAATAAAATCGTTCATAAAAATTCGGATATGGAGATCCCTTTTTCATCGGAGAGAAAGTTCAGCGGGGTATATATAGAAGAAACGGGGTTTATCGCCTTTGGCGCCTATGAGTTTTTGTTTAAAGACAAAGATGAGATTATTACTGAAAAAATAAGAGATTTTTCTGAAAAAGGAAACAGGGTCCTGGCGGTGGCCGTAAGCAAACATAGGCCAAATGAGAATGAACTGCCGGAAGACCTGTCCTGCATAGGACTTGCCGTATTTGCAGACAAAATACGCAGCGACGCCGCATCCACCCTGGAGTATTTCTATGCGCAGGGCGTAGACATAAAAATAATTTCCGGGGATAATCCGCTGACAGTCAAGAGGATAGCAGAAAAGGCGGGACTGAAAGACGTAAAATGCATTGATGCGACCGAACTTGACACCATGGAAAAAATAAAAGAAGCGGTATCCCTGTACAACGTTTTTGGCAGGGTATCTCCCAATCAAAAAAAGCAGATGATCGCCGCTATAAAGCGTTCGGGAAAAACTGTAGCCATGATGGGAGACGGCGTAAACGATGTCCCTGCGCTCAAGGAAGCCGACTGCAGCATTGCGGTTGCATCGGGAAGCGACGCCGCAAAAAGCATTGCCAATTTGGTACTTTTGGATTCAAATTTTGCATCTGTTCCCAATGTTGTTTCCGAAGGCAGAAAAGTCGTAAACAATATTCAGAGAGCTGCGACGCTTTTTATAACAAAAACGATTTATTCGCTTTTGCTGGCCGTCTTTACGCTGCTGCTTCCGCAAATGAGTTATCCGTTTACCCCCGTCCAGATGGTCCTGATCAGTTTTGTAACTATCGGGTTCCCTGCATTTTTTCTGTCTTTTGAATTCAACACATCAAAAATCAAGGGTAATTTTCTTTTGGATGTTTTTGCAAAGTCGCTGCCCGGCGGAGTCTGCGCAGTGGGCAGCATGATAGTTTTGAATTATATCGCCAACAGTTTTCAGATCCCGCATAATATGATCAGCACAATGTGCATTGTTTTGGCGTCCGCCGCAGGGATTTGGGTAACGGCCAAAGTATGTTATCCGTTTACCTTAAGCAGAAAAATAATACTGGCAAGCACTATCGGAATTTTTGCACTCTGCCTGAGCGCATTATCCTGGTATTTTGATATAGTTCCCCTCAACACAACCTGCATCATCATACTCCTCATAAGTATCGCAAGCATGCCTTTTGTTATGTATGTTCTGGAAACGGCGGTCAAAAAGAGTTTTGCCGGCATTTACAAAAACATTAAAAAGCTGAAGAATAAGTTCCGCCAAAAAATTCTGAATTAAAATGGCCGGAATTTTTTATATAAAAAATGCAATAAAAAATCCCGCACATTTTTCAGTACGGGATTTATTATTTTGATCTTTTTGGATCAGCCGATATTTGCCGGTTTTTCCGTTGGACGGTCTACATGGATCCTTCCGCAGTGTCCGCAATCCGCCGTGCCGTCGCAGGTGGTATCCACTCTTTTGTCCAGAGCGTAGTTGATGACCGCGTTATGCGGGAAATGACCGCAGGACCATAATTCGTCCGCTTTCTCTTTCCATTTTGCAGCGACGCCATCTGTTTTTGCCGTGAGCACATCCACGCCTTCCAGGTCAAGGTCCTGTGTGGGTTTCGCGCCCGATTCGTTTACAATCTTACGAAGGTGCTCCGGATTATCCAGCAGCGGGCAGGGCCGCAGCAGGTTGTCGGAGAAAGGCTGGCCTTCCTGGTATTTTTTGAACAGCGGGCTTCCAAGCGCCTCTTCCAGCGTGCAGTTGTTGATGTTGTGCGTCGCATAGTGAATGAACGCGCAGGGTTCGCAGTCGCCGTTCGAGTTGATATGGAAATAACGCCTTCCGCCGGCGATGCATCCGCCGACATACTCTCCGTCGTTCCAGAAATCCAGTATGAAGATCGGTTTGTACTCGCGCATTTCGCGCACGCGGGTGTACATGTATTCACGCTGTTCGGGCGTTACGCAAAGGTCAAGTATTGCGTCCTTGCCGATGGGCATGTAGGTGAACAGCCATCCGAACAGGCAGCCTGCCTCGATCATTTTATTGTTCCATTCGTCGCTGCCAATGGTCTGATAGTTTTTGCTGTGGTAGCATGCGGAATAGCCGAAAGGAATTTTCGCATCTTTCAGAAGCTTCATTGCGCGCATGATACCCTGATAGGTTCCCTTGCCGCGGCGCGCATCCGTTTCCTCTTCCGTGCCTTCCACCGAAATCATGAATGTAAAATTGCCTACGCGGAGAAGGTCCTCCACAAAGTCTTCGTCAATTAAAAGGCCGTTTGTAAATGCGCCGAAAGCGCAGTCATTGTGTTTTTCCGCCAAACGGATAAGATCCTTCTTACGGACAAGCGGTTCACCACCGGAATAAATATAAAAATAAATACCTAATTCTTTGCCTTGCGTAATGATCTCGTCCATTTTTTCGTAGGAAAGATTATAGTGTTTACCGTATTCCGCGGCCCAGCATCCAAGGCATTTCAAGTTGCAAGCCGATGTCGGGTCCATCAGGATAGCCCAGGGCACGTTTACGCCCAGCTCCTTGCTTTTTTCATGCGCGATCGGCATGCCTTTTACGCCCGAATTCAGGAAGAAGTTCAAAATAAATCTTTTTAAATAGTTTGTGTCAACGTCCTGCAGCACGCGTTTAATGAGAACGCCCTGCCATGTTTCCTCGTCAAACCAGTTCTGGAATCTGCCTACTGCTTTGTTCCAATCGTTTCCCTTTGTAAAGGTATCCGCCCATTTCATCAGTTTGGGAAAGTTTTTCACCGGATCCTTTTCCAGATACTTGAAAGCAGCTGAAAAAGCAACATTTGCTCCTGCGCTTTTCAGAGCATTTTTTACACTTGCCATATTGTTTTTCCACCTCCAAAAATCTTTTTTTGGTTAACTGCTGTCAAAATATTTACAACAGTTCAATTATGAACTAATATTAATATATTGGAAGGATTTATTTCAAGCAACAGTTTTTTTTTGATTGTTGAAAGGTCGACACTTATTTTCAATCTGTTAAATTTTTTGTGAAAAAGGAAGAAAATTCATGAACGATAAAGGCATGAGCCGCAGCGTCCGCAGGACAAAAGACAAGATCAGAAAAGGGCTGACGGAACTTTTAAAGAAAAAACCTGTCAAGAATATCACAGTGCGTGAAATAGCGGATCTTGTCGATATCAATCGCGGCACGTTTTACCTGTACTATAAAGATATCTACGATCTGATCGAGCAAACGGAAAACGAGATGTTTGAGGAGTTCTATGAGATCGTGAAGCTGAAGGAATCCAATGGGGAACCGCCGTCCCCGGTCATGACGGACGTCTTCAGTTTCCTTGCGGAAAATGCGGATTTGTGCATAGCGCTTATCGGTCCGAACGGGGACCTGGATTTTGTCAATAAACTGAAAGACCTGGTGCGCGATCGCTGTCTTTATTATTGGACGAGAATCTATAATGCAAAGAGTACAAAATATTTCGAGCATTTTTATGCGTTTTTTATCTATGGCTGCATCGGTATGTTCGAAGAATGGCTGAAAACAGGCATGAAGGAAACGCCGGATGAAATGGCGCATATCCTGGACCAGATGATCATGAAGGGCGTGAAGGCGCTGGGGTAGTCTGACCTGGATACATTATACTGAAATTGAACAAAAAAGCATTTATAGGATGGAAAAGAAATGTTCCTGATATCAGGAGCATTTCTTCTATGTTCCGGAAAAATCTTTGAAATCCGGAGCAGAAATTGATTCCCAATAAAAATTATTATTCTGAAGGGAGAACATGGCCGATTGTGCCGTAATATCCAAGCAACCCGAATAATCCAAGAACGGCCTGCAGCTCGTTTCCCCTGAAACCTGCAAGTTCCGGAAACATACTGCCAAGGGCTTCTGTTTCAAGCGGGCTGTCGGCGCTGTCTTGCGCGTCCGTGCCGCGGGCGCGCGCCCAAAACATAGGATCGATTCCTGAACGGTTTTGCACATTCAAAACCTCCTTTGCTTTCAATATATTTTATTTTATGTAAAAATGCATTAATTGTGCGTATTAGACAAAAAGTATAAGAATTTTATCCGGATGGATTCCCGTTATCACGTTTAGATATAATCCTACATAATATGATATTGAATGTTAATAAATTATATAAAAACCGGATTTTTGCAAAACGCGGTATGGTGATCGTTTTACCCAAACATAAAAAATACGAAAGGAGAAATAACACATGCTGTTTGATGATAATGATCGCTGTTCAAGAAGGCAATTCCATGTGCATGAAGTTCAGGGGAGCACCGAAATAGCCGAACGGGAGGAAGATCCGCATAATCACCGTTTTGCAACTGTAACGGGCGAGGCGATACCCATAGGCAGGTATAACCATGTCCATGATGTAGCCTTCAGAACTGATTTTTTTGAAAACCATTATCATGAATTCTGCGGTAGAACTCTGGGAGCCATCCCGGTAGGAGACCGTCATGTTCATTTTTTGGAGTCTGTAACAACTGTAAATGACGGACACCGGCATAAATTCAGACTGGCCACATTTATTGAAGACCCAAGCAGCGACGAATGCCGCTGAATCAAACTGCCATATTTTTATGGCAGATACATAAGATATCGAATCAGATTTCCGGAATCTTTTATTATCCGGTATTATTTGCTTTCAAAGAAAAATATTAGATTGCCGGTAAACGGCAGGCATTTTATGAATAATTATTTTATTATGATAAATCTAAACCGTTAATTTTCTTTATTGGGTGCACTGGGCACAAGAAACTGCAATTCGGATTTATGATATCTTTCGGAATCAGTATGGTTCAAGTCAATTTGATGGTGAATGGGAATACATACTGGTTCATATTGCGAGGTTTGGACTCCGCTTTATTTTTGCTTTGAAAATCATCGCTTGCGATTCGCGGAACGTTTATATTTGTTAAAAATCAGTGTGTGACAAATTTAACGAAAGGTAAAATAACAATAATATAACAGTGTTAAAATGGTGATAAAATGTAGCGAAAAAAATATAATTAAGGCGAAAAATAAGCGTAAAAAAGAATTTTGACAGAAAAAGCAACTGATTAAATGCAAATAAATATTTATTAATTGAATATATCAACAAGTAAATTAACAATTTACATATTGACAAAATGTATATAATTTGATAGAATAACCGCATAATAACATCTGTGCATATGCAAACAATTTAGGTTTAACAATAACATACAATCAAACGCAGGCGATATTTGGCGTTATGTTATTTGTTGCCTAAAAATAAAAATATAGGAGGATTTCAATGAAAAAAGTATTAGTTATCATGTTTGCAGTACTGTTGGCTGTTGGACTTGTTGCCTGCAGTTCGACACCGGGATCGGCAAGCAATGCTGCATCAAATGCGGCGCCCGCGTCGTCGAAAGCTGCAGAGGCGGCTGGATCACCATCAAGCGACAGTGTTGAATCGGTTGCCTCGGCGGCTGCCACCGCTCAAGCCGGACAAGCCAAAAAAGATTTAACCTTTGTAATTGTACCAAAGTGCGTCCATGAATGGTTTGACGCTGTGACCTACGGAGCTAATCAGGAAGCTACGGCACTCAGCCAGCAATTGGGAGTGAATGTAAAAATCGATTACCGTGCTCCTGCAACGGCGGATATCACCACGCAGAACACTGTTCTTGAACAGGCGGCTGCGACGAATCCCGACGGTATTATTTTGGACCCTAACGATTACAGCGGAAGCAAACAGATCATTGATGAGATCCAGGCAAAGGGCATCCCGGTCATGCTTTTTGACGCTCGCGTTCCGGGATCGGGACTTTGTGCGGTTGGGAACGACTTTACAGAACAGGCAACTCTGGAGGCGGAAGATCTGGTAAAACGCCTTGGCGAGAAGGGCAAGATCGCTATTATGCACGGCGTTCCGACGGCTGCCAACCATTCCGAAAGATATGAGACTCTTAAGACGGTGCTTGCAAAGTACCCCAATATTGAGGTGATCGAAGCGGGCGCAGACCAGGACAACTACCAGACCGCTCAGCAGCTGGCAGCAGCTTGCATTGCTGCAAACCCGGATCTCGGGGGCTTCCTGTGCGTGGATGCCTCCGGTCCTATCGGGATTTCCGCAGCTATTGAAGAAGCGGGAATGCAGGGTAAGATTACGTTCGTCGGCGCAGAAAACCTTCTACAGATCCTACAGTATGTTAAGAACGGAACAATGGTTTGCTCGTATTCGACCAAGCCGCAGGATCAGGGTTCTCTCGCGGTTCTGATGCTTTTCCAGGCTACCATGGGTATGGATATTCCGCAATTTGTTGACACGGGTATCCTTTATATCGACTCCAGCAATGTCGATGAATGGATTTCAATAGCTGAAGCAAGCAAAAATGCGAATGCAAGTTCCTCTGCGGCCAGCTAAAGAGTACTGACATCTATAAGGGCCGTCCATTTTTGAACGGCCCTTATGCAATAATTTACTCGGCATATATAAGAAAGGAGGCAGTGTATGAAAGTATTGGAAGCAAAAAACCTCACAAAAATATTCCCCGGAGTTTTGGCTCTTGATTCTGTAAATATTTCAATTGAACCGGGAAAGGTACACTGTATCGTTGGCGAGAACGGGGCAGGAAAAAGTACGCTTATAAAATGCCTGACGGGAGTATATGAGCCTGATGCCGGAGAAATCGTGATTAACGGCAAGTCCGCCCTGAAAGACAGAAAATTGTTTGAAAAAATTGCCTACGTGCCACAGGAAATTGACTTATTCAATCATATGTCCGTGGCCGAAAATCTGTTTATTCCGTATAAACGCTCAAAAATAAATGGAGCTATTAGCCAAAAAGCGATAAAGGAAAAAGCAATTCCTATATTAAAAAGATTCAATATAAATGTATCGCCCGAAACGGAGGTCAAAGACATATCCGTTTCACAGCAACAGCTTTTGCAGATCGCAAGGGCAGCGGTTTTTGAAGATTATGATGTTTTAATGCTGGACGAACCGACTACCAGTTTAACCATTGAAGATACGGAACAGCTTTTTGATACGATAGAACGGCTAAAAAATGAAAATAAGGCGGTTGTATTCATTTCTCACAAGTTGGAGGAGGTTTTTAAGATCGGCGACGTAGTAACCGTATTCCGGAACGGTAAACAGGTTGCTGAAGTGGATGCTTCCGAAGTAAATGTTAATTGGACGGTCGTGCAAATGACGGGACATGATCTTGACGAACAGGAAGCATTTTATTCCGAAAAAGCTTCGGACGAGGTTCTCCTTGAGGTGGATCATCTGACCGGGCCCATGTTCCAGGATATCAGTTTCCAACTGAAAAAAGGCGAGATCGTAGGCTTTTCAGGCCTTGTGGGGGCAGGCAGAAGTGAACTGATGCAGGCTATATTCGGATATCTGCCCGTTATCTCAGGCAGTATAAAATACAAAGGACAAAAATGGAAGACGGGAGATACGAACTATGCCGTAAAAAACGGGATGTTTTATCTCCCGGAGGAAAGGAGAAGCCAGGGTATACTGGCCGATCTCAGCTTACGTGAGAACGCTTCCGTCAGCTTGCTGGATCAGCTTAGGACCAGGGGTTTTATTTCAACAAAAAAAGAGGTTAAATCAGTTCAGGAGATCATCCGGGCTTACGACATAAAAGCGCCCAATATCAGAAAGGAAATAAAATTTTTGAGCGGTGGGAACCAGCAGAAGGTCATTATTGCGCGTGCTATGAGCTGCAAGCCCAGTATTTTGATATTTGATGAACCGACCAAGGGCATAGACGTTGGAACAAAAACGGAGATTTACCGGATGATGAAAAAAATCGCGGAAGAAGACGGTGTCGGTATCATATTGATTTCATCTGAAATGAATGAAATCAAGAAATGTTCCAACAGAATCATATCCCTTTATAAAGGAAAAAAAGCGGGAGAATATTCCAAGGATGCAAACACTGAAGATATTATGAGTTCTATTTTAGGCTTAAATATGAAAAAAATGGAGGAGGATAATAATGAACGCCATGAAAGAGAAGCCGTCCGGTAATTTAGCCGCGGCCTTGTCCAGAAACAGCACTGTAATGATAGGGTTTGTTCTGATAGGGCTCGTGATTATTGCAACAATAATATCACCTTATTTTATTTCTCTTTATAACCTGCAGTCTCTGATGCGCGATATTTCCCTGATAGGCCTGGTTGCGGTAGGACAAGCGCTTCTGCTTCTGATTGGAGAACTGGATTTATCCGTCGGTGCGATGGCGACACTGGCGGGAATCTTCGGCGGTCTGCTTATGACATCGGTCGGTATGAACCCGGTTCTTGCGTTTGTTTTAGGCCTGCTGTCGGGCGCTGGATTTGGAGCACTGAACGGTTTACTGGTAACGCGCTTAAAAATCAATTCAATGGTAACAACCATCGGCATGCAGGGCGTTTACAGCGGTATAACGCTTGTTATTACCAAAGGGCAGGCGATCACGCAAATCCCAGATTCGGTTCTTTTTCTTGGAAAGGGTGATGCAGGGGGGATTCCGATATCGTTCATTATTATGCTGGTCGTAATGGCTGTTCTTTTGCTTTATGTCAGCAAAACAATAACAGGCCGCTATATTTATGCGATAGGCAACAGTAAACCGGCGGCAAAGATACTGGGAATAAAGGTCGATAAGATCAGAGTACTGATGTTTACGATTATGGGCTTTCTTTCCGCGCTGGCAGGAATGCTTTGCCTCGCACGCCTTGGATCCGCACAGGCTGCGGTTGGCACAAACTGGGCCATGAATTCGATAGCCGCCTGCGTGATCGGCGGCGTGCTGCTGACAGGAGGCGTAGGCAGCCCGGCAGGCGCTGTCATAGGTACGGCGATCATAAGCATCATTTCGAATGTTATTGTTCTGGTAGGCGTCAATATTTATGCGCAGTCTGCCGTCAGCGGCATCGTTGTAGTGCTTGCAATCGCTTTGCCGTCCATACTGGGTATTATGCGCGAAAGAAAAAAAGCAAAGGGTTTAGGCCTGGAGAAGCCGTAATGGAGTTCAGGCCTTGACCGGCTCTTATTCACCCGGATTTTTTAAAATAACGGGTTTTATATTGTCCTTTCGGGTTTGTAGCAAAAGCGAAAGTGCTTTAAAGAAGGATTGTTGATTATGGGAAAAAAATATTTGATCGGTATTGATTCGGGAACCTCCAGGATTAAAGCTGTGCTGTTTGATTTGGATGGCAATGAACTGAAATCCAAAGGCCTTTCCCTGATTGCTCTTACGCCCTATGAGGATTGGTATGAGCAGGATATGAATGAAATCTGGGAAAAGGGTTTTTTATGCATAAAAGAAGTCATATCTGCGGTTGATCCGAAGGAAATTGCAGGTATTGGAATTACCGCGCAGGGCGACGGACTTTGGCTGATTGATAAAGATGGCAATCCTGTGCGCCACGGAATGTGTTTTTGTGACGGCCGGACCTCGGAAATCATAAAAACCTGGCAGGAGGACGGGACCATCGAAAAAGCATTCGATATTTGCGGTACGGCGGTTTTCGGTTCGGCCATGTGTGCAGAAATCCGCTGGCTGGAAAAACATGAACCTGAAGCGCTGGAAAAAGCGGTGGCTTTTCTGCATTTAAAGGATTGGTTGTTTTTCAAGCTTACGGGCGAAATCCATTGCGACGATACGGATATGTTTATTCCAATGCTGAATGCCCGGACCAGGAAATATGACGAAAGGCTGTTTTCACTTTTTGGCCTGGATCTGTATAAACAAAAATTCCCCGTGGTACGCGCCGTGAAAGAAAACATTTCCAAGATCCGGCCCGAGATTGCCGAAGCATTGAGCTTGTGCGTAGATACTGCAATTGTGGGAGGGCCGATGGACGTTCCCGCATGCGCATTATCCTGCGGCGTAATAGAAAACGGCCAGGCCATGACAATCATAGGAACTGCAGCGGTCCATTCGGTTGCAATGGACCGGCCGAACATTGCGCCGCGCCTGCTGGGTATGACAATGGCACATTGCAGGGAAGACAGGTGGCTGCGTTTTATGTCTTCGCTTTGCGGAGCGCCGAATCTGGAGTGGTTTCTTGCAAACATGGGATCTGGGTTGAAACAAGAGGCGGCGGAAAGGGGGATGGATATCTATGAATATTGTTCCCTGGCTATCCGGGACATTCCGATTGGTTCCAATGGAGTTGTGTATTACCCATACCTTCTTGCTGGCGGCGAACGCGCTCCTTTTTTTAAAAGCAACATTAAGGCGAGCTTTGCGGGAATATCCTTCAATACAACGGTCAAGGACATGCTCAGAGCTGTATATGAGGGAGTCGCTCTTGCCATGGTGGATTGTTATTCGATTATTCCGACGGAGCTTACGGAAATATTTGTTTCAGGCGGCGGGTCGGGGAGCAATACCTGGATGCAGATTTTTGCCGATGCCATGGCAAAAGACATCGTTGTTTGCGACGGACGCGAGCATGGGGCGAGGGGCGCAGCAATGAATTGCGGCGTTGCCCTTGGTCTGTATCCAGATTACCGTGCAGCCATAGACCGCGTGGTTAAGATTAAAAAACGCTATTCCCCCAATCCTGAGAATCAAAAAAAATATCGGGAACTTTACGAGCTTTATAAAGCCGGTTATAAAATGAACATGGATTGGTGGGATTTGCGAAGCCGTTTTCTAACCTGAAAACGCATCTGAATATTTAAAGTAACTATTTAAAATGGTTACTTCAGTTTAGTGTTTTAAAAAATTATTTCAGGATGGAGTATAACATGAAAAATTTGGAATTAAAAAAGAAGATCATTGATGTATGTCTCTGGATGCAGGAAAAGGATCTGGTCGTAGGCACATGGGGAAATGTCAGCGTCAGAGTGGATAACACCATCCTTATGACGCCAAGCAGAGTCCCATATGATTCGTTGAAGCCCGAAGATATTGTGACCATTGATTATGAAGGGAATATTATTGAGGGATTTCATAGCCCTACGACAGAACGTGAAGTCCACAGGCTGATTTATCTTGCGCGCTCTGATGTGAATGCCATCATACATTTTCATCCGCTTTATGCATCCGCAATGTGCGCTGTCGGAGAAGCGATTCCTCCAATACTCGAGGAAATGACACAGCTGATCGGCGGCGAGATTCCAGCTACACCGGACTATATACGTGCGGGAAACCATGAGGAATTGGGAGCTGCCGCCGCCAAATATATCGGAAATAAAAAAGCGGTTTTGCTGCGCAACCATGCGCCGGTATGCTGTGGGAATGATCTGGACGAGGCGATGGTATGCTGCCAAGTGGTCGAAAAAGCAGCCAGATGCTATATCGAACTTAAGAACAACTTTGATATTAAAGTAATTCCCGATGAATTTATCGAAGTGGAACATCACCGTTTTACCTATGATTACGGCCACGAGTGGAAATAAGCGGTTTACTTGATTTTCTGGCGAAAGGAGTCATAAATGACTGAAAAAAAATATCCCAGAATCCATCTTGTCATGGATAACTGTTTCGCGATAAAAAGATGGGTTCGGCCTTCCGAATGGATACGCGTAATCAGGGAAGATATCGGAGACATATCGTGCGTACAAGCAAGCACAGATATGGAAATAGACCCTCAATTTTGTCCGCCGGATTATACCGAGCGGTGGATTGACGAAGTCAGGCTATGCGAAAAACAATACGGGATGCGGCTTGTAAGCTTTTATTCCGGCTATGTAACGTATCGGTCAACGAGCCTGCTGAATTGGGACAGAAGCTACCGGGAGCGTTTCCGCAACACATATGTATACGGTACGATTGATCTGGCTCAGAAAATGAATGCCATTGCCGGAGGAACCCTGCAGGCTTTTACGGATGATGTACTGCAGAATCCATTGACATTTGCCCAAGCAGAAGAAACGCTGATGGATTATTCCGTCCAATGCGCGAAGTATGCGGGAGATCGATGCGTTCAATATGGTTTTGAGCAAATGTATACACCAACCCAGGGATGGTGGAGAATAAAAGATGTAAAAAGGTATATGCGTGATGTTTATAAGATTTCCGGCTGCCCGCTTTATACGACGATTGATACGGCGCACATGGCCGGACAAAATCTTTTTTATTTTCCTTCGGATGAAGAATTGCAGTCGATGATTGCCGCAAGGTCTGCAAAAGAATACCGTCTTCCGGATGAAATGAAGTATATGGTTGAAAACAGAACAAACTTGGCCGATATGAAAAAGGCGGCGAAACGGTATGAATATTGGTTCAGCCAACCCGGCGATGAAGAAGTATATCACTGGCTGGAGGAAGTATCCTGTTATTCACCAATCATGCATTTACAGCAGACGGACGGTACTTATTCCTCCCACAGGCCGTTCACCAAAAAATTCAATGAAACCGGCATTATAAAACCGAGAGAGGTGCTCCGCTCCATTGTAAAATGCTATGACCAAACTGTGGATGAAAACATGCCGCCGAGGGCGGAAGATATTTATCTGGCGTATGAAATCTTCTTTGGCATAACCGATTCAAAGGAAGATATTATTTCGGCACTTAAGGAATCGGTTGCGTATTGGCGCGATGTCATCCGGGTTGACGGGAAACCGGCGGATTATTGGCTGTAGTTAAAATAAAAACTTCTGAAACAAATAAAACGAAACAAGCTTTCCCATGCTGCAAGAGCAAAGAAAGCTTGTTGTTTATTCTCCGGCGCTGAAAACTTAGACGACGTATACTGTTACTCCGCAATTGACGAGGTTTTCTTTCTGCTCATCCGTTATTTTGTTATCGGTAATCAAGATGTCGACATCTTTGATATCCGCGTATTGTAAATACCATGATTTGTTGATTTTTGAGGAATCGGCGAGAACAATGATTTTTTCGCTGACAGACATCAGGGTCTGTCTGATGTCGACTTCGTAACGCTGGGCGCAGGACAATCCGTATGTGCTGCTGACTCCCACCGCACCTAAGAAAAGCTTGTTGATGTGCGTCTTCTTGATAATTTCAAGAACGTCCATACTCTCAAACATTTTGATATCTTTGTGATAAAGACCTCCGAAACAGAATAGCCGGATGTTGTTGGATTCCAGATTCATTGCTTTTACGAGCACTTCCATGGAATATGTGTACAAGATACAGTCGCTGATATCCTGCATATAATCCAGCATATAACGGCAGGTTGTACCGTTATCGATACAGATTGCGTCAAACGGCTCGATCAGGGAGGCTGCAAATTCCGCTATCCTGTTCTTCTCGGCGAGCCGCTCGCTGTCAGCTTTGTCAAACTGATAGGGAGTATACTTAAAATTATTTATATAATCCTTGTTCTTCTGATTAAGGGATACGCCTCCGTGAAATACGATGACGTAACCGCTTTTTTCAAGATAACTGATGTCCCGGCGAACGGTCATCTCGGAAACATCCAGAATTTGGGCGGCGTCTTTGATGGATACGGATTCTTTTTCGCAGAGTAGACTCAAAATCTTCTTCATCCGTGTTTGTTTATCAATCATAATTTATCCTATCTTACAATTATTTGCTGTTGTTCTTAATAATATAATACATATTGTTGAACTAAATTGTCAAGAAAATCCATTGATGATTATCAGAAATTATCAAAAGATTTTGTTAAAATAACAAAAATATAACTGCGGAGAAATACGGTTTAAATATAACCCGTTTGCGCCTAGAATAAAAAATGCATTAAAATTTAAAATATTAATAATAGTAATTATCACGTCACTTTGTTAATTTAAAATCAGGAGATCGTAAATATAACCATGCGATATAGCATAATAAAACAGCGCAATAAGATCACTCCACGGATTTCATGGACTCCGCCATGCTGATTTTATTCAGTTTACTTTGCATCATAAGATCCACCGCAAAGGTGAATGCGAATGTCAGCACAAGGGCCAATACATAACTTTGCGGCAGAATATTTACCTGGAAGCTTACCATATCTATCTGTATTTGGCTCATGACAAAGCGGTGCAGCCATATGCCCAGGGGAATTCCCAAAAGGGCCCCTACGGCTGTCAGCACGATGTTTTCGCGAAAGACATAAGCCCTGACCTCGGACGAATAAAAGCCCAATACTTTGATCGTTGCGATTTCGCGCGCCCGCTCGGTGATATTGATATTGCTGAGATTGAACAGCACCACGAATGCCAGCGCGCCGGCGCATGAAATGACAAGCAGTACAATATAATTAAGGCTCTTCATCATATTGTCCACGCGGTCGCGAATGTCTTTGATCACACTTACGCCTGCCGCTTTATAATCGTTTATAAGCTGCGTTGAAACCCCGTGTATATCGCTGCTGTCTGTTTTGGCCAGCGCATTTTTCATTTCGCATGTCTTCCCGAATGCCGACGTATACGTTTGCGCCGTCATATACATATAGTTGTAAACGTAGTTGTCAAAAATTCCGCTGACCGTGAATGTGGAGGTTTTGTCATCCAATTGAACCGTGATCTTGCCTCCGGCAGAAACGCCGGTAAGCTTCGCCAGTTTTTCATTGATCACAACGTCGCCTGCAGTCGGGTAGGCCACGGGCCCGCTGCCGTTATGCAGATCGACTAGATCCGTAATACCATTGTCGTCGGTTGCTATCAAATTTACGGATTTGGCGGTTCCGTCCGCGCAGATAACATCGGCCGATTCGCTGCATATGAATACGCACCGGGACAGGATGCCGGATGTATCCGATACAAAAGAGTTCATATCTTCCTGCGTTCGCGCATCCGAAAAGGATATGGCGTAGTCGTACTTCCAGATGTTGCTGAACTGGTCGTTTGCAATATTGCTGATGGAATCGCGGAGCCCAAAGCCGGTAAGAACCAAGGCGGTACAGCCGCCAATGCCGAGGATCATCATAAACAGCCGCCTTTTGTAGCGCAGAATATTGCGGATGGACACCTTGTGCAGGAAACTGATACGCTTCCAAAGAAAGGTGATTTTTTCAAGCAGGATCCGCTTGCCTGCCTTGGGCGCCTTGGGGCGCATCAGCTCGGCAGGCATTTGGAAAAGTTCCGTGCGGCAAGCAACATATGTTGCGCCTGCGGAACAAAGCAGCGATACGCCAAGAGACAGAGCGGCAAGGCCGCCGTCAAAAACATATTGGATCGGGGCAAAACCGTAAAGCATGCCGTACGCTTTCCATATCGCCCAGGGGAAGAGTATCGTACCGCCCCAGAAACCAAGAATACAACCGATGATTGCGGCGCTGCCGGCATACCAGATGTATTTCCAGACAATGATGCCGTTGCCGTATCCAAGCGCTTTTAAAGTTCCTATCTGGGTGCGGTGCTCTTCCACCATTCTTGTCATTGTTGTCGTGCACATAAGGGCGGCGACAAGGAAGAAGAAAACAGGGAAAATCTTTGAAATACCGTCTACTATGGATGAGTCGCTCTTAAAACACGAATAGCCTGTGTTCATCGAGCGGTCAAGGGTATAACAGTCGGCAGGTTCGATATCCGAGATATCCTCTTTGGCGACCTCAATCTTTGATTTGGCGTCATCCAGTTCTTTTTGGCCGTCCGAAAGTTTTTCCTCCGTATCGGCCTTTTCGGATTCGTATTCGCTCAAACCGCTTTCATAGTCCGCGCGGGCGTTCCGGAGCTGCCTGCGTCCGGCGGCGATCTGATTCTTTGCGCTTTCAATTTGCTGAAGGGATGATTCCAGCTGAACTTTGGCGTCCCAAAGCTGCACCTCTGTATCTGAAAACCGGGCATTGGCGTCCGATTTTTTTGAATCCAGGTCATTTTGCGCCGCATCAAGCTGCGCAAGAGATTCTTTCAGCGACTGGTACTGCTGCAGGACGCCGGACTGCTCGATCTGAGACAGGCTTGCCTGTGCGGCTGCAAGCTGCGCGGTCAGGACGGCATATGCGGGATCGGCCGGGTCTGTCACGGCAATCTGGGCATCGAGCGCAGCGATGGTATTTGTAAGCTGATTATACTGGTCAATTACGCCGCTGCTTTCAATCTGCTGCATACCGCTTTGAACAGAGGCTCGCTGTGTATCGATCTGACTTTGCGCTGCATCCAGCTGAGAGAGCGTATCGCTCCTGGCAGATTCATATTGAGACTTGGATTGGTTATAGGATGCAAGGCCGTTTTCATACCGGGCCTGCGCGTCCGCAAGCTGTTTTTCGCTGTCCGCAAGTTCCGCTTCATGATCTTCGATTTGCGAAAGGGCGTCGTCCAGCTGCTTTTTTGCATCCGAAAGTTTTGCCTCTGCATCCGCTTTTTGGGATTGGTAATCCGCAAGAGAAGAATTATATTCCGTCTCCGCGCCGGCGGCTTCGTCATTGGCGTCGTCAACGATCTTCCGGTACCGGATGTCCGCCCGCTTTTCCAGTGCATCGGTTATGGCCGGCTTGACCGAAGAAATCAGGGAATCGTATTCGCTGCTGAAAAGGTAGTTTTTATCCTTTAATGTCAGATAGGCTTCCGTATAATAATCCATTGAGAAACCGTCTTTGGGAATATACACAAATCCGTAAATCGTACCGCCCGGCAGTTTGGTTGAGCCACGTTCCCGGTTCAGGTAGGAAACGGAATCCGCAAGCCCTACAATGGTGTATTTCTTGTATGCGAATTTATTAAAAGTATCCTGGTCGTTTGAGGGAGCAACCTTTATGGTGCGTCCGATGGCCGCATTGGAAAAATACCGCGCGTCAAGCACGCATTCGTCCGGCGCATCGGGCATCCTGCCCGCCGTAATGCTCAGGGTGTTCAGACGATCGGTTATGGAATGGGCCGCCAGAGCCTGCTCGTTTCCGTCTTCGCCAAAAGCAATAAAGTCCACAGATTCCGCTCCCTCGGCATATTCCACGCCGTCAAGCGTACTGAAATACGCCACGTCTTCATCCGTCAGCCCCAGCGTGGAAATCACGCGGAAATCAAACATATCGTGCGCTTTGATATAAACGTCGCCGGTATTCACCATGGCGCTTCTCGTCACTTTTAATCCGGAAAAAAATCCGACGCCCAGCGCTATGATAGCCAGGATCGCAAGATAGCGCCCCAATGTGCGGCGGATCTCCCTCCGCTGGTTTTTTTGCCATGCGGAATTCATTTTCATCACCATTCAATATTTTCAATGGGCGTGGCGTTCTCACTGATGCGGACAGAGGAAACGGTCCCGTTTTTAATATGTATCACCCGGTTCGCCATTGCGGTCAGGGCGGAATTATGGGTGATAATCACCACAGTCATGCCGTTCAGCCTGCACTGGTCCTGCAGCAGTTTGAGGATCGATTTGCCGGTATTGTAGTCAAGAGCGCCGGTAGGCTCGTCGCAAAGCAGGAGTTTCGGATTCTTCGCCAGAGCCCTCGCTATGGCAACTCGCTGCTGCTCTCCGCCCGAAAGCTGCGCGGGAAAATTGTTTATCCGGTCGCCGAGGCCCACATCGTCCAGAACCCGCTGCACGGACAGAGGCGTTTTTGTCAGCTGGGAGGCTATTTCCACATTCTCAAGGGCGGTCAGATTGGGAATCAGATTATAGAACTGAAATACAAATCCTATGTCTTCACGGCGGTATTTGGCAAGGCGGCGTT
Source organism: Bacillota bacterium (assembly GCA_023393165.1). GTDB lineage: Bacteria > Bacillota > Clostridia > Christensenellales > Christensenellaceae > JAEYKI01. Next base: position 371,283 of record JAEWMJ010000032.1, on the reverse strand, counting down.
TATTGTAGGCGGAAACTTCCCCGTCTTCCAGAAAAACCTTTCCGCTTGTGAGAGTATCCATGCCGCCCAGAATATTGAGCAAAGTTGTTTTTCCGGCGCCGGATTGGCCGACGATCACGCATATTTCGCTTTTTTCTATTTCAAATTTGGCGTCATGGAGCGCAGTTACCTGCACGTCGCCCGAGTTGTATATTTTTGTTACGTTTTCAAATCTCACAAATGAGTTCATTTCTTCACCTCAAAACTTGACAAGTGTTGAAATTTAAACAATAATTAAGTGTATATAATCTTTTGCACAATATCAACCGTCAATCTTATTCAAGAGGTTGAAATTTCAACATGAACATAGTTTATGTTCAAAGAAAGGGAATTATTTTTTATGAATACAAAAGGCAACGCCAACCGTAGTGTGAGAAATACCAAAAGCAAACTCCGCACGGTTCTGATCAGGCTGATGGCGGAAAAGCCGATACAGTCCATAACGGTGCGGGAACTTACGGAGATTGCGGACGTCAACCGCGGCACCTTTTATTTTCACTATACGGATATTTATGCCATGATTGCCGAAATTGAGAATGAGTTTTTTGAAGTATTTAATGAGATTATAAAGGCGGAAAATGTATCCGGTAAAAAGGGCTTGTATGTTTTGACCGATATATTTGCATTTCTTGCGCAAAACGATAAATTATGCGAAGTACTGCTCGGCCCCAACGGCGATATCGCTTTTGTGAGCCGGATCAAGGAGTTCGTAGACGATAAATGTTCTGAAATCTGGAAGAGTGTCGGAGCGAACAAGAAAGACGAATATTTTGACATGTTCAGTTCGTTCATCGTAAACGGCTGCGTCGGCCTGTTTGAAAACTGGCTGAAAAACGGAAAGAAACAAACCCCGGAAGAAATGGCGGCGCTTGCCTCTAAAATCATTATTCCCGCCGTAAATACGGCCTTTCTCAACAGTTAGGAGCGTCTTTTTAAGGAGGAATTCGGATGGATTTGTCCACGGTTTATACAAAAAACGGAGCGGTACGCGGAAAATATGCAAAAGGAATTTATGCGTGGCTGGGCATTCCTTATGCGCAGCCGCCGGTTAGCGGACTGCGGTTTCAGCCTGCACGTCCGGCTGCCGATTGGGAAGGCGTCAGGGACGCAACTTTATTCAGCCCGGTCTGCTGGCAGCAGAGGAAAAACGCTTCCATGTCCGAGGACTGCCTTACGCTCAACATCTGGTCCCCCATGCCGGACGATAAAAAACGGCCGGTTCTGTTTTTTATTCACGGAGGATCGTTTGTCTGCGGCGCGGGCAGCGATGACGACATTAACGGCGCAAGGCTTTCGGCATTCGGAGACGTGGTCGTCGTCACCATCAATTACCGGCTGGGCGTACTCGGTTTTCTGGATTTTTCTTTTCTTGGGGAGGAATTCTACCCGAATTGCGGTCTTACGGACATCATAGAGGCACTGCGCTGGACGCATGAAAATATTGAGGCATTCGGCGGCGACCCCCATAATATTACCGTATTCGGCCAGTCCGCCGGGGCGGTCGCCGCCTCGGCGCTGCCCATCGTTCCTTCTGCCCGTCCTCTTTTATCCAAGGTAATCATGATGAGCGGCGATCCCACCCTGCCCCATACCAGGGAGCAATACCGGGAGATATCGCGGCGATTCCTTGAATATATGAATATATCGGATCCTGGCCAACTGCTTGCAATGCCGGCGGAACAACTGACCGCAAGGCAGATGGAATTTACCAGGTGGTGCCGCCTGGGGGCAGGCACGTTTATGCTCGAAATTGACGGGGAACTGATACAGGAATACCCCATACCGGCGGCGGCAAAAGGGGCTGCCAGGGATATCCCCATCCTAATCGGCACCACGCGCGAGGAAATGTCTTTCCTGTTTATCAAATCCCTTGCCGGACAGTTGGATGTAAAAGGTATTTTTGACGCGCTGGTACATTCGGAATCGGATGAAACCCGCAATACTATCCGGGAAGCGTACAGGCGGTATGGCAGAAAGGGCCGAATGCTCATGACGTCCGATATCGTTTTCCGTATCGGCAGCGCATGGTACGCGGAAGCTTACAGCGCGCATTCGGATACGTGGATGTACTGTTTCGATTATGAGACGCCCGCCATGCAGATTTCAAAACTTCACGCCTTCCACTCCTGCGATATTCCATTCGTTTTTGGGAACCATAACGCCGGACAGGGACGCTGGATGTTCCTGCTGTCGTTTTTCAAGACGAGAACGAAAAAGGTTTCGGATGAAATGCGCGGCGATTTTATAACCTTTGCAAAAACAGGAAAACTCCCCTGGGAGAAATGCCGCGGCGCCCACACGCCAGGCAAATGCTACGACTGTCCGACCGTAATAGGCCATATGATCGATCCGGATATCAAAGAGGCATACAACCGGACCGAATACCGCCGGCGCAGTTTTGCGGGAGAGAGCAATACACTGTTGAAATAGAGCCGGATTTTCGCCGCATCCTATGAGACGACTCTTTTACATAAAAGTCCACCAGGAAATGGGCCAAACGAACGTTAGGAGTTTAGATATCCTGTTTTTGAGAAGCTTGCAGTTCCGTATAAAGGTAAGACCGGCTTGCTGAACAGTGCAAAATTCTTTTATCAGTACAGAGGCGATTAATATGATGTTCACTTTATTACGCCAGGCCGCTGCATGTCGGTAGCTGATCATTCTTTAAGGCATATTCCGGGGATGTGACCGACACCTGTATGTCCGGTATAGACTTCCGTAACGGGTTATCCCTAAAATCCCGCTCAAGGTATAATCGAAAGTGATACATACTTGAACGGTACCTGGCATTACCTTTTCTTTTTGCATAAAAAGTAAAGCATAGCCCATAGAATAAGGCTTATTCCTATAAGAATTAACTTATTGGTTAACCAAATATCATTTTGATCTCCGGCAAAACGAATAAACAGATAAACGTATTGATAACCCGGATAACGCAGCATGCTGCGCGTAAGCATTTCCAGCAACCAGATAACGCCGCAGATCAATATGGATATATGTTCATGTCGAAATAGGAACGAACACAGGATACTGACTGTGGAGAGGAAAAAAGCCGGAGCTAAATACAGGAGCAGTATTTCATGCCAGGGCATTTCTCCGCGGATCAAGGAGACAATTACGGTCCCTAAAAGAGCAAAAAGAGCAACGATGCAAAACACAGTAAGAAAGCGCCGCAAAACCCAGGCAAACAGAGATTTGCTTTGTGCGGCAATTATGTCATAGTTGGCATCCGTTCTCACTTTTGCCCATTCGCTGACGGCTATGGCCGAATAGAAAGGTAAAATCACTTCGAACCCCATATAACTTAAATTCAGCAATTCGCCGCCAATATACGCAAGCAAGCCGAAAGAAGCGACAACAGCGGCTGAGATCAGGAAGGGGTTGATCCCCAGAATCTTGAGTTCGTTTATCTGCCGTTTGCCCATTATTCAGACCTCCAAAACCTACGCTTCAGCATCAGCAGGAATACCGATAATAGTCCGCAACCGAGCAGGAAGGCTAAATTTGCGTAAATGCTTGCCATATCTGAAAAAGGGTATCTTGGATGCTGCCAGATCAACTTCATTAAATCGCCTGATGTAATCATGTAGAATGGCATTGGTCCCGCAGATCCGACAGTAAACGCATTGATAATAAACGGCGCGGAGAAGATGAAATAGAAAAGCCTTATATCCATCAGCGCCGGAAGAGTTACGGCGCAGGCTCCAACAAAAAGGCTGGCTGGAAGGCCAACGAATAAAAGAGTTTTTACAAAAGGGAGCAAATAATCAGTGAACTGTAATTTATCCGGGACAAAAACCAGGTAAATGATTGTGCAGAGGAACAGAAGGATAAATACAAGCGAAAACATATAGAGTATCCCACCCAGAGCTTTCCCCCAAACATACTGTTCTTTGCTGATAGGCGTGGACATCAGCAGAGGTTTAATAGACCTCCTCTTGTCCATGTGAATGCGGCCGGATGCCAGAAACATCAAACCGAATAATAAAAGCAAACTGTCTATACCCATAATCCGATACGTAAAATAGGACGGTTGATTAAGAAATTCCAGCCGGGCCAGGTTGCCCGCAGACGGAAAATTATCCAGCATAGCCAGTATCAGCGCTGCAAGGAATATCCCCCAGGTGGCGGGATGCTTTATCTGCATCTTATATTCGTACTTCACAATTGAAAAAACTTTATTCATGAGACTTACCTCCCATACAGTACACGTAGGCATCCTCCAGCGTTGCCGTTGCCGGAGCCTCAGGGAAACTGTTCTTTTCATCCATAATTCTGGCAAACAGCATTTTGTGTTCATAGGTAGTGGAGATCAAGACCGCTTTACTTTGCAGCCCGGCCAGCTGTTCTTCGGAAGAAAGCTTCACAATCTTGATCTTTCCTTCTACCTGCTGCATGAGCCGCTCGGTTGAACCGTGAAAAAACAAATGTCCTTTTCTGAGTACCGCCAATTTCTCGCAAAGCTGATAAACGTCTTCAATAATATGAGTAGAAAGCAGGATCGTCTTGCCGTCCTTCGCAAAGCGGGAAAGTACGCCGCGAAAACGCACCCGTTCCTCCGGATCAAGCCCTGCCGTTGGTTCATCCACAATCAGGACCTGTGGGTCACCCACAAGCGCCTGGGCAATCCCAACCCGGCGTTTCATCCCGCCGGACAACTGGCTGATTTTCATTTTTGAAAACTGAAGCATATCCACTAGTTCAAGTACATGCTTCACTTGCCCGGAATCATGGAAACCTTTCAGGGCGGCAATATAACTGACAAAATCGAAAACCGACAGCGAAGGATACATCCCTAATTCCTGCGGGAGATACCCGATACAGGATCGCACCTGATCTCCATGTTGCCGCGTATCAAAGCCGCATACGGCAATACTCCCGCCCGTTGGCTGCAAAATGGTAACGATCGATTTCATCAGTGTGGTTTTTCCTGCGCCGTTGTGCCCTAGAAGTCCATATACGCCGCTGCCTACCGAAAAACTGACATCGTCAAGCGCCTTTACATGATTGGAGTATTCTTTTGACAGATGCGAAATCTCAATACTGTTTGCCATAAATAACCTCCTTAAGAACTACAAACGTAGTTTTATATTATAAAATTTTTATTGTATATCGCTGTACTCTGTCTGAATGCTGCTGGCTGGATACGGATAAAAATAACTCCGGCTTGCAAATGCCGAGAATGTGATTGTCAGGCTGATCATCAGGGTCAGGACCACAGCAATTAATATACGCTTTTTAATCGTCGGAACAAATAAAATCTGCTGAAACCGTTGTTTTGTCAAAAGAAAACTGAGGGCGCCGATTTGCGCATATCGGCTAGGCTTGTTTCCTGCCACAAGTTCCAGGAACCGCAACATTGCGCCTGCATAATCCTGGGCGGATATTTTGGGTACAGTCATTATTGTATTATGGTCACAATCCATTTCACAGAAAAGGACAAAATTATTCTTCGCAATCCACACAAAAGGGTTAAACCAATGCAGACAACATACAAAGTCATAAATCCTTTGAAAAAGATGATGCTTCCGCCGGATATGCATCAACTCATGCGTAAGGATGATTTTAATATCCCGGTCCGTTGCCCGGTTTAATATTTCAAGATTCAGAATTATGACCGGACGGATCATAGTAATGACACAGGCAGGATCTTTAAGCGTTCCCAGGCGCAATTCCGGATATCGTTTCATTGGCACAAGTTCTTTACAACTCTCAAAGATTTTTTTGGCCCGATCATCTTCAAGTAAAGGATATTTTTTTACTGCCGCATATGCAAATATGGAGCGTATAAAAAAGTAGAGGAGAAAGGTCAATCCGCCATATAACCAGATTTTAGACGCCAATAGATAATTCTCTATCCAAACGGGGTCTTCCGCCGCAAACAACTGAACCTCCGGAACAACAAACGGAACAAGGAAGAAAATCGCCCCGAGTACGCCAAACCACAACGGTTCGGCTATATGAAATACATTTTTTAAAAAAAGGGACAACAATGCAAATATGCTGCCTACCAGAGACGTAAATAATATGATGTAGAACAGATTACCGATGATCTGCATCTTTATTCTCCTGTTCGCTAATCAGTTTCTTTATGGCCTGCAGTTCTTTTTCAGAAAGATTTCCGCTTTTAACGAAACCTGACACCATACTGGACAACGAACCGTCGTAGACACGGCTAAGGAAGGTTTTGCTTTCTTCAAGTTGACATTCATTTTCTGAAATTGCAGGCGTATAAAGATAGCATTTTCCCTGGCGCTCCGTATGAAGGGCGCCCTTTTTTACCAACCGGGCGAGATATGTTTGAATTGTGGTAGGGCTCCACCCTGTATGCTTCAGACTAGATAAAAAATCCTGCAGTGTTTTTGGAGAAGAATCCCAAACAATTTTCATAACCTGCCATTCTGATTCGGAAATCGCGATATATTTTGCCATACGTCCTCCATTGATTGACACTTTGTAGTTTTATAATAAATGAAAAACTACAAAGTGTCAATCAATAATATTAGCGAATTATGAATGAACTCCTTATTTAGAAAAATTCTCCTTACAGACAGGTTAAAAAAATATTGCATTTATAATAAAATATTGATATAATGTTGCAAATGCAATATAAACGCGAGGTATCAGGATGAAAGAAATTTTAAGGGAAATCGGAAAAATAGCGAGATGTTTTGAATCCATAAGCAATATAGAATTCAAGGAGTTCCACCTGGCGAAGGGGCAATATATCTACCTGGTAAGGATATGCGAAAATCCGGGCATCATTCAGGAGCGGGTTGCGGAAATGCTGAATGTGGACAGGGCTACCGCCTCCCGGGCGATCATGAAACTGGAATCCAACGGATTTGTAGAAAAAAACAGTTCCCCGGATAATAAGAAAATTCTGCTGCTGTATCCCACGCAAAAGGGCGCCCGCATTTTCGAGGTGTTAAAAAAAGAAGAAGAATACTCCAACCGGACGGCGCTTTGCGGAATTTCCGGCGAAGAACAGGCCCTCGTCTTAAACTATCTCGTTAAGATGAGAAAAAATATTGAAACGGACTGGGAATTGGTGAAAAAGGGCGGGAAGAGAGCCTATCTGAACGGACCGGAAAGCTGAAATGGGTATTTATACAAAAATGCAAACGAAACAAATAGAAATCATTGATTTTGATGACCGGTATTTGAGCGAACTGAAAACCCTGTCTTATGAATGGCTCAGGCAATATTCCCTGCTGGAGCCGGAAGATGAAAGAATCCTTTGCAATCCAAAAGAAGTAATTCTGAAAAAGGGAGGATATATCTATTTCGCAAGATACGGCAAAGAAATAGTCGGCACCGTATCGTTGATAAAGATTGACGACGCAACCTTTGAATTGGCAAAATTGGCGGTAACGCGGTAATACAGGGGGCATGGAATCGGCAGGAAACTGGTGGAGCATTGTCTGGAAGCCGCCAAAAAGGAAAATATCAGGAAAATTATTCTCTTTACAAACCATAAACTGATTTCGGCTATAGCCCTGTATGAGAAATTCAATTTTAAAAAAGTACCTCATGTAAAAGAAAAATATACCAAGTCGGATCTCAAAATGGAGCTTATTCTGTAACCGGCGGCTGCGCATGGTTTTCATTGCGCCGATTTTTTGATAATATAATGCTAACGCAACGAAGGAGAATTTACTATGAGCATTATAACTGTAGTCGGCGCAGGCATGATGGGATCGTCCATTACAATACCTGCATGGGAGAACGGACACGAGATCCGTCTGGTGGGAACGCATCTTGACCGGGAAATTATATCGCATGCGCAAGAAACGGGAGAGCATCTCACATTAAAGCGGAAACTTCCTCAAGGCTATAAATATTATCAGATAGAAGAATTAAATGAAGCTCTCAAGGGAGCCGGCCTTCTGGTGGGCGGCGTCAGCAGTTTCGGCGTAGACTGGTTTGCGGAAAATATTCTGCCCGTTATCCCTGAAAACCTTCCTGTTTTGTCCGTCACCAAGGGCATGCAGGATACGGAAGACGGACAGCTGATCCCCTATCCGCACCTTTATGCACAAAAACTGAAAAACAGAAAATTAAAACTCTACGCTGTGGGCGGCCCGTGCACCAGCTATGAACTGGCGGACCGGGATCAAACGCACGTTTGCTTTTGCGGGGCTGATATGGACGAACTGCTCCGGATCAAATCAATGTTTGAAAGCACTTACTATCATGTAAGCCTTTCAACGGATGTGGTGGGCGTTGAATGCGCGGTTGCCATGAAAAACGCGTATGCCCTGGGCGTTACACTGGCGGTGGGGCTGTCCGAGAAAAAAGAGGGGATCGGCATCCAACATTATAATTCCCAGGCGGCGTTATTCGGCCAGAGCGTGTGCGAAATGCGCAGGCTTTTAAAACTAATAGGCGGCGGAGACGAAAATATTGTATATGGCGCCGGAGACCTGTATGTCACCGTGTTCGGCGGAAGAACAAGAAAAATAGGAACGCTTCTTGGAAGAGGGCTTTCGTTTGAAGAAGCGATGCGCGAACTTGACGGCGTTACGCTGGAATCCATCGTTATTGCGACGAGAACGGCGCGCGCAGTCAAAAATCTGATCCACCGGGGAGTCGTGAATCAGGAAAAATTTCCGCTGCTGCTGCATATAGACGATATTATTAATAACGGAAGCGCCGTACAAATCCCCTGGAGCGCTTTTGAAACGGAATATTAATAAAAACCGCCTTGGCGGTTTTTTTGTCTGTTAAATTTTATCTGCCGCTCTCTTCCGAATGCCTTATACTACAATGTATTGTATAAAAAAACAAAATTCGAACTTTTTCCCGTCCGTTTGAATAAGATATATCAGAATAGTCCAAGGAGGTGGATCTATATGTTTTTCTGTAATCCCTTTTGCTTCCCAAGATTCGGCTTTTGTAACTTTGGCTTTTTTGGATGCTGCAGGCCTTTTGGATGTTTCAGGCCTTTTGGATGCTGTTGTGGTTTTCCCGGATTTTGGTAGTAAAATACTGCACACAAATTTAAGTATTTAACATCTTTTTAAATATATTTTCATTGCGGGACATTTGTCCCGTTTTTTATTTTCAAAACAGCAGATAATAGCGATAATTAACTACTGTAAGAATAATTTCCGGCATGATAAAATAATACTACAGCTTGAGAAAACCAACTATTTAAATTGTTTCCGGATGAAGGAGTAGATAAAATGTTCGAATTCAGTACGGTCATGCAGGCGATTGACGCATTAAAAAGCGGACAAATCATCATTGTAGGAGAAAACGAGGACAGCAAAAGCGCGGGAGATTTTATCTGCGCCGCACAATTTGCAGAACCCGGGATTATAAATTTTATGGCGACCCATGGCAAAGGGCTTATCTGCATGCCCATAGGGGAGGAACTGGCTTTAAAACTCAAAATTCCCCGGATGGTCACCCATACTTCGGACCTGCTGGATACGGCTTTTACCATATCCATCGACCATGTGGATACCAAGACAGGCGTATCCGCGGCGGACCGGTCTCAAACGGCCAAGAAGTGCGCCGCGGAAGATGCAAAGCCCGAGGATTTCAGAAGGCCGGGCCATATGCTTCCGCTGGTTGCAAAAAAGAACGGCGTACTGGAACGCGGCGGACACACCGAAGCAGCGGTGGACCTGATGCGGCTTGCGGGACTCAGGGAATGCGCACTGAGCTGTGAAATCCTCAAGGAAGACGGTACGCTGATGAGAATGCAGGAGCTCACCGGCCTTGCGCAGGAGTTCGGTTTCAGGATAATCACCATCCGGGCGCTTCAGGAATACCGCAAAACATACGATAACCTGGTGCTCAGGGCCGCCGCAACCAAAATGCCTACCAAATACGGCGAATTCAAGGCGTACGGTTATATTAATCTTTTAAACGGAGAACACCATGTCGCCCTCGTGAAGGGGAACATAGGCGACGGAAAAAACGTATTGTGCCGCGTGCATTCTGAGTGTCTGACGGGCGATACGTTTGGTTCGCTGCGCTGTGACTGCGGAGACCAGCTTGCTACCGCCATGCGGCAAATTGAAGCGGAAGGAAGGGGAATTTTGCTTTATATGCGGCAGGAGGGGCGCGGCATCGGGCTGATCAATAAGCTTAAGGCTTATGAATTACAGGAAAAAGGGCTTGATACGGTGCAGGCCAATCTTGCGCTCGGATTTAAGGAGGATGAGCGCGAGTACTATATAGGCGCGCAGATATTAAGAGACTTAGAGGTTAAAACACTGCGCCTTCTGACAAACAACCCGCAAAAAATATATGAGCTTTCCGGGTTCGGATTGGGCATCACCGAGAGGGTTCCTATAGAAATTAAACCGAACGAAGTGGATGCGTTCTACCTCAAAACAAAAAAAGAAAGAATGGGGCATTTGTTAAAAGATATTAATGATTAAAATAAAATTTTATTGCCGGGGGCGGTTATGAAACATTTAAAAAACAAACGGAATCCATTTTTTATTTTGCTTTTTGCAGCCTTATTTGTTGCGGGCGGTTTAGCCGGATTTTTTCTGAATCCCGGAATTACGGCGTGCATGGCACGCGCGCATACGATGGACGAGTACTATCATGCTGCCGTAGTGGATGCCATGGACGCGGAAGAGAGCGAGATTATGCCGCTTGTCGATATCACGCCTGAAAGCGATATGGTGACGTGGAACGAAACGGAGGATATCCTTCTTTTGACCTGGCACAAGTATCCTGAGAGCTATGTTCCCGGTAATGAAACAACTTTGGATTGGGGAGAGGTCTGGACATTTACCGATAAAGAAATAGAAAAGTGGTATCAGGAAAATAAAAGCAGCGTGAAAGACTGGAACCTCAGGCTGAAGCAGCTGATAGGGCTTCCGCCCGATTCCGAATACACGCATTTTACCGCTCTTTGGGTTTCGCCCGGGGATGTTCTCAGGCCCGCTTATGTAACCGGCATTGCGGACGACGCGATGCAGACCGCTCTTCCGGATGGAACAGACGAGAGTTATACGGAATGGTTTGACGGCAATATTATAACGTCATATTACGAGGGCGCTTATCCCTGGACCAGGCTGGGATATACCTATGACTGGCTGCCCGACGATACCGAATACGGACTTACGGAATTTATAATCAAACAGGGGTCGGCTGCAAACGTGGAATTTACGCTGACTACCGATGAATTTATCGGGCGGCTGGATAAGCAGGTCAACTGATTCCAATGAAGGGTATTGGCGACCGGAGGTATTCCTCCTGCCGGTTTGTTTGCTCCCTGAACTTTGGATTGACCTGAAAAAATTTTTTATTAAAACGTTTATAATAGGCGAAAAGTTCCCATAAATATAACAGACCAAAAAAATTTTACAAAAAAATAATATAAAAAAAGACTTTTTTCCTAAATTTTCAGCAATGCATTTCGAATAATATATAGTATTATAGGATTTATCAGAAAAATTATCTGCACCTGGTTGCAGCAAGAAGGAGTGGCTAAATATGAATACAAATCTTACATTTATCAGAAAAATCACGAATTTCGAATACGACGAAGAAAACTCGGTGTTAACGGTTTATTTTACGGTAGGGATAAAAAAGAGGTACTTCAACGTACCAAAATTGATTTATGATAATCTGCAAAAATCCCCCGATAAAGATCAATTCTATCATTCCGTAATTGATGGAGAGTACTGTGTGGAATAATTGCGGCCAGGCTGACGGGAGAAGTCGTCTCACCTTCAATCGTTTATGCCCCCGTATTTGTATCCGTATCATCCACGGTTGATACGGATATTTTGGTTTTTGAAGAAAGTTGGATGCAATCCGCGTAAAAAAATCCCCTCCCGTTGCGCAAACGAAAGGGAATCTTAAGGATTTGAATTTTACTAACTTTGCAGACCCGCATCTTTTGATATATTTTTAAGGGCGCTTTCGGCGCATCTTTGCTGTGATGGCTCAAGAGAAATATCCCCTAAGGAGACAATGCCGACGATGCTGTTATTTTCTACAATCGGCAGCCGCCGTATCTGTTTTTCACTCATGATTCTTGCAGCATCCTGCACATTCATATCGGGATTACCGACTACCGGATTGGATGACATAATATCTCTCACTTTTTGCTGCGTATCCTGTCCGGATGCAACGTTTCGCAGTGTAATATCCCTGTCGGTTATAATACCGACAACCTGATTATTGGAACAAACTGGTATCGATCCTATATCATGCTGCTTCATCAATTGAGCTGCCCTTTCAATAGTATCATCCGAATTCAGACTTACAATGTCATGAGACATAATTTCTCTAACCAACATAAAATTCACCCCCAAAATATATCTTGTCCTGAAAGCGCGTCTTTTATCAGTCTTTCCATATTTTTATGTAATCAAAAATTACAGAATTTTATGCTGTCTTTCTTGTTTTTATATTTAAACCGGAAGCTCCTCTTTTTGATGTGTCTTTGTCCGGTTGTTTTCAACTTATCTGAAATCAGGTGATCGAAAACTTATGTCAAATCTGTTTTGAAAACATTAAAATAATTCAATATAATGCTATCATTCAAACTGAAGCTGATATTGTAAATATCGGAAATATGTAAAGCATTTACAGCTTATTGACAACATGAGCAGCAAATATTAAAAAAGATTTTACACCAAAAACACTGGCGCGGCCGCCAGTGTTTTTGGTTGTAAAGGCGTTACGCCTGTTTTTTACTCAATGCGCGCGCCTGCGGGATTGCAGTCGGGCTGCTCGATTTGGGATACCATCGAGAGCTGGGATAAATAATAACACTCTTCGCGGTACATATGGTTCAGCATTAACGGAGCTAAAATGCTGAGGATATTTTTTTCACGCACCTGTTTTTCAGTTTCCATCAGAAATCCCATGAAGTTTTTCATTGCGAATTCCGCGTCCGCATTCAGCTGCTTAAGCGCCGGAAAATCCGTGAGTCCTGTCCGCAGGTATCCACCCATCTCCAATGCCTTTTCATGTTCGGCGCTGAATTTGGACGCAAACATTTCGGCGAGATTCTTCGTATCCTTGTAGTTTGATGAGAGGCGGTCCGCAATTGTCGCCGCATGGCCTGATCCGTCAAGCATCCAGACAATATGAAGATGTACCGGATGAAAAGTAAATGGCTGATTGTGCAGGACCGCATCCAGTATGTACAAGTATTCTTCGAGTTCGTTGATCATATGGTTGATAAATTCGGGATTAAGGTCGATTTGTATCTCCTGGGTCAACTGGCGGCTTAAAAGATGAAGCTTGAATACGCGTAAATCCTGTGCTGCTGCAAAAGCCTGCTTGTTCAGCGCATCCTGGTCTTCACCGGATAATCTTTGCCGGGCTTTTGCAAGCAGCTCGTCGAATAGCTTTATAAATGCCTCCGCTTTTTCTGTCTCGCTCGTTTCCCGGGGAGACAAGCTATCCAGAATAAATCTGGAATGGTCGCCCAGTATTTGAAGCCAAAAACGGTTTTCTTCCGAAATGTTTTGCTGATCGGTCAAAATAATTCCTCCTTCAAATTCATATGAAATATTTTATTCGGAGGAGTTCTTTCTTGTTATTTGTTTTTTATCGTTATACCAGGCAGGCCTGATCAGTTTCGGATAACGATCTCTCCTTTTTCGCGGTACATATGCGCTTTCCAGGTCTGAGTACTGTAATTCTGTTCGAACAAACAGTTAAATATTTTTTGGGCAAATCGTTCGTAGGGCTGTCTATATGCGGTCATATTAAATTCGGCGCATTCCGGGAAGTCGTCCACGCATACCATAAGTATATCGTCAATTTCATTTTGGATCAGGGATTTTTTTAAAGCGATCCCCAATTCTCCATCGCTACAGATGACGCTGCCGGGTTTGTGCTGACGGCAGAAATAATCGAAAATAAAACGGTCCACGGAATTGTTCAGTTCATTTTTAAAGTCCCAGGGGAAACTCCAAATCATTCCCAGCCGTGAAATTTCCTCAAACACGCTCTGCCTTTCCTGAAAACTGGAGGGATCCGCATTCTCTCTGCCTACATATGCAACGCCGCCCTTCTTTTTCTCCGAAGCATATTTGTAAAGCGATATGATCGCGTCGCGGTTATCAAGACATACGCAGTCCGCATAAGGCGATTCCCGTACGATATCAAAAAAAACAATATTCATTCCTAAACCGCGAAGACGCATAATGATTTGCGCCGGGATCGTTTTATGATCCAGCCATATTACCACATTATGAATATTATTTTGCAGCAGCCGGAACAGTGTGTCATGAATGGCTTCGTGTTGGGATTGCTGGATAAAGACGACAAGAGAATTGTTCGCATCTGCGATTCTCTGAAAATAGTCGATAAAGACCGCAAAAAACCTGCGTTGTGCCGGAGCCACCAGAGCAATGATATCCATATTTCCGCGATGGCTTTGCTGCTTTAGCGAGACGACTGTCCCGGCGCCAATCCTGCGCCTGATAATTCCGTCCCCCTCCAGTAATTCAAGCGCACGGCGCACGGTTGCCCGGCTCATGCCATATTCTGCCGTCAAGTCTCTTTCCGAGGGTATCGCAGCGCCATCTTGATAATAGCCTTTAAAGATTTTGCTCATAATATCATTTTTCAGCTTTAGATACAATAAATCATCCGTCATATCGGAGGCCTCATCTTGGATAGTGATGAAAAAGTATAAATGAAATTCCAGTGGTATTATACCATAGTACCACTGGAATTTCAATTGCCTGTACATAATATTGGTTTTGTCTTTATAAATACGGTTAGGGATCGTTAAATTTTATTTAAACTGGCTCTTGTACAGCTTTGCATACTCCCCGCCCAATGCCAGCAGCTCATCGTGCGTGCCTTTTTCGGCGATGCCGTCTTCGCCCACAACGATGATTTCGTCCGCATTTTTAACGGTGGAGAGCCTGTGCGCAATCACCAGCGTTGTCCGGCCGAGGGACAATTCTTCAAAAGCCTTCTGGATCTTTGCTTCGGTAACGCTGTCCAGAGCGGAGGTCGCTTCGTCCAGTATGAGAATGGGCGGGTTTTTAAGGAATATGCGCGCAATGCTGATCCGCTGCTTCTGCCCGCCCGAGAGGCGTATGCCGCGGTCGCCTACCTGCGTATCGTAGCCGTTTTCCATCTCCATGATCATTTCGTGTATTTCCGCCCGACGCGCCGCTTCCACAATTTCTTCGTCCGTCGCTTCGATCCTGCCGTAGCGGATGTTTTCCCGGATGGTGCCCGCAAATAAAAATACATCCTGCGATACGATCCCGATGTTTGACCGCAGGCTCACAAGCGTAACATTTTTAATATCCTGTCCGTCTATTGTGATCCGGCCGTGAGTCGCTTCATAAAAACGGGGAATCAGGTGACAGAGGGTGGTTTTGCCGCCGCCCGAAGGCCCGACCAGCGCGAGTGTTTTGCCCGCGTTTATTTTCAGGTTGATGTGCTCCAGCACATTGGTCTTGTCGTTATAGGAAAAGCTGACGTCATTGAATTCTATATCGCCCTTTACGTCTTTCAGTTCCTCTGCATCCGGCGCGTCCGTAATATCCGGCTCCTCGTCCATCAGTTCCCTGAACCGTTTGAAACCGGCCATTCCGCTTGCAAACTGTTCCATAAACTGTGCAAGCATGCGGATAGGCTGAATGAATGCCGCTACGTAAAGTGTGAATGTAATAAGCCCGATATAATCGAAACTGCCCTGCATGATGAGGTATCCGCCGATTGCGATGATGGACACGCTGAACAGATTAGTAAAAAAGTCTATCCCGCTGATAAACACGCCCATGGACGCATAAAAGTCGCCCTTCGAGCGCTTAAAGCGTTCGTTGTCTTCCGAGAATTTTTCTATTTCATAGGCTTCGTTGGTAAAAGCCTTTGCAACCCGCGCGCCCGATATACTGGATTCCAGCCCCGCGTTGATTCCGGCGGTGCGTTCCTTTACCTTTCTGGACGCGGACATCATCCGCTTGCGCTGCATCAGCGTAAACAAGAGCCCTATGGGCACCAGTATGATGATCACAAGCGCAAGTTTCCAGTTGATTGTCAGCATCACAATGAATGCGCCGATGATGGTAATAAAAGAAATAAATATATTTTCCGGACCGTGATGCGCAAGTTCTGTAATATCGAATAAATCGGTTGTGACGCGCGACATGAGCTGGCCAGTCCTGTTTTTGTCAAAAAAACGGAATGACAGGCGCTGCATATGGGTGAAAAGATCCCGGCGCATATCAGCTTCCATCCGGACGCCCAGCGTGTGCCCCCAAAACGTTACGATATAATTGAATACCGCCCGCAAAATATACGCCGCAACCAGCGCGGTCATTATAATGAAAAACGTTTGAAAAAGTTTTTCAGGCAGAAGGCTGTTGAGCGCGTACCGTGATACCAGGGGGAAAGCAAGGTCTATCAAGGATATCATGAGCGCGCAGAAGAGGTCCAGCACGAACAGTTTCCAGTGCGGCCGGTAATAGGACGCAAACAGTTTTAAATTGCTTATTTTTTTTGAATCATTTTTTTTCATTTAATACACCGTATATTTCCATTTTTATTCTGCACTATAGTATACACCCACCAAACGGGAATGAAAACCACATGAGCCGGTAACCGGTTTCAATTATTTTGGTTGACAAAAGAAGATACTATCATTTAGAATACAAACGGGAAAGAAGTTCTCCCGGGTTTTTTATGAAACCGAATCGCGTTCTTTGCTGATGACTTCTATTTGTTATGGAAGCATCGGCTTTTTTATTTATAATTCTTTAGCAAAAGGGGAATTGCATGCGTAAATTTGTCTTCATAGGAATAGGCGGCGCCGCGGGCGCGATACTGCGGCATTTGATTGCTGAGGTTCCGATCCGGAATTATATGCAAAACATACCGTTGGGCACTCTAATTATCAATATAACGGGCTGCTTTGTTCTGGCATTCATATTGACGGCTTCTATCGAAATATTCAAGTTCGGCCCCAACCTGAGGCTGGGTATGGCCACGGGTTTTGTCGGCGCGTATACAACATTTTCCACCGTCTGCAGGCAGACAGCGGATCTGTTTGCCGGCGGGTATTATTATTCAGCCGTTGATTATATTGTTGTTTCTGCTGCGCTTGGTTTCTCGGCAACTTATTTTGGCGTTATTTTAGCCCGTAAGGCAACAACGGTCAGAATAAAAGACGAAGATATTACGGAAGAGAATGGGGCGGAATGATGGAATTGGTTTTGATAGGCATAGGCGGCGCAGCGGGAAGCGTCGTAAGGTATCAGTTGGGGAAAATGATTGCGCAAAAATCTGATTCCGGTTTTCCTTTCGGCACTTTTTTTATTAATATTTCGGGTGCGTTATTGCTGGGAGTGGTAACCGGACTTGATCCGGCGCGCAATGTGTCTTTAACGTTGGCCGAGGGCTTCTTGGGCGCGTATACGACTTTCTCAACTTTTATGTATGAAGGATTTCATCTTTTTCAGGACAATCAAAAAAAGAACGCTTTTGTTTATATTGCCGGCACGCTTATCTTAGGAGTCATAGGATATTCCGCGGGGTATGCAATCGGCAGGCTGATACAGCTGATATGATTTTTGAAAGAACGCTGCTATGAAAGGAGCGTTCCTCAAAGTCATACGCTTTTTTGATGTTTCAGACGGCTTTTGCGGTATACGGGAGAAGTCTTGGGCGCGGTATCGGGCGCTGCGTACTGCTCGAAAACTTTCCTGAAATGAAAGCCGTATATGGACATGGATATCGCAAGGGGAAATACCTGAGGTTTCTTTGTGAGCGACCAGAAAAAAAGTTTCCAGTAAAAAAGCCTTTCCCTCCCCAACAATCCCAGACGCAGGTTGGCCTTGAAAAAAGCGCCGATGTTTTGAAAACTGATTCGCGGCTTTCCGAGCTTAACGGGCGTGTACTCCTTCAAAAAATTGGCGATCCGCTGATAATAATGTTTGGGCGAATAGATCGTGCTTACAATTTCCTGATACCCGGAAAGCAGCGTCGTAGTATTCATTTTAGGAACAAAATTGATGGACATATCCGTATTGTTTCCGTTGAATTCCGACGAGATACGGCCTTCCAGCTGCAGTCTCTGATATAGTTTGGTTTTTCTGGGGGCGTTTAAAAGTCCCACCATCGCCGTAACGATGCCGCTTTCCTGAATAAACCGGATCATGCGGCCGAATATCTGCGGAGTATCGCTGTCAAAGCCCACTATGAACCCGCCCTGCACCTGGAGGCCCATACGCTGGATTTTTTTAACGCATAAAAGCATATCCCTGTTTTTGTTCTGTAACTTGTTGCATTCGGAAAGGCTGTCTTCGTCCACTGTTTCTATGCCCACAAAAACGGATTTAAAACCTGCCCTGACCATCAGCCGCATCAGGTCCTCGTCATCCGCAAGATTGATGGATACCTCGGTCAGAAAATTAAACGGATATTTTTTCTTTTTCATCCAGTCGATCAGAGCCGGCAAAACTTCTGTCTTCAGCTTTTTGCGGTTCCCGATAAAATTATCGTCCACAAAAAATATACCGCCCCTCCAACCCTTCTGATAAATTAAGTCCAGTTCCCGTAATATTTGTCCGGCCGATTTTGTGCGGGGCGTATGACCGTAAAGAGATGTGATATCGCAGAATTCGCAGTCAAAAGGACAGCCGCGGGAATACTGGATATTCAGGCAGGCGTAGTGATTAAGATCAAGCAGGTCCCAGGCGGGGACCGGCGTTTTGGACATGTCCGCCCATCCGGCGGTATCATATATATGCCTTAAATTGCCGCTTTCAAAGTCTTTTAAAAATTCCGGAACGGTAAGTTCGCCCTCATTCAACAGCAGGTGGTCCACATCGTCAAAATCCGTATGATCCGATGACACCAATGGTCCGCCCATAACCGTTTTTACATGCAGCCTTCTGCACCGGTCAATCGCGTTCCTGGCAGAGGCTCTTTGAATATCCATCGCACTTAAGAAAACATAATCTGCCCAGAGAATATCCGAATCATTCAGATGAGAAGTATTCATATCAATAAGCTTTTTTTCCCAGGATTCCGGCAGCATGGACGCAATGGTAATCAGTCCCAGGGGCGACATGCCCGATTTTTTGGATATGAATTTCAGGGCGTATTTAAAACTCCAGAAAGTTCTGGGAAACTCAGGGTATATGAAAAGGATTTTTGTTTTGCCGGATTGGCGCGGGTTCTCCAAAGATCTTCTAATCTGCTTGTTCATAATTCACTCTCCTTGTGTTATATGATGCTTAAACTTTAAAGAAAACATTCAATTTTTCAATAAAATTATTCAAAAAATATAAAAAAACTCCGCGCCAGTATTACGGGAATTCTTTAACATTAACGTTGACGTTAATGTTAAGGTGTGATAATATTCTTCATTATGGGTTGGGAGAAAAGAAATGGAGAGCAAATTTTACCAGATAGATGAAGTGGCAAAATTAACCGAAATATCCAAAAGAACCATCCGGTACTATGAAGACATGGGGCTTTTCGTTCCTGCCCGGTCTGACGCATGTTACCGGCTTTATACGGAGGAGGATATTGAGCTTATCCGGGAAATCAAAAATCTGCGGATCAAGGTGGGAATGAATCTGGATCAGGTAAAGAGGTTTCTGGGCCTCAGGAAGAATATTCATTCCATACTGGATGGGGACAACAAAAATCTAGAACAGATCAGGGACGTCCAATATAAAATAAAGGAATTGCTCGTTATAGTGGAAGAGCGGGAAGAAGTATTAAAAAATATCAAAAACAATTGCATGGACTATTTAAGTAAATTGGAAGAGAAAGCTGGGCTGACAGAATAATGACAGACTTGAAAAAAAACAACTATAAATGGATTGCGCTGTCCTGTACCACATCGGGGCCATGGTTTCGGTCATGAGCGGAAGTACGCTGCTGATTGCGCTGCCGGATATTATGAAAGACCTTGGCGCGGATATGAGTACGATTACCTGGGTCTTGATGGGATACCTGCTGATACTCACCATTCTGGTGCCCTCTATCGGCCGGGTAGCCGATATGATGGGAAGAAAAAAACTGTATGTAGGCGGATTTGCCGTATTTACCGCGGCGTCTTTGCTTTGCGCCCTTTCGCAGTCGGGCTTTGAACTCCTTGTTTTCCGTATGGTACAGGGAGTGGGCGGAGCGCTGATGGTTGCCAACAGCACGGCGATCGTCGCGGACGCGTTTCCAAAGAACGAACTCGGAAAAGCCCTCGGGATCAACATGATGTTTATCAGCGTCGCGAGCGTGGTGGGGCCCATACTGGGAGGATTTTTGGCAAGCGTCGGCTGGAGAAGTATTTTTTATATCAATCTGCCCATCGGCGTACTGGGCACGATCTGGGCCGCCTTAAAGCTCCGGGAAGTCAATTCCTACGGCGAAAAACAAAAATTCGACTGGCCGGGCACCGCAACATTTACAGCAGGAATGCTTGCGCTGCTGATGGCGCTTACCATCGGCAGTTTTGGCGAATGGGGGAGTCCCTTGGTCATATTCCTGTTTGCTGCCACGGCAGTTTTATTGACGGCGTTTGTTTTTATCGAAACCCGGTCCGGCCAGCCGATGCTGGATATGCGTCTTTTAAAAACCCGGATACTTGCTTTTGCATTTGCCAGCAACTTTTTTAACGGGATTGCGCGGGGCGCGGTAATGCTGCTTATGATATTCTACTTTCAGGGAGTCCGGGCGATCGACCCGATTACCGCCGGAATCCTGATGACGCCGCTGGCAGTTTCCATGTTCATCATATCTCCCATCAGCGGCAGGCTTTCGGATAAATACGGTTCCAGAGGCTTAAGTTCTATTGGTCTTCTGATATCTGCCGCCGGATTGCTGGGCCTTCTGCGGATCAGCCCGGACACATCTATGTTCGAATTGATCGTGTGGATGTTTGTGATAGGGCTGGGGTCCGGGTTCTTTTTCTCGCCGAATTCCAATTCCATCATGGGCGCTGTTCCGCCGGATAAAAGAGGGATCGCGGCGGGCGTGCGGACAATGTTCAACAATGCGGGCAATATGCTGAGCATAGCCGTATCCATGGCGATCATAGCCGGCAGCGTATCGGCCCAGGCGATGCAGGGGCTGTTTCTGGGCACACAGGTGGGCTCGGAAGGAATCGTGGTCGGGGAGTTTATTAACGGCCTGAAGACGGCGTTCGCCATATCCTTTGCCTTCAGCATTCTGGCTGCGCTGCTGTCGTATATGCGGGGGCCGGAGCCCAAATGGACCGGCGCTGCGATAGGAAAGCAGGAAAGCCGTTAAAACAGCTAGTAATAAAATATTTAAATTTTTAAACCGCTTTTCAATTATAATAATGAGAGGCGGTTTTTAAATTGGGAAAAAATAAAAATGAAACGCCTGTAACGAATCGTGTCCACGACCGTTTTTATATGTGTAAACAACCTGCAGGATTAGGAAAGGGCTTGCTCTTATGTTTGATACGGAAATAATCAAAAAAGCGCGGGAAGGCGATAAAAAGTCTGTTGAGCTCGTCTGCCGGGATGCATGGGAACCCCTCTACCGCTTTATTTATTACAAGGTGCAGAACCGGGAGGAAGCGGAAGATATTACCCAGGAAACATTTGTGAGGGCTCTTTCGTACAAACGCTTGGACGAGATAGGACCGGAAAAGTTTATGGGCTTTTTAAAAACGGTTGCGCTCAATATCATTCGGGACGGATGGCGGCAGAAAAAACGCCGGGGAAAACCGGTTGACATAGATGCTGTTAATCCGATGGAAACGGCTATAGATGATCCGGCGGAAGCCAGAACCCTGCGCATAACTCTGGAGAAAGCCATGCAAAGCCTGACGGAAGAACAGCGCAGTGTGCTTAAATTCCGAATTATCAAGGGATATTCAGCTGCTGAAACGGGGAGGGCTCTTGGCAGAAAAGAAAGCACCGTGCGCGTCCTGCAACACCGGGCGCTGCGCGCGCTGGCTGTGATTTTAAAGGAAATGGAATAGATAAGGAGGCACATTCATGGACGATGAAAAAAAAGTATCACGCTTTATAGACTCCCTGAATGCGGAAAAAAAGCCGGCCCGTACGGATTCGTCCGAAACGGAAGAACTGATGCATACGGCCAGGCTGGTGCGCACATTAAGAGAGCCGGCCATGCCGGGGAAAGATTTCCCGGGAAAGCTGTCTGCCGAAGTTGCCGGAAGGCTGGCGCGCAAAAAATTATCCTCAAAACCGGAAAGAAAATGGATCGCGGGATTGGCGGGAGCTGCGGCTGCGGCTGCGGTACTGCTGGTATTCTTTTCTCTGCCGCTGGGCGGGGGAAGCGTCGTTTATGCAATGCAGCGCGCCTACCAGGAAGTAAAAGCGTACCATGGAGAATTGACGGTTACCGAAACAAACGGAAAAGGCGAAGTATCCATGCAGTCAAAACTCGAAGTATGGGCGGATAAGGAAGGCCGTTATTATATAGAAGAACTGGAGGGGGCGCAAAAAGGCCTGGTTACCGTAAACAACGGACAGAAAAAATGGCAGATCCACCCGGATACAAAAGAAGTGACCATCCATCCGGCTTTTCCGGATACGTACCGCTTTATCCTGGAACTGGGCAGGGAAGTGGATAATGCGGGCAATGCCTTGGAAGTAAAGACCATGGGGGACGAGATGATTTCCGGCAGAAGCTGCACGGTGCTTCAGGTTACGCCAAAAGGGGGCGAACCTTACCGTATCTGGATAGACAAGGAAACCAAGCTGCCGCTTCAGAAACAAAGCGGAATAACAAGCACCGTGCCGTACCAGTATACCGCTACCTATACCGGCATTGAATTTACAGATGAGATTCCTGCTGAAAAAATGGACTACGGGATTCCGAAAGGATTTACCGAACTAGTCATGGAACAGGAGCAATGGGTAAATACGCTTTCCGAAGCGCAGGATGCGGCCGGGTTTGCGCCAAAGGATCCGGGTATCCCTCAGGGTTATGAAAGGTACGGAATCGCCGTGCAGAGCGGAAATACGGTCAAGCTATACTATGAATCGACCGATAAAACGCATAAGGCGGTCGTTATGCAAAGGAACGCACCGGGGGAATTTAGGCCGGATGTAAACGCGGTTCAGGGAAAAATCGGTGAAAGTACGGCGGAGATCCTTTCGCCTGTACAGGATAGCCAGGGTATCCTGGGCGGTGTGGATCCTTATGCCGGATCCTCCGGCATCAATTCAATCCGCTGGCAGGCCGGGGAAATGGAGTATACCGTGGCCGGCAACATCCCGGTTGACCAATTGGCGGTTTTTATAACCGCGCTGACAGCCCAAACAATAGTATTGCCCGGGAAAACGGAAAGCATGGAATACCGGATGGAAGTCCCTGTTGACATGGAAGCGGAGCAAAACGAGCAAAAAAGTGTGGACGCAGGCCATTCTCCATGGAAACTGGATCCGGCTTTCGTCGCCCAGGTATTTGTCAGCCTTAAGATATCGCCCGAAGGAATTACCGGGGATTATCCGATTCCATACGAAGATTTCAAAGTGACGCAAAATTCCGGAACGGAGGCGGTGGTCGAGGTCTTGGGCGGTAAGACGCCCGTAAGCCGGGTATATCTGAAACGGCTGGTCCGGCAGGATTCCACGGGAATCTGGACGGTGGTGGGTTACGATCCAGCGTAAGTCCGTCCGAAAGGTTTGCCGTATTCTGCGGTTGTTTATAACTTACAGGAACTAAATCAGCTTAAAAGGAGATTATTATTATGAGAAAAAAGATGCTTGTTTATATTTTGGTTGTCTGTCTGGCGGCGGCAATATTTTCGGGCTGCTCGCAGCCGGCGCCCGCCTCAGCCCAAATTTCTGCGCCCACCGCGTCCGTGTCTGCGGGCCCAAGCGTGACGCCGGCGAGTACTCCGTCCTCATCGGAGCAAAGCACATCTGTTTCACCTGAAGCGGCATCTTCATCACCCGCGCCGGCTCCTTCGGAGAGCGCGGCAAAATACCAGGTTGAAGTGGCTTACGATATGGAAGCCGAAGAAAATACCCAGAAAAGTGTGGACGAGGGCCATTCGCCCTGGCGGCTCGATCCGGCGTTCGTTGCGCAGGTGTTTGTCAGCCTTATGATATCGCCGGAGGGAATTACCGGGGACTACCCAATCCCGTACGAAGACTTTAAGGTGCTTGAGAGCAGTGCCGCAGAATCGGTGGTTGAAGTAAATAATGATAAATCGCCGGTCAGCCGGGTTTATCTGGAACGGCTGGTCCGGCAGGAAGAAGGCGGAATCTGGACAGTGGTCGGATACGACCCTGCCTCCTGAGAATTGTCTTTCCCTGAATTGAGAAAATCTGAAATAATAACAGAATCCGGGCGCAGTTTACATGCAAGGGAAAAAATTACCTTTCATATTTCCCAATCAAATGTAAAAGATATGCTTGAAAGAGGGGCAGAAAAATGAGCAGGAGAATAAGACCAATAGAAAATCATAAAACAGCTTCCTGGGCAAACATCGGACGGGCAAAAGATATTTCACACGCTGCGATGCCCGAAGAGTTCCAGACGATGGATGCCAAGGAATATGTGGATGAGAATGAAAAATAATATGCAAGACCTCCATTTATACAAAGCAGGACTTAATGTCCTGTTTTTTTGTAGACGATCCGGAGACAATGAATAACTATACGGATACAGCTTACAGAGTGTGAATAAGGATGCAAATCTTTCTTGGCTGCATGATATTTATGATTCAAAAGCGGGCTGAACCCTTGACGGGGCAGCCCGCTTTTTTTTAATCGAACAGACGATTATGTGTTCTGAGAAAGATTTTTGTAGGCGCGAAGCCGCTCCACGGCCTGTTTCTCAGACATTGCGAATAATTTTTCCGCTTCCTTGGGGAAAGTGTTCAAGAGCTGGGAATACCGGATCTCTCCCCTCAGGAAATCCTGATAAGGTTCTATGGGGTCTTTTGAATCCAATTGGAACGGGTTTTTGCCGGACTCGGCCAATCGGGGGTCATACCTGTAAAGATGCCAGTAACCGGCGTCCACCGCTTTTTTCTCTTCGTGCATGCTGGAGGACATCCCTGTTTTGATTCCATGGCTGATGCAGGGCGAGTAGGCAATGATGATGGAGGGCCCGTCATAGCTTTCCGCTTCCATCATTGCTTTTAAAGTCTGATTCATATCCGCGCCCATTGCAATTTGCGCCACATATACGTTGCCGTAGGTAATAGCCATGAGCCCCAGATCTTTTTTTCGGGCGGTCTTGCCCTTAAACGCAAACTTGGCGACTGCGCCTGTAGGCGTTGATTTGGAAGATTGTCCTCCCGTATTGGAGTATACTTCGGTATCCATTACAAAAAGATTGATGTCCTCCCCGGTGGACAGCACATGGTCCACACCGCCATAGCCGATGTCGTACGCCCATCCGTCCCCGCCGATCATCCAAAACGACCGTTTTTCCAGAAAATCTTTTTTGGAATTAATTTCCGCAAGCAAAGGATCCGCGGAATTCGTATTGCGCAAGGCGCTCTTAATCCGTTCTGCAGCAGCCAGGGATGCCGCTCCGTCGCGTAAAGAGTTCAGCCAGTCCTCAAACGCGGATTTCAGATTCTGGTCAAGCCCCGGCGCATTGGCTGCCTCCGAAATCAGTTCCTTCAGTCTGCTTTGCACCTGCCTAAAACCAAGATACATCCCGAAGCCGTATTCCGCATTGTCCTCGAACAGCGAATTTGCCCAGGCAGGCCCTCTGCCGTCCGCATTGGTGGAATAAGCGATGGAAGGCGCGCTGGCGCCCCAAATGGAGGAGCATCCGGTGGCGTTGGCGATCATCATGCGTTCTCCGAAAAGCTGGGTCAAAAGCCGGATATAAGGCGTTTCTCCGCATCCCGGGCATGCGCCGTTGAATTCTAGCAGCGGACGGATAAACTGGCTTCCTTTTACGGTGCTGCGCGGTACCCTGTCCGGTTTTTCGGCCAGCGTCACCGCAAATTCCCAGTTGTCCGCTTCCGCATCCATTTCCTCTTCTGCGGGCATCATGATCAATGCTTTGCCTTTTGCGGGACAGATATCGGCGCAATTGCCGCAGCCCGTGCAGTCCAACGGGCTGACCTGTACGCGCAGTTGATAGGGCTCCAGCCCTTTTCCCTGCGCTTTTTTGGTTTTGAACCCTTCGGGCGCCCGGTTTGTTTCTTCCTCATCCAACAGGAACAGGCGAATGGTGGCGTGCGGGCAGACATAAGAGCAGCGTCCGCACTGGATGCATTTTTCCAACTGCCACTGGGGCAGAGTGGGGGCAATGCCGCGTTTTTCATATGCGGTTGTTCCAAGCGGGAACGCGCCGTCCTCCATGCCCAGAAAGGCGCTGACAGGAAGCGTGTCTCCCCGGTCGGCTGCCATTGGTTTTTGTATATTCTTTACAAAATCCGGCTCCTCCGATACAGGGGTGGGTTCTATAGGCGCGTTTGCCCAGGAAGCCGGGACTTCTATTTTAACAAGCGTTCCGATCCCTTGATCGACCGCCGTGTTGTTCATATCCACGATGTTTTTTCCCTTGCGGCCGTAGGCCTTTTGAATGGATTCCTTTAACAGCCGCACCGCTTCATCCTGCGCGATAATGTTGGTCAGTTTGAAAAACGCGGCCTGCATGATCATGTTGATCCGGTTTCCAAGCCCGATCATGGATGCGATTCTCTCCGCGTCGATAATGTAAAACCGTATATTCTTTTGGGCCAAATACCTTTTCAGGCCGGCGGGCAGGTTTTCTCCGATCGTATCCGGAGAGAAATTGCAGTTCAAAACAAATATTCCATCTTTTTTCAAACCGCGGACAAGGTCGTAATGACTTAAAAAGGATTGGTTGTGGCATGCGATATAATCCGCGTCGTGAATATAATATGGGGAACGGATGGGATTTTTGCCAAAACGCAGATAGGAAATTGTTGTGCCCCCTGATTTCTTGCTGTCATATGAAAAATACGCCTGTACGTTCAGGCCGGTATGCTCGCCGATGATTTTGCAGGCCGATTTGTTTGCCCCAACCGTACCGTCCGAACCCAGTCCCCAGAACTTACAAGCTATGGTTCCGTTTTCCAGCGGCTTAAAAGACATATCCTCCGGAAGCGACGTATGGGTGACATCGTCAACAATGCCTATTGTAAAACCGTTTTTGGGATGGTCGGATTTCAGGTTGTTGAATACCGCCAGGATTTGCGGCGGCGTAGTATCCTTGGATCCAAGTCCGTATCTTCCGCCAATGATCATGGGCGGGTTCTTATGGCCGAAATACTGGTTCAGAACATCCAGATACAACGGTTCGCCCGGCGCGCCGGGTTCTTTTGTACGGTCCAAGACCGCAAACCGTTTTGCTGACGCGGGCATGGCGGAGAAAAAATGCTCCCTGGAGAAGGGACGGTAGAGCCTGACCTGCAGAAGCCCTGCTTTTTCTCCCTTGGAAGCAAGATAATCTATCGTTTCTTTCACTGTGTCGCAAACCGAACCCATCGCAACGATGATGTTTTCAGCGTCCGCAGCGCCGTAGTAGTCGAAGGGGCGGTACTGCCTCCCGGTGATATGGGAGATCTTTGACATGTATCCGTCTACGATAAAGGGAACGCGGTCAAAGAATTTGTTCTGCACCTCCCGGCCCTGGAAATAGATATCCGGATTTTGCGCGGTTCCTTTTACCAGCGGATGCGCGGGATTCAAAGAACGGTTCCGGAATCTTTCCACGGCTTCCGTATCCACCAGGCCGCTTAAATCGGAATAATCTATATCTTCAATTTTGAGGTATTCATGGGACGTTCTGAAACCGTCAAAGAAATGGATGAAAGGCAGGGAGGAAGATATTGCGGATAAATGTGCGACGCAGCCCAGGTCCAGCACTTCCTGCGCGTTGGATGAGGCCAGCATGGGAGCGCCTGTCTGGCGGCAGGCCATTACATCCTGATGATCGCCGAATATGGATAAAGCATGCGTTGCAAGTGCCCTTGCCGATACATGTATGACACCGGGCAGCAGTTCGCCCACCATTTTGTATATATTTGGGATCATTAAAAGCAGTCCCTGTGAGGCTGTATAAGTCGTGGTAAGAGCGCCCGCTTCCAGCGATCCGTGCATGGCTCCGGCCGCGCCTGCTTCCGACTGCATCTCCACTACCCGCACCTGCTGGCCGAACAGGTTGGTTTTTCCAAGGGCAGACCATTCGTCCGTCAACTCAGCCATTGGGGAGGAAGGCGTGATGGGAAAAATCGCCGCAACCTCTGTAAAAGCGTATGCGGCCGTTGCCGCAGCCGTATTGCCGTCTATTGTGATTTGTTTTGCCATCGTCGTGAACTCCTTATTTTTTAATAATGAATTTATTATTTGCACGTCGCCTTTTTTTATCACAAAGAAACCGGCGGGGAACAAAAGAACCGCTCCGTAAAACAAAAAAAGCCTGGAGGCTTTTTTTGAACCTTTTTATATTTTTTAAGGATAATACGAATTATTCCTCGTTGATCTCGCACTCATGGATATCGCTTTTGGGCTTTTTTAAGCCTTCGATCTCAATCCCGTTTTTTTCCGCGTAATCCCACAGCGCGGCATGAATGGCTTCTTCGGCGAGCAGGGAACAGTGGATCTTCACGTCAGGGAGTCCGTCCAGCGCTTCCATGACCGCTTTATTGGTGATCTGAAGGGCTTCGTTAACAGACTTGCCTTTTACAAGTTCCGTCGCCATACTGCTGGTGGCGATTGCGGCGCCGCATCCGAATGTTTTAAATTTGACGTCGCGGATGATCTTATTTTCGTCTATATCCAGATAAATACGCATAATATCACCGCATTGTGCGTTCCCAACCGTGCCTACGCCGCTCGCATTTTCTATTTCACCTACATTTCTCGGATTTTCGAAATGTTCCATCACTTTTTCGCTGTACATTAGTTTTCTCCTTTCTTGATAAAGTCCTCATAGAGCGGTGACATGCTTCTCAGGCGCGCCACGACCTCAGATACGGACTGTGCGGTATAATCCATTTCTTCCAGGGTATTGGTTTCGTTTAAAGTCAGCCGGAGCGAGCCGTGCGCGATCTCGTGCGGCAGCCCGATTGCCAGCAGAACGTGGGACGGGTCAAGCGATCCGGACGTGCAGGCGGAACCGCTGGAAGCGCATATGCCTTTTCTGTCCAGAAACAGCAGAAGCGACTCACCCTCCACAAAACGGAAGCAGAAATGCGCGTTGCCCGGAAGCCTCTGCGTGGGGTGGCCGTTCAGCCTGGAATGGGGCACTTCGGCAAGAACCTTTTTGATCAGGTGGTCGCGCAGGGCGGTTTCTTTCCGGATGCGTTCATCCATTGTGGCCAGCGCGATCTCGGCCGCTTTCCCAAGGCCGACGATGCCCGGTACGTTTTCAGTGCCCGCACGTTTGCTCTTTTCCTGTGAGCCGCCGTGAATGAAGGGCCGCAGCCGCAGGCCTTTTTTCACATACAATATGCCTATGCCCTTGGGGCCGTTCAGTTTGTGCCCGCTGGCGCTCAGCATATCGATATTGCATTCATTTACGTCAATGGGTATCTGTCCGAAGGCCTGTACCGCATCCGTATGAAACAGTATTCCGTGTTCCCTGGCTATTGCGCCCAGTTCGCGGATAGGCTCAACTGTACCGATCTCATTGTTGGCGAACATGATTGAAATCAGGATTGTCGAGGGACGGATAGCGGCTTTCAGCTCGTCCGGGTTTACCATTCCAAATTCATCAACGTCAAGATATGTAACCTCAAAACCGTTTTTCTCAAGATATTGGCAGGTATGCAGCACCGCATGGTGTTCGATTTTGGAGGTAATGATATGGTTCCCCTTTTGTTTCAGGGCTTCGGCCGTTCCCTTGATCGCCCAGTTGTCCGATTCGGTCCCGCCTGCAGTAAAGTATATTTCCTGGCCGGACGCGCCTATCACTCCGGCGATCGTTTCTCTCGACGATTCCACGGCTTTTCTATTTTGCGCGGCAAACCCGTACAGGCTGGAAGGGTTGCCGAAACGTTCCGTAAAATAGGGCAGCATTGCCTGTACTGCTTCAGGCCTTGTTGCCGTGGTGGCAGCATTGTCCAAATAAATCATTCTGTCCATCTGCTTTCTCCCCTTTTTGGTTTGATTTTCCGTTTGTTTGCAGAGGATCGCTTCCCCCGCGCCGCTGCTCTTCCAATAGATCGCTCAGCTTAATGCTGTTTACAGTCTGGTTGATCACATCGTTTATTTTTTTCCAGACCATTTTGGCTGCGCACTGGCCGGATCCGCTGCATTTGCCGGTTTCCATGACTTCGGGGCAATCCACCGGATTCAGGTCGCCTTCCAGCGAACGAAGTATGTCGCCGATTGTGATCTCTTCCGGGTTTTTGGCTAAAACATAACCGCCCTGCGCGCCCCTGATGCTGGTGATGATTCCGGATTTTTTAAGCTTTGCCATCAGCTGCTCCAGATAGCGTTCGGAGATACCCTGCCGTTGGGCTATGCTGCTGATGGATACCACGTCGGGTCCGCTTTGCAGGGCCAGATCGACCAGCGCGCGAAGGCCGTACCTTCCCTTAGTTGATAGTTTCATGGCCGCACCTCCTTTTTTGTATTACCTGAAACAATTCCTACTATATTGCTATGATATAGCATCATAATACAAAAGCATATTCATGTCAATATATAATCCAAGTATTTTAGTAGGGATTATCATTATCTGTTCTTAATATAAGCCGAAAAGACCGTTGTAAACTGATTTTTATAAGAAGATATTGGTAATGAAGTGGATGAATGGGCAATTATTGCCGGCAAAAAGAGCGCCGTTTCCGGAGCTCTTAAAAATTTGCCGTATGAGTTCTTGTTTTGCTTATTTGTATCGCGCTTTCCCGAGATAGAATATCGTCAAAAGTCCGGGACCGCAGTGCGCGCCTATGACCGCGCCCAAAGACATAACGGTTATTTTGCCCACGGTAGGGAACATTTCCTTGATCTTGTCCCGCATGAACTCCGCATCTTCAAGACAGTCGGCATGATTTATGAAAACTTCCTTGCCGTCGGGTTCTGTGAAATCTTCCTTCATGTGGTTTAAGATGCTTGCAAGCGCTCTTTTTCTGCCGCGTTCTTTTTCCAGAGCGACCAGCGCTCCCTGGGAATTCGTATATAGCACAGGTTTTATATTCAGCAGGGTGCCGATCCATGCGGCGCTGTTTGAGACGCGGCCGCCGCGTTTCAAAAAGTTTAAGTCTTGCACGGTGAACCAGTGCATTATTTTGAGCTTGTTGGCTTCCGCCCATTCGACCGTTTCGTCGAGGGTTTTGCCTTCATCACGCATGATCCGGACGTAATGGAGCAGCAAGCCGAGGCCGCCTGACATGCACAGCGTGTTCATGAGGTAAAAGCGGTTTTTATAATGCTTTTCTTCCAGCATTTTTGCCGCTTCCACAGCGTTGTTATAAGAACGGGACAGCTTGTCCGACATTTCGAGGAACAAGACGTCCTTGCCCTGCTGCATAAGGTTATCAAATAATTCAAAATATGTGTAGGTGTTTATCATGGACGTGGTCGTAAGCTCGCCCGCCCGCATGAGCTTCCAGGTAAGGTCGCGGGTCTCTTTTTTGCAGTCGTCCATCAATACCTCTTTGCCGACCGTATATGGGTACATTAAAAACGGTATATTGTGTTCATGCATGTACTCTTCTTCCATATCCGCGGTCGAGACTGTGGCAACAATGAATTCTGACATAAAGTCCTCCTTTTCTTGGTCAAAATTTGCAGCCCGCAGGCGGGCTCTGAATTAAGAATATGATAAAAACTGAGCAACTAAAAAGGAACCGGGTTTCTTTGAGAAGCTTGGCTCGATTCTGATGCAGCGATTTGCAATGACCTTCGCCCAATACGAATGATTCCTTGATTTCGTTGTAGAAACGTTCAGGAAAATAATAGCATCAAAAAGCGGGAAAGTCAATGTTGGCGGCTAAAAAACAAAAACAGCGCGTCTTCTATGACACGCTGTTTTGCTAAATATTTTTTTAATAATGAATATGATAAAAAATAATTACCGTTTGTTCCCCAGATAATGGAGCGTTACAATGCCCGGCCCTGTATGCGAGCCTATGACAGGTCCGGTATCCAGGATCACCGTTTCCTTGAGTTTCGGATAGCGTTCCTGTACAAGTCCTCTCACAAACTGCGCATCCTCCAGGCAGTCTCCGTGGCTTAAATAAACGGTGCCGCCTTCGGG
The DNA here is from genome assembly GCA_023393165.1 of Bacillota bacterium. Taxonomy (GTDB): domain Bacteria; phylum Bacillota; class Clostridia; order Christensenellales; family Christensenellaceae; genus JAEYKI01. Next base: position 339,123 of record JAEWMJ010000032.1, on the reverse strand, counting down.
ATTTACGATCTGGCCGTCCATTTTACCCACAAGTTCTATCAGCGATTTCCTGCGGCCCCGTATCTTGTCTGTCGGTATAATTTTTCCCTCGTCGTCAAATCGCAGTACGGGTTTGATGTTGAGCGCGGTTCCAAGAAAAGCGCTGGCGTGCGTGATCCTTCCTCCTCGCCGGAGGTAATCCAGGTTTTCCACTACAAACCAGTGGATGATCTTTTTGTTGCTTCGCAAAGCCCACTCGTATATTTCATCGATGGACTTGCCTTCGTCCCGCATATTGAGGATCAGATGCACTAAAAGCGCGAACCCTGCCGTTGCGGACAAGGAATCCACAATATACAGTTTTCTTTCCGGAAATTCTTCAGAAAGTTTATCCGCCACCATTTTTGCATGGCTGTAGGTAGCGGAGAGCCCGGAGGACAATACCACATAAATAATGTCTTTTCCCTGTTCGAGTACGGAACGGAAGAGTGTTTCAAAGGTCTCGGGGTTTACGCTGGATGTAGTGGAATTGAATCCTGCTCTCAGTTTGTCGTAAAACTCCTTGACGGTGAGGCATCCCTCCTGGTTTTCAAGGTACTCTTTGCCGTCGATCACATAGTGGTATGGCAAAATAACCAAGCCGCGTTTGGCCGCGTATTCGGGCGGCAAATCGCTTGAGGAACATGCTCCTACTACAAAATCCGACATAATGATAACTCCTAATAATAAATTAGCCCTGTTGATAAAAACGATATAGTAATATTTTATAACAAATACTAGAAAAATCAATAGGCTTTCGGTGAACAGATATGACAGATTGATGACGAAGTATATTGTGAGCAGTTTCATGCGGAAGACAGCCAGGATAAAAAGCAAAATTGCTGCACGAAGCCGGGTGTGCTATAATAATCTTATGTTTTTTATAGGTATTTTTGGTATAGAGGACGACGCCAAAGAATTGCGCGTAATCGGAAATATTGTCTGCCCGGCCTGTGGCAGGTATACCGCAGCCCGGCTGGTTTTAAGCTATACTTTTTTTCATTTTTTCTTTATTCCCCTGTTCAAGTGGAATAAAACCTATTTTGTTCAGCTGAAGTGCTGCGGCGCTTTGTACGCCTGCGATAAGGAAACGGCGGACGAAATCCTGCGTACCGGTGAAATAGATTTTGAAAAATGCCGGAGGCAATCCACGGGATCAGGCGGCGGGGGACACTGCCCCTACTGCGGCGGCCGTCTGGACGGCGGATTTGTTTATTGCCCTTATTGCGGAAAAAAATTGTGATACCTTTCTTTTGAAAAAAGAAAGGTATCCCCAAAGAAAACCTAATATAAATTGGTAATTGATTTTCTTTTGATTACCTTCCTTTTTTCTAAAGAAAGTAATAAATAACCAAAAGCCGCCGTAAGGCGGCTTTAGTATTTATATAATTTATCTTGCATTTCCCAGATAATGAAGTGCGATCGTGGACGGCCCGGAATGGGTTCCCACGATAGGGCCGATGGTATGGATGAGAGTTTCCTTTATCATCGGATAACGCTCCCATACAAGCTTCTCTACAAACTGCGCGTCCTCCAGCGCGTCCCCGTGCCCGATAAATACTGTCGCGCCTTCGGGTTCTATAAACTGCTCTTCCATTTTACTGACCAGTTCAATGAGGGATTTTTTACGGCCGCGGATCTTTACCACGGGAATAATCCTGCCGTCGTCGTCAAACCGCAGTACGGGCTTGATGTTCATCAATGTGCCCAAAAAAGCGGTGGCGCGGGAAACCCTGCCGCTCCGGCGCAGGTGGTCCAAACTGTCCACCGCGAACCAGTGGATGACAAATTTTTTATTTTCTTCCGTCCACCTGAAAACCTCGTCGATCGTTTTGCCCTGGTCGCGAAGGTTTAACATCAAATGCACGAGAAGCCCGAACCCGCGGGCCGCCGACAGGGAATCAACCACATACAGTTTTCTTTTCGGGAATTCTTTTGAAAGCTTGTCCGCAATCGTCTTTGCGTTGTTGTAGCTGCCGGAGAGCCCGGATGATAAAACGCAGTAGATCATGTCCTTGCCGCTCTCCAGAACGGGACGAAACAGGTTTTCAAATGCTTCCGTGTTGACCATGGAAGTAGTGGATACCATGCCTGCACGCAGTTTATCGTAAAAATCCTTTATGGCCTTGGGATTTCCCTGGTCTTCGAGGTATTCGTTTCCGTCCATAAAATAATGGTAAGGCAAAACGGTCAAGTTGCGGCGTTCCGCGTATTCCGAAGGCAGGTCGCAGCATGAACATGCCCCAATCACAAACTCTGGCATAGTGTGTCTCCCATCATTATTTAAATAGAGATGTTTGTAGATTATTCCATTTATATTAGTATTCTATAGATAAAAGGCATAAAAATCAAGCATTATTCCAAATCAGGAAGGCATCGGATTCTCTTTTATAATATGCAATTTACCAAACGTATAATTTCATAAAGCCCCAATTTCTATTGTCTTGCAAGATTTGTTGTGATACAATGGCATATAAAATAAATACAATGGAATGAGTAATTATTATTAAATATTTTTTTGAGATATATGGAGGTTGTTATGCATTTTTCTAAAAAGGCACTTGCGATTTCACCGTCACTTACTCTTAAGATTACAGCGATGGAAAAAGAGATGGTCAAAAATGGAAAAGATGTAATCGGGTTTGGCGCCGGGGAACCGGATATGGATACCCCGGATTATATTAAACAGGCAGCGAAAGAGGCTCTGGACATGGGATTTACCAAATACACTCCCGCGTCCGGAACACTTGAATTGAAAAAAGCCGTCGCGGGCCGCCTTGAAAGAAAATACGGCCTCAAATACGAACCCGGCCAGATCGTGATTTCCAACGGCGCAAAACATTCGCTGTTCAACGCCTTTCAGGCGATATTGAATCCGGGGGACGAAGTCATCATAATATCGCCCTACTGGGTGACCTATCCGGAACTGGTAAAAATGGCGGACGGAATACCTGTATATGTCGAGGCTGCAGAAAGCAACAATTTTGAACCCCAAATAAAAGATATCGAGGCGGCGGTTACTTCCAAAACGGCCGCGATTATCGTCAACAGCCCGTCCAACCCCTGCGGCTGCATCTATTCCAAAGAGACGCTGCTTGCGATTGCGGAAACGGCAAAAAAATACGACCTTTTTGTCGTTGCGGACGAAATCTATGACGAACTGACGTACGACAATACCGTACACTATAGCTTCCCTTCATTAAGCGAGGACGCCTATAATCGCACGATACTTGTCAACGGCCTGTCCAAGGCGTATTCCATGACCGGATGGAGGATGGGCTATACGGCTTCGGGAAAGGAACTGGCTAAAATAATGGACAGTTATCAGAGCCACGCAACATCTAATCCCAGTTCCATTACGCAGTATGCGAGCGTAACGGCCCTCACGGGCCCCCAGGAAGACCTTGTGGCAATGGTCAGGGAATTCCAGTTCAGGCGGGATATGATGGTTTCGATCATCAATGGCATTCAGGGCGTTTCATGCATCAAACCCGAAGGTGCGTTTTATGTGATGCTGGACATTTCAGGCGTCATAGGCAAAAAGTCTGACGGCAGAGAGATCACGGGTTCTCTTTCCTTTACGGAATACCTGCTGGAGAAAAATCTTGTGGCGGTCGTTCCGGGCATTGCGTTCGGCGCAGATCATTTTGTCCGTCTTTCTTATGCGACATCCAGGGAAAGCATTCAAAAAGGCCTTGCGCGTATACAAGAATTTGTGGAAGGGCTGGTGTAAACATGGAAGAATTAGGATTCAGCAAATGGAACCTTCTCCAGGAGGAGGCCCACGAATACAAGCTGCATGACGTTGAAAAGCCAAACCTTTTCAAGGAATCCATGGACTATGATTTCGTACCGAAGGTAACGTTTAATTTCAGGCGGGTCCCGATGTATGTGCCGGACGATATCTGGATAACGGATACGACATTCAGGGACGGACAGCAGTCCAGGACGCCTTTTTCCGTGAAAGAGGTGGTGGATCTTTACAAGCTGCTGCATAAAATGAGCGGTCCCAAGGGCGTGATCCGCCAGAGCGAATTTTTTGTATACACCCAAAAAGACAGAAAAGCCATTGAAGAATGCATGGCGCTTGGTTTCGAATTCCCGGAGATCACCACATGGATCCGCGCGAGCAAAGCCGATTTTGAACTGGCCAAAACGATGGGTATCAAGGAAACCGGCATACTGATGAGCTGTTCGGATTTTCATATATTCAATAAAATGAACCTGACCCGCGCCAAGGCGCTGGACAAGTATCTGGGAGTCGCAAAAGACGCGATCGATGTAGGCGTTATTCCGCGGTGCCACCTGGAGGATATTACGCGCGCGGATTTCTTCGGGTTCGTTGTTCCTTTTGCGCGGGAGCTCATGAAACTGCGCGAAGAATCTGGAGTTCCCATCAAGATCAGGATGTGCGATACCCTGGGCTACGGCGTTCCTTACACGGGAGCCGCTCCACCGAGAAGCGTTCAGGGACTTGTATACGGCCTGCGGTTTTTTGCAAAAACGCCTCCGCATCTACTGGAATGGCACGGACACAACGATTTTTACAAGGCGGTCACCAATGCGGCGATGGCGTGGCTTTACGGCGCGTCCAGCGTGAACTGTTCCATGCTGGGTATCGGCGAGCGGACGGGCAACACGCCCATAGAGGCAATGGCGATCGAGTATGCGCAATTAAAAGGGACCACGGACGGAATGGATCTCAAGGTGATCACCGAGATCGCGGAATATTTTGAGAAAGAACTCAATTATGAAATAGATCCCCGGACGCCCTTTGTGGGCAGGAACTTTAATTCCACCCGCGCGGGCATACATGCCGACGGGCTTTTAAAGGACGAATCCATCTACAACATATTCAATACGGAAAAAATACTGGGCCGCAAGGTTTCGGTCATCATCGGAGAACATTCCGGGCTTGCCGGAATCGCGCACTGGATCAACGCGCACTTTAACCTTTTGGACGCAAACAGGATTGACAAAAAAGACGAGATGGTTGTAACATTAAAGGAACAAATCGACAGGCAGTACGCGGAAGGCAGGACGACCTCTTTCGGAGATAACGAAATGGAGTCCATGATCCGCGAAATAGATTTGACCAGATATACGGCATTTTGCGTGCACAGGTCAAACCTGAAGAAATAATTCTTGTACGTAATCAAAAAAGCCGAAGGCTTTTTTTGATAGTCTGGAGGGTCAGAATGAAGAATATCAAACTCGAAATTTTGGATTTGCTGGAGGAAAACGCCAAGCGGGACGCGAAGGAAATCGCCATGATGCTGAATGTTTCGGAGTCAGAGGTTACCTCCGCCATTGCCGAGCTGGAGCAGCAAAAAGCCATTGTGAAATATGTTGCGGTTACCAACCGCGAGGTTTTGGATGAAAATAATCATGTGGAAGCGCTGATCGAAGTGAAGGTAACTCCCCAAAGGGATTACGGGTACGACGACCTTGCCAAACGCATTTACAAGTTTGAAGAGGTAAAAAGCGTATCGCTGATGGCGGGCAGTTACGACCTTGCGGTCCGGATTGAGAGCCATGATATCAAAAGTATATCGAAGTTTGTATTTGAAAAACTTGCGGTGATCGATGGAGTCACAAGCACGGTGACTGTTTTCATTATGCGCAAATATAAGGAAAACGGCGTAATACTCGTGAATGACGAAAAGGATGACAGATTGGTTGTGACGCCATGAGAGCGGAAGATTATATTGCCAGGCATGTAGAAGATGTGCCGCCCTCGGGCATACGCAAATTCTTTGATATTGCGAGTGAAATGAAAGACGCAATCTCCCTTGGCGTGGGCGAACCGGATTTTGTCACGCCCTGGAACATAAGGGAGACCGCAATCTTTTCTATTGAACACGGAAGCACCCACTACACGTCGAACTGGGGAACCATTGAGCTGCGCAGGCAAATTTCCAGATATTTATTGACCCGCTACAAAGTGCAGTTCGATCCGGGAAGCGAGGTCATTGTGACGGTGGGAGCGAGCGAGGCGCTGGATCTGGTTTTCCGCGCGATCATAAATCCGGGCGATGAAATATTGATACCCGCCCCGTCCTATGTTTCCTATATGCCGGGCGTCCGGTTTGCCGGAGGCGTTGCGGTTTCCATCGCCACAAGGGAGGAAGACAGCTTCAAGCTGACCGCGGAAAACATTGCAAAAGCGGTCACGCCCAGAACAAAAGCAATCGTGCTTCCGTACCCCAACAATCCGACGGGCGCCATCATGACCAAAGAAGAATTATCCGCCCTGAGGGATATTATCATTAAGAACGACCTGCTTGTGATTTCCGACGAGATCTACTCCGAACTGACTTACGGGACGGAGCATGTTTCCATCGCCTCTTTCCCGGATATCCGTCCGCGGTGTCTGGTGATCAACGGCTTTTCCAAGGCGTTTGCCATGACGGGATTCCGCCTGGGATACGCTGCGGGACCCGAGCCCATTATCCGGGCGATGGTGAAAATACACCAGTATTCCATGCTTGCCGCGCCCACAATGAGCCAGATGGCCGGGGTGGAAGCGATCAGCCACGAGATCGAAACGGGATTTGCCCAGGTTGAAAAAATGCGTAAAAGCTATGACCGGCGCAGGCAGTATATTTACAAGGCTTTTAACGAAATAGGCCTTTCCTGCTTCGAGCCCAAGGGTGCGTTTTACGTTTTTCCCAATATAACAAAAACTAAGCTTACGTCCGAGGAATTCTGCAACCGGCTGATCCACGAGAAAAAGGTGGCGTGTGTTCCCGGAACCGCTTTTGGGAAAGAAGGGGAAGGATATATGCGGTGTTCGTATGCATCTTCCATCGAGAACATAAGAGAGGCGCTTACAAGGATTGCAGAATTTGTTAAAGAAAACAGTTAAATTAATTGCATTGGATCTGGACGGAACGATTGTCAGGGAAGACCAGACCATATCGGCAGAAGACAGAAACGCCATTGCCCGCGCCCGGAGAGCCGGCGTAACGGTGGTGATTGCAACAGGAAGAATATATCCCACGGCGGCGCAATGGATATCCGATCTCAATATCACAGCGCCCGTTATTTGCAGCAACGGGGCGGATATCCGCGAGAGCGGAGCAACCGTCGCCGGTACGCCCATTCCGAAAGAACAGCTTGAAAAGGCTTACCATATGGCGGAAAAATACGGCGCCCAAAGGTTTATTTTTTCAGGGGATCATATTTACTGCACGAATGACGTTTACCATAAGACGCTGTTTGAAAAATGGGGTTTGGAAAAAGTAAAAAACGGGCTGGTTCGGTATTGCGGCAATTTTGACGATCTGATGAAAACAGCGGGCGAAAATGCAATCAAGCTGCTGGTATGCACGGCTGATGAAAGCCGGCAACCAGAAATTTTAGCCGGATTGAAAGCCCTTTCAGGCGTAGACGTTGTGCTTGGGGAAACGCTGCATTTTGAGTTGACGGCCAAGGGCGTCCATAAAGGCGCGGCGTTAAAAACGCTTGCGCAAAAATTGGGCGTTAATATGGAAAATATCATGGCAATAGGCGATTCCATGAATGATTTCGAAATGATCCGCGGGGCAGGCTTAGGTGTTGCAATGGGAAATGCGATGCCCGAGCTTCTGAAAGTCGCGGACGCCGTAACACTGCCCATACTCGAAAACGGCGTTGCGCATGCGATCGGCAAATACGTTTTTGGAGAGCAGGCGGATATTTCGGACCGTGATATCGTTTTGCCGGGCGTTTATCAGACGAATCCGTAAAACATCATTTCAATATGGTGTTTTTATTTTTTGACCGGTTTGCGGACGCGCTTAAGCCGGCTATTTTTAAAGGGGCGTTATTGTAATCGTCCCTTAATTAACATATAATGAAGACAACACAAAGCTGCTTGGCGGCAGCGCGGAAGTTGCTTAAAAAAAGAGGTAAAGAGTGTCGCTTAACGTTGTACTGGTAGAACCCGAGATCCCGCAAAACACCGGCAATATTTCAAGGACCTGCGTGGTGACGAATTCAACATTGCATATCATAAAACCGATGGGGTTTTCTCTGGACGAAAAACATATCCGGCGCGCAGGACTCGATTATTGGCCGTATTTGAGACTTCATACTTACGAATCCATAGAAGAGTTGTGGGAAAAATATCCGGACGGTAATTATTTCTATTTTACCACAAAAGCAATAAAACGGTTCGATACGGCGGCGTATACCGCCGACAGTTTTTTGGTCTTTGGAAAAGAAACGGCCGGACTGCCGGGCTGGGTGCTCGAGAAAGACCCGGATAGATGCGTGCGGATACCCATGTTTGAATCGCACCGGTGTTTAAACCTGTCAAACGCCGTTTGCGTTGCGGTTTATGAAGCGCTGCGGGCGGGCGATTTTGCCGGATTGAGGTAAAGCCGGATAAAAATATCTGTTTTATATTGATATTCCGGTTCCAATAATTGCGGGAAAAATGCAAATAATAAGGTTGGCAAGTTTTTAAACCAGGAATTGAGCATATATGCTTGATTTATTGGATTAAATTCTATAGAATAATCAATATATAGAAAAGGTTGGTTATAAAATAAATTACTTAAAGGAGTAGTCAAAAGCAATGGCTAAAAAAACGATAAAAGATATCGATGTTCGCGGCAAGAAAGTGCTGGTTAGAGTAGATTTTAATGTTCCGTTAAACGAGAAAAAGGAAATTACCGACGATACGCGAATCGTTGCCGCAATGCCGACAATCAAATATCTGCTGGAGAATAATGCAAAAGTAATTCTTTGTTCGCATCTGGGAAGGCCCAAAGGCGTTGCCAACCCTGAGTTCTCGCTTTCCTATGTTGTAAAACACCTGGAAAGACTGGCGGGCGCAAAAGTGGTGTTTGCAAAGGACTGCATAGGCCCCGAAGCTGAAAATGCCGTTGCCGAAATAAAAGAAGGCGAGATCGTGCTTCTGGAGAACCTGCGCTTCCATAAGGAAGAAACGGACAACGACGCGGGATTTTCTAAAAAACTTGCCTCGCTTGCGGATTTATATGTAAACGACGCTTTTGGAACGGCGCACCGCGCGCATGCCTCCACAGCGGGCGTTACGGAATATTTGCCTGCGGTTGCAGGATTTTTGATTCAGAAGGAACTGGAATTCTTAGGCGGCGCTCTGGAAAACCCGCAGCGTCCCTTCATTGCGATATTGGGCGGCGCGAAGGTTGCCGATAAGATCAGCGTTATTGAGAATCTTATGAAAAAAGTGGATTGCCTGATCATTGGCGGCGGTATGGCGCATACATTCGAGGCGGCATTGGGCTATGAAATCGGTAAATCGCTGTTTGATCCCGCGACTCTCGATACAGCCAAACAAATCATTGCGGACGCAAAACTGAAAGGCATCAAAATATTGTTCCCCATCGATTTTGTGGTGGCGGACGAGTGCTCGGCAAACGCGCAGCCGTCCATCGTTCCGGTGGAAGCCGTACCTGCGGATAGAATGGCGCTTGATATCGGGCCCTCTACCCGGATGCTGTTTGCAACCGAGATCAAGCAGGCCAAAACGATACTTTGGAACGGGCCGATGGGCGTGTTTGAGATCCCGGCTTTTGCAGCCGGAACAAAAGCAATCGCACAATCGCTCTCCGAGGCCCAGGGCGTTACGATCATCGGCGGCGGGGACAGCGCGGCTGCAGTGAAAAAACTTGGCTTTGCCGATAAGATGACGCACATATCGACGGGCGGAGGCGCGTCTCTCGAGTACCTTGAGGGCAAGGAACTTCCGGGAATCGCAGCATTGAACGATAAATAATGAAAATTAATTGCCTGCCTTGTTCAAGGCAGGTGAATTTATAACAAGATATACGATCAGAAGTTTTGCGCAAACGCAAACTTCCTTAACAGCGTATCAACGAGGCGGGGATATATGCCCGCCTCCTGAGCACCGAAAGCGGTATCATGCCGCCTATAGAGGTAGGGGACATTTTTCCGCCTCGTTATAAATTTATAAAAAGATCTTAGGGAGTATTATATTCGATGAGGAAAGCAATTATCGCAGGGAATTGGAAGATGAACAAGACGCCGGACGAAGCGGCAGCATTGATTGAGGAGTTAAAGCCTCTGGTAGCGGACGCTCAGGCGGAAGTGGTTGTTTGTCCTCCTTTTGTTTGTCTGGAAACCGCGGCGCGGGCCGTTCGCGGAAGCAATATCCGGTTGGGCGCTCAGAACGTGCATTTCGAAAAAGGCGGAGCCTATACGGGCGAGGTAACAACCGGCATGCTGGGGGCGCTGGGCGTGGAATATGTGATCATCGGGCATTCGGAACGCAGGCAATATTTTGCGGAAACCGATGAAACCGTGAATAAAAAAGTAAAGGCCAGTCTTGAAGCCGGCCTTGTTCCCATTATATGCGTAGGGGAAACGCTGGAGCAGAGAGAAAAGGGCGTAACGGCGGAAGTGGTCCGCATGCAGACGAAACTTGCGCTGGAAGGGCTTGACGCCGGGCAGGTAGCGGGCCTCGTGATCGCGTATGAACCCATATGGGCGATCGGTACAGGCAAAACCGCCACCAGCGAAGACGCGAACGAAACTATAAAGTGCATCCGCAATGCGGTTGCGGAAGTGTTCCAAAGCGCGTCCGAAAATGTCCGTATCCAGTACGGCGGATCTATGAATCCAAAAAACGCCTCCGAACTTATGGCAATGTCCGATATAGACGGCGGACTCATTGGCGGAGCAAGCCTGCGTGCCGAAGATTTTTCTAAAGTTGTAAACTATTAAGGAGATTTCATGAAAAATAACTTTACGGCATTAATGATAATGGACGGATTCGGTCTTGCGGAACCTGGCAGGAGTAATGCGATCAGCCGGGAAACCGCTCCCAATATTCTCAGACTGATGGAAGAATATCCGTCGACGCAGCTGGGCGCAAGCGGGCTTTCGGTCGGACTGCCCGAAGGGCAGATGGGAAATTCCGAAGTAGGGCATCTCAATATAGGAGCGGGCCGGGTGGTTTATCAGGAACTCACCCGCATTACCAAGGCGATCGGCGACGGTGTTTTTTTTGAGAATCCCGAACTGCTGGGAGCCATCGCGAACGCCAAAAAGAACAACACGGATCTGCATTTGCTGGGGCTTGTTTCCGACGGCGGCGTACACAGCCACCAGGATCATTTGTATGCGCTCCTCAAGCTTGCCAAGCAAAAAGGTCTGGGTGAAAGAACATATATCCATTGCCTGATGGACGGAAGAGATGTGCCTCCGGACAGCGGCAAATGCTTTATTGAACAACTGGAAGAAAAAATCAGGGAGATCGGCGCCGGAAAAATTGCGACGGTCATGGGCCGCTATTACGCGATGGACAGGGACAACCGCTGGGAGCGGGTGCAGAAAGCATATGAAGCGATGGCTCTCGGCCTGGGCGAGCAGGCGGACAGCGGCGTTTCCGCCATACTCCAGTCCTATGATAAAAAAGAATTTGACGAGTTTGTTCTTCCCACGGTGATCGTGCGCAACGGGCAGCCCGTGGCGACGGTCAAACATAACGATTCCGTGATCTGCTTTAATTTCCGGCCGGATCGCGCCCGGGAAATTACCAGGACGTTCATACAGCCGGATTTCAGCGGCTTTGAGCGGAAGGGTGGTTATATCGGGGTTTATTATGTATCCATGACCCAGTATGACGCGACTTTTGAAAACATTCGCGTTGCTTACAGGCCGCAATCCCTTGCAAACACGCTGGGCGAATATCTGAGCAGCAAGGGCAAAACCCAGTTTCGGATCGCTGAAACCGAAAAATATGCGCATGTGACATTCTTTTTTAACGGCGGGGTGGAAAAACCGAACGAAGGAGAAGACCGCATACTGATTCCTTCTCCCAAGGTTGCGACCTATGATTTGAAGCCGGAAATGAGCGCATACGAAGTGACGGATAAGGCGGTGGAACTGATCGGGTCGGGCAAATACGACGTAATGATACTGAATTTTGCAAACTGCGATATGGTAGGACATACCGGTATTTTAAAAGCGGCTCAGGAAGCGGTCGCAACGGTTGACAAATGCGTTTCAAGGATCGTATCCGCTATTCTGGAAATCGGCGGAAGCGTTCTTATAACCGCAGACCACGGAAACGCGGATGAGATGATCGATCCTGAAAGCGGCGGGGCGTTTACCGCGCATACCACAAATCCTGTTCCTTGCGTGCTCGTCTCTGAAAAATACAGGGAAGCGAAGCTGCGCGCCGGCGGAATCCTGGCGGATATCGCGCCTACATTGCTGCAGATTTTAAATCTTCCAAAGCCGGCGGAAATGACAGGAACTTCATTGATTTCCGGCGTTCCCGAAAAATCCTGAGATTTTTTGAGTAAGAATTGCGGGTGACGAAAACAAATCAGTAAGATTTATAATATAATAAGGGGGAGATTCCTATGATACAGTTAATTTATTCCGAAAAAGGTACGGGAAAAACCAAGAGGCTGATCGACATCGCAAACGCGGATATGAAATCCACCAAGGGTGATATCGTATTCATAGACGACGACAAACGGTATATGTACGATGTGGTTCATCAGATCCGGTTTGTGGATGTAAACGAGTACAAGATCAGCGGATGCGGAGAATTTTATGGATTCCTTTGTGGAATGGTCGCGCAGAATTTTGATATAGAATCCATCTATATAGATGCTTTTTTAAAGATCGTTAAAAAGAACGTAAACGAAATCGAGGAGCTAATGAAAAAAATTGAGGAACTCACCGATAAGAACAACATAAAAGCTGTTATTATCATCAGTGCGGATCCGAAGACGGCTCCCGATTATCTGAAGAAATATATTATCTGACCGGCCGCTGAGACGGGGAAAGATATAAGGCCGGTTTCAGAAAAACTGTAGAATACGGCTTTGGGCCGTTTATGGAATTTTGATTTTGCATGTTTGTTCACCCAAATAGAGTGTTGTTTGGGTGTGTTCAAATAAAAAAATGAAAACATTAATTTGACGGAAGCCTGGCTTTATTGTCAACCATGGAGATAATCGATGAACGTAATCAGTACAAGAAATAAAATGTGCGGAATGCCGGCGCTGGACGCCGTGCTCAAAGGGATTGCCGGCGACGGCGGTCTTTTTGTCCCAGAGGAATTTCCGCAAATGAACCTTTCTCAAATTGTGGATACCGCATCGCGCGGGTACGCGGAATTGGCGGCGGAAATACTGTCCCTGTTTTTTGATATTCCGAAGGCGGATCTTTTTCAATTAACCAAACAGGCTTATGCAGATTTTGATTCCACGGAAGTCGTTCCGCTGTCCTGCCTGGACAATGCCGCCGTTATGGAATTATGGCACGGGCCCACCCTTGCGTTCAAGGACATGGCTTTGCAGGTGCTTCCAAGGCTGCTGCAAAAGGCCATGCTGAAGACGACGGACGGAAAAAAGGTTCTCATACTGACAGCCACATCCGGAGATACGGGCAAGGCCGCGATGGAGGGCTTCAGGGATGTGGACGGAACTGCAATTGTTGTTTTTTATCCCAGTGAAGGCGTTTCAGATATGCAGAAGCTGCAGATGGTGACGCAGGAGGGACAAAATGTATGCGCCTGCGCTGTGCAGGGCAATTTTGACGACGCGCAGACAGCGGTAAAAGAACTGTTTGCCGATCCGGATTTTAACCGGGAAATGCTCAGCGCCGGATATCATTTGTCTTCGGCCAATTCCATTAATTTCGGCAGGCTGGTTCCTCAGGTGGCTTACTACGTATTTGCGTATGCCAGGCTTGTACTGGAGGATAAGATCAAATGCGGGGATCCGGTCAACGTTGTGGTGCCAACCGGCAACTTCGGCAATATACTGGCCGCATACTACGCCAAACAGATGGGCCTGCCCATCCGCCGCCTGGTATGCGCATCCAACCGAAACAATGTGCTGACGGACTTTTTCCACAACGGCGAATACACGGCAAACAGGGAATTCTATAAGACAATGTCTCCTTCCATGGATATCCTGATCTCCAGCAACCTGGAAAGGCTACTGTTCGAGCTGTGCGGAAGAGATGAAAAAACGGTATCCGAATGGATGGCGTCCCTGAAAAAACAGGGTTCATACCGGGTGACCGAAGAAGTGGTCGCAAAAATGCAGAACGACTTCTGGGCGGGGTACTGCGACGATAAAAAAACAAGCGAAACAATTAAAAACGTCTTCCAGGAATACGGCTATCTGCTGGATACCCACACGGCCGTGGCCTGGACGGTATATGAAGACTTTAAAAACAAAACGGGGGAGGATCTGCCAACGGTCATCGCTTCCACAGCCAACCCGTTCAAATTCGTACCCGACGTGCTTTGCTCCCTGACGGGAGAGGAAGCGGGCGGGGATATTTTCAAGGCTGCCGAAAAACTGGCGGGATATGCGAACAGTCAGGTGCCGGCGAGAATATCCGAGCTCAAAACAAAACCTGTCCGGCACAGAGGGGACGTGCCGAAAAGCGGACTTAAAAATGTGATCCGTGAATTTGTGGAGGAATTGCATGGCTGACAAGAAAATCATTTTCAGCGGAATACAGCCGTCAGGCAGTTTGACGCTGGGTAATTACCTTGGTGCAGTAAAAAACTGGGCGACCCTGCAGGAAGAATACTCCTGTTATTACTGCGTCGTTGATCTGCATTCCATCACGGTGCGCCAGCAGGCGTCCGTGCTCAGGAGCCGCTGCCTGGACGTCATGTCGCTCCTGATAGCGGCGGGGCTTGATCCTGAGAAAAATATTCTGTTTATGCAGTCCCATGTTTCCGCTCATGCGGAACTTGCATGGGTACTGAACTGTTTTACCTATATCGGCGAGCTGGGCAGAATGACCCAGTTCAAGGAAAAGAGCGAAAAGTACGCCGATAATCTGAACGCCGGACTGTATACCTATCCGGTTCTGATGGCGTCGGATATTCTCCTGTACGGAACGCATCTGGTGCCGGTGGGCGCCGACCAGAAACAGCATCTGGAGATTACCAGAGATATCGCCATACGGTTCAACAATCTGTATGGAGATGTATTCACGATCCCGGAACCTTATATTCCAAAAACCGGCGCCCGGATCATGAGCCTGGCGGAACCTGAGAAGAAAATGTCCAAATCGGACGAAAACGAGAACGCGTATATCGCGCTTCTGGATCCGCCTGATGCGATCCGCAGAAAGGTCAAGCGGGCGGTTACGGATTCGGAAGGGACCGTCAGGTTTGCCGAGGATAAACCCGGCGTGTCCAATCTGCTGACCATCTATTCCGTGCTGACGGGAAAGACGATTGCCCAATCGGCACAGGATTTTTCAGGTTTGGGTTACGGCGCGCTGAAGGAAGCGGCTGCCGAAGCGGTGGTTGCCGAACTGGAACCTCTGCAGAAAAGGTATGCGGAGATCAGGGCGGACAAGGAATTTTTAAACCGCATCATGGCGGAGAACGCAGGCGCTGCGGGCGCACAAGCCGGGCGGATGCTTTCCAAGGTATACAAAAAAGTCGGGCTTGCGCCCAGAAAAATATAACGGCCTATTGAACCGGAAATACTGTAAGATTTGAGGCGGGGTTTGAAACTCCGCTTTTTTATAGCAATACGAAATTATGAAACGTTACAGGCATCCGGGAATTTCAGGAAATCTTAAAGATTTTTTTGGGCGGTTTATGGTATAATAGCCATATGTTTGGATATATTACACCCAAAAAATGCGAATTAAGGGTGCACGAATATGAAACATATAAGGCTTATTATTGCGGATTATGCAAGGCCCTGCAACACGGGTATTCCATCTTTTCCTCGGCTGCCGTGAGCTATGACTGCGCTTTTTTATATTTACTCCATGATTCCCTTCTGAGCGGGAAAAACGAACTTGTGCGCTGCAAATGCATTTTGCACCCTGTGGAACACAGAATGGAAGTCAAAGCGCCCTGCGCCGGCTATCCCGCGGCCGTAAACGTACTGCTGACCTATTATAAAATAAAAGACGATATTCAGGACGGAAAAAGGCAATCTGCCGCCGCAGCGCCTTTTATTTATCCGGCGTACAGGAAGGCCGGCAGACTGTACCCGGACACAGAGGAAGCCATACGCGCGATGCATCGTTCGCTGATGAAAATCCAGGACAGCGGGTCGAAAAGCATAGACGAAACAGCCGGCGCTTTTGCCGTTCTGCTGGGTAAAGTTTTTGAAAATCTGGATCCGGAGGAGTGGGAGAACCTTTATGACCTGGGCTATAATCTGGGCAGGTGGCTTTATATCATAGACGCGCTGGATGATATCGGAAAGGATCAAAAGAGCGGCAACTACAACGTATTTCTTTCGAAATACGGGGACAGCGGCGATCCGGCCTTAAGGAAGGAAGCGGAATTCAACCTTTATTTTTCGCTTGCGAAGGCGGCCGAAGCATATACCCGCCTTCGGGTAAAAAAGAACAGGGGAATTCTGGATAATATATTGTATCTTGGTTTAAAGGAAAGAACCAACATGGTAATAAAAGGGGAAAGCGTTTGAATCCATACAAAGTGCTGGGCGTATCCGAAAATGCATCGGATGAGGAAATAAAACAGGCGTACCGCACGCTGGTAAAGAAATACCATCCGGACCGGTATGCGGGCGACCCCAGAATGGCCGAAGCAGCCGCTGAAAAATTAAAACAGATCAATCAGGCGTATGATGTGATTGAAAAAATGCGGCGGGGCGGGGACGCGGGATCGTCCTATACGGGCCCGGAACTTGCGCAGGTGCGCGCGGCAATCGCGCGGGGCGATATTGCCGCCGCAGAAATGCTGCTGGACAGAATCGACTACAAGTCTGCCGAATGGCATTACCTGAAAGGAGTCGTAATGCTCCGGCGCGGATGGTACGAGGGCGCAAGGGAGCATTTTGAAACGGCGCACGGGATGAGCCCTGGAAACGCGGAATATAAAAACGCATACGAGACAATGAACCAAACGGCGGGAGAATACAGGGATTTTTACGGCGGCGGGGAAACTCCCACAATGAACAATCTGTGCACGACATGCGCGCTGTGCTCGCTTTTAAGCTGCTGCTGCAACTGTTAACTCACAGAGCTTTAACTGACAAAAGGAAGTTTTAAGTTTTTAACGGAGGGGTTTATTATGCCAAGTTCGCATTATTATAACAGGAGCGGAGGAGCGGGCGATCTGAGCCTTGCCTCAATGTTCAGCGCTTTTTCTCTGCTTTTCTTATTTCTTGCATCCATACTGCCCGGCGTGCAGATCATTATGTACTTTTTAAGTTCCATTTTTGTGATGGGAATCATGCTGGAGGAAAGGTACGGACTGGCCCTCATATCCGTTATTGCCGTATCGCTGCTTGGTTTTTGGATACTGGCGGACAAGACCATGCTGCTCCCGTACGTATTTTTCTTCGGACATTACGGGATCGGAAAGTATTTGATCGAAAAAAGGCGCAGACGCGGGTCCGCAATGATCATCAAATATATTTATTTTAATCTGGCTCTGGCGGCGCTTTATTTTACGGCGCGTTCGCTGCTTTTGTCCCAGATTCCCTTTGAATTGCCTCTGGCCGCTTTTATTATTATCATGCAGTTCATTTTCCTGGTGTACGATTTCCTGTTTTCCAAGGTTACACTGTTCTATAATGACAGGATACGCCGCAGGCTAAAGGGTTCTTATTATTGATATATGGGAACAATGGAAGGAGAATAATAGTCCAAATGGGTGAAACGGCCCGAAAAGGAGAAGACCATGAATGGATCTGTATATGAGGCGGTAGCGTTTGCCATGCGGTACTGGTTCGTGTTTGTCATGTTTGTGATACTGATCGCGGTGATATACGCTTCAGTCAGCGAATACAGGCAGCGGAAATATATCATGGAAGAGGTGGGGCAGTATGTGGGCTACCTGCAGGTTGAAAGCGGTCCTGAGGAGATCATCGGCGACAAGCACGGGATCAAGCTGGAAAACACCTTGGGCCGGCTTCCGAAAAGCGACATTGCGATTGACGATTACAGCGTTGCCAAAACGCATGCGCTGCTTTATAAAAAGGGGGACGACATTTTCATATCTCCTTTGGGACGGGCGGAAACAATGGTAAACGGAAAGAAGATTTTAAAACCGTTGATCCTGAAAACCGGCGATATTATCACTCTGGGCGAAATAGACTTAAGGGTGTTCATTAAACGAACGAGGCTGCAGAATGGTTATTAAACGCAGAAGCGCCACGCTGATACTGTGGTTCCTGGTGCTCTTTTGCATCAGCGGGTTTTTCCTGCTGGCCTTCAGAAAGGGGCAGGCAGACCCGAACGCGATCTACATGTGCATCGGCGTGGTTGCGCTGGTACTTGTACAGTATAACGTATTAAAAGGCGTATTCAAGCATCTGGAGCGTTTTACGCTCTTGATCGCCGATTTTTTGTGCGTCCTTTCCCTTGTCGTCCTCTACCGGCTGGATCCGGACGTTGCCACCAAGCAGTTTTTGTGGATCATTGCCGGCAATGTTATGATGATAATCGCCATGCTCGTGATCCGAAGGGTCTACAATTTCGGACGGGCAAACTGGTTTTTTATGATAGGAGGCATTTTGCTTCTGGGCTGTACGCTGATTTTTGCGCGCACCATCGGCGGGGCGCGGAACTGGCTGAACATCGGTACTTTTACCGTTCAGCCCAGCGAGTTTGCAAAGATACTGTTTATCGTTGTAACGGCATATTTTCTGTCTACGCGCAAACAAATGCGCCAGCTGTGGATTTATGTGGCGTATACCGCGGTAAGCGTCGGCCTTTTGGTGCTTGCCAAGGATCTTGGCGGCGCGCTTTTGATCTGCGGTACTTTTTTGGTGGTGTTTTACGCGGGTACCGGAAATGCGTGGCTGACGCTTGGCGGCGCCGGGGTTTTCGGCCTGGGCGCGGTCGCAAGCTATCATCTTTTTTCGCATGTTAAAGTGCGGGTGGACGTGTGGCGCGATCCATGGTCGCTCTATAACGACGAGGGGTACCAGATCGTACAGGGGCTGATGGCGATTGCAAGCGGCGGGCTGCTTGGCTCCGGACTTGGCATGGGCATGCCCCAGGTGATCCCGGCCAACCATACCGATTATATTTTTGCCGTAATCAGCGAGGAATTCGGGCTCATTATAGGCATTATGCTGATCATATTTTATCTTGTATTTATTATCCGCGGTATCCTGATCGCCCTTCATGCGCGCAACACGTTTGACGCCCTGCTGGTATTCGGCTGCACGGTAATGCTTTCCCTGCAAAGCTTCATTATTATCGGCGGCGTGATCAAACTCATCCCGCTGACAGGCATTACGCTGCCTTTCCTGAGCTACGGGGGCAGTTCGGTGATTTCCGCATTTCTGCAGCTGGGGATCATCGAAGGCGTCGCGATCAAAAACGGTGAGAACGACGAGGCTGAAATTGCGGAGATGGGGGGCGAGTTCGTATGAAAAAACCCAACATCAGGCTGAATATCCGTATATCTTTGGCTGTTTTTGTAGTTTTGTTCGTCATATTGATCGGGTATCTCGGCTTCTCGGTTACGAAATACGGGCAAACATGGTTTTCCATGCCCTACAATCCCAGGATCGCGGAAGCTCAGGAAAACGTACAGCCGGGCACCATATACGACAGGAACGGCGTGAAACTTGCCTGGACGGACGACGGGGAACGCAGGTATGCGGAGGACAGCGATACCCGGGCGGCCGTCGCTCACACGGTGGGGGACACAAAGGGCAAGACGGTGGGCGCGGAGACCTATTACGCCAAGTATCTGTTCGGCTACGATAAAAATGTTCTGGAGAGGCTGAATCTTGCGGTATCCGGGGAAGACTTGAGTGGGAGCGACGTAAAACTCACTATCGATTCCAAACTTTGCAGGTATATCTACCGGAACATGGAATATAACGGCGCGGTGGTGGTGATGGATTACAAGACCGGCGAGGTGCTGGCCAGTGTCAGCAAACCGTCGTTTGATCCCTTAAATATTCCGGACGAGGAAGAAGAAGAAGGGTCGGAGTATGTGAACCGCGTCACTATGGGCAAATATCCGCCGGGTTCCACAATAAAAATAATCACGGCTTCCGCCGCGGTAGAACAGGGGCTGGACTTTGACTATGACTGCACGGGCAGCGTGGTCATTGAAGGGCAGAACATCAGCGATTCCGAAGAAGGCGGACACGGCGAAGTTGACCTTGAGCGGGCGTTTATAGAATCCTGCAATCCGTATTTCGGGCTTCTTTCCACCAAACTGAGCGGGACCACGCTTGAGCAGTATGCAAAGAAGTTTTTATATAACACCAATTTCAATTTTTCGGATTTTATGCTGTATTCGGGCAATTTTGAAACCACGTCCAATCAGGGCGACGTCGCCTGGGCCGGGATCGGGCAGCTTAACGACCTTGTGACCCCCATGCAGAACGCCATGATCGCGGCTTCGATAGCGAACGGCGGCCGGATGATGGAGCCCAAACTGCTTTTGGATGTGATGCATGAAGGCAAAAGCGTCTATACGTTTTCTTCCAATGCGCTGGCCGCACCGGTGCAGCCCGAGACCGCGCAAAAAATAAAACAGTTTATGAAGGAAACGGTGGAAGAGGGTACGGCAACAAGCGCCCGGCTGGACGACTACACCGTCTGTGGGAAAACGGGCACCGCGGAATTTGTGGAGGACGGGGAAACCAAAAATCATTCCTGGTTTGTCGGTTTTGTTGACGACGAAGACCACCCGCTTGCGATCAGCGTGATACTGGAAGGCGCGGGATTCGGTTCGGCTCACGCCACGCCTCTTGCCCGCGAAGTGCTTTCATACGCCTTGGACAAGGGATATTGATATGAGTGAACTCGAAAATAAATTAAAGCAGCTTCCGGACAAAAGCGGCGTATACCTCATGAAAGACAGCGAAGGAAAAATTATCTATGTCGGCAAAGCCAAGGTTTTAAAAAACCGTGTAAAACAGTATTTTACCGGCGTGCAGAAATATGCCAAGGTCGCGCTGATGGTTTCGAATATTGCGGATCTGGAGTATATCATCTGCGATACCGAGATGGAAGCCCTTGTGCTCGAATGCAATCTGATCAAAAAGTACCGGCCTTATTACAATATCCTTTTAAAGGACGACAAGCATTTTCCTTATGTCCGCATTGACCTTGCGGAACCGTTTCCCCGGGTAACGGTCGTGCGGCGCGTAAAAAACGACGGGGCAAAATACTTTGGACCCTATATTGCGGCGCATACCATCCGGGACGTGCTGGACAGCATATACAAGATCTATCCGCTCCGCAGCTGTAAAAAGGATATCCCGCGCGCAATCGAAAAAAAAGAACGTCCCTGCCTGAATTATGAAATGAAACGCTGCGTCGGCCCCTGCACGGGAACGATATCCGAGGCCGAGTACGGGAAAATGGTGGGCGAGGTGATCGCCATGCTTGGCGCAAAACAGAACCGGCTGAAGTCAAAGCTCAAGGCCGAAATGCTCGAGGCCTCCGATGATCAGAATTATGAGAAGGCGGCAATGCTGCGGGACAAGATCAAACTGATCGACCAGATATCCGGCAAGCAGAAAGCCGGTTTCCCCAACCTGAACGACAAGGACGTTTTCGGGGTGTGGGCCGGGGAGAACATTGCAGCGGCCCAGTCATTCCTGGTGCGCAACGGCAAACTGGAACATGCGGAAAAGTTTTATTTCGAATATGCCGGGGAAGAAGACGGCGAAATACTCTCCTCTTTTTTAAAACAGTATTATATGGACAGCTTTGCGATCCCAAAGCATATATATGTTTCTTCCGAACTGCCGGACAGGGAACCCATGGAAAAATGGCTTTCGGAAAAAAAAGGAAGCAAGGTGGAGATCATCCTGCCGTCCCGCGGAGACAATAAAAAACTGGCTGAACTGGCACGAAAAAACGCCCGGGACGCGGTAAAATTAAAAGAAGGCCTGAATGCCAAGAAGCAGCGGGCGCTTAATAACCTGGCCGCAGCCATAGGCCTCGCCGCCGAACTGAAACGGATCGAATGTTATGATATATCCAATACGCAGGGTACGGACAGCGTCGCTTCCATGGTGGTGTTTGAGGAAGGGGTGCCCAGCCGCAAACAGTACAGGCGCTTTAAGATCAAGACCGTGGAGGGTAGCAATGATTTTGCATCCATGCAGGAAGCGGTCACGCGCAGGCTGCTGCGCGGCCTGAACGGGGACGCCGGATTTGTACCGCTTCCGGACTTGATCGTGGTGGACGGCGGAAAAGGCCAGCTTTCATCCGCGGTGGACGCGCTCGCGTCGCTGGGCCTGGAAGATCTTCCGCTGATAAGCCTTGCCAAACGTGAGGAGGAAATATTCGTTCCCGGGAGCAGCGACAGCATATTATTGAAAAAGATGAGCCCCGAGTTCCGGCTGATCACTTCCCTGAGGGACGAGGCGCACAGGTTTGCTATCACATACCACCGGAAACTGCGCGAGGCCAGGCAGAAAAAGAGCGAACTGGACGAAATTCCCGGCATCGGGCCTGCGCGCAAGAAGGCGCTTTTAAAAGCGTTCTCCGGCCTGGAGAAAATCAAGGAAGCATCGATACGGGAGATGCAATCGGCTCCGGGCATTGGCGAGGCTTTTGCGCAAAGCGTTTATGAACATTTCCATTCGAAAGACAATGTAAATTAAAAGAATTGGTATTCTTTCGCAAAACCTTTCTTTTTTCCAAAAATAGAAAGCCCCTGCTTTTGCAGAGGCTTTATTTACAAAACAGATAGGATCCTTTGCCATTTTACCCTTAACAGGATTATTGCTCGCCGAAATTTTTTGCGACCAAATCAACAAGCGCGTTCACGGCCGCTTTTTCATCGCTGCCATTTGCAAATACATAAATCGACTCGCCATACTTCACACCCAACGACAACAGTCCCATTATGCTTTTGGCATTGATTTTTTTGTTGCTGTATTCAATCAGAATCTGGGATTCAAATTGATTGGCAACCTGCACGAAGCTAGCGGCAGCTTTTGCTTTTAAGCCATCATAATGTTTTATTACGATTTCCTTGTAGATCATGACAAATCCTCCTTTGATAATAGTTCTTCTGCAATTTTGTTCAATTTCCGGAACCGGTGGTTGATTCCCGATTTCGTGGAACCAAGCTGTGAAAGTTCGGCCAGTTCCATCAGAGATGCCTCGGGGTTGTTCAACCTCAGTAATGCGGCTTCGGCGAGCGGTTCGCTTAAATGATCAATTCCTATTTTGTTATCTATAAGTTGAATGGCCCTGAGTTGCCGCACGGCGGCGTCCACCGTTTTGTTGATGTTGGCGGTCTCGCAATTTACGGCCCGGTTGACGTTATTACGCATTTCTTTTAGGATTCGAATGTTTTCCAATTCAAGAACGGCAGAATGAGCGCCGATCGCGGCCAACAAACTTGCGATGTCGTCTCCGCTTTTTAAGTATACCACATAGTTTGATTTTCTAAAAACAATTTTTGCAATTATTTTTAGATTTTTTAAAATATTCAATATACAATATGCAAAATCCTTTGCGCTGAGCACAAATTCCATATGATAATTTTTCTTGGGGTTGGACACGGTGCCGCATCCAAGGAACAAACCTCGCAGAAAAGCGGATCGAAGCGCTGCTTGTTCCAGAATATCCGAAGGCGGGTTGTGGCTTAAAAAAAGCGTCGTTTCCTTTGGAAAGCCCAGCGCAGAAAACAGGCACATCACAATATCGCGGCCCTCTATCACCAGCGAATAGGTGTTTTTCTTCTTCATCTTGTTTTCGATCACATCTATTTCGCAGTCGACGCCGTGATATTTTTGCAGCAGCTGATAGGTGTGCTTCGCCACGGGCAGGGATTCAAAATGGATTTTTAAAGCCATTCCGCCCCGGCTTAACGTAATATTGCCGGCAGTACTGATGATAGCGAAAAGCTCGGCGTTTGCCGCAGGACCGTTTTCCGCGGGAATATGGCAGAGTTCATCTTTTGCTTTGGATGAAAAGGACATGGTTTCGCCTCCGCTTTAGATGGAATGTTTTTCCAGATTCAAATCCCTGTGCTCCAGATAAACGTGTTTGTTCGTCTTGGACAAACGCTCGTAAAGTTCCTGTGCTACCGCTACGCTCCGGTGCATCCCGCCCGTACAGCCTATGCAGATCACCAGCTGCTTTTTATCCTGCTCCAGAAAATACGGCCCGATAAAGTTTACCATATCAACGATTTTATCAATAAACTGACCCACCCGCTCGTAAGAAAAAACGAACTTTTTCACTTCGGGCGTAAGCCCGGAATGATGCTTCAAGTTTTCGATATAAAAAGGATTGGGGATAAACCGCATATCAAAAACAAGGTCGGCGTCCAGAGGGATGCCGCGTTTATACCCGAAGGATATGACGGATATCAGCAGGGAATTATCCGTATTTTCGGTAAAATAGCTGTCTATCACGTCGTAAAGCTTACGCACCGAATAAGTGGACGTGTCTATGACGCGGTCCGCAAGATCCTTGATCCTCTGAAGCTTCCTGCGTTCCGCGTGTATCCCGGATACGATGTCTCCGCTCTGGGACAGGGGATGCGGCCTGCGCGTCTGCTTAAAGCGGCTGACGAGCGTTGAATCCGAGGAGTCCAGGTACAGGATGCTGAGTTCCAGATCCATCTGCTTCAGCTTTTCGATCGCGTCGTATATCGTATTAAACCAGTCGCCCATGCGCGTATCCACCGCTATCGCAACTTTTTGCAGGGGCTTGGGGTTATTGAGGCAAAGCTGTGCAAACGAAGGAATCAATTCAGGCGGGAGATTATCCACGCAAAAATATTTCATATCTTCCAGCCTGTGCAGTGCGGAAGTTCGTCCTGCGCCTGAAAGGCCGGTTACAATAGTCAGTTTCATCTGGATTCCTCCTTTGCATTGAAAATGCGCTCCGGAGCCAGTCCGGACTCGACCGATTTATGTATCGCATTCTCTACATTTCCCACATTTTCCGGCGAGTGCGCGTCGCTGCTTAAAATAAACCGGACGTCCGTATCCTGGCAGGCTTTCAGTTCGGATACCGAAAATTCCGGATGCTTGGTATTGATCTCCAGCATCACGCCCCTGGAAGCGCAGGCGGAGGCTATTTCCAGCTTGTCTACCGGCAAACCGTATCCGATATGGGTTATTATATTAACATTATAGTTTTTTATTGCGGAAATATATGCCTGCGTGTTGCGCTCAATTGTTTTTAAGTCCGTAGCCTTGGGCAGCATAAAATGCAGGGAAGAAGCCATCCCGCTGAACCGCACCAGCTTATGAAATCCAAAAAGTATGAGATCAAAACTGTTTTCATAGCCTTTCGGAATATCCAGTTCCCCGTCCAGGGAAAGAAGGTTGCACTCCAGACCGGACTTGACTTCTATGACGTCCTTGTATTTTTCACGGACGCGGCTGATGTCTTCAAGGTAGAGGTTCACGTCTTTGACGGCGTAAAATGCGTGCCGCACGGAATGGTCGGTGATCGCGACGGATGTAAGTCCCCGCCTGATTGCAGCCTGCACATTATCTTCCACCGTGCCGCTGCCGTGGCTGTGTTGCGTATGGGTATGATAATCGCAAAATATCTTCATGTAAAGTCCCCAATCATCTTAACCTCAGGCTCCAGCGTCACGCCGGCTTTTTGAAATACTACGCTCCTTACATGGCAGATCAGTTTATAGATGTCCTCCGACGTTGCTTCCCCCGTATTTATTATAAACCCCGCATGCTTTTCCGAAACCTGTGCGCCGCCGATTTTGCATGCCTTAAGGCCGCATTGTTCGATCAGCGTGCCCGCATAATGCCCGGGCGGCCGTTTGAAAGTGCTGCCCGCGCTTGGAAAATTCAAGGGCTGGCTGTTTTTCCGTTTGTTATTGAGGCTTAAAAGCAGTTTCCTGGAAACCTCAATGTCGCCTTTCGGAAGGCAGAATTCGGCTCCAAGCACAATATATCCCTCATCCTGCACGGCGCTTTTCCGGTATCCGAACCGCATATCGCCCGCGGGTATATCCTTTATCTCAAGTTCCGGCGTAAGTACGCGTACGTAAGTAATAAAATCTTTCAGTTCCCCGCCGTATGCGCCCGCATTCATCGAAATCCCGCCGCCCAGCGCGCCGGGGATCCCTCCGGCAAACTCCAGGCCGGAAAGCCCGCTCCCAATGCATTTAGCCGTAATATCACGCAAAAGAGCGCCGGCGTCCGCATAAACGCGGTTGCCTTGAATCCGGATCTCCGCAAAGCTCTCGGCAATCTTGATGACCGCTCCGGGGTAGCCCCTGTCCGACACCAGAAGATTGGAGCCGCGGCCGATGACGTACCACGGAATACCGCTTTCCACTGCGGAATGAACCGTATCCAGTATCTCCCGGGCGGTTGACGGCAGGTATACCGTTTCGGCCGGACCGCCTGTTTTAAATGTGGTATGATTGCGCATGGGCTCGTTTTTCAGCCGCTTGATCAGAGTATCTTTCATATCCTCTCCGTTTGAAATCAGGCAGTTTTTCTGCCGCAAATTGGCAGACTGCTACGAATATAGTGTACATTATTTTTTTTGTTTATACAAGTCAACTGAGGCTAACCGCCGAAAGCTTTTCGGAAACGGAGAGATTCGGTTATCGCAACGTAAACCATGGAATAATTGTCTTCGGTTTCATACAGGGCCGGATAATTGCATACGGGAACGCAGTTCATCTTGATAAGGTTCTTTTGCATGTCTTCAGACAGCAGAAGATTCGCGAACTTCTCATACAATTCGTATTTTTTTTGATCTTCGGTTTTGGCAAAAGCGATATACTGCACATAGATCAAAACCCTGCTCGAAGAATTCAGCTCTTCTTCCGCGGGGGGGAACCGGGCCGTGACCATATACGGATAGGCGTATTGTTTGCCTTCCGTCATGCAGGTATCCTTAAGTTTTTCAAGGATGGCGTCATTGGGCGCGAGCTCGGAGAGGTTTTGGGAGTCTTCCAGAAAACCCGCGGAGAAAGATATGATATCCGGAAATTCGCCTTTGCCCATCCGCTCCGCCGCTGTTTTGGCGCTCAGACTTTCCGCATCTATAAAAACGTGCAGGTTTTGTTTTTCAATCTGCTTAATGCATTTGTTCAATTGTGATCTGCAGCTGTTCGGATAGTCGGCGATATGCCACAGCGTCAGAAAACCCTCAAAATTCTCCTGCCTTTTTTCTTCGCGAACGGTATAAATGTTTTTTTCCAGTTCGGGTATGAAAAAGGAGGGCGAAAATAATAGAAAAAACACCGAAAACGCAGACAGGATCATGGATAATACACGCTTCATAAACAAAAACCCCCTGTTAATAAATATATTTACCGGGGGGTTATACTATTCCCTTTTATGGATGCGGAGGCGGATCAATGCCCCTGCAGTATTTTCAATAGGTTCTGGTCCAGCTTGTCCGTGCCCATTTGGCCCATGCTCTTCAACCGGTAGTTCATCGCGGCCACTTCCATAATGATGGCTAGGTTCCGGCCGGGCCGGACAGGGACGATGATCTGGGGCACCTTGACGCCCAGCAGGGTGATATGGTTGTCTTCAACGCCAAGACGGTCTATATTGCTGATATTCCCAAGCTCCAGGTGAATGGACAAGTTGATATCCTTTTCCTGCATCACCGCGCCCATTCCATACAATACGGAGACGTCTATGATTCCAAGACCGCGTATTTCCATCATATGCCGGATGATATCCGGAGAACGGCCGATCAGTGTTTCATCCGACAGTTTGTGGATCTCCACCACATCGTCCGCAACAAAACGGTGGCCGCGTTTCACAAGCTCCAGGGCTGTTTCGGACTTGCCTACGCCGCTTTCGCCCGTAATAAATATACCGACCCCGTACACGTCCATGAGTCCGCCGTGGCGGGAGATGGAGGGGGATAGTATCTCGTCTAAGTACAGCGTGATTTTATGGCTCAGTTTAGTGGTGGTAAGTCCGGACATCAAAACCGGCACGTTGTTTTGCCGCGCACAGTCCAGAAATTCATCCGGGGGAGTCAAGTTTCTCCCGATCAGCACGCAGGGAATCGGATACGAAAAAAACTGCTGCAGGATGTTTGTCCGCACGTCTGGCGTTAAAGTCTGCAGGTAGGTCATTTCAACCATGCCGAACAGCTGCACGCGGTTGACAGCGAAGTATTCAAAAAAACCGCTCATTTGCAAGCCCGGACGGTTCAGGTCGCTGGTGTCTATCTCCATGGAATCACGCGTGCCCATGTACAGGATATTCAGTTTGATTTCTTCCGCAAGATCCTTTATTTTGATGATTCTTTTCATATGTCTTCTCCCAACACGAATTTATTGATTGCCAGCGCAACGCCGTCTTCTTCACAGGAGGAGGTGACAAAGTCGGCTTTTTTTCGTACGGCCTCCCCGGCGTTTTGCATTGCTATTCCTAAGCCTGCGAATTCTATCATTGGAATGTCTATCTCGCTGTCCCCTATTGCGATGATTTCTCCGGGCGCAAGCCCCAGGCTTTGTGCGATAAACCCGAGCGCTTTGCCCTTGGATACGCCGGCGTTTAATATTTCCAGATACCCGTTTTGAGAAAAAACCGTTTGTACTTCCGGAAACAGGCGATTGATGCGGACGCGCAAATCCTCGGCCATCTTCTGCGTGCCGATCATCAGTATTTTAGACGTCTTCAGATCCTTCCATTCCGGTATGCCGGGATCATGGATGCCCTTGAATTTAATCGACGCTTCGTATTTCGCCGTATTCTCCGTCCATTCCGGATAATAAAAATCGCCGCCGCAGTAGACTTGAAAATAAACGCTGTTTTGGGCAGCGTACCGGATGATTTTTTTTGCGGCTTCGTCCGGAACCGGACAGGTAAAAATTTCGTTTCCCTTCGGGTCCAATACGACCGCTCCGCCCGATGAGATGGTGTAGCCCGAAAGACCGATATTGTCCCATACAAATTTCATTCCGCGCTCGGGTCTGCCCGAGGCCAGCACCACGTGTACGCCCGCTTGGGCGGCTTTCCGGATCGCGGCGCGGGTCCTGGGGGTTACTTCCTTTTTTGCGTTTAAAAGCGTATCGTCCAGATCCAGTGCTATTAATTTGTATGCCATATATATGAGTCTCCCTTTCCAGATTTATTATACATGAAATCCGGGGCCAATAAAAGCAAAAGTTATGGTATAATAAAAGGGAAATAGGCCTTGCCGAATAAATCGCTTGCAATTTATTCGGTAAACCCTAAATATCAGGAAAGGTGTTTTAAAATGCAGGGTTTTACGCATATCCATGTACACAGCGAATACAGTCTGCTGGACGGCGCGGCAAGAATCGAAGACGCCATATCGCGCGCCCGTGAACTGGGCATGGAAAGCCTTGCGATCACCGACCACGGCGTGCTTTACGGCGCGCTGGATTTTTACTCCACAGCGCGCAAAAACGGGATCAAGCCCATCATAGGATGCGAGATGTACATTGTGCGCAACCGCCTGGAAAAAACGGCGGAAAAGAAGGAATACGCGCATCTTCTGCTGCTTGCAAAAGACTACGCCGGTTATAAAAACCTGATGAAGCTGGTTTCCATCGGATTTGTGGAGGGCTTTTACTACAAACCCAGGATCGATTACAACATCCTGGCGCAATATTCGGGCGGCCTTGTCTGCACGTCCGCATGCCTGGCAGGCGATATTCCAAGATTGCTGCTTGCGGGCGATGCGGAAGGCGCCAAAAAAACGGCGCTTGAATTGAAGGAAATTTTTGGGGAAGACTTTTATATCGAGATCATGGATCATGGGATCCCAGAACAAAAGATGGTCAACCCCATGCTGATAAAACTTGCGCGCGAACTCAAGATCCCGCTGGTGGCGACCAACGACGTGCATTATACCGCGCGGGAGGACAGCCTTGCGCAGGATGTCCTGATGTGCATACAAACCGGAACGCGGCTGACCGATGAAATCAAACTGACATTTCCCACGCAGGAATTCTATATCAAGTCCGAAGAAGAAATGCGCGCTCTTTTCGATTACGTTCCGGACGCGCTTCAAAACACCATGGAAATCGCGTCAAAATGCAATCTGGAGATAGAGTTCGGCAAGCTGTACCTGCCGGTGTTTGACCTGCCGCCCAACACCACCGATTACGATTACCTCCTGAACCTTGCGCGTGCGGGGCTTCGGGAACGGTACAGTGAAATCACGCCCGAACTTGACGATCGGTTTAATTATGAGATGAACACCATACGGGACATGGGATTTGTGAACTATTTCCTGATCGTATGGGATTTTGTGCATTATGCCAAGCAGCATGGCATAATGGTCGGGCCCGGCAGGGGAAGCGCCGCAGGGAGCATTGTCGCTTACGCGCTAAAAATAACCAATATCGACCCCATCCGGCACGATCTGCTGTTTGAAAGGTTCTTAAATCCCGAACGGGTCAGCATGCCGGATATCGATATCGATTTCTGCTATGAGCGCCGGCAGGAAGTGATCGATTACGTGACCGCAAAATACGGGGAAGACCGTGTGGCGCAGATCATCACGTTTGGCACAATGGGCGCGCGGCTTGTGATCCGCGACGTGGCGCGGGTATTGAACGTCAGTGTGCAGGAAGCGGACCGGATCGCCAAAATGGTGCCCTTTGAACTCCGAATGACCATCGACCGCGCCATTATGGGCAACGTGCGGTTAAAGGCGGAATACGAAAATAATGAGACTGCGCGGCGGATCATAGACATCGCCAAGAGGCTGGAGGGGATGCCGCGGCACGCGTCTACCCACGCGGCGGGCGTGGTGATCGCAAAAGACAAGATCACAAACTATGTTCCTCTGCAAAAAAACTCCAAGGACGAGGGCGTAATGACCCAGTATACCATGAAAAAGCTGGAGAGCATCGGCCTTCTAAAAATGGATTTTCTTGGACTCAGGACACTGACCGTGATCCGGGATACGCTGGAGATGGCGGAACGGGAGTATGGCTCAAAGATTGATATCGACCGCATTCCAATGGACGACCAGAATGTATATGCTATGTTTGGCGCGGGGGATACGGACGGCGTGTTCCAGTTTGAAAGCGCGGGCATGCGTAGGCTGCTACAGGATCTCCGGCCTAATTCGATTGACGATATTATGGCGGCCAATGCGCTTTTCAGGCCGGGACCGATGGATTTTATACCGGAATACCTACGGTGCAAGCATAATCCCGGACAGATTAAATATGCCCATCCGATGCTGGAGCCCATTCTGCGGGATACTTACGGCTGCATGGTATACCAGGAGCAGGTAATGAATATGGTCCGCACAATCGCGGGCTATTCCATGGGCCGGAGTGATCTTGTGCGGCGTGCGATGAGCAAGAAACAGGCCAAGGAACTGGAACGCGAGCGCGACGTATTTTTAAACGGAGAAGTGATTGATGGTAAAGTGACGGTGGAAGGCGCGCTCCGCCGCGGTGTGGATCAAAAGACGGCCAACGAACTTTTTGATCAGATGATGGAGTTTGCGAATTATGCGTTCAATAAATCGCACGCATGTGCCTACGCTTTTGTAGCTTACCAGACAGCTTATTTAAAATATTACTACAAGGTGGAATACTGGACGGCGCTTTTAAACAGCTACCTTACGAGCAAACAAAAGCTGTCCCAGTATATCCAAAGCTTGAAGATGTCCGGGATCGTAGTACTCCCGCCTGATATCAACCGCTCTCAAATGAAATTCACCGTGGAGAACGGCAAAATCCGGTTCGGATTTTCCGCCATCGCGTATGTGGGAGAGGCCATCGACAGCGTGGTGGAGGAGCGGGAGCGCGGCGGATACAAGAGCTTTTTTGATTTTGTAGACCGGAACGCCGCGGTGCTGAATAAAAAAAGGCTGGAAAGCCTTATACTGTCCGGATGCTTCGATAGTTTTCAGAATACGCGGGCGGGCCTTATGCTTGTCTACGAACAGGCGCTGGCGCGGGCGTCGGGCGCGGCCAAAAGGCAGGCGGCGGGACAGATCAGCCTGTTTGACATCGCCGGGGAGGAATTCGGCGATCAAATGGATATTCCCGCGGTGGAAGAATTTGCCCAGAGCAGAAAACTTTCTTTTGAAAAAGAGATGACCGGCATTTACATCAGCGGCCATCCTTTAAACGAATATGCCGCGGCGTTTGCCGGCAGGCAGGATACTATCGCCGGCATCATGGAATCCTCGCAGGACGAGGTTACCATGATGGACTATGACGGAAAACAGGTGGAATTGCTTGGGATATTGAGCGAGGTCAGAACGCGGATCACCAAGGCCAGAGCCATCATGGCCAACGCGGCGATAGAAGACATGACGGCGCGGATGAACGTGATCGTTTTTCCGGCGACTTTGTCAAAATACGAGAAGTTTTTAGTCAACGACAGCGTGGTTTTGCTTTCGGGCCGCGTCACAATAACGCCCGGGCAGGACCCCGAGATCATTGCGGATTCCGTAACGCCGTATTTTAAGGACGACGGCAAATTCGGCGGCATGCAGCTTTACGTGAAAATAAAGGGCGGGCAGCGGGAAGTCGTAAAATCCATATTGGCGAATTATCCGGGCGCTCATTCGACCATACTATATATCGAGGATACGGGGGACAAGCTGAAAGTTGCGGGTAAATACCGCGTGGCTTACAACGACAGGCTGATCGGAGAACTGAAGGAAAGACTGGGCGCGGAAAACGTAATAATAAAATAAAATTACAAAAATTGATTGTAATTATGTTAAAAATTATGTTAAAATGATATTCGGAAAAATCGGATTATAGCGGCTTTTTTTAAGCCGCCAGGGGTTCTGGCCCGGCTTATGCAGGGTTTTTAGGAGGCTTTCATCATGTGGGTTGTGATCAGCATAACAAGGGATAAAGCCGCTGCGGAAAAAGCTAAAGAGGTTCTGGACAAAGAAGGAATACTGGTCGATCTGCGGCCTATTACGAAGAAGAAAGAACAGGGCACCTACGAGATCCTTGTTTTGGAATCCGAAGCTCTGGAAGCCAGAGATATTTTATCTGATTGTGGTATCATATAAATTTTTTAATTATTTTGGGAGTTGTGGATGAAACAGAGAATTGGAATACTGACAAGCGGCGGAGATACGCCGGGCATGAATGCGGGTATACGGGCGGTCGTAATGGCGGCTGAAAACGCCGGATTTTCCGTTATGGGCATTACAAAGGGGTATGCCGGTTTGATAGAAGGAAGAGTATCCCGCGTAAAAGTGGAAGATGTGGACGGCATCGAGCACAAGGGCGGCACGATCTTAAAGACGGCGCGCTGCGAAGAGTTTAAAACCAAGGAAGGGCAGCAAAAAGCGCTGCATGTGATCCGGGCCTTTGGGATCACCGGGCTGGTTGTAATCGGCGGAGACGGCAGTTTCCAGGGCGCAAAGGTCTTAAGCCACCTGGGCGTTCCCACCATCGGCATTCCTGGGACGATCGACAACGACCTTGCGTATACGGATTACACCATCGGGTTTGATACGGCTGTAAACTGCGTGATCAGCGAGATGGCCAAGATACGCGACACCATGGAATCCCACGAGCGTATCGGAATTGTTGAGGTCATGGGCAATAAATGCGGAGACATAGCCCTTCGCGCGGGCATCGCGGGAGGCGCGGAGCATGTGATTGTGCCCGAGGTTGATTTTGATGTGGACGCGATCTGCGAAAAGATCGTGGAAGCCCGTATCAAAGGAAAAATGACAAGCATCGTACTCATCGCCGAAGGAGCGGGAAGGGGAGAAGCGCTTGCCAACTATATGCGCGCAAAAGCAAACCTGGACGCCAAGGCAATCGTTCTGGGATACATACAGAGAGGCGGCAATCCGTCCGCATTTGACCGCATCCGCGCAAGCCGGATGGGAATCCGCGCGGTGGAGCTCCTGTCCCAGGGAATCGGCGGCAGGGTAGTCGGCATCCGCGATGAAAAAATAATCGACGAGGATATCGACGAAGCGCTTTCCATGGAGCTTAAGTTCGACATGGATCTGTACGAGGAATTTAAGATACTTTCGGAGAACACTTGAGTTTATAAATCCGGGGAGTACGGATGTATTCCCCTTTTTATTTTAGGGATACGAAGGGTTGTGTTTTTTAAGCTGATGAATACTTTTTCTGTTCCTGTCTGCCTGAAGATAGGCAACGGTATTTTATACAGCGAACTGCTGGCGACAGGAGCAATTAAAAAAACGGACAGGGTAATGCTCATTATCGACAAGATCGTGGACAAACTGTACGGTGAAGAGTTATACGGATTCCTGTCCCAAAACTGCAGGGAAATCAAGCGTGAATTCGTGAAGCAGGGTTCTCTCCGGGAAGCGCTGCTCATGGCTTATTATATCGTTAATAAAGATTTCAACGTGGTGGTTGCCATGGGAGGCGGCAAGGTTCTGGATGTCGGAAAATATGCGGCGTCCATGAGCAAACGCAATTTTGTGAGCATACCCACTTCCATATCGCATGACGGCGTGGCGTCCCCTATCGCCGTTCTGAAATTTGACGGAGGCAGCGTTCACAGCCTCAATTGCAAGATACCGGAATTTATTCTGATGGACCTTGATATTATCAAAAGCGCGCCCAGACAGCTGATCACATCAGGGCTGGGGGACCTTGTGTCCAATATCACGGCGCTCAAGGACTGGAAAAAAGCGTCGGACAAAGGAAAGGCCGTAATGGACGATTTCGCGTATATCATATCGGGAACGGCTGTCCGTGCCATATTTCAGTATAAGGGATCCGGGTTAACGGACGACAGGTTTTTAACACAGCTCGCGGAATCCATCGTATTGTCCGGCCTTGCAATGAACATCACGGGAAATTCGCATCCGTCCTCCGGCGCGGAGCATCTCATAAGCCACGGCATCGACAAGATCGGCAAGGGCATTTCTCACGGCATACAGGCGGCGGTTGCCACCCTGCTGGTGGAATATCTGTACGGCGGGGATGTGGAAGCCATACGCAGCTATTTAAAATCCTTCGATATGCCCACCACTTTTGTGGAACTGGGATTGTCGTTTGAGGAGTATCTTCGCGTAATGAAGATCGCGCGGTCCACCCGTGAAGGCCGGTACACCATACTGGACGAAATCAGCCTGGAAGACGATAACTTAACTGAAATATACAATGCGGTTTATAACGAGGCGGAAAAATGTTCCCCGCCTCGTTGAAACGCTGCTTAAGTTGTTTTGTGCAGACGCAAAACTTCTGATAGTATATCTTATTAAAGGAGTAGGCAAATGCCCAAGGGAAAACAGAATGATGCATGCGTGAATCTCGCCGAAATGGAATGTTTCGTGTTTGACATGGACGGTACGATCAATCTCGGCAATGTCCTCATCGACGGCTCAAAAGAGCTGATCGAACTGCTGCGGCAAAAAGAAACGGCGTTTTATTTTTTTACAAACAATTCATCCAAAGCGCCTCTCGATTATGTGGACAAACTTACCAGGCTGGGGTTTGAGGGAATTACCCGGGAACATATCATGACCTCGGGCGACGTGATGATCCACTACTTAAAGACATTAATGAAGGAGCCCAAAGTTTACCTGGCCGGTACGCCCGAACTCGAAAAACAGTTCAGGGACGCGGGCATCGAACTTCTGCCGGGAAACGTTACCGCGGCGGAATACGTGGTATTGGGGTTTGATACAACTTTCAATTTTGAAAAAGCGGATGCTCTCTGCCGCCTGATCGCGGGAGGCGCAAAATTTCTGGCCACCAATATAGACCGGGTATGCCCGCTGGAAGGCAACAGGTTCTGGCCGGACTGCGGTTCCATGTGCAGTATGATTACCCACGCGACGGGCGTGGAACCAGAATTCGTGGGCAAGCCTTTTGCCCATACGGTGGACTATATCCTGGACAAAACGGGCAGCGAACGCAAAAAGACCGCCATCGTCGGAGACAGGCTGTATACGGATATCAAGACGGCCGTTGTGGGCGGGATCTGCGGCATTGCCGTGCTTTCGGGCGAGGTGACGTATGAGGAAATCATAGCCGGAGACGTTAAACCGGATTATATTTTAGACAGCGTAGCGGATATCGTCCGCGCGCTTAAATGATTGGAGGAGTAAAAATGAAGTATCTTGTCGGAATAGACCCCGGAACCAGCGGGGTGAAATGCCTTGTCATGGACGATAAAGGCAAAGTAGTCAAGTCGGTAACCAAGGAATATCCTTTGTATACGCCCAAGCCGGCGTGGTCCGAGCAGGATCCTGCCGACTGGTGGAACGGAACCAAAAACGCGCTTAAGGAAATGCTGGAAGGCGTAGATAAAGAAAAGATCGTTGCGGTCGGTTTTTCCGGCCAGATGCACGGCCTGGTGCCCCTGGATGAAGCGGGTCAGGTGATCCGGCGGGCATTTCTCTGGAACGACCAGCGCACCGAAGAGGAATGCGAAGAGATCATTGCCGCGGCGGGCGGAATCGAAGGCCTGGTTTCCTACACCAACAACACAATGCTGACCGGGTATACCGGAGGAAAAATATTGTGGCTCCGAAAAAACGAACCTGAAAACTACAGGAAAATGAAGAAGTTCGTGATGCCCAAGGACTATGTCCGGCTGCAGCTTACGGGCGAAATCGCGACGGACGTATCCGAAGCCTCGGGTACCGGCCTGTTCGACGTAAAAAACAGGAAATGGGCTGCCGGGCTGATCGAAAAACTTGGGTTTGATATGGATCTGTTCCCCAAAGTGTATGAATCGGACCAGATCTCCGGGCGTATTACAAAAGAAGCGGAAGCGGCTACGGGACTTCCGGCGGGGATACCGGTTTACGGCGGCGGCGGCGACGCTGTCATCCAGAATGCCGGTATGGGTATCGTGCGCGAAGGCACCCTTGGCGTGGTCATGGGCACATCCGGCGTTGTGGCGACTTCCATGAACAGTTTCGGCGTGAACACGGGAGGAAAGCTTCAGTTTTTCTGCAACAACGCGGCAAATAAATGGATGGCGTTCGGCTGCCAGCTTTCCTGTGCGGGCTCAATGGAGTGGTTTAAAAACACTTTCTATACGGAAAGCAACGCGCCGTTTGTGGAAATCAACAAGGGCGCCGAGGCGAGCAAGATAGGCGCGGGCGGGGTGGTATTCCTGCCGTATCTGACCGGCGAACGCTGCCCGTACCCCGATCCGGACGCAAGGGGCGTGTTCTACGGGATGTCCCTGCTGACCAAAAAAGGCGATCTTGCGCGCGCGGTCATGGAAGGCGTGGCGTACGGCTTAAAGCAGATGTACGACCTCATACGCGAAACCAATCCGAATTTAAAATTCAACGACGTGATATTATCGGGCGGCGGCGCAAAATCCGCGCTCTGGAAGCAGATCGTCGCGGATATATTCAACCTGCCCGTTAAAATACTGGCCGGCGCGGCGGAAGGCGGCGCTTACGGCGGCGCTATCGTTGCGGGCGTAGGCGAAGGCATCTGGAAGAGCCTGGACGAAGTGGACGTTTACGAGGTGAAAGAGGTCATCAATCCCATTCCCGAAAATGTGGAGCAGTACAAAAAGTGGATGGAAATCTACGGCAAATTGTATTTTGATCTGAAGGATACCTTCAAACTCTCCGCAAAACTGTAAAATTCGGACTGCTGATAAATCCCAACTACTGCGTTGTTTTTCCGCTGTCCCCACTTCACTGCGGATTCATACTGCGCGGTAGTTTTCTTTTTGGGAATAGCGCTTGTATTCATCTCGCGTTCAGTGAACGTTCGCTTCCCTTTATCTGCCTTTGGGCAGCGGTCAGCTCCGCTCTCCTCAGCGTAGGTTTAACTACGCTTGCGTCGAAATGCTCAAAATGCCTTGTATTTGGGCCTTTCAGCAGCCCTCATTATGCTTTTAAAACGCGTATAGGGAGCTTATAAAAAGAGCAAAATCTCCTGCATTTGTAGGAGATTTTCATTTATATCCGGATGTACACGACAAGCGCTTTGTCATACAGAAGATTTGATTACCCGCTAAACAATGTATTGAAATTTAAATCAGTCGCTATATCTTGGTTTGTAAACAAGATGAGTGTCCAAATAAGCGTAATTCTTCAGCGTGTAAAATTTACCATAAATGAATTGATGTCCAAAGTGGCTTTCTATTTCAATAAACATTCATTTTTTCCTCGACAAGTTTGGTTTTCTTCTTTGAGTATAACATAAAAGGAGCCGTCTCGCACAATAACCCCTGAGACGGCCCCTTTCGGTTGATTCTAAGAACGCCGTTGTTCCAAATGGTCTTTTATTAAATCAATTCTATATTATACGTATTCAAAATCGTCGGGCGATTTGAACCACTTTTTCTTGCCCAGGTTCAAAAGGAAACAGATCCCGGCCAGAATAACATAAGACCACATGTAGGGGGAATCGGGCGAAAATTCGAGCTGCGCGCGGTTGATGAACCCAAACATGGCAAGCAGCGCGGCCGCTACAAAAATCCAGCCGGCTTTGTCAAGGCGCTTGTCAATAATAAAGGCGACTGCCGAGCCCCAAATGAGCCCCGTTACGATCGCGCCGGAATGGATCGCGGGCACACCGTTCCACATGACGCCTCCCGCCAGCAGGGAATTCGTGACTTCGGGCGTATACTGGTTGATTCCGTTAACGGTCTCTGTCCAGATATTTGCCAGCCCCACCGCTCCTGTGACCTGTGAGAACAGGTAGTCGCCTACTGCGGGGATCATCGCGACAACAATAGCCGCAAAATGTTTCTTTGGATTTTCCTTGAATGCCTGGGATACAATGACCACCGCGCACCAAACAAATGTGATGGAGCAGATTGCGGCCGGTATGACCGAATTGATGAATACGAAAAGGCCAAACATTCCTGCGCAGCCCAGTATGACACCTCCCATCCAGGAGTAGGTGGCGCCCGCCTTTGCTTTTTTAAGACCCGGGTGTCCCAGCCATACGGTATTCGGGATCACGCCGCCGAACAGCGAAGAAATCATTGTGCAGATGCCGTCGGCAAACTGCGCTTCACGCACGCTGTAATTGTCGCCGGCTGCGTTGGCGGATTCCACATTATCCATCGTCTCGATAAAGTTATAGATTTCCACCGGAATAACCACCGCCAGATATGGGATAATAACGGCAAATCCGTTGAGCAGGTGCTGGAAAGTGCCGACCGGATTGGGAACAAAAAATCCGATTCCTGAAAAGTCAGGCTGCACCCTTCCCAATAATAACGCGTATACGATGCCGCCCACAATAGCAATCACAAGGGGCGGGATTTTGCCCGGAAACATGTAGCCGCCGAACAAACCAATGATTGCAATGATAAGAATGGGCATTCCCAGCAGCGGATCGCCAAACACGTCAAAGATACCCTGCGTAGCCATCCATATAAATCCGATGCCTGCAACGGTACCCAGCAGAGCTGCGCGCGGCAGGGCTTTTTTAACAAACGGCCCGATGATTCCGCCCAGGAATTCAATGGCTCCGCCGATAAAGCAGGCGGCTACGGCTGCGGACCATACAAGTTCGGGATCTCCCAGCGCATAATTGAGGGGTACGATGACGCCGTATAAGAAAATAAACATCGCGGGAGTGGATACGCCAGAAGGCAATGCGGTGACGTCCGCACGCTGTTCTTTTCTGGAAAGCTTATGCGCCATATACGCATAATAAATTCCGGAAATCATAAGGCCGATGGACATGCCTGGAATCACTCTGCCAAAAACGATTTCGTCCGGCCATCCAAGCATACCGGAAAGCGTGGTGATGACGATGATGTAGTTTACGATATTCCCTGCAAGAGAATACGCAAGACCGCCCACGTCTCCGGTCGAAAAAAACGGGATCAGTGATTTTTTCTTCATTTTAACCTCCTTTTCAATAAAAAGACCTGTGATTATTTTAACGTAACACAGGTCCGGCGGTCAACAAAGTTGTATAAAAATACGCTTAATTCGACAATAAAGTTTAAATATGCAATCCCAGGCTTTCAAGCTCATCCCTTGCCTTGAAGTACATTTGTTCCCAAACCGGCAGGGGCTTGACGGTATTCATGTCGTAGGCCCGGTCGAACGGCAGGCCTTCGTTCCCTGTCTCCATCACATGTTCATATTTTTGAAGAAGCTTCAAAATCATTTCATTAGCCTGAACGCGCGAAATTCCCTGCCCCGCGGCCGCAAGGCCCACTTCGCCCATCAGCCTGGCTTCCAGCCCGGTTCCGTGCGGTTTTACGCCGTCGCATGAGCCCACGCCTTCCAGATGCCCTCCGGAAACCGTAATAGCCAGCGCGTTGGCCGCAACTTCATACAGCAGTTCCTGCGTGACGGCTCCGCTTTTGGGGTAAATATCGCAAACGATGATAGCCGGAGCGCATTTGGCAAACACCTGGCAGACGACGCTTTGAAGCCACATGCATTCGCGCACGGAGGTGGCGATATGCCGGATGTGGATCGGATGGCATAAATGGTAATCCGCAAGGCACACGATATTTGCCGCCAGCATGGAAGCGATCATGCAGACCGCCGCGCCGGGAGCGCCGCCCGCAAGTCCCCCCACCATGACGCAGGCAAGCGAGGCGTTGCGAACGCCCGTATCAATAGAATTTGCCGCCCGCAGCAGGTTGTCCCTGTTTGTGATCAGCTCGTTCATGAGCGCAACCAGA
Organism: Bacillota bacterium; assembly: GCA_023393165.1. Lineage (GTDB taxonomy): Bacteria > Bacillota > Clostridia > Christensenellales > Christensenellaceae > JAEYKI01. The sequence continues at coordinate 298,630 of JAEWMJ010000032.1, read as the reverse complement.
TGCGAGTCGGTGCTGCGCAGCATACCGGGCGCAATCGAACACAGGTCGCCGATTTCCGAAACGCTGCTTTCCGCCGCCAGCATACCCATCCCGGGACGTCCGGAGAATGCGGCCGCCTGATGCAGATAGGACAGCTCGCGGCGCACCGCCAAAACTTCGGAAGGCTCCGCGCTCTTTACTTCAAACCCGTCCACATCCACAAGAGAACCGCAGGTAATCAGATCCACCACTTTTTCCTGCGCCCAGCTTCTGACGGTAGGCAAAAAAAGCCTTTCAGGCGTCGGGCATCCGGGATTTCCCGCCCAAACCGCCGGTTTGCGGCTGTCCTCAGGCTGCCGGGCATACAGTTCGAAAGCGTCTTTGCCTTCGCCCATCCATAAGGATTTTCTGGCGTTTTTTGCCGCGTCGTCGATCTCCTGTTCAGTAAACTGAATGATCCTGCCTGTGGATATATTATAAACTCCCGTTTCAAGCAGAAGCCTTTTCCCAGCCGCATAATACTTCTCCAGCAATTCTTCTTTTACCGTAGTGATCTCATCGTTTTCCCTTGAAAAACCAAAGTCGGCAACGATCTCCATTGTCTTGAGAGCAATATTATCCACATCCCAGTTGTCTTTTTCTATTCGCGGGCCGCTGTAACCACGTTCTACAACTTCCAGAAAATTATTGATCATTTGTTGCTCCTTGTCGTAAATTTTACTGCTACTATCATAGCATAAGCGGGTCCGCAAATCCACCATACAAATGAATGATTCTACGGTGTATCTTCGGGCTTATATTTCTCCACCAGCGCGTTTACCCAGGCTCTGTTGGGCGCTTCCACAATGTTGAAGGGATCGTCGCTCTGCGTGGAGCCCTCGGAGAACATTAGGATGGTCGGCCCTGTTCGTTTTTTATTTGACTCCACCTGCATATCAAACAGCGCGTAGGGCACATATCCGTCCACATACACCAGCACGCATACGTTGCCCCAGTCCTGCTTTTTAAGGCCGTTGTACAGATTGTCTTTAAAAATGGGGACACGGATCTCTTCCGTCTGGCCCTGAGCGTCCGTCAGATAGGTTTTGCCTGTTTGCGGCAGTACCACGGACGCCTTTGCGATGGGCTCTTTTGTGACGCCGTCCAGCACCTTGAGCTGAAAAACGCCCGAATCGGTATTTCCCGCCGCGAATGCGGATACATACCCCTGCGCGTCGGTGGTGGAAAAATACAGGGAAAAAAACGCCGAAATCAAACAAAGAACCACACATACAGTGACTGCAACCGCGGGAAAAAGATTTCTTTGATTGCCCATATACCAAACCTCCATTTGTGGGTTGATACATGTATATGTATGTGTGGCCGGTATGATGTTTTTAAATAAAGATTTGGCTACCGAGCTTTTCTCAAATCGTTATCCGGTAAAATAAATTTAATGATAACGCGTGAAAGAACGAGCATAACAGCTACGGAGACGATCAATTCAAACAGCATATAAAAACCGTTGTAGCCGAGCGAATAAAGCCATGCGGGCTGGCCTTCGGGGGCGTATGAACCCCAGATCACAATACCGGAAATAAAATGGCACAGGAAACGCAGGCCGACCGCTATCGCACTCCCGCCTACGATCTGGATAATGGGATGTTTGAACATGCGGCCGAATGTACCTGCGAGGCCCAGTACGCCAAAAGCCAGTATATAATCCAAAAGGATCACCAGTAAAAAAGAAATAAAATTCTGCACCGGGGGTGCATAAAATCCCAGAGCCATCTGGATAGCGCCATATGCGACGGAAGTGATCAGCGCCCATCTTACATCATGCTTCAGAGAGATCAGGATGATGGGAACCATGCTTGCAAGGGTTACCGATCCGCCAAACGGCGCCTGAAAGATGATGCAGAGTGAGAGAACGGATGCCAGAGCAATCATGATCGCACTCTCTGTCAGCCTTCTTGTGTTTTGTTTCATTTTTTTATCCTCCAAAAATTTTACTACAAAACATCCTCCAAAACTGCTAAAGGAATAAAATCCTATGATTGCTATTGTCAAAATTTCCGCAAACAAAAATCCCGCCTGAAGCGGGATTGTTATACGTTGTGGTATAGCTTCCCTGCTCATGAATTACCGTGACAGGTTAAAAGGGTATTATCTCAGCCATAATTGGGCACCCCTAGCAGTGTATTCAGTTTTGTGTTATGATTATCTTAAATCCAAATTTCTGAAAAGTCAAGGTGTGGAGAATGAAATATCACTTTTATGCATATATGTCGCGCCTAAAAAATATCAAACGCTGGAATCTGATGCGCAACACGAGGGAAGAAAACGTTCAGGAGCACAGCCATAGCGTCGTGGTCATCGCCCACGCGCTCTGCCTGATCCGGAACAGGATATTGGGCGGCAGTGTGAATGAAAAAGAAGTGCTGGCATTTGCGGCTTATCACGACGCGAACGAGGTGATCACCGGGGATCTGCCCACGCCTATAAAGTACTTTAACGCCGAAATCAAAAATTCTTATAAGAGGATAGAGGAGTTTGCAAATCAGACGCTTGCGGGTATGCTGCCTGAGGAAATTTCAAGGGAAATCGCACCGTATATTTACGGTGACGTGGCCCCGGAAGTCAAGCGCATCGTGAAAGCGGCGGACAAGTTGTGCGCATATATCAAGTGCATCGAAGAAAAAAAATCCGGAAACGTGGAATTCGAGCGCGCGCACAAGACCATAGAAAAGAACATCGAAAAACTTGCGTCCGAGATGGAGGAAGTTAAGTATTTTACGGAACATTTCATGCCCAGCTTTGATATGACGCTGGATGAATTGAACTGACGTGCCAAGCGGTTACGAAGCAATTTATTTAAAACTGATACCCCGGCTGGCCGGATGTGATTTTGCGGAAAGCGCGGAGCGCCTGGGCCTCGAACTGACAGAGGAAGGTCACATACGCGCCGGTTTTCTTGGCCGCGAATACCTGGTCACAAAAGAAAGCGTAAAATCTGCCGACGGTCAAAGTACCGACGTGAACAACCTGAGCGTACTTCTGTATTATGTCCTTTCCCGGGGAAGCGGCCGGCCCAAGAATTCATTTGTGCCTCTTTTCAGGCTGGCAGGAGTGCTGGAAGGGCGTTCCAGGCTTTCTGATATCCTGAACGATCCTCTGACCCGGGAATTCGGAAACGACTACCAAAGATTCAGCGCAGCGGCCTTAAAGCTGGGAGGAACCTGTGAAAACGGATCGGTACCCGGCAGGCATGAATGGCTGTTTTTGCTGCTTCCCAGAATTCCGGCAAAGGTGATTTTTCATGAAGCGGACGAGGAATTCCCGGCCGAAATCCAGATCATGCTGGATGTAACCGCTCCAAGGTTTCTGGAATTTGAATGCCTTGCCTTTCTCACAGGCTGCTTCGTCAATACGATGATGGACAAGGTCCGGTAAGGCCATGCGGCGGAATAACCGGCCTTATATGGTTTCAGCCGATTATATTCAGCAGTTCTCCGGGCCTGTCTATAATATAATCCGCCCCGGCGTCCGTCAGTACATTCCTGCCCCGGAATCCCCAGGTAACGCCCACGCTTGTGAGCCCGGAATTTTTGGCGGTCTCCACATCCACCTCGGAATCTCCCACGTAAAGCGCCTTTTCGGGGGATGCGCCCAGTTCGCGGAGCGCCTCTATCACGCTGTCGGGTGCGGGCTTTTTCCGGATGGCGTCCGATTCGCCTACGGCTACCCGCACATACTCCTTGAAAAACAACTCGTTTAAATCCTTTACTGCGCGGTCGAATTTATTGGATACGATCGCAAGAGAGCAGTTTTTTTTGTCCAGTTCGCGTAAAAGTTCCAGAATCCCTGAATATGGCGCGGTTTTGTTCAGCATGTTGCTCCGGTAATGGTCCTTATATTCCCGGAGGCAGTTTTCAAACTCCGGATTTTCTTTTCCACCCGGAACGGACAGCTCCAAAAGACGGACCACGCCGTTTCCCACAAAACTTCGGATTTCATCCATTGTCCTTTGGGGAAATCCGTATTTGTCCATAATGAAATTTACGCTGTCTCCGATATCGTCAAGCGTGTTTAAAAGCGTTCCGTCCATGTCAAATATAACCGCATTGTAGTTTCCCATTTTAATCAACCTCTAATCTGTTATTTGTGAGCCAAAAAAGTTTACCTGAAGATCTCCGGATTCATCGTTTTCAGATTGGGGGAGATTTCAGGCGCAAACTCCATATTTGGCAGTATGTGTTTTTCTATATCAATGCCCGGCGCGATTTCGGTAAGCATAAGGCCGTTTTCCGAAAGCTCAAATACGCAGCGTTCGGTGATGTAAAGCGCGCTTTGGCGGCTTTCATGCGCGAACCGCGCGCTGAACGTGATTTGCTCGATTGATTTTTTAAACTTTTTCACGCTGCCTTCCCGGTCAATCACAAGCTTTCCGTTTTCCGTATGCGTACTCAGTCCTTTTGCGGTAAACGTGCCGATAAAATACAGTTTGGGAGTGGACTGGGTGATGCAGATAAATCCGCCGCAGCCCGCAACGCGCGGGCCGAATTTGCTCACGTTGATATTACCCTGCGGGTCCACCTCGGCAAGCCCCAGGAATGTCTGGTCCAGACCTCCGCCGTGATAGAATTCAAAAAGCTGATGCTGGTAGATGATTGCCTCGGGTTTGAATGTACAGCCGAAATCAAGGCCGCCCATGGGGTAGCCACCGATCCCTCCGGCCTCTACCGTAAGCGTAAAATCGCTCCGGCCTCTTTGCCCGGCAATCTGGGCGATCCCCTCGGGTATGCCGATACCAAGGTTGATGATCGCGCCCGGCATCAGCTCGTCGGCGGAGCGCGCGGCAATAATATACCGCTCCCCGGTGGGCATATCCGCCCTGCTGAGCTGGGCGTCGTCGTCCTGGTTCAGGTAAGCCGCGCTGAAATCAAAATTGGCTGACTGCCTGTGATAGGCCATATCGCTTACCGGCACGACGCAGTCCACCAGAACCGAGGGGATGCGGACGTCGTGCGGACTTAATTTGTCCACGATTTTTTCAACCTGCACAAATACGCGCCCTCCGGAATTCCTGCACGCCTGCGCCATGGAAAGCGCGTCCACACAGGTAGCCTCATTGCTCATGGATATATTTCCTTGCCTGTCCGCGTAGGTGCCGCGCAGTATCGCGAAATCCACCCGGAAGGGCTTGTAGCGGATATATTCTTTTCCGTCTATATTTACGATCTCGTTTAAATCATCCCTGGTTACGGAATTCAGTTTGCCTCCGCTTATCCGTGGGTCTACAAAGGTATAGAGGCCGATCCGGGTGATATGCCCGGGACGGTGCGCCGCGATATCGCGCATCAGCATGCCCATAACGCCCTGCGGAAAGTTATACGCCTCAATTTCCCCGTCAATAATCATTTTCTGCAGCTTGGGCATTAGATTCAGGTGGCCTGTGATCAGCCTTTTTACCAGGCCCTTATGCGCAAGATGGTTGAGTCCCAGTTCGCCGGCGTCTCCAACGCTTGTTGAACTGACCACCGTAAGGTTATTGGGAACGCCTCTCTCCAAAAATTCTTTTTGTATATGCATTATGATTTCTTCTGCAACCGCGGCCATGATGAATCCGTTAAAGACCACCGTGGAACCGCTTGTTATTGATTGTGCCGCCTCTTTAGCCGTAATGATCCGCATTTTTTTCCTCCTGTAAATCCTGTCATGTTTATTATTGCAATTGAGACGGCATATTTCAAGAATAATTTTTTGGATGAAAGGCATATAAATAGGCACACAGGTCCCATGAAACAGGCGGTCTTAGAGCGGAAATGTGCGCAACCTTTTTGCAAGGAGAATCGAAAATGCAAAACAGGATCGTAACCCCAACCGTGAAATATGATTTTGAACGGGTGGTAAAAGATTTGCAAAAACTGCAGAAAAAGTTTGATTCAATCACTGTTTCAATCATCGGCACTACTTTTGAGGGCAGGGAAATTCCCATGATCACGCTTGGGGACGGAGCCAAAAAAATACTGCTGGTTGGGGCTCACCACGGACGGGATTATATTACATCGGCGTATCTGATGCGGTCTGTCGAGCTCTTATGCGGTTTTGGGAACGAAAACTATGTTTTGCAGGGGATGGATACGGGCAGGATATTGAAGGACAAAAAACTGTATTTCGTTCCCATGCTGAACCCTGACGGGGTCAACATCAGCATATTCGGACCGGGAGCCGCGCAGTATCCCGAAAGGATCGAAAAAATGCGTCTGATAGGACCGTCCTATGAAACATGGAAGGCCAATGCGAACGGCGTGGATCTGAACAGGAGCTACCCATGCCTGTTTGAACAGAAAAGCACGCTGGTCGACCGGCCCGCATCCGAACTTTACAAAGGGGCGGCGCCCGGCAAAGAAAGCGAAGTGCTTGCGCTGATGCGCCTTTGTGATCAGGAAGGGTTCCATGCGGCCGTATCGTTCCATGCAAAAGGGGAGGAGATCATATGGGCCGACAGGAACAGCGCGGGCAAGATCCCGGATGCCGAAGGGATCGCCCGGGCGGTGGCGGAAGTAAGCGGTTACAAGGTCATGCCGCCGTCCATGGACCCCGGAGGTTATGCGGCGGGTTTTGAAAACTGGTTCCGCGAACGGTATTTAAGGCCGTGCCTCTTGGTACGGATCGGTCCGGATACCGGTGGATTCATTCCGCATCCCATGAAAGACTTTGATATGCTTGTCTGGGACAATGCCAAATATATCATCCCTACGCTCGCGGATTTCGCTTGAATTTTACAAAAATGTTTATATTGTATGTACAAATTATTCTGTTTATTATATAATGTTGTCTAACTACGGAAAATTTGTTCATACGAGGGGTGATTATTTGAAAAAAGTTGTTGCATTGATTGTTGTAATTCTTGTTTTTATAATACCGGTAACAGCATTCGCTCAAGTAACACCGATCCAGCCGTTTGACGATTCAAAGGCGGACGCCGGAACCGTCATGCTTTTCAATGCCAAAACAGGGCAGGATATCTATTCAAAAAATGCGGATGAAAAAATATATCCCGCAAGCACAACCAAATTGATGACTGCGCTTCTCGCTGCCGAAAGCGGAAAGCTGGACGACCAGGTGAAGGTGGGCGAGGAAGTTACCGCATTCGGTGAAGAATCCAGTTTGATGAAATTAAAAGCAGGGGAGACGATCTCTGCACGTGATCTTTTATACGGGATGATGTTGGTGTCAGGCAATGATGCGGCTGCTGCAATGGCAGTGCATCTTGCGGGCGGCATCAGCGCTTTTGCCACCCAGATGAATCAAAAAGCGCAGGAACTGGGCATGACGGGTACGCATTTTACAAATCCGCACGGCGTTCATGACGATAACCATTACACCACGGGCGCCGACATGAAAAAGCTTGCAATGGCTGTATATCAAAACAATGAAATCATGCAGATAGCCGATACAAAAACCTATACGGTGCAGCCTACCGACAAGGTTACCGAAACACGACAGCTGAAAAATACCAACAAACTGATTTATACCGATCCAGAGCATCCGGAAGACGGAGTTTTTTATTACGAGTACGCCGACGGAATGAAAACCGGGCTTACCCCGCAGGCAGGCGGCTGCCTGGTTGCTTCTGCAACAAAGGGAGACCTGTCCCTGATCGCGCTTATTTACAATGACACCTCCGAAGAGTATAACAACCGCTGGAGTATAGCAAAAGGGCTTTTCGAATACGGTTTTGAAAATTATGAAAACGTGTCCGCGTCGGATTTTACATCCAACTATTCGGTGACACAAACAATCACAAATCCTGCGGAAAATGATCCGGACGCCGGACAGCTCAAACTGACCGCACAGCCCGTTGAGGGTGGAGAGAAAGTCATGCTCACCAAATCTCAGGCTGAAGCCGTAAAGGCGGGCACCCTGCAGCTGGGGACCAATCTGAATTTGACCCGAGACCTGACTGCGCCTGTAAAAACGGGGGACGAGTTCGGCACGGTGGATTTCACGCTGGAGGACGGCACGGTCATCGGAACCGCCAGGCTGGTTGCAAGCAGGGACGTTTACCAGTTTGGGGACGAAAAAACCCAAAGCAAGGCGCTGGGAGAATCGCCTTTTGAATATTGGGCTAAAACGGATGTGATCAGCGAGATCCAAAAGAACTCGGCTGTACTGTGGTGGCTGCTGATACCCGCCGGGATCATCGTATTACTGTTGGTCAGGACCGCAATGGTAAACCGCCGGCGGATCCGGGGGAAAAAAATGCCCGCTGCCAAATATTATTATCACAGGCCTATTATGCGCCGGAGACCGCGCTATAGAGGCAGGTTCAGATAAAGCTTTATAAAATATCAAATATAATAAAAATCCGGCGTCGTCAGCCGGATTTTTTAAATATTATTCCTCAAATTTTATACAGTTCTTATCATCGGCCCAAAGGCGTTCCAGCTGGTAGAATTCGCGTTCCTCGTTATGGAAGATATGAACGAGTACGTCGCCGTAATCGATGACCACCCATCTGCCTTCCCGTACGCCTTCCATACGCAGGGGAAACATGCCCAATTGCCCCATTTTAAACTCAACTTCTTCCGCCAGCGTACTGACGTGGGTGGAAGAACCTGCGGATGCCACTACAAAGTAATCCGAAATGATCGTTTTATCGGAAACGTGGATAATAAGGATGTCCTGGGCTTTTTTATTGCTTAAAAATTCAGCTATTTTTCTTGCTTTTTCGGATATTTCCATTCGTTCTCCTCCACAGTCTTTTTTTGTTCGTTATAATACTATTCCGCGATTAAAAACGTTACGTTTTTATCTGCGGATTAGTATAAATCCTGCTATAATAATTATATGCAAATACGGTATTCAGGTCTATGGGCGTATTGCGTTTCACAACCAGTTTGATCGTCATCTTGAGGGACAGTAACATTGCCTCGTCCAGATCCCGGTAGCATACCGGCCTTATTTTTTCTACGGCCTGATATTCCCTGCCCGGTTCTATCAGATCAGCCAGATAGATGATCTTTTCCAGCGTGCTCATGGCTTCGCGTCCGGTGGTATGGTATTTCACGGCGTTAATGATATCGCTGTCCTTTGTAATATGGTTTCGCTCGATATAAATTGCGCCGGTATAGGCATGAAGCGTTTTCTTGGAAGTGAAATTCTCGATTCCGTATTCTTTTGCAAGCGCCACATTGTCCAGGCATTTGGTGATGTCGTGTACAAGACCGGCCAGTCCTGCTTTTTTCTCATCCATGTGGTAAATGTGCGCGAGCTCAATCGCCGTTTTTTCAACCCCAAGGCTGTGCGTATATTTTTCGTCGCTTAAAAGCTGGCGCAGAAGGTCCAAAATCTGCTGTCTGTTATCTGTATAATCCATACTGTTCGATATATGCCTCCACCTCTTCGGGCAGGTTTTCCACCGGATGCCGGCCTTTGGCGATTGCTTCGCGTATCTCGGAGGAACTGATAGGAATGCCCGCGTAATTCGAAAGTTTAATTTTGTTGCCGTAAATAGAGTTTAACCGTTCAACTTCCATCATGATTTGAATGAAACTGTTGCCGGGGCGCTTCATGCAGATAAAATAGGTAAGGCGGAAAATTTCTTCAATACTTTTCCACGATTCCAGTTCGAAAAGGGTGTCCGATCCGATAATAAAATAAAATTCATTGTCAGGCTTTTCGCTCGTCAGCTGGCTGAGCGTATCCACCGTATATATGATTCCGTTTCGGGATGTTTCCATATTGTTTATTTCAAAAAAAGGATATTTTCTCGCCGCGAGGCCAAGCATATTCAGCCTGTGCTCAGTGGGCGCAAGTTCAGACTGGCTTTTATGGGGCGGATTGCCGCTCATCAAAAGCATTACGCGTGACAGGCTGAATTCCTCATATACCTTAACCGCAAGGTCTATATGGCCCGCGTGTACGGGATTGAACGTGCCTCCTAGTATGCCTACCTTTGTCGGGTAGGATTTGAGCCCGGGCTTGTATTCGTTAACCAGCGATTGTAAATATTCCATATCTGTATTATAACCCGCTTTACCGAAAAACAAAAGACGGAGATTAAAAAAATGCAATTTGTCAATAATCAAACCATGGATAAGAATATAAAAAAATATCTGAAAACAGAATATGCAAAAGGGGCGTCTCCCCTGGCCCGCATGATGGATCTTTTCGGCCTGCGGTTCGTAGTGTTCGTTGCCGGATACTTTTTATATCTGATGATAACGCATAATCTGGTTATATCGCTGATACTTGCGGGCATCACCACATTTGCGGCTTCGCTTGTTCTCTCCAGGCTGGAAAGCAGCCGTTTTAACAAGTTTACCAAAAAGTTTTTGGAAGAGATGCGGCAAAAAGCGATGATGGAGGAACTGGTGATACTCCCTGAGAAAAAAAGAATGAAGTTTTTCGAAGAACTGATCGCAAAGCATATGGGATGGAGCGAATATACGGTCAGAAAAGACGGTTTCAGGTCAGGGGAATGGTTTGCGCACGTTTTTGACAGGCATCCGGCAAACGAGGTGACAGAGCAGGATGTTCTTGTCTGCCTGCGCAGTATGCAGCATGAAGGCAAAAAGGGCTGCCTTTGCGTCGCTCCCTCCGGATACAGCGATAATGCCAAAATATTCGCGCGCAGCCTGGAAGGGTATACGTTTGAACTGCTTGACCGGAAAGAGATCCTTCAGTTTGCCCAGAGCGCGGGGTATCTGCCGGATGAGGAAACGATCCTCGCCAAGATATCAAGCCAGATTGCCCAAAAAAAGCTCAGTATGGACAAAATAAAGGCCGAGGTGTTCGGCAGCGCCAAGTTCAAGTCCTATATCGCGACGGCAGTCGTGATGGCGGGCATCAGCGTACTGATGCATTTCCAGCCATTTTTTATCAGCATGGCGGCGTTCTGCGCCATTCTTGCAGTGATGACCTATTATTACAATACCCCCAAAAAAGCGTAAATTTCAGGCTGCTGAAAAGGCCGGCTGCTTTGTTATTTGCTCCTTCCAAGTCACACCGTCCCCCAAACAGGAATATATTATCAGGTAAAATGAATGAAAGGGGGATGTTCATCCGGGTACACGGCTTAACGCTTCATTTGCGGCTGCTATACATACATATTCCCATACCGCCGTATCCGGTGAACCGTTTATTATGCATTCACCAACACATACCGGCGCTGAATCCGTCTGGACCAACAACGCCTTATTGGTAAATCTGCATCTTTTTTTTCTGCGGATAATGAAAGAACACAGCCTGTTCCTGGAAGCGGGGTTCACCCCCAGGGATAAAAGGCTGGCCGCCCAGGCCGGAGAATTTAAAAAGGCTTTTGACGGGCTGCTGGCGCAGACCATTGCGGTTGCAGACGGGATCGTAAGCCAAAAAGCCATGGAATCTGGGCAGTTTATAACTCCGTTTACCGCGCAGGCAGAACGCCTGACCAGCCATTTTACCGGGATCCCGGTCGATTCAAACATTACCGTGCGTGAAAGAGGAATAAAATCCGCGGAAGGCGCGCCCCAGCTCCGGGGAGCCGAAGCAAAGATCAGGACCCTCAACCAGAACGCCTGCCGGCTGACCGGCGAACTGAAGGACTTTAAGAAAAAGCTGCTTTCCGATGCGGTGAACTGCCGGATCATGACGGGAAATTATCCCGCGGAACTGCACCACATGTATAATGAGGCAGAGCATTATTTACATTTGCAGGATGAGCTGGACAGAGGGGAGAACATTATGCGTGCGGGCCATGTTGCGCCGGAAGAGGCGTTCTGGAGTGAAATCATGGCCGAACATAACAAGGCTGCCGCAGGCAAACTTGATCCGACCGAAGAGGAAGCGATCGAAAAATCCCTGATGTTTGCAAAGGAATTTGACGAACTTAAATCCAGGGTAAAGATATCGCTGTTGCATATGGAGCCCCAGGCGGCCGTGACAAGAGACGCAAGAAACATGACAAAACAACTGCAGGAGTTTCAGATAGACGGCATGAAGGGGATGTTCAATTGCGATATCCAGTCCATCCTTCTCCCGCTGCGCCAGGATCATCATATCCGGGAGACGTACTACTTTATATGGGTATTGGATATGGATGCCATGATCCATATGAAACAATCCTAAGGCCGCTGAAAAAGGCCGGTTGAAGTGTTGTTTTTTCGCCACCCGGCGTTTCGCTATGGATTCGCACTTCGTGTAAGCTCTTTATTATAGAATTGCCTCGTGCTTATCTCATGCTCAGTGAACGCCCGCCTCGCTTCATCACGCTTGGGCGTGCGCTCGGTTCCGTTCCCTGCGTAAGTGAATACTACGCTTCTGCCGCAATGCTCAAAATGCCTTGCGTTTGAGCTTTTCGAAGCCCTAGAAGAAACTGAAATGCAAAAGACAGGACTGTAAATCAAACAGTCCTTTTAAAAATATAAATAACTAATTTTATTGTTTTGGTTTTCTTTGGCAGGCTTTCTTTTTTTAAAAGAAAGCCTGATTATTACACGTTCGTATGGCTTTTGCCAACCTTGCCCACGACGCTTTCGTAGTCAAACATTTCGTCCATTTCCGAAAGTTCGTTGACCATAAACGCACGGATATAATCCGCGTCCTTGGAAATCGAGTGGATGTAGTATCCGTTTTTCAGGTAAAACGCCACGGTGGAACGCATTTTGGACGCGGTATGCAAGGTGATGGCGCGCAGGCCCATTGCTGCGCACTCGCCGCGCACCTTTTCCAGAAGCAGACCGCCCAGACCAAGGTTTTGCGCCTCGGGAGAAATGGAAACACGGCTCAGATAAGCGATGCCCTGATCGAGCAGGGTGATTCTGACGCTTCCTATAATCTCGCCGTCCATCTCGCATACATATACATATTTGTTCATGATATCGTTTTTCACATCATCCAGCGTTTCATACAGCGCGGCAATGGACTCGCGCTTGCGCACCTCTTTGGCATACAGGTCGAATGCGGCGTGCGTTACGGTAAGGACTTCCTGCGCGTCTTTTTCTTCCGCGCGGCGGAGGAGTATCTGTTCCATTATTTATCTCCCATCAAAAGCACCATTACCGCTTTCTGCGCATGCAGACGGTTTTCCGCTTCATCAAATACCACGCTCTGCGGTCCGTCTATAACGTCCGCGGTTACTTCTTCTCCACGGTGCGCCGGGAGGCAGTGCAGGAATATGGCGTCCTTTTTTGCGTTTGCCATCAGTCCGGCGTTTACCTGGTAGGCAAGAAAATTCTTGGATTTTTCCTCAAACTGGTTTTCCTGGCCCATGCTTGCCCAAACGTCCGTATATACGGCGTCCGCGTTTTGGACCGCCTGTTTTGGATCGTTGGTGATTTCAACGGTAGAGCCGGATTCCTTTGCAAATTCAAGAACCTTTTTTACGATTCCGGCGTTCGGTTCAAACCCCTTGGGAGAAGCCACTGAAACATCCATTCCAAGCTTGGCGCATATGATCATCAGGGAGTGCGCGACATTGTTGCCGTCGCCTACAAACGCCAGTTTGGTGTTTTCAAGCGTCCCCTTGTGCTCGTATATCGTCTGAACATCGGCCAGCGCCTGGCAGGGATGGTAGTCGTCCGTCAGTCCGTTGATTACAGGAACCGAACCGAACTCAGCCAAACCCTCCACATCCGACTGCGCGAAAGTGCGGATCATTATGCCGTCAACCATGCGTGAAAGCGTGCGCGCCGTATCCTGGATGGTTTCGCCCCGGCCAAGCTGGATATCGTTGCCCGAAAGGAACATTCCCTGGCCGCCAAGCTGGAATATCCCGGTCTGGAAAGATACGCGGGTCCTGGTCGAGCTTTTTGTAAATATCATGGCAAGGGTTTTTCCCTCCAGCAGCTTGTGCGCCTGGCCTTTTTTCTGCATTTCCTTTAGTTTTATCGCCAGCGACAGGATCTCGAGTATCTCGTCCCTGGTATAGTCGCACATCGTCAAAAGGTGTTTCTGCGAAAATTTCTTCTGCGGTTTGAAGTTTAATAAATCCATATTTACTCTCCTATATATTCGGACAAGGGTATCACGTCAAGATCGTCCGAAAGATTCACTACGCTGATCAGCGATTTTACGGTATCCATGGAAGTGATGCAGGATACGCCAAATTCCATGCAGGTACGCCGCATGGAGAAGCCCTGCCGCGAGGAGATCTTTCCCCGCGTGGGGGTGTTGATCACCAGCGTGAAGTTGCCTTCCTTGATATTTTTCAGAACGTATTCATAGGGCATGCACCCGCATTTAAATCCCTGTTCCAGAAAATACGCGTGGGTTCCCGGCGTCGCCACGATGCCGTACCCCAGTGCGAGAAGCTGTTTTGCATATTCCAGGGATTCAGGCTTATCCCTGTCCGCAATGGAAAATAGGACGTTGCCCGAAGACTTGGGCATGCCGATGCCGCAGGCCAGGAACGCTTTTTTCAGAGCTCCTTTAAAGGTTTTGTCGGTACCCATCACCTCTCCGGTGGATTTCATCTCCGGCCCGAGGAACGTATCCACCGTGGTCAGTTTTGAGAATGAGAACACCGGCGCCTTTACGGTTATGAGAGAGGATTCCTTGTGCAGCCCGGTTTTGATCCCGTGCTGCTTAAGCGTTTCTCCCAGCATGACGCGGGTAGCCAGGGACACCATGTTGATCTCGGTGATCTTGGACAGTATGGGCACCGTCCGGCTTGCGCGGGGATTGACTTCCAGAACGTATACGCGCTCGTGTTCGTCCATCACGAACTGGATGTTGAAGAGTCCTTTTATTTTCAGTTCGCGCCCTATTTTAACGCCATATTCGATGATCTTGTCTTTTGCCGCCTTGGAAATATTCTGTGTGGGGTACACGGCAAAACTGTCGCCCGAATGGACGCCTGCGCGCTCTATGTGCTCCATGATGCCCACGATCAGCACGTCCGTTCCGTCGCAGACAGCGTCCAGTTCGATTTCTTTTCCAAGGATATACTTGTCGACCAGTACAGGTTTATCCGGAGACACCTGCGCGGCCATGGTCATGTATTCGGTCAGTTCGTTGTCATTGTACACCACTTCCATCGCCCGCCCGCCCAGCACATAAGACGGCCGTACCAGCACCGGGTAGCCGATCCGTTTGGCGGCTGCCAGCGCCTGGTCGAGGGAGAACGCGGTGCTGCCGTCGGGCAGGGGGATTTCGAGGCTCTGCAGCACCTCCAGAAACAACTCCCGGTCTTCCGCGCGGTCGATGTCCTGGACGCTGGTACCCAAAATCTGCACGCCGGCGTTATGCAGCGGTTCCGCCAGATTGATCGCGGTCTGCCCGCCAAACTGTACGATCACGCCCATGGGTTTTTCCTTGGTGATAATGTCCATCACGCATTCCTTGGTAAGCGGTTCAAAATACAGTTTATCCGACGTATCAAAATCCGTGGATACGGTTTCAGGGTTGGAATTTATAATGATGGATTCAACCCCCATGCTTTTCAGCGTGTGCACGGAATGCACGGAGCAGTAGTCGAATTCGATTCCCTGCCCGATACGGATAGGTCCGGAACCAAGAACGATGACTTTTTTACGGTCTGCAGCGTCCACCTCGTCCTCCTGGTCGTAGGTGGAATAGTAATAAGGGGTCACCGCCTTAAACTCGCCCGCGCAGGTATCCACCTTTTTATAGGAAGGCTTGATCTTTAGCGCGCTGCGCATGAACGTAATCTGGGATTCGTGCGCGCCGATCAGGTTGGCGATGTAGCTGTCGCCAAACCCCGCCTGTTTGCATTTGCGCAGCAGGTCGGGAGTGAGGGTCGTCAGGGAGTGAGCCTTCAGCTTTTTGGCAAGCTGCACGATCTTGTTGATCTTGTGGATGAAAAACCGGTTGATTTTTGTAATGTTGAATATATCCTCCACAGAAAACCCGCGGTCCAGCGCCTCGCTGACCACGAATATGCGTTCGTCGTCCGCGTTCTTAAGGGAATTTAATATCTGTTCCAGCGACCACTCGCTGATGCTTTTCATGCCCAGGTGGTAGTTCAGCTTGATGTCCAGGCTGTCTATGGCCTTTAAAAGGGATTCCTCAAAACTGCGGCCAATAGCCATGACCTCGCCCGTGGCCTTCATCTGGGTGCCCAGGCGGCGGTTTGCCGCCGCAAATTTATCAAAGGGCCATCTGGGCACCTTTGTCACAACATAATCCAGGGCCGGCTCGAAACAGGCGTAGGTTTTATCCGTAACCGCATTTTTGATCTCGTCCAGGTTATATCCCACCGCGATCTTTGCGGCAACGCGGGCGATGGGGTATCCCGTCGCCTTGGACGCGAGCGCCGAAGAACGGCTCACGCGGGGATTTACTTCAATTACCACGTATTCAAAACTGTCAGGGTTCAGGGCATACTGCACGTTGCAGCCGCCTTTGATGTCAAGCGCGCGTATAATGCGGATGGCGGAAGAGCGCAGCATCTGGTATTCCTTGTCCGAAAGGGTTTGGGAAGGCGCCACCACTATGCTGTCCCCGGTATGGATCCCAACGGGATCGATGTTCTCCATGTTGCAGACAATGATGCAGTTGTCCGCGTTGTCCCGGACGACTTCGTATTCGATCTCTTTCCATCCGGCTACGCTTTGCTCCAGAAGCACCTGGCCGATCATGCTTGCGTGCAGGCCTTTGTTGGTTGTCTCCATCAACTCGGACAGATTATACGCGATGCCGCCGCCCGTGCCTCCCAATGTATATGCCGGCCGCACAATTATGGGAAAACCGCATTCCTGCGCGAACGCCTCCGCGTCGTCCAGCGAAGTAATGATGATGGACATGGGCACTTTTTCGCCTATCCTGTTCATGGTGGACCGGAATAATTGCCGGTCTTCAGCCAGTTTGATGGAATTTAGGGACGTACCCAGCAGCCGTATCCCCAGTTCTTTCAGCACGCCCGATTTATCCAGTTCGATCGCCATATTGAGGCCGGTCTGTCCGCCCAGCGTCGCGATGATGCCCTGGGGCATTTCCTGACGCAGGATCTTGGTCACAACCGGAAGGGTTAAGGGTTCGATGAACACCTTGTCGGCCATTTCCGAGTCCGTCATGATTGTGGCGGGGTTGGAGTTGATGAGTACGACCTCGTACCCTTCTTCCTTCAGCGCGCGGCAAGCCTGCGTCCCCGAATAATCGAACTCGGCAGCCTGCCCGATAATAATGGGTCCGGAGCCGATCACCATGATTTTTTTGATATCCGTTAATTTTGGCACTACAATATTTCCTCCAACGCACTTATAAGAGTGTCAACGTGGTGTTTTTGTATCACCAGCGGCGGAACAAGCCGCAGGGTATTGTTGCCGGCGGTTCCAACCACGATTCCGCGGGACAAAAGTTCTTTCAGGACGCCGCCCGCTGTGAGCGGCATTTTGAGCTCCAGTCCCAGCATTAAGCCAAGCCCGCGCACATCACCGATGGATTCCGGCTTTTTCCGGGCAAGTTCCTTCAATTGGTTTATAAAATAATATCCTATTTCCGCCGACTTTTCAATCAAATCGGTTTGGGCCATTTTTTTAGCCACATACAGGCCTGCCGCGCAGGCAAGGGGATTTCCCCCAAACGTGGTGCCGTGGTCTCCCTTGGAAAACGCGTCGGCCGCGTCCTGCCTTGCAAGCACCGCTCCTATGGGCACGCCGTTCCCAAGGGCCTTGGCCAGGGCGGTGATGTCCGGTTTGATTTCCGGGTAATGCATCTGGGCCAGCAGTTTGCCGGTGCGTCCCATTCCGGTCTGTACCTCGTCTGCGATCATAAGCGCGCCTGATTTCCTGCAGACTCCCTGCAGTTTTTTCAGGTACGCTTCCTCCAGAGGAAGAACGCCGCCTTCGCCCTGCACAAACTCCAGCAGCACGCCCGCGGTTTTGCCGGTAACGGCTTTTTCAAGCGCCTCCGTGTCTCCGGGTTTTACGTAGGTAAAGGAATAGGGAAGCGGGGCAAACGGGATATGGAATTTGTCCTGACCGGTCGCGGAAAGCGCGGCCAGCGTCCGCCCGTGAAAGCTGTTTTGCAGGGTCACGAAGTGCGACCTCACCTCGCCTTTGTTATAATGATATTTTTTAGCCATTTTTATTGCGCATTCGATTGCCTCCGTACCGCTGTTTTGAAAAAAAACACGGTCATAACCCGTGCTTTGGCAAAGTATTTCGGCAAGCTGCGCCTGAGGTTCCACATAAAAATAATTGGATATATGGATCAGATTATCTATCTGGCTTTTCAGCGCCGCCTTGAAGCCGTCGTCCGAATATCCAAGGCTGTTTACCGCAATACCGGCCAGAAAGTCCAGGTACTGCTTGCCCTCGGTATCGTACAGATAGACGTCTTCTCCCCGCACAAAACATACGGGAAACCTTTCGCCGTAAACCTGAAGAAAATATTCCCCGTCCAGTTGCTTTATTTTTTCCAAATCCATTTTAAACTGCTCCTTCCTTAAGGTAAAGGGAATTGAATTCATGCGCTCAAAAGCCACCGTTTGGGCGCATTTCTTTGTCATCGTCAGTCGCCATAGCACCACTATGGCTCCTTCCTCTTCCGCGAACTGCATCCCAAACTGCGGCTTTTGGGTCTGCGAGTTCAGAGAGGCGTAAGGCTTGGCAGTATAAGGCGCCGCGATGCAACCGTAGTGGTGCTACGGCAAAGCACGGCAACACAGTAATGCCGTGCCTTACGGCCCTCTGAACCGCATGGGTTCGACTCCCTTTACCTTAGGCAGTGATCATTGTTCCGATACCCGAATCGGTGAATATCTCTAGTATGATCGGGTGGGGGATGGTACCGTTCAGAATATGGACGCGTTCCACGCCGGACTGAATAGCCTGTATGCAGCCCCTGACCTTGGGCAGCATGCCCCCGTCTATGATTCCCTGGTCGATGAGTTCGTATATCCGTTTCACGCTGATCTCGTAAATCAGGCTTTCGGGATCTTCCTTATCCATACGGATGCCGTCGGTATCCGTTAAAAACATGAGTTTTTCGGCTTTCAGAGCGCAGGCAATCTCGCTGGCCGCCGTATCCGCGTTGATGTTGTAGCTTTCGCCTTTTTCTCCGGTTCCCACGGGCGCGATGACCGGAATATACTGGTCCCCTGCAAGGGTGGTCAGGAGTTTGGTGTTGATGCCCGTGATTTCGCCTACGTTGCCGAGGTCCACGCCGTTTTTGGGCTGCGCTTTTCGCGCCGTTATGATATTTCCGTCTATTCCGCAAAGACCTATCGCGTTCGCGCGCATGCCGTTTAGTTTTGCAACGATCTCTTTATTGATCTTGCCGGTCAGGACCATCTGGACCACTTCCATTGTCTTGTCGTCGGTTACCCGAAGGCCGTCCACAAACTGGGGCTGTACGTCAAGCGCCAGAAGCATGTTGTTGATATCCGGCCCGCCGCCGTGCACCACTATGGGGTTCATTCCCACAAATTTCAAAAGCGTGATGTCTTCCAGTATCTTCTGCGTCAGATCGGGGTCCTGCATGGCTGCGCCGCCGTATTTGATGATAATCGTTTTCCCGAACAGCCGCTGGATGTATGGCAGCGCTTCGACCAGCATATTCGCCCTTTGAATATATTCTATCATTATTTACTCATTACCTCCTACAAATACCAGGCTGTCTGGGGCAGCCCCATCTTTTCGTCCAGTTTATTCATGATGTTGAAGTTTTGGACGGCCTGCCCGCCCGCGCCCTTGATCAGGTTATCCAGGCAGGAGACTATTACAAGCCGGTTTGTACGCTCGGATACCGCAAACCCGATATGGACGTTGTTGGATCCTACCACATGCTTTAATTCCGGCAGTTCTCCTTCCGGGAGTATATGTACAAACGGCGCTTTTGCAAATTCCGCGCGGTACGCCTCGCTTACCTTCTCCGCGGTAACGCCGGGCATCAGTTCGGTATAGATCGTCGCAAGTATGCCGCGCTTTACCGGCAGAAGATGCGGGGTAAACAGAAGCTTAATGTCTTCCCCTGAAATCAGGGAGAGCTGTTCTTCTATCTCGGATGTATGCCGGTGCCGTATGGCTGAATACGCCTTGAAGTTGCCTTCCAGTTCGCAGAAGGAATAAGCAGTGTCGCTTTTCCGGCCTGCGCCCGTCACGCCGCTTTTCGCGTCTATCACGATTCCGGAGGACCGCACAAGATTGTGCTTCAGTACGGGAAGAAGCGCCAGTATGGAGCAGGTGGTGTAGCAGCCGGGGTTTGCAACCAGCCTTGTGTTTTCTATGATGCCGCGGTAGACTTCCGGAAGGCCGTAGACTGCCTCGGCCTGCGCTTCTGCCGCGCTGTGTTCGAGCCCGTACCATTCCTTATAAATGGATACGTCCTGGTATCTGAAGTCTGCGCTCAGGTCAATCACGCGGGTGTTCAGTTCCAGAAGCTCGGATACCACGTTCATGGACTCGCCGTGGGGCAGGGAAGTGAATACAAATTCGCATGCCCGGCTGATTTCCTTTAAGTCCAAATCCGAAAGTGGATAATTTTGGATGCCGGTATAATTCTTATATACGTCGCCTAAATTTTTTCCCGCAAAGCTTTTGGATACCACTTTGCATATATTTACATAAGGATGCGCGGTCAAAATGCGGATCAGCTCTTCTCCCGCGTATCCAGTTCCTCCAATCACGCCTACGTTTATCATATATCCTCCTAAATTCTGCGTCCGCGCCATGGGCAGCTATAAAATCCTAAAAAAAAAGCCCCGGAACGACCGTGTAATAATTATACAATTAAATGCATAACTATGCAATAGTTTATTGTTAATTTTTCTTTAAAAAAGTATAAAAAGACTATTGCAAGGCACAATAATTATATCAAATAAGGCAGGAGAATACAAAATGAAAAAAGGCTTTTTTATTTTTGCGTCTGTTTTAGCGGCTGCGGCATTGTATGTTGTGTATACACAGGCTGGCGCCGATGTATATAAAACAAAGATTGACACCACAGAAAAAGGCGACATTAAAATAAGCCTTGAACTGACCGGCGAAGTCAGGCCCGTGAATGAGTCGGAAGTACTGACAAACAGCGGGCTAATTCGCGAAATCTATGTGAAAGAGGGAGATACGGTGAATGCCGGCGATCCTTTATTTTCATATGATACCTCCGAGACGGAAAAACAGCTGGAATCCGCAAAAGAAGAACTGAAAAATCTGCAAAACGAACAAATCAAGGAACAGACTCAATCGGTTTATGCACAGAAAGGCGCAACATTAAGCGAATATGCGCAGAATGCGGTCAGCCTTGCGCAAACTTCAGGGTACGAACTCTACCATTATAATAATGAAATTGCCAATATACTTGCGGAGGGTTTATCCAACAGGCTGGTGGCTGCGGTCGGAAGCGATATTGAAAGCCTGATCGAGACTTATCTGCCGCAAATAGAAAGCGTTCTTTCCACAAATTCCATTGTTCTCCCGCAGGAAGAAACGGACAGCCTGCTTGCGATCGACAAGAGCGGCAGTCTTGCTGAACAGGTCAAAAGCGCACAGCAAAATGTCAGCACTCTTGAAGATAAGGTTGATTCCATGAAGGTCGGAAGCGGGATCAGCGGAAAGGTTCTGAAAGTCGGAATCCGGGAAGGGGAAACGGTGGCGGCAAACGCTACGGCCATAGTGATAGCGGATACCGACGATATGGAGGTTGTTTCAAGCGTATCCGGCAAAGATGTGAAATCCCTGAAGGAAGGGATGGACGCGATCATATATTCTGTTGACGGAGAAAGGAAGTATTCGGGAAAGATCTTGGAGATTGGACAGATGGTAAATGCCTCGGACGGAGTGGGGAGCGAGAACATGACCGACCTTATTGTAAACCCCAATAATGGTCTGGGGGAATTACCGGGAAGCAATATCGACCTCGAAATTGTTCTCAGTCAAAAAAAAGGAGTGGATATCATATCCCTTGACTGCCTTACGGCAGACGGATATGTCTTTGTTGTAGATTCCAATAACCGCATACATAAAAGAACGGTGCTGAAAGGCATGCAGGACGATTACAATGTCGAAATAAAAGGCGGTATTGCGGAAGGCGAAAAACTGGTTTTGAATCCGGACAAAAATCTCAAGGACGGTCAGAAGGTGGCAATCATTGATTAGTTTAAAAGGCATTTGCAAGGATTATAAAATCGGGTACGGAAAAGTTGCCGCGCTTAAAAATATCAACATAGAACTTGAAGACGGCGGTTTTTTATCCATTATGGGCCCGTCCGGCAGCGGAAAGTCGACGCTTTTAAATATCATGGGGTGCCTGGATTCTCCCACGAACGGAGAATATTATTTAAACGGGATCCATGTTGCGGATCTTTCGGACGAAAAGAAGGCTTATTTGCGGAACAGGTATATCGGCTTCATATTCCAGTCTTTTTTTCTCCTTCCGCGCCTCAATGCACTTGACAACGTGGAACTGCCCCTGATTTACAGGGGAATGGAGCCGAAAAGCAGAAGAAAGCGTGCGGAGGATGCGCTCCACATGGTGGGGCTTGAGGACAGGTGCACGCATTTGCCAGGAGAACTCTCAGGCGGGCAGCGGCAGAGAGTCGCGATAGCCCGCGCACTGATCAATTCGCCCAAGCTTTTGCTGGCGGACGAACCCACCGGCAACCTGGACACGGCCACGGGCACGGAGATCATGGAGATTTTAAAAGACTTAAACAAGCAGGGCGCGACCGTGGTTTTGATCACGCACGAAAAAGAGATTGCGGATTACGCAAAAACAACAATGATGATAAGGGATGGGGAAATAGCGTGTCGGTAAAGCTGACTGACAGTTTAAAGATATCCCTTGCGGATATGAAAAGAAATACAATGCGTACGGTGCTGACCATTCTGGGCATTGTAATTGGAATAGCGGCTATGATCGCGGTCTTTTCGGTAGGCCAGGCGGGCAAGGAAAGGATCCAGGAGGAACTGAATAATTTCGGGATCAACAGGATATGGATTCTTCCAAATATTTCGGGCGACGAGGAGGGAGGAATGAACCTGAAGGACGCCCAGCTTCTGGAAGATAAAGTTCCGGGACTCGCCGCCGTCGTTCCTGCGGATTTCAAAATGGCCAGGGTGGAATCCAGAAACGGGTCGGAGCAATGCGATATCATGGGCACCAACGAATACGTCACGCAGACCCAAAAGACCGTAATGGCCGAGGGAAGGCATCTTTCAGCTTCCGACGTGGAATATAAAAGAAAGGTTGTGGTGCTGTCTCAAAAGGCAAAGAGGGAGCTTTTCGGGGATGAAAACGCCCTGGGCCAGAAAGTGGACATTACAGGCGTCAGCTTCTCGGTCATCGGGGTGGAAGAAGAAATTTCAGGTATATACGACCAGTTCTTTCTGGGAAAATGCTATATTCCGATTACCGTGTACGAGTCTGTTTTTAAGGACGACGAACTCAGTGAAATTGACGTCGTGGCCGCTGATTCGGCGGCTGTGGACTCGGTTGCAAAAAAAAGCATGCAGATCCTGAACAAAAAATATGGGGAAGATAGCGTCAAGGTCATCAATCTTTCCGGCGAAATGGAAAATGCGGACAATATCATGAACATTTTTACGCTGGTGCTTGCCGCAATCGCAGGGGTTTCCCTGCTTGTAGGGGGGATCGGCATCATGAACATCATGCTGGTGTCCATCAAGGAAAGAACGCGTGAAATCGGGATACGGAAGGCTTTGGGCGCGACAAACGGCGATATTTTAAAGCAATTTTTATTTGAATCCATATTGTATTCGGCGGTGGGCGGCGTAATAGGGATCATTACCGGCTGCTTTATGACGGTGGTTGCGGCGCAGTACATCGGACTGTCCATACGGCTGACCGCAATGCCTATCCTTGCGAGTGTGGGCTTTGCAACGGGAGTAGGACTCCTTTTTGGGATCCTTCCGGCCCGGCGCGCGGCAAAAATGGATCCGGTGGACGCGCTGCGTCACGAATAAAACAAATCAGTATAAAATTCTGCAAAAATTGTTTAATTTTTTTCTAGCTATTTTAATTATTTGTGTTGTATAATGAATCCAAAATAAATAGTCTGAAAGGTGCTTTTTTCAGTTAAAAGGGAAAGTGGAAAAAACCACTGCAGCCTCCGCTACCGTTAAGCAGAGCGAGCGAACATATGCCACTGATCGTATTGGGAAGGCGTTCGCAAACAATGAAGCTAAGCCGGGAAACCTGCCTTTTGGATATGCCTGTATATTTTTCTTCGGTAGGGAGAAAGTGTGCGAATCGTACCCTTTCCTTATGCCTCCGGAAAAGGGCTTTTTATTTTTAATCCATCCCAAAAAGTTTGCTGCTTTTTGGGGAAAACGGAAAAAAGACTTTTGGAGGAAAAAATGAAAAAGAACTTAGTCAAAATATTGCTGATCTCGCTTGCTTGCGTCATCCTGTTTGCAGGATGCGCTGCAAACCCGTCTGCCGGCGAGAGCGCTGCTCCCGCTTCGACAGCGGCAGCCGCTTCATCGGCCGCGTCTTCACAAGCGGCTGCTCCAGCTCCGGGCGAATCCGTAAGCGCCGCTGAGGGAACCCCCATAACGGATATGCTGGGCAGGGAAGTTACCGTGAAATCCGCCGGGAAGATCGTATCTCTTGCGCCGTCCGCAACCGAAATATTATTTGCGCTGGGCGCAGGCGACAATATTGTCGGAGTGGATGCGTTTTCGGATTATCCCGAAGAAGCCAAAAGCAAAGAAATCGTCGGCGATTATAACGGGCCGGATGTCGAAAAGATCGTTGCGCTCAGTCCCGACGTTATTTTCTGTGGAAACACGCTGCAGTCTGAACAGATCGGCCAAATGGAAAAGCTGGGCCTGACGGTGGTTGCGACAGAGGCGGTAGCCTTTGAAGACATTCCGAAATCCATTGAGATGATCGGCGAAATAATGGGAAAACAGGACGCCGCCAAAACCGTGGTGGACAGCATCAACGCTGCCGTGGAAAAAGCGAAACAGAACGCGCCCAAAGAAGCGCCAACCGTTTATTATGCAATGAGCTACGGAGACATGGGCAACTGGACCAGCGGCCCCGGAAGCTTCATCAATACAATGATAGAACTGGCCGGTGGAGTTCCCATTACAAAGGATGCCGCGGACGCATGGCTGGAATATCCGCTTGAAAAGCTGGTAAGCCAGGATCCGGACATCATTATGGTTTCTTCGGACATGGGCAGCGCGGAAGACATTTCAAAGGTCCAGGGTTATTCGGATCTTACGGCGGTGAAAAACGGAAAAGTCTATCAGATGGAAGCAAACGTCGTTTCCAGGCCGGGTCCGCGGATTGCGGACGCAATCGCCATGATTTCGGAAATATTGAATCAATAGGGGAAAAAAATGCCTAAGATAGGGTATAAAAGTCTATTCGCAATAATCCTGCTGCTTGGCGCGGCAGGATTTGTTGCATCTTTTTTTCTGGGAAGCTCGGGCGTTTCCTGGAAGGAATTTTTAGAGCTTTTGCAGGGGAACGCAAGCAGTGCCGAGACGAGCATATTTTTGAATTTAAGGCTTCCCCGCGCGCTGCTTGCCTATACCGTGGGCGCGGCGCTTTCGGTCGCCGGATGCAGCCTGCAGGGCGTGTTTAAAAACCCCATGGCCGACCCCTTTGTACTGGGGATCAGTTCGGGCGCGGCGCTGGGCGCAACCGTCGCAATGGCTATTGGATTTGGCCTGACCGCGATCGGAATAGGCGGAACCACAATTTTTGCGTTTATATTTGCCCTCATTGCAATTTTTGTCGTGTATTCCCTCAGCAGGATCAGGGGAAAGGTCTCCACATTTTCACTTTTGCTTTCGGGCATTGCCATGAGTTCGCTGCTGTCTGCAATCATATACATCATTATGCTCATAAACCGGGACAAGATGGAGCACATTATACTCTGGAACATGGGCAGCGTGGCTGCCGCCACCTGGGAGAAATTCTGGATTACCCTGCCCGTTATTCTAGTGTGCAGCGTATTATTGTTTTTTTATGCAAAACCAATGAATATTCTGCTGCACGGAGACGAGATTTCACAGAGCCTGGGCGTGGATTCGCACAAAGTGCGCCGGAACATGATTATATTGACCGCGCTTCTTGCCGCCGCCGCGGTCTCGGTCAGCGGCCTCATCGGTTTTGTGGGACTGATGATTCCGCATTTGCTGCGGATGATCATCGGGCCGGACAACAAGAAGCTTCTTCCACTCTGTTTTATCGGGGGCGGGGCCTATTTGCTGATCGCGGACACCATTGCCAAGATGCTGGTACCCTCCACCGAAATTCCGGTAGGCATCATCACGGCCATTTTCGGTGTTCCGTTCTTTATATATCTGCTGCGTCAGGGCAGAAAGGCGGGGATATAAATGGGTATTGAAGGGAAAAACATATCTTTCGGGATAGACGGCAACCAAATATTAAAGGACGTTTCTTTCCGGTTTGACAGCGGTTTTATCGGCATCATCGGCCCGAATGGCGCGGGAAAAACGACGCTTCTTCGGATGATTTCCGGATATCAGAAACCAACGTCAGGCAGCGTGCTTCTGGACGGGGCGGATATCCGCTCGATCGATATGAAGACCAGAGCCAGGAAAATGGCGCTGGTGCCCCAGAACTATGCGCTGGAATATGATTTTACGGTGCTGGAGACCGTGCTGATGGGCCGGAACCCGCATAAAAGAATATTTGAATCGGATACCCGGGAGGATTATGAGCTGGCGGGGGAGTGCATACGAAAGGCGGGGATCGAACATTTAAAAAACCGTTCGGTGCTCGGGCTTTCGGGCGGAGAGTGGCAGAGGATGATCATTGCCCGCGCTTTATGCCAGCAGTCCGGCATCATGCTTTTGGACGAACCGGTATCCAGTTTGGACATACGGCACCAGGTGGGCATACTGGACATGGTATGGGAACTTACGCGCAAAAACGGCCTTATTGCCGTTTGCGTGCTGCACGACCTCAACCTGACTTATAATTACTGCGACGAGGTGCTTTTGATGCGGGAAGGAGAAATCTATTCGGAAGGTTCTCCGGAGAAAGTGCTGACGCGCCAGAATATTCAGGAGGTTTACGGCGCAAAAGTGGAAATCCTGCGGAACGGAAAAGGCGTTTACGTACTGCCCGTTATGCTTGAACATAAGATGGGTACGTGATATAATAGCCTATTGAATGAAAGCAAGGAGTTTTAGATAAATGGCTAAGGAAAAGACTTTTGTTGAAAATATCACGTCCCAGGAAGATGATTTCTCCAGATGGTATACGGATGTGATCATGCAGGCCAAACTCGTGGATTATTCGGACGTAAAGGGCTGCATGGTGATACGGGAATACGGCTACGGAATATGGGAACTGATCCAGAAGGAGATGGACACGCGTTTCAAGGCGACCGGACATAAAAATGCGTATTTTCCGCTGCTGATTCCGGAATCCCTTTTAAAAAAGGAAGCCGAGCATGTCGAAGGGTTCGCGCCCGAGGTTGCCTGGGTAACGCATGGCGGAGGAGAACCGCTTGCAGAACGCCTATGCATCCGTCCCACTTCCGAAACCATTATTTGCTCCATGTATTCCAAATGGGTGCAGTCTTACCGTGATCTGCCGCTGTTGTTAAACCAGTGGTGCAACGTGGTGCGGTGGGAAAAGAGCACCAGGCCTTTTTTACGCACTTCAGAGTTTTTGTGGCAGGAAGGGCATACCGTCCATGCGACACAGGAGGAAGCCGAGGAAGAGACCGAAAAAATGTTGGGAGTTTACCGGGAATTTGCGGAAAACGTCCTTGCGATCCCCGTGGTGACCGGCCGGAAGAGCGAAAAGGAAAAGTTTGCGGGCGCGCTGCATACCTATACCATGGAAGCGCTGATGCTGGACGGAAAAGCCCTGCAGATGGGCACGTCGCATAATCTGGGACAAAATTTTGCAAATGGTTTCAATATACAGTTTTTAGATAAGGACGGCCAGTTGAAATATGTCTGGCAGACTTCGTGGGGCACTTCAACGCGCATGATCGGCGGGCTTATCATGGTGCACGGCGACGACAGGGGACTCAGGCTGCCGCCCAGGGTAGCGCCCATACAGTGCGTCATAGTGCCGGTTGCGGCTCACAAGGAAGGTGTCCTTGAAAAGGCAAAGGAAATTTTATCGGTTCTTCTGAAGGCCGGCGTCCGCGCGGAGCTGGACGACCGCGACCAGTCGCCCGGCTGGAAATTCAACGAATGGGAATTAAAAGGCGTTCCCGTGCGCCTGGAGATAGGACCGCGCGACATGGAAAAAGGCGAAGCGGTGCTTGCCCGCAGGGATACGCACGATAAAACATCCGTTTCCATTGCAGGCATAGAAAAGTCGGTTGAAGAACTGCTCGAAAATATCCAGAAAAATATGCTGGAGCAGGCAAGGGTTTTCCGGGATACGCACACGTTTACCGCCGTAACCTGGGACGAATTCCTGCAGGGCATCGAAGAAAAGCACGGATTTGTCCGCGCAATGTGGTGCGGAGAAACCGAATGCGAGACCGCGATCAAAGAGAAAACCGGCGTAACGACCCGGTGCATGCCCTTCGAACAGGAACATCTGTCCGACACCTGCGTCCATTGCGGCAAACCCGCAAAAAAACTGACGTATTTTGCAAAAGCATATTGATATCCAGTGAATAAAGAAAATGCCGGCTGACGCCGGCATTTTTTGTGGACAGTTATTTATTGGTTGGCAAGCAGACGTTTCTTTTGAGCATCAAATTCTTCCTGGGTCAGAATCCCCTGGTCCAGCAAATTTTTCAGTTTGTTCAGTTCGTCCGCGACAGAAAGAGAAGCCGTGGATTGAGGCGCTGCAGGCGAGTTTTGATCGGCAACTGCCTTTATCTGTCCATATATTTTATTTGCGGCGTCATAGCACTTTTTAAAAGTTTTATTATTATTGGCTGTAGGAACCGTCAAAATTTCCAGATTGACAATGGGTTCTTCAATATCTGTTGTATGCAATACAATTTTAATGACTGACTTTTTTATTGAACTCCCCGCTACAGCGCCCGCAACGCCAAACAAGAGGGCGCCCGTAGCAGCGCCGCTTCCTGCTTCTTGCACAACAAGTTCCGCACTTGTAATTTTACTTAGGTCCCTTATACGGAAAGCGCCAATACTTCCGATTTTAGGAGAACAGTAGTACTTGGTCTTTTGGCTGTTCAGAATAAAGCGGCGAAATTGCGAATCACATTCATAAACGCCGCTGGTTTCATAAAGAAAACCGTTCTCTTCGAAAAAGAATTCTTCAACCGAAGGCAACCTAAATGAGTCATCCATTTTTTTCTGTCCAGTGTAATATTTTTCAGCTTTTTCCTTTGATAATGCCATAGTGAACCACCTCCCTTTTTTCAAATATTATCATAATATGTATAAAGATACAATAATATGTCAATTTTTCCGGAATCCTGCAGTTTTTTTCCGTATGGATAAATAGTTGCCGAATTGCCAATTTACAGGATTATGTTATAATGTAATGATGATTGAAGGAGCTTTTTATTTTGGTTGATTACAAAGACGCTAAAAACTACATTTTTCTTCATATATCATTTTTTTTGTATTCTTTGGTGGGGTTAACCTCCAAGATCGCATCCGGCAAAGAATTTTTGTCTTCGGAATTCTTTCTGTACGCGGTGCTGGTATTCGGCATTCTGATCGTATACGCGCTGCTGTGGCAAAAGGTGCTGAAGGTATTTTCGCTTGTTAAGGCCTATTCCAATAAAGGCGTTGTAATCGTATGGAATCTCCTGTGGGCCACGTTGTTTATGGGGGAGCATATTACGGTTGAGAATATGATCGGAAGCGCAATTATCGTTGTCGGTATTGTGATGGTGTCGTCTGATGGAGATTAGTTTTTACATTCTGATGGGCGGGGGGGTTTTTATTGCTTCCGTTGCCCAGATATTGCTGAAAAACAGCGCGCAGATCAAAAGAGACAGCTTTATTAAAGAGTATCTCAACAAGCTGGTTATAATCGGATATCTGATGCTCTTTGCCTCCATGTGCATCGGCATAATCGCGTACAGGGTGGTGCCTTTAAAATACGGAGCGATCATTGAATCACTGGGATATGTTTTTGTCATGCTTTTAAGCGCCGGTTTTTTAAAAGAAAAAATCACGCGAAAAAAACTAATAGGAAATTTAATCATCATACTTGGAGTCGTGATCTTCTCTTTAAAAATATTTTAAAAACGAACGCCGTTTTAAAATTCCTGCAATAAAAACCGCATTAAGTCAATGCGGATATTTTTATTATGGCATGACTACGGTGGGGGTCCGTCCTATACCTTTTGCCTTGCCAGCAAGGGTTCTCCATGTGGAGCATCCCACCCTGCCGTCGGCTGAAAGGCCGTTTGCCTGCTGGAATCTGGTCACCGCGTCTTTGGTTTTTGCCCCGAATATGCCGTCCAGGCCGCTGCCCGTAGTACCCACAGCGTTCAGAGCGTCCTGCAGTATCAGAACATAAACGCCCCGGCTGCCTTCGGAAAGAGAAATATATCCGCCGCCCGGGCATGCCGGAGGAGACAGGCGCCTATCAAAATGTACCCACGTAGGCGTCATGCTTGCAGGTTCCACGTAGCTCCAGGAACCAAATTTTTGGGCGGCTTCACGGAGCTCGGCGCGTCCTGCGTTATCTAGATTCTGTCCGCAGTCAAACGCTCCGCCTGCATAATGCTGCGACTGGGGTCCATGCCCTCCTTCCCAAATCCGTTTGAAGCAATATCCGATGTATATGGGCTTTCCATAATAGCGCCTGAACCTGTCGTATGTTTCAAGAAAACGTCTGTCGCTCCAGACGACCGAACTTGTGGAATTGCTTTTAAATTCGGATACTTTTAGATAATGATCCGTGGTAAACGGCATCGGATCGTCAAGATCGCGGTCAAACTTATCGATTCTCTTGGTTTGATTGTTATAAACTAAAATCCTCATGGCTGGATCTCCTTATAAGATTTTATTTATATTACTATTTAAAAATATTTTTTGTGAAATGAACCCAAAGGTAATTTCATGCGTTTTCGCTTGACTTGAACCAAAGAGGGGGTTATGATGCAAAAGAAATACTATGCTGTAAAGGTTAAGTCGGGTATGGAAGAAAAAACTGTGTTGATCACCGGCGCTTCGGGCGGCATCGGCAGCGCGGCGTCCTGGGCGTTTGCTAAAGCGGGATACCGGGTTGCTTTGCATTATTTTAAAAGCCAGGAAAAATGCCGGAAAATATATAATGAAATTGTGGATGCTGGAACGGCCGCCCTTATGGTATCCGCGGATGTTTCGGATCAGGGGCAGGTTGAGGTAATGTTTGAGCAGATAAACAAAGCGCTTGGCGGTGTGGACGTACTTGTCAATAATGCGGGGATCGCACAGCAAAAGTTGTTTACGGACATTACCGAGGCGGAATGGGACAGGATGTTCGCCGTAAATATGAAAGGAACGGCCAACTGCTGCCGGCTTGCCGTTCCGCACATGGTCAGCCAAAAACAGGGAAAGATCATAAATGTTTCTTCCGTTTGGGGAATATGCGGGGCTTCATGCGAAGTGCATTATTCCGCGGCCAAGGCGGCTGTGATCGGATTCACCAAGGCGCTGGCCAAAGAACTTGGGCCTTCGGGCATTCAGGTCAACTGCGTCGCGCCCGGCGCTATAAAAACGGGCATGATCGGAGAACTGGATAAAGATACCATACAGGCGCTTAAAGACGAGACCCCTCTTGGAAAAATCGGACAGCCCCGGGACATTGCGGAATGCATCCTGTATCTCGCCTCCGAAAAAGCGGATTTTATAACCGGACAGGTGATCAGTCCGAACGGGGGGTTTGTGATTTAAAATAACGGGCGGTTCCCGAAATTTATTTTTTTTGACAATTTTTTGATTCGACAGTCGGCGTTTTTTAATGAATGGCCGCCAATCAGAATGCCATGTAAAATGGTTTTTTTTTCATCGAATTATATATCGTGAATTCACCATAATACTCATTAGGGTACATTTTTTTTGGAGACCAATACCGTACCGGCGGATAACGGATAAGTGTCGATCGATGCTTGTTTGCTAAAATAACCTCGGCGCGGAATAAAAGAAATGATTATCCGAATTTGAAAACGAAACCGACATGGCCTAAGAGGCCCAACTTGCGGGAATTGGAGGTTGAAATAAGTTGTTAATCCAATTGTCTCAAAGCTCCGAAAAAGAAAGATTCTTGCAAAAAATGTGTCGTGTTCGAGGAACTTTTGTCACTCCTTACGGATGGCCAAAGTTGATTCGGGCGGTAAGGTAAAGAATCGTTCGAAAAGACGTCCGGTGTCTGGGCGGGCTAAAAAGCCGGATATCCTATGGGATGTCCAAAGACACATGAAAGGGATCACTATTAAAGTGATCCCTTTTTTTCAGACCGCTGAAAATCCCAACTACTGCGTGATTGCTCAAAACTTCTAATATTTTATTTTTCATTTCCGGCTGCAAGCGTTACCAGTATCAGCTCGGGCCTGTTGAATACCCTGAGCGGAAATTCGCTGTTTCCAAGACCGCGGGAGACGATCATGGAGGTGTCGCCCTGCGTATACAGGCCGGATGTATATTTGGGCAGCAATCCCTGGCCCGGCGCATAAAGCCCGCCTAAAAACGGCAGACGGACCTGACCTCCGTGCGCATGGCCCGAAAAAACAAGGTCAACATTTTCAGAGGCGTATAGGTCTAAATACTCGGGACGGTGTGAAAGAAGTATCGTAAATCCTTCTTCGTCAGGGGCCAGATAATCCAGTCTCTTTTTAAATGCCTGCAGGGGTTTGCCTTTTTTACCTGTTTTTAAGAATTCAATATCCTGAGCGCCCGTCAAGTTAATGGTTTCACCATAGCGTCCGATCCGTACTCCGGCATTTTCGAGCAAAAGGGCGCCTGCCGCCTTAAGCTGCCCGGCCAGATTTTCATACTCGTCCGTACGGGCCTCCTGGTTTCCGGGAACATAATAGACGGAGGCAATCCGGACCGCCTGGCGGATAAAAACCATCGCCGTCTCCACGTCCGGGCGGTGGCAGTCTATCAGATCGCCCGTAATCACAATCGTATCGGGCGCCAGGTCTTTTATTTTTTGAATCAGCCTGAACTGATTCTTCCCAAAATTCTTGTTGTGCAGATCGGAAACCTGCAATATTTTAAAACCTTCAAAAACCGATGGAATTTTTTTATTTGCAAAAGAAATATAGGTCGTAACGATGTCGTTATCCTGCCAATAAAAGAACCAAACCGCCAGAGCAGCTAAACAAATGAAGAGAACTATCATTTTGCGACCTTTCCTTTTTTGTTCATGGTTTCCTCCAGAAAAGAGTATAAACCATTGCATGGATTATCATAACATACAAAACGAAAAAAAAGAATTTTAAGTTAAAGGGCGAGGAAAGAAAGGGATAGCTTTAAATGAATATTGACATCGAAAACAAACTGAATTATACTAGTACAGTAATTTACTAAATAAGTAGAGCCAAGCTTTACGAAACAGGCGGAGATGTATGAAAAAAATAAATATATCGCCCTTCGTGAACAAAGAAGGGAAGATCGTACAAATACCCGTTCCCTTAAGGAAAAAGGCAGCCGTTTTAGCATATCTGGCTGAAAAATTTGAGGAGAACAAGATGTACAGCGAAAAAGAGGTAAATAAAATCATAGACTGCTGGCATACATTCGGCGATTATTTTATATTGAGAAGGCTGCTCGTGGACTATAATTTTTTGGGCAGAAAGCCGGATGGGACTGCGTATTGGGTGACAGGACCCGGAGGGGAAAGATAAATATATGGACAGAAAAAGAGAACTGAAAATGAAATACAAGCTGATGAAACCTGAAATGGGTGTTTTTATCATACGCCCCAAAGAAGGCGCAAAGTGCTATATTCAGGCGACGCAGGATTTGAAGGGCGTCATGAACGGCGCGTTGGCCCGCCTGGGAGGCGGCATGCATCCATTCCGCGAACTGCAGAAAGCGTGGAACGAACTCGGGGCGGACCAATGTACTGTAGAGATATTGGAGCGCCTGTCCTACGATAAGGACGAAACAAAAACGGATTACAGCGAGGATCTGGAAATAATGAAAATGATCTGGGAAGAGAAATTGAGAAAAGAAAACTACGAATTTTATCAAAAAAGATAAATCTCCATAAAGATGTCTAATCTTCCGTAAAACTGAACAATTCGTCAACTGTTATATGAAACACCTTTGCGATATCAAATGCAAGTTTAAGCGAAGGGTTGTACCTGCCGTTTTCCAGATGGACAATCGTTTCGCGTCTTACGCCAACCGAATCCGCCAGTTCTTCCTGCGTCATATTAAATTTGGCTCTGTATTCTCTGATTTTTGTCAGTATGGCCATCTTAGCGGTTCCTTGATTCACTAAATTCAGAGATGACTAATACAAGTATAAAAACAATAGTAGAAGCGGCGAAGCCAAGCAGGAAACCTGATATGAGCTGCTGGGTGTTCTTTGTAAAGGCAGCAGCGCTGATGGTTAAGGCTTGAAAAGCCAAACCGGTAAAAAACGCCGGCGTAGCGGCTTTTTTCACGTATGACTGAAATAATTCGTCCGGTTTAACAAAGAAATAACGAAAAAACACAAAATAGCAAAAGAAAGCCAGAAAATATCTGTTCTCCGTTACAATGCCAAGGATGCCTATAAACCCCAGCAATCCTAAAAACCCAAGTTTATTTTTCATAATTAGTCTCCTTTATGTTATAAATAAATAACATAATGTTATAAATATATAACATAAGAATGAAATTGTCAATAGATATTTGTTTGAAAAAAGGTCTTTTTATGTCACTAAAATGACTGCGGTTAATAATATATATATTATGATAATATTCCAGAATGTTAAGTTTTAGAAAACTGGAACAGCAGAGGCATTTTTATGGATAAACAGAAATCTAATCTAAAATTTATAACCTTTTATCTGCCGCAGTTTCACCGTATTAAGGAAAACGACGAATGGTGGGGGGAAGGATTTACGGAATGGACAAATACAAAAAAATCAATTCCGATGTTCGATAACCACAGGCAGCCCAGGGAGCCTTTGAATGATTATTACTATGATTTAACAGACCCGGGCGCGCATCAGTGGCAGTCCGGGCTGATGAATGAATACAATATTTATGGATTATGCATTTTTCATTACTGGTTCTGCGGGAAACTGCTCCTGCAAAAGCCGGCGGAACTGCTGCTGAATCACCCGGAAATCAGGACGAATTTTTGTTTCTCCTGGGCGAACGAGCCCTGGTCGAGAAACTGGGACGGCAGGCCGTATTCCGTATTGATGCCCCAGAATTACGGGAAAGAGGACGATTGGGAGAAACACTTCCAATACCTTTTGCCGTTTTTCCAGGACGGCCGGTATATAAAAATCGACGGCAAGCCCCTGTTTATTCTGTATGTCGCGGATGAAATAGAAGGGTGCGCCGACATGATTGCATGCTGGCGGCGGCTGGCGGCGGAAAACGGGCTTCCCGGGCTCTATATTGCGGAAACAAAGCGTCACTGGTTTCAGCCCGATGTGAAAGGAACCGACGCCTGCATCGAGTTGGAACCTTCCTTAACCGTATACGGCGGTTATACGCCCTACAATACACACCAGTATATCCTCAATACCATGCATATATTCTCATACAACGAGGTCTGGAACAAGATCCTGGAGAGGAAAAGCGCATATGCCGGCCGGGAAAAATTCTGCGGCGCTTTTGTGGACTGGGATAACTCGCCCAGAACAGGGGTCAGGGCAAGAGTATGCGTCGGTTCGACCCCGGATAAATTTAAAAGCTATTTGGGAAAGCTGGTGCAAAAATGTATAAACGAAGGAAACGACAGGTTTATATTCATCAATGCGTGGAATGAATGGGGCGAGGGGGCTTATCTGGAACCGGATAAAGAGAATGCTTACGGGTATCTCGAGGCGGTGAAAGAGGTCTCCCGCGAATTCGGCTTAATTGACAATAAATAATTAAGAAGATAAGCAGGTAAGATTATGAAATATGACAATTTTTTTATCGATATGCGGGACAGAAGATCTCATACCGTTATCTTGGCAAAGATAAAGCCACAGTCCGTTGTTTTGGAGCTTGGATGCGCGACTGGACTCATGACTGATTATATGAAGAACCGTCTTGGGTGCAAGGTTTATATTTGCGAGGTCGACAAAGACTCCATTGAAAAAGCGCGGCAGTACGCGGAGGGATCCTGGTTTGGAGACCTGGATACGCTTGAATGGACCGATGCTTTTGCGCCGCTTCAGTTCGACTATATCCTGTGCGCGGATGTCCTGGAACATTTGCGCAGCCCGGAGGATGTTCTTCGTGAAACCGCCGGACTGTTAAAGGACGACGGTTCCGTTTTGATGTCCATGCCCAACGTCGCGCACAATTCCGTTGTCCTGAATTTGCTGGAAGACAGGTTCGAATATACCGAGGTAGGAATTCTGGACCAAACCCACCTGAAGTTCTATACCTACCCTTCGCTGAAGCAATTATGCGCCGGCGCCGGATATGCGGTCGTAGAGGAAGACGCAATTTACCAGGATTACCAGCCCGTATGGGCGGAGAAATATCCCCCAAACGTGAGATACCGCAAATACTGCCACGTCATGCAGTTTATTTTTGAATTAAAAAAGAAAAGGTACGCCGAAGAACAGCAGATCACGCCCGTTTATAAAATTAAGGAATGTCCGCAGTCAAAAAATTGAGAGAGGCTATCATATGGAGCAAAAAAACACTTTAAAATTTATCGCGTTCTATCTCCCGCAGTTTCATCCGATCAAGGAAAATAACGAATGGTGGGGGGAAGGATTTACGGAATGGACGAATACAAGAAAAGCCCTCCCTCTGTACGGGAACCACAGGCAGCCCAGAATTCCCCTGGATGATTATTATTACGACCTGACGGACCCGGCCGCGCATCAAAGGCAGTCCGATTTTATGAAAGAATATAATGTGTACGGATTATGCATTTACCATTACTGGTTTTGCGGAAAAATGCTGCTTGAAAAACCTGCCGAATTGCTGTTTCAACATAAGGAAATCAAGACCAATTTTTGTTTCTCATGGGCGAACGAACCCTGGACAAGAAACTGGGACGGCTGGCAGTATTCCGTATTGATGCCGCAGAATTACGGTGACAAGAACGACTGGCGGAAACATTTCGATTACCTTTTGCCTTTTTTCAGAGACGAGAGATATATTAAAGTGGACGGCAAGCCGCTTTTTATTCTATACGTTTCAAACCAGATAGACAGGTGTGAAGAAATGCTGGCGTTCTGGAGGGAATTGGCGGTAGAAAACGGGCTTCCCGGCCTTTATATAGCCGAAACGCTGAATTCAAAACGCGGCATGAATGTTCCTCATTTGAAAGATTCGGACGCATGCATCGAGTTCGAACCCACTTTAACCCTCTTCGGGGGATATACGCCTTATAGCGAGCATAAGTTTATTTTGGATACTTTGCATGTTTTTTCTTTTGATACTGTCTGGAACAGGATGCTTGACCGGAAAAGTTCGTACGGCCACAGGGAAAAATTCTGCGGCGCGTTTGTAGACTGGGACAATTCCCCAAGGGTCGGGGCCAGGGCCAGTGTATGCGTCGGCGCTGATCCCGGCAAGTTCAAGGACTGTTTGGGAAAACTGGTTCAAAAATGCATACAGGAAGGAAACGACAGGTTCGTCTTTATCAACGCCTGGAACGAATGGGCCGAAGGAGCTTATCTGGAGCCGGACAAAGACAACGCTTACGGATACCTTGAGGCAATCAGGGATGTTTCGGACGAATTCGGGCTGGCGGATACTTTATAAGTTATAAACGTGTCAAAACAAGCCGAATTTACTTTGACCGGTCGCTTTTATATTTATAAACAATAGAATATTGTCTTAAAAACGGATGATTTGACTTTATACAGAGCCTCGTTGTATGATGGGAGCAGATTTTAGGTTTGTAGTTTTTTACGTTGTTTAAAATGCCCGGACAGAAGAGAGGAAAACTATGGTAAGAGAAAACATTACGATTAAAGAAATCGCAAAAAAGGCGGGGGTATCTATTGGTACGGTTTACCGGGCATTGCATGACAGGGGAAGAATAAGCATCGATACTCAAAAAAAAATACTGGAAATTGCAAAAGATTTAGGCTACAAACGTAATATCTTAGCCAGCGCGCTTTCCAGCAGCCAAACAAAAAAAATACTGGCGGTCATCCAAAAGGAACCGCACAGTTTCCACAGCTTGATAATGGAAGGCATGAAAAGTGCGGAACAGGAAATGTTGAAATATAAAATATCTGTAGAATATGTCCGGATGGAACATGTAAATGAGAAAACAACGCAAGAAATTATCCACAGAACAAAAATAATTGAACCAAACGGCGTTGTTCTTATTCCGTCGCTTGATATGAGTGGCTTTATAGACAGCCTTGTAAATTCAGGAGTTCCTGTCATTACATACAACAGTGATCTAAAAGAAAGTAAGAGGCTATGTTACATTGGCCAAGATACATACAGGGCAGGGAAGGTCGCGGGCGAATTGATGGGAAAACTGTTGCCTCAGGACTCCAAAATTCTGATCTTAACCGGGAGCAATAAACTGGAGTCTCTTGAAAGCCGCATGCGCGGATTCGTCGATGAACTCAGAGAGGAATATCCTTTTTTATCAATTGTTGATACTATTGAATATTTTGAAAACGAATCGTTGGCAAAGCAGCTCGTCAAAGAGTATGTTTATAAAAATCCTGATCTGGACGGCGTATATGTCACCTGTTTTTCGGGTACAATCGGGGTTGCAAAGGCCATGAAAGAGCTTAATACAGAAAAAAAGCCCATTGTGATCGGCTTTGATACCGGAGCGGAAATCGAAGAGGCATTGTATGATAACAGACTTTGCGCGACTTTAAGCCAGGAACCTTTTAAACAAGGCTATAATGCGATTATGTTTATGTCAAAAGTACTCCTGGCCGGCTGGGAACCTGAACAAAAACAATATTATACAAAATCAAGCGTAATTTTAAAAAATAATGTCAAAGAAGAAAGCACAAATTTCCAAACGGATTTTTTAGATGTTTAGGCCTTACTGAATTGCAAACAGTAATTACCGTTTGCAATTCGGACGGCGTAATTATGGCGTTTGAATGATATTTTTGCCGAATATTAGGGCAAAAATATCATTCAGCGGGGGCTTTGCCCCCACTGAATAAATCGCTTGATATTTATTCAGTAAGCTCTATCTAAAAAAAAGTATTGACAAACAATATATTTTGATATATTTTATTAATTAGTTTTGTAATATGTGCGTCAACGTTAACGCAAGATTTTTCAAAAAAAGTTAAAATAAAAAATCGGATATCAATTATTAAATTTTAAATATTGAATAGATAGGAGACTTCAGATGGGAGACAAATTAACATCTAGAGAAAGGGTATTATTGTCGCTGAATCATGAGGAGCCTGACCGGATACCGATTGATTTAGGTTCGGCGCGTTCCACGGGAATTAATGCAATAGCATACCGGGATTTATTGCAATATTTGCAATTGAATAGTGATGTAAAAGTATTTGATGTAAAACAATTACTTGCAATACCTGGGCAAAACATTTTGGAACGGTTTGGATGCGACGTGGTGATGCTGCATGGAATCAGGCCCTCGCTTGGATTAAGTCTGGACGAATGGAAGGAAGGGAGGCTCCCTGTTGACGGCGGAAGGTGCCTGGTGCCGGCCGGATTCAATCCGGTTATGCAGTCTGACGGAAGCGAAGCGATTTTCGATTGCGCGGGGCATTTGCTGGCGAAACGTCCAAAGGATGGTTTGTATTTTGATGAATTTTACCATCCGCTGGAAGAAGCTGTAAGCCGGGAAGAGGTAGATATGCTGCCGATGCCGGAAATTTCGGATGACGAACTGGCATATTTAAGCCGCAGGGCGAAAGAACTGTATGAAAAAACGGACTATGCTATATCCGGCGCTACGAGTTTCAGCTTATTTGAAAAAGGCACAAAGGATTTTGGCTATGAAACTTTCCTGACCAATTTATACACGGAACCCGAATTAGTGGAATATTACCTTGACAAACTTACGGCGGCATATATTGTTTGGATGGAAAAGTAT
The DNA here is from genome assembly GCA_023393165.1 of Bacillota bacterium. Taxonomy (GTDB): domain Bacteria; phylum Bacillota; class Clostridia; order Christensenellales; family Christensenellaceae; genus JAEYKI01. The sequence goes on along the minus strand of JAEWMJ010000032.1, from coordinate 258,652 downwards.
CTGGACGCTGTGGGCGATTATATTCAGATAGTTCAGAATAATGACGATTTAGGAATGCAGCAGGGAATGATCATCTCTCCGGAATTATACAGGCGGTTTTTTAAACCCAGACACGAAAAAATTATAAAAGCGATCAAAAACAAGAAAAAAGGTGTTTTCGTTTTTTTACATAGCTGCGGCAGCATATATCCTGTAATGAATGATTTGATTGAAGCCGGTTTTGAGATCTTCAATCCGGTACAGTATAATGCCGCAGATATGGATCCGCAGAGGCTCAAAAAGGAGTTTGGCCGTAAATGTACTTTCTGGGGCGGCGGAGTAGATACGCAAAATACGCTTGCGTATGGAACTGCTGACGATGTCGCAGCTGAAGCAAAAAAAATGATTCAAATATTTTCACCGGGCGGCGGTTTTATATTCAACGCAGTGCACAATATTCAGGCCGGCGTAGCTCCCGATAAAATCGTGGCGCTGTACGACACTGCAAAAAAATATGGAGTTGCGGATTTTTACAAAGGAGAAAATTAAGTTGGATCGATTGATTACTGTAATTGGAAGTTACGCGGTTGGAATGACAATAAAAACAAATCGTTTTCCCCTGAGCGGTGAAACGGTCCCCGGATATGGATTTTCTGTGCTGCACGGCGGAAAGGGCTCCAACCAGGCAGTCGCGGCGGCAAGATTGGGCGGGAATGTATTTTACTATACATGCGTTGGAAAGGATTCCTATGGCAAAGACGCCATTATGCTCTATGAGCAGGAGGGAGTGGACGCTTCTGCGGTAAAACTCAGTGAAAACATGTCGACCGGAGTAGGCATGGTGGCTGTAAACAAGTCCGGAGAAAATCAGATTATTATAGATATCGGAGCGAATAACGATATCGGGGCGGCCGATATAGACAAAATTGTTCCGTCCATAAAAAAAAGCAGTTACGTTTTAATGCAGCTGGAAATCAATATCGACGCCGTTTCCTATATCGCCGCGTTGACTAAAAAAATGGGAATACCGTTTATTTTAAATCCTGCGCCTTTTCATCCGTTGACCAGCGGTGTCTTAAAATGCTGTGATTTTATTACTCCAAACGAAACAGAAGCGCGCCTTTTATTGGGGCTTGCGCCGGATGATCCCTGTTCCAATGAAATGCTGGCTGAAAAATTACTGAGCCAGGGCGTCAAAACTGCCGTTATAACCCTTGGGAGCAAAGGCGCGTTGATAGCAGACGAAACCAAATGCGAGTATGTAGACGGAAAAAAGGTCAATGCGGTGGATACTACCGGTGCCGGAGATACGTTTAGCGCAGCTTTCACCGTTGCCTTAAGCGAGGGGAAAAAAGTACGCGAAGCGGTTGAATTTGCAAATTGCGCGGCCGCGCTCTCAGTAACAAAATACGGCGTTGTACCTTCGCTGCCAACCAGGGCGGCTGTGGATAAGTTTATGCAGGAGAATGGCTATATATAAAGAAAAAGAGGTGCGAAATGAAAAAAGGAAGAATCTTAAACAAAAAATTAAACACTGCTATTGCGGATATGGGACACGGCGACATCCTGATTATTGGAGACGCCGGATTCCCGATCGCAAAAGAGGAACAGCGGGTGGATCTGGCAATAGAACAGGATGTGCCCGGCGTCATACAAATATTGGATCTAATTATGAGCGATTTCATTTACGAAAAAGTTATTGTGGCGGAAGAACAAAAGCTGTATAATCCCCTGCATTTTAAGAATGTCTGCGAGCTAAGCGACCGATGCGGCGTGGAAACCGTACCGCATGAGGATATAATCGCAAAATACGCCAAAGAAGCCAAATATATCGTCCGTACAGGCGCTTTTGAACCGTGGGGAAACATCATTTTGGTTTCCGGCATAAACGCGGCGGCATATTTTCAAAAAGAAGGAAGCATTGCTCCGGATTACTATACCGAAAGGGTAAATTACGGCGAATAAGATCGGTTATTATAATGCAAATCAATTGCATTAAAAAAATAAAAAGGAGAGAAATATAATGAAAAAAATTCTGGTACTAACGTTAATACTTGCTTTAATATGCATGCTTGCGGCATGTACGACTGCTCCCGCTTCCCAAAGTTCGGCGGCTGCAAGCGAAACGCCTGCAAGTCAAGCTCCCGCAAGTTCAGCGGCCTCTGCGGATGCATCCACAGCTGCGGCCGGAAGTGAAAAAGGCCTTGTCTATGTAATCGAAGCGACTTTAAGCAATCCCTATTTCCAGGCGGAGGCTGACGGTGCAACCGCTAAACTGGAGGAATTGGGTTATACCGTAAAGGTAGTATCCCATAACGACGATCCTTCCGAACAGGACAAGCTGTTTGATACGGCAATCAGTGATAAAGCGATCGGTATCATTTGCGATAACGCCGGCGCGGACTCTTCCATAAATTCAATTCAGAAGGCAAAGGATGCGGGTATTCCGACTGTTTTAATCGGACGCGAAATCAATCAAACGGGAGTAGCAATTGCCCAAATCGTATCGGATAACTTCCAGGGCGCGCAAATTGCCGCAGAAGAGTTTGTACGCTTGATCGGAGAAAAAGGCAAATATGTTGAATTGGTGGGCAAGGAATCGGACACCGGAGCGCAGGTGCGTTCAGAAGGATTCCACAGCGTATTGGATGCTTATCCGGAAATGGAAATGATAGCGCAACAAAGCGCAAACTGGGATATGCAGGAGGCATTCTCCAAAGTGGAGACTATTCTGCAAAAAAACAACGATATCAGCGGTATCATTTGCGGAAATGATACAATGGCGTTGGGTGCTGCTCAAGCCGTTAAAAACGCCGGGCTTTCAGGTATAATTATAAGCGGATTTGACGGAAGCAACGATATAAGGGACGCGATTATTGCCGGAGACGTGCAGATTTCGTCGCTGCAGAAGGCATATTCCAATGCCGCATACGGCGCGGAAGTGCTGGATAAGTACCTGACGACAGGTTCGATCGGCGGAGATGAGAAACAACAGATCGAATGCGCATTGATTACGGCCGATAACGCGGATAAACTTGATAATTTCAAACTTGCGGAATAATCTGATAACAGCATTAAAAGTAAAAAAAATGGGGCGCGGAGTTTTTCCCGCGCCCCAAATGAGGTGTCAATATGAAAATTGCCCCAAAAAAGATAACAAAAATGTTAATCACCGTAACGCTCATCTTTTGCCTGTTGATGGCGGGTACCGCCTGTGGGATCGCCACCGTTGTAAGGATTTCGGACAACAAGATAATCAGCGGAAACAGTGAAACAGAGTATTATATGGGCGACGAAGAATTCGATGCGGATAAATTTGTCAGCGGGATATGGGAATCGGAAGCTTTGCCGTTTTTAAAAGAAAATGCACAGGATTATCAAACGCTGATGCAGGGACTTGAAGCGGATTTTAAAGCTACGGGTGAAAAGTTTGGCTATACGCGTTCCAGTAATGCTGAAAATTATAATTTTATCATTAAAACAAAGGGCAAGGTTTTGAATGTAAATGAAGAATCACGCGTTGGATATTGCTCGATTGACGCGGAACCATATGATGGCAAAGAGGATTTTAAATTGCTGATAGGACCGGTTTATAAAGGAGATTCTTTGCGGAATTCATTGCCGTTTATTAAGTTTGATGCATTTAAAAGCCAGAACGACTATGCAAAAGTCTCAAAAGCGCTGCATGAAGTTATCCAGAACACAGTGATAAGCGGGATGGATAAGGGTTCAATTGCCGGTCGGGAAATAGAATTGACCGGCACATTTACCGCTGAAAAAATTGGCGAAGAGTTGCTGGTAACGCCTGCGATTATCGAAATGGTGGAGGAATAGGCATGTGTATGGAAACTGACAATGAAATATGCCTGAAAGCACGGTCTGTAACGAAGGTGTATCCTGGTACGGTTGCCCTGGATAACGTTGATTTTAATATATATAAAGGCAAGGTCAATGTCCTGATTGGAGAAAACGGAGCCGGAAAATCCACGCTGATGAAAATCATTGCAGGTATTGAGGTGATGACCAGCGGCTCGCTGATTCTGGACGGCAAGGAGATAAAAATCGGGAGCATTCAGGAAGCTGAAGAACACGGGATTGGGATTATTCACCAGGAACTCAATTTGTTTTCAAATTTAAATGTTTATCAAAACATTTTTATGAACCGGGAATTCACAAAGCATAAATTTTTTCTGGATAATCAAAAACATAAAAGTAAAACGAGTGCAATACTTGAGAAACTCGAACATCATATAGATTTAAACATGACGGTTGGCAATCTGAAAGTCGGGCAGAAGCAAATTATAGAAATCGCAAAAGCGGTTATAAAAAGAAATCTGAAGATACTTATCATGGATGAGCCTACATCTTCATTAAGCTCGGCCGAAGTGGAAGTGCTGTTTAAAATTATCCGCGAGCTTACGGCCAGCGGTATTTCAATCGTATATATTTCGCACCGAATGGGTGAAATACTGCAGATTGGCGATTATGTCACCGTTCTTCGAGACGGCCGCAATGTTAAAGAAGAAGTAGTGAAAAATATTGATATAAGCTGGATGGTCAGCAACATGCTGGGACATGAGCAGAAGATTGACGAGAAGCGCCAGCGGTCATTCGGCAATGAAGAGTTACTGTGTGTCAGAAATGTTACGTTGTATAACGAGTACGGAGGAAAAACGCTGAACAATGTTTCTTTTTCCGTTAAAAAAGGCGAGATCCTTGGAATTTACGGATTGCTGGGCGCGGGCAGAACTGAATTGATGGAAGTCCTGATGGGGATGCATCCCGAAGCAAGCGGAGAATTTTATTTTGAAAACAGTGCGTTTACGCCCAAAAGTATAAGCGGACAGATCAAAAAAGGTTTTTCACTGATTCCCGAAGACAGGCAAAAAGAGGGTCTCATTCAGACCATGAATATAGAGAAGAATATCACGATATCCAGCCTTAAAAAATATAAAAAAGGACTGCTTCTGTCGCCGGGAGCGATAGACGAAAAAGCAGATAAAATGATACGTGAATTAAAAATACGCGTGGCAAATAAAAAATTGCCGATTTTATCTTTATCCGGCGGAAATCAGCAAAAGGTTGTCATATCCAAATACTTGCTGACGGGTCCAAAAATTATTTTATTGGACGAGCCTTCCAGGGGGATTGATATCGGCGCCAAAGAAGAAGTATTTAATATCGTTCGAAACCTTGCAGACCAGGGAATAGCCATTGTGGTAATTGCTTCCGAACTGAAAGAAATCCTGTCAATATCGGATAGGATATTGGTGATGGCTAATGGAAAAATTACCGCAGAGTTCACCGGTCAAGTGGAAGAATGGCGTTTGGCCGCGATGGCAACTGAAAATTGAATGATTGAGAGGTCAAATAATTATGGAAAAAGTCAATAAAAACAGACTGACGCTGGGAAGTATTCTTCTCAAAGGAAGAACGGTTATTGCGCTGGTAGCGCTTCTTGTGGTTTTTGGCGTAGCCGAACCTGTTTTTCTTACGCCGTTCTCGTTGATTATGGTCACGAAACATGTAGCGATTTACGCGATTTTGGGTATTGGCATGACGGCTGTAATAATAAATGGGGGTATAGATTTATCGGTCGGTTCTATTGTGGGATTTGTGGGCATGATAGCCGGCGGATTTATTTATGAAGGAATACGCATCGAATCGCTCGACGTTATTATCTATCTGAGTATTCCTATGGTAGTGATCGTATCGCTTCTGATCGGTACGCTGATCGGTATGGGCAATGGCCTAATCGTAAGCAAACTTAACGTACCGCCTTTTATAGCTACTCTGGGTACAATGTATATATTCAGGGGGCTGGCCATGATCCGTTCGGGCGGCCTTACCTATCCGGATTTAAACGGAAAAGCTGAGTTGGGCAATACCGGGTTTACATGGCTGGGTTCCGGCGCGTTCTTATCCATACCTATTGCCATATGGCTGATGATAATCATTGCGGTTGTCGTTATCATTATATTTAAAAAGACGCCCCTTGGGTGGCATATATTTGCCATAGGCGGTAATGAAAAAGCCGCGGAAATGTCAGGCATTAAAGTGGCAAAGATAAAGACGGTCGTGTATATGAAGTCAGGATTTTGTGCGGCTGTGGTCGGCCTTATTGCAAGTTCGCAGTTGGCGTCGGCGCAGCCCTCCACAGGGGAATCATGGGAAATGAATGCTATTGCAGCGGCTGTATTAGGCGGCACATCCATGTCGGGCGGCGTTGGAAGCATTGTCGGAACTTTAATAGGAGCTTTTGTGATCGGCGTATTGAACGATGGAATGGTTATGCTTAACGTTTCTGAATTCCTGCAAATGGTTATTAAAGGCGCTGTAATTATTGTGGCGGTGGTCGTGGATATGGCGCAAAGAAAGCTTGAAAGTACGAGAGCGCTTAAAATGCAGAACGAACCAATGAAATGTGCATGAACAGTTAACGATACTCGATAGGGAAAAACCTCCAAGTTGTGCTTTTGAAAGCTGGCTTGGGGGTTTTCATATTATTCAGGATGAATGAGTCAGCATTCTTAAATAGCATCTTGCCAAAAAAATAATTATATGTATATATTTAATTATGGAGCAAAGAAGCTTACTAATATTCTGAGGGGGGGCAATCATATGAAAGATACTCAAAAAACCATAGGCAATCTCATTGATAAGCAAGGCGTTTCATTTATCGGCTCGGTAGGCGAGGACGGTTTCCCGAATGTCAAGGCGATGCTGCCGCCGAGAAAGCGGGAGGGAATCAAAACTTTCTATTTTACAACAAATACTTCTTCCATGAGAGTGGCCCAATACCGTAAGCATCCCCAGGCGTGCATTTATTTTTGCGACAGAAGGTTTTTCCGCGGCGTGATGCTGAAAGGAACAATGGAGATATTGGAAGACGCCGCCAGCAAAGAAATGATCTGGAGGAAGGGGGATACGATGTATTATCCTCTTGGCGTAACCGATCCGGATTATTGCGTGCTCAAATTCACGGCAATAGGGGGCCGGTACTACAGCAGTTTTCACTCTGAAGATTTCGGTATCGAGTAGGATAAGGCCTTATTTCGTTTCAAAGCGGAACGCCGTCTTATATGAATATATCTGTCCGGCTTTCAATACGCAGTTGGGAAAATGCGCATGGTTGGGGGAATCCGGGTAAAACTGGGTTTCCAGGCAAACGCCGAAATTTTTGCTGTAGAGCGTCCCGTCCCGTCCTTTTATGTCGCCCAAAAAGTTGCCGGTATAAAGCTGAACGGCCGGTTTATCCGTAAAAACCGTCATAAAACGTCCGGACGCCTGATCGTAAAGCTCGGCGCATGCTTTGTATCCGCGTTCCCGCAATACGAAATTATGGTCGTAACCGCCGCAAATAGTCAACTGTTCAAAGGCTTCGCCTATTCGGTCCCCGATCGTATGGAAATCCGAGAAATCAAGAGGCGTGCCCTCCAGCTTTAAAATCTCCCCGGTGGGTATGAGCGCCTTGTTTACCGGGGTAAAAAAGTCCGCATTAATTTTAAGCTTATGGTCCAGAATATCCCGTTTGCATCCGGTTAAATTAAAATAAGAATGATTCGTCAGGTTTACGATGGTATCGCCGTCGCTCACCGCATAGTATTCTATGCCAACTTTATTGTCGTCGTTCAGGGAAAAAGAAACTTTCACATCTAGTTTGGCCGGGTAACCTTCATCCATATCCGGACTTGAAAGGCTCAGAACCACCTTGCCCGATTGCACTTCTCCCTCCCATATGGCTTTGTCAAAACCAATGTTGCCGCCGTGAAGATGGGATAAGTTATTTTCATTTCGCGCCAGGCTGTATTCCCTGCCGTTCAGGCAGAATTTTCCGCCGGCGATCCGGTTTGCATAACGTCCCGCCGTTGATCCCAGAAAAGGATGTCCCGCCATGTAATCGTCGATGCCTGAAAGTCCCAATACAACATCTTCCAATTTCCCCGTGCGGTCCGGCGCTTTTATCGATATGATTGTAGCTCCGTAATTCGTAACCGTTAACTCCATACCGTTTTTATTCTGAAAACAATATCCGTAGATTTTCTTGCCTTCTTTTTCTTTTAACAGTTCTTTTTTTACCATAACAATCACCTTACTGAATTTATTTTGAAATTGACAACTCAAGTATATTGTTTTTTGAATGGAAAAGTCAAGGAAACCATAAAAGTATTTTAATAATATAATTTTTCAGCCGCCATGTAAAAAAGGAAATGTGCTTCGATAAAAAAGCAAGTCTGCCGCGCCGTATCAGCGGTTGTTTATGTTTCCCCGGCTTTATATTTTCTCACAATCCAAACGGTAAAGAATGCGGTTGCGACGCCCAGCAATATTCCGGCGGCAACATCGGACGGATAATGCACATAAAGATAAAGCCTGGAAAAGGCGATGAGCGACGCTAAGACAATCGCCGCTGTTCCCCAGCGCCTGTTTTTAAAAAAAATTATCGCAGCCGCAGCGAAAGACGAGCTTGAGTGCCCGGAAGGAAATGAAAAATCGGCTGGACGGGGAATAAGCAGTACCGCGCCCGGTTGGATATTGCAGGGCCGCAGTCTTGTTACCAGGGGTTTTAATAAGATATCGTTGAAAATGAAACAAACAAGCAAAACCGCCAGGATCAGAAAACCGGTAGATCTGTACTTTTTGAAAAATATAAGCAGCAAGGCGGCTGCAATCCAGATTCCGCCGTTATTCCCCAGCCATGAAATAAAGGGCATAATTTTATCCGGTAAGTCCGCGTGCATATGGTTTTGAATAAAAATAAGGATCGCATCATCTATCTGCTGTATCGTTGGCATATATCGTTTTCTTCCGTTTCAAATTTTGTAGTTCTATTAGATTCTCCCATTATAATATTCATTATTATTATAAGCATTAAAAGAACCGGATGAAATACAAAAAACCGCATAAAAATGCGGCTTTTGAATGGTGGAGATAGTCGGATTCGAACCGACGACCCCTTGACTGCCAGTCAAGTACTCTAGCCAACTGAGCTATACCCCCGCAGCTTGCATCGTTTATTTTACAATATCCGAAGCTGTCTGTCAATTTGAATTATAAAAAAAGAACACTTAAAAGAAAATCTGTTCATATACTATTACAATAATGGATAGAGGAGTGGTTATTATGAGCACCGGATACATAACCGTAAAGGTTTTTACAGCCGAAAAAGCGATGCCAGTTCAAAGAGCTCAGGTACGAATAGTAGACTTAAGAATCGCCTTGGACCAAACAATATACACGGACCAGTATGGAAATGCTGAAAGGATCAAGGTGTACGCTCCGGAAAGAGAGACCTCTTTAAAGCCGCAAGACATTACCTTGCCATATGAGACATACAATATCGAAGTCGTCAAAGACGGATACATACCAACCATCATAAACAACGTTCCGATTTTTCCGGGAGTAGTCAGTATTCAGCCGGTGGCAATGATGCCGCAGCCTCAGGGAGAAAAGTTTGCCAGCTTGGTAAACAATTTCGAATTGCCTCCGAACGGACTGCTTTTAAAAGGGGAAAAACCGCCGACATCCGCTCCCGAAACATACAATCCGCTGCAAACCAAGCCGGTTTTTATTCCGGAAATAATCAGGGTACATTTAGGAGAACCGGGATCGGACGATAAAACGGTGCTTGTTCCGTTTACGGACTATATTAAGAATGTGGCTTCCTCAGAAATATACGCAACCTGGCCCAAGGAGAGCCTGCAGGCAAATATTCTTGCCTTTATTTCCTATGCTCTCAACAGGATTTATACGGGGTTTTATCCCGCCAAAGGATACAATTACGATGTTACGGCAAATCCGAATCATGATCCGTATTATGTGGACGGACGTAACATATACGGAAATATAAGCGACATGGTGGACGAAATCTTCAACGAATTTATAAGAAGGGTAGGATTCAACGAACCTCTGCTCGCCAATTACTGCAACGGCGTCACAACCAGATGCGAAGGACTGTCGCAATGGGGATCTGTAACCCTGGCAAATCAGGGAAAGACCGCGGAAGACATCGTTAAATATTATTACGGAAACGTACAGACGGAGAAAACACAGGAAATCTCGGGAGTCGAAAAAAAGTATCCGGGCAAGCTCATACGTCTTGGAGATGTGGGCCCGAACGTTATGGCTATACAGCAGCAATTAAACCAGATAGGCAAGACATATAACAATATTCCGGATATACCCGTGGAAAACGGAAACTTTGACGCTTATACGCAGGACGCAGTCCGCGCTTTTCAAAAACAGTTTAATCTGTCGCCGGACGGGATTGTCGGAAAAAAAACCTGGTATCAGCTCGCGTTTGTATATAATGCGGCACAGAGACTTCTGGTTTTAAGCCGGAACAGGAAAGATATCACCGTTCCCGAAAAAGCGCCTGACACAACCTTAAAGGAAGGAGACAAGGGAGCGAATGTCCGGCTGCTTCAGTATTTGTTGAATGCGGTCAGCGTTTTTTACAACAGCGTGTTTCCTGTGGAAGAAGATGGGACTTTTAGCAAAAACACCACAAATTCGGTTAATTCGTTTCAAAAGACTTTTTCCCTTGCGCAGACCGGAACCGTGGATGCGGCTACGTGGAACGCCCTGTTGGATGTATACCGTGGAATAGAAGAACAGGCGGGCGCTGTTATGGATATGCTGGCAGGAAGCCGGCGGAGCGGAGCCGAAGAGCAGGCCCGGCAGGGTCGGGAACAGGAAGCGGCGCCCAGGCCTATGGGAACGACGGGACCGGGCGCAGGTGCGCCTGCTGAAAGCCGGGGTGAAACCGGACCCGGACGGGGTGCGGAAGCCGGCGGCGGTATGAGAAGCGCCCGATCGGGTGAAGGAATGCAGGCCGCGGGCTTGGGAGGCGATCAGAGAATCACAGAGGCAATGGATTATGCAAACGGGGTTTATCCGTTCGGCAACAGGGGACAAATCAATATGGCTTATTCGTCAGATATACTGGATTATATACCCGAAACGTATCCCGTAGGAGAGGATATGCGGTCAACCGGGACAGAATCCGGAATGAAGGAGGAACAGATGGGAAACCGGCATTTAACAGGCGCAACAGGCGCCGGGCAAAACGAAATGCCTGAAACGGACGATGAGACCGGGATTTCGCGAGGCGGAAAATGGAGAACACAGCCCGGAGAAACGATACGAGGGAGCGGCATGACGGGCGGGCAAACCGGCGGCGTGCCGCCTAAAGAAGATGCTATGCCGAAAGGAGGCTATTCCTATCAAATGTATACACCCGGAATGATGGATGATGAGACAGGAATTTCAGGAAGCGGGGCAGGAAGAACGCAGCCCAGAGGACAGATGCGCGAGAGCGGCGTGACGGGCAGAAAAAGCGGCGGCATGGAGTCCAAACCGGAATCCGGGCCGCAAGGAATCCGTTCCTATCAAATGTATACTCCGGGCATGACGGACGACAGTTCCGGGACAGCCGGAGGCGGCGCAGGCGGAATGCAGCAGGGAACGCAGCGGGCGCAGGATGAGGATATGAATGAAAAACCGGCAAGAAGCGGTACGAAGGGAATGGGTGGACAGATGCAGGAGCAGGATATGACAGGCGGCCAAACAGGGGGCATGCAGCAAAAAGAAGGGAGCCCGCAGGGAAGCTACTCCTATCAGTTGTACACCCCGGGTATAATGGATACGCGCACAGGAATTCCGGGAGGAGGAACCGGAGGGCGGATGCGCGAACAGGATATGACGGAAGGGCAAAGCATGGGCATGCAGTCCCAATTTGACAGAATGATGCCCCGAACATCCACGTTTCAAATGTATAATCCCTGGATCATGGATGATCAGGCGGGCGGAACGCCATTCGGCCCCCTGACGGATAGTATGGGGAGCGAAGAACGCCAGGCTGATTCTTTTAATTTCGATAATGAGCCGTTTAACTATACGCCATGGATGCCGAGGCAGGGCGGCGCCGGTTTTGAAGCGGATGGCGCGCAGTCCGGCAGGCAGGTTTTTGAATATTATGAACCGGAGGGCGTCACGGACGCAGGCCGGGAATCCGGGACAGATTCAATGCGCGGCATGCGCGCCGGGCCGACCGGCGTTCAACCGGAGATAACGCAGCAGGGACCTGCCGGAATGCAGAGCCAAAGGATGCGTATGCCGGGCGGTACGCCTCCCCAGTCTTTGGGCCAGATTTATCAAATGCGTATGCAGCCCGGGACCCCTCCCGGAATGGCGCGGGAAAGAGCGGAGGAGCCGGCTCGAACGGGCACATCGGATCAAATGGAATGCCCGCCCCTTCCCATGGTCAATCCTCCGTTTCAAAACAAGGTTTTAAAGATTGGTTCAAAGGGAAAGGACGTACAGCTGATGCAGGAATACTTAAGTTATATTGCGCTCAGCCTTAAGCGGTACAAGAAGATCACCAATGAACTGAAAGTAGTGGTAAACGACGGAATCTATGGGATTGATACCACGGATGCCGTCATACGCTTTCAAAACAGGTATGAAATGCCTGTAAACGGCGTAATTGACGCACCGACATGGGAAAAGATCGTTGAGGTTTATAACACTCCGTGTGACTAAATGACGGATAACTTGATGGGCGGGCAGGTGATGCGCCAAAAAGTATATGGTTAAAAATTTAATGGACCCGCTGTGTGCGGGAAGAAGAGGCTGCGCTTTTGCTCGGCCTCTTTTCCTTACGGAAAAAATTAAATGTTTTTGGTATTTACGGGCGGCATAGATGCAATAATAGGTAGTGTACTTGTTGAAATATGCGTATCATTTCATTATAATGATACCAATGATATAATATTACGGTATTCTTAACGCCGGGCCGCTTAAGAGTACATGGTAAGGAAGTGTGTAGTCATAAAGGTATACGATATTACTTATGAGCTGAACGAGGAAACAAAAGTTTATGAGGGTGACCCACATTTTATAAAAGAGGAAGTATTTACTTTAGATAAGGACGGATTTGCCTTGTCCATGATCCGTATGGGCACGCATGCAGGCACGCACACAGACGCGCCCTCGCATTTTATCCAGGGCGGAAAGTCGCTTTTAGAGATTCCGCTGGGCAGCTACATAGGAGCGTGCAGGGTAGCGCTGATGGACGAGCTGGCGGAGTGTACAACTTGTGCAAAACTGTTATTGAAATCCACGCCGGATAAAGAGGCCAGGCTGACCTCCAGGCAGGCGAGAGAATTGATAAAAAAAGGCGTCCGCCTGGTGGGCACGGATTCGCTTTCGATCGGCGACGATACAGTACACAGGATCTTGCTGGAAAACGACTGCATTATCATTGAACTTTTAAAGCTTGACGGCGTTGCGGCGGGAAACTATAACTTGTATGCAATGCCCTTAAAAATTGACGCCGACGGTTCCCCCATTCGGGCCTGCTTAGTTCAGGAGGAAAAATAATTTGCGTAAATTGTGCGTACTATTCTCAGTGGTTGCAACCTTTCTGGCAGTTATGGCCCTGGCGGTGTTGTGTATTCAGATATTTGCTTTTGACAGCAGGTTTTATGCGGACGAATATGCAAAGTACGATACTGCTTCGTATGTCGGGGTGGAAAGCCGGGACCTCAATGCGGCGACGGACGTATTGCTTTCATATATTGAGGATAAGCGGGGGGATCTGGACCTCACCGTAAACATCGGCGGCGAGCAGAGGCAGTATTATAACGAACGTGAAAAAGCGCATATGGTGGATGTGAAAAACCTCTACCTGTCGGCGGTCAATTTCGCAATTTACGGGAGCATAGCGGCTTGCGCGCTGTTTGCCGCCTGCTTCCTTATCATGAAGAAAAAGGCGCTCAGGGCGGTACTCTTTGGCATTTATAATTCCGCTTATGTGATTCTGGCGGGATTTGCCATACTGGCAGCCTGGGCGGCTTCCGATTTCGACGGATTCTGGACGCGTTTCCATATGGTCTTTTTCAGAAACGACCTTTGGATGCTGGATCCGAAGACAGACCTGATGATCCGCATGTTTCAGTCCGGGTTCTTTTTTGACCTGGTCCTGCTGATCCTTCTTTTGTTCTTCGGCATATTTATTCCGGCGACAATTGCAGCCAAACTAGTGCATAAAAGGCTGGTAAAAAATGAATTATAAAGACGTACGTATTCTTGCAATAGAAACATCCTGCGATGAAACGGCTGCTGCGGTGGTAAAAAACGGCCGTGAAGTTCTTTCAAACATTGTTTATTCACAGATAGACATTCATAAGGTTTACGGAGGCGTTGTTCCTGAACTGGCTTCCAGGAATCATATTCCCAAACTGCCGGAGGTTGTGGAGCAGGCGGTTCCGGAAGGTTTTGAGAAAATTGACGCAATAGCGGTTACCGCGGGCCCGGGACTTTTAGGAGCGCTCTTAACCGGCGTTTCTTACGCAAAGGCGCTCTCTTTTGCCCTGAAAAAACCGCTTGTCGCAGTTAATCATATTGAGGGACACATAAGTGCCAATTATATATCATATCTTAATTTAGAACCGCCTTTCATTTGCCTTGTGGTATCGGGCGGTCATACGCAGATTGTACTGGTGCGGGATTACGGCAGTTATGAACTCTTTGGCCAAACCAGGGATGACGCTGCGGGCGAAGCGGTAGACAAGGTGGCGCGCGTCCTGGGGCTATCCTATCCGGGCGGGCCAAACCTGGAGCGCCTCGCCAAAGAAGGCAATAAAAAAGCCTATAAAATGCCGCGCTGTTTTCGCGGGGAAGACCATCTGGATTTTTCTTTCAGCGGGCCTAAAACCGCCGTGATCAATCTTTTGCACGGCATGGAGCAAAGAAACGAGGCTTTCAGCCGTCCGGATATCGCGGCCAGCTTTCAGAGCAGCGTTGTTGAAATGCTTGCGGAAAACACCTTTGAGGCAGCACGGAGAGCCGGGATTTCAAAAATAGCTCTGGCAGGCGGCGTGTCGGCGAACGGAGTGCTGAGAGACGAGTTTATCAGGAGGGGCGAAAAAGAAGATATTGGAATTTATCTGCCCGAACTCAAATACTGTACGGATAACGCCGCAATGATTGCGAGTGCGGCTTATTACCGGTATATCAAAGGCGAACGCGCCGGGCTTGATTTGAATGCCGTGGCAGTGCTTCCACTTGAAAAGACCTTGAATAAAATGGTATAATATTAGGATAGCTTGGTATTGCAGTTGTTTTTAGGGGAGAATTCCATGAAAAAGAAGCTGGTCGCAGTTTTGGGAATACTGCTGTTTTCGGCTATGCTTACGGCATGTTCCGGCGCTACCAAAGAGAACGTGAAAGTGGAAGAGAAACCCGCTGAGAAAGGTATTTTAGATGGACTGACGATCGTGCTGGATGCGGGCCACGGAGGGTTCGATATCGGCACGCATGGAATAGCAACGGGTGTGCCTGAAAGCGAAGTGAATCTGCAGATTGCGAAACTGCTCCAGAATAAGCTGGAAGAAGAAGGCGTCGATGTAGTGATGACCCGTGAAGGCGAGGACGCGATCGCCGGTACAAAAGAAGAAGACATGCAGAAGCGCGCGGACATCATCCGCGCCGCAAAAGCGGATATCATGATCAGCATACACCAGAACCGCTATGGAGATTCGGACGTATATGGGCCGCAGGTCTTCTACCTGATGAAGCAAAGCAAGGCCGAAACGCTGGCCCAATATATGCAGGAAGCCCTGAATAACGGGCTTGAAATAAAAAAGCCGCGCGTACCTAAAAACGGAGAGTATAAAATTTTAAGGCCGGGTACCGGCCCGAGTATAATCATAGAATGCGGATTTTTATCCAATCCCAGAGAAGACAAACTGCTGCAGGACCCGGATTACCAGAAAAAGCTGGTCTCGGCGATTATAGCGGGTCTAAAGGGATTTGCGGAAAAAAATCTGGAGATTGATGTATAGCAAGGAGACGCTATTGTTAGACGGACGGGAACTGATGACCAAGGAGGCTGCGAGGCAATCAAATCCCCTTGTCCTCGCCTATATCGGGGACACGGTTTGGGACCTTTTTGTGAGGACAGGTCTTGTTTTGGAGGGCCGCGGAAATGCGGGAACACTGCACCGTCTGAGCTCAAAAATGGTCAACGCGCGGTCTCAGGCAGGCTTTGCGCGGCGTATTTTTGAAGGCCTGAACGATGACGAAAAAGATATCTTTATGCGCGGGCGAAACGCAAAATCGGCCACCGTTCCAAAAAACATGAGCGTTGCCGATTACAAGTATGCAACCGCGCTGGAGGCGGTTGTGGGCTACCTTTATTTAACAGGACAAGCCCAAAAAATAGAGGAAATCTTTAAGGAGGCTCTCAATGCCGATCACCCATCTGAAAGTTAAATTGCTGGCAAAGACGCCGTATCCCCAGGAAGTTGTCAGTATGGGGGCCAGGCTGTGTTATTCGGACGCTGGTATCGACGAACTGCAAAACGCCGGGGAAAGCCCAAGACTGATCCGCGCGCTTATGGATATGGGACATATGTCTCCGATTGAACATGCAAGCTTTACCTTTGGAATAGAGGGCGTTTCCCGCGCTCTTCTGGCGCAGATCACCCGGCACAGGATCGCCAGTTTTTCGGTCCAGTCCCAGCGGTATGTCTGCCAGTCTAAAAACAAGGAAGAATTTGATTATATACTGCCCCCCGCAATCGAAGCGCTTGGGGAGGAGGCGGTTTTGGAATACAAAAAACAAATGAACACCATGCAGAAATGGTACCAAAAATGGATCGAACGTTTGGGGGACGGCGGGGAAGAATCGAACGAAGACGCAAGGTTTGTTCTTCCGGGCGCATGTGAGACAAAAATGATTGTCACAATGAACGCCAGGGAATTGCTCCATTTTTTCTCCATCCGCTGCTGCAACCGCGCGCAGTGGGAAATACGCGCGCTTGCATGGGAGATGCTTAAAATAGTAAAAAAGGAAGCGCCTGTTTTGTTCGGAAGCGCCGGCCCGTCCTGTGTCCGCGGGGGATGCAGCGAGGGTAAAATGACATGCGGCATGGCTGCGGAAGTGAAACGCAGGCACGAAGAATTATCGACTTAATAGGGGTTTAAGGGGTTTAAATTATGAGCAGCGAGTTGATCATTGGCCGGAACGGAGTTCGGGAAGCTATCAAAAAGGGCGAACAGATCGATAAGATATTGGTTGTGCAGGGGCTGATGGATGGCAGCATCAAAGAGATACTGTTGCTTGCACGCCAGAACAAGGTGGTAGTGGTTGAAACCTCTCGCTATAAGCTGGACGAAATGTGCACCGGGATCGGGCCGGAGGGCAAGGTTGCCAACCATCAGGGAATCGTGGCTCTGGTGCCCGCTTTCAAATACAGTGAGATGGACGATATCTTCGAGCTCGCCCAAGCGCGCGGGGAATACCCGTTCATCGTTATTCTGGACAGCGTACAGGATCCGCAGAACCTGGGCGCCATTATACGGAGCGCCGAAGTGTTGGGCGCACACGGCGTGATCATCGGAAAACGCCGGTCCGCAACATTAAATACCACCGCTTACAAGGTGTCATGCGGCGCGGCGCAATACATCCCGATTGTAAAAGTCACCAATATCAATACCACCATTGCAGATCTCAAGCTCAGGGGCGTGTGGATCGTGGCGGCGGATATGGACGGGCAGCCCTTATCCGTAACCGACTTAAAGGGGTCCATTGCGATCGTGGTGGGCGGCGAAGGAGAGGGGATCTCCAGATTGGTGCGCGATAACTGCGATATTATTGTAAAAATAGAGATGGGCGGACAAATCAGTTCGCTCAACGCCGCATGTGCGGCAAGTATCATTATGTATGAGAAGCGAAGGCAGGACCTGGTTTAATGGGGGGATTACTATTGCTGCAGGAATCGGTATCGGAAGAAAACAAATTAACGGAATACGACCTTGAACCGGAAAACGATTATATTTCCGAAGAATACTGCTCCGCGAGCTTTGACGAGTTTGTCGCCTACTCGGACGACGAGATAGCGATCAAGGCGTCGGCCGGAAATGTAGCCGCAATCGAGTTTTTGTTGGTGAAATATAAGAATTTTGTCCGCAGCAAGGCGCGGTCGTATTTTCTGATCGGAGCTGACAAAGAAGACATCGTACAGGAAGGGATGATCGGCCTTTATAAAGCCATGCGCGATTACAGGACGGACAAGAACGCGTCGTTCCGGGCGTTTGCGGAGCTTTGCATCACCCGCCAGATCATCACGGCGATCAAAACGGCCACGCGGCAGAAGCACAAGCCCCTGAATTCGTATGTCTCACTCAACAAACCGATCTATGACGACGAATGCGAGCGGACGCTGGTGGATATCATCGGGGGAGAAAAAATGCTGAACCCCGAGGAAATCGTCATCGACCAGGAGGACCTTTCGACCATAGAGATTAAAATCGGCGAAATGCTGTCCGATCTGGAAAGAAAGGTGCTTGGGCTGTATCTGCAGGGCAAGTCGTACGTGGAGATAGGCAAAACTCTTAACAGACACGTAAAATCTATTGACAACGCGTTGCAGAGAATCAAGGGAAAGCTTGAAAAATATCTGATCATGAAGAGCAAATAGCCGCATACAATGTTGACAAAAGCAATATTATTAATATAATTAATGTATTGATCGAGAACTATATAGGGTGTAGGAGGATGGATATGCCAAACAGTGATATTATTTTGACACATAAAGGTGTCCGCGAACTGGAAGATAAACTGGAATATTTAAAAACTTACAAACGGAAAGAGATTGCCGAGCAGATCAAAATCGCGCGCGCTTTCGGGGACATATCTGAAAACGCGGAGTACGATGAAGCAAAGAATGAGCAGGCCAAGATTGAGGGCGAGATCGTCGCAATCGAAAACATGCTTAAAAACGCAATCATTGTGGACGAGGAAGAAGTGGACTTGCGCACCGTTAACGTAGGTACCACCGTCAAGCTTCTGGATAAGGAATTC
This sequence comes from Bacillota bacterium, assembly GCA_023393165.1. Taxonomy (GTDB): domain Bacteria; phylum Bacillota; class Clostridia; order Christensenellales; family Christensenellaceae; genus JAEYKI01. The sequence continues at coordinate 239,802 of JAEWMJ010000032.1, read as the reverse complement.
AAGGAAGAAGTCGAATACCAGATCGTCGGTTCGGTTGAAGCCGATGTTGAGAAAAACAAGATTTCAAATGAATCTCCTGTCGGACGTGCTTTGCTGGGTAAAAAGGTCGGCAGCATCATTAAGGTTGATACGCCGGACGGCTGTGTCAAATACCAGATATTGGATATTCATAGATAATTTTTAGCGTTTTTTACTTGAAAGGAAGAATTTTTTTATGTCTACAAACGAAGCGCCCCTGCAGGACTTAAGCGAAATACTGCGCATTCGCAGGGAAAAACTGGCCGAGCTGAAAGAAAGCGGACGCGATCCGTTTAAGATCACTTCTTACTCCAAGACGCATATGTCCGAAGAGATTCTCAAACGGTTTGAGGAACTGGAAGGCAGCGAGGTTGCTGTTGCGGGCAGGATCATGTCCAAACGCATCATGGGAAAGGCCAGCTTTTTTCATATAGCGGACGGGGATGGCAAACTGCAGATTTATGCGCGGCGCGACGTGATGGGAGACGAGCCCTATGCGGAGTACAAGACGTATGATATCGGAGACATCGTAGGCGTCCTGGGAGAAGTATTCAGAACCAACGCGGGCGAGATTTCCGTGAAGGCTCATAAAGTCATACTGCTCAGCAAATCGTTGACGCCGCTGCCTGAAAAATGGCACGGCCTCAAGGATACCGATTTAAGATACCGTCAGCGGTATGTGGACCTGATCGTGAATCCCGAGGTGAAACAGACCTTTGTGACTCGTTCCCTTATTATGAAGTCCATAAGGGAATATCTGGACGGCCTTAATTATATCGAGGTGGAGACGCCCGTGCTGCACAGCCAGGCAGGCGGCGCCGCGGCCAGGCCGTTTATCACCCACCATAATACGCTGGACATAGACATGTACATGCGGATCGCGACCGAGTTGCATTTAAAAAGGCTGATCGTCGGCGGGTTTGAGAAGGTATACGAAATCGGCAGAATATTCCGGAACGAAGGGATGGACACCAAACATAATCCCGAATTTACTACCATTGAATTGTATGAAGCCTATACCGATTATCACGGTATGATGGACATCTGCGAGAATATTTTTGCATACTGCGCCTCCAAACTTTTTGAAGGCACTAAAATAAACTATCAAGGGACTGAAATCGATTTAAAAACGCCCTGGGCGCGTATGACGATGTCCGAAGCGGTCAGAAAATACGCAAACGCCGATTTTGCGGCCTGCAAGTCAGACGATGAAGCGCGCAGCCTTGCGCGTTCCATAGGGATGGACATAAAGGGCAGCGAGACCAGGGGGATTCTTCTGAACGCTGCGTTTGAGGAATTTGTGGAGGAAAAACTCATACAGCCCACGTTTATCTGCGATTATCCGGTGGATGTATCGCCGCTCGCCAAGCGGAAGGCGGACGATCCCTGGCTGACCGAGCGCTTTGAACTGTTTATTTACGCAAGGGAAATGGCAAACGCGTTTTCCGAGCTGAACGACCCGGACGACCAGAAGGAGCGCTTCCTGGCGCAGGTTGCGCAGCGGGAAGCCGGCGACGAAGAGGCGCATGTGATGGATGAAGATTTCATAAACGCCCTGGAATACGGAATGCCGCCCACAGGCGGAATGGGGATAGGCATAGACAGAATGGTCATGCTGTTTACCGACGCGCCTTCCATCCGTGACGTGCTGTTATTCCCCACAATGAAACCCAAAGCGCTGTAAAACGGCTCCCTTGTAAGTCGGGCAGTTTTTTTGGGTATTTTAAGGAGTTATGATGGCTGATAATCAGGAAAAAGTAACAAGAGGCGTTTTCTATGTGTTTACGCGCGTTATAATTTTTGTGATTGCTATTTTAATCATCGCGCTTGGCTTTTTTGCGGGCATGAATTCCATGAACGTAAACGTGATCGCGAAGGACGCATTCGCAAAACGGGTTGAAACTGTGCTGGAACCCAAGCCGGAGGATGAAACGGACCTCGCTAAATTGTTCACCCAGGATTTCATAGATGAAGACTCCGTTCTCAATTCCACCAAATATCACGATTACACCATTACCGGTTATTATCAGAGGGCGGACGTAAACATGAAGATCGTGTGGCCCTGGTCGGACAGGGTGGTAGTGCATGCGACCGAAACCGTGCTGGATATCGTAGGGACGCTGAACGAAACCGAGGAAACCGAGGAAGTGGAATCGGCCCCGCCTGAGCCGTCCGCAACGCAGGGCGCGGAAGCGCAGGTATCTGCCAAGGATAAAAATCCGCCCGAATGGATCTGCGGCGAATACGAAGTTACACTGGTAAAAGACAAGAACACTTCTTCCTGGAAAGTGGAAGAAATGAAGATGATAAAGGAAGTGGAACCCAAAATCAACGCTCCCAGCCAGTCTCCCTTGCCGTCCGGCAGTGAGGCGAAGGGGAGCGCGTCGGCGTCGGCCACGGTGTCCGTTGGGGCAAGTCCAAGTGAAAGCAGTGCGGAATAATATCTGCTTGGCGCCGCTGGCCGGCATCACGGACGCCGCCATGCGGGAAGTTTGCATAGAATGCGGCGCTGGCCTCACTTTTACCGAGATGGTGAGCGCAAACGGCATAAAATATAAAAATGAAAAGACAAAAAAGCTGCTTGACTTAAGCCGGCTGGAAGACCGGATAGGCGTGCAGCTTTTTGGCAGCGACGGGGCAGTGCTGGCAGTGACGGCCCGGACCGTGCAGGACGAGCTTGGAGAAAAGCTTGATCAGATCAACATCAACATGGGCTGCCCGGCGCCCAAGATCGTGCGGAACGGCGACGGCGCGGCGCTCATGCTGGAGCCCCAAAAAGCCGCCGGCATCATACGGGCTGTTGCCCGCGCGGTCGCGGTGCCCGTAACCGTCAAATTCAGGAAGGGTTTTGACGAGCAGCATGTAAACGCCGTGGATTTTGCAAAGATGGCGGAGGAAAGCGGCGCGGCCGGCGTGATTGTGCATGGAAGGACGCGCAGCCAGTATTATTCGGGTACGGCGGACTGGGGCGTCATCCGCGAAGTGAAAGCGTCGGTAAAAATACCCGTTGTGGGAAACGGGGATATTTTCTGTGCGGAAGATGCAAAAAAAATGCTTCATGAAACGGGCTGCGACGCGGTGATGGTCGCCAGGGGCGCGCTTGGAAATCCGTTTATTTTCAGCCAAATACGGGAATACTTAACCACAGGAACCACAGGCAAAATGCCGGATGCGGCTGAAAAAATCCATATGTGTCTCCGCCAGGCCAGGATTGCGGTGGAACACAAGGGAGAACACCTCGCGATTCTCCAGATGCGCAAACATGCGGCGTATTATTTAAAAGGGCTGCCACGTTCCGCCAAAACGCGCAATCTGGTGGTGAAAGCAGATACGTTTTCGGAACTCGAAGACCTGCTAATGAAATATTTGCATAATCTGTGAAAAAAGGTTGCTTTTTTCCGAACCGCATGATAAAATATGTTTTGCTATTGTAGCTGGGAGGAGAAATACATGGATATCGTATCGTTGATCATAAAGATAGTATTGATTGTATTTTCGGTATTTTTAATCGTCGTCGTGCTTTTGCAGTCTGGTTCAAAACAGGGTATGTCCGGCGCCATTATGGGCGGAGCGGAACAGATCTTCGGTAAAAAGAAAGCACGGGGAATGGACGCATTGCTTGTGAGATTAACAAAGGTTGCAGCGATCGGCTTTATGGTGTTGGCGACAGCACTGGTCATCATTGCAAAATTTTGGATGTAAATAAAAAGAACAAGAGGCGCCCACAGAGGCGCTTTTTTTGTATGAAAATTGGAGGATAAAATAGTAATTGGAATTGATTAAAGGCTTTCTGCAGGTAAAAAGCGGAGGTTTCGGCTTCGTGGGAGCGGAAGGCGGAGACATATTCATATCGGCGGACAACATGAACGGCGCGTTAAACGGCGAAGAGGTCGTCGCCGGCATACTGCAGGACAGGAGGCGCGGCGGCAACAGGGAAGGCGTTATCCAGCAGATCGTATCATCACTGCCCATTGAGATCGTGGGTACGGTGGATAAATCCAAAAACGCCATGTTTGTGGTCTGCGACGATAAAATAACGGAGGATATCTATATCCCCAAACAGAAGAACGGCGGGGCGCATAATTTTGACAAGGTTGTGGTGTCCGTCTATAAAAGAGCGGAAAAAGACAGAAGCCCGGAGGGCGAAATCATAGAGGTTCTCGGCCGGAGCGGTGACGCCGGCGTGGATATTTTAAGCTTCGCCCGCAGGTTCGGCCTGACGGCGGCGTTCAGCGAAAAGGTGGAGCAGGAAACCGCGGGGCTTGAATTCCGTGAAAAAGATATGGAAAGCCGCCTGGACCTTCGCGGCGAAACAATATTCACGATTGACGGAGAAGATGCAAAGGACCTGGACGACGCAGTGTCTCTTGAAAAACTTCCCAACGGCAACTATAAACTGGGGGTGCATATCGCGGACGTGACCCATTATGTGCGGGAGAACGGCGAGATTGACCGCGAAGCGCAAAAGCGCGGCACCAGCGTTTACCTGGTGGACAGGGTCGTGCCCATGCTGCCAAAAAAACTGTCCAACAACCTGTGTTCGTTAAATCCGCACGAAGACAAACTGACGGTTTCCTGCATCATGGAGATAGACGGGAACGGAGACGTGGTGGGTAACAACATCGCAAAAAGCGTGATCAACTCTGTGGAGCGGATGACGTATACCAATGTCAACAAGATACTCGACGGGGATCGGGAGCTTTCGGTCAGGTACGCGAACATAAAGGATACGCTCGTCCAAATGAACGAACTGGCGGGGATTTTAAGAAAACGCAGGTTTGATCGCGGCAGCATAGACTTTGAGCTGGAAGAACCCAAAATAAAGCTGGACGCAAAGGGAATGCCTATTTCCATCAAACCGGCGCAGCGTGGGTTTGGCGAAAAGCTGATAGAAGAATTCATGCTTGCGGCCAATATCACGGTAGCGGAACAGTATTTCTATATGGAAATGCCGTTTGTGTATCGTGTACACGAGACGCCGGACGCCGAAAAAATGCGCGAGTTGGCTGTGTTCCTGTCCAATTTCGGCATCCGCCTGAGCGGGTACCAGAATATTCACCCAAAGGCGGTGCAGGCGGTTTTAAACATGGCGCAGGGAACGGAGGAGCATAATATAATAAATCGGGTGACGCTGCGTTCCCTCAAAAAGGCGCGGTACGACATGATGCCGGTGGCGCACTTCGGTCTGGCTGCCGAGCGCTACTGCCACTTTACCAGCCCGATACGCAGATATCCGGACCTGATGGTCCACCGAATCATCAAAGCCGTGCTGGAAGGCAGGGCGGATGAAAAATATGTGGAGCGCCTGGAAGAAACGCTGCCCGGGATCGCTTTTAATTCAAGCGTCCGGGAGCGCAACGCCATAGAGGCCGAACGCGCGGTACAGAACCGCAAGATGGCCGAATACATGACGCGTTTTATCGGCGCGGAATTCGCAGGCGTGGTGTCGGGCGTCACGCGCTTCGGCGTGTTTGTGGAGCTTCCGAACACCATAGAAGGCATGATCCCGCTATCGGAGATAAAAGACGATTTCTACGAATATGTTGAAAAGCTTTACTGCGTGATCGGCGAGCGCACCCATAAGAAGATCAGCTTGGGCGACAAGGTGAAAATACAGGTTGTCTCGTCGGATGTGGAAGCAAGCAGAATAGAGTTTGCTTTTGCGGACTAAAGTTATATAATAGTTTTTACGAGGTATTATATATGGGGGAAGGCACTAAGCTGCTGGCTACGAATAAAAAGGCCAGGCATGATTATTTTATAGAAGACACTTATGAAGCAGGGATTGCGCTTACCGGAACGGAAGTCAAGTCCATGCGGTCTTCCCGCACCAATATCAGGGATGCGTATGTACAGATCAAAGGCGCGGAAGCATTCGTGTATAACATGCACATCAGTCCCTATGAAAAAGGGAATATATTTAATACCGATCCGCTCCGTACAAGAAAATTGCTGCTGCACAAGCGCGAAATCTCTAAACTGCTGGGGCTTACCACCCAAAAAGGATATACCCTCACGGTTCTTTCGGTATATCTCAAAAGGGGACGGGTAAAACTGGAGATCGGGCTTGCGAGAGGCAAAAAACTGTACGACAAACGCCAGGATCTGAAGGAAAAAGCCGTTAAAAAAGATATTGAAAGGCGAATGAAAGCGGATAACGTATGAGTATTTTTGAAATCGTCATGTTGGGTTGCTTCGGGGCTGCCTGGCCTGCGTCCATCTACAGGTCCTACAGGTCCAAAACAGCCAGAGGCAAAAGTCTGCTCTTTCTGGTCGTCATAGAGATCGGCTATGTGGCGGGCATGCTTCACAAGGTTTTTTACTCTTATGACTTTGTAATTTTCCTGTATTTGCTGAACTTTGCAATGGTATTCGTCGACATCGTTTTGTGGTTCCGCAACAAAAAGCTGGACCGGCAGCGTGAAGAGGAAAACAGGAACAGCCAGGACCACTTTTACGTCTGAATGGCGTCCGGCGTGTGGAATACATTGCCTGTTTTAATAAAGGCTTATGTGTTTAAGTATATACCGCCAGACCGAATCAAACTTTTGGTTTGACGCATATAATATAGTATAGTATAATAACTGCTTACATGGGGGCGTAATTGGTTTCGACGGGGATTTTGTAGGTAGGATAAGCAAGCCGCAGTTATGGAAACTGCGTTAAAAAAGCCAAACTAAATATAAATGCAAACAAAACAGAAAGAGCTTCGGCTCTCCAATTAGTCGCTGCTTAAGTAACAAGCTGGCGCGCTCTGCCTAACTGCCGCCCGTTGCGGTTTGGCGGAGCAATTTTAGACGGGGTATCACACAGCCAAAGCTTTGCGGTTGTGCGGGTCTGATGAAGCTACCTGCATGCATTTTTGCAAAAGGGAGGGCATGCGGGGAAATTGATCTCTTTTGCTAAGCTTGTAGAAAGTCCTATGGACGGGTTTTCGGACAGGGGTTCGACTCCCCTCGCCTCCACCAAAAAACCGCATTATAATGCGGTTTTTGCTATGCGCAGATACATGAAAATAGACATTTTATATTTTTTGTATTTAAATTAGCTTGATAAATGCTATTTAGGACGGATTTTATGATTAAGTTTCCGGCTTAAAAAGTAGACATAGCATGAGATTTATTAAGGCAGTACTGTTGCTGGCTTTTGTCCCTTTAGACAAGCAGCATGCGGGTGTTCGTGGTATTCAGCTTTTATGCTGTAATTGTTCAGGATCACGTAATGATCCATAGCACAATTGTAACCTGGGTATAATTTACCCGGCGACGAGCGGTTCCCCGCCCGTCACCTATTCATGTACTACCGGCTATTCATCTTTTTGCATATTAAATGCAGTAATATTATAGCCCCATTCGCTTGTATCATCTTTTTTCAGTTTAAATGCGATGCTGAAATTAACCTCTTCTTGCTCTACAACGCCATAAGTTGCTGTAAAACTGGTTTTAAGCTCGGTATTCTCGTTTGCTGTAACAGGCAAATCCAAAGCCCCCAGAACATCTTCTTCCGGATAATCGTCTCCCAATCTAATGATATATATGCCATCCTTCAGTCTCCTCGACGGCCCATAATTGTCGACTTCATCAAATATATTTTCATTTAAGTCAATTCCCTTTAAAGCGTCTTCTCCAAATGTACTCAATAGAATAGAGTTGATTGCTTTTTGTGGGATATAAAGTATAGTACCTGATGATAATTTCAAATCGCCTTTTTTGATTCCATATTTTTCAATGCTTGTATTATAATATTTTGAATACCTGGGGGTACTTGGATCAAAATAGTCAAAGGCATATGCGATATACCATACATAATGAGCGATTTTATTTTTTGTTAAGCCTTTTTTTAAATCATAATTATATTCAGAATCATGATAAAATTCGTTTGCCAATGCCCAAACCATAAGCGGCGCTTTTAGCTTCTCGAAATCTTCCTGCGTCAGCGTAAACGTTGCTTCAGGATTAGGTGTTACAGTGGCCATTGGCGCTGTAGGGTCTATTGTGGGGGCCGGCTCTGCAGAAGTTTGTATAACAACCGGGGGCGTGGCATTAAAATCAGTAATATTATAGCCCCATTCACTTGTATCGTCTTTTTTAAGTTTAAACATGATGTCAAATTTAACGTATTCGCGGTCTTCACCATCAACATCATAACTATAAACTTGTTTAAAACTAATTTTAAACTCGGTATTCTCATGTCCTTTAACAGGCAAATCCAAAGGGCTCAATACATCTTCTCTCGGAGACTTGTCTTTCAAACGAAAGATATATTTCCCGTCTTTCAGTTCTATGGGTATATAATCCGTTCCATCAAATATATTTCCATTCAGGTCAAGCCCCTTTAATGCCTCTTCTCCGAATGTACTCATAAGAATTGAGTTAATTGCTTTTTGGGGAATATGAACCTTTAAATCTTTATCATTGTATATATCGCCTTTTTTAATTCCGTACCTTTCATTATCCGTCAAAAAAAAGTCTGCATCCCTGGGGGTACTGGGATAAAAGCAATCAAAGTTTTGCGCTATGTCCCATGTGTAATCAGCAATTTCGTTTTTAGATAATCCATTTTTAAAATCATAAACAGACTCTCTAGAACCCGGAGATGTATCTACATATTCATTAGCCAAAACCGTAAGCGGCGCTTTTAACTTCTCAAAATCTTCCGGTGTGAGTATAAACGATTCATTTGCCTGTGCGTATTCAGGGGATGCAGAAGAGACCGATGCTGCGGGGTTAATTGAGGAGATTGCAAGGTTCTGATGCGTGCATCCATAAAATAATATTGCCGTTATCAGAACTATAATAAGAAATATTGCTTTTTTCATAGTAAGCTCCTTAATAATATTTTAAAGAATCTTTCTATTTAGGCTACTCTGGCATATTGTAATGGTTCGCCCTGTTTTGATACCGGCACATATTGAACACCGCCACCTGCAGCTTCCCACATCATGGGTACACCGTTTTCGTCATAGCCGGCAAAAATAGCAACATGCGTAATACCATGATATCTATCGGGCGCATCTTTTAAAGACCAAAATATCAAATCGCCAGGTTGTAAATCTTCTTTATTTATTCTTTGTCCTTTATCATCAAGCGATTCAGCGATGCCCGCAGCGGTAGTATCAGGACCATCAACTGCAACTTTTTTACCTAAAGCCGAATATACTCTGACCACAAAAGAAGAACAATCTGTTTTATTTTTTGTCCATCGCTCATCTTGGCTATAGTCCATGTAATCAAACATAGCACAAACATCAAGTATGTCAAGATTATTACCGGCTGATCCAAAATTTGAAGGTTTATTTTTATCATCATTATCATCAAATGTTATTGGTGCTGTTACATCTTTTGCATATACATTCCTTTTTTCAAATTTATCGCCGGTATCAATGTAATACGTTTGTTTATTTGAGTGCATCATACCACAGGTTGCCTGTCAGTTATCGTCAACTTTTACGAAAAGGGGTAAAATTTTTTATTGCCGCTATGTTGATTTGCATATATAATGTTATTTTACCACTAAATGTTAATTAAGTCCATTGTTCCGAAATAGCGGGTGATACGTTGGTATCTAAATAGAAAATTATTATTTAAAATGAAAGGCAAGGGACGGCAGATTGTGTCAAAACTACAATGTAAGAGTTGAAAAACCAGAAAAAAAGGTGTTTTGCCGAAGGCTGGATTCCGGCAATTTGCACAATAAAGGCTGAAAAGTGTATAGCAAGACTGGGGAGCCTTGCCATAAATTCCCGAAACCCCATCACCTGATAGACACTTTTCAGGTTATAGCCTAAAAAGAGCAGTGCAACTTCGCTTTGTACCTTTCTACGGGTACGAAGCAGGAAGTAATTCCGTACATTAATATGACTTTACTTTCGCGCTCTTATGATAAATAAAAAGATCAGGAAAGTAAAGTCTTTCGGCCAAGCCTGCACCTTAGTTTTTATCAAATGCCATCAGGCATTCAAGGAAGACGTCTCCCGGCACCGCACCAGCAGCCTGCCGTTGCCGCTCAACTCACACGTCAAAAGGGAAAGTTCATTTGTATATTTTGCATCGTCCAGCGCCTGCGCGTCGTCTGAATTGATATGGTCGATCGCGTATACAGCATAGCTGTACGTTTTCCCATCCTTAGCCGTAAGGCTCACGGCGTCGCCCACAGCCAGTTTGCTTAAATTGCCGAATATCGCGCCGCTTCGGTAATCGTGGCCGGTGATGACCAGGTTCCCCTGCCCGCCGGGCTCCGGGCCCTGGTAGCGGCATGCGGAAACTGTGAGCGCCTTATCCGTGGTTTCGGACAGCACGGGCAGACTCAGATCCAGTTTGCCGATGTCCAGCCGGGCGATCACGGTATAGCCCTGCAAATCAGACGGCAGTGCGCTGGATGTTGCCTGCGCGGATGCTGCGGAGGCTCCGGCGGCAGGCGCGGATTCGGGGTTGGATGTGATGCTTGCGGAAGCCGTAACGCCGCTCGCATTCAGCAGCGCCTGCGCATTCCGGGCGGCCGTCTCGCCCTCCTGCCACTGCGCATAGAATATGCCACCCGCCGTGAGCGCAAGCGCGCAGGCGAGCGCAAACAGGGTGATACGCATATTCCTTATCGTTATGAATTTTTTAATACGCTCTGCAAAAGCAGTTAGATAACGTTTATAGTCTATCATTTCTCTATTCTCAGTCTCTTTTTCCCGATCAGAATGCCCGCCGCCAGCGCCGCGCACGCCGCTGCGGATAATACCCAAATCCATGTGCCATCCTGTCCGGTCTGCGGAAGCCGGGACTCCCGAATGGTAACGCTTATCGTTTTGGACGCCCACCCCACCGTATAAGTGACGGTGGTGGTCCCCGCGCGGAGCGCGGTGAACGTGGGCGTACTGTCCGAAGCTACCTTAAAGAATGCCGGGTCGAAGTGCCAAACGCCGCCCGCTATGCCGGGCATCCAGGTGACGCGCCCACCCGTGTACATGATGAAACTATCTGGAAGGCCGGGGATGTCTGGGTTGCCGGCCGCCGGGCCGGCTGTGGGCGTTGGAGTGGGCTCAGCCGCAGCCAGCTGCGCCATGGCATACAGGCTGAAATGATTCGTTTCAAACACAAGGCATCCGTCCTCCACCGTCGCGTTCATATCGGTCAGCGCCCCTGTGGCGGGGTCGTACCAGTACACGTGCAGATTGCCGCTGAGCCCATCCGGGATCTTGATCTTCACCTTGATGGTGCCGGTGAATCCCGTGATGGGGTTCCCGTTTTGGTCCAGCAGCTTGAGGTCGTAAAGAACCAAACCTTGATTTCCGTTTATCAGGCCTTGCACCGCCGTATAACTTTCGCTGCCCGCGCCCGAGGATGGGACGGTGTTGCTGCCCACAGATACGCTGGTCACACCATCCGGAAGACCGGCATCCGTCAGATCGAAAATAACCGTATGCGCGTCGTTTTGTATGACATTGGGAATCGTAACGGCAATGCTCAATGCCTGGGTGGCATTGCCGGCGGTGTTTTCCGCCTTCAAGGTGAAGCTGAAGGTTCCCGCCGCGTTCGGCGTACCGGAAATCGTATTGCCCGACAAGCTCAGGCCATTCGGTAAATTGCCACCGCTAAGGCTCCATGTAATAGGCGTATCACCCGTGGCCGAAAGGGTCTGGCTGTAGGCCGTACCCACCGTGCCGTCCGGCAGGATGGTTGTGGTGATATTCGGGGCGGCTGAAGCAGTATTTACTGTAATTTCAAAATCCTGTGTGTAATCCGAGCTTTTAGTCAGGCCGTTTGTTATGGTCGCCCTCACGGTGACGGTTCCCGCCGCCGCGGTGTAGAGCGTATTTCCTGAAATTGTCGCGCCTGTTGTCCGGGCGTTAAGGACGCTCCAGGTGATCGCCCTGTTCGTCGCGTTTGCCGGGCCTGCCGTTCCGCTGAGCGTGAGCGGCGTACCTGCCGCCGCCTTGGCCGGTACTCCGGTGATTCCTGTGACAGGCACAAAGGCGGGAGATGGAATCACTGTCACAGTTGCAAAGTTGTTGGACATATCGGGATCGGGCACTGACGCCTCTGCTTGCGCGCTAAAGGATTGGGGGGTGGACGAGGAGACCGTGGCCTGAATCGTCAGAATCTGCGAGTCACCGCTGTCCAGCGAATCGACCTCCCAGCCATAATCGGGATCATAATATCCCGCTGAAGGAGTATCATTTACATAAGTCAGTCCGGAAGGAAGGGGCGCGACTACACAGATGTACGCTGCATCATTCGGACCGTTATTTGTGAGCGCTACAGTAATCGTAACGGTATCGCCCACGTCGGGCGCAGGATGATCGACGCCTGCCGATACGGCGATATCGGCTTTGTCGGTTATCACAAGCGAATCTGAATTGTTTGACATATCGGGATCAGGCAGGTCGGCGTCCAAAACGGATGCGGTCATTGTCTTGGGCGCGGAGAAGTCGGCGGCAGCCTTGAGTTCCAGATATGTTGAGCTGTAAGCTCCCAGCGTTCCAACAGCCCAATCGCCGGTATCAGGGTCGTACGTTGTCCCCGAGTCGGGCGCGGCGTGCACGAGGGTAACGCCCGGGGGAAGAGAAGCCGACACTGTAATGCCTGTGGCGGTGCTGGGTCCCTGATTGCGGATATACACATCAAAGGTAACCTCATTTGCCGCATTGCCAGTCTGGTCGCCAAACGCCAACCACACATCCAGATCGGCCTCGGACGCTAAACCATCGGTATCCGTCGCGCTGTTGTTGCTCAGATCGGTATCGGCGACGCCGGAAGGGGCTGTGAAGTTTGCCGTTGCAGAGAAAGTGCCGGTCGCATCGGGACTGGTATCTACCCTGAACCAGAAATGGTAGCTGCCGCCCGCATCAAGATCAACGCTTGACGAAAGCGCTCCTTCACCTGATGAAGGGCTCGCATAGCCGCTTTCAGCATAGGATTCGGGTCCCCATATGCCGCCGGTCGCTCCGGCTGGCAGAGGGCAGGAAAGGTTTGCTCCCGTGACCTTGCTGGGGCCTGCGTTTGTCACCGTAACCATGTAAACGGTGGAATCTCCGGGGGCGAAGGACGATTTGCTGTCGTCGATCGCTACGGCCAGATCGGCTTGTGGCGTCAGTGTGTCGGTATCTGTCGCTGTCGCAAAATCGCTGGTGATCGATGCGATGACATTGAAACTGCCTGTAGCCGAGGAACGGATCTTAACGGTAAGTATTAATGTGACAGACGAACCAGATGGCATGTCTGCCGATGTCATGTACGATGTTTCCGGCGGGGTCCAGGCCAGTACTATTCCCGAGTTGCCGCCCGTGATGTTAGCGCCGCCGCTGGTGGAAGCAACAGTCCAATTTTGAGTGGAGTCAAAGTCGTTTTGCGTTTCTGCAGGCAGAGTGCAGTATATGCCGACGCCGGACTCGCTGTTGGCGCCGTTGTTAGTCACGACGATGGTATAGGTCTGCGTAGTTCCTGGAACGGCGGTGCCAACACCGTCGTCAATCGTAATGCTCACATCAGAATCGGGAGTCAACGCTCCTGCGGTCACTGGCAGCAGGGTCATAACCAGCAGCAAAGCCATAGCGCTTGAGAGTATTTTCCTTTTCATAATATTCCTCCTGATAAATTGTTTCGATTGATATATACAGGCGGCGAAGCGTTTCGCACAGCTTTGCCTAGTACCTTGTAACACCTAAAAGCTGCATGATACTTGTCTATTTGTCCCACTACTGCGTTGATGTCAATCGGCGTAGTCACCGCTACGCCTCTTTCCATCGCCTTGTATTGGAAGCAAATATCCTGCGTATCATAGTGCAACAATTAGATGTTACAAGGTACTCGCTTTTAAAAAGCATATAGATAGCTCGTCCTGGCAAGGGCGCATCATCAACCGTACGTATGCGCATGAGTCCCCACATTTACATATTTTTACTTACCTTAACACTGGGTTATCACAAAATCTCACAAATCGGGGGAAGCGGGCTTGCATATTTCCGCAACGAAAAAAGCCGCCTTGAGAGGGATGTCCCATCAAAGCGGTTTTCATGAAAAATATGAATATTTTAGCGCTTCAGACGTTCGTACTGCTCGCGGTAACGCGCATCGGGCTTTACATGCAGCTCTTTTTTCAGTATCCGGGCATACTGTTCATAACGCGCCAGATAGACGTCGCGGCTCCCGGTCTGCAAAGCCAAATCCAGCAACAGGGTATGCGCTTCTTCACACAGCGCGTTACGCAGCAGCAAAGCGGTCAGGATGCGTTCCGCATCCGGCAGGCGGCCCGCGGAGATATAAACCATGCCCAACCCGAGAGCGATACGTTCATATTCGGTTTCTGCTTCATTGGCGCCCTCGTTGACCCAGTCGAAGTTCTCCTTTTCGAGATATGGGCCCCGGCACAGGCTGAGAATCCGTTCTGCATCCGAAGCGTTCTCCCCGGTAACGACGGCATTTCCCCGCGCGAAGCGCATAAAATCGCTAAAGTCGCACACACCGCTTGCAAGGATGAGTGCATTATCTTCTGTCAGCCGGATAAGCTTGCGCTGCGGGTCGATGGTATCCAGAAGGGTTCTGAGACGGTAAATCGTCATGTACAGGTTGTGTACGGTGTTTTTATCGTTCTGCCCGCCAAACAGCGCGCCGAGTAATTCCGGATTTGAAGCCGGGCAGCCGCTCCGGCCGATCAGGTACAGCAGCAATTCCCTGACCCGGCGGGTACCCCATTTGACCTCATTCTCACAGATAATCTCAAACGAGCCAAAACAACGGAGGACAATCGTGCGTTCCGCCGTTCCTTCCGGATGCAGCAGCGTGAATTGTTTGCGCAGATGGGCGACACAATCGTCCATCCGTGTTTGCCGCACAGGCTTGAGCAGAAAATCCAGCGGATGCGCGCGGTACGCGTCAAGCGCATATTGCGCGTACGCCGTTACGAAGATCACAATGATGCCGGGACGTCGTTCCTGTATACGCAGCGCGAGTTCCAGCCCGTCGAGCCCGGGCATGTCGATATCCAGAAACACCGCGTCCGGCGCGCACGCCGCGCCGCGCTCTAAAGCTCTCGCCGGGTCGGTATCCATGCCCACGATCTCCACATCAGGGTATTTTTTCAGCAGCCAGGCCAACTCGTCAAGGCAGGGGCGCTCGTCGTCAATCAGCCATGCTTTCATGCTTCGCCTCCTTGAATGGAATTTCAAAATAGACCTCGCAGCCGCCGCCCTCCGGCACGAGATAGACAAGGGAAGTACGGTAAAACCGGGTCAGGCGGCGGTTGATGTTTTCAATGCCGACGCCCCGGCGTGTCTGCTCAAATTTATCCGAAAAGCCCACGCCGTCGTCGCGAACGCCCACGCGTATCCTGGCGTTTCCCATCCGCCTGGCGTAAACCGTGGCCGTGCCGCCGGTATTTTTTTCACGCAGCCCATGGACGAAGGCATTCTCCACCAGCGGCTGCAGGATGAGGGACGGCAGAAGGAAATCCTCTGTTTCAATGCAATACTCCGCCTGCAGCCTATCGCCAAAACGGGCCTGCTCAAGCGCGACGTAAGCGCGCACCAGCTCCAGCTCCTGCGGGAAGGAGATCAACTCGTCCTGTTCGTAATCGTAGAAGCCGCGCAGATAGCTGCTGAAGTCCACCAGCAGCTCCCGCGCGCGGTCCGGATCGATACGGGAAATCGAGATGACGGAAGTCAGCGCGTTGTGTATAAAATGCGGACGTATCTGTCCTTTCAGATGGGCGATCTCAAGCTTTTGCGCCCGCCGGTAGCGCAGCGCAACAACGGCCATCTGCGCAAAAACAAACACCATATATTCAAAATGCAGGCTCGACTGCAGATAATAGCCCGTCGACCGGTCCGGAAAGAAAAGCTCGTAGAAAATCAGCAGCAAAATAAGCCAAAGGGCGCCAAGCAGAAGCGGCGCGCCCTCCCGTCCCTGCCATGCCGCGCGCGTGAGCTCAATCGTCACCACGGCCATCACGAACAGCAGGACAGCATTCATCCATATATAGGCGGAGGTAACGGTATTGAGCGAAAAGAAAAGAATGAACAATGTTACGGCAGCGGTGTAGCTGAAAAGCGCTGCAACCTGCCATCTTCGCACAAGATTTTCATAAGTGCGGTAGATAAAATAAAGCAGTAAAAACTGCGCCCATGGCATCGTTAAAAAATCGATCCGTTGGAGCCAGGCAATCGAAAGATTCGGAAATACCTGCGTGAGCAAAACATCGCCTGTGATCGAAAGCCGCAGCAGGATCAGCATGCAGAGAACAGAGAGAATCAGGGCGTCTTTTTCTCCGCGCTGCGCTGCGAAAAAGGTCAGGAAGAACAAACAGGCCACAACAAGGCCGGACATCACGGACGCTCCTGCATTGGAGATCAGCCTGTCAAACGCCGCAACCTGTTCATAGGTACCGAATATGACAGGCTCCCACATGCCGCCCGTGGCATAGGAATTGTTCTCAATCTGTAAAATAAAATCGAAGCTGCCGCCAGTAGGAGTAAACGCAGCAAGCTGCGGACGATAGGCGGCGCCGGGGGCGGATCCGGTATCCCCGAAGCTGCCGTTCTGCGCGATGAGCGAGTCGTCTATGTATAGACGGTAGATGGCAGCCATGTTCTGGATACGTATGCCGTACCGTGTGCCCGCGTCTGCGCCCGCCACGTGGACGCGGTAGGTTGCCTTCCCTTTTCCGGGCAGAACGGTTCCGTTTATTTCATAATCGTTCCAATAACCGGGAGCATCCGTGAATATGGGAGTCTGGCTTCCTTCACTGATTCCCTGACCGGTCAGCAGACTGTCCCAGTAAAACTCCCAATCTCCGGCAATTTCAAAAGTCTTTTCACCGTTCCACCCGGCAAGGTCTAATACGCCGTTCTGCACGGAAGGCGTTTGAGCGTCCGAAAGGCGGGAATGAAAAATAAGCCCCGCGATAGCGAGCAGGACGATCAGCACTGGTAAGACCGTTCGCGCAAACCGTTTCCAAACCATCCCCGCATCACCCCCCTAAGCGTATTGGGCCGGCATTGTGTCTGTCCCACAGTATACTGTCAATACAATTATGCCTCTCATGATATAACTATACAGATTCTAACTACCAAAATTATATATGTTCATTCTAATTGACGCAACAATGTTTGACTATTTCATAATAACATCCGTTATATATCTCTTTGATCGGGTTTTTTATGCCAAGAACTGCGCGAATAAAAAGTGAAAACCGAATATCATATAATGCTGAGAGGGATCAATCGGTAGACAATTTTTTTGGACGATGAAGATTGCGAAAAATATCTCCAATGTGTCGGAGAAAGTAAAGCAATCAGCGATTTTGTGCTTTATGCATATTGCCTTATGGGGTTGAATTTGCCTGTTAAGCAAGAACAGTTTAATAAAATACTAACGTTCTTTGTCATGCTTTTTAACATTTAATATTTGCATATATACTTATCAGTACTTATCGTAGACGATGAAAAACACGTTATAATGTATATAAATAAAATCTTATGGGCGCGTAATAAATGTCTGATTGCCCATAAAGATACGGAAGAAGCAAGAAATGGGGCATTTGTTGGGCTGGTTGGAAATAATATCGAGTTAGAATAAGAATTAATAATATTTCAATGCGGCCGCTGAAGCGTATACTTTTGCAAATAATTGCTGCCTGAATCTAAATAATAGATCTTAGCTGTATAAACAACCTCCATTGTCAGAGATAAAAATGATGATGGAGGCATTATGTTATATCCAATAAAAACAAATTTCGGACGTTAGGCGTATATAAAATTTATTACCTATATTTCTTAATTTCTTTCTTGAAGTTTTTCTGTACAGATCTGTAACTTTGTTTATTCTTTAGTTTCTTAATAAAATCCGGGCCAAAAAAAATAAGGAAATTAACAATCGAAAATACACAGGCGAGTTTATAATCATTGGGAAATAGAATAAGGCTCAAAATGAAGAAGCCTGCATCAATATAAGCCAAATATTTGACCTTTACAGGTAAAATAAAGAAAATTAAGATTTTATAATCTGGATAAATTACAGCAAAGGCAAGAAAAATAGAAAGATTTAAATATAGATTTGTTGTAGAGCCTGTAATAAAACCTCCGATGATGGTTCCAAGAATACCTATTAGATAATAGATATTCAGTTTGAAGCTACCCCAATGGTCTTCCAAGGACTTCCCGAAGATATAAAACATATACAAAGCAAAAATAATAAAAAATATTGAAGTTTCTGGCAGCATAATTATAAAGCTGATCAAGCGCCAGATCTGACCCTGCAAAATTAAATCTCTATCAAAATATAGATAATTTGTTAAATTTACAGCTGATTGTGAATATGTCGCATAAAAATCAAGAAAAGCGACGCAAGCCATTAAAATAGTCAGCAAAAGTATTAAATTATGAATTGCAAACTTTCCAAATTTTCGCTCAAGTTTATTAAGCCATTTCATATTATTTATTGTGCTCCATTCTAAAAAAATTAATATTTACCGATTAAAAATCATCAATTTAAAATAATTCTAAAACAATCGCTGCGAATAATTGCTTCTATTTAATAGCATTGATCCTTTACTAATTTAGCCATTGAACCTTCTATAAAATAAATAATTTTAAAGAGTTCTCTGCAACATAATTATACTGTTGTATACAATTATTTACAAGAAATTACGTTAATCTCTTAATTATACCTTATCTGCTCTGAATTCCAAATATAACAAGTTGTCAATGATGTTTTAAATATGTTGGATTTGCTTTTTATGGAGATAAAAAAATTAATGCCATAATGGATTCCAATTCCGTAAATATATACCATAAAAAATACAACTTTATATAATTAAAAAACAATATTAAGTACAACTAATCTGTCGTGCAAGACAAGATGTATTGACACATGTATTTGATAAGTGTTAGTCTAATAACGAGGTAAGAACATCAAACAAAAACAGCTTCAATCACAAACGGAATCGAAAAACACTTTGTCTTTAAGTTTGCCATTGATGGTGAATTAAAATAAGGAGGAAAAAACGATGAAGAAAAAAATCTTAATTGCTGCGCTGGCCGTTGTTTTGGCGCTGTCTCTTTTTGCGGGATGTGCGCCTGCGTCTTCTGCGGCAGGGGAAGCAACCGGAACACCGGCTGCATCTGAGGCGGTCTCGCAGGTTTCGGAAGGGGAAACGCAAAACGCAACAAACGAGAAGTCCATCAAGATCGGCGTTTCCATTTGGGGAACGGCAGACCCGCTGGGCAAAACGGTTTCCGGTATGATCGATTATGCGGCAGATGCCTTGGGCGTTGAAGTGGAATATGCCGCAACGAATTTTGATACCGATGCTGTAGTATCCAGCGTGGAGAACCTTGTGGCAAGCGGATGCAAGGGCATTATCATATGCAATTCGGCGGACGGGCAAATGCCTAAGGTTATTAAAACCTGTCAGGATAACGGTGTGTATCTTGCACAATTTTTCAGGACAATCAGCGATGAAGATGTGAAAGCGCTGGCTGACCAATCGGATTATTTTGTGGGCAGAACCTGTGAAAATGAATACGACGTAGGATACAACCTTGGGTTGATTATGGCGGACAAAGGCTGCAAAAATGTAGGTATTATCAGTTATAATCATGGAGATTTGACCGCAGAGACGAGATATACGGGGTATGTTGCGGCATTTAAGGAAAAAGGGATCAATATTCTTGCGGAACAATGGGAATGCCTTACTGCCGAAGAGGGCGCTACTGCAGCTAACAGCTTTTTATCGTCTTACCCTGAATTGGATGGAATCGCGGTGGTAGGCGGCGGCGGAGAGCCGCTCTCGGGAACCATGAACGCCATTGAGAACAATGGGAAAACTGGCAAAATTGTCGTTGTGTCCACTGATTTTACAACAACGCTGGCGGAAGACCTGGAGGCGGGAAAGGTATCTGCTATGTCCGGCGGGCACTGGACGGATCCGTTCTTCTCCTTTATGCTGGTTTACAATGCAATCAATGGAGCATATGATCCGGCCGAATTCCCGATTGAAATCAATCATCCTATGATTTACGTATCTTCTCCGGATGATTACCGTAATTATCAAAAGTGGTTTGAAGGAGAAATCCCTCCGTTCAATACAGAAGAAATAAAGAATCTTGCCATTACGTTTAATCCGCAGACAACGCTTGACGATTTAAAAGCGGCGGCAGCGAATTTATCTCTGGAAGATGTAATGACCCGTCATGAAGGGCAGATTGACTGACAACCGTTTTTAAAGCAGGATCAAGGTAGAGTGTTTACACTCTGCCTTGATTAAATTAATCAAAGGCAGGCTATAAAATTATGAAAGAAAAAGCAAAAGGATATTCCATCCTAGCTGTAATGATTATTGCGACCTATCTTATTTTCAAAATCATGCAACCTGCTCGGTTTGGCAGCCCCGACAGCATGTTTATACTGGTTCAGCAGAGCTTTTTGCAATCGGTTGCAGCTTGTGGGTTTTATTTTATCCTGACAATGGGGATGTTTGATTTTAGCATTGGAGCCAATATCATTTTAAGCGCTATTGTCGGGTGCCTCTTATCTACAGTATTCGGCTATGCCGGTCTTCTTTTTGGGGGGATCGCGGTCGGGACCGTATTGGGGCTGGCAAACGGAATTTTATATACCAGGTTAAAGATTCCTTCCATTATTATAACGGTTGGATTGCTCATCATATATGAATGTATAGGAACCTATGTGTGCGGGGGATCGGTTTTGACATTGGACCCGGTTCTGAGAGAATTGGGCAGGGCTCCGTACAATGTGATTATCAGTGTGATTGCATTCGTTCTGGCTTACTTTTTATTGCGGTATACAAAAGTCGGGGTATATATCAGCGCCATTGGCAGCAATGAAACAATCGCAAAAAATATGGGTGTGAATATTGACCGTTACAAAACCATC
Source organism: Bacillota bacterium (assembly GCA_023393165.1). Taxonomy (GTDB): domain Bacteria; phylum Bacillota; class Clostridia; order Christensenellales; family Christensenellaceae; genus JAEYKI01. Next base: position 218,905 of record JAEWMJ010000032.1, on the reverse strand, counting down.
GGATTTATGCTTTGCGGCTTATTTGCAGGTATTATGAGCGTGGTGGTTTTAAGCTATGGTTCGTCTGTTGCGCCCGCAATTAACATGAACAGTATGGCCAGAAATTTTACTCCCATCATGGGATGTTTTATAGGGATTGCATTAAGAAAGTATGTAAATCCTATTCTTGCAATTATTGTAGGTGAATTTGTTATTTCCATGATTGTGAACGGCCTTATGACTAATGGGATTGACGCTACCTTGCAAGACGTAGTGGTCGGGTTTACGCTGCTGATTATTGTCGGCCTGACATCCGTAACCAGTAAAAAATATGAAGTGGTCAAATAGGATAACGCAGGAGAGGAGTTATCAATGGAAAAAGAAGTATTGATGCAGATAAAAGACATATGCAAAACATTTGGCCCGACAAAAGCGGTAGATCATGTTTCGTTTGATCTATATAAAGGCGAAATCAGAGGGCTGATTGGCGAGAACGGATCGGGCAAATCAACTATTTCGTCTATTATATCCGGTATTCAGGCCCCGGACAGTGGGGAAATGCTTTTTGAAAATCAACCCTATGTGCCTGCAAACCAAAACAGCGCAAATAAAAAAGGCATTAGCATGGTCGTGCAAGAGATGTGCACGCTGGAAGGGCTGACGGTTGCCGAAAACATTTTTTTTGGAAACGAAGACGCTTTCATGCGCAACGGAATCAAAAATATTAAAAAAATGAATGATATGGCCAAAGAACAGCTTAAGAAATTTGGTCTTGATGATATTGATCCGGCTCAGAATATTGCAAACTATACTTTTGAGGAAAGAAAGCTCGTCGAATTAGTAAGAGCCGTATATTTTAATCCGCAATTAATTATTATTGATGAAACGACCACCGCTCTCTCGCAGAAGGGAAGAAACAGGCTTTATGATTTGATGAGAAGCATGCGGCAGGAAGGTAATTCGGTTATATTCATTTCACACGATTTGCAGGAAGTGTTGGATTTCTGCAATAACATCACTGTGTTCCGGGACGGTAAATATATTGATACGGTGCAGAATCTGGATGGAAATTTAGATGAAAATGATTTAAAACGCCTGATGGTTGGGCGGGAACTCAATGAAAGATATTACAGAGAAGATTTCGGAACCCCTATTTCGGATGAAGTGGTGCTTGAGGTGCGTAACGTAACGGTCGAAGGTATCTTGCATGATATCGATTTTGAGCTCCACAAAGGAGAAATTTTAGGTATTGGCGGACTCAGCGATTCGGGAATGCATGAAATCGGAAAGGTCTTGTTCGGGGCTCTGTCCGATGCAAAAGGTACGGTCACGTTAAAAGAAAAGGGCATTGCAATCAAAAATATTCCTCAGGCGATATCGGAAGGGATGGGGTATGTTTCCAAAAACAGGGATCAGGAAGCGCTTATTACGCAAGCCTCCATTATGGATAACGTATGTATCAGCAGTCTTGATAAATTGCAGTCCGGTCCTTATATTTCGCCCAAAAAAGAATACCGCTATTCAACCGAATATGTGACACGGCTGTCTTTGAAAATGCAGTCCGTCAAACAGTTTGTCTCAGACTTGAGCGGAGGCAACAAGCAAAAAGTGGCTTTGGCCAAATGGCTGGCCAGAGGATCCGATATTTTGGTATTGGACAGTCCTACCCGTGGGATAGACGTAATGGTAAAAGCCGCGATTTACGAGCTGATGGAAAACTTAAAAGCACAAGGGAAATCCATTATCCTGATTTCGGAAGAGATGCTTGAATTAATCGGCATGAGTGACCGGATATTGATTATAAAAAATGGCGCGATATCGGGTGAATTTGGCAGAAGTGAAGACCTGAATGAAGAAAAAATCATACATTGCATGATTTAGCGGGGGAAAAACTATGACGATTAATAAGAATACAATTAAAAATATCATACCATATTTGGGTTTGATTATCGTAATCATACCATTTACCATCCTGTCGTCCGGTAAACTGATTGCGCCAAACAATATACAATTGATTTTTGAACAGTGCATTATGATAATGATATCCAGCACGGGCGTTTTATTTGTTATGACAATGGGAGGACTTGATTTTTCTCAGGGCGGTATCCTGGGTATTACATGTATCGTCGCGGCAAGCGCCGCAAAAGTGAATATACCTTTGTCAATCGTGCTGACATTGGCAGCCGGAATTGGAATCGGATGTGCAAACGGCCTTTTGCATACTAGAATGAGGATGCCTTCGTTTATCGTAACGATTTGTACAATGGTTATTCTGCGGGGCCTGACCATTTTTTTAACCAGAGAGGAAGCGATACAGGTTCCGTTCGAATTATATGATTATGACACGCTGTGGGTAAAAATACCCATACTGGCCGCAGTGCTTGTGGGAGCTTTTTTCCTGTTCCGTTATACCAAATTTGGGAAAGCATGCAGGGCCATCGGAGCAGGAGAGAAAGCGGCGGCTTACTCAGGCATTCATGTAAATAAAGTTAAAGTAATGGCCTTTGCGCTTGCAGGGTTTTTTGCCGCGGTCGCAGCATATCTGACCGTTATCCGTGTAGGAACGGCAACCGCAAACACAGGTCAATTATTGGAAACCAATGTGCTGATAGCTCTTGTATTAGGCGGGTTGCCTGTATCCGGCGGAGCACGGTCGAAATTTTCAAGCGTTGTAATCGGCGCGGTTTTGCTTGCGATTTTAACAAATGGGCTCGTTTTGATCGGCGTGGATACCACAACTCAGCAACTGATCAAGGGCATCGTTTTTCTTGTTGTGGTAGCCGGTACGATGGATCGCAAGAGTGGGCTTGTCAGCAAATAATATACCGAAATAGAGGAGGATAATAAGATGGCAAAAGTTGTGATTATTGGCGCGGGAAGCGCTATGTTTGCCAAAAAGTTAATAGGGGACCTTTTATTGGATGATGAAATCCGGATTGATACGATTGCTCTTGTAGATATCAATACTGAAAAATTAAAGGTAATGGATCAGGTCGCGCAAAAGATGTGCAGCCAAGTAGGCAAATCAATCCGGATTGAGTCGGCCGACCGTCGCCGCGACGTTCTTGCGGGTGCGGCTTATGTCATCAATACCATCAATGTCGGAGGCGCGCTCAGGTACAAGGAAGATTTGGAGATTGCGGATAAATATGGCGTCTATCAGGCGATAGGCGATATTATCGGGCCGGGAGGGATGTTCAGGTGCCTGCGCGCGTATCCTGAAATTTTGCGAATCTGCAAAGACATGGAGGAATTATGTCCGGATGCTTATTTATTCAACTATACAAATCCGATGGCTCCGCTGTGCCTCGCGTTAAATAAGCAAACCTCTATAAAAATATTTGGTTTTTGCCACAACGTGCAAAGCACGGCTCTTCAATTATCCGCTTATCTGCAAGTTCCGCGCGAGCATGTTTCTTTTTGGGCCGCCGGCATCAATCATATGGATTGGTTTTTACAGTATAAGGTGAATGGAAAAGACGCTTACCCCGATCTGTTTAAAATTTCCCAAACAGAAGAAAAAATCATTGCCCTGTCCAAGTTCGAGCCGGATTACAGCAAAATGGGGGTCGAAGTCATCGACAGCGTGCGTTTTAACGTTATGAAGCATTTCGGGTACTTCGTTTCAGAATCGCCGTTTCATATGTCTGAATATTTGCCGTACTACCGCAAAAACAAGAAGGCGGTGGAAGATTTGCATGTCCAAAGAAGATGGTGGCTGGATTTCGAAATGTCGGCGGATGTGTATTTTGAAGAATTGAAAAAGTTGATTGCGGGCAAACAGGACATACCTATTGAAAAGACATTTGAATATGCGCCAAAGATCATTCATGCGAATCTTACGGGGCAGCCTTTCCGTGCGAATCTGAACGTAATGAATACGGGGCTTATCGAAAATCTTCCGCAGGACAGCGTGGTGGAGGTGCCGTGTTATGCGGACTCGGAAGGCATTCATCCTTGTTATGTCGGAAAATTGCCGGATGCGCTTGCCGCGCTCAACATTTCCAATATCAATGTGCATCAGTTAATGGCTAAAGCCGCAAATGAAAAAAAATTAAGGTATATTTATGAAGGAATCAAACTGGATCCCCTTACCGGCGCGGTTTTGAACCTGGATCATATCAAAGAAATGACCGATGAGCTGATACGGGCAAATAGTAAATATTTGGTTGATTTTCGGTAGCAATAAGCTTTATATTTAAGATAAAGTTTTTATTTGGAGGACGGTTGTGATAGAGAACAAAGCGGATTTAAAATACATGGCAGTTTATGAGTGGATAATCGATAATATTAAAATGGGGAAATTTCAAAAAGGGGACAAACTTCCATCTGAGAATATGCTTTGTCAGAAATTTAGCATCAGCAGGCAAACGGTTCGTAATGCGATCGATAAATTGGCTGCAGAAGAGAAAATAACCCGGGTGAAAGGGAGCGGAACGTTTGTCAATGCAAATGGACTTTCTCCAAAGTCCAAAACGGTTGGGGTCTTTTTAACATTTAATTACGATTATATTTTTTCCAGAGTTTTACGCGGTTTAGAACCGGTGCTTACAAGAGAAGGATATGGGATTGATCTGGGCTTCAGTCATAACCGTATACGTAACGAAAAAAACTATTTGGAACGTATGATTGAGACGAATGTTGCGGGGATGATCGTGGAGGGTGTAAAGACTGCTTTTCCAAGTCCGAATGTTATATATTATAAGAAAATTGAAGAAATGCATATACCGGTCGTATTTATCCACAATTATTACTCGAATTTTGCATGCAATGCCGTTCTGATGCGGGATGAAGAGTACGCATATAACATGACTAAAATGCTGATTGATGCGGGGCACAGAAAAATTGCGGGTTTCTTTAAATATGATGATGTTCAGGGAATCTGGCGGTATTTCGGGTATGTAAGGGCATTATGTGAAGCCAATATTGAAGTGGATGAATCGCATATACGCTGGTTTGGAAGTTCGTCTTCGCAAACCAAAATCGCGATCGACCTTTTTATGGATACCATTGCGGCTATTGACCCGTTTATGGAAGAATTAAGCTCCTGCACAGCGTTCGTATGTTATAACGATCTGACCTTGATGGAGTTTTTAAAGAGGTTTGAACAGCGCAATATTAAAGTACCCGATGATATTTCTGTGGTAAGTTTTGACGACACTATGGAAGATATGAATAATTTTACGGGCGTTACGTCTGCTGTGCATCCTAAGGAAACCCTTGGAAAGCGCGCGGCGGAACGGCTGATCGGCTTGATCAAGGGAACGGAAGATCCGGAGAAAAGGCTGGAATATATGCCGCCGCAAATTCATGTTAGGGATTCGATTAAAACATTATAAAGGAAGAGGCTTTATGTCAAAGTATACGATTGGAATTGATTTTGGAAGCCTGTCTGGCCGTGCGGTCCTGGTGGATGTAAAGACAGGCGCCGAGATGGCGGACAGTGTGTATTGTTATCCCCATGCGGTAATGGATACGGCGTTGCCTGACGGAACGCTGTTGGGCGTGGATTGGGCGCTGCAGCATCCGCAGGATTACCTTGAAGTCTTTTATCATACCATTCCGGAAGTTATTCAAAAAAGCGGAGTGAAACCGGAAGATGTCATTGGTATAGGCATTGATTTCACAGCCTGCACCGTTTTGCCCGTATTAAAAAACGGAACGCCCCTGTGTTTTATTGACAAATACAAAAGCGAGCCGCATGCGTATGTGAAACTGTGGAAGCATCATGCCGCACAGGATAAAGCGGACAAATTAAACGAGACAGCCAAACGTTTGGGTGAAAAATGGCTTGACCGCTACGGGGGCAAGATATCCTCTGAATGGCAGGTGCCTAAAATATGGCAGTTGTTGGATGAGGCGCCGCATTTGTACGAGGCAATGGACTATTGGATGGAAGCTGCAGATTGGGTGGTATGGCAATTATGCGGCAAAGCGACTAAAAATAACTGTACGGCAGGCTACAAGGGATTATGGAGCGCGGAGGAAGGTTATCCCTCCGGTGAATTTTTTGCAGCGTTGGATCCAAGGTTAAGTCAATATGCGGCGGAAAAACTTAATTATCCCTTGATCATGCTGGGGACCCGTGCGGGGGGCCTGACTGAGAAAATGGCCAAAATGACGGGGCTGAAAGAAGGAACGGCCATAGCCGCTGCGAATGTGGACGCGCATGTGACCGTGCCGGCTGTTAAGATAGACGGGCCGGGAAAGATGCTTGCGATCATAGGGACCTCGACATGCCACATCATGGTTGGCCATACGGAAAAAATGGTGCCGGGTATGTGCGGAGTTGTCAAGGACGGCGTGTATCCGGGTTTTTACGGGTATGAGGCTGGGCAGTCCTGCGTGGGTGACCATTTCGCCTGGTTTGCGGAAAATTGTGTGCCGCAGGCATATTGGAAGGAAGCCAATATGCAGAACAAGGACATTCATATTTATCTTACGGAAAAGGCGGAAAAGCTCAATGCGGGTGAGAGCGGCCTGGTCGCGCTGGATTGGTGGAATGGTAACCGGTCGGTGCTTGTTGATGCCGATCTAACCGGCCTGATAGTGGGCATGACCCTGCAAACCAAACCGGAAGAAATATACCGCGCATTGATTGAAGCGACGGCGTATGGAACCAGGATGATTGTCGAGACATTTCAGCAAAACGGGATACCGGTCCGGGAGTTTTATGCATCCGGGGGAATTTCGCAGAAAAATGCCATGATGATGCAGATTTATGCCGATGTTCTGGGTATGCCGGTCAAAATAGCGGGTTCTTTGCAGGGCCCGGCCCTTGGAAGCGCAATTTTTGCAGCGGTAGCGGCAAAAAGTGAGGCAGGAGGGTATGATACTGTTTTTGAAGCGGCAGCCTCAATGGGAAAACTTAAAGATACCGTATATTTGCCCAAAAAAGAAAACCAAAAGGTATATGATGCGCTTTACGCGGAATATAAAAACCTGCACGATATCTTTGGACGCGGCGGAAACGACGTTATGAAACGTCTAAAAGTTATAAAGAAAAACGAAGGAATAGCGAGGTGAAACTATTGAAAAATTTAGGAACGTATACTTTCTGGTTTTTAGCCGGATCACAGCATCTGTACGGCCCAGAGGTTTTAGAGAAAGTGCGCTGCCATGCAAAGGAAATGGTCCAGGGCATGCAGGACGGGCTTCCCTGCAGCATCGTCTATAAAAACACCGTAACCACTCCGGATGAAATAACAAACATCATCAAGCAGGCGAATGCGGATGAAAACTGCGCCGGAGTGATTACCTGGATGCATACATTTTCACCCTCCAAAATGTGGATCAATGGCCTTCAATTGCTGCAGAAACCGTATTTGCATTTCCATACGCAATACAACAGGCGTATACCCAATGAAGAAATCGACATGGATTTTATGAATCTGAATCAAAGCGCGCATGGCGACCGGGAACACGGGTTTATCAGCGCGCGGATGAGGATACCGCATAAAATTGTTGTGGGATATTGGAAAGACGCCAAAACAAAGCAGGAAATCGGGGCTTGGATGCGGTCGGCGGTGGGTGTTTGCGTCAGTAAAAATTTAAAACTGGTGCGTTTTGGGGACAACATGCGTCAGGTTGCCGTAACCGAAGGAGATAAAGTGCAGGCGCAAATACAATTGGGCTGGCAGGTGAACACCTGGGCGGTCGGTGATTTGGTTCAAGTGATCGAAACCGTATCGGATGAAGAGATAGACGAACAAATGCGCGTTTACCGAACGAAGTATGAGTTTGCGACGGATGATATTGAAACCGTACGCTATCAGGCGCGCGAAGAAATCGCCATCAGAAAAATATTGGACGAGCAAGGCGCAGGCGCTTTTTCAAATACATTTGAAGACCTTTATGGCATGAAACAACTTCCTGGCCTGGCTTCCCAGGACTTGATGCATGAAGGATACGGATATGGCGGAGAAGGGGACTGGAAGGTTTCCGCAATGACGCATATCGTAAAATGTATGGCGCAGGGTCTGGATGGCGGCACCGCTTTTATGGAGGATTATACCTACGATTTGCAGGAGGGCTGCGAGCTCAGCCTGGGCGCGCATATGCTGGAGGTTTGTCCAAGTATTGCCGCGCAAAAGCCAAAAATCAAGGTTGCGCCGCTGGGCATTGGGGGGAAGGAACCGCCGGCCAGGCTGGTGTTCGAAGGCGCTCCGGGTGACGCCATATTGATTTCTCTGGTGGATATTGGCGGCCGGTTCCGCCTCATCGTGCATGATATTGAGTGTGTCAAGCCGCAGCTTTCTATGCCAAATTTACCGGTTGCAAGGATTATGTGGAAGGCGATGCCGGATTTTGTGACCGGTACAAAAGCGTGGATCACAGCCGGAGGGGCGCATCATGCCGTGCTGACTCAGGCATTGAGAGCGCAGCATATGGAAGACTGGGCGGAAATGATGGGAATAGAGTATGTACATATTCAAAAAAGTACTACCCTGGAAGCGATCAAGCAGCATTTATTTTTATCCGACCTGGCGTGGAAATTGCGATAGGCAAAAAGAGGGGTAAAAATGGTAGAAGAGCTAAAACGGCAGGTTTTAAAAGCAAATCTTGATCTCGTAAAATATGGCCTTGTGACATTTACATGGGGGAATGTATCCCAGATTTCACGCGAGGATGGCCTTGTTGTTATCAAGCCGTCAGGTGTGGAATACGATGCCATGACGGAAGACGATATGGTAGTGGTATCTTTAAAAGACGGCAAAGTAGTGGAAGGCAAATACAAACCCTCCTCGGATACTGCAACGCATTTGGTACTGTACCGCGCGTTCAGCCAACTGGGCGGAATAGTGCATACGCATTCCAGATGGGCTACCGTTTTTGCGCAGATGGGACGGGACATTCCGGCGCTGGGCACAACGCACGCGGACTCTTTTTATGGCGCAGTACCATGCACCCGGAAAATGACCCCGGAAGAAATTGCGGGGGAATACGAGCAAGAAACTGGAAACGTGATTTTGGAATGTTTTGCACGAACCGATCCTTCCAAAATACCCGCGGTTCTGGTAAACAGCCATGGGCCGTTTGCATGGGGAGCGGATGCCCTTGCGGCCGTACACAATGCGGTGGTTTTGGAGGAATGCGCCATGATGGCGTGGCATACCATGCTTCCTTCCCGTATGAATGTTAAGCCGATGCAGGACGAGCTGCTGGACAAGCATTTTTTTAGAAAACACGGTAAAAACGCTTATTACGGGCAGTGATCAATTGACATCAATGGACAGAAAAGTAAGGATTTAAAATGGCTAAATTTATTACAATTGAAGAAAACCAAATCAATCTTGTTTTTTATATCAATGATACCAGTCAAATTCGGCTGGTGCATTTTTCTCCAGAAAAATTTGTGCAGGGCAGTATGGCTGAACAATTAATGAACGGGGGCAAGATTGTCGAGATACAGGAATCCGGTATGGATTTTTCGGACCATCATGGCATGAAGCATACCGGAACGCATCCCGGTGTGATGCTGGAATTCTGCGATTTTAAGGACGAGAGAAACGGCATCGGGAGGAAAATAGAGATTACTCAAAAATATGACGGCCTGTACGTTGTCAGCCATATGCAGATGTACAAAGACAATAACGTTATCCGTTCGTGGACGGTTTTAAAAAATTGCTCGGGGCGGGACCGGCATATTGAATACGTAACCTCTTTTTCCTGTTATGGAGCTTCTTTGGCCGGAACACGGCATTGGAAGGATAAGATGGCGCTGCATATCCCTCATAATGCATGGTATGCCGAGTCAAGATGGAAATCTTATACATTGCCGGATCTTGGCCTGAATCCGATCGGCATGTATTCCGGTACAAAAAGGATTTATGCAAGCAACGCCGGCACATGGTCAACCTCGGAATATTTGCCCATGGCCGGCCTTGAAAATCAAGACGCTCAGATCACTTATGTCTGGCAAATTGAGAGTAACGGTTCATGGTATTGGGAGGTCTCCGATTCTGCGGGCGATTTATTTAAGAATGAGAAAAGCCAGGATTTAATGATCTCCACGGACGGAACGGTCGAGGCGGAAATTTATTTTCAATTAAGCGGGCCGACTGAGCAGGAGTCGCAATGGCACAAGGTGTTGCATCCGGGCGACTCTTTTACTTCCGTGCCCGTGGCCGTTACGGCTGTCCGGGGAGATTTTGAATCCGCTGTGGCCGAAATGACAAAATACCGGCGTATAATACGGCGCTCCAATCCGGACAATGATTTTCTGCCTGTCATTTTTAATGATTATATGAACTGCCTCTTTGGAGATTCCACTACGGAAAAGCTTTTGCCCTTAATTGACGCGGCGGCCCTGGCTGGCTGCGAGTATTTTTGTATTGATTGCGGCTGGTATACCGATGACAACTGGTGGGGAGGGGTTGGAGAATGGCTTCCTTCCGATAAAAGATACCCGGGCGGCATTCAAATACCCATGTCCTATATTCGCCAAAAAGGCATGATCCCTGGAATCTGGCTGGAAATTGAGAGTATGGGATTTGGTTGCGGCCTTGCGGAAAAATTGCCAAAAGAATGGTATTTTATCAGGCATGGATTGCCGGTAAGCGATACGCGCCGTTATCAGCTGGATTTCAGGAACAAAGATGTGGCAAATTATGCGTCTAAGATTATTGATAGAATAGTCAATGAATTTGGCGTTGGATATATTAAAATGGATTATAATATCAACGGCGGCGTTGGCACCGAATACCGTTCAGACAGTCTGGGCGACGGACTGCTTGAACATAACCGCGCCTATTTGGCGTGGCTGGATGGAATCTTTAAAAAATATCCCGACCTGATAATAGAAAACTGTGGGTCGGGAGGATTAAGGATGGATTATGCAATGCTGAGCAGGCACAGCATACAATCCTCCAGTGATCAGACAGATTATATGAAGAACGCTGCAATCGCAGCGTCTGCATGTGCTGGTTTAACGCCTGAACAGTGCGCTGTCTGGTCTTATCCGCTGGCAACGGACGGCCGTGAAGAGGTTGTTGTCAATATGGTGAACGCGATGCTGATGCGGATTCACCAAAGCGGACATTTGGCACAGTTATCCCAAGAACAGTTCGCGCTGGTAAAGGAAGGAATCGCATGCTATAAAAAAATACGCGGCGATATCAAAAATGCCATTCCAACCTGGCCTATAAAAACAGCTGATTTTGACGACTCGTGGTTTTCATTTGGCCTTGATTGCGGCGATAAAACGTATTTGGCGGTATGGAGAAATAATGGGCGTAACCATACCGTAGTTTTACCGATTCGTTCTATGAAGGGAAGGAAAACCTCTGTGCGTTGCATATATCCATTGTTTGATGCTTCCAATAAGCCGAAAGTCAATCAAAAAGAAAATACTCTAGCGGTTACATTGCCTCACAATAAAACGGCGAGGTTGTTTGAATTGGATTATAGATAATATTTTTATATAGAACTCCTTGCAAGATAAATTTTTTGTGTAAAAATTGAAAAAAAGAGACGAAAGGAAAACAGATAAGAGGTACGAAAAAATGGCGTTAGGAATTCCAGACAAGATTACGTATTATTCTTGGTGTCAGCGATAAAATAAGGTACGCTTCGCCTCCACCATAAACAAAACACCCTAAGGGTGTTTTTATTTTGCCAATCACGCAGATGAGGAAAGAACCCCGGATGGGGACGAGGCTGGCGGTTGGCTGTTAAAGCGTTTGGCACACGATCAGCAAAAATAACATATATATGGGGATGAGGATTTGTGTACCGCTTCAATGTCATTTTATGATTCTGTCGCGGTAATTAAAAAAAGGGAAGAATTCGTCCCCTATTGTAAACGCTGATTAATTCGGAGCGCTGTCTTGCCAGCTGGCTTTTGTGCCCTGCTGTGTCGCTGAAACCCTGAAATAGCGCTGCTATTCCTTCGGTTTCACTCCTTGCAGGACGCAAAACCGGCTTGCAAATCCAACATTCCTTATTTAATCAGTGTTTACTATTACAGAAAGGAGGCAGCATTATGCATGAAAGTTCTTATTTAAACATGCAGAAGTTTGTCGAAACAAGGCTGGATCCAAATAAAGAAATGCTTATTGTTGATATTGGAAGCCAAAATGTTGGCGGTTATGTGCCGCCTTACCGCAATCTGTTTTCTAAGCCTAAGTGGAAATATATTGGATGCGACATGGCTGAAGGCAATAATGTGGATATCGTTTTAAAAAACCCTTATAGATGGAAAGAATTAAAATCCTGTTCTGCAGACGTCGTGGTCTCCGGGCAGGCGTTTGAGCATGTAGAATTTTTTTGGTTTACAATGATGGAAATCATGCGTATTCTAAAGCCCGGCGGCTTCTGCTGTATCATAGCTCCATCATCCGGTTATCCGCACCGTTATCCGGTTGACTGTTGGCGTTTTTATGAAGATGGTATGAAAGCTATGGCAAGATTTGCAATGCTGGATGTTTTAGATGTATATACGCAGCGAAACCGTTTTGATTTTGAAAAATATGATATAATATGGAATGATTCTGTGCTGATCGCATCAAAGCCTGCGCGGCAGGGATTATTAAAAAAACTAAAGAATTTTATCAGATGCCGGGCAGGTTATTATTTAATGAGAAATATACCCCAATCCAAAATTGTGGATCAATCAACAGTTGTCGCACAGGTTTTTTTTGATCACGGAAAAGGTTATTATGCCGCAAACAGCCTGACTTCAGTCATCAATTTAAATGATGATGATTATACCGCTGCGTTTGATTTGAATATATATCATAATAAAAACACGTTATACGGAATCCGGTTTGACCCGATGGATTTTCCTGCAAAATTTATTTTGAAAGAAGCAATAACGGTTCTTAAAGACGGGTGCCGTCAGCCCATGAAACTTGTTTTAAGCAATGAAAACAAAAAAGACGGAGAAGCTTTTGTCTTTAACCATTCCGATGCAAATATGTATTTTTATCCTGAAGGCACTGTCGATGAAATGGATTCCTTGCTCTTCACAGGAAAATTATCTGCGGTATAAACGGGAGGTTATGTGCTTTCAGTTATGGACGGATGACAAAAATCGTATGTTCAGGTAAATTTGACTTTTATGAGGTTAGTAAAACATTCAAATAAACTTTAGGGGCGGCTTTGCCGTGACGGTGTGGTTGTAATTTAAAGTATAAAATAGCAGTCAAGGCAAATGCGCCTTGGCTGCCGTTTTTTTATTTTCCTGCTACCGGATTTAGTTTACGCCCAGTGCAGTCTTCCCGGATGTCAGCCATGCCGGTTCTTCGTTACTGTTATAAGTTGCATTGCTGCCCTGGAATGTGCCGCTTTCATCCCAAACGAATTCTGCCATGCCAACATCATCCGGCGTCCCTCCAATCAGGACAACATGCCGATAGCCATTGGCGTCTGCAGATTCATACTGATAGTAAGTTTTTTCTGAACATTGGTTCGTGATATTTGTGTCAGAACCATCCAACACGAAGTAAATCTGCCCATCCCGTACTTCTACAGGATCAGAAACAAAGCCTGAGTCCATGGAAACATAATTGTTTCCGGCGTTATCTTTTCCTTCCTCCATGCGGCCGCCGCCCAATAGTTTGATGATTTGGCTGCCATAGGTAAATCCAACTAAAGCCAGCGCCAAAATGGCAACAGCAGCGATTGCAAGAACGCGGGAAATCTTAATTGAATGTGGTTTTGTGCTCACGGAATTGTCCTCCTTCTGATTTACAGAAAAGCGGGAAGACAATGCCGAACGAATTTGCTCTTGATGTTCCGGCGACATACGCACGGCTTCAAAAGTCCGTTGATAATAATAATTCATAACAATCCTCCCTTAGTTTATTTTTAAGTACGTTTCTGGCTCGATGCATTCGCATAGAGACAGCAGATGGGCTGATTTCTAAGAATGCGGCAATTTCGGGAAAAGAGTAACCCTCATAGTAATGCAGATGAACAACGACACGGTATTTATCGGGGAGCGCCATAACTGCATCAAATAATTCGCGGTCTTCTTTTTGTTCAAATGCGATCGTATCATCCAACGGTTCAACCCGCCGCCGCCATACAGTACGGAGCGCATCTTTACAGTAGTTGATTGTGATTTGCGTTAAGAATGCTCGTTCTTTACCCTGAATTGGCTGGGCCTTGCCTTCTATCATTTTTAGAAATACCGCCTGTACGGCGTCTTCCGCATCTTGTGCTTGGCGTAGATAGCTAAAGGCTAAACGGTAGACCATACCTGAATACGTGTCGAACAGGTTTAATAATTCTGCTTCCTGCATTCCATAAATCCCTCCTTTCTCGGTTCGCTGTTTTGAGGCCTCATTTATTAAACGGATTAAATGGGCCGAACAGCACAACTGATTTGAAAACTTTTTTGGTCCCCTTTTCCGGTGCACCCCCAAAATTTTTTTGACAATCTGGCAATTCTATATTGTATTGTAACTTTTTTTAGCCCGCAGGAACATTTTGTAAAATAAAATATATTGCCATAAAGTAAAAGGATAATGAAAAAAATATGTCTGAACAGATGTTTGTTTAAAAACGATAAGATAATAAGAGATACTATGCAAAGAGGGTGATGTTATGGCTTGATAATGAATATTGCAAACTTGCAGGTAATAGCAATCAGAGTTAACAAAACCATTCAAAAAGCACGGATAATTTGTTAGAAAATATAAAAATATATAAATCTCAAAAACTATGAGCATATAAGCTATTATATTGTCTATTGCGCAATTGAAGTGACAGGTATATAAAAATATAATTAAAACCATAGTTGATAAAAATCATTCATTATATTTTTATGATTGGTTCGCAAAACAGTAAAATATTATCTTTGTTATTTGTTTGGTTCGTACTATGCAAGTGTCTTTTGTTAACTTTGTAAATGGATTTAGGTTAATTTAGGCAAAGATGAGGTTTTTATGACAGAGTTCGAAGAAATTACTTTTAAAAAGATAATAAAAGACTATTTGATAGACAAAGTGTACTATCAGATAAATCTAATTTGCGGGCGTTTTGGGATAAGCAATGCGGAAATCAGCAAAAAAATCGGCTGGGATCCTGCGGTGTATAACCAGAAATATAACCGGAGCAACGACCTACGGATCACAACATTCATGAAAATATATGTGGCGATTGACGAAATCATTGAAGAAAAAGAAAATGAATGCCACATTTACGGGCTTGAGAGGGACAAGGTTACGCTGGATGAACTGATTACCGAGGAATCGCTTCAAATGTGCAGACTGTTTAACCACATAAGCGCAGCGGCGGAAGGCCAGGTGGAATTTTTGAACACACCCCAGCTTAAGAAGATATATTCTTCACTCAAAACGTTTGTAACACTGGGCAAAAAAAGCAAAAAGTTTACCCAGAAAGAGATAGAGGCGTTTACCAGATATTATAAATATGACCAAAACATAAAGAACGCAAACTGACCCGGAGGAAGATATTATATGCAAAAGTTTGTAAACGATCCTGCTGAAATGGTACTTGAATCAATGGAGGGATTTGCAAAATGCAATTCCGATATCGTATATCTCTCTGAAAAACCAAATGTAATGTTCAGCAAATCAAGCACAGAAGGCAGGGTTGCTGTAGTGACCGGCGGCGGCGCAGGTCACGATCCGGCGATGTACGGATATGTTGGAGAAAATATGCTTGACGCGGCCGTTGTGGGAGAAATATTCACGACACCGCTGGTAAAAGATTTTTATTACGCTTTTAAGAAAGTAAATTCCGGAAAAGGCGTCGCCTGCCTTTTCGGCAATTACAAAAACGACAGAAAAAACGTGGAAGAGGCAATCAGGCTTGCGGAAAAAGACGGAGTAAAAGTCAAATGCGTGATTGCGCAGGACGATGTTGCGACAGACGAAGAAAATGGAAAGCGCGGACTTGCCGGCGAGATACTGATGTGGAAGGTAGGCTGCGCAGCCGCCATGAAAGGATATAACCTGGACAGCGTCATAGGGCTTGCCCAAAAAGCGATAGACAATACAAAAAGCATTGGCGTAGGGCTCTCCTCCTGTATTATTCCCACGGTGGGCAGGCCCAATTACCTCATTGAAGAGGGGACAATGGAAATCGGCATAGGGCATCACGGGACCGCAAGCCGGGATACCTGCAAACTCAAAACGGCAGACGCCATCGCGGACATTATGATGAATTCCATTTTCAGTGAGATGCCCCTTTCAAGAGGCGACGAGGTGGTTGTGCTGCTCTCGGGAATGGGCAACACAATTCTAATGGAACTCAACATTCTGTATAACAGGGTATACGACATTTTAATGGAAAAGAACGTAAAAATCCACCGTTCATTCGTAGGCAACTATTTCACATCGCTGGATATGATGGGGGCGACAATAAGCATAATGAAGCTGGACGATCAGCTTAAAAAGCTCATTGATATGCCTGTTAAAACAGCGGCAATCAGGTAAAAGCGCAATAAAACAAGTATTTGGATTCACCGGAGGTTCTGTTTTTAATGGCAAATTATTTGGTAGGATGCGACATCGGCACAAGCGCCACAAAATCTGTAGTAATAAACGAAGAGGGTCAAATCCTCGGCAAAAAAACCATAGGGTATCCCACGCTTTCAAACAGCAAGGGCTGGGCGGAGCACGATCCGGAGTGGTATTGGCAAACTACGGCGGATACGATCTCCGCAGCGATCAGGGAAGCGGGAGTCAGTAACAGGGACATTAAAGGCGTAGCTTTAAGCGGCCATTCTCCGGCCTGCATACTTGTGGATAAGTCCGGAAATCCCCTTCAGTTAAGCCACTTTTGGATGGACCGCAGGGGAACGGAAGAAACAAAATACATAGAAGAAAAAATCGGAAACGACAGGGTATTTCAGCTCAGCGGAAATATTATCGATCCTTATTACGCAACCGTCAAGCTGCTTTGGGAAAAAAACAACAGGCCCGATCTTTATAAAAAAGCATGCAAGTTTCTGACGGTTGTGGATTATCCCAGGATGAAGCTTACCGGAAAAATGGTCGTGGACTATTCCAACGCGAGCCTGGTAGGCGTAGCCTTTGACATTATAAATAAAAAATGGGACGCAAAAGTATTGGAGGAAATCGGCCTTGATCCGGAAAAATATCCCGAACTTGCCGCCTGCGACAAAATCGTAGGCGAAGTAACGAGGGAAGCGGCCGAAAGGACCGGGATGATGGAAGGCACGCCCGTTCTTGCCGGAACGGTAGACTGCAACGCCGCGTGGGTAGCCGGCGGAATGCTGAGCGACGGCGATATGTCTGTTGTGATGGGTTCGGCAGGCGTCATGGGCATCGCCCATAAAAAACCGAAATTTACAAAGAACCTGATTACCATCGTACACGCGGCCCAGTCCGAAACAATGTATACAACGCTTGCAGCAATCTGCGGGTGCGGATCTTCTTTAAGATATTACAAAGAAAAATTTGCGGACCTGGATAACATTGTGGCAAACCAGATGGGCGTGAACGAGTACGACTATCTGTGCGAAAGGGCCGCCAAAGTGCCGGCCGGAAGCAATGGACTTTTGACCCTGCCCTATTTCATGGGTGAAAGAACTCCGATCTGGAATCCGATCGCGCGCGGCGTTATTTTCGGAATGAACTATTCGCATACAAAAGACCATCTTTTAAGATCCTTCCTGGAAGGCGCCGCCCTGGCGCTCAAGCACAATTTTGAGCTTTTCAAAGAAACGGGAATAGAGCTGAAGCTTCCGCTTATTATGGGCGAAGGCGGCGCGCAAAGCCCCCTTTGGAGACAGATCGTCTGCGACTGCATCGGGATCCCCGGCGCATATATCAGCGACGCAATGAGCGCTCCGTTCGGCGACGCCGTAATGGCCGGCGTTGCAACAGGCGTGTTTAAAGACTTTTCCATGATAAAAGAATGGAACCAGATTTCAGATATCACAAATCCCATCCCCGAAAATCAGGAGATCTACGAAGACCTCTATAAAATATACAGAAACCTTTACGAAGAGGTACGGGGCAATTATGAAGAACTTGCCAGGGTAGTCGGTAAAATTGAAAGCCGTAAAGAAACCGTAAAGTAAGAACGTCAAGCTTGCAAAAAGCAAGAAATAATAGAGTAAATTGGAGGAAAAAAATGAAAAAGATCATCAGTTTAGTGATTGTAGTTATCATGGCTGCGGTTATGTTCACTGCATGCTCCACCCCTGCGCCCGCTGCTTCACAGGAATCAGCGAGCGCTTCGCAGGAAGCCGCGGCTCCCGCTTCTTCGGACGCCGCTTCTTCGGAGGCCGCTGCGCCTGCTGCAAAAGACAATAGCGAATATACTATTGTTATGGTGGCAAAACACGAAGGTATTTCGTGGTTTGACGACATGAGGCTGGGCATCGAAGAATTCGCCAAGGACACGGGCGTTAACGCGTACCAGATTGCTCCCGAAGGCGGCGACCCGGCAAAACAGGTTCAAATGGTTGAAGATCTCATCGCTCAGGGCGTTGACGCTATCTGCGTAGTTCCGAACGATACAAAATCAATGGCGCCTGTTCTCCAGAAAGCAAGGGATGCGGGAATCGTAGTTATCGGCCACGAAGCTCCGGACATTCTCGACTCGGTAGATTATGACCTCGAAGCTTTCCCCAATGAAGAACAGGGTATCCGTTTCGGCGAAAACCTTGCAAAAGCAATGAACGGCGAAGGCAAATACGCGTCTTTTGTCGGAATGCTTACGATGACGCCCCACATGGTATGGTGGGAAAACTGCGTTAAATATTGCCAGGAGAACTACCCCAAAATGGAATGCATCTCCACGGAGCCTATCGAAGATAAGAACGACAACCAGCTCGCATACGACAAGGCTCTTGAAGTTCTGAAATCAAACCCGGATGTCAAAGGCTTCACGGACAGCGCGGCTTCAGGCGCCGGTATCGCGCAGGCTCTCAAGGACAAGCAGAGAAAAGACATCGCTCTTGTCAGCACGGCTGTTCCGTCAATGTCCGGCGCGTACATCAAAGAAGGCTACATGTATGCAGGCCTTGCGTGGAGGCCCGCCGATGCAGGTTACGTTGCATGCGAAATCGCCATGAAAGTTCTGAAAGGCGAAGAAATCAAAGCCGGTATAGACTTCTCGAAAGACGGCTACAAGCAGATCAGAATGGACGGAAATCTCCTTTTCGGCGACGCGGCGCTAGTATTCACCAAAGACAACATCGACCAATACAACTTCTAAAAGGAATTTGGTACTTAAAGATTATTATGCCCCTCCTTCAGCGGGGGGCATAGTAATTTTAAAGGAGGAAGCTAATAGTGGATAATAATGTTTTGGTTGCAAAAAATATCAGCAAAAGTTACATCGGCGTTCAGGCCCTGGACGGCATAAACATTACGATCAAAACCGGCGAGGTGAAGTGCCTGGCAGGGGAAAATGGAAGCGGAAAATCAACTTTTGTTAAAATTATTGCCGGAGTCGAAACTCCGGACAGCGGAGAAATTTACATTGACGGTAAACATTACCCCAAATTAAACGCCATAAGCGCGATAGACGCGGGCGTTCAGGTAATATATCAGGATTTATCGCTTTTCAGCAATATGACCATCGCGGAAAATATTGCAATGAACAAACTCATCAAAGAAAAGAAAAAAATCATTAATAAAGAAGAAGTTGTGGAAATCGCCCAAAAGGCCCTTGCCATGATAGACGAAACAATGGACCTGGACGCTTCCGTTCAGGGGATTTCAATTGCAAACAGGCAGATTATAGCGATCTGCCGCGCGCTGGCGCTTGACGCCAAAATCCTGTTTATGGACGAGCCTACGACAGCGCTCACCAAAGCGGAAATTGAAAAGCTGCTCAAGATTGTCCAAACCCTGAAAAGCAAAGGCTTTGCGATCGTGTTCATCAGCCATAAACTGGACGAAGTTATGTCGGTGGCGGATTCAATAACGGTTTTCAGAGACGGAAAGCAGGTTGCGGATCTGGTAAAAGACGAAATAGACAAAATGAAGCTGATCAATTTTATGACGGGCAGGGACATCAAATACGCCCACTATATACGGTCAAACCCGGCTGCGGAAGACATGCTCAGGCTTGAAAACCTCACAAGGGAAGGACATTTTTACAATGTAAATCTGAATGTCCGCCCCGGAGACATTATGGGGATCACGGGGCTTTTGGGTTCGGGCAGGACGGAGCTCATGCTTTCGCTGTTTGGATTAAATCCTTCCGAAAAAGGGAAAGTGTATGTAAACGGAAAAGAGGTAAAAATCAAATCTCCCGTAGACGCCGTTAAACTGGGGATCGCGCTGCTCCCGGAAGAAAGAGCGACGCAGGGCTTGTTCCTGAATAAAGACCTCACAGACAACACATCCTCCGTAATACTGGACAGGATGGTAAATAAAATCGGCATTCTGGACGAAAAACAAAGGCTTAAGCTGGCCCAGGATTCCAAAAAAAGGTTTAAGATCCGTATTCCAAACCCGCAGACAATGGTCAAAACGCTTTCCGGCGGAAACCAACAGAAGGTTGTTATTGGAAAATGGGTTGCCACAGTGCCGAAACTTTTCATTCTCGACTCTCCTACCGTAGGCGTAGACATTGGTTCAAAATCCGAAATATACGAACAAATTCAAAAACTCGCTCAGGAAGGAATGGCGGTCATTATAATCTCGGACGAAATTGAAGAAATAACGGCAAACTGCAACCGCGTATCCATTATGTTCAGGGGCGAAATCATTCAGGAATTTGGCGAAGATATCATGAAAGATGAAGATGCCGCTCAAAAGATCAACAACTTTATAAACAATCTGCATCTCAGAAACAAGAGCGAGGAGGGTAGGGCAGTATGACTGAAAACCTTTTAAAAAAACAGAAAAATAAAAAAGAAATTACTACGGAAAAGTTTCTTGTTTTGATTATCGTCGTTTACTGTATAGTGGTTTCCATAGTAAACCCGGAGTTTTTGAACGCCGCTACGCTTTTTGATATGGTCAAATCCGCCGCGGGAACAATGGTTGTTGCAATGGGCCTGCTGCTGGTGATCATATCCGGCGGCATAGACGTTTCTTTTACCGCCATTGCCATTTTCGGCGGATATGTCGCCACAAAAACATTGATGGGAACCGGAGTGGACAATATTGCGCTCTGCTTTGTAATATCCTGCGCGATCGGTCTTGGCCTCGGACTCCTGAACGCCGTATTCATCCACGTAACAAAAATGGAGCCGTTCATCATCACCCTGGGTACATCCAGCCTGTATCACGGCATCGTCACCACATTCATTGGAACAAAAAATATCGGCTCGCTCGATATGCCGCCGTCCATTACAAATTTCGGCGAAGCAAAGCTTTTTTCCATGCCCGACGGTTTCGGCGGTATCATGGGACTTTCCGTATTTTTTATCATCATTGTTGCGGTAGTAGTCTTTACATGGTTTATTTTAAAGAAAACAATGCTTGGCAAGAGTATTTTCGCTCTCGGCTGCTCGCCTGAGGCCGCAAGAAGAGCAGGCTTCAACATCTGGAAAACGCACCTGTTTATTTACGGCTATATGGGGGTTCTGAGCGGAATCATGGGCGTTTTGTATATCGCCCTGGTAAACGGCTGCAACCCGGTCACCCTGGTGGGAACAGAGCTCACGGTGATAGCGGCCGTGATTATCGGCGGCGCGAAAGTTGTGGGCGGGCAGGGAACGATCCTCGGGACCATACTCGGCGTATCCTTAATGTATATTATGAACACTACGCTCATTTTTCTTGGGTTTTCGTCATCATGGAACAACCTGTTCCTGGGTATTGTACTTCTGTTCAGCATCATCATGACATCGTATCAGGAAAGAAAGAAAAACAGAAGGCTGTTTATCTTTACCGAATAGTCTCTCAATGAAAACGGAGGAAAAAAATATGCCTAAACTGAAAGCGTTATTTAGAAAAGATCTGCAGCTTACAATCCTGATATTTGTGACAATCGGAATTCTTTTGGCGATGGCTCTTGTATTGGGCGAAAAAATGTATAATACAAGAAACTTCTCAAGCATGTCCTTTCAGATTTCGGAATTTGCCGTATTGTCCATAGGTATGGGACTTGTAATGCTGCTTGGAGGCATAGACCTTTCTATCGTGTCAAATGCGAACCTCGCCGGTATTCTGGCGGCATTTGTGCTCTCGAACGAAGGTCTTGGAGAAACTCTTGGAACAAGCGGACTCATTGTGCTGGCCGTAATCGTCGCTATAGGCAGCGCCACAGTGTGCGGAATGTTCAACGGCGTGCTGATCGCAAAGTTTTCCGTAAACCCCATAGTAGCGACGCTGGGTACAATGATTTTATACAACGGCATAAGCATGGCGGCTACAGGCGGCCAGGGGATAACGAATCTTCCGGAGGAGTTCGTATCTTTCGGAACGGGAACATTAATAGGGCTTCCCTACGTATTCCTGCTGTTTATAGCGATCGCCATAGTGCTGGTGATCGTCATGGATCGCACTGGCTTCGGCCATAAGATCTATATGATCGGCGAAAACCACACGGCTTCAAGGTTTTCTGCCATAAACAACGAGAAAACAATCATACTGACATACGCAATCGCAGGGCTTATGGCCGGTTTCTCGGCCCTTATGATCGTCGCCAGGGTAAACTCGGCGAAGGTGGGATACGGAGACACCTATCTGCTGCAGGCGATCCTTGTATGCGTACTCGCCGGTATAAGCCCGTCGGGCGGCAAAGGAAAGGTCATAGGAATTATCCTTGCACTGTTCTGCATTCAAATACTGCAGAGCGCGTTTACGCTGTGGCAGTTCACGCCATACGCAAAGAAGCTCATCTGGGGCATTATGCTCCTCGGACTTCTGTTCCTCAACATGGCGATCGACCGCATGGACGTTAAAAAGCAAAAGAAACTTTTAAAACAGCAGCAGATGCAGGCTGCCGATACCGTATCCGGCGTGCAGGCGTCAGCCGATACGCTGTCCGGCGGGACGAAGGCGTAAGGCGCGGAAAAGCCATTCTGCCGGAGGTTATTATGAATATCAAAGAAACAGGAAAAAAGGTTTTAGCGGAATACCAGGCGGTTTTTGACAGGCTTGATCCGGAGGCGGTAGACTGCTTCGCGGCGCTTATCCGCAGGCACAAAAGAATATTTTTTATCGGCGTAGGCCGCGAAGGGATGATGACGCGCGCGTTTGCAATGCGCGTCATGCACATGGGCAAAGAAGCATACTGGATATGGGACGACACAACGCCTTCCATCGGTGCGGGAGACCTTCTTGTCGCAACAAACGGCTGCGGGAATATCGGCCACATCAAATACGTTTGCGAAAGAGCAAAGAATAACGGCGCGGCAATTGCGGTCATAACCGGCTCTCCGAGCGGCGAAGCCTGCAGGCTTGCGGATTTTGTCATGTTCATTCCCGCAAGCGTATACCTCGGCAAAGACGAAGTGGTTCCGTCCGCGCAGCCCATGGGAAACCTTTTCGAACAATGCCTTTTGATTATCGGCGATATGATCATTATGAAAATAGTGGACGAAGATCCCGATCTGTCGTTCGAAAAAATGGAAAAAAGGCACAGAAATATCGAATAATAATTTGTACAGGCTTATTATCCACTAAGCGGAGAAGCGGGGAATGCTTGAGCGTTTCCTGCTTCTCCAAAAAACAAAGGAAGCACGCCCGGTATGAACAGGTATTTTATTGGTATCGATTCAGGTACGACAAGTATAAAAGCAGTTTTGTTTGACGAAAAATGTAATGAAATAGACAAAAAGGCGTTTCCGCTTACAGGTATTTTTCCCCGTGAAAATCAGTACGAAGAGGATATGGGCGAAATCTGGGAAAAGCTTTGCCTGTGCGTGTGTTCCATCACCGCAAAATACGGTAAGGACGGGATTTGGGGCATTGGCATAACCGCCCAGGGAGACGGGCTCTGGCTTGTGGACGGGAAGGGCGAACCTGTGAGGAACGGATGCTGTTTTTGCGACGGAAGGTCTGAAAACGTCGTGGACGAATGGGTCCGCAACGGCACGGCCGACAAGCTTTTCAAAATAACGGGCACGCGCATTTTTACCGGCAACCAGAACAGTATCGTAAAATGGATGTCCCAAAATGACGCCCAAAGCCTCGATAAAGCAAAATATTTTTTACATCTTAAAGATTACCTTTTTTACAAGCTGACCGGCGAATTCATAACGGAATCAACAGACCAGTCGCTTGTGCTCATTGATCTTGAAAAACGGGAATATTCCAAAGAGGCGTTTGAAATCTGCGGAATCGCGCAGTACCGCTCAAAATATCCGCCGCTTAAAAAAACAAACGAAGCCAGAAGCATAATTCAAAAAAGCGTTGCGGAAAAACTGGGACTGTCCGAAAAAACCGTCGTAACCTCAGGACCGATGGATGTTGTAGCCTGCGCGCTTGCAAGCGGAGCAATTAAAAGCGGGGAATGCTGTTCCATTATCGGCACGGCGGCGCTTCATGAAATGGTTATTTCAGAACCCAAATGGGGCGGGGCCAACTGCGGTATGACGGTGACGCATATTGAAGAGTCAAGGTGGCTGCGCCTGATGGCGTCCCTCGCGGGAACGCCCAACATCGAGTGGATGCTTGAAGTTTTCGGAAAACAAATCAAGACCGGCGCCGCCGGCCAAAACATGAATGTATACAACTATATTGAAAAGCTGATTTCAGAAGTACCGGTCGGCGCAAACGGCGTGATGTACCACCCTTACCTTCTTGCCGGCGGCGAGAGGGCGCCGTTTACGGATTCCCGCGCGCGCGCAAGTTATACGGGGCTGGGCATAAAACATACGATCGCTGATATCGCAAGGGCAACATATGAAGGCGTCGCATACGCAATGTTCGACTGTTATCAAAGCATGCCGCAGGAAGTCAAAAGCGTGGCGATTTGCGGCGGCGGCGCGCGCAGCGCCCTCTGGTGCCAGATGTTTGCCGACGTGCTGGGAATAGAAGTAAAAACGATCAAAGGGGAAGAATTCGGCGCCAAAGGCGCCGCGATGAATAATATGGTCATACAGGGCGTTTACCCGGATTATAAAACCGCGGTTGAAAAAACCGTTATGACGGACAGAAGATTCACGCCCGATGCGGAAAAACACAGGGAATACATGAAATATTATAAGCTGTTCAAACGCTCGAGAGAAGTTTTCGCGGAGCTTTGGAAAATGCGGGCAGAACTGATTGAAAGGTAGTTAAAGCAAATGCTGTTCTTCGAGCAGAGAACCGAAATAATCAAAATGTGCAAAAAAATGCAGGAGAAAGGGTATTTTCTGGGCACTTGGGGCAATATCAGCGTGCGCGAAGAAGACTGCATCGTTCTTACGCCAAGCAGAATAAACTATGACGAAATCGCGCCCGGCGATATGGTGGTAATCGGTCTTGACGGGACAAAAGTTGAGGGCCACAGAATACCGACCTCCGAAAAAGAAGTCCACAGACAGATTTATCTTGCAAGAGACGACGTTTCCGCGATTATACACGCGCATACCGAGAAGGCGATGGCGGTTTCGGCAATGAACATAAGGGAAGTTCCCTGTATGGTAGAGGAGATGTCTCAAATGCTCGGCGGTGCGATACCGCTTACAGGCGAATACATAAGCGCGGAGCAGCATGCGCTGCTGGGCGTTGCTGCGGCCCGCGCGATCGGGGACAAAAACGGCGTTATTTTAAAGAATCACGGGCCTGTCGCATGCGGCAAAACGCTCAGAGACGCTGAGCTTACCGTGGCGGTAATGGAAAAAGCCTGCTCAATATATCTTTCGCTGTGCGGCGAATGCAAGATTTCGGAAATACCGCAAAGGTACATAGAATCTGAAAGATTCCGGTTTGCGAACACATACGGCAAAGAAAATTTGTAATAGATGGAGGAAAGAATGAGGAACAAGGTTTATATTGCGTGCGACAACGCGGCGGTGGAGCTTAAAAACACGGTCAGGGATTTTGCCCGCGGTCTTGGCTATGATGTGCACGACCTGGGCGTAAACGGCGCATCCGACCCGACGGAATACCCGCTGATTGCGGAAAAGCTCTGCGGCAAATTGATTGCGGAAAATTATGAACCTCAGGGAATTCTGATATGCGGAACAGGCCTGGGTATGGCGATCTGCGCAAACAAGTTTAAGGGTATACGCGCAACGGTATGCCACGACAACTTCTCGGCGGAACGCGCGAAACTCAGCAACGACGCAAACGTGCTTTGCATGGGCGCAAGGGTGATAGGCCCCGAGCTGGCAAAGAAGATCGCAAAAGAATGGCTGTCCCTGGAGTTTGTTGACGGCAGTTCCACGCCCAAAGTCAATTATATCAAAGAGCTGGACAATCGTAATTTCAAATAAAATACGGTATGCGGAGGTAAGGTTATGAAGATCGGAGTAGACAGCTTTATATGGAGCGAGCTTTTTTCCGAAAAAGATTTATGGATCATTCCCAAAGCAAAGGAACTGGGCTTTTGTGTTGTGGACATAGCGATCGCGCGCCCTGAGGAATTTCCCGCCCAAAAGGTGAAGGAAACCGCCCAAAAGGCCGGTATTCCGCTGATTACGTCAACAACACTCAACGAAACCACAAATCTGATATCTCCGGACCCGGCAATCCGCAGGCGCGGAATTGAGTCCATGAAACTGCTGATAGATATAAACAAAGAAATCGGCTCAAACATCATCGGAGGCATGACCTATGCGGCCTGGGGTTACCTTACGGGCAAGCCCAGAACGCGGCAGGAATGGGACTGGTCGGTTGCGGCCATGCGTGAAATTGCGCGGTACGCCAGGGATACGAGCGATATTACAATCACGGTCGAATGCGCGCAAAGATTTGAAACGCACTTTTTGAACGTTGCGGCGGACGCCGTCGATTACTGCAAAGACGTGGGTTATGATAATGTAAAGGTACATCTGGACAGTTTTCACATGATACGCGAAGAACTGTCTTTTGAAGACGCGATCTCGGCGTGCGGAAAACAATATCTCGGGTACGTTCACCTGTGCGAAAGCAACAGGGGAATTCCGGGCACGGGAATGGTCCCGTGGGAAAGGCTTTTTGGCGCTTTAAGAGCAATAGATTTTCAGGGCTACGCGGTCATAGAGTCATTTGATTCAAACTTTACGGAGCTTGTCGGCAACTGCGCGATATGGAGAAAATTTGCGGATTCCGGCGAGCAGCTTGCTGTTCAGGGCCTTGCCAACCTGAACAGGATTTTGGCGGATATGAATTATTAAAATTTAATATATTTGGAGGATTGTTTTATGCAAAGGATCATGAACGACCCGGACGCCATTGTGGACGAAATGCTGCAGGGCTTCATCAAAACCCACGGCGATATCGTTGAGGGGATTGAGGAAAATAAAAGAGTCGTAAAATCCAGATTTGCGCCCAAAGACCGCGTCGCGGTGGTGACGGGGGGCGGATCCGGGCACAAACCGGCGTTTATCGGCTATGTCGGCAGAAATATGCTGGATGCCGCCGCGGTAGGGGAGATCTGTTCTTCGCCAACGGCAAAGGCGTTTTACGACGCGTTCAAGGCCGCCCATGCTGGAAGGGGCGTCGCCTGCCTGTACGGAAATTATTCGGGCGATAATATGAACGTCAAAATGGCGGTCAAAATGAGTAAAAAGGACGGCATTGAAGTAAAAACCGTCGTAGCAAACGACGACGTCGCTTCTGCGCCCAAAGACCAGCGCGAAAAAAGGCGGGGCGTCGCGGGCGAAGTGTTCATGTGGAAAATAGGCGCGGCGAAAGCGGCCGAAGGCGCGGAATTGGACGAGGTCATTGCCGCGGCTCAAAAAGCGATAGACCATACAAGAAGCGTTGGTATCGGGCTCACGCCCTGCACGCTTCCCGCGGTAGGCCATCCGAATTTTGAAATAAAAGAAGGTACAATGGAAGTGGGCATCGGCCATCACGGCGAACCGGGAATAGAGGTTTGTCCTCTGGAGACGGCACAAGGTATGGCAAAACGCATGGTGGACATCGTCATAAACGACTACCCCTTTGCCGGCGGAGACGAACTGGCGGTGCTTGTTTCGGGCCTGGGCGCGACGCCGGTAATGGAGCTTTATGTGATATACAACGAAATAGAAAAGATCCTTGCGGACAAAGGGATAAAAGTATACCGTTCTTATGTGGGCAACTATTTCACGTCTCTCGAAATGATGGGCGTTTCGCTTACGGCCATGAAGCTTGATGATGAACTGAAAACACTGCTGGACAAGGAAACGGACTCGGTCGGATTAAGGCAATTTCAAAAACAGGAGAGATAATATGAATGCATTTAAAAACGCAGACGGGAAATCCATAGTGCTTGCAATGATAAAGGCAATCCAAAACAACCGCGATTACCTCGGCGAAATTGACGGGCTCATCGGCGACGGCGACCACGGCATGAATATGAACAAGGGCTTTTCCATGTGCGAAAAAAGCATCATGGATGAAGATTTGAGCTTTTCGGAGTGTTTGGACAGGCTGGGAGATATACTCATAACCGAGATCGGCGGTTCGATGGGACCCATATACGGAACCATATTTATGGATATGGCGGACAGCGCGCAGGATGCGATAGACGGAAAAGTTTTTTCTCAAATGCTGAATGCCGGGCGCGACGGGCTTTTTGAAATAATCGAGGCGCGCGTGGGCGATAAAACTCTTGTGGACGTGCTTGCTCCGGCATGCGATGCTTTTGAAAAGGCCGCAGCCGGAGGAGACGATTTTGCGGAAGCGCTTTTGAAAATGAAAGAAGCAGCCGAAGTCGGAAAAGAGTCCACACGGGAGCTTGTGGCAAAGTTCGGCAGGTCCAGCAGGCTGGGCGAACGCTCAAAAGGCGTGCTGGACGCGGGAGCTGCTTCCTGCAATATCATTCTGCAGGCTATGGCGGATGAAATGCTGAATATCTTGAACAAATAACAAAAACGGAGCGCTTATGAACGGTAGAAATCAAAAAAGCATGCCGGACGGGGCAAGGAAAATTGCTTTAAAAAAAGCCGTTATAATTATCGCGGCGCTTGCGGCGGCGGTATCAATTTTCAGCTTTTTCATACCACTGTCCAATTATAGGCTTGCTCTTCAGGCGGAAGAGGCCCGGGATAATGAAACCGCGGTGCGGTTATACTCAAAATGCACCTATATATTTGATTCAACTCAAAGACTGTACAGTATAGCGCGGACGTATGAAGAAAACGGGCAATTCGGGCGGGCCGTGGGCGCACTCCAGAACATAAGGAAATACCTCGATTCAGAGCAAAAGATCATGGAAATGCTGCCAAAAGTCAAGTGTATTTCCGTAGCCGCTGGCAATTTTCATACCGTGGGCCTGAAGTCGGACGGGACGGTCATCGCAACGGGCAACGACACTTTCAGACAGACGGAAACGGAAAAAATGGAGCCGTCGGAGCAGATTTTTGCGGGAGGATTCAATACTCTGGGGCTTAAACCGGACGGAACCGTCACGCATGTGGGCGATAACGCCTACGGTCAGAGCAAAACGGACGGCTGGACGGATATCGTTTCGATCGCGGCCGGAAATTACCATACGCTCGGGTTAAAATCGGACGGAACCGTCGTGGCGACGGGCGACAACGACATGGGCCAGTGCGAGGTTGGGGGGTGGACGGATATCGTTGCGGTTTCCGCAGGATTGTACCATTCGCTCGGATTAAAATCGGACGGCACTGTTGTGGCCGCGGGAGACGACTATCTCGGACAGTGCGATGTATCAGGCTGGACCGATATCGTCGCGATATCCGCAGGCGGCCTGCATTCGGTGGCCATCAAAAAAGACGGGACCGTTGTTGCGGCCGGAGACAACCAGTTTGGCCAGTGCGGCGTCTCTGACTGGTCGGGGATACGCGCGGTATCGGCGGGCGGATACCACACGGTGGGCCTCAAAACCGACGGTACGGTGGTTGCGGCCGGACTCGATGATGATGGGCAGTGCGACGTTTCGGACTGGAGGGACGTTGTTTCCATAGCCGCCGGAAGAACCCATACGATAGGCCTTAATGCAAACGGTACGCTTTGGGCAAAGGGTAAAAACCAATTTAACGATCTTAATGTTTCAGACTGGCAGCTTTGGGATTAACCTTGATTCAAAATTTCAAGCACATTACAGGGCTGTTTGGCGGCAAAGTCAGGGGCTTTCACTCCGCTGTCGTCAATACAGCCCCATTTTGCAAGCACAAAATCAATATCCGCCGCCTGGCACGCAAGATAATCGTTGATGGAATCGCCGATGTATAAGATCTCATTTTCAGAAAAGCCTGTTTTTTTCATGAAAAGATGAAGAGGCTCGGGGTGGGGCTTGTGGTTTTTTGTCTGGTCCGCAACAATTACGCAGCCGAAATAACGGCCAAGGCCATACCGTCCCATTGCGTCGTCAAATTCACTTTTCACGCGCGAGGTAACGATCCCGAGAAAATATCCTTTTTGGTGAAGCGCCGCAATCAGTTCCCTGATTCCGTCAAAAAGCCGCATTTCTTTGGACATCTCGGATAAAAGCCCTGTGTAAAGGGGAAAATACGCATTCAGTTCCCCCTCGTCAACACCTATTCTGCGCAAAATGTTTTCGGTGTTAACGCCGATTATTTTAAAACATTGTTCATATGTAAGTTTTTTTTCGAGATATTTTTCCGCAAAAATCTGCGTTGTTTTAATAATGATTTCTTCGCTGCTGATTATGGTTCCGTCCACATCAAAAATGACACACTTTTTCAAATTACGCTTCCTCTATTCCGTTTGATTGCATAAATAATTATATCATATATAAAACAGGAAAAAATGCTCATCATGAGCCTATATGCACATTTTTGCAGCTGCAGGATTTTGCTTGTTTTGTCACGGGAGGATTGTATTTTTTTATAATGCTTATGATAGATAATACAATCTTATCGGGACGGGGAATAGGATTGTTTTGGGTTTACTTATACGATAGGGCCTGAATCGCAGGACTAGGACTTATAAGCTTTTATGCATGATTGGCAGGGGGATCGCCTTTGATTTTTGTAAAATTATGTTGAGCCTGAAAAACATGCGTAAAAAATACAATAATTATTGACAAATTAAATGCGGTATGATATTGTGTGTTTACGGAAACGTTATCGGAAATATTTTCGAAAACAATTAAGGAGAACAAGCAGGAAATGAGCGTTAAGAAACAAAATACCAGACTTGTTGATGTTGCCAATTATTTGGGCGTTTCCGTCAGCACTGTTTCCAGGGCGTTGAACGATAACTACGATATCAGTAAAGAGATGAAAGAAAAGGTCCTCGAAGCGGTAAACCAGCTGAATTATACGCCGAACGAAACGGCTAAAAATCTCGTTACACAGAAAAGCAATACCGTTGCCGCAATCATACCTGATATATTAAATCCGTTCTATTCTGAACTTATAAAGAGTATAGAAACGGTTCTCAGTAAAAATCATTTTACGCTGATTCTATGCATCACAAATGAAAGCGATATTCAGGTAGACTATTATTTAAATGAAATGCTTAAAAAAAGGGTCAGCGGCATTCTTTTGCTGAGTACTGTTGTAAAAAATAAGGCGCTCCTGGAAAAAATCAAGGAAAATACGATTGTTGTCGGCGTTTCAACAAGTTATGACGACATCGATCAAGTCGTAAGCAAGAGCAAAGACGAGACTTATGCCATGATCCGGCACTTAATAGAATTGGGTCATAGAAGGATAGCTTTTCTCGGATATAAATTATATGAGGATAATAATCTTTCAAACCGCCTATTGGGATACAAAAATGCTTTGGAAGATGCAGGAATCGCATATGATCAATCGTTGGTTATTGACGGGCAGCCTATTGAAAATCCCGGTTATGAAGGCGCTATGCAGATTTTAAAAATGAAAGACCGCCCGACGGCAATTCACTGTATGAATGAATATTTGGCTATGGGGGCCTATGTGGCGATCGGCGAAGCGGGCCTTGCTATTCCCAATGATATTTCTTTCACTGCTTACGACGGTCTTGAAATCACCAAATTAATAAGGCCCAGGCTGACGACAATCAAAATACCTGTGGCTGCCATGGGAGAAGCCGCAGCGGAATTAATTTTACAAAGGATCCTTTTTGGAAAGAAAAAGGAGCGCCAATTGCTGTTGTTTGATTCAAAAATTATAATCGGAGCATCAACAGCTCCTCCCCTTGTTTAAATTTATCGTATTATATTAATGGAAACGTTACCTGAAATCAAAATTTAAGATTTTTTGCACCAAATTTTTGTGCTTTATTTTTTGAAATTTTCGGAAACGTTACCGAAAAAAATACAAAATTTTCCGAAAACATTTTTAGTAAAGAAAGGATTTCTTATGATATCTAGAGACAGGGTTGCATTATCTTTAAATTACAAGGAAGCGGACAGAATACCGGTTGATTTTGGAGGACACAGGTCAAGCGGCATCTCGGTACAGGCATACAAAGCTTTAAGAGAATATCTCGGTTTAAATAAAAGCGAGTTGTTTATTTACGACGTTATTCAGCAGCTTGCAGTCATAGAAGACGACGTTTTGGACATGCTCGGAATTGATGTTGTTCAATTGGGTTATCAGTATTATAAAAAGCCCGGTTATTGGAAACCATGGGCGCTCCATGACGGAACGGAGGTGCAGATCCCGGCCTGTGTGGATATAAAAAAATTGCAGACAGGCGATTTTGCAATTTTTACGCCTGCAGGTGAGCAAATGTGCGTACAAAAAAAAGATTGCCTGTACTTTGAACAAACGTTTTATCCCTATCAGGACAGTGATGACGAACTGTTTGATGATATGGAAGATCAGCTGAAAAAGATCATGTGGGTGGGGGTAGAGGCGCCTCCGGGCCCGGATACGCTTTCCCGGATAGGAGCTGAAGCAAAAGAACTGCGAAGCAAAACAAACAGGGCAATTTACGGCATATTTGGCGGCAATCTGTTGGAATTGGGACAACAGGCAATGCGCATCGATAATTTTTTCATGGAACTTGCCGGCAACCCCGACAGGGCGCACGTCTTTCTGGATAAACTTCTTGCGCTGCACCTGTCAAAATTGGCCAAGTATCTGGACGAGGTTGGGCCTTATATCGATATCATCGGATTTGGCGACGATCTTGGCATGCAGACGGGTCCGCAGATGTCCCGCTTGATGTTTGACGAATTCTTTAAACCAAGATATGAAAAAATGTGGAGCCTGATCAAAAGAAAAGCGCCGCATTTGAAAATTTGTATGCATAGCTGCGGTTCCATCCATGCTTTATTGCCTTCTTTGATTGAGGCGGGACTTGACGCCGTAAATCCCGTTCAAATAACTTGTGCTGATATGGAACCAAACAAGTTAAAGAACAGTTTTGGCGGCAAGATCACTTTTTGGGGCGGCGGATGTGATACCAGATGGGTTTTGCCCAATGGATCGCCAAAGGACGTGGAAGAAAACGTGAAACAGAATATTGAAATATTCGCTGAGAATGGCGGCTTTGTTTTCCAGCAAGTCCACAATATCCTGGCGGATGTGCCGCCGGAAAATATTGTTGCCATGTTTGATACGGTTAAAAGGTACGGCGGCTATTGATGAAATAGGGTATGGTTTAACCTTGAATGGGGTTAAATAAAAATAATGGAGGAAAAATATGAAAAAGACTGTTATTGTAGTTTTAGTACTGGTACTGCTTAGCGCATTCTGTCTCGTGGGGTGTCTTCCCCAAAATGCGGCGGAAACAGCGGCAGAAAACTCTTCTTCAGCGACCGAGGCCGCTGCGTCTTCCGCCCAACCCGAGGTGTCCGCATCGGAAGTACCGGCAGAATCGGATTTGCTGGCTGATTATGCGAAGATCGGATCCGAACCGGCTTATGTTGAACCTGAAGATTTTAATGTTGGACAAACGGCTGCCGGCATGAAGATCGGAATCGCAGCAGGCACGGTAGGGTCCGGATTCTTCAAGGTAATAGCGGATACGGTGCAGGAAACGCTTGAAGCAAATGGGGTAGAGGTGTTATTGGCGGATGCGAACGGATCTTTTGAAGCGCAGACCAAACAGATTGAAAACTTCATTACGCAAGGCGTGAACGGATTGGTTGTCAATGCCTGCGATCCTCCTTCCGCAATCAGCGAAGTGCTGCAAAAGGCGGCGGACCAAGGCATTCCGGTAGTAGCGGTTGACAGCGCTTTGGATGAAAATTTCAGCAACTATCTCTGCGTGGTTGGTAGCGACAACTATTCCCTTGGATTTGGAGTAGGCGAATATATTGCAAACCAACTGAAAGCGGAAAAAGGTTCGGTGACCGGCAAAGCAGCCGTTTTGGACGGCGTTGAAGGAAATGCGGTTGCCAAGGCAAGATATGACGGCTTCTGGGATGGCGTAAAGAGCGTTGATCCCGAAAATACCCTGGAAGAAGTATCTCATTTGTATGGCGGAGCATGGACGGAAGAAGCCGGCATTCAGATGGCGGGGGACCTGTTTGTGGCGCATCCCGACGTAGACGTTATATTTGGCATATCCGATCCGTTCTGTGTCGCGGCTGCAGCGGAAGCGCAAAGAGCCGGAATAGACGGTGTTATGCTTTGCGCCGTTGACGGAGCCAAATCTGCAATGAAGATTATTGCGGATGGCGGCGCGATGAAAGCGATCGGACTGAATGACCCTGTTCGTATGGGTAAAGCGGCTGCAAATGCACTTTTGTCCTACATAAATAATGGCGAACTGCCTGCCAGCAGAAGAAGCATGTTGAATCCAATTACAGCCACACCGGAAAATATTAATGAATTGTATAATCCTAATTCGCCGTTTTAATCGGTAACAAATTTGATGTTCAGGCGGAGAAATTCCGCCTGGACAATCAAAATTTAAGGAGGTTTTGTTAGTGGATTGCGCAATCAGCTTTAAAGGGATTAATAAACGGTTTGGGCCGGTACACGCTCTTAAGGATATTAATCTGGAAGTCTATAAAGGAGAGACTCTGGCAATCGTTGGTGAGAATGGCGCAGGCAAAAGTACTTTGATGAAAATCTTAACCGGCGCTTACTCGAATGACGAAGGAATGATAGAAATTAATAACGTAGTACGGAATATCAGAAGTACTCAGGATGCCAAAAACCTCGGCATCAGCCAGGTTTATCAGCATGCCGAAACTATTCCGGAATTAACGGTAGCGGAAAATATTTTTTTGGGCGAAAAAAAATTTGCGCATAAGGGCAGGATATCTTGGGGAAGGCTGCATAAAATGGCGGCCGATATATTGGAACGATATCACATTGACATAGAAACAACAAAGCTGATGAAAGACCTGAGCGTGGCGGGCTGTCAATTGGTCTCGATTGCAAAGGTACTTCAAAGAGATCCGCAAGTTATAATTTTTGATGAACCCACTGCTGTTTTATCCGACAGGGAAGTTGAAATATTATTTCAAATCATACAAAGCTTAAAAAAGGAAAATAAAACAATACTGTACATCTCGCACAGGCTGGAAGAAATTTTCAGAGTATCAGACAGAATCGCAATTATGAGAGACGGGTCGCTGGTTGCCCAGTTGCAGAATAAAGATATAACCAGCGACGAATTGATAACGCATATGCTGGGAAGAAAACTTTCCGCCATGTTCCCGGAGAAAAGGAAAGTTGTTTTGGACAAATCGGTTTTGTCTGTTCAGCATTTAACAACAAATGCCGTAAAGGATATCAGTTTCGAGCTGTATGAGGGTGAAATACTGGGGATTGCGGGATTGGTAGGCAGCGGGAGAACCGAACTTGCAAAAGCGCTCTTTGGCACCGAAACCGTAATAAGCGGCAGTGTTTTTATAAATGGAGAAAAAGTCAAACTGAACGAACCCATAAATGTAATTAAAAAGGGTTTGTTTTTAGCTCCTGAAGACAGAAAGGGAGACGGACTCGTACTTGGAAGGAACATACGTGAAAACATTTCTCTTTCCAATCTCAGAAAAATTTCAAAAAAAGGAATTATCCTCAAAAAAGCCGAGCAGTCTTATGCAAATGAATTAAAGAAGAAGCTTTCAATCAAAGCGCCGACGGTTGAAACAATGGCCGGGGATCTGAGCGGAGGAAATCAGCAGAAAGTCGTTGTTGCAAAAGCCTTGATGGCTGAACCTAAAATACTGATTGCCGATGAGCCCACACAGGGCATTGATGTGGGCGCGAAAGCGGAAATATATACTCTGATCAGCGACCTTGCAAAACAGGGAATCGCGGTCATAGTGATTTCATCCGAAATGGATGAGATAGTGGGATTGTGCAACAGGGTTGTCGTTATGAGAAATGGCGGCATTACCGGCGAGTTATCCGGTGAAGACGTGCAGGACAGCAAAAAAATATTAAGTTTAATGTATAGGTGATTATTATGGAAAAAAATAGTCAGAATAAAATAACGGTAGCAATATCGGAATATTTAAAAAAGATGTTTATCCCTTTATCGGTTTTGATTGTACTGATTATCATAGCCTCGATTGTTTCTGATGTGTTTTTTTCATCAGCCAATTTTGAGAACCTTTTGATACAGCTTGCGGTAAACATGATCGTAAGTATGGGCATGTTAACGGTTATCCTCACCGGCGGAATTGATCTTTCAGTCGGATCCATCGTAGGCGTTTGCGGGGTCCTGTGCGCCGGCTTTATGCGTACAACCTACTGGTGGGCAGCCATTGCCGTTGCGGTGATTTTTGGACTGGTCATCGGGCTTGCCAACGGAATAATAGTGGCCAGGCTGAAAATCGCGCCGTTTATTGTCACGCTCGGAATGATGAGTTTTGCAAGAGGACTGGCCTATTGGTATACAAATGCGACTCCGATCATTCTGTCCATGTTCGAAGATTTGCAGGATATGGACCCTTTTTACGCTTTTGGCGGTGGACGTTTGTTCGGTTTTATACCGATTCCGGCTATCGTATGGCTGGCTGTTGCCATTATAACCTTCTTCCTTTTAAGATATACAACGGTGGGCCGGGTTACTTATGCTGTCGGCGGAAATGAAGAGGCCGTAAGATTAAGCGGTATCAACCTTAAAAAGTATAAATTATTCCCATATGCGTATACGGGACTTTTGGCCGGATTTGCCGGGGCTTTGCTGGCGTCAAGGCTTAGGGTGGGAGCGCCGTTAAGCGGGCAGGGGCTGGAACTGGACAGCATTGCCGCGGTTGTAATAGGAGGCACCTCCCTGTCGGGCGGCGTGGGTTCGGTAAGCGGCGTGGTAATAGGCGTGTTTGTTCTCGGTATTATCGATAACATCCTGAATTTGATGAACGTTCCCGCATACCCCCAAATGATGCTGAAAGGCGTTATCGTTGTCGCGGCGGTAATCGCGTCTACCAGAGAAGCAAAAAAAGGAAAATTGTTCGGTGCAAAAGCATGAAGGCGGCCGTGTTATTTGGCAAAAAAGATATTCGGTTAGTCGATGCGGAAGATCCGTTTCCGGGTAAGAACGAGGCGTTGATTGCAGTCAAAGCCGTGGGAATTTGCGGTTCGGACGTGCATTATTACGAACATTTCGGGATGGGTGAATCTTACAGGCTGACAAGCCCGCAGATATTGGGACATGAACCGAGCGGCGTAATCGCAGCCGTTGGATCTGATGTAAAAAACCTCAGTATTGGACAAAGGGTAACGGTTGAACCGGGGGAAACGTGCGGCGTTTGCAGTCAATGCAAATCGGGACATTATAATTTGTGCGGCGAGGTGCGCTTTTTATCAACGCCCAACAACAAAGGGGCTTTTGCGGAATATCTGGTTATGAACGCTGAAATGCTGTATCCAATACCCGACGATATGAGCTATGAAACAGCCTGCCTTGCGGAACCTCTTTCTGTGGGAATTCAGGCGTGCAAACAAATAAATGCCCGGCCGGGCAAATCACTGCTGATTATCGGAGCTGGATCAATCGGCATTCTTGCCCTGATAGCTGCAAAATCGTTCGGCGTTGTAAACTGCATTGTCTGCGATACCGTCCAAAGCAAATTAGACATGGTAAAAGCGCTGGGCGCAAGCCATATCGTGCATGCAAAAAATCAGAATTTAACGGATGAAATAAACCGGATTACGGATGGGAAAGGCGTGGACTGCTGCATTGAAGCGTCCGGCAGCGCATCGGGGATACAGAACGTTTTGCGTTCTGTGAGACGGGGCGGTAATGTCGCTTTAGTCGGTATACCCAGGGAAAGCGAGGTCCCTGTGAATGTTTTTGATATCATAGACAAAGAGATCCATCTTTCCGGTGTATTCAGGTATACAAATACATATCCGACCGCAATTGAAATACTGCATAAAAATATGGAGGATATCAAGAGGATCATTACCGGCCGTTTTCAGTTAAACGAAACCGGGACCGCCTTACAGGCGGCGCTTGATCAAAGAAACTCATTAAAAAGTGTTATTTTAATATAAAAGAAAGCAGGCGATGAATAAATGAAGGCTGTAGTTTTTGACGCGATCAATCAAGTTGACGTAAGGGAAGTACCTTATCCGAAACTGAAAAGTGATGAAATTATCATCAAGGTGATGGCCGCCGGTTTATGCGGCAGCGATGTTCATATTTTTAAGGGAGGATATCCTGCGAACTATCCTTTGATTCCCGGCCATGAGTTTTCGGGGATTGTGCACGAGGTTGGGTCCGAGGTCACCGCGTGGAAAATCGGAGACAGGGTGACGGCGGATCCGAATAAATACTGCGGACATTGTTACTACTGTTTATCCGATCAGGGAAACATGTGTGAAAACGCAACTGCCTCGGGCGTGACGAGGGACGGCGGTTTTGCCCAATATGTCGCAGTTCCCGGAACAAACGTCTTTAAACTGCCCGACGAAGTTTCTTTTGAAGACGGCGCTTTTATAGAACCTCTCTCATGCTCGGTTTATGCAATGAAAAGGCTGAACGTCCGTTACGGCGACCGGGCGCTTGTTTTTGGCGCGGGACCAATGGGATTGCTTATGCTGAAGAATCTGATGACGGGCGGCGCGTCCGAAGTGGTGTGTATGGACATGGAAAAAGAAAGGGTTAAAGCCGCATTGGAAATAGGGGCTTTCAGAGCGTTTGACACGCTGAAAGATCTGGACGGATATGTTGCCGATGCAAGAAAGTTTGACGTTGTCGTAGATGCGACAGGAAATCCAATTGTTATTGAGAGTATGTTTTCATACGCGGCGAAACGGGCTAAAATACTTCAATTCGGATGTGCAAATTCTCAGGCTATCGTTCGGATCAGTCCGTTTGAAATTTATAATAATGATTGGGAGTACATCGGGACGCGCGCCAATTGCTATACATTTAACCAGGCGATCAATCTTATGAAAACAAAAGCCGTTACCGGCGAAAAAATTATAAATGATTTTATTTCTTTGGATCAGGTTCCGGATTATATCAACGGAATACGTCCCAAAGGATCGTTAAAAGTCATAATCAGACCGAATCTTTAAATTAAAATGGCAGGGAATACAAAAAGGAGAATGTTACATGGGAATTACAGGATTGGCGCACATCGGCATACCGGTTTTCGATGTTGAAACGTCAAAAAGATTCTACCGCGATATGCTTTGCATGACGGTGCTGCATGAAAATGAATTGAAGGATAGAAACGGATCGATAAAAGTATGCTTTATGAAGAACGACAACATGGTCCTTGAATTATTCCAGATGCCTGTGCCTGAAGCGGGCAGAAAAGACGGTCA
Source organism: Bacillota bacterium (assembly GCA_023393165.1). Taxonomy (GTDB): domain Bacteria; phylum Bacillota; class Clostridia; order Christensenellales; family Christensenellaceae; genus JAEYKI01. The sequence goes on along the minus strand of JAEWMJ010000032.1, from coordinate 179,352 downwards.
TGTGGACCATATCGCGTTTGCAGTCAAAGACATCGATAAAGTCAGGGCAGACCTGGCCCGCAAGGGGATATTGTTTGAACAGGAAAACGTTGTTTCGGGAGCGTTGTTTGAAAACGGATCAAGGTGGATTTTATTTCGAGGTCCCGACAACGAATTGCTCGAACTGAATGAAGTGCTGTAGAATTATAAACGAGGAAAAAAGATGTATGATGTTGTTGCTCTTGGAGAAGCATTGATTGATTTTTCACCCGCCGGTAAAGGAAAGATGGGGAATCCCTGTTTTGAAATGAATCCCGGCGGGGGGCCTTTAAATTGCCTGGCGGCTGCGGGAGCTCTCGGGGCTGAATGCGCCTTTATAGGTATGGTCGGTCAGGACATGTTCGGAGAATTTTTAAAAGACCGTATTTCTGGCGCGGGCATATCCCTGCAGGGCGTCAGGCAAACCGGGAAGACGCACACGACAATGGCTTTCGTGCATATCGGCCGCAGTGGGGAGAGGGAGTTCTCTTTTTTGAGAAATCCCGGCGCAGACCTTATGCTGACCAGCGCAGAAGTTGATTGCGGCTTGCTTGAAGATGCCGGGATATTTCATTTCAGTTCGCTGTCGCTGACGGATGAACCGGCCAGGGGCGCGGCGCTTTATGCCGCGGAGTATCGTAAAAAATCAGGCAAAATCATTTCGTTTGATCCCAATTACAGGGCGCTGCTCTGGAAAAGCCGGGAAGACGCTGTCCGCTGGATGGTTGAAGGCATGCGTTATGCGGATATTGTCAAAATTTCAGACGATGAAATGGCCATGATATTTGGGATTGAAGAAACGGCGTATGAGACGGGAGCGGATAAGATAATCGGTTTGGGAGCGAAAACGGTGCTGGTAACGTGCGGCAGCAAAGGCGCTTTTTATAAAACGCAGCGCGAATCCGGATTCCGAACGGGGTATTCCGTAAACGCGATCGACACGACGGGCTGCGGTGACGCTTTTATCGGCGCGTTTATTTACAGTCTGTGCAGGAAAAAGGAGTGGAGCATGGAGCGGAGAGTAGATTTTGCAAACGCGGCGGGCGCTCTGTGCGCAACAAAAATGGGAGGAATGCCTTCCATGCCGTCGGAAGCCGAAGTTGATAAACTTATAAATAATAATATGAATAAGGTCTTGAAATGAAGGTAAAAGCTTAGCCTTTTCAGGAAAGACGTTAATTTTAAAAACCTCCGGCCAGTGCTTCTGCTTTGCACATTCCCGGAGATTTTCAATTTTTTGGAGACAAATTTTAATTCAAGTTTACGTACGGTTCGGTTTCTGCGCCGTTATCTGATCAACTGCAGGTCGAACTGTTTCATATATTCCTTTTCTTCGTCGGTGTATTTGCGCAGCGTGTTAACGATTTCTCCGTTGTTCCATTTGCGGTCGGCAATTTCCTCGGTGGTACCCATAACGGTAATGTTCAGCTGACGCCGGCGGGCGCGCACATGATCCCAGTCAATAAAATAAACGTGAGCAAATTCGCCGCCGTCCAGTTCTCCGTTTTTGATGGTCATTGTTTCGCTCCGGCCAAAGAAAACGGAACGCAGGTGTCCGTCGGTGTTCATGCTTGTAAAATCGCCCGGTTCACCCACGTGGCGGCCAAACTGGGCATGAATCGGGCCCGGATGGCGGTATTGATGCTCCTCGGCGAAATCCGGGATCATTTTTCTCATAATATCGAGCAAATCGTGCTGCAGGTACTCAAGATCAAACGAATCGATATCGTGCGAGCATTCCTGCACCATAACGCTGCAGGTCGTATGGTGGGACGCGACGCAGCAGGTGCCGTTTTTTATTCCCGATGCAGCTATGATTTCGCGCACTTCCTTTGAAACGTCGTGAAACGTCGGGATCCAGCCTCTCGACTGCAGTTCCAGTTCCTTCTGAAAAACTTTAAACTCCATTTTTTAACCTCCATAAATAATTTAAAATTTCTTTTCAGCCATGCAATTCATCCCAGGCGCGGCGCACCGCGCAAATCATTTCATCAACCATGGCGGCCCGGTCGGGAGCGTTGGTAACCCCGCTTGAAGATCCGGTCGCGTCCGCGCCCGAACGGATGACGTTATAAACGTCCTGTCCGTTGCTGATGCCCGCCGCCTGCAATATCAAAATTTTGGGATTGATATCTTTAATGGCGGAAGTAGTAGCACTTACATAATCCGCGCCGCTTGTTTTGCCCGTACCGATCAGTTCGGACGGCTCGGCTACGATGATATTCGGGCAAAGGCACGCGATTGCTTTGGCTTCCGCAATGGAATCCGCACAAACGATGGTGGCGAGTCCGACTTCATCGGCCCTTTTGATGGTTTGATTCAGGACGGCAAGAGAGAGCGGCTTTTCGCAGTGATTAAGCATGACCCCGGCTGCGCCGGCGGCAACCAGAGATTCCGGAAGCGTTTCTGCCAGACCCCGGCCCGGGCGAAGGGGATCCATATGAGGAGCAAAAACAAAAATACGGCCGGTATTTTCCGCAACCCGGCGAATATCGGCGACCGGCGTTGTAAAAATAATATCCACGTCATATTTTTTGGCGGCCGCATCGGCGGCTTTGGCCAGAGAGAGAATATCCTCGCCATAAAGATAGGACTTTGGGCCGATTTCAAAAAACGGAGCCTTTATCCTGCAATTCTTATACATCTTACACCTCCTCGATTGATTGTATTTTCCATAATTATAATAAAAAGAAAAAAATAAGTCAATAATATTTTCTTTATATTTGCGTATTGATTTCATATTCAAAAAATATTATAATAAACAGGCTGATAGAATTAATTGGCAGTACTGGTGTCAAATACACAAAAAGGGAGGCTGTTTATATGGACGCTGTGTTGGAACGGGTAAAAGAAGCGTTTAAAATCGAAGCTGATTGCATAAACGGGCAATTCGATTATATTGATCAGAAAGAATTTATGCGCGCCGTAGAAGCGCTTGCGGCGGCGCAAAGGATCGCGGCCAGCGGCTGCGGCCATTCGGGCATTGCATGCCGGCATTTTGCGCATCTGATGTGCTGCATTGAACGTCCGTCGCGGTTTATTTCCCCTGCGGAAGCCGTTCACGGGGCCATGGGCTTTATTCAGAAAGGCGACGTTATGCTGCTTGCCTCGAGAGGCGGCAAAACAAAAGAGCTTCTTCCGATTATAGAGATCTGCAAAGAAAAACAGGCAATCGTCATTGCGCTGACCGAAAACCTGGATTCTCCGCTTGCAAAAGGGGCGGATATTGTCATTGCCATGCATGTCAGCCGTGAAACGGATAGGTATAACAGCCAGGGGACTACAAGTTTCACGGTCCTTTCGGTGATTTTTGACGCGCTGCAGTCCGCTTTGATAGAGAAAACAGATTACCAAAACGAACAGTTCGCGCTGATTCATCCCGGCGGCGCCGTGGGGGAGCGTCTGAATCAGGAAAAATAAGAAAAAAACTTTCGAAACGGCGCGTGCTGTGTTATGTTAAAGTTATATAAATGCAAATGATTATATAGTATGGAGGAAAGTAAAATGGCCGTGGGAGATTTGAAAATAGATGCGCGCAGAAAGAAAATTTTAGAAATATTAAACCGTGACGGTCAGGTGCGGGTAACGCAGCTCAGCGAAGAATTGGGAGCGACAACGGTCACAATCCGCAGCGATCTGGACGCTTTAGAGCAGAACGGATACCTGGAGCGCATACAGGGCGGCGCCGTGCAGACCGTTAAAAACTACTACAATCTGGAGTTTCTGCGCAGAAAACAGGAAAACAGCGATGTAAAGAGGGGTATCGCGTCGTCGGCGGCCGATATCATTCAAGACGGGGACACCATTTTGATCAATTCGGGTACCACCACGTACTATACCGCGATTGAACTGAAAAAGCATAAAAATTTAAATATCGTTACAAATTCGCTGATGGTTGCAATGGAACTGGGGGACTATCCGACTTTTCGCGTTATTTTGCTGGGCGGAGAGATCAACGCCCAATATTCTTTTACGTATGGCAGCGACGCGCAGGAACAACTGAGACGGTATAAGGCCGATTATGCGATCCTGTCAATGGACGGCATTTGCCTGGAAGGCGGCCTGACAACATACCACGCGGAAGAGGCGGTTATAAACCGGATCATGATGGAACGGGCCAAAAAGACAATGATCGTCGCGGACCGGCGCAAACTGGGACGCGAAGGATTTTTATTTGTTTCTGATCTTTCAAATGTGGATATTCTGGTCACGGACCGTGAAGCCGACGCGCAATTTGTAACAAAACTTCAGGAAATGGGAGCAGAGGTTGTTTACGGAAAAGAAGAATAAATGGATGCCGGTATTTCTGGCTGCGGGACTGATGTTTTTCATAGGGTTTGAAATGGGGGGATTTCAGCTCGTTCTGTCCGATATTTCAAAAGAATTCAATACAACGAAAACCGGCATGGGTTTTTTGGCGGCGGCACAATACATAAGCGTTATTGTCATGCCGTTTTTTTTTGGCGGAGTGGCGGACAGAAAAGGAAAAAAGCCCGTGCTTACGGGATTTACGATTGTTTTTGTTTCCGGATGCGCCATGGCGGCGCTCTCGGGTTCCGTTTGGGCCTTTATTACAGGGGTTTTTTTGATCGGCGCGGGCTTAAGCGTCTGCGAATGCGTCACTTCCGCACTGATAACGGATCTGTATCCGGAAGACAACGTGAGGTATATCAATATATGCCAATGCATGCTCAGCGCCGGCGCCGTTATCAGCCCGATCATTGTCGGTTGGGGCATAAAAAACCTGGCGGCGGACTGGCGCTCGCTGTTTTTTATATGCGGAGCCGCGTATCTTGTTTTGTTGCTGTTTCTGGTGAAAGCAAAATTTTCCGTGACTGCCGTACGGAATGAAACAACGGGGATGTTTAAAATCGGCGAGTTCATGAAGTCGCCTGTTTTCGTCATTTTATTTATTGCGATCATTTTGTATGTCGGGCTTGAAAACGGCATCGGGTATTTTACGGAGACTTTGTTCGATTTAAAACTTTCCCAGGCTAGTTTTGGAGCTTACGCGATTTCCGCATACTGGACAGGCATGGCAATATCCCGCCTGGTGAGCGGAGCCAGAAAGCAATCGCCCCACCGCGCGCTGATCGTCTGTTTTGTTCTGTCGGGCGCGTTGTTTACGGTGCTGGCCTTTTCCGGGGAAGCATTTCTTTCGCTTGCCGCATGCGCCTTGACGGGCGCGGCGTTCGGCCCGATCTGGTCAACTTTGGTTGGCTTGGCGGCAAAACAATTTCCTCAAAATACGGGCGGAGCCGTGGGCCTGATGAGTTCCGGGTGCGGATTGGGCGGGGCTTTATATCCTGTCTTAATGGGGCTGATGGCGGACTGTTTTGATATCGGCGTCGCGTTTTTGCTTTTGGCGGCCACGGCGCTTGCCGGAGGGGGACTGTGCATTGTACTGGCCGTTTCCAGATCGAGAGAAATCAAGCGAAGCCGCGCAGGGTGAGATGGAATCGTTCAATACGGAAATAATCATACAGAATTGGGTAAACCGGCCGACGAAAATTTTCGGCCGGTTTTTCGTTTGCGGAATCAAAAATAATAAAAAAACAGGCGACAGTTAATTTCAGCGGCTTTTTTGAGAAAAGGCTGATTTCTTCACTTTAAATCAACGAAAATCAAAACGGAATTTCGCTGAATATTTGCCTATTAGAAAAAATAAAGAAAATGTTTCGTAAATAATTTGAAAATAATACTTGTATTTAAGAAAAATATGATTTAAAATGAGTTTGCAGTAAAGTAAAATCACGAAAAAATTTCGTAAACATTGTTTTTATTGTTTTAAAATTAATGGAGGAAATGATCATGGAGAAGGCAAACGTGTCGAAACACTGGTTGAACAAAGTATTCGGGATAAGGGAAATGGGCGTAATTATTCCGTTGATTATTGCGACTGTTTTCTTTTCGTTGGGCGGCGATTTTATGACCGCGGAAAACCTGACGAATATTTTAAAGACAACATCGTTTACATTTATTACTGCGATTGGAATGACGTATCTGATGATTGCGGGCGGATGGGATTTATCTGTCGGCGCGGTTTATGCGCTGTCCGGCGTTGTCTGCGGCCTGCTCATGTCGGCGGGCGTTCCGATCCCCGTAGCGATTCTGCTTACCTTGCTGGTCGGCGTCGCTATCGGCTCTATCAACGGTTTCTTTGTACAGGTTGTTAACCTGAATCCTTTTATCGCCACCATGGCGACAATGTACATGGCCAGAGGTTTTGTACTGGGCTTTCAGAGGGGCGAAGCGGTTTATCCCCTTCCGGATAGTTTTACTGCGATAGGCCAGGGCAATTTGACGGCCGGCGCGCTTTCCATTCCTTATGTAGTGGTTATTGCGGTTATTCTCGGTTTGATTGCGACACTGATCCTGCGGTATACGGTATATGGCCGCATGTTGTTTGCGGTCGGCGGAAATGCGGAAACTGCCCGTCTGGCCGGCATTCCTTCAAACAAAATCCGTTTCAGCGCGTATGTGCTTACGGGCATACTTGCCTCTTTAACCGGCATATTAATGGCGGCCCGCCTGGGCTCCGCACAGCCAAACGTGGGTTCCGGCTTTGAAATGACCGTTATAGCGGCCAGCGTTATTGGCGGCGTCAGCTTAAGCGGCGGCGCCGGAAAAATCTACGGCGCGTTTTTGGGCTCCATATTTATGGCAATGATTTCAAACGGCATGACAATTATTAAGGTATCCTCTTACTGGCAGCAGCTGGTCCTTGGCATTGTATTGCTGCTGGCCTGCTCTTTGGATTATTTCAGAACGCATTTAAAAAAATAAGGAGGGTTCGCTGTGTCCGAGTATTTGCTGGAAATGAAAAATATAACGAAAAGTTTTGGCGGCGTTCAGGCGCTGAAAAACGTTTCGATCGATTTAAAGGAAAATGAGATTTTGGCGCTGGTGGGAGAAAACGGCGCGGGGAAATCCACGTTGATGAAGATTTTGAGCGGCAGCTATTCCCAATCGACCTACGACGGCGAGATCTGGGTCGGGGGAAAAAAGAAGACTTTTAATTCCCCTGCCGATTCCGAGTCCGCCGGGATAGAAATGATCTATCAGGAAATCAGCGCTCATCTTGACTTAAGCGTTGCGGAAAATATCTTTCTGGGCCGCATCCCTGTAAAAAACGGTATCGTCCAGTGGAAAAAAATGTTTCGGGATGCAAAAACATATGCCGAGATGGTCGGCCTTCATGTCTCCGTTCATCAGCCCGTGAGGGACCTGTCCACAAGCCAGCTCCAGATGGTCACAATTGCCCGGGCTCTCTCAAGGCATCCTAAAATCCTTGTGCTTGACGAACCAACCAGCGCCCTTACGGAAAAAGAAGTCGAGCATCTGTTTGAAAACCTGTTTAAACTGCGCGATCAGGGCATCTCCTGCATTTATATCAGCCATAAAATCAAAGAGGTCATGTATCTCGCAAATCGCGTGACGGTTCTCAGGGACGGCTGCAACATCAGCACTAACGACATCAAGGAAATCACGGCGGACAGTATTGTGGAAAAAATGGTAAACCGCAAGATCGTCAATATGTATCCCAAGGAAGACGTTCAGATAGGGGAAGAAGTACTGCGAGTCGAGAATTTAGTCGTTCCCCATCCGTTCAATATAGGCAAGAATGTCGTAGACAATATATCCTTTCATGTGCGCAAGGGCGAGATATTGGGCCTTGTGGGCCTGGTGGGTTCGGGCAGGAGCGAGACGGTCAGTGCGGTTGTCGGCGCACTGAAAGCCGCCTCCAAAGACGTTTATCTGGAAGGCAGGAAAGTTCAGATCAGAAATCCGCGCGACGCCATAAAAAAAGGCATTGTGCTGCTGAGCGAAGACCGCAAAGTAAACGGTTATGTGCCCACTCTGGATATTGCGGGCAATATTTCTCTAGCAAGCATCAATAAAATTTCAAACAGATACATCATGCAGAAGGAAAAAGAAAAGGAGTTTGCGCTCCAGTATATCCGGCAGCTGAGTATCAAGGTGCGTGATGAACGCGACAACGTTTTGAATTTGTCCGGAGGAAACCAGCAAAAGGTGGTTTTGGCCAAATGGCTCATGACCGAGCCCCGGGTGCTGCTCCTGGATGAGCCCACCAGAGGTATTGATGTCGGCGCAAAGAGCCAGATTTATCAGATCATGTCCGATCTGGCAAAACAGGGCATAGCGATCGTCATGATCTCTTCCGAACTGCCCGAGCTGGTCGGCATGTGCGACCGGTTTATCGTGTTGTCCGAGGGCCGGCAGAAAGCGGAATTGGGGCGTGAAGACGCCGACGAAGAAAAGTTCCTGCGTATTGCGACAAGCGGCTGATACGGTTCCTGACGGGAAATCCCGTTGAAATAAAAAGGAGGATAAGAAATGAAAAAGATTTTTGTGTTGGTTTTGATAGCGGCGATGCTTTTTTCTTTGGCGGCGTGCGCTACCAATGCAACCAGTGAAGGCGCCGCGGCCAGCGGCTCTGCGGCCGGCGAGACTGCCGGCAATGACGCTGCGGCAGGTGAGTCCGCCGCTGCCCCAGCTCCGAGCGCATCGTTGGATGAAGATGCTCCGTACATTATCATGGTGAACGCTATCGTGGGCCACCCGGTGTATGAGCAGCAGGCTGAAGCCGCCAGGCAGGCGGCGGCAGACTATGGCGTGAAATTCGAAATTATCGGGCCGGCGATGGGCAGCAGCGATCTTCTGGGTGAAACGGTAAACTGCATCGACAATGCGATCGCCCTGCATCCCGACGCGATTATTACCGAGCCCTGGGATTCAACCCTGAATGCGTCCATAAACAAGATCCATGAAGCCGGCATCCCCAACTTCTGCACAAGCAACGTTCCGGACAATGAAGAAAACTTTATCGCATGGATCGGTACGGATAATTACAATTATGGCGTGACGGCAGCCGATATGCTGGCTGAAAAGACAGGCGGCAAGGCGAACGTATGCATGATGATGTCCATGCTTGCGGCAACGAACCAGTTAGAGCAGATCAAGGGCTTTGAAGAGACAATAGCTCAAAAATATCCGGATATCAAGGTTATTGTGAAAGAAGCGGACAACGCGGACGCCGCCACGGCCGTTACAAAGTTTGAAGAAGTGTTTAACGCTTATCCGGAAATCAACGCCGTGGTGATGCTTGAAAGCACCGGCGGCCCTTCCGCGGCACAGGTTGCTACCGAGATGAACAAGGATGTTTTGATTCTCGATATCGATGCCGTCGATCAGACAATAGACAACATCAAGAAAGGCACCGAATGGGCTACTCTGGCGCAAAACTTCTACAAGAGGGGTTATGAGAGCGTGCGCATGGCAGTCGAATACCTGGAAAACGGCAATGCGGATTCCTTTGAAAAGTATAACGATTCAGGCTGCGTATTGATCGATTCTTCCAATGTAGAAACTTACAAGGAAGATCTGGAAGCGGCAATCATTAAAAAGGGAACTCCGATGAAATAAAATAGGCTTTTTTGAGGGCCTGCCTGATTATATGTTTGGGACAGGCCCTCAAACAGACAATGAGGTCGAATATGGTAAAACTTAAAGATATTGCTGAAAAAACGGGAGTCACTGTGGCGTCGGTTTCAAAGGCATTGAACGGCAGCACGGAAATCAGTGAATCAACAGCGCAGCTTGTGAAAACGGCGGCATATGAAATGGGATATCGCCATAAAAAAACATCAAAAAATTCCAAATCGATTGGCGTGATACTGCCTGAAGTTCGGAGCCACTATTATGCTGAATTGATGCATTCTTTAAGTTATGAAATAGGCAAGTATGGTTATTCAACAATAACGATGCTCAGCGGTTTTTCCACGGAAGGCGTTCTGGACGCATATGAAAATATGCTTCAGCATGATAACAAAGGATTATTCATCAGCGGCGGTACGTTTTTAACCGAAACGTTATGCCAGCGCATCATTGCGGAAGGCATTCCGACAGTGCTTTTTACGGAATACAATCTGCCGTATGCGATTGATTCCATCTATGTAAAAACAGACAGTGTCATGCGCCTGGCTGTGGAACATCTGACGCAGCTTGGCCATAAGAAAATAGGCTATCTGGGGGAATTCAATTCGGATGTCAGATATGACGCTTTGTGCGAAGTCTTAGAGCAAAACGGCGTCGATATCATACCCGAATTTATAAAAAAAGGCAAAGAACGGTTCGAACTCGGAGGCTATTTGCGCGCCTGCGAGCTGCTTCAGGAAAAAGAACTTCCTACGGCGGTTATAACGAGTTATGACCAGATGGCTTTTGGCGCAATGCGAGCCTTTTTTGAAAAAGGGATTAAAGTCCCGGACGACATATCGATCGTGGGCGTGGACAATACCGTTATGGATGAATATCTCCCCGTTCAGATAACGAGCGTGCACAGCCCGGTCAATCAGATGGGAGTCATCGCCGTAAAGTTGCTGATGGATAACATCGCCGGCCCTTCTGCGCATGTGGTGCAGAATGTCGCGCTGCAGAGCAAGCTGATCGTCCGGAATTCCACCGGTTCTCCAAACAGGCAGTAATCAAGATATGAGAGGAGACAAAGATGTCTGGAAAAAAGGTTGGTTTTGTGTGTTTTGGCGAGATAAACACTCCGTATGATAAACTTCAAATAAAACATGACGAAGCGCTTGCATCCATATCAAACTTGAATTACGAGATCTTGGATGCGGGAATTGTCACTGATGATCCTGAGTATAAAACTGCGGACAGCGCCCTTGGAAAACTCAAAAACTTTGAAATGGATTGTCTGATTGCCTGCGTTGCCGGCTGGATCCCGACTCACGCCGTGATCCGCGTCACGGATGCTTTCCGCCATATCCCCATGCTGCTTTGGGGTCTTTGCGGGTGGTCCCAAAACGGGCGTCTGGTGACTACCGCCCCTCAGGCGGGCACGACGGCAATCAGGCCCGCACTGGAAGCGCTTGGTTATCATTTCAAATATATTTACAATGTAATCGGCCGGCCTGTGCCGGCTCAAAAAATCGATGCCTTTGTTTCTGCATGCCATGCGGGAAAATGCCTGCGCAAGGCCCGCGTGGGCACCATGGGGTACAGGGACATGCTCCTTTACGGAACCCAGTATGAGGGAAATTCTCTGCGCGGTAAAATCGGCGTGGAGGTCGAGCCGTTTGAAATGCTTGAAATGGTCAGGAACATCGAGCATTTGGACGCGGCGCAAATACAGGAAGCCATAGATTATGTAAAAAAAACCTGGAAGTTCATCAAACCCTGCGATGACGAGATCATTGAACAGGGGGTCCAATATGCGCTGGCCATAGGCAAAAAGATCAGGGAGCGGGGGTATGACGCCGTTACGCTGATCGACGTGGACGGTATGAAGAAGCTGCTTGGCTTCCCGCCCGCCATGGTATTCATGCTTCTCGAACACTATTACGGAGTGCTCACTATCCCTGAGAACGACGTGATGGGCGCGGTCACGCAGTTGATTATGAAATATATATCGGGGCAGACGGTCCCGTATTTGGAATATTATGAATTCTTTGAGAAGAGCATGCTGATCGGTGTGCCGGATTTTATAACAAAGTCGGCGACGGACGGCGATGTGACGGTACTTCCCACAGCATTTGGTTTGCTGTCCGCATCGCTGCTCAATGTATCCAGGGTGAAAACCGGATACGTGACCTGCGTGCGTCTTGTTTATTTAAACGGCAAATACAAAATGCATGTTTATACGGCGGACGCAAAGACTCCTCCTAAGTGGGAAGAGTGCGGCTGGGAAGCCCCCGCGCCGCAGCTGCCCAGTCTGGAGGTTTTTCCGGACGCCACAAGCGTTGAAGAATTTGCGCAGAAGGTCTCAAGCCAGCACGTCATTGTTGCTTACGGCGATTATACGGAGGCTTTGTCAGATTTCTGCAGGCTCAATGATATAGAAATGATTTAAAATAAGTTTGGAGAAGAAATATAAATGAGCAAAAACCAGAAAATACGGATCGGTTGGGCACAATCGAGCATTACACCTGCCCGTCCTGTTATCATGATTGGACAGATGTATCAGAGGGTCTCGCAATACGTACATGATCCGATTACGGCAACTGCGCTTGTTATTGAAAACGGCGCGCAGCAGGCAACCTTTGTTTCCATGGATATGACGGAGGTTCCGGTGCATGCTTTTGGGCTGTTAAAGGAAAGACTGAAAGATATAAAGGAAATCGATTTTAATAAGATTACCTTCAATGTAACCCATAGCCATAATTCCACGGATTTCCACAGCGATTTTATGCGTGAGGAAAACGAGCATGTATATGGGAAGGATATATTGCCGCAGATCGATACGCCGCAAAATCTGCTGCCGTCCGATGAGGCGCAGGAATATTTTGTGGACGCAATACACAATCTGATTGTGCGCGCATGGGAAAGCCGGAAAGAAGGAGGCGTAAGCAACGCGCACGATTACGCCGTTGTCGGCTTTAACCGCAGGCCCGTTTTTATGCGGAACGGGAAAAAAGAAAGCGTCATGTACGGCGACTGCTCCAGGCCGGATTTTGTACAGTTTGAGGGCGGCGTGGATAATGCCGTGGAGCTGTTGTATACGTGGAACGAAAACGGAGAGTTGACGGGCGTGGTCGTAAACGTACCGTGCCCTTCCCAGGTCTACGAACTGCATTGTTTCATTTCCGCCGACTATTGGGGCCCGGTAAGAAACGAGATCAGGGAGAAGCTCGGCAATATTCATATACTGCCGGTATGCGGCGCGGCCGGAGACCTCGCTCCCATAGATCTTGTAAAAATCAGCAAGACCAATAAAAAAGAGCTTCTGGAATGGGGCGGACAGGCAAAAGAGGTTTTCCGCAATTTTGATATGACGCTGGAGTGCCGGCAGATAGCCGCAAGGATTTCCGAAGCGGTTGCAAGAGGCTATCAAACGGCGCGGAATTATATAGATTATACGCCCCTTTTTGAGCATAAAGTTCTTGAGATGAAACTGCCGATCAGAAAGGTGAGCGAAGAGGAATACAGGCAGGCCATGGAACAGGTCGGCGGGATCAAGGCGAAATTTTCAAAAGAGAATCCCATGACAATGGAGGATCTTGTCGCCGCATTTGAGCCGCAGGGCGTTGTGATCCGTTATGAAAAGCAGAATATTTCGGATGCGTATTCGTTCAAATGCCACATCCTGAGGATAGGCAATATTGCCGTCGCCACCAATCCGTTTGAATTGTACCATGAGTTCGCACAGCGAATCAAAGCAAGAGCGGAAGCGGAACAGGTATTTATTATTCAGCTCTCAAACGGCCTGGGCGGCTACCTGCCCACAAGAGACGCGGTCAGCGGCGGTTCTTACAGCAGCAAGCCCGCGTCTACCTGCTGCGGCCCTGACGGAGGCGACGTTTTGGTGGAAGAAACGCTGCGGGTCATCGGTGAATTATGGGATTCTTGAATGGACCGGACCGGTTTAAAGTCTTCAGACTTTCAGGGGGAATAAAAACGTGTTCATTGCGGTTGATTTAGGCAGCACCAATATAAAAGCGGCAGTGTATGACCGGCATCTCAATTGTATCGCGCGGAGAAGCGAACCGGTCGTTTATCAGCGTGCAAACGGTTTTGTGGAGTTTGACGCGGACGGATATGTGGACTCTTTATTTTCCATGATTGCCGGTTTATCCAAAGATCCGGCGGTCAATCCTTCGGAGATCAAACAAATTTCTTTTACCGGCCAGGCGGAATCCCTGGTCGTACTGAACGGATCCGGAGCGCCTTTGCTGAATGCGGTCTCCTGGATGGATGAAAGATCGGCGGAAGAATGCGCGATAATAGAAAAAGAGTTTTCGCATGAAGAATGCGAAGCGGTGACCGGCCAGCTCGCGGTATTGCCCACATGGCCCGCCACGAAAATTCTGTGGCTCAGGCGCAATAAGCCGGAAATATTTCATCAGGCGGCAAAATTCATGCTTTTAAAGGATTTTGTGGTCTACAGGTTCACCGGTAAAATAATGGCGGATTGTTCGATAGCCACGTTTACCTTTTATTTTGATATTTACAACAAATGCTATTGGAAAAGAATGCTTGATTTTTGCGGCGTTTCGGAGTCCCAGCTTCCGCCGCTGAAAGAGCCCTGTACGGTGGCGGGCGCGCTGACGGAAGACGCCGCCCGGCGGACGGGGTTGGCTGAGCGGGTGCGGGTGAACATCGGGACGCTGGATCACTTTGCCGGCATGATCGGTACGGGCAATGTAAAAGAAGGAGGCGTCAGCCTTTCCACAGGAACGGTGATGGCGCTTGCCGCAATGGCAAAAATGCCTGCGGCCAAAAATGGCGGTATCGCAATGCATTACGGATTCTATCCGGGCTCCTATGTGATGCTGCCCGTGGCGGAAAGCGGCGGCGTCTGTCTGGAATGGTTCAAAAGAATCTGCATGAAGGACGTTTCTTACAGCGATCTGGATAATACGCTGCGGCAAAGAAAGCTTCCAAGCGGGCTGCTTTTCCTTCCGTACATTGTGGGTTCCAACGCGCCGGAATTTGACCTAAGGGCGTCGGGCGTATTCTACGGTTTAAGAGCGGAGCACGACGCATTCGACATGGCTTACGCAGTTATGGAAGGCGTTTCGTTTTTGCTTTTAAAGAACTGCGAAACCATCAGGGCAAGGGGTACGGATATCGGGTATATCATCGCGACGGGCGGAGGAGCGAGATCCGATTTATGGTGCCGGCTTCAGGCGGATATTACGGGCCTCCCCGTTGTAATTCCCAAAGAAAAAGAAGCCGCCTGCTATGGGGCGGCCATTATAAGCGCCGTGTCCGAAGGCATATTTCATGATTACGAGGAGGCGTCCAGAAAAGCGGTTCAAACGGAAAAGCGTTACGAGCCGCAAAACGGCGGCCGGTTTCAAAGAAAATACAAACAGTTCTGCGCGCTGTACGATTCGGCGGTGCGGATCGCGCAAATAGAATGACGGATAGTTTTATGAATAAGTTTATTTTCTGTAAGGAGATCATGCAATGATAAAAGTCGCGCCATCCGTTCTCTCCGCGGATTTTTTAAACCTGGAAAGCGATATCCGGCGCCTGGAAGCGTGCGGAGCGGACCTTCTGCATATTGATGTGATGGACGGCGCCTTTGTCCCGAATTTATCGTTTGGGATAGACGCGGTCGCCGCGATCCGCAAAGCCGCTCAAAGGGCGCTGGACGTGCATCTGATGATAGACAAACCCATCCGGTATGTCAATGAGTTTTGCCGGGCCGGCGCGGACATCGTGACGGTCCATGTTGAGGCGGATACGGAAGAAAACACACTAAGCGCGCTTAAGCTGATCCGGGCCTCGGGAGCGCGCGGGGCCGTCGCCTTAAAGCCAAACACGCCTGCCCGGGCTGTCCTTCCGTTTGTCGGATTGTGCGATATGATTTTGGTAATGACGGTGGAACCCGGCTTTGGGGGCCAGTCTTTTATAAAGTCCATGCTGGCCAAAGTGGCCCGGATACGGGAAATGGTTGATGAAAAGAATACTGACTGCGATATAGAAGTGGACGGCGGCGTCAACCTGACGACAGCCGGAAAGTGTAAACAGAGCGGCGCGAACGTTCTCGTTGCGGGGAGCGCCTTATTCAGGGCGCAGGACACCGCGGGTTTTATAAAAGCTTTAAAAATATAATGCCCGGACCAAAACATTCCGCATGGAAATGAACTCCTTATGAGATATTATAATACGTGGAACAGGATGGAATAACACGGTAAAATTGGAATGCCTTAAGCAAAATGGACGGTTTCAGGACGGTCCGGCTGTCGAAAGGCATTTTTATTTGCTCTAAACTAAAAAACGACAAATTTATATATAAATTTACATAAAAATATGATATTGTTATAATATAGACTTTTATCACGTGAGGAAACAGATGAGCAGAAGAATGAAATATAGAAGAAGATCCGCGGCGGCTATGATCATATTGATCGCGCTTGTAATTGGCTTAGGCGTATTTTCGGTTTTTGAATATTCTCATAAGGATTCCCTCTCGCGGGATATGGAGCAGGCGCGGGAGGAGAACGGCCGGCTGACAACGCAAATTCAGACGCTTCAGGACCAGAACCGGTCTTTGCAGGATCAGTACGATTCTCTTGAGAGTGATTTTCAGTCCCTGAAGGATGAGTACGACGATTTGCAGAACAATACGACGGCCAACCAGACGTCCGTCCAAAGCCAGGATTCCGGTGAAAAAGTCGCTTACCTTACCTTTGACGACGGGCCTTCGCACGTCACATCCCGCCTGCTGGACGTACTGGACGATCTGCATGTTAAAGCCACCTTCTTTATCGCATTTACAGGCTCGGACACAAAGAAAAAAAGGGACCTCCTGAAGGAAGAATCCTCAAGGGGGCATGCTGTCGGCGTCCATTCATGGACGCATGATTATTATACGATCTATGCAAGCGAACAAAATTTTCTGGATGATTTCAATAAAATGAAAGAAGTGATCGTAGAGTGCACGGGCAGGACGCCCGATGTCTGCAGGTTTCCGGGCGGCGCAAGCAACACCGTATCCATCACCGCTTCGGGCGGTCAGGTGATTATGCCCACCTTGGCAAAAGACGTGCAGGAAATGGGCTTCCAGTATTTCGATTGGAACGCGGGCGGTTACGATGCCGAAAAACCTTATCCCACAGCCGACGAACTTGCCTCCAGGGTGATAAAGGACGCCGAGGGCCACAATGTTGTGAACATCCTCCTGCACGATACCCATGATTTCACGGTGGATGCCGTTCCCAAAATCGTAAAGGAACTGCGCAGCAAGGGCTATACCTTTAAAACGCTTACGGCGGATTCCCCCGCCATACAGCAGGCATTTGCCAAGAGCAAAAACAGCTGACGCAGCATTAATCCCGCACGCCGTCAAACGACGGCAGGCCGCGGGCAGCCAATAAGTATTCAAAAGCGGCGGTATTCTGTAAAACCGCAGCGCATCGAGCATTCCCAGGCCCAGGCCTGGGATTTCTGTTTTAAAGCAAAGCAAAACACGCGGTTTCTTTGCAGTTAATAAGGATATTGCCGCCTCATGCTTTCAATTTTTGGATTGACTTTCAGCCTGGGGCTTCTTATTATGAATATATATTAACTTATTATGGATATATATTAACATGCGGATGCATTTTAACTGATCACATTCATAGTGAACGGGGAGGCGCAAAATGAAAGAGCCAACACGCGAGCAGGCGTCCATTAGAATTGAGAAAAAAACATTTATAACGGCACTCATCATCCTTGTAGCGCTCATCATCGTGGTCGGCATATTGACGCAGGTAATTCCTACGGGCAGCTTTGACAGGCAGATGACGGACGGCCGTGAAACGATCGTCCAGAACTCGTTCCATTTCACACAGGCCGAGAGGTTTCCGGTATGGCGCTGGTTCACCGCGCCCGTAGAGGTGCTCGGAAGCAGCGACGGTACCGTCATTATAGTGATCATTTTCTTTTTGATCGCTGTAGGCGCCGCGTTTTCGCTGCTGGAAAAGAGCGACGTGATGTCTTTTGCTATTTCAAAGGTCGTTCGGAAGTTTGGCCATGTCAGATACCGGCTCATGGCGGTCATCATCCTTTTCTTTATGGCCACGGGCGCTGTCCTTGGCACTTTTGAGGAAAATATCGCCGTTGTGCCCATTATCATCGCGCTCGCCTACTGCCTCGGGTGGGATTCTCTGGTGGGCCTGGGTATCAGCATGCTGGCTTCCTGCTTCGGATTTACGGCCGCCATCATGAACCCCTTTTCCATTATCATTACCCAAAAAATTGCAGAACTGCCCTTATACTCCGGTTTCGGCTACAGGCTGATCATATTTGCCGCCTATTTCGCCGTCGTCTTCCTGTTTATATACCGGTATGCCAGGAAAATTGAAAAAGACCCCACAAAGTCCCTGGTGTATAAGGAGGATTCCGCGCTGCGTGATAAATACAAAAATATCGGCAGCCTGGATGCTGTTCTCGGCAAAAAATCCCCGGAGGAGTATAACCGCGTCAAGCGGGCGGCAATTGCTTTCGCTGTTTTGATCGTGCTGGTTATCGCAATAATTGTGGTTCTGTCGCTCGCCGGTTTGTCCGATCTCACGCTCCCCGTGATCGGGGTGCTGTTCCTCGCGGGCGGGTTTGTGTCGGCTGCCATTGCCGGGATCCCGCTTAAAAAAAGGCTGAAAATCATGGGCGGCAGTATCGCCGGGATCGCTCCGGGCATCGTCCTCATCCTGCTTGCCATGAGCGTCAAATTCATCATCAGCAACGGCGGGATCATGGATACGATATTGTATTACGCCTCTAGTTCCATGCTGGCCGTATCGCCTTATGCCGCCATCCTTATCATATATGCTTTGGTACTCGTACTGGAGCTCTTCGTCGGTTCGTCGTCGGCCAAGGCGTTTCTGGTGATGCCCATCATCGCTCCTCTGAGCGACCTGATCGGCGTTACGCGCCAGACCTCTGTGCTCGCCTTTTGTTTCGGCGACGGCTTTTCCAATATGATCTATCCGACGAATCCGGTGTTGCTTATCTGCCTGGGCCTTACGGTGGTCAGCTTTGCAAAATGGTTCAGGTGGACGTACAAGCTGCAGATCGCAGCGCTGGCGCTCGCCTGCGGATTTTTACTCATAGGCGTTGCGATCCATTACGGGCCGTTTTAATTTCTGAAGAGAGCTGGTGTTTTAACTGTGGCTATATTAATCGGCATTATCCTGATACTCGCGGCGGTGATCCTGGCCGTTGCGGTAAAAACGCTCCGCTTCAGGCCGGCGGCGAAATCTCCTTGCCCGTATTATGCACAAAGCGCCGATCGTGCCGGTGCGGAGAAGCTCGCGCAGGCGGTCCGCGTGCCCACGGTCACCTATATGGACCCCGGCAAAAGCGACTGGTCCGCTTTTGAGGGTTTTCAGCAATTGCTCGAGCCTTTGTTTCCGCTTGTCCATAAACACTGTAAAAAAACCGTCATAAACGGCTACAGCCTGATCTATCATTTGGAATCGGACAGCCCGGCCGGGGGCAAGCCGGTACTGATCACCGCGCATATGGACGTTGTACCTGTGGAAGAAGGGACGGAAAGCGAATGGACCGAGCCGCCTTTCAGCGGAAACATCCGGGACGGCTTAGTTTGGGGCCGGGGGACGCTGGATACCAAAGTGCATATCATCGCCGCGCTGGAAGCGCTGGAACGCCTTCTTGAAAAAGGTTTTTCGCCCGCGCGGGATATTTATATGGCCTTCGGCCACGACGAAGAACTAAACGGGGAGCAGGGCGCGCTCAAAATTGCCGGGTATTTTAAAGATCAGGGGCTTGAGTTTGATTTTGTTCTTGATGAGGGCGGCTGCGCCGTGACGGGCGCAATCGCCGGGATCGACAGGCCCATCGCGCTGGTAGGGGTCGGGGAAAAAGGCTTTGCCAACATCCGCCTCTCGGTAACGAAAGACGGGGGACACTCGTCCATGCCCGCGCCCCATACCTCCCTCGGTATTCTTGCAAAGGCGCTCTGCCGGATAGAAAGCCACCCGGACAAACCCCGCCTGATTGCGCCGGCAAGAGCTTTTCTTATGCGGATAGGACCGTATATGAAGGGCGTAAACCGCGTCATTCTGGCAAATCTCTGGCTTTTCAAACCGGTTTTCCTGCGCGTGTTTTCTAAAATGAACAGCGGCAGCGCGCTCCTTCGGACTACGGTCGCGGTAACGATGGCGCAGGGCAGTCCCGCGCCCAATGTAGTGCCCCAAAAGTCGTCCGCTATGGTGAATTGCCGTATCCTGCCGGGCGAGGATGGGGAAACGCTCCTGCGCCGCTTCAGGAAAATCTTAAAAGGGCTCCCCGTGGATCTGGAACCCATACATCTGGATGATCCGTCGGAGCTCTCGCCAAGCGATTCGGACGCTTTCCGCGCTTTGGAGAGGCTTATAGAGGAGTTCTGCCCCGGCGCCGTTGTCGCGCCATACCTTGTGATGGCTTCGACGGACGCAAGAAAATATGAATGCGTCTCAAAGAACATCTTCCGCTTCTCGCCGTATGTCATCGACAATGAGGACCTGGCGAAGATGCACGGGACGAATGAAAATATCAGCGTTATAAACGTCAACCGCTGCATTGATTTTTTTACGGCGCTTATGGAAAGGCTTTAGCCTCAAATAACGCCAAGGCTGCGCGCGGCGTTGATCAGAAAATCCTGTACATTTGTGACGATGGAGTTGACCGCAAGGCTTCCTCTGTCACGCAGTTTATTCACGGCAAATTCCGAAATATCCACGGTATAAAAATACACGGGGCGCAGGAGGCCGTCCCGTATCTGCCAGGACGGCGTCATGTTTCCCGCCGCTATGGTGTGCAGCTGCGTAGCCAGGGCAATGACGGTGGTGGCCTGCATGATATGTTTTCGCATCTCGTCCTGCGCTTCATACACGTTGGCTATAACGCCGGGCAGCGGTCCGTCGTCCCGGATGGACCCCGCTAGCACCAAGGGGACCCGGTTTTTGATGCAGGCGGCGGAGATTCCGTTCTGTTCGGGGTTTTCCTCAATAAAACGCCGGATCGTGCCCGCGCGGCGGACGCGGTTGATCGTCTCCAGATGATTGTAGTGGCCGTTATACTGAAGCTCTTTTGTGTAAATATCCTGTCCAAGGCCCGTATTGAAAAGGCCGGCCTCAAGGTCGTGGGTGGCAAGCGCGTTCCCCGCAAGCAGAGCGCTGACATAGCCGTTAGAAATGAGGCCCGACATAGCGCGCCTTGCGTCGTAATCAAAGGCGACGGCGGGGCCCAGCACCCATACGATGTTGCCCTGCGCCCGGTCGTGCCGCAGGATGTCGTAGAGCTCGTCGTAGTCCCTGGAATAGGCGGATTCTCTCGATTTTCCGGTGCGGAAGGCAAAATTCTGGACGCTGCCGGGTCCGTCCTTTTCCTGAAACGCTGCGAAATGGATAAAAACGCCGTTTGTCATGTCCTCCGCGCGTCCGACAACCACGGGATCGCCTTTTTTCACGCGCCGGGCCTCTGTCGCGGTTGGCCGGCCGTTTTTGACGACTACGGCGCAGTCCATCCTCGGGGCGTCGATGAGGCGCCATCCGCCCTGTAGCTTGAAGTACTCGGGATAGATCGTAGTGGCGTAAAAATCATCAGGCAGAATGCCGTCTCCCGGCGCAGCCATTGTACAGGCCTCAGGCGCCGAGCAAAACTCAGGCTGCTCAAAATCAGGCGCCTCATATTCAGGCAATTTGAACAAGCGAATCAACCTCACTTTCACTGAACGACTTTTATTTGAATGGCATAACGTGCTATTTCAGCAGAAACTCGAAAGCAAAAATTCAATCATTCCTTGTATTAAAGAGTGAGTGCAAGTCTGCGCATTGGTTAATAGTCATATTCTTTATACTGTTCTAGTTCTTCCGGGATTTCAGTTACTCCCGCAGCTTTAAACAGCATATCGCCGCCGCCCATGAATTCATCCAGATATTCAATTATCCATTCGCTCGAATCATAGCCTTTTACTTCGCAGATTCTGCTTTTCGGAACACCTTCACGGATGCCGATTTGCTTGCCTCTGTATTTTTGGTCAGGGAACACACCGTAAGGGCGGTAATCAACTCCATTATGATGCAGCTCAACATATTCTGTGTTATCGGTGACGGAGTATTCCGGATATTCTGTTTGATTACAGCCAGTCAAACTAAAGATTGCGATCACAAGTGCGAAAAATAATATTAAGGTTGTTTTTATACAAGATTTTTTCATGAACGTTTCACTCCTATAAATAATAGCAGCTATATACAGCATATCATATATTTTCTTAGACGCAACAAGTCTTTTGCTTAAAAACGGAAAAGCGATAAAGTACGGGGTTTTCGGCAATACAGAATTTAATCGGCAATATACATGCTTTTATTGCAGTGCATTGATGATTGTAAAAACCGGCATTTTTTTGTATGATACATTTTAGATGTACAAATCCTAACGAATAAAGGGGAATAAAAATGCTTACCGCGAAACAGATCATCGAAATACTGGGCATGCAGCCTCTTGTACCGGAAGGAGGTTACATAAAGGTGCTTGATTCTTCGGGCTTTATTATCAAAAAGGAAAATCTTCCGGAGAGATATACAAGCGACAAGCCTGTATGCAGCACGATCCTGTACCTCATCACAAAAGACACTTTTTCACGCATGCACCGCCTGCCCACGGATGAAATATATCATTTTTACATGGGAGACGCGGTCGAACACCTGCAGCTTTTTGAGGACGGAACCGGAAAGACCGTAAGGCTGGGGCATGATCTCGCAAACGGGGAACTCGTACAAAGCGTTGCTCCCGCCGGTTGCTGGCAGGGCTCAAAGCTGGCGGAAGGCGGCGAATACGCCCTGATGGGAACTACCATGGCGCCCGCTTATACGGACGACGATTATACGGACGGCGTGAAGGAATATTTGGTTAAAAAATACCCGATGTTTGAACATGAGATCATGGAACGTTTATAGGCGGCGAAGAGAGGTGCGCAAATGAAAATAGCAATATTGGGGTGCGGATTTATAGCGTCAACCCATGCAAAAGTTCTGAATGAAATGGGGATTTTACTGTCTTTATGTATCGATAAGGATATCGAGACGGCAAAAAATTTTGCGGCGGCATGGCACGTGGGATCATTTTCGGATGATGAAGACATGGTTCTGGACAATAGTATAGACGTGGTGCATATCTGCACGCCGCCCAATCTTCATTATGAAACGGTAAAAAAATGCCTCGAAGCGGGAAAACATGTTTTCTGCGAAAAGCCACTGTGCTTTGATAACGGTCAGGCGGAAGAGCTTGCCCTGCTTGCCGTATCCAAGAACCTTGTGAATGCCGTCGGCTTCAACGTAAGGTATCATATGGCCTGCCAGAAAATATTGAATTATGTGAAGAGCGGGGAATTGGGCAGAATATACCTGATACACGGTTCGTATCTGCAGGAATTCCATGCGTTTCCGGCGCCTCTTGACTGGCGCTACAATAAAGTTTTTGCCGGCAGGATGCGTGCCGTTACAGAGATCGGCTCGCACTGGTTTGACCTGGCGCAGTATATCTCAGGAAAGAAAATCTGTTCCGTTTCGGCCAATTTCGGCAATTTCAATCCGGAAAGAACCCTGGAGGACGGGTGCATGTACGGCCGGGATGCCGACGGTCCGGAAAAAATAGCCGTTGAGTCGGAAGACGCAGCAATAATCCAGTTAAAGTTCGAAGACGGCGCGATAGGCTCCACGGTCTTATCGGAAATATCCCAGGGCCGCGTCAACAGGCTGAGCCTGGAGATAACGGGAGAAAACGCCACCGTCTGGTGGGACAGCGAAAACAATAATCTGATCCATATCGGGCGCAAGGGCGAGGGCGTCAAAACCGAAATACTGGGTTTCGGCAGCGGCTTCAACGATACCGAGAGATTCCTTTTCTCGGAAGTGTACAAGGATATAGCGGCAGGCGGGCCGTCTGAAGAGCCGAATTATCCGACTTTCCGCGACGCGTGTCAAAATGTCGTCCTTTGCAACGCGGTATATGAAAGCGCAACGAACGATTCAACATGGGTGCATATGCGGCAAACCGCATTTGCCCCGCAGGAGAAAACGAGTGATTATTGAACGGGAATTTTATTTGAGAAACGCCCTTGAGGTGGCGCAGGATCTGCTCGGCACAGTGCTTGTTCACGAGACGGAGGAAGGAAAAGTCAGGGCCCGGATTGTGGAAGTTGAAGCTTATATCGGTTCCGAAGACGCCGCTTCACATGCGTATAAAAACCGCAATACCGCAAGAACTGCCGTTCAATTCGGACCCGGCGGTTACGCGTACGTCTATCTGATTTACGGAATGCATTATTGCATGAACATCGTAACAAACCACGCGCAAAAACCCGAGGCCGTACTTTTAAGGGCGTTAGAACCGCTGGAAGGCATAGAAATTATGAAAAAACGGAGGAATACCGATAATATTTATAATTTATGCGGCGGGCCCGGAAAGCTGTGCGCCGCAATGAAAATCGACAGGACCTGTTACGGAATGGATCTGTGCAATTCAAATCTGTATCTGGAATACGGACAAATCCCAATCGGCAAGGATCAAATCAGGGCAACCAGGAGAATCAATGTCGATTATGCGGGTGAAGCCCGGGAATATCTTTGGCGGTATATCGTTGAGGGGAATCCGTTTATTTCCGTAAAGAATCATAAATAAATTTAGTTTTAAAAGCATCCGGGATTGGTTTTTTGGATATAATAATTCAACTTTTTCTTTCGGCCTGAACCTTTAGGTATACTGAGATAGAGGCGGCATATACAATACTATGTATTTAAATAAGGGGGATTTCGATATGGCCGCCGCTTTATCCAATACGGAAGAAAACAGGTTCTGGATTCAAATATTCGGCGATCAGGCCGATATTGTCGCTTTCAGTCTTGAACCGGAGCAAACAGCCGATATCAGCCGGTCCAAGCAGTTTACAGCCAGGTTCTATGAGATGTACGATCAGGCCTGTCAAAATCTTTCAGAGGAGCAGTTAAGCCGGTTAAATAAAGATGCGGGGCAGCTGACGCAGCAATTTAAACAGTATATATTGGATGTATTGCAAAGGCAATTATTTGAAAAACTTTTTATAAATCTTTTGCCGGTTTTTTTGAATAATATCATCAACATGGCGAACATGTATTTATATATACTGGGCGAGTTCCTGAAAAAAAAACAGCCGAATTTTGAAGCCACGCATTTTCTCGGATTCTGGCTGCCGGTTCTGACTCCCCATATAGCGCAGGTGGAAAACAATGTCGGCATTTACTTTCACGAATACAAGGGAAGGGCGAGCGATTTTACCGCCGCTTTTGAACAGGATTTTATGCGCATCAGCGTTAATCTGCAGATTATGCAAAACGGCATACCGGATTTCCCTATAAACAGGCAGGTCATATCGGAAGTGTACAGCCGGTTATATTCTTACGCGGAATTTCATTTGAATACCATGATTCTGGTGGAACAAAAGAAAATACCCACCTCGCTCAGGCGTATCTATTTGGATCATTTCTATCGGATGCTTTGTTATGTTGTAGCAGAACTGTCCTTTATTCTAAAGAAGGATAGGCCGATATGCGACCCCGGTTACCTGAGATTAAGCTTGTTTAAACAATACACTATTGAATAATCATTTTTTACAGTTCATCAAATTAAGGATTCACCGCGTCAAAATTTTTCCGGAGCCCGTCAGCAGGCTTTCGTTTGCCAGCCCCTGCTTCACGACATGGACGCCGTTTACAAATACATGTTCGATGCCGGCGGGCCTCTCGGGCAGGCTGTCCCTGGGGCCGATCCTTTTCGGGTCAAATACGGTGATATCCGCGTAATTGCCTGCTTTCAGGGTTCCTCTCCCGCTGATGCAAAACCGCTCGGCTACTGCGCCGGACATTTTGCGGACCGCTTTTTCCATGGCGATCGTTTTTTCCTCGCGCGCAATCTGCAAAAACTTTGGAAAACTGGAGTACGCCGCCGCGTTCTGCACGCCGTTTTTCTCTATCCAGGCGTCCGTCATAAAAAGTGAAGGCTCGTGCCGCATGAGTTTGCGGATAATATCCTCATTGTAGTAGCGGTACATGTTGACCCTGCCTTTTTCCCGGCTCATTTCCACAACTCTCAGATAAGCGTTCAGTTCGCCAATGCGCCATTCCGCCGCAATTTCGCTGATACGCTTGCCGCAGATGCCTTTTCCTTCTTCGCCCGCCCACGCGACCTGGATATCCTCAAAATCAAAACCAACCGAACGTTTCGCAAGCCCGGTTTCAAACGCAAGCCGTATTTTTGTTCCCCAGGCGTTGCGCTTCTCCCGCGAAAGGGAAAGATACCAGTTTGGCAGCACCACGGTGATCACGGATACGCCGAACGTCATGGAATACAGGTCGTACGAAATATCAATTCCTTCGGACCGCGCGCGGTCGATGAGTTCCAGGCATTTGTCCGCCGTTTTCCAGGTGGATTTTCCTACAAAAATCAGATGGGAATATTGCAGTTTGACCCCCGTTTTCCGTGCGAGCTCTATCATTTCCTTCAATGCCCGGATGTTATGGGGTTCGCCGCCGACCGGCGGGCTGTACGAGGTGGAAGAGGCGGAAAACGCGCGCGCGTGTACGGTAAGGATTCCGCCGCGCTTCACGGTTATTTTTGCGGCTTCCTCCAGTTCTCCCGGCGGCGCATATCTGTCCGGCTCGTACATCAGGCCGAAGGAGAGTCCGGCTGCCCCCTGGTCAAAAGATTCTTCTATCTTGACGCGGCATTGGGATATTTCTTTTTCACTTAAGGCACGGTTCGCGTAACCGGAAAGGCCGATGCGAACGGTACCGTGCCCCTGAAGCGGAATAATGTTCAAAGGGACTCTTTTTTCCGCGGCGCCGCGCCAACCGGCGAAGGTGGAATAATCTCCGGGTCCTTCGTCCATTTCAAAGAGCCCTCCGCCGATCAGGGATTTATAATTCGTGTCCGCTTCATAGCCGAATGGGGAAAAACCGCAGTTCCCGGTCACCTGTGTGGTGACGCCCTGTTCCGCAAAAGTTTTGAAATATGGAACGGGATCTTCAAGGGCCGCAAACCAGTCGTTGTGGGAATGCGCGTCAATGAAACCCGGCGCGATCGCCCATCCCGCGCAGTCTATTGTATTGCCGTCAAAATCAACGTTTTTTTCTCCGGGCAGGATATCTGTGATGCGGTCGTTTTCAAATATAACCGAGCCGGGATAAGAGGGGTCGCCGCTGCCGTCGATGATCATTCCGTTTTTTAAGAATGTTTTCATAAGAGTGGCTCCTTAAGGAATATTTTGTTTTATTCTGCTTGCGCAAAGAAGTATTTTGATACGGATACGAAGATGAAATAAAAAAGGATGTTTGCTTGGATATTATTGTAGTCATTTTAATTGGGAAATTCAATTGGAAAATGGGGGAGGGGGATTGTTTTTTATGTGCGGGTAAACTAGATATGCTTGCCCAATTTATTGACTTGCTTCGTCTAGCTGTACACTTTAATCATTATTGGCCGTTCCGTTCCTCAGTATCTAAATTTATTGGGAGAGACGGATTCCAACTCCCCAAGCTGTCCGAAGCCGTATCCCCGCCCTTTTTTATAATAATCTGCCGAAAAACGTTCACAAATTCTGATTTTTTTCAATATATTATGACAGCAATAATTTGTTTTGTTGGGAAGTGTCATAATATGCTGAAGTGGATATATGAACCAAGCGACAATGTCCTGGTTTTCGGCGATTTTAACGCCTCTTATTATATGTTCCCGTATAAATCCGATCCGGATATTGATATCGTGATAAAAGGGCAGTACCCGCACGCCAGGTACATGTCCATAACCGTAGGGGGCGAGACGGATATCCCCATAGTTTCGGTGTACGACCAGTTGCTTATGCCTAACCCCGGCAGCGTGAACCCGTTTTATCCGCGGGCGGACTGGGATGCGGAAAACCGCGATTATACGCTGATCGTCCGCTTTGCTCCGCCTCTTGCAAACAATTATTTTATTCCCGGTCCCGGATGCAATATAGTGCTCGCAGGCGTTTTGCCGCAGGATGGAAAAATAAACAGGGACGGAATCATTACCCTGCGGATCTACGCGCCGGGTATCGGCTACGATAAAAAAGGCGGCGTTTCTCTGCCGGCGATCAGTTACCGTGCTCGCGCCGCGGATCATGCGGATGACTCGAAAACAGCGGAAGAGCCGGCGCACTGGAAAAACTATGTCGCCAACGCGAAACTGGAGGAGCAGTCAAGTTTGTTTTTCGACTGCGAACTGGAATGGTTCAAGCCCAATGCCGTCCGTTCTTCGCTCCTGCAGTTCAATCCCAATACCGTGTATATGATTTCAAGCATGCTCAAAAGAGCGCCCGGCAAACTGCTCTTTATCCGCTGGAAGGCGCCCGCCGTACCGGATACCTATCACAATACCGGGATCACGGGAGGATATGATATGCGCTATTGGAGCGTTACTTTCTTTGCCAAACACGGGGATTTCGGGTTCAAGACAATCGGTGATTACCAGACTGTGATCGATAAAAACGGATTTGTAAACATGGTGGTGAGTTTGGGCGTTCCAAGGCCGCATTTTGTTACGGCGGAAAACGGGTTTACCTGGGTGGACCTCGCAGACCTGCCCTTGCTGGATTATTATATCCTGTACCGCAACGTCCTGGTTTCTCCCGGCTTTAAGTATACGGCCAAAACTGTTTGTGAAGGGAAGGAGGTGCCCCCGGAAATCATGGGAGCATACTATCCCTGCGGGAAGTATGTGGAGCCGGGTTATTTGGAGCATATTCTTCCGTTGCTGTCATCCGCAGTGGAATAAACAATTTTCAGACAAAATAATTGAAAATCGCAGCATTTTCTTATATAATATATGTTAATGAAAAAGTTTCAGACTAAATATCAGGGGATTTCAAAGATGATAATCAAAAGTAGAGTCACGCCGGTTTAACATATATAAATTTGTTGAACCGGTTTTTTTGGTGTGTAAATTTTTATAGTTTGGGATACGCGAATTTTAATCAAAATCAAACGGAATCGATTTTAGGCGGCCCTGCGAAAAAATCGATTATACATGCTGAAAAAACGCTCCTTTTGGGAATTTTTGTTTTGACGGTTTTAAGTGGATATGTTATGATTTTGCACAGTGTGCAAATAATAAATAGTATTGGAGGAATTGGTTTTGCAAGAACGAAAAATTATTCAAGTCCAGGACAAAGTCCCTCTCTCCCAATGGTTCCCATTGAGCTTGCAGCACTTGTTTGCAATGTTCGGCGCCTCAATCCTTGTTCCGATTCTTTTTGGAATCGACCCCGGTATCGTACTTATCATGAATGGCGTCGGGACCCTTCTTTTTATATGGATGACAAAAGGCAAAGCACCC
This sequence comes from Bacillota bacterium, assembly GCA_023393165.1. GTDB lineage: Bacteria > Bacillota > Clostridia > Christensenellales > Christensenellaceae > JAEYKI01. Next base: position 150,477 of record JAEWMJ010000032.1, on the reverse strand, counting down.
GCGTATTTGGGTTCAAGCTTTGCCTTTCTTTCTCCCGCGGGCGCGGTTATAGCCAACGGAGTTGCGATGGGCTATCCCCATGAACAGGCGTACGCGCTTGCGCAGGGCGGCTTCGTGATGGTAGGCGTGGTTGGCATGCTTGTCGCCCTGATTATCTGGAAGTTCGGCACAAAGTGGATCAAGGTCATTCTTCCGGCAGCGGCCATGGGCCCGGTGGTGGCGCTGATAGGGTTGGAACTCGCAACTACCGCCGCCAGCGGCGCGGGCATGATCGTAACCGCGGACAACCCGGTTATCAATCCCGCCAACGCGTGGGTTTTTGTGATCACCCTGGGCGTCGCGGTATTCGGCTCAGTATGCTTCCGCAAGTTCTTTGCCGTCATTCCCATCCTGATATCGATCATCGTGGGTTACGTCGCGGCGATATTCTTCGGCCTGACGGATTTTACGGCCATGTCCCAGGCATCCTGGTTTGCTTTGCCGCATGTACAGCTGCCCTTGTTTGACATCGGCGCAATCCTTACCATTCTGCCGGCGCTGCTGGTTGTCATTACGGAGCATATCGGACACCAGCTGGTCACCAGCGAAGTGGTTGGAAAAGACCTGATCAAGGATCCCGGCCTGCACCGCACCATGATGGGCGACTACTTTTCCACCGCCATTTCAGGTCTGATCGGCGCGGTTCCCACAACGACGTACGGCGAGAACATCGGCGTTATGGCCATGACCAAGGTCTACAGCGTGCGCGTGATCGGCGGCGCCGCCATTATCTCTATCATTATCGCATTCATAGGCAAATTCACCGCATTCATCAATACGATCCCCTGGGCGGTCATCGGCGGCGTTTCCATACTGCTGTACGGCATGATTGCCGCTTCGGGTATCCGCGTGCTGGTGGACCAGAAAGTGGACTACTCCAAATCCCGCAACCTGGTGCTGACGGCAGTGATCCTGGTCATCGGATTATCCGGTATTTCCATCAACATCGGAACCATGCAGCTCAAAGGCATGGTGCTGGCCGCCCTGCTCGGTATGGTTTTAAGCCTGATTTTCTATATACTGGATAGACTGAAACTGACCAACGACAGGGACGAAGCGTAATATCAGGCCGCTGAGAAACCCCCACTACTGTGTTGTTTTTCCGCAACCCAGCACTTCGCTGCTGATTCGGGCATCGCGTTAGAAATATATGGAGAATATTGCTCGCCCTTATCTAGCGCTCAGTGAACGTTCACCTCGCTTCATCACGCTTGGGCGTGCGCTCGGCTCCGTTCCCAGCGTAGGTTTTACTACGCTTGCGTCGCCTCGGCACTTACGCTTGTGATTCGCACTACGTGTAAGCTCTTTATTATAGCATTGCACTTGTGCTTATCTCATGCTCAGTGAGCGTTCGCCTTCCTTCTTCCGCCACTGGCGGCGGTCGGCTACGCTCTCAGAACGCCTGGCCGGGGTCCCCGAAAAATCGTAGATTTTTGGGGTGGGTAGTGGGGCTTTCAGCGTCCTTCGTAATTGATAATGAAATTCTAATTTAAATGTTTTTAATTCACTAAACAACAAAGCTGGAGCCCGGTTAATCCGGGCTCTTTATTTTGTTCTGAATTAAAAAGCATTTTTCGACAAAATAATTGAAAAATATAACATATTTTCGTATAATACAAAAGAATAGCGCCGCTTAGACTGGATATTCAGGGCACGGATTCGACAATATAAAAAGACAAGAGAATCATATGTATTAAAAGGTATTTTATGGATGGTTTTATAGACGGCCCGCTCTTGATCAATAGTTTTATGCACAGCTCCCTTGTTTATCTGCATGTGATAGAAAACATGCACGACGGCGTACTGACGATCGATCATGCCGGCGTCATCACAACGGTAAACCGGGCGGCGGCGGATATCCTGGAACTCAGGGAGGATCAGGTCGCGGACAAAAAACTATCCGATGTTTTTTTTAATTATCCGGAAAACGACGATTTCATACAGATCATTCTGGACGCGGTTTACGACGCCTCCATGACCCACCACAAAATCTGCGCTTATTTTACCGGGCGTCATCATAAAACCCTGTTTATGACCACCTCGTTTCTCAAAGTGAATACCGAAAACGGCCTGCAATCCATCGGGGTAACCGTTTTATTCAGCGATGTTACGGAACTCCATGAACTGCGGGACGCGGCCGCGGCAAACGAAAAAATCAAGGAGCTGAACCAGAAACTACGGCGGCTTTCCTATCTGGACGAACTGACCGGCCTGCCTAACCGCCGTTATTTTAACGATGTTTGCGCCAGGGAATGGCGGCGGTCAATACGGGAACAGAAGTCTTTGTCTGTGATCATGATAGACGCGGATTATTTCAAAGAGATCAACGATAACCGGGGCCACGAAGCGGGGGACGAATGCCTCGTTACAATTGCAAAAACGTTGAACAAAGCGCTCAGACGGCCGGACGATCTGGTTGCCCGTTACGGCGGGGATGAATTTATCGCGGTGATATCCGGCTCGGATATAAAAGCCGCGCGCAATATAGCCGAAAAAATGCTCAAGGGTATACGCGGCCTCAACATAGAAAACGGCTGCTCTCCGTACGGAAGGCTGACGGTCAGCATCGGCGTTGCCTCGCAGAAGTCCGGCCGGGAGTCTGGCTGGAAGGAACTGATCAAAGCCGCGGACCAGGCCCTGTACCGGGCAAAACAAAAAGGGCGCAATCAGATTTCGGAATAAAAAACGTATTATAACGGAATGGAAGGAATAGCAAATGAGTATTATCGAACAAGCGTCCAGATGCCTCCAATGCAAAGTATCCATGTGTTCAAAAAATTGTCCAGTAGGAACGCCTATCCCGCAGGTTGTCGGGCTTTTCCGGGACGGGGATATCAAAGCGGCGGGAAAAATGCTTTTTGAAAACAATCCGCTTTCTGCGATTTGCTCCGTCATTTGTCCGCATGAAAGGAATTGCTGCGGCAACTGCGTACTCGGGCGCAAGGGCGAGCCCGTGCACTTTTATGAGATCGAACAGTATGTATCCGGGCTGTATCTTGAAACCCTTATACCCCCCAAAATCGAAAAGAACGGCTTCAGGGTGGGCGTGCTGGGCGCCGGCCCAGCGGGCATAACCGTTTCGATACTGCTTGCTTTAAAGGGATTCAGCGTTTCGCTGATCGAAGCCAGGGATAAGATCGGCGGCATTTTAAGGTACGGCATTCCCGAATTCCGTTTGCCCAGAACATTGCTTAATAAATACGCGGATCTTTTGCACCGGCTGGGCGTAAAATTCCGCCCCAATACCCTGATGGGGCCGAATATCACCATTGAGGATATGTTTATAGACGGGTATGACGCCGTGTTCGTTTCAACGGGCGTGGGACGTCCAAACAGGCTGGGTCTGCTGGGCGAAACGCTGGGCCATGTAAGCTTTGCCATCGATTACCTGAAGACGCCGGATTCGTATTATCTGGGCGAAAAGGTCGTGGTGATCGGCGCGGGCAACGTCGCGCTGGACGCCGCGCGGACGGCCATCCGCAAAAGCCATTGCCAGGTGAACGTGATTTTCAACAGAGACAAGGACTCCATGACCGGAAACAAACATGAGATTGAAATGGCAAAAATCGACGGCGTCCGTTTCCTGTACCAGCTTGAAACCGTCAAGATAGAAGAAGACGGTATTGTCTGCGTCCCCGTGGAGATAGAAGAGGATGCGGACGGTCAAAAAACGTTTACGGAGAACTTTGGCAAACCGCAGAAAATAGAAGCGGATTCCGTGATCCTCGCGATCGGCCAGGGCCCCAACTCGGATGTGCTGGCCGGGCACGGCGCCCTTTCCAAAACGGACTGGGGACTGATACAGGCGGACGAAAGCGGATATACCAGCAGAAAGGGCGTATTTGCGGCGGGCGATATTGTAACGGGCCCGCGGACGGCCGTGGAAGCGGTCGCAATGGCAAAGCGGGCTGCGCAAAGTATAGAGGAGTTTTGCTGCAATAAATAATTCAGGGCGCTGAAAAGCCCCAACTACTGTGTTATTTTTCCGCTTATTCCTCAGCGTAGGTTTAACTACGCTTCCGTCACAATGCTCAAAATGCCTTGTATTTGGGGCTTTCAGCGCCCTTTGAAAGTGTGTAGGGCATAGGCAAAAAAAAGGCCCGTAAAAAAGCGGAAAAGCGGGCGCTTAAGCGCCTGCCCTAATACAAAACAATTGTAGGTTCGTGTCATATTATGGTATTATGAATTTGTTATGATTAATCTTAAGGAGGGCTCTAACGTGGAAATTAAAAAAACGACAAGCGAAGGAATAGTGACCATTGCCCTGAAGGGCAGGCTGGACACCACAACAACGCCCAGTCTGGAAGCAGAGCTGAAAGAATCCGTCTTTGACATAGCGTCCGGGCTTGTGCTGGATTGCGCGGAACTCGAATATGTATCCAGCGCGGGACTGCGCGTAATCCTCGCCGCGCAGAAGGCCATGAACAAACAGGGAAAAATGGTGATCAAAAACGTGAACGACACCATTATGGAAGTTTTTGAAATTACGGGATTTATTGATATACTGACCATCGAAAAGGACTGACATATACGTTAAACATGGGTTTTAACAAAATCGAGATGTCCGGCAGAGATACGATTGAAAAAATCCGAAAAAAATACAATCATCCATTGTCCTCGCACGCTTTCAGCTCGCTCTATTTATGGCAGAAAGAGATGGGATTAAGCATAGCTTGCGACGACGATTTCTTTGTGATCCGGTGCGGCTTTAAGGGGGAAAACTGTTTTTTCTTTCCCTGCGGGGATCTGAAGCGGAAAGAACGGTTTATCCGTGAACACATGCGCGAAAAAAATTTCAAATTATGCTATATGAACGCCGCAGACGTGGAATTTATCAACCAATATTTTCACGGCTGCTTTGATATATCGTACGACCGCGATTCATGCGAGTACATATACGACACGGCCGAACTGATCGGAATGTCGGGCGGCAAATTCGCCAAAATCCGCACGAAACTGCACCATCTGGAAAGAGAGCACAGCCTTCATACGGAAATCCTGAACGCCAAAAACCGCGGCGCCGCAAAAGAAATCATAGAGGCATGGGCGCAAAACCATGAAATGCGGGATGGCCGGCCGCTCGACGATATCGGCGTCGCGTTCCGCGCGGTCAATGAGGCGGACACGCTCGGCCTTACGGGCGCGCTTGTTTATGTGGACGGCGAACCGTATGCGGTAACGGCGGGCTGCGGCATCAGCGAGGATTCTTTCGACCTTTGTTTGGCAAAGCAAAAGTCGGCGGTCACCGGGCTGGATTATTATGCGACAATAGAATTGTGTAAAATCATCTCCAGCCGGTTCGCCTATTTGAACGCGGAAGAAGATTTCGGCATAAAGGGGCTGCGCATTCATAAAAACGATATGCGGCCGGTAAAACTTTGGGAAATGTGGGAAGGGACCCCGATTGTATGAAGCAAGAACACTTTACCAGGAAAATGTTTTATCGTTTTTTAGCGCCTTCCCTGGTGTGCTCCGCCGCGCTGGCATTCGGCAACATTGTGGACGCGCTGGTTGTCGGCGCCAGGATGGGCGAGGCCGGGCTTGCCGCCATCAACCTGGTACTGCCCATATACATGGTGTTTAACGTATTCGATATCGGCTTAAGTGTCGGGGGTTCCATCGAATATGCCCGGCTCTTGGGCGAGGGAAGGGCAAAGGCCGCAAAAGTACATTTTAACCGTATGCTTATGGCGGCGCTTTTTATCAGCATACTTTTTGCCGTATTGGGCAACCTGTTCCTTCCGCAGATTTTATACGGCCTTGGCGCGACGGCCAAAGGTTCGGCGCTCTATCAAATGAGCCACACCTATGCAAAAATACTCGTGAGTGCGTCGCCGTTATTTTTTCTCAATTTTCTGCTTTATTATTTCATAAGAAACGACGACAACCAGAAACTGGCCAGCATAGGCTTTGTGGTTGGAAACGCGCTTGATATTGTCCTCAATTACGTTTTTGTAATACTGATGGATTACGGCATCGCGGGAGCGGTGTGGTCTACGGTGATCGGACAAGCCGCGTCTATAGCGGTCTACCTTCCGCATTTGTTCATAAAACACAATATTCTGGGCCTTCAGGCGGTCCGCCCGGATCTGGGCGAAATTTTCAAAAGCTTCCGCATAGGGCTGTCCACATCCAACCAGTATATGTTCCAATTCATGTTTTTGCTGCTTGCAAACAATATACTCATGAGGATCAGCGGAGAGGGCGGCGTCGCGATATTGGACGTGGTCCTCAACACCTCTTTTGTCGCGCTGTGCTTCTTTGAAGCAATGGTATCCACGCTGCAGCCCCTGGCCAGTACCTTTACCGGAGAGAAAAACAAGTCCTCAGCAACAGGCGTGCTCAGGATGTCATTTTTCTGGGGCATGGGCCTCAGCGCGTCGCTGATACTGGTAATCGCCATTTTTTCCGCGGACGTATGCGGCATTTTCGGCCTCAGGGAAAATACAGCCCTTGGCGGTTACGCGCTCCGGCTGGTCTGCGCCGGTTCGGTATTTGCCGGCGTCAGCATGATCATGTCCGCATATTACCAGTCGTCCGGCCAGGCGAAATGGTCGTTTACCATCGGGATATTAAGAAATTTTATCCTGCTGCTGCCCCTCACGGTTGCGTTTGGATTCACAGGAAGCGGGCTATTCTGGTGGGTCTTTCCCATAACGGAGGCGGCAAGCCTTGCCGTATGGGCGCTTATGAGGCGGCTCAGCCGTGCGGAAAGGACCGCCCGGGCCATGGACGAGACCAGGATTTACAACCGTATCATTGAAAATAAGGACGAAGACATCGGAATGCTGATTTCGGATGTGCAGGAATTCTGCGACAAATGGGATGCGGACGCAAAGCAGTCCTATTATGTCACAATGACGGTGGAAGAGATCTGCCAGTCCATTATCAAAAACGCATTCGGCCCAAGGGGCGGAGAATATATCCATTTAACGTTGATCGCCGGAGAAACCGGGGAGTTTGAACTGCATATCAGGGACAACGCAACAACGTTCAACCCCTTTGACATGATCACCAAAAAAGTGGAGATCAACGATACCGAAAAGGAGCTGGACAGCCTTGGAATCCTTATGATCAAAAACAAGGCCAAGGATTTTTTCTACAGGAGATACCAGGGATTCAACACGCTCACGGTGAGAGTGTGATCCATGGATTTATAAAACCTTCCTATAAACAGAAAAAAGGAGGCGTTCCCATGAAAAAGAAAAAATTATCGCTCAGGGTGAAGGCCGTTTTGGGTGTTTTGCTGGTGGCTGTCATATTGGCCTCAACCGCGATCGTCATCAGCTATACCGTTTATTCAAACGAGATGGACGAGCATTTCAAGAGCAACGCGATGAATATCGCCAAAACCGCTGCGTCTATGATGGATGCTGAAAAAATCGGCACGTATCTGGAAACAATGGAAAAGGATGACGATTATACAAGAATGCTGAATATCCTTTTTAAGATCAAGGACAGCAACGACGTCAAGTATCTGTATGTCCAGAAGGTGGCTGCCGGGGGATGCACCTATATTATGGACGCGGACAACGAGGAAACCGCATGCCCGCTGGGACAGACGGACCCGATAGCGAAGCAGAATATTCAGTACCTTGATAAACTGGACCAGGGCCTTCCCGCCTTTATAACGGATTCGGAGTACGGCTGGCTTTGTTCCGCGGGCGCGCCCATCATCAACCGGGACGGGAAAGTTGTCGCGCTGGCATTGGCTGATATCTCCATGGACGAGGTAATGGCGGACCGCCAGAACTTCCTGCTCCTGGTCTGCGCGGTGCTGATCGCCGCTACGGTGGGTATCATCGCCATACTGATCTTTATGATCGAAAGATCGGTGGTATCGCCCATAAACGCACTGTCCGCCGCTGCCGGTTCGTTTGTTGACAAGGATAAAAAGGGCATGCAGGTGATGGGTGAATCGGCCATCTCCAAACTCAATATCCATACGGGAGATGAAATAGAAAAATTGTATCGGTCCATCAAGACAATGGAACAGGATATATACACCTACATTGAAAATATAACCGCTGTGACCGCGGAAAAGGAAAGGATCGGCGCAGAGCTGCAGGTTGCGGCGCATATCCAGGCGTCCATGCTGCCCAGCATCTTTCCGCCTTTCCCGGAGCGTACGGAATTTGATATATACGCCGCCATGCAGCCGGCAAAAGAAGTTGGCGGGGATTTTTACGACATATTTATGATTGACCCCGACCATCTTGCCGTAGTGATCGCGGACGTTTCCGGCAAGGGCGTGCCCGCGGCGCTGTTTATGGTGATCGCGAAAACACTGATCAAAAACCAGGCGCAGGCAGGACTGGCCCCGGCAGAAGTGTTCACTTCCGTGAACGCGCAGCTCTGCGTAAATAACGACGCCGGCATGTTTGTGACCGCCTGGATGGGCGTGCTGGAGATCAGCACGGGGAAATTTACGTTTGTGAACGCGGGGCATAATCCGCCGCTCCTGAAAAAAGCGGACGGGGCGTTTGAATACAGGAAAACGCGCGCGGGATTTGTGCTTGCGGGCATGGAAGACACAAAATACCGGCAGGAGGAACTGCGGCTTGAAAAAGGCGACGTGCTCTGCCTGTATACCGACGGCGTGACCGAGGCGGTGGACCCGGAGAACCGGCTTTACGGGGAAGAAAGGCTCAGAAATGTGCTTGAGGAGCACAGCGGGCTTTCCATCCGCGAACTGCTGGCAGGCGTCAAAGCCGATATCGATGCCTTTGCAAAGGAAGCGCCGCAGTTTGACGATATCACCATGCTTGTGCTCAAGATCATGTAAGGGGGCGCCAATGAAAAGTATTACGGTTCCGTCCAGACTGGAATGCCTGGACGAGGTGATTGCGTTTATAGAAACGGAGCTTAATGAGGCGGGCTGCGCCGCAAAAATATTGGCGCAGATCGATATAGCGGTGGAGGAGATATTTGTAAACATCGCGCATTATGCCTATGAAGGAGACGGGCTTGCCACCGTCGCCTGCGGCATTCAGGGCGGCAAAATAACCGTGACATTTACGGACGGCGGCGTTCCGTATAATCCTCTCGAAAAAGAAGATCCGGATACTTCCTCGGGCGCAGGCGACAGAAAAATCGGCGGCCTCGGGATATTCATCGTCAAGAAAAGTATGGACAACATGACCTACAGGTATGAAGACGGAAAAAACATTCTTACGATAGAAAAAGTGCTCGCTTAGATCAGTATGATTAAACTGTTGACGCCGAAGGTACTCTGATACCGGACAACCTTTGCCATACTCACGATCATTTTTATGCCCATTGTATCGCCCATGATGTCGTCGTCGCTCTGGGCGTATTCCACCGGGTTGAACAGCGCTCCGCCGTAACGGAACCTGATCCCGGTCAAGTCTTCCAGATGGAATACCCGCACGTCGATAGAACCGCCGGGCCGGTTGCCGAAGCATTTGTTTGTATTGATGACCAGCATTTCCTCGATCGCCAGGCTGATCGTCATGGTCTGGTTGGGGGACAGCCCGTTCGCTTCGCAAAACCCGGTAATTTTTGAACTTGCCTCGCAAATCGCGCCCGCTTCCGTTTTTACGGAGAAATTAAGCGTACTGCCTTTTTTCTCCAGGCTGTCGTCAAGAAGCAATATGGGAGATAGGCGTTTGTTCCTTTGGGAAATCACCTTCACAACGATCAGCCACATAAGCAGGGTCGCGGCTTCGGCTAAAGGGTAAAACAGCCAGACGGCCCCGCCGAATGGAGACAGGCACAGCGCCGCGGCCACTGCGAAAACAAACACCCTTGCTATGGTGATCGTATTGGCAATGGCGATCCGCCCCACGCTGTTGTAATAAAACGTCATATTGCTGTTGATCTGAGCAAACACGAGGCTTGAGGCAAGGCAGATCAGCGCGGGCGCTGCGTTCCCGGCAACGCCGAAAAGAGAACCGATATTGTTTGAAAACAGAATAATCAGTGCGGAAGCCGCCGCCATGATTATGAGGCCCGACCGGAACTGCCGCCTGACCAGGATCCGTATGCCGCCGTTATCCTGCTCGCCGCAGTAAATGCCTATGATGGACGACGCGGTTTGCGGTATGCCGTATAATATGCAGAGCATGAATTCGCCGATGCAGGTCGCCACCGCGAAAACCGAAACATACGCGCTGCCGCCCGCCGCCAGCAGTATGGAATTGAGCGTTATCACGCGCAGCGCCGTAAACAGGTTGTCCAGGGCAACAGGGCTCCCGTTTTTTATGATCGCGCCCGCCTCATGCAAGCTTGCCTTCTGCCGTCTGATGCGGAAATTGCTGTCTTTTTTCTGGAGATATAAAAATCCCATAACGCAGGCAAACGTTGTCGCCAGTATATTCGCGTATGCGGCTCCGGCTATGCCCATGCGCAGCGCGAATAAGAACAGCGCGTCGAACAGGACGTTCAGCGCTGCCAGCGTCAGCATGATAAACGATACTTTTTTATTTTTGCCGTCAAGGCTCAAATAGTAATAAGGGATATACAAAAGAAACTTTGGGAGGCAGACTATAAAAATGATTTCCAGGTAGGTTTTTACCATGGGGAGAAGACCGGACGTCCCGCTTAATGAAACGGCCAGGGGACCGACAAAAACAGACCCCACAGCGCTGATGCCGATTGCGCATACGGCGGATATCAGGATCGCCGACTTGAAAACGCCGTAGCTTTTTTCGATATTGTGCCGCCCGATTTCACGCGAGGACACTATGGATGCGCCCGCCGCTATCAGAGCGCCTATCGTGCAGAAAACCAGGTATACGGGCATGCATAAATTAATCGCCGCAAGCCCATTTTCCCCAAGGCTCCGGCCGACCAGGATGCCGTCGATAAAAACGTTCACCGTTCCGCCCAGGACGGAAAGGATTGTGGGCATCAGATAACGGTTGTATATAGTTTTTAAAAATATATCGTTTGCCTTCATTGACGGTTTTCCTTGTTACTATATTAAATTGCGTTAATTACAGTATACAACAAAATACGGGTTTGGAGAAGAGGCGCCGCCTCAAAAAACACGCGCAGCACCCGGGGCGGGGCCATTGGGAAGATTTAAGTTACAAATCGCGTTATTTTTATATATTATAAGTGTATAGGAAAAAGACCTCTGTGATTTTCATCATTTCAGGCCGGAACCAAAAACCGGAAGAGGAGAAAAAATGGATATACCAATCATACCACTGCCAAAGCATTTCATACAAAAGGAAGGCTCGTATATACTGACCAAACGTTCGGAGGTAACATTCAGCGGCGCAAAAAACTTCGCGGCTGAATTTATCATGAATCTGACGGGCCTGAAGAGGGGCGGCGGCGGAGATATCGCCCTTTCCCTTTCCAATTCCGTTAAGGAAGAAGAAGGCTACAGCCTCAGCGTGGACGCGTCGGGTATCCGCATCTCCGCCCGCAGCAATACCGGCCTTTTTTATGGAGCGCAGACCTTCCGGCAATTGCTTCCCCCGGAAACGGAGACAGCCGGCGTCACGGACAGCGTGCCCGTTCCTTTTGTTGAGATTCTGGACGCTCCGCGTTTTTTCCATAGGGGGCTGCTGCTGGACGTGTCCAGGCATTTTTTTGACGTGAATATCATAAAGCAGGTCCTAGACAGAATGGCCATGCTGAAACTCAACCGCTTCCACTGGCATCTGACCGATTCACAGGGCTGGCGGATAGAGTCCGGCCGGTACCCCGGCCTGACGGAAAAGGGCGCAAAGCGGGAGGGGACCCTTGTATACGGCTGGTTATGGGGCGCAAAATATGCAAACCAAAAACCGTATGAAGGGTATTACACAAAGGACGATATTCAAGAAGTAGTCGCTTATGCCGCCCAAAGAGGCATAGAGGTGATCCCGGAGATCGATCTGCCGGGGCACTGCGCCGCAATGCTTGCGGCTTATCCGCAGCTTTCCTGCTTCGGCGGGCCGTTTAAAACGGATACGGGCGCAAACAGCCAGAATCCGATCGTTTGCGCGGGCAGGGAAAGTTCGTACGGCATGATATTTGATATCCTGGACGAGATCGCGCCGCTGTTTCCCTGCCGGTATTTTCATATCGGTGCGGACGAAACGGACAGGTCGTCCTGGAAAAAATGCCCCGCCTGCCGGCTCAGGATGAAAGAAAACGGGCTGAAGGACGAGCGGGAACTCCTTGGTTATTTTGTCAACCGCTTGGCCGGCCACCTGAAATCCAGGGGCTTTAAGGTCATTGTGTGGAACGACGGACTCTCAGAAAACACAGACAAAGATATTATATGCCAGTATTGGTATGGCAACAAAAAGGAGACGGTAAGGCAGGTCAACGGGGGCAGGCAGGCAATTTATTCGTCCATCGGAGGATATTATCTGGACTATCCTTTTGGAATAATGGGCCTGCAAAACAGCTATGAAGCTGGCGCGGGCGAAAAGGAATTTGACAAAAACGGCCAGGAAAACGTGATCGGCGTTGAAGCCGCGCTCTGGACCGAAGCCGTATATGACCTTGCCCGCATCGACTGGCAGATGTATCCCAGGATATTGGCCGCGGCCGAATCCGCCTGGACTGTACCTGAAAAAAAGGATTACCGGGATTTTTTAAAGCGAGTGGTCCTTTTTGAAAAGCGCCTTGACCGGTTGAATATCAGGCATGCCCGCCGGGAAGCGTATTTAAGGAGGCAAAAGACCCCGTACGCTTCCATGCTCCGGCTTTTTGAGCCCGGAGAACACCCTGCGATGAGGGAATACCGGAAGTATAATCCGGTTGAGGGCTATAACAAATCCGACGGCATAAAAATTTAATATACCTGTAGTTAGGCTTTGTCAGCAGCCTGACTCTGGTTTTTTCACCAGCGCTTTTCTGTATTCCCGCGGAGACTGGCCGTAAGTTTGTTTGAACAGCCGGGTAAAATAATTGAAATCGTCTACTCCGCACAAAAAAGCAATTTCAGAAACGGCGCTGTCCGTTGTTTCAAGAAGAGTTTTTGCCAGGCTCATACGTTCCATGCTGATATACTTTCCAAGGCTCATGCCCGTCGAATGCTTTACGGAGGCAAAGATTTTGTTTCGGGGGATCAAGAGCTCCCTCGCGATTGCATCAGCGGTTATTTCCTCTGTAAGATTCTTTGCAATATAGCCCGCAATGGTGTTGAAGATCTCAGTATTCGATAAAAGAACATACTGCTTCAGCCATATGTAGGAGGCGCAAACGCGCATGATCTGCGTGCTGGCTTCTATCTGGTCCGCCGAGAGCACAGGCAGGCTGTAATACCATTTTTTAAGGTCCTCAATAGATGCGTATTCTCGGCAGGACCGGCTTGTTTTTTTCCACAATTCGTCTATGGGATGCGTGTCCGGCAAAAATTGGCCGATCATCAGATAGGCGATGTTTTTTTTGTTGTCGTCCCGGATGGAGACGATCGATTCCATCAAGCCCGCATGGCAAAAATATGTGTATGGACCTTCCGATTTTGCGCTTTTTTCAAAGGCGACCCTGTCGCAATGCATGCAGCGGGCAAAGCCGTCTTCCGTGCTGCGGATACGGGAACAAAATTCACTTTGTACAAGCGGATAATGTACAACTTCTTCATATGAACTGCTGAACAGGGCTGTCCTGACCCTGGTGATCGTATGAAAGTTTTTTAAAAGAGGCACGAGCTGATTAACGTTGATCTGAAAACCCATGTTTACACCCCGAGTACGATTATGCTAAAACGTAGTATTGATCTGCTATTATTATGACATACACATACAGTATAATCAACTTAAATGATAACCTGTTCATGTAAGTAAAATTTTAAACGATTAAAATTAAAAAATTTGGTACCTGAAATCTTAACAACAAAGAAAACTTTAAAATAACAAGTTTTTTTTTGCTTGCCATTTTAAACGTTTTAAATAGAAATTTTTATTCAGGAAAGGGCGATATGAAGGCTACAATTAAAGACATTGCCAAAAAGGCCGAGGTATCAACCGGAACGGTATCCATGGCTTTGAACAACAAAAGGGGGATCAACGAGGAGACTAAAAAAAGGGTTCTTGAAATTGCCAGGATGCTGAATTATACGCCGAATCTTTCGGCCAGGAGCCTGGTTACAAAAAACAGTTTTTGCATCGGGCTGACCGTTCCCCATGTCATAAACCCCTTTTTTGCCGCCCTGGTGGACAGGATAAACATAGAAGCGGAAAAAGCGGGCTACAGCGTGCTGCTTGGTATCACAAACAACAGCATGCGGCGGGAAAAAGAGTATATCGATCTGTTTCTCGGAAGAAATGCGCAGGGCGTTATCGTCGTTCCGTCGATTGTGGAAAAGCCCGAGACAAGCCACTTGCTCAAACTGAGGCAGGCAAAAATACCTTTTGTATTCTGTACGGACATTTACGCCGGGTACAGCGAAACCTGTGTGATGACGGACCTGGAAAAAGGAGAATACGAGATTGTAAAATACCTGATATCCTGCGGCATGAAAAGGATCGCGTTCCTGTCTTCCAGCATGTCCTATTTATTCGTCAGGCTCCGGTATCAGGGCTTTCAGCGGGCGATGGACGAGGCGGGGATGACCATCGACGAATCCCTGATGTTTTCGGTAAAGGACCTGAATTTCGACGCGGCCTATACCGTTGCGGACGACATTATCGACCAGCGGCCGGATGTGATCGTGGTAATCAACGACATTATGGCGATGGGAGTGATCAAGCGGATGCAGGAGCGGAACGTCAGGGTCCCGGCCGATATCTCGGTGGTGGGCTACGACGATATGATGTTTTCTTCGCTGGCCCAAACGCCTATTTCCACTGTGGCCCAGCCGATCAATGAGATTTGCAGGAAAACGCTTGATATCCTGATCCAAAAAATAAACGGATGCGAGATGGAAGATAAGGTGATTTATCTGGACACCGAGCTTAAGATCCGGGAATCTGTAAAGTCTATACACGCCTAGGCGTATAGAAAATAATAATTAATTGGAGGAATATAATGAAAACTGGCAAAACATTAACACTCATCATTGCAGTTGTCTGCGTTTTTGCATTCCTGCTGACATCGTGTTCAACGACTCCCACGCTTCCGGGTGCGTCGGCGTCGTCCGAGCAGTCAGCGTCCGCATCGGCAGCAGAACCGGCATCTCAGGAAGCGTCGGCGGCTGCCGAATCCAAGGCTCCTGCAGCCGGGGAAAAGATAAAGATCGGCATGTCCATACCGCAGCTTGCAAATCCGTATTTTGTATCTGTAATGAACGGCTGCCAGGCAAAATGCGACGAGCTTGGCTACGAACTCATTCCGGTCGACGCGAAATACGACGTTGCAAAACAGGTGTCGGATTTTGAAAACTTTGCAAATCAGGGTGTAAACGCCGTCATCGCATGCCCGATCGACTCCAACGCGCTGGTTCAGGTTGTTGACAAACTGAAATCCCAGGGAATTATCGTGATCTCTTTCGCACAGGTCATCGAGAACGCAAACTCCATCTTCACGCTGGACGAATATAAATACGGAGTTGTTATCGGTGAAAACGCCGCCAAATGGATTAATGAAAAACTCGGCGGAAAAGCCCAGGTTCTGATCATCTCGCAGGATAACGTGGAAGCGGTCGTACAGAGAGGCAACGGCATCCAGGATACCATCGAGAAGCTGTGCCCTGAATCCGAGGTTGTTGCCCGCCAGGCCGGGGATAATCCGGAAAAAGGCATGAAGATCGCTGAAGACGTACTCCAGCAGTATCCGGACGTAAAGGTCATTACGGGAAACAACGACGCCGGGCCGCTGGGAGCGTATGAAGCCGTAAAAGCCATGGGCAAAAACACCGATGATTTCTATATCGGCGGCGGAGACGCGACTCCCGAAGCGATCGAAAAGATGAAGGAAGAAGGCAGCGTTTACAGAGCGACAGTTGATCTTGAGCCTTACACAACGGGCGTGGATTGCGTCAGCGCGATTGCGGATATGCTTGCAAACGGCATTCCGGACGAAGCGCCGGTCAACCTCTTCAACATGACCCCGGTGTGGCAGGAAGACGTCGTCAGCGGCAAGTTTGTTCCAAAGGGCTGATATTCATTATATGTAACTTAAACTCTATCCGCCGCGCCGCTTTTAAGCGGCGCGGCGGAATAAAACTGGTCCGGTATCGATAAAACGGAGGGAACAGGATGCAGGAATATATTGTAGAAATCAAAAATCTATGCAAATATTTTGCCGGCGTAAAAGCGTTGGACGACGTATCTCTGGGGTTTGTGGAAGGCGAGATTCACGCGCTGTGCGGAGAAAACGGAGCGGGAAAATCTACGCTTATCAAAATGCTGACAGGGGCTTTGGAACCGACAAGCGGAGAGATCATACTGCGGGGTGAACGGATTATAAAACTGAACCCTATAGAAGCTATTGAAAAAGGCATATCGACCATCTACCAGGAATTCAACCTGGTGCCCTATCTGACCGTTGCGGAAAATGTTTTTTATGGAAAAGAAATAAAAAAAAGCGCTTTCATAGATATAAACGCAATGAACGCGGAAGTGAAAAAGTATTTGGAGGAAATG
Organism: Bacillota bacterium; assembly: GCA_023393165.1. Lineage (GTDB taxonomy): Bacteria > Bacillota > Clostridia > Christensenellales > Christensenellaceae > JAEYKI01. Next base: position 133,945 of record JAEWMJ010000032.1, on the reverse strand, counting down.
GAGATAGACTTAAACCCCAAAGCAAGAGTATGCGACCTCGGGGTGGCCTATCAGCAGATCATTGAAATTGTAAAGGCTGTTTCTGCGAAATCCAAAATATTGATTATGGATGAGCCGACGGCGCCGTTAACCAATAAAGAAACCCAGGTATTATTCAAGATTATTCAGAAATTGAAAAAAGACAAAGTTACGATCATATATATCTCGCACAGGATGGAAGAAATTTTTGAGATCTGCGACCGGGTGACCGTAATGCGCGACGGAAAGCATATTGTGACCAAAGAAATCGGTGAAATCGACAGAAAACAGCTGATATCCTATATGGTCGGAAGGGAACTGGGCGAAAAGTTCCCGGAAAGCCAAAAAGAAAAAGGCCCGGTTGTTCTCGAAGTGAAAAATTTCAGCAATCGGAAAATCAAAAATGTGAGTTTTCAGTTAAAGCAGGGTGAGATACTTGGATTCGGCGGCCTGGTGGGCGCGGGAAGGACCGAGGTGATGCAGGCGGTCTACGGAGCGGATGAAATCCAAACCGGGTCTCTCACGCTGAGGGATAAAACTGTCAAAATAAAGTCTCCCGGGGACGCGCTCCGGCACGGCATCGGCCTGATTCCGGAGGACAGGAAAAACCAGGGAGTTTTGCTGGGGCTGAGCGTGCAGGAGAACATCACATTCAGTTCAATTCATAAAGTGCAGTCGGGATTGTTTATCGACAATAAAAAAGATATTCAGGTAAGCAACGAATACAAGGATAAACTCAGGATCAAAACGCCTACCATAAGGCAGCTGTTAAAAAACCTTTCAGGCGGCAACCAGCAAAAGGTCGTTCTGGCAAAAATGCTTGCGACCGACTGCGATATCCTGATATTTGACGAGCCGACCAGAGGAATCGACGTAGGCGCAAAGCAGGAAATATACCAATTGATGCGCACCCTCGCGGATGACGAAGGCAAAAGCATTATTATGGTTTCTTCAGAAATGCCCGAGCTGATCGGTATGTCCGACAGGATCCTGGTCATGCGTTACGGGTCCATCGTCGGCGAACTTAACAGAAACGAATTTTCACAAGAGCGCATATTGGAATATGCTTCTGGACTGATAGGAGGTATACAATGAATACGAAAAAAATCAAAAGCACGCTTGGAAATTACGGCATCATATTTGTGCTTGTTGCATTGGTTGTCTGGTTTTCAATCGCGTCCAACCGGTTTTTGATGGCGGACAACATTTTTAACGTTTTAAGGCAGGTATCGATTGTGGGGATCATTTCGGTAGGCATGACGTTTGTCATGCTGACCGGCGGCATCGACCTTTCGGTGGGCTCCGTCGCGGGCTTTGCCTGCGTGGGCGCTGCCATATTGATGACCAAAATGAACGTGCATCCGTTTGCAGCCTGCCTTGTCATGTGCCTGGTAGGCGTGGGCATGGGGCTTGCCAACGGGTTTTTTATCGCGCAGCTCAATGTTCCGCCTCTCATAGCAACGCTTGGCATGATGACCTCCATCCGCGGCGTCGCGTACATTATCACGGGCGGTTTGCCGGTATTCGGATTTGATCCCGATTTTACCATATTGGGGCAGGGGTACATCAGCATCATACCCATACCTGTTTTGATCATGGCGGCGGTATTTGTATTCGGAGTCATTTTCCTTACCAAAACGCGCAGCGGCCGTTATATTTACGGCGTGGGCGGCAATGAAGAAGCTTCCAGGCTTTCGGGCGTTAACGTCAAAAAGATCAAGTATCTGGTGTATGCGGTGGGCGGCTTTATGGCGGCCCTGGCGGGCATCGTCCTGCTGGCCAGGATCAACAGCGGACAGCCGAACGCGGGAACAGGCTATGAAATGGACGTCATTACGGCCGTTGTCCTTGGCGGCGTGAGCATTGTAGGCGGACAAGGCAAGCTTGGCATGGTGGTTATCGGCGTTTTGATCATGGGTATCCTTACAAACGGCATGACCATGCTTTCCATCAACGAATTTGTACAGCAGTTTGTTAAAGGGCTTGTGCTTATCTTCGCGGTGGCGTTCGACCAGTTTATCAAGGCGCAAAGACTGAAAGAAGTGGCTGCGTAAAAGAAAGATTTTAATCGGCGGTGTCCAAAAGCACCGCCGCTAATTTTGGAGGGTTTAAAATGAAAAGATCAGAAATTAACCGTGCAATGAAAGAAGCCCTGGATTTCGCGGCCCAGTATCGGTTTGCCCTGCCGGGCTTTGCCCGCTGGACGCCGGGCGACTGGAAAAACAAAGGACACGAATATGACGAGATCCGCGATAATATGCTTGGATGGGATATAACGGATTTTGGGAAAGGGGATTTTAAAAAATACGGCCTTTTGATGTTTACCATACGGAACGGCAATTTTAATAACCCCAAATATACCAAAACCTATGCGGAAAAGCTGCTCGTAAGCGAAGAAGGCCAAATCACGCCCTATCATTTCCATTGGAAGAAGATGGAGGACATTATAAACCGCGGCGGCGGCACGCTTATAATCAAATGCTATAATTCCGGGCCGGATATGGGAATGCTGGATACTCCCGTAACGATCTACATGGACGGACGGGCGTTCGAGGTTCCCGCCGGGCAGGAGGTCCGCGTGGGGACGGGCGAGAGCATTACGCTGCCCACGGGACAATACCACAGCTTTTGGGCGGAAGGTTCAAAAGTGCTGATCGGGGAAGTATCCCGTGTGAACGACGATACGGTTGACAACCATTTCTACGAAACGGTAGGCCGTTTTCCGGAGATAGACGAGGACGAGGAAGCGCTTTATCTGATGGGAAACGAATACCCCGTTGCAATTGACTGACGCAGGTGGTATATGTATGTAATAGGACTGGATATAGGAACTTCCGGCGTAAAAAGCACGGTGTTCGACGAAAACGCCGTGATTGTGAGCCATTCCTATGAAGAATACGAAATAATTTGCGAAGGGCCGGGCCTGTTTGAACTTGATCCCAATGTCTTGCGGGAGGCTGCCTTCCGTGTGCTGGCCGGATCGGTGAAAAACTGCAGACGGGATGAAGTGCGCGCCATATGCGTCACTTCGTTCGGGGAATCGTTTGTGTGCCTGGATGCGGAAGACCGCGTACTCTCAAATACCATGATCTATATGGACAAACGCGGCACGGAAGAATGCGGCGAATTCAAGGCTCTTTTGGGAGAGGAAAATATCTTCCGGGTATGCGGGCAGTATCTTGATCCCATGTTCGCCCTGTATAAGATCAAATGGATGCAAAAGCACCGCAGGCAGGTGATGGAGAAGGCGACGCGCATTTGCTTTGTTGCCGATTATCTGACATATTCACTGGGCGCGGAGCACATGTGCGATTACTCCCTGGCCGCCCGCAGCGCCATGTTTGACGTGGGCGAAAAAAAGTGGTGGGACGAGGGGATCGCTTTTTCCGGGCTGGACCCCGAGGTATTGCCCAAAGCCGTTCCCAGCGGCAGCACGGTTGGGACTCTTGGAAGAGCGGCTGCCGGCCGGCTGGGATTAAGTCCGCAGGTAAAGCTGATTATCGGCGGACACGACCAGATCATGGCGGCGGTGGGCGGAGGCGCCCGGATGGACGGCGATATGGTGAACGGCATGGGCACGGTGGACTGCATGACCACGGTGTTCAGCGGACGCAAACGCCCGGAGGAATTCCTGAAGTACAAATTTCCGGTTGTACCATATATCAGGGACGGGCAATACGTAACCTATGCGTTCAATATGTCGGGCGGCTGCGTCGTCAAATGGTTCCGCAACATCATTGCAAAGGATTTAAAGCAGGACGCCTACGGCCTGCTGGACAGGGAAGCGCCGGATACGCCCACGGATATTCTAATAATCCCCTACCTGGCCGGCGCAGGCACGCCCACCATGGACGCAAAGACCCCGGCCGTGATCGCGGGATTGCGGTACGGCACAAACCGGGGCGAACTGTTCCGCGCGTTTCTGGAAGGAGAGACCTACGAAATGAAGACCAACATCGAATGCATGAAAAACGCGGGAATCGATGTATCGCGGGTGATCACGGTGGGCGGCGGGGCGCGGTCCGATCTGTGGATGCAGATCAGGGCAGATATTTTCGGCAAGCCCATAGAGATTCCCGCCTGCAATGAGGCGGGGACTCTCGGGAGCGCCATGTTCTGCTACGCCAGCACCGGCGTATTCGATTCGGTGCAGGAGGCGCAAAGCCGCCTGGTCCATATGGCACGGACGTTCCGGCCGTCGGCCGGAAATGCCGCCGCATACCAAAAAAACTACGCACGGTATAAGGAAATGTATGAACGATTAAAGGAGATGTTTTAATGAACGCAAAAAAAGCTGTTTTGTGCGCCCTTAAAAAAGGCGTGGTGATCCCGGCATACAATATCCCGTATCTTCCCATGGTAAAACCCATTGTGCAGGCCGTGGCGGATAAAAACTCGATCGCGATGATACAGGTGGCCAGGGTGGAATGGGAGAAATTTTCCTCCGTCAGCCTGGAAGCGGTCGCGGAAGAGTATGAAAAGTACAAAAACGAAGCGTACACCTTGCTGCATCTGGACCATATACCCGTAATCGACGAAGACCTCAAAAGAGTGGATGCGGTGAGCTATATCAAAAGGGCCATATCGGCGGGCTACCAGTCGGTCATGATCGACGCGTCCAGGCTGGATCTGGCGGGAAACATCGCGGCGACCCGCGAGGCTGCGGACCTTGCGCATTCGGCCGGAATCCCGTGCGAGGCCGAACTCGGAGCCGTAATGGGCCATGAAAGCGGAGAGATGCCTCCGTATGAAGAAATCTTCCGGACAAAAAAGGGATTCACCGATATCGGCCAGGCAAAAGAATTTGTCCAAAAAAGCGGATGCGACTGGCTCTCGGTGGCGGTGGGCAGCATCCACGGCGCTGTCGCACAGGCTACCCGGCATCAGAAAAAACCGGAGGCCAGGCTGGATATAGAACACATACTGGCCTTAAAAGAAGCTGCCGGGATTCCGCTGGTACTGCACGGCGGTTCAGGCATCAACCAGGGATATATCCAGCGCGGCATCAAAGCCGGCATCGCAAAAATCAACGTCGGGACAGAGATCCGCCAGAGCTACGAGCAGGCAATGGCAGAGAAGGACGACGTTTCTTTTGCACGGCAGGCGGTGTATGAAAAGACATGCTGGATCATTGATGAATTTTTATGCATCAGGGATACAAAAACCCTGCTCCAGGATTGCCTGGGCGCCCAAAAGGAGTAAGGTATGAACGGATATGAACGTATGATGCTGACCCTCTCGGGAGAAAAGGCGGACTATACGCCTTCCATGGAGATCATGATCGACCAAAAGGTTATGGCGCAGACGGGATACCGGGATTACATGGATTTTTGTGAATTTGCGGAGCTGGATGCGGTGATTACGAACACGCCTTCCAGCCTGTACCGGAATGAAGTGATAGACCCGCAAAAAAATATTTTCAGAAACGAATGGGGCACCGTGCGCAGGCAGGGATCGGAAGTGGTATCCGCCATCGTCGGGTACCCCATAGGGGAAATAACGGAAGCATTTCATTATAAAGCGCCCGATCCCGGCGACGAATACAGGTTTTATAATCTGCGGGAGCTTGTAAAACGCTTCAAGCACAGGAAACTGGTGGGCATGCACATTCACGACGCTTTTAATTATCCCTATTATCTTGCGGGGATGGAGGCGCTTTTTGTCGGTATGTACGAGGAACCGGAGGCGGTCAGGAAACTGGTCGATATTTCGGTTGAACATAACATTGCGCTTGCCCAAAAGGCGGTTGCCCTGGGCGCGGATTTCATACTGCTGGGCGACGATTACGGCGGGGGAAACCAGCTTTTGGTCTCTCCCGAGAAGTTCAGGGAGTTTTTTCTCCCGGGGCTTCAGAAAGTGGTTTCGGCGGTTCGTGATATGGGGGTGTTCTGCTTCAAGCACTGCTGCGGAAATATCAACGCCATACTGGACGATGTTGTGGCCACCGGCATCCATGCGCTGCATCCGCTTGATCCGTCCGCGGGGATGGATATTTTAAAAACAAAAGAAACATATCCCAATCTGGTCGTAATGGGCGGCGTCAACTGCTACGAGCCGTTGTGTGAATACAGCGTGGAAGCGCTGGAGGCTGAAACGCGGCGCGTGATAAAAACGGTAGGGCGGGGCGGAAGGTTTGTCATCGCCTCCTCCAACAGCATACATTCGGACGTAAAGGCGGAAAACTACATGGCAATGCTGCGGGTGCGGAAAGAACTGGCGGTGGAATAAGAACTTTTGAAGAAGAGGGAGGATACGAACATGACAAAGTTTGCTGTTTTTTATGGAAACAGGGGCTTTATGCCCGGAGAAGTGGTGCTGGAAGCGCGCAGGGAAATGCCCAAGGCTATTCGGGATACGGGGTTTGAATGCATCGAACTGCCCGCGGGGGCGACAAAATTCGGCGGCGTGGACTGTGTGCAGGAGGCCCGGCTCTACGCGGAATTCCTCAAAAAAAACCGGGGGGATTTTGACGGGGTCATCGTTTGCCTGCCTAATTTCAGCGACGAATCCGGAACGGTGGAAGCGCTCAGGGACTGCGGCGTTCCCCTGCTCATTCAGGCATACCCGGATGAAATCGGCAAAATGGATTTTGCGCACAGGCGGGACGCTTTCTGCGGCAAACTGGCCATAACGGATATTTTTCATCAATACGGCATACCCTTTTCCCTGACCGGATCCCATGTGATCCATCCCGGCGCGGACGCTTTCAAAAAAGAACTTCAGAAATTCGCGGCTGTTTGCCGCATCGTGAAGGCGTTTTCAAATCTCACCGTCGTTGCGGTGGGGGCCAGGACTTCGGCGTTCAAATCCATGCGCTTTGACGAACTGACCGCGCAGAAGTATGGCGTTACGGTGGAAACGGTGGACCTGTCCGACTTTTTCCTGCGCATGAAGGATATCGGTACGGATTCCGAGCCTTTTTTGCAGCGGCTCGATTATTACAGGCAATACGGGGAAGCGTCAAACGTGCCTTCCGCGTCAATGGAAAACCTGGTGCGCGCCAGCCTGGCGGCGGATGAGATCGCGGGAGAATACGGTACGGATTGCATGACCATACGCTGCTGGAACGAATTCCAGCGGGAAATGAAGATTTCCGCCTGCACGCTGATCAGCGAACTGAACGACAGGGGGATCGTCACCGCCTGCGAACTGGATATCGCAAACGCAATTTCCATGAAGGCGCTCTCGGCCGCTTCCGGCGAAGCGGCGACATGCCTTGATTTCAACAATAATTACGGGGACGATCCGGATAAATGCATACTGTTCCACTGCGGGCCTGTGCCCCGGTCGCTGATGAAGGATAAAGGGGAGATCGCGGAACACAAAATGTTCAAAAAGACGATGGGGCCGGACGTCAGCTGGGGCGTATACCAGGGCGCCGTCAAACCCTGCGATGCGACCATATCCAGCCTGAAAACGGAAAACGGCCAGCTGCACGCGTTTGCCGCGCAGGGACGCATTACGGACGACAGTATCGAAGAAGAATTTTTCGGAACAGGCGGCGTGTTCCATACCCAAAATCTGCAGCAAAAAATGTATGCGATCGCAAAAAACGGGTACAGGCACCATGTGAGCCTTTCGACAGGACATTACGAGGCCGCGCTTCTGGAAGCGTACCAAACGTATCTGGGGATTAAAGTCACACCGCTTGTGTAAGCGGTCAGGCCTCTGAGAAACCCCATCACTTGCGTGAATAAAGGTAATTTTTTTGTCAGAGAGGGCGAGTGGGATTCCGATTTCCCCCTTACGCCCTCTCCGACACCTCTCCTTTAACCCCTTAAACCGGCCCGCGGGGGCTCTGGGTCATACTCCCCAGGCCGTCTCCAATGCTTGCCCAATCGGCTTTATTATTTCACAAAACTGAACGCTGAATTCATTACTAGCCTGTTACTCGATTGTAATTTGATTACAATTGCAATACTGGTTCATGCTTTTTATTCCGCGACTTTCATTATTATTTAAAGGCGGCTGCCTTTTTTATATGAAAAGGGCTCCAGCTTAAAAATGTCGCCCTTTTATTGGCTGTTTTTTAGCCGCCAATTGGTTTTAAGCTCTTTTTGTTCATTTTTTGATGCACCCGCCGCAAGTACAACCGGTATTTGTATATCATGGTGCGGATATTCGTGTTAATTTTGAAAGCGAAACCAACCGTCGCCAGTGGCGGAAAAAGGAATAAAAAATTAATTAAGTCTCAAAACTTGTCATCAAATTTTTTTTATAAATAACAAAAAGGGCAGCGGCCTTCACGGCTCCGCTGCCCTTTTTGCTGTGCCGGATAACAATCCGTATACTTTCACCGCCCGTTTCAGGTATGCGTATGTTTATCACGGAGAAAAATTTTTCTCGCCTATTGACATTTGCTATAACGTATGTTATTTATAGTTATGTAACAAATACATATCATACAAGTTGAAATCCAGGAGGGTCGGAAATGGATATTGAAAATATCATCAAAGAGGTAACGGGTAAAATACTCGGCCAGCAGGGCGCGCAGGCGCAGGCCGTACAAAGCGGCCGGTATGACGCGTCGTATGCGAAATACATGGACCATACCGTTTTAAAGCCCGCCACAACCAGGGCGACTCTGAAAAAATTCTGCGACGAAGCAAAAGAATATCACTTCGCGAGCGTCTGCGTAAATCCCGGCAACGTGAAATACGTTGCTGAGCAGCTGAAGGGCTCGGGCGTAAAGGCGTGCAGCGTCATCGGGTTTCCTCTGGGAGCAAACACAACGCTTGTAAAATCCGTCGAAACTGCGGAAGCGGTCAAGAACGGCGCTCAGGAAGTGGATATGGTTATCAATATCGGCGCCCTCAAGGACAAGGACTACGAGTACGTATATGAAGATATCAAAGCCGTGGTGAACGCTGCCCACCCTTACGCGCTGGTAAAAGTCATCATCGAAACCAACGCCCTGACGGATGAAGAAAAAGTCGTGGCATGCGAACTTGCGAAACGCGCCAAAGCCGATTTTGTAAAAACGTCCACAGGATTCGGCGAAGGCGGGGCAACGGTGGACGATGTGCGGCTGATGAAAAGAACGGTGGGCGACGCCTGTATGGTCAAGGCGTCCACCGGCATAGACAACAGGGAAATCTGCGATAAAATGCTGGCGGCGGGAGCCGTTAGGATGGGCACCAGCAAAGGCATAAAGATCGTAAAAGGCGACGCGGACGCTCCCGCGGAATGCAAAAACTGCGGTAACTGCACGTCAAAATGTCCTACGGGAAACGTTTCGATCATCAGGAGCTCATATTGAGAAATGGATAGCAGGGCCGTTCGGAACGAGGTCTTATGCAGCCTCGCAAAAAGGAATTTGAAATATATACCCGCCGCGGTCTCAAACCGGCATGTGCATTTGTCGCCCGAACATGTGGAAGCCCTTTTCGGCAAAGGTTATGAACTGACGATGCAAAAGCCGCTTTCACAGCCCGGACAGTTTGCGTGTGGCGAGACGGTGGAGGTATCGGGGCCCAGGGGCAGCATAGGCAATGTGCGTGTGCTTGGGCCGGCCAGGGGAGAAACCCAGGTGGAGATATCTGTTACGGATTCGTTCGTTTTAGGGATAGAGCCAATCATACGGTGTTCCGGATTCCTGATCGAGACGCCCGGATGCAGCATCAGGGGGCCGAAGGGTGAAATCAGGATAGAGCGGGGCGTGATCGTATCCATCCGGCATATCCATATGTCTGCGGAGCAGGCCGAGGCGTACGGAATCAAAAACAACGATTTTATCAGGCTGAAGAAAACCGGGGGCCTCAGGGAAACCGTCCTTGAAATGGTTTTTGTACGCAGCGGCACGGGGCACGATCTGGAACTGCATATCGATACGGATGAAGCCAACGCGGCGCTTATCAAAAACGGCGATTTACTGGAGATCGTGTAATGGAAAATGAGGTCGTCGGCTTAATTGTCCGGGAGGTGCTCGCGCGGATCAAAACCGCCGCGCCTGCCAGGGAGACCGGGACCCTGGCGATAGTGGGCTGGCATGCCGCTGCCCCGCAAATTGCGGCCGATACGCTGCAAAAGAGTTTTACAGGGGTAAAATATGCCGTACTGGAGCCCGGTTTTGAAGCAAGCGGCATTGAAAGGCTTACGGGCGAAGAGCTTCTACAAGCGAACCTATTATCCCGTACAGCCGGATGTGAGAACATCGTGCTCGTCGCGCCGCCTCTTTGGCTTCTTTCCAACATCGCAAACGGACTGGACAGCGGTTTTGTGGAATACCTTGCGCTGCGGTCCATACTGTGGGGAAAAAAGGTGCATGTACTGCTGGACTTTGAGATCCCCAGATTCAAAAGAAATACTTTTTTTGAAAAACTTTTGGATACGGCGTCCGCCCTGACGGATATGGGCGTTCAAATCATGCATTACGGATGTTTCAGCCGCGTTCAGGACGAAAAACTGTCCCTTGTTACAGAAAAAGAAGTGGCGGAGGCGCACCGGCAGGGTGCGGACAGGATCGCATGCGCGAAAGGCGCCATCGTAACGCCCGCGGCGCGCGACCGGGCGGCGGAGCTCAAAATCAAAATAGATCGGTAGGAATCATATGCAGATTGCAAGAGTGGCCGGAACGGTCGTCAGCACAAATAAATCCGATAAACTGCTGGGACTGAAACTGATGGTTGTCAGGGCCATAGATTTGGATACGTTTGAAGAAAAAGGCGCGCCCATCGTCAGCATAGACGCGGTGGGGGCGGGGGTCGGAGAGGTTGTGATGCTGGTATCCGGCAGTTCGTCCAGGCAAACGGCTGCGACGGACGCAAAACCGGTGGACAATTCGATCGTCGCCATAATAGACAGTATTGATATTGGCGGCAATCGCATTTTCGACAAGCACGGGAAGGATACGTAATTCAGGGGTGCAAAATGGAATTATCTAACGAGCAGATCAATGAAATCATAAAGACCGTGGACCGGGTGATTTCCGGGAATAACGCGGAGCGGGAAAACATGAAATGGCTGTTTGACGATGCGGACGAAGCTGTTGAGGCCGCAGCCCGTGCCCAGGAAGAACTGATGCATTTGACGCTGGAACACCGCGGCAGGATCATTGAGGCAATGCGGGAAGCGGCGCGGAAAAACGCGGAGCATCTGGCAATTCTGGCGCATGAGGAGACCGGGTACGGAAACGTGTCCCATAAAATTGCAAAAAACCTGCTCGCGGCGGATAAAACGCCCGGCACAGAAGATTTAAAAACAACCGCTTTCAGTGGGGACGATGGATTGACAATCGTGGAAGGCGCGCCTTTTGGAGTGATCGGCTCCATAACGCCTTCCACCAATTCGACATCAACGGTGATCAACAATGCGGTCAGCATGATCGCCGCGGGGAACGCGGTGGTGTTCAATCCCCATCCTTCGGCTAAAAAAGCCTCGCAGGAAGCCATGCGGATACTCAACGCGGCGATCGCGTCCGCCGGGGGGCCGGGGGCGCTCATTACAGCGGTTGCGGAGCCGTCATTGGAAAGCGGAAAAATCATCATGGAACATAGAAAGATCCCCCTGTTGTCGGTAACCGGCGGGGAAGCCGTGGTGTCGGTCGCCATGAAAACGGGTAAAAAGGTGATTGCGGCCGGACCCGGCAACCCGCCGGTGATCGTGGACGATACGGCGGATATAAAGGAAGCGGCCAGGCACATTGTGGACGGCGCGAGTTTCGACAACAACATTCTGTGCGTAGCGGAAAAAGAGGTTTTTGCGTTTTCAGGCATTGCGGACGCGTTAATGGGCGAAATGGAGAAAAACGGAGCGTACCGCGTAAACGGGCCCGATATAGACAAGATCGTGTCCTGTGTGCTTCAGAATAAAAACGGCGAAACTATAATCAACCGGAAATATGTCGGAAAAGACGCCGCGGTTATATTGAAGGACAGCGGGGTTAATTTCAGCGGCAATCCAAGGCTGGTGATAGCTGAAGTTAACAGAGATCATCCGTTTGTGATGACGGAAATGCTTATGCCCGTACTGGCGGTCGTACGCGTATGCGATATCGGCGAAGCCGTGCGCGAATCCATCCGCGCTGAAAAAGGCTGCCGGCACTCGGCCATGATCCATTCCACCAACATAAAAAACATGTCCATGGCCGCAAAGGCGCTTGATACGACCATATTTGTAAAAAACGCGCCGTCCTACTGCGGGCTGGGTTTTGAGGGAGAAGGATACGCCACGCTCACCATCGCGACGCCCACGGGCGAAGGCCTGACCAGCGCGGTCTCCTTCACGCGCAGGAGGCGCTGTGTTCTGAAAGGCGATTTCAGGATCATATAAGCATTGCAGGGAGATGAACGATGTCAAGGGTTTGATGCCGCAGAGGCTCTAATACTTCTGCGCATCCTGAAATAATGAAGGCAATATTATAATTTTATTGGAGGTTTAGAATGAAACAGGCATTGGGAATGGTGGAAACCAGGGGTTTGATCGGCGCGATCGAGGCGGCCGACGCAATGGTGAAGGCTGCCAACGTAAAACTCACGGGCAAGGAACAGATCGGCTCCGGCTTGGTGACCGTGATGGTGCGCGGCGACGTGGGCGCGGTAAAGGCTTCGGTGGACGCGGGCGCCGCGGCGGCCAAAAGGGTGGGCGAGCTGTACGGCGTACATGTGATCCCCAGCCCGCATGACGATGTGGAAGGCATTCTGCCCAGGATCGAGAAATAAAGTGTATACGGGGCTGATAACGGGCGCTGTGGTTTCGACCGTAAAAGATGAGAATCTTACAGGCATCCCGCTGTTGACCGTGCGCCTGATGGAAAACGGAAAGCCCAAAGGATTGATTGTGGCCGCCGATTCCACGCGCCAGGCCGGGATCGGGGATTTTGTGTACCTGATCGGTTCCAAGGAGGCCGCGAGAATGTTCAGGAAGCAGTATACGCCTGTTGATGCGGCGGTTGTGGGATTTATAGACAAATTAAGCGAACAATTATGAAGGAGAAGAAAAGATGAAAGAAGCACTGGGAATGGTGGAAACCAAGGGTTTGATAGGCTCGATCGAGGCGGCCGACGCGATGGTGAAGGCCGCAAACGTGAGGCTGATCGGAAAAGAAAGAATCGGCTCCGGGTTGGTTACCGTAATGGTGAGGGGCGACGTGGGCGCGGTAAAGGCCTCGGTGGACGCAGGCGCAGCGGCCGCTAAACGCGTGGGCGAGCTGTACGGCGTGCATGTGATCCCCAGTCCGCATGACGATGTGGAAGGCATTCTTCCCGCTGCTGTGCCCAAAACCCCGTCCAAATGAAAATCGCGAGAGTCGTGGGGAATGTCGTTTCGACAATCAAGGATGAGGGCCACTTGGGCTATAAGCTGATGCTGGTGGAATATCTGACGCGGGATATGCGCCCCGACGGTCCGAGGCAGATCGTGTTTGACGCGGCCGACGCGGGGATCGGCGATATCGTTTTGGTCAATACGGACGGCGGCGCGGCAAATATGCTCCTTGAAGATAAGGAGATCATTGCGGACGCAGCCATATGCGGCGTGCTGGACAGTTTGACAATAGATGGGGAAACATCTATACTGATAGGAGTTTAAAAATGGATATTGATGCGATTATCGAGAGGGTACGCGAGGAGGTCATGGCGGAGCTCAACGCCCGCGGATCTGCGGGCGCGGCTGGCCGCGAGGCCTGCCCGGTCTTAATTGACCGGACGGAAGTCCCTTCCCGGATCGAACATTCCCTGCTGAATCCGGATATCACAAAGGAAAAAATAGCGGAAGAATGTTTTCTTGCAAAGAAATACGGATTCGCCAACGTATGCGTATCGCCTTACTATGTGAGCCTTGCGGCGGAAATACTGCGCGGCGCCGGCGTGGCGGTATGCGCGCCCGTAGGCTTCCCGCACGGCGCGGCGTCCTCTGCGGCCAAGCTTTGCGAGATACGCGAATGCATCAAAAACGGCGCGACCGAGCTTGACGTCGCCGTGAATATCCTTGCAATAAAATCCGGGGAGATTGCCGATGCCCGGGCGGAACTGGAGGAGATGGCGGCCGCGGCCGCCGGGAAGGCAAAGATCAAGGCCATATACGAGCAAAGCCTGTATAACGACGAGGAAAAGGCGGTTGTGCTTGATCTTATACGCTCTTGCGGATGCGGCTACGTAAAAATATCCAATGCGCTGACGGGAAAGCCCGCCAGGGAAGAGGACGTGCGCTTTGTACGGGGAATCGTCGGCCGCAACGTGGGAATTAAAATAGACGGAGGTATCAAAACCTTGCAGCGCGCCATGGAGGTGCTGCAGTCGGGCGCGGACCGGATCGGCCTGTCCGCCTCCGTTTCGGTGGCAAAAGAGGCGCTGAGCAAGCAGAAATAAACTGAATGGGCAGAGAAATCATATTTCAGAATGAACTGAATATGGAAAGCGGCGTGCCGCTTTACTATCAAATTGTAACGCTCATCAAGCAGTATATCATCAGCGGCGTGCTGAAGGAGGGAGACCTTCTTCCGTCCGAAAGCGAGTTTTGCGAACGGTTTGCCATCAGCCGCACCACCGTGCGCCAAGCGTTTGCCGCGCTCGAAAAAGAGGGCCTTGTCAACCGGCTGCAGGGAAAGGGTACGTTCGTTTCGATCCCAAAACTCCGGCGTTCCTTAAACACGCTGTACAGTTTTTCGGGCGAAATGAACCGGCTGGGGCTTGAGCCAGATTCTGAGATCCTGTCCTTTGAGATCATTCAGCCCACGCCCGATCTTCTTAAGGATTTCAGGTTTAGACCGGGAGAGGATGCAAGGGTCTATAAAATCGTGCGCAGAAGAAGCGCAAACGGCGAACCCCTCATGATGGAGACGGTTTTTATCCCGGTCAAATTCTGCGAAGGCCTGAACAAAGAAATGCTGCAAAACGTCTCCCTGTATAAAACGATCGGCGAGAAAGCCGGCATCAGGCCCGTCCGCGCCGTTGAAACCTACGACGCCACCACCATCGACAAAACGCAGGCAAAATTGCTGCGCTGCGCGCCCGGTACATGCGCGTTTTTTGTTACCAGAGTTTCCCAGGAAGAATCCGGAAAGGTTTTCGAGGTGGCGCTCATTCTTGTCCGCGGAGACCGCTGCCGGTACGAAATCGAGCTGGTAAAGGACAATGTTTCCGTATCGCGGCAGGTCGACGGAATTTAAAAAAAACGTCGGATCACGGCAGGGATGTACTGAATAGGCTTTATGAAAAAGTCTTTTTTTGTTTAATCACGCCTCCTGTCATTCTTTGACTATTGCCAAAACATTTGATAAAGGTTATAATGCAAACAACAGGTAAAGCAGACATTTAACCGTGTAATTTTTCTCAAGCGGAGGAAATATATGGAACCTACCAGCGACCTGCAAAAATTGGTGCAGGTATCAAAAATGTATTATAACGAAGAACTGACGCAGGAAAAGATAGCAAAAAAGCTGTCCATCTCCAGGTCGGCCGTTTCCATGCTGCTGGCCGAGGCAAAAAGCCTTGGGATCGTGCAGATACAGATCAAGGACCCGTATGTGAACAACGAGGAGCTTTCCGGCGAACTCGCCAAAAGGTTCAATCTGCGCAAGTGCATCGTTGTTCCCACCAGCGTGACCCAGGACCAGCTGCTTTTAAAAATCGTGACTTCACGCGCCGCCATGTTCGCGGCAGATATCATGTTCAGCCATTCCACCATCGGGATCGCCTGGGGCACGACCTGCTACGAATTTATTCAGGGCTTCCCCAGAAACACCAACCTTTGCGACATCAACGTGGTTCCCCTGATCGGCGGTTCGCCGCTGGTGGCCGAGGAATTCCAGCTGAATGAAAGCGTCCGCGTGTATGCGGAAAAGCTGCGCGGCTTCCCGCTGTTCATTTATTCGCCGGGTATCGTGGAATCGCTGGAAGACAAAAAAAGGTTCCTTGAAAGCATGTATATGAAGACCATATCCGAGCGCTGGATGAATCTGGATTTCGCCATCGTGGGCGTAGGCAGGCCGCCTGAAAGCTACGATGAAAACTACAAAAAGTACGCCATGGAAAATATCCTGGAACAGATCAACAAATATCCGGATAAGCCGATCGGGGACCTGGTTGCGCGGCGGTTCAACATAAAAGGCGAAATTCTGGTATGCGATTACAACAACAAGCTGATCGGCATAGACGAAGAGGGTTTCCGCCGGGCCAAGAACGTTCTCGGGATAGCCACCGGAATAAATAAGGCGTTTTCCATCATAGGCGCGCTGAATACGGGCCTGCTCCACTATTTTGTAACGGACGAGAATACCGCGCAGTATGTGCTGGATATACTGAATTCCGGAGCCATAAAAGTCCTGAACAACACTCCGGCCGCCGGCTGATTTTACACCAGAATAGAGGGTTTCAATTATTTAAAATAAGGGTGCGTCCGGCGGCGGACTGCCCGCAATATACTGTCATCATTCAAAAGGCGTTCTGACGAGCGCCTTTGTTTTTATCTTTTTTTAAAGAAAGCACTTCACAACCGGATATAACTGTGTTATCATGAAAATGTATTAAATAATGTTATAACAAATGTCAACACTTTGGATTTACAGAAAATATCGATGCCTTCCGCCAAAAAAATTGGTTTGAATTCGTTGCAAAGCATGGCTTTGTTTTAAAAAAAGGAGGATGCAATATGGAATTTGAGGTAGTAATCAATAAAAAGGCCGAACTGGCCGAAACGCCTTTTTGGGACGCAAAGACCGGCCGGCTGGTCTGGACGGACCTGATGGCGGGCAAGGTGCATATTTTTGATCCGGCGGGCGGCGGGGATACCGGGTTTGATACGGGCAAAATGATAGGCTGCGCAATCCCCTGTACGTCCGGAAAGATACTGTGCGTGCTTGAGGACGGACTTTACAAACTGGACACTCAAAACGGCGGTTTGGAGCTCCTGCTGGCTGTCGAAGCGGACCGTCCCGAATACCGGTTCAACGACGCCGGGTGCGACGCCAAGGGAAGGGTCTTTATCAGTTCCACCGCCAAATGCTACGGCACTCCCGGCTATACGCCCGATATGAAGGGTTCGTTTTACGTGGTCGATACTGACCTGTCCGTTAAAAAGATCGTGAAGGAAATGGAGCATTACAACGGGATTGTCTTTACGGGGGACAACAAAACCATGTATGTGGTGGATTCGTACAATAAAAAAGTGCTCGCCTTTGATTACGATATCGCGGCGGGGCATGCGTCAAACATGCGAACGGCAATTGCGGTGCCGGACGAATTCTTTTCGCCGGACGGCCTTGCGATCGATGAAGAAGAGAACGTATACCTGACGTTCTGGAACGGATGGCTGACAAAATGGGATCCCAAAACGGGCGAATTGCTTGAGAAAACCGCCATGGGATGCCCTTTCATCACCTGCCCCGGATTCGGCGGGGAGGACCGGAGGGACCTTTATATCACCACATCCACCTGGGGCTATGCGAAAGAAGATTTCGAAAAATATCCGGATGCGGGGGGGATATACCGCACGCGCGTCCGGGTGCCGGGGAGAGTTGACCACTGCTTTCAAGATTAAGCCAAAGGCCGCTGACAAGCCCCAACTACTGTGTTATTTTTCCGCTTGAGGCAAGCCTCCCTCTGACGAGGGAGGTGGCACAGCGCAGCTGTGACGGAGGGAGAGATTGAATAAAGGCGCTCGTGCTCATCTCATACTCAATGAATACTGCACTTCCTGTTTCGCCCACAGGGCGCGGTTGTTCCGTATTCACCGGCGGCGGTCGGCTCCGCTCTCAGCGTAGGCTTAACTACGCTTGCGTCGCCTCGGCACTTACGCTTGTGATTCGCACTTCGCGTAAGCTGTTTTTATAGGATTGCACTCGTGCTTATCTCATGCTCAGTGAGCGTTTGCTTCGCTTCATCACGCGTTGGCGTGCGCTCAGCTCCGCTCTCAAAATGCCTGGCCGGGGTAGTGGGCCTTCCGGCCGCCTTTATTTGAATTAAGAAACAATACATATAGCCTGGGATTGCTCAAATATACTTTGTCATGAATCTGGATTACAACCTTAAAAGGTTGTAATTTTTTATGTCCGGATCATAGCGAAAAAAATTTTTTATTCTTTTTTGGATTTTGTCTTGACAAAGTTCAGGAGTCAACTTATAATCAAAAATAACAAATGTTATCACAAATGTTAAAGGCGAAAAACTTAAAATAATATACTCTCTCTGCCGCCGGAAAACACAAATTCCAACTAGGTATCCGCATCAATAGTTTAGTCGTGAACGCGATTGATCAGATTTGCCATTTTTATATAGATACAATCGAATGGAGGAAACCGCAATGTATGAAAAGGATAAACGGGCGATTATCGACGCGGCGCTTGAAATCAAACATTATGGCCTGATTCAGCTGGCCGGCGGGAACGTTAGCGTGCGCAAGGAAAACGGAGACATCGTATTGACGCCTTCGGGCACTTCCTACGACACCATGGCAGTGGACGACGTGCTGGTTCTGAACCGCGACGGACAGGTGATAGAAGGCGTCCTGAAACCTTCGGTGGACACGGTCGCCCTGAAATATATCTACGACCACTTAAAGGACGTAAACGCGATCATCCATACCCACCAGCCCTACGCAACGGCGGTCGGCCTGATCGGGGATGAATTTCCGGCCTGCTCCACCACCCTGTGCAACGTAACCCTGGGGCCGGTCAGCGTGGCTCCCTACAGCAGCCCGGCCAGTCTGGACATGGGCGTCCAGACGGTCGGATATTTAAACGGCAAGCGCGCGGTGATCTTAAAGCACCACGGCGTGGTGACGGTGGGATCGACGCTCAAAGAAGCGCTGTACGCCGCGATATACATGGAAGACGCCGCCAAATGTTATCTTGCGGCAAGAGCGGCGGGCAAGGTCGCCGTCATGACCGGCGAGGAGATCGAGACGGCTGTGGAAACATTCAAATGGGTGGGGCAGGGCAAGTAGCGCCGCTGGCGGATCTGTATGCCGGAACGCGCAAAAGGCAAAACGCCGATTGTTTTTAAAGGAGAATGTATTTTGACAAAACTGGTTGATCTGCCGTTCGGAATTTACGAAAAGGCAATATGCGCGTCTTTGAGCTGGGAAGATAAGCTGAACCTGGCCAAAGAAAGCGGCTACGATTTTATAGAGATGAATATCGACGCGACCGAAGAACGGATGGAGCGTTTATATTGTCCGGATTATGCAAATGTTGTTAAAAATGCTATAATGAAAACGTCCATTCCAATTTATACCCTGGCGCTGACCGCAAACCGGTCCTACCCGGTGGGCAGCACCAACGGCAATATACGTGAAAAAGGCATAGAACTGATCAAAAAGGCGGTCGATTTCGCCTACCATTCGGGGATCAGGATCATTCATCTTGCGGCTTACGACGAACACGGCGAACAAAGAAACAGCGATTCTGAAATCTTATTTAAAAACGCTATCGTGGAATGTGTGAACCATGCGGCAAAAAAAGGCGTGATACTTGCGCTGGAAACAATGGATACAAACTTTATGGGAAGCAATCAAAAGGTGATGGAATACGTCAGGCTTTTGGATTCCCCATACCTGCAGGCGTATGTTGACATAGGAAACCTGACCGCCATGGGCATCAATCCGTCGGTGGACCTCCCCCTTGGCGGGCGGCATATCGTGGGCATCCATTTAAAGGACGCCCGTCCGAATGTTTGCAGGGATGTGCCTTTCGGGGAAGGCGTCGTGGATTTTGACAGCTGCTTTAAGACCCTGTCGCAGATGCATTACGAAGGATTCTTTGTGGCCGAAATGTGGAGCCACGACGACGCAGGATTCCATAAATACCTGAAAACGGCCTGCCGGTTTCTCAAAACAAAAATGAACGGCTATTAACGCCGTGTGCCGATATAAAACTGCTTTTTAAATTGAAAAAAAGGTTGGGATTTTGGTATGAAGTATCTGATGGGGATAGACAGCGGAGGAACGGTTACCAAGGCCGGAATCTACGATGTGCGCGGAAACGAGATCGCCGTAGCCAGAAATACGTTTGACATCATTCTGCCCGGAGACGGCATGAACGAGCGCGACATCCAACAATTTAAAAACGCAAATTTAAGCGCGATCAAACAGGCGGTAAAATTGTCGGGGATCGACCCCCGGGATATCGCGGGAGTGGCCGTGGCCGGACAGGGGAACGGCATGTACATGTTCGACGCGGACGGCCGGCCCACTTACAACGGCATACTGAGCGGGGATATGCGCGCCAGGAACTATATCAAAAAATGGAACGCTGACGGCACGCTGGACCGCATCCTTCCCAAAACAAAACAGATCCTGTGGGCGGGGCAGACAACCGCGCTGATCGCCTGGTTTGCCGATCATAACAGGGAAGTGCTGGATAAAACAAAAACCATCGTCACCTGCAAGGATTACATCCGGTATCTTTTGACCGGAAAATTCTGCATGGAAATGACGGAAGCGTCGGGCCTGAGCGCAATGAACCTGGACACCGGAAAAATGGATCCCGAGATATTCGAGGCGCTGGGCATCCGGGATTATATGGATAAATTTCCTTCTGAAATCCGTAAGCCGACCGATATTTGCGGGCATGTCACCCGCGCAGCGGCCGCGCAGACAGGCCTTTGCGAAGGCACGCCCGTTATGGGCGGGATGTTCGACATCTCGGCCTGCGCCGCGGCCAGCGGCGTGGTGGATGAAAACATTATGTGCATCATCATCGGCACGTGGGGGATCAACGAATATATCTCCAGGGAGCCCGTCGCGTCAAGGGATATGTTCATGTCAACGCATTACTGCATGGACGGGTATTATCTCATGGACGAGGGGAGCGCCACTTCCGCTTCTAATCTGGACTGGTTTGTCAGCCGGTTTATGACGGAGGGAAGGACGCAGAGCGAGGCTTACGAAGAGGTAAACCGTCTGGCCCTGAGCGTCCCCTACAACGATTCGTCCCTGCTGTTTTTCCCTTTCTTATACGGATCCAATGTGAATATGGACGCAAAGGCCGGTTTCCTGGGCTTAACCGCCCGGCATACCAGGGCGCACATGCTGCGGGCCATATTTGAAGGGATCGTATTCTGCCACATGTACCATATTGAAAAGCTGTATAAATTCAGGAACGCGTTCGATGTCGCGCGCATTTCGGGAGGGGGCACAAAATCCAGCCTGTGGGTCCAGATGTTCGCGGATTGCCTGGGGCTGCCCGTCGAAGTATCGGCGGCAAAAGAACTAGGGGTCATGGGCGCGGCGATGTGCGCCGGAGTGGGCGCGGGCGAATATGCGGATATGCGCGAAGCCGCCAGGGTCTTTGTCAGGATCGCGCGCAGGTTCGAGCCCGCGGAAGAGCGGCGGCCTTACTACCTGAAGAAATACAGCGCCTACAAAAAGTTTCTGGACGCGCTGGACGGCGTATGGAAGGAGCTTGCGGACATCGGGGGCAGAGATTAAATATAAACAAAACCTGTTTTAATTATAGAACTGAAAGGTGGTTTTAAAAAATGAAGTATAGAAAGCTGGGCAACAGTGATCTTAACGTGTCGGTGATCGGCCAGGGGACCTGGGCGATGGGCGACGATTTTTTTGGAAATGTGGATGAAAAGGACTGCATCCGGGCGATACACGCGTCCATCGACGCGGGCGTTAATTTTGTGGATACCGCCGCCGCGTACGGCGCGGACGGGGCGTCCGAAAAAGTGGTGGGCAAAGCCATATCGGACCGCAGGGATAAAGTGATCCTCGCTACCAAATGCGGCGTCATCCGCTGCTGGGAGGAATACGTAAGGTGCCTGTCGCCCGTAACCGTCAGGCACGAGATCGAAGATTCCCTGCGCAGGCTGAAAACGGATTATATCGATCTGTACCAGATCCACTGGCCGGACAACAATTTCGGGATCGAAGGCGCGCTCGACCTTCTTGTCCAGTTCAAAAAGGAAGGGAAGATCCGCGAAATAGGCGTCTCCAACTTCTCGGTGGAGCAGATAAAAACAGCCGTGGACCGCGCGCGGATCGTCAGCGTTCAGCCGCCTTTCAACCTTCTGAACAGGGAAAGTATTCATAACGGAATTATTCCGTACGCGTATGAAAACAATCTCGGGGTCGTCACTTACGGGACTCTGGGCGGCGGCATCCTGACCGGGACCATGGAAAAACCGGTTACCGGCGGAAAAGAGCTCCGGTCCGCATTTTACCCCTTCTTTAACGAACCGCTGTGGAGCAAATGCCAGGAGCTCCTCTCGGTGCTCAAAAAGGTGGCGGATCAAAAAGGCGTTTCCGTTTCCGAAATCTCGATCGCGTGGGCGCTTGCCCAGAGGGGCGTAACGGTTTCCCTGATGGGCGGCATAACGGCCGGACAGTCCGTTGAAAACGCAAAGGCGGCGGATGTCGAGCTGAGCCGCGATGAAATGGATCTCATCGACACATCGTATTCCCGGATCATGGGATAAAAGATTTGCTCAATTTGGCGCTTCACCGGCCATCAACGGTGAAAAACGAGGAGGAATCATGAGAAGTATTCAGGACAAAGTGTGTGTTGTAACAGGCGCCGCCAGGAGCATAGGCCTCGGTGTCGCCCGCCGGTACGCGGATTTGGGCGCAAAGGTCGTAATGATCGACATCAATCCCGAAGTCATGGACCGGGCCGGAGAAATGCAGGACGCCGGAAAAATGGTGAAAGGCTATATCCTCAATATAACGGACCGGGACGCGGTGTTCGGCTGTTTTGCGGAATTTCAGGCAATGTGGGGGGACGCCTACGCGCTGGTCAACAACGCGGGCGTGGTTTCGCAAAACCCAATCGAGGAAGTCACCGCCCAGGAATGGGAAAAAATGATGAGCGTGAACGTGTACGGCGCGTTTTACTGCATACAGGCCGTGGTGGCGGGCATGAAGGCGCAGAAAGAGGGCAAAATAATCAATTTTTCCTCCAAAAGCGGTAAAACGGGATCCGCGCTGATGGTTCCGTATTCCGCGGCCAAGGGCGCCGTCATTGCAATGACGCAGGCGATCGCGTTTGAACTTGCGCCCTATAACATCAACGTTAACGCGCTTTGTCCCGGAATCACGGACTATACCGGCGTTTGGGGCGAAGTGAGCAAGGGGTATATCGAAAATCTAAAAATGGAAAGGGAAAAGGTTGTAAATAAATTCACGGCCAAAATCCCTCTGGGAAGGCTTACCAGCATCAGCGACCTGGTGGACTATGTGGAGTTTTTGACGCGTTCGGGAGACTATTGCACAGGGCAGGCGCTTAATGTCAGCGGTGGCCGTGAAATGCACTAAGGCGGGGTTAGCATATGGATCTAAATTTGGCGAATAAAACGGTGCTGGTCACAGGCGGTTCCATGGGAATGGGGGCTGCGTTTGTAGAAGCGTTTGCAAAAGAAGGCTGCAATGTGGCCGTCAATTACATTGTGCAGCCGCAGCAGGCAAAGGAATTTGCGCAAAGAATACGCGAAACTTACCATGTGGGCGCGGCCGCGGTCTATGCGGACGTAACGGACGAATTGCAGGTCAGGGATATGATCGAAAAAATTGCGGCCGAGTTCGGGCATCTGGACGTGCTGGTCAACAACGCGGGGATATGGCCCACCACCCCGTTCCTGGACATCAGCCTTTTGGAATGGAGAAAAGTGATCGACGTCAATTTAAACGGCGCGTTTATCTGCTCGCAGGCCGCCTGCAGGCAGATGATCAAACAGGGACACGGAGGGCATATCGTCAACATCAATTCCAAGAGCGGCATATCGGTCACGTCGGGCGGACACGCGCATTATGTTTCCAGCAAGGGCGGGGTCACCCTGCTCACCAAGGCCACCGCGCGGGAAGTGAGCGGCGAGGGGATCATCGTCAACTGCGTGGTTCCCGGAATGGTCGCCACGCCCATGAACGAAGCGGAGCGGAACGACCCCAAAATGCTGGAGTATTATCTCAACCGCCTGCCTTTAAAAAAGTTCTCCGATCCGGAGGATATCGCCAATATGGTGGTCTTCCTCGCTTCGGACAGGGCGTACCACACCGCGGGAGCGATTGTGGACGTAACGGGCGGACTGCTTTTATAACGGAGGGATTATGGTGAAAATCGGCGCTTCCGTTTTGGCCGCGGATTTTATAAGGCTGGGAGAAGAAATCGGAAGGGTGCGGCGCTCCGGCGCGGACCGCCTGCATGTGGACGTGATGGACGGCCATTTGGTCCATGATATTGCGTTTGGCGTAAACAATGTAAAAGCGGTCTGCCGCGCGGCCGGGCTTCCTGTGGAAGCGCACCTGATGGTCGCCCACCCGGAACGTTTCGCCCTGAGAATGATTGAGGCGGGAGCAAATATCGTAACGCTGCAATTGGAACCCTGCCTTCAGATTTATAAAACAATATCGGATATCAAATCGGCGGGCGCAAAGGCGTTTGTCGCCCTCGAACCAACCACTCCCCTTAAGCTGCTGGAAGAACTGTATCCCGTGGCGGACGGCGTATTGCTGGTAACGGTTGCGCTGGGCATCGGGGGCCAGCAAATCATCCCGTCCATGTTCGATAAAATAAGCAGGCTAGGCAGGCTGAAAAAAGACGGCGGCTACGGTTTTGAAATCGGCGTGGACGGCGGCGTCACACCGGAGAATGCGGGCCGGATCAGGGAATGCGGCGCGGACTATATGGTCGGGGGAACGATGATGTTTGCCTCCCCCGATATGGAAGAAACGGTCCGCCGGCTCAAAAAATAACGAAAGCGCATGGGGTGCGGGGTTTTTCCAGGGGATGGACAAATTTAAACAAAAGTAATAACAAATGTTAAAATACTTAAAAATACCCTATGTTTCGATAAACAGGCCCGGCAAACCGGCAATAATCAAACGTGCGGATTCGCAAGGGCAATCAAATATTGACAATTGTGATGGAATATTCTATAATACTTTTAGCATTAACAAAAATCATAACAAACGTTAGACTATCGTACATTCCATCCGGCTACCAAAAAGGCAAACAAACTGAATAAACGGGCAGATATCTTATCCAAAAAGACGTACGGTCTTTCAATAGGTTTAGCCATAGGTATGTTTCGGTAACGAAAACGGGCCCATTCCTGCTTATATGATCTTGAAAGCCTGCGGGAGAGGCCGGAATTTTTAACCGGAGCGGCGTATTGGCAAAAAATAAAGGAGGATGAAAAATGAAAAAATTGTTTCTTACTGTTCTCGTGGCTGTACTTTTAGTGGCGTTTGTTGCCTGTAGTACAACCCCTGCTGCATCCACAGCTCCTTCAGCGGCAGCATCTGAAGCTGTGGCGTCTGCAGCAGCGCCCTCTGCGGCAGCGTCGGAATCGTCTGCGGCACCTGCTGCAAAGTCGGCAGATGGAATGAAAATTGCGTTCTTTGTATCTGATTATACCAACACATTCCATCAAGCGCAAGGTGCTGAAGCCATTAAGTATGCAAAAGAAAAGTACAACGCGGAAGTTACGGTTATGGACGGTAAATCTGATGGCAATGTTATGACGCAGAACGTTGACCTGCTGGCCACATCCGATTATAACGGCGCTACCCTTCATATCTGGGAAGCGGACGCAGCCAAACCCGGCGTCCTGTCCGCCATCGACGCGGGCGTCGCAATGGCCACTTTCTTCAGTCCGCTGTCCGACACGGGCATTCCGATCGTCCGCAACGATGAAGCCGGCGTATCTTTCGAAATGGGCAAAACAGCTGCGGAACAGTGGAAAAAGGCGAACCCCGATAAACCCATCGTAATGGTGGAACTGGGCTGGCCGGATAATAACGATGTGATAACCGGACGCACCGACCCGTTTGTCAAGGGTGTTCTGTCCGTGGATCCCGAAGCGACCGACCTTGGCTGTCTGGACGCCAGCAAGGGCGCGGACGCCGCGAAACAGATCATGCTCGACCTGACCACGCAGCATCCCGAAGTGAACATCATTTATTCGGAAGCCGGAAACCTGACCGACGGCGTTATGCCTGCGCTGATACAGGCCGGCAGGGGCACCATGGACAACGGAGTTCCCACAACGGAAATCGTATGCAGCGTGGACTGCCCGGAAAGCGAATTGAAATTGATCTATGATCCGAACAGTTCGCTGAAAGCCTCGCTGGGACTGCCCCCGATAGAGACGGCCCATACAAGAATAGACAATGTGGTAGACATTTATACTGGCAAGATCCCGCAGACTTCTTCTCCGGCGGCTGAAATCCTGGCGGCTGCAAAGGACGTCAATTTCTGGACCATCAGCGCCAAAGATGCGGTAGATTGGTACAATACCCAGTTCGGCGCATCCATTAAAGTGGAAGATATCGATAAAAGCGCCGAATAGGCGGCAAGGTAAAAATCAAACCGGGAGGAAGCCTTTTCAAAAGGTTTCCTCCCTTATCAAGTAAACGCCGATTCATTCGGAACGCTGTCTTGGCGGCAGACCCACCCCAAAAAGCCTTCGCCTTTTGGGGGATCCCGAGGACTTCGCGTCCTGCTGTGTCGCTGAAATCTTGAAATAGCGCCGCTGTTTCCTCGATTTCGCTCCTTACGGGGGCGCAAAGCCTGCTCGCCCATCCGGCATCTCCCGTTTAATCATCGTTTACTAAAAGCGTCAAATGGAGAGCAAACCTATGAACGATTTTGTTTTGGAAATTAAAAATCTTGTAAAAGATTTTCCCGGCGTACGGGCGGTCAACGACGTCAGTTTCAACATTAGAAGGAATACTGTTCATTGTTTGGTTGGGGAGAACGGCGCCGGCAAGTCCACGCTCATCAAAATACTGACGGGCGCCTATTCAAGGACGGGCGGCGAGATATTGCTGAATGAAAAGCCGTATGCGGCGAACAGCCCGAAAGAAGCGGGCCAGCTGGGTATCAGCACGCTGTTCCAGGAGCTCAATGTGGTGGAACAGTTGAGCGTGGAAGAAAATCTGACCTTAGGCGTGGAAGATACAAAATTCGGGGTGCTGGTAAAATCGGATAAAATCAAAAAACGTCTGGATACGCTCAAAGACATCGATCCGAGCATCAATCCAAAGGCAAGGGTTTCCACCCTGAGCGTTGCAAAGAAGCAGATCATTGAGATTGCTAAAGCGGTGGCGTCGGATTCGGATATTATCATAATGGACGAACCCACGGCTTCGCTTTCCGAATCGGAAATCAACCGCCTTTTTAAGATCATAAAAAGGCTTAGAGATAAAAATGTCACGGTGATATATATTTCGCACCGCCTGGACGAAATATTCGAATTGGGCGATTATGTCACGGTGATGAGGGACGGCAGGCATATAGAAACAAAACCCATCTCAGAGGTGAAGGACCGCTCCGAGCTGATCAGGATGATGATCGGAAAAGAGGTCATAGAATCCTATGTTCCAAAAGAGCGGGGGCCCAAAGAGGTCATCCTGGAAGTAAAACATGTTTCCAACCATAAGCTGAAAGATATTTCGTTTACGGTCAACAAGGGCGAAATCATCGGCTTTTACGGGCTGGTGGGGGCCGGAAAGACCGAGCTTGCCCGGGCTATATACGGGGTGGACGACTACAGCGGCGAAATCATATTCAAAGGAAAGAAACTCCCAAAGAACACGTTTCGGGCAATAGAGGCCGGCATCGCGCTTGTGCCCGAGGAAAGGCGCACGCAGGGAATATTCACGCTGCTGACCATCAAAAGGAATATACCCGTGATGAATTTAAAAAAGATCTCTAGGCGCGGCATTGTAAATACGGCCAGGGAAAAGGATGCGTCCGACGAATATATCGGCAAGTTATCCATCAGGACGGATTCAATGGAAAAAGAAACGTCCAAATTATCCGGAGGCAACCAGCAGAAGGTTGTTTTCGCGAAATGCCTGTTTGCGGACGCGGACCTGCTGATCCTGGACGAACCCACCCGCGGGATCGATGTGGGCGCAAAATCCGAAATTTATCAGATCATCCGCGATCTCTCCGCTTCGGGCAAAACCATACTGTTCTTTTCATCCGAACTTCCGGAAATATTAAGCCAGTGC
Source organism: Bacillota bacterium (assembly GCA_023393165.1). Lineage (GTDB taxonomy): Bacteria > Bacillota > Clostridia > Christensenellales > Christensenellaceae > JAEYKI01. Next base: position 106,033 of record JAEWMJ010000032.1, on the reverse strand, counting down.
GACCGGATCTTCCTGCTCTATGAAGGGTACGAACGAATGGAAATGAAAAACGGAACGGATGAACTCAATAGCGAAAAGATTATTCATATAGTAACGGGGGGCATGGTATCGTGAATAAAATAAATGAAGCGCTGTCGCAAAAAGAATTGCCGCGCAGCGGAAGGAAAATGAGCAACGAGACGTTCATCAATCTGTCCATGCTCGTTGTTCTGCTGGTACTCTTTACGGTCATCTGTTTTGTGGTGCCCAACTTTTTCAGCCTTTCCAATATCCAGAACCTGATATCCAACTACTGGTACATCATCATCCTGGGCGTAGGCGTAACGTTTCTTCTGATCACAGGCCATTTTGATATGTCCGTAGGCGGCATTATTGCGCTCGCGGGCGTGCTTTCAGCGTTCTTTTGCCAGTCCAACGTTGCTGCGGCCAGTTCGGAGCTGTCGCGGGGCCTGGGTATGAATTACGGCGTTTCCATTGCCTTGGCGCTTCTTTGCTGCCTTGGAATCGGAGCGGTCAACGCATTTTTTATCGGAAAACTCAAGGTCGCATCCATCATCATTACGCTTGGCACCATGTCCGTCGCAAGGGGTATTGCCCAGGCCGTCGCGCAGGGGGCGCAGCGGAGCACAGGGCTGCCGGATATCTATAAAGTGGTGGGCAACTCCTCGTTCGTGGGCAGCCTTAAAATCTCGGTTCTGATCATGATCATCATTGTGGCGGTTGCGATATTCATTGAAAAAAAGACGACGTTCGGGAGGCGCACCTACCTGATCGGCGCAAACCAGGAAGCGGCCAGATTGTCGGGCGTTAAAGTGGAAAAGCATATTTATACGCTTTACCTGTTCAGTTCCCTTCTGGCGGGCATTACCGGCATCCTATTAGCGTCCGAGGTAAACGCGGGCATGTCTTCGCGCGGAACCGGCAACGAGTTTGACGCGCTTGTCATCGTACTGCTCGGGGGAACCAGCATCAACGGCGGATTCGGTTCGGTCGTGGGCACCGTCATCGGCGCGTTTATCATAGCGGTGATAACGTCCGCCTCAACCGGGATGCTCCTTCGGCCCGAATGGCAGTATATTTTGAAAGGCGTCGTAACCTTTCTGGCAATCCTCGCGCAAAGGTATGCTTTGGACAAAAGGAATGCGTAGGCGGAAAAACCGGTGGTTTGTCCGTAATTTATTAGGGAAAGAATAGGTGATTAAAGCATGTTGAAGCAGGGTTACCCCCAGGAAAAGAAGTGGGATTCCAAATCGTTTATCAAAAACATTTACGTATATATTATTTTGATCGTTATTGTGCTGGTACTAAGCCTGATAAACGGGGAGATGTTCCAGCGCGGAAACTTTCTGTACCCGGCGAGCGTATCCAACCTCTTAAGGATGTCCGTACCCATTATCATACTCAGCGCGGGATTTACATTTATCATGATTTCAGGCAATATCGACCTTTCGGTGGGCAGCGAACTTAGCCTGGCGTCGGTATTCAGCGCGATACTTTTCCTGAACGGCATGCCTTTTATACTGGTTGTCGTGCTCAGCTTGGCGCTTGGGTTTGCGATGGGATTTATCAACGGCTGGATGGTGGCCAAACTGCGCATAACCCCGGTTATTGCGACCCTGATCACAATGAATGTGTATCAGGGCGTGGCGCGGTACCTGGTGCCTGTGGGCGTTTCGGCCATCAAAAGCGGAAACGGGCTTTCCATGCCCGGCTGGATAGCGGATTTTGCAAGGTCCGAGCTGTTTTTGGGGTTGTCCGCAGCGTTTTTTCTCGCTATCATTATCGTAGCCGTCCTGGTTTTTCTTCAGAGAAAAACAATTTTGGGCAAATATGCGGCTGCGGTGGGCGGAAACCGCATGGCGGCCGAACTGTCCGGGATCAACTCGGTCCGGGTGATCTGGTGGCTCTATATTCTGATGGGGCTGGTCGCGGGCGTCGCGGGCGTTGTCAGAACGAGCTACATGTCCCTGGGAGACCCGCTGACAGGCGTGGGTGTTGAAACACAGTGCATAATTGCCGTACTCCTGGGAGGAACGGCGTTTACAGGCGGAGAAGGCTCCGTCGTGAAAACCGTGATCGGCGCGCTGATCATCGTAAGCCTGACGATCGGGCTTAAGACCGTTATTCCGGAATACTGGCAGAACCTTGCGATCGGGGTCGTTTTGGTGCTTGCCGTGGCGCTCAACCAGATGCTGGTGCGGGAGACGATAAAGGCGTAGCAGCCGTCTTGGCTGCAGGGGCGCGCATTGCGCGTCCGGGCCGGATTTCGTTTCACATCGTTTTAATGGGGCTGTTTTTTGTATAAAAAAGAGGGGCGATTTGCCCCTTTGTTTTTTAAATGCTATTGCCTGGCGGGGGCCGTGCTGCCGCGTTCCACCAGTTCGCCCGTAATCAGCATATGCACAAACGGCCACTCGGGATGTTTGATGCGTTCCCTCAGGAGCTTCACCGCCTGCAGGCCCATCATGGAGCGCGAAATACGGATAGTTGTCAGGGGCGGCACGGTCATGGAACTGAAAGGGATATCGTCCACGCCGATGATCGAAATATCATCGGGTATGGAATAACCGGCCTCCTGCAGCGCCTTGGCCGCTCCTATCGCGATGGTGTCGTTGTCCGCAAAAACTGCGCCTTCGGGCACGTACGCGCCTGAATCCAAATGCTTTTTCATATCCTCGTAGGCGCCCTGCAGCGTGGGCGTGAGGAGCACAGGCTCGGGCGGCGTAAGGCCGAGTTTGTTCAAGGCCTCAAGGTACCCCGAATAGCGCTCGGCAAAGTTGCTGATGCTCACGCTTGTCTGGAAATACCCGATCTTCCGGTGCCCCAAGCCGTACAGATAGTTTACGGCCGAGGACGCTACGCCCGCGTTTGCCATGACCACGCTGTCTATATTCTCGTATTGCATGCTGTTGTCCAGCACGACGACCGGAGCTTTGATATCGCGGATCATACCGAAATTTGCGGAATCGAATTCCGTCCCTAAAATGATTACGCCGTCCAGCGGGTTGCTGGCCACCATCTGCAGCGTTTCTTTCAGCGTTGAATTGTCGCACCCGCACATGACCAGATTGTACGAATGGGCGCGGCATTCGCTTTCGATCTTGTCGATGATGGACGCGATGAACCCCTGATTTTCTTCGACGGCCATACCGTGGTAGCGGTATTTTACGAAGCGGATACTGAATTTAGGAGCCCTGTTTGTCTGCTGGGGTGAATAATTATACTCTTCCAGCACTTTTTTCACGCGATCGCGCTTATCGGCGCTCACGCCTTTTTTGTCATTGAGAACCAATGATACCGTGGCGGGCGAAACGCCCGCGATAGCCGCAATTTCTCTGATGGTCATAGACTTCATAAGCCCTTTCTATTACAAAAATATTATATACGTTTCTTAAGCCGGCTGCCCGATCCGAATGGCGTTATGATGTCCAAAGCGGCCGCCAAATTGCATAAAAATCAATTTCTTGCCTTAATTCTGCCATAATTACACTGCCCGGGCAACTAAAAAATGTTTAAGCTTCGCTTTACAGCCGCATTTTTTGGTTGCCTGGAAGACCTAATTATAAATCATATAGCACTCGATGAGCAGTGTCAACAATATTTGATTTCGCCGGACCGGCGTTCAAAAAAAGCCGGAGAAACCGCGGTCTCTGGCGCTTTCGGCTTATTTTTTCCCGAACATCAGTTCGCGCAAAAATTTGCTCACCTCGCAAGCGTTACCGGTTTCGAATATGGACAACAGTTTGCGTTCGTCAATCTTTTCGGCCAGTTCCTCAAAAATTTCAAACCAGCGTACGCTTTCGTCGCACGCGTCTCTTCCGTCTTCGCGGTAAGGATACTGGTCCGTTGAGATATAGCCCCGGTAATCCGTTTTCTTCAGCCAGTAAAAGAACTCGATATAAGGAATCGTATGTATCGAGCCGGTAATCATATCGTCGTCCCATGTGCAGTAATTGTCGTTCATATGGATATGAAACAATTTGTTCCCGTACTTGTGCAGCAGCGCGACACTTTCGGCAACGTTTTCCTTTGCGGCCGTCGCGTGGCCGTAATCCAACGTAACGCCGCAGTTCTCCAAGCCTATTTCTTTTACCATCAGCAGGGTCTGCGCCGCTGTCGCCGGATAACTGAAGTTTCTCGGCTCCCTGGGTTTATATTCGATTGAAACAAGAAAATCCTTATCATGCCTGCAGACCTCCTTGACGCCCTCTTCAAACCAGCCGCGTTCCTGTTCGTAATTTCCCTGAAAATGATAATCATAACCGTCCTGGCCCGGCCATAAACTCACCAGATTACCGCCTAAAAATTTGGCTACGTCAACCATTTCTTTTGCATCGCCGATGGCCCGGCGCCGGACCGCGGAGTCCTTTGAAGTAAACGAACCTTTCCCGTAAACGGGTGTTCCGAAGTGGTCGGGAATGATCGCAACCAGCTCAAGGCCGGTGCGTTCCATCTGTTCTTTTACATCTTTGGCGTTTTGGGCGGTAACATGCCAGTTGCTTACCAGTTCAACGCCCCCTACGCCGTCTATGGACCTGACCCGGTCGAAAAGTTCCTTTAAAGAATAATCTTTTTGATACCCCCCGCCCATGTACCGGTCGCAAAAATTGCCTACATTACCTAAAATCACACTGTGTTTCGCCATGGTTAACTCCTTTCAGAAAGTAAAAAATACTGTTTATTAAGGGCGCTCATTCCGTCATCCGAACGGCAAAATACCGGATTGCCGCATAAACAAAATATATAAACAACACTTAAATATCAAACTAAACAGAATAAAATGTTTTAATGGATTCACAGGAAATATTTATGCGCTCTTTGATTACTATATCATAAACCGTTTATAAAGGAAATATAAAAATTACATTATTTTTGCCTTTTATCTGCCAAATCAAGCAAATATTTGCCCTGATACAACAAAAAATATAAATAATAAACAAATTTCGATCACGTATTTAAATTTGTTTTACGGGAGATAAACAAACTGAAACTGCCAAAAATGTTTAAATTAAAAATAATTAAAAATTTAAATAAACAGGTTGACATATTTAAAATTTTGTATTTAAATAGGATTATACAAATCAACCATTAAAAACACTCTTACATCTAACTGAATATATAAACCAACACCGCTGTAGTTTTTATAGTTGGTTTGTAAAAAAACAATTTTAGGAGGAAGTTATGAAGAAATTAATATGCATCGTTCTCTGCCTTACGTTCGTTTTCGTATTAATTGGATGCTCCAGTAATACGCCCGCTGCCAGTTCGGCAGCTGCGAGCGAAAGCCAGGCTGCTCCCGCAGCGGAATCATCTGCCGCACCCGCTTCTGCAGATGCTGCAGCCGGAGACAAAGTATGGAAAATCGCGGTTGTGCCCAAGATGACGTCCATCGCATGGTTCGAAAGAATGGAAAACGGCGTCAAAATGTACAATGAGCACTATGGCGCCGACATCTTCTACGGCGGTTCCGTAGAGGGCGCTGATCAGGCGGCTTATGTGGAATCCCTGCTCGCAGAGGATTGGGACGCGATCTGCGTGACTCCTTTCGATACGGAAGCCATGGAACCCGTTCTTGAAAAAGCACGCGCACAGGGAATCGTTGTCGTTACACACGAAGCAGCCAATATGAAGAATATTGACTATGACGTAGAAGCTCTTGACAACGTATTTGTAGGCGAACTCATGATGGAAAACCTCGGAACGCAGGTTGGCGGAAAAGGCGAGTACATCCAGCTGGTCGGCTCCCTGACCTCCCAGACCCATATGGAATGGACGGGCGGTGCGGAAGCCTATCAGAAGGAGAATTTCCCTGATATGAAACTCTACGGCAAATATGAAACCAAAGACGACCAGGAAGAAGCCTATAACCAGGTGAAGGAAGCTCTCACAGCCAATCCGAACATCGTGGCAATCGAAGGCTCCGCTTCTACAGACGTAGCAGGCGCAGCTCGTGCGGTTGAAGAATTAGGCCTTTCCGGCAAAATTGCAATGGTTGGATTCTCCCTGTGGTCGGTGTCCGGCCAGTATGTTGAAGACGGCATCATCACTGGCTACTACTTCTGGGATTCCGCTTATGCTGCAATGGCTCAGATCGAAATCGCCAAAGCTATCCTGAACGGCAACATCGCTGACATCGAAACCAACGGCATCACGGATGACTTCATTCAGGGCTACAAAGATATGAAGCTGGTACAGAATGAAGCGGGCAGGCCCGTATTCTATGCGCAGTCTTATGTCTACATCGACAAAACAAATGTTGGAGATGAAACCTACCATTATTAATAACATGCTGAAAAAGGTTTAGTCATGAACTAAGGGCCAAACCTCATGCAGCCGTAATGCTGCTGTGTGAGGTTTGGCTTTGCTAAAACAATGATGTGAGGAAAAAATTATGGCAGAAGCAGCTGGTTTCCTGAAACTGAAGGGAATCAAAAAACATTTTGGCGGCGTCAAGGCCCTTAAGGGAGTAGACTTTGAAATCAACAGCGGCGAGATCCATTGCCTGGCGGGTGAAAACGGCTGCGGTAAATCCACGCTGATCAAGGTCATCTCGGGCGTATACATCCCGGATGAAGGCGAAATATTTATAAATGGGAAAAAAGCCCATATCGAAAAGCCTATTGACGCCATAAAATTGGGTATACAGGTCATTTATCAGGATTTTGCGGTGTTTCCCAATTTGTCCGTCGCTGAAAACATAGCTATGAACCGTCTCTTTGTGGAAGGCAAGAACACGGTTAACTGGAAAAAGTCCCGCCAGATGGCAATAGAAGCCATGGAGATGATAGGCGCGCATATAGACCCCAATATTCTGCTCGAAAGACTTTCCGTTGCGAACAAGCAGATAGTCGCTATCTGCAGAGCGATCTTTAATGACGCCAAACTTATTATTTTAGACGAGCCTACAACAGCGCTGACTGCGAATGAAATTGAAAAACTGTTTAATATCGTGCGGAGCCTGAAGGAAAAAGGCATTGCAGTCATGCTTGTGAACCATAAAATCGATGAAATATATGAAATAGCTGACAGGCTGACCATACTCAGAAACGGCGAATATATTTCCAGCGGCCGGATTGATGAATATGACAGGGCGCGCTTTGTGCGCGATCTTACCGGACATGATATCGTTGACGTTAAATATGCGCCGGAGAAGAGCAATGAAGTCATACTCAGCGTAGAAGGCCTCACAAAAAAAGATTGTTTTGAGGACGTCAGCTTTACACTCAATAAGGGCGACATTTTCGGAATTACCGGACTGCTTGGTTCCGGCCGCAGCGAGATCGGCGATGCGCTTTTCGGCATATCGCCGACGGACAGCGGCAAAATCGTACTCAACGGAAAAGAAATAAAAATAAACAGCATTGACGACGCGATGGAAAACCGGATCGCCTATGTGCCCGAGGACCGGCTGACCCAGGGGCTGTTCCTGGAACGCTCGATACTTGACAACACAATAGCCGCGTCCATAAGGAACTATTTCAGCAAAGGCAAAGTGGATGCCGAGGCCATGGAAGGCGCCACCGACGGGTGGATCGACAAGCTGAACGTCGCGACGCCCTCGTCCAAACCTCCAATCAGCACGCTCTCGGGCGGAAACCAGCAGAAGGTGGTTATCGCGAAATGGCTGAATACCAACCCGCACCTGATCGTATTGAACGGCCCCACGGTGGGCGTGGACATCGGGTCCAAGTCGGAAATCCATTCCATTTTAAGAGAGCTGGCGGGCAGGGGCATCGGCGTCATTATCATATCCGACGACCTGCCCGAACTGATCCAGAACTGCAACAAAATGATCATAGTGTTTGATGGCAAAGTGATCAAAACCATTGACAACAATATCGACGAAACTACACTTGCAAACTTGCTGAGCGGCAAAGAAGGAGGTATGCAATGACATCTTTAAAATCAAAAGAGATCTTCTCTTCCAGCCAGATGATAATTTTATACGTAATCATAGGATTATCCCTCTGCATAGGGCTGGTCAACAATACCTTCTTCGACTTCGCTACAGTAATTACACTTTCGCGGGCGGCGCTGGTTACGCTGATTTTTGCAATCTGCGAGATGATCATTATTATCTCCGGCGGCATAGACGTATCCTTCCCGGCGGTCGCATGCGCGGCGCTTTATATTCCGATAGAATTTATGACGGAATTCGGGATTGACAGTGTGGCGTTTGCTTTTGCTTTTGCCATTGCAATCGGCATCGGATTCGGGCTGGTCAACGCGGTATTGATTGCGAAGGTGAAGATCCCGCCGCTGATCGCGACGCTGGGCATGAGCAGCATTATAAACGGCGGACTCCTTGCGATATTCGGCGCCACGGAGAATTCCAGGCTTCCGGACTCAATCGACGCCATCTTCCGGCAGTATCTTTTTACGTACAAATCTCCCCAGGGGCTTGATTATTCGCTGACGATTTTGTTTATCGTTCCGGTGGTCCTTGCCGTAGGCGTGGCGCTGCTGCTGCATTACACCAAGCTGGGCCGCGGCATATATGCAATCGGCGGAAACCAGAAAGCGGCTTCGATCGCAGGCTTCAATGTGAAGGGAATACAATTCTTTGTATATACTTTCGTTGGCGGAATCGTCGGTGTAGCCGCCATGATTTCCTGTATACTTAATCGTACGGCGAGCCCGACCAATCTGATGGGCGGAGAGATGATGGTTATTGCGGCCGTTGTAGTCGGCGGCACGCGTATCACCGGCGGACACGGAAGCATTATCGGCACCGTGCTCGGCGTGTATCTGATTGCACTGATAGAAAACAATCTGATTATGCTTGGCGTGCCTACGCATTGGCAGACATTCATCCTCGCCATCATGATCATCGCGGGAACAGCCATTACGTCAATCAAGGCTATACGGGCAGCCCACACTTCAAAGGTTTAAGAGGGTGACGGTATGAAAAATTTTATGATCAAATTCAGAAAAAAATATGACGACAGTATTTTGACGCTTATTGTATTGATTGCTGGTGTAATGGTGTTTATGGCGGTAATGAAACCGGAGTCCTTTTACTCCTGGAATAATGTGCGCTCCATGATATTCCAGTTTCCGGAATTCGGCATCATTGCTTTCGGCGTAATGATATGTATGATTTCGGGCGGCATCGACCTCTCGCTGGTCGGACTCGCAAACCTTACCGGCATTATTTGCGCAACCATCATGATTCAAATGGGCGGATCCAATCTGTCCATCGCAGTTGGTATCGCGGCCGGCATTCTTGTGGGCCTGCTCGGCGGTATGTTCAACGGATTTTTGATTTCCAAACTGAGCCTGCCGCCCATGCTGGTGACGCTGTGCGGCCTGGAGCTTTACACAGGCCTTGGCCTTGGAATCACAACCGGGCCTGCGGTCAACGGTTTGCCCGACAATTTTAAATTTATTGCGAACGGCAGCATCCCGATCGGCAGCGTGCAACTCCCGATCGTACTGTTCATCTTTATAGGCATATTGGCTCTTATCATATTTATCATGAAAAACACCGTTTTTGGCCATCATGTATATTTTATGGGAAGCAATAAAGAAGCTGCGAAATACTCAGGCATCAACTGTCATAAAACGACTATGCTTACGTATTCGTTATCCGGTATTCTGGGTGCGGTAGCAGGCATCATCATGACTTCGCACTTCAATTCCGCGAAGTCCGATTATGGCGTGACCTATACACTGCTGTCCATCCTGATCGTGGTTCTGGGCGGCGTCCATCCGGATGGAGGGCGCGGCAGGGTGCTGGGCGTAACGCTTTCCGTGCTGCTGCTGCAGTTTATCACACAGGCGTTTACGCTTTTGAAAATCGAAACAAACTGGAAGACATTTACTTACGGCGTGCTTCTCATAGCGGCACTGAGCATTACCATGGTCCAGTCCAAGATGGCGGAACGCAAAGCGGAAAAAGAATCACTATTAACAGACAAGAAGGAGCTGCAAGCATGAAAAAAATTATCAACCAGCCCGAAAACTATGTGAATGAAATGTTGGAGGGCCTGTACATCGCTCATCCGGATCTGATCCGGTATACTGCGGACGACCTCCGCTGCCTGGTTACGGCTAACCCCGTGGAAGGCAAGGTAGGCATCGCGACAGGAGGCGGTTCCGGGCATCTTCCTCTGTTCCTCGGTTATGTGGGGAAAGGCATGCTGGACGGCTGCTGCGTAGGGGACGTTTTCCAGTCTCCCAGTGCCGAACAGATGTTTGAGGTGACAAAGTATATCAATCGCGGAGCAGGCGTGCTCTATATCTACGGAAATTATAACGGGGATATATTCAACTTTGATATGGCCGCGGAAATGGCGGACTTCGAAGAAGGGATACGCGTTGAAAGCGTTGTCGCGGGAGAAGACGTTGCGTCCGCCGCGCCCGCTTCGATGGGTGAAAAGAATACAAGAAGAGGCGTCGCCGGCATTATTTTCGTATACAAATGCGCAGGCGCGGCCGCGGCGCAGGGCAAGGACCTGGATGAAGTAAAAAGGATCGCCGAAAAAGCGGCCGCCAACGTGCGGACGATGGGTGTGGCATTGACGCCCTGCATTGTTCCGCGGGTCGGAAAACCCGGCTTTACGATCGATGAAGACGAGATGGAGATCGGAATGGGCATCCACGGCGAAGCGGGTATCCGCCGCGGCAAGATCGAGCCGGCCGATCAGATCACGGATGAGATGCTGGATAAAATACTCGCGGATATTCCGTATGCGGCGGGCGATGAGGTTGCGGTATTGGTGAACGGACTTGGCGCGACGCCGCTGGACGAACAGTATATCGTGACCCGCAAAATCAATCAACGTCTTAATAAGGAAGGCATCAAGGCATACCGCTATTATGTGGGAGAGTTTGCGACCGCGCTTGAAATGGCGGGATTGTCCATATCGCTCCTGAGGCTGGACGGCGAACTCAAGGCCCTCATAGACGCTCCGGCCAAGACGCCTTTCTTCAAGCAATTGTAGTATAAGGAGAACACATGAACACTGATTACTTACTCTCTCTCTTAAAAGAATACAAATTGATCATGGCTGAAAACAGGGATTACCTGATCAGCCTGGATTCCGTTGTCGGCGACGGCGACCTGGGCCTCACCATGGGCGACGGTTTTGCCGCGGCATATGAGGCGGTCCGGGACGGCGCTGAAAAGGATGCCGGAAAGTTGCTGTATACGGCCGGAAAAGCGATGTCTACAGCGGTTCCCTCCACCATGGGCACGCTTATGGCTTCCGGCCTGATGCAGGCCGGCAAGGTGCTTAAGGGCAAGACCGAACTTGAACCGGACGATCTGCTGAATGCGTTTCAGGCATACCAGGACGGCGTGCAGAACCGCGGCAAGGCGCAGATCGGCGACAAGACGTTCCTTGACGGCTGGGCCCCCGCTGTGGAAGCGGTCCGTGCGGCGATCGCGGCGGGAGAAGATATGAAAGCGGTTTCCGCAAAAGCGTATGAAGCCGCGGAAAAAGGTTTTAAAAATACAACCGCCATGATAGCAAAGCATGGCAGAGCCGCCACAAGAGGAGAGGCGTCCAGAGCGCTTGAAGATCCGGGCGCTGCGGTTGCCATGCTGCTGATGAAGGCGTTTCTAAAAAGTTTTTCCTGATTGCGTCAAAAAATAATTGTTCGCAACAAGTCAACAGGGCACCGGTGCGCCGGTGCCCTGTTGATAAAAAAGGATAGGGACAAAAAATGAAAAGTATTACAGTACATGGAAGTATCAATCTGGACTGCGTCGCCTGGGGCGACCGGTTGCCGGAAAAAGGACAAAGCATCTTTGGATATGCCTTTTCGATGCATGCGGGCGGCAAGGGGGCAAACCAGGCCGTGCAGGCGGCAAGGATGGGCGCGGAGGTGTATCTGATCGGGTCCGTAGGCGCGGACACGGGCGGCCGGGTGCTGATGGATTCTTTGAAATGCTGCGGCGTGAAGCTGGATTACGTTTCAATTAACCATGAAATGGCGAGCGGCGCGTGTGTGATCCATGTGGATTCCAGCGGAAATAACGCCCTCATATCCGCTCCCTTATGCAACGCGGCGATCACCGCAAACCAGATTGACGAAGCTATGGAAACAATCAAAAACTCCGGCGTGTTTATTACGCAATTGGAGACCAATTTTGAAGTGGTGGAATACGGACTCAAAACGGCTAAAAGGCATGGCGTGACCACGGTCCTGAATCCTGCTCCCGCCCACGAACTGGATCCCGGCCTTTATCAATATATCGATTATTTTACGCCCAATGAGACGGAAGCTGAGTTTTATACCGGCATACTCCGGAGCCAATACGATATGGATGAATGGAAAAAGAGGACTGCGGGGTGCCTGCTTCAAAAAGGCATCCGGAACGTCGTCATCACCATGGGAGACAAGGGGGCTTACTATGCCTGCGGAAACAGGGAAATATGGGTGGACGCATACTGGGTGGACGCCGTCGATTCTACGGCTGCCGGCGACGCTTTTAACGCGGCGTTTTCCTATGGCCTGAACGGGGGATTGCCCGTTGAGGAATGCCTGCGCCTGGGCTGCCGGGCCGGGGCTTACGCCGCCGCGCACAAAGGCGCGATTGACTCCCTGGGGACAAAAGACGAAATTATGAAGATCGGCGGATAAAACTGCCTTATGCCTTCTGATTGCCAATATCCGGGTTAAATTGAATTTTCTCCTTCAATAACCTTATGACCAATCAAACCGCCCTAACCGGCGGTTTGATTGATTTTACAGCCGAATATTTTGAATCTATAAATGTTTCACAGAGACAGGTTATTGGAGCATTCATAAAATAATTGGAGGCATAAGCTTTAGAGCTGTTTTATTCCGCCGAACCGCATGCTATTTTTCCCTTCTCGGAGAGGTAAAGTCGCAAGCCGGCGGCCTGATACTGGATACTTTGGATAATTCTTTCATATAATAACATAACTGCCGGTACATGCTGTCCAGATACAGCATGGTTAAGTTGCCCAGAACTTTTTTATTTTCCATGAGATTGACCTGTTCAACTAAAAATACAGCATACCTTTGCATTACGATCTCAATATCTTCGTTTAAACTCATTAATGCCGGGAAATCATCAAGACCCGTCCGGCGCAGCCCGTTCATCACATACGCTTTAAAATATAAATCTAAAAATTCATTTGCCAAAGCTTTTACCCGTTGTTTTGACTGGTCAAACGAAGTCGCATCCAGCGCGTCTTCAATTGTAATGGCGCTCACATATACGTTCATCAGCCACACCAGGCTCACAGCGGCAGGGTTTAACGCCACTTTCTTGTTTTGGCCGTATGCGGCAAGGATATACAAATATTGTTCGCTGTCATTCACCATATGATTTATAAATGACGGACGCAAACTGAAAACCAGATCTCCTGAAATCTGGCGTTTTGCCAGATGCAGTATATATTTTCGAAATCCCTGAACAGCGTCATAAGCCTGCTGATTGAGCGCTTTTAACTGATTGCCGGACGTTTCCCGCCGGGTATCGGCAAGCAAGCTGTCAAATTGACGGATATACTTTTGCGCATCCTGCGCTTCGGCCGTCTCTGCGGGGGACAGGGCATTATAAATAAATCTGGAGTAATCGCCCATGATCTGAACCCAAAACCTGTTGTCCGATACGTTATCGGTTTTAATGATTTCCAAAATATAACCTCCAATCTATTTCAAATATATTAATAATTATTTTGAATATACTGGCCTGTATTTAAGATGTTATTGCAATGAACAGGCCGGTTTGAATCAAGCAAAAACCAGGCGCTTTGTGCAAATGAATATTTTCATTCGTTCGCGTTAAAATAGGTGGGTAAAAACAATAAAGGAGTTTTGCCCATGAATATTAACGTGATAGGCGTCCCCGTCGATCTGGGCGCAGACCGCAGGGGCGTGGATATGGGTCCCAGCGCCATCCGGTATGCGGGGCTCAAGTCGGCTGTTGAGAAAATGAAAATAGGCTACAGGGATGCCGGCAATATCGACGTTCCGATTCCGGAAAACTTAAGTACGGACCGGTACTTCAAATACATTGATGAAATCAGGGCGGTCAATCAAAAACTGTTCGGCAAGGTCCGCGAAAGCTTTGAAGCCGGCTGCATGCCTGTTGTGCTGGGAGGCGACCACAGCATCGGCACGGGGACTGTCCTCGGAACGCAGAGCGTTTTAAAAAAAATCGGGGTCCTCTGGATAGACGCGCACGGGGATTTCAATACCCGCGAAACCACGCGGTCGGGCAACCTGCACGGTATGTCGCTGGCTGCTGCGGCGGGCGCGGGCGCTCTGGAAATGGCGGATTTCAAGCCTCATGATGTGGAATATGTGAATCCCCATAACGTAGTCCTGATAGGCGCCAGGAGCATCGATAACGAAGAAGCGGTGCTCCTGAAAAAATCGGGCGTAACGGTATTTACCATGACGGATATCGACATGATGAGCATGCGGGAGGTCATGAACCGCGCGCTTGAAATTGCCTTAAGCGGAACGGAAGGGTTTCACCTCAGCTTCGACATGGACGTGATCAGCCCGAACGAGGCTCCGGGCGTGGGAACCCCTGTAAACGGCGGGCTGACGTACAGGGAAGCGCATCTTGCCGTTGAGATGGTGGCGGACAGCAATAAAATGCGTTCCATGGAGGTTGTGGAGGTAAACCCCATACTTGACCGGATGAACCAGACCGGCAAGCTTGCCGTATCCATTATCTGTTCGGCCATCGGGCAAAAAATAATGTAATCCTTCCTGGCAGCGAGAGCCTCCATCATTGTTTGCCTTCCCGCTTTGCTATGTGTATGTGTTCTGTTCGCACTTCGCGTAAGAGCGGTACAGGAAGGTGTTTAGGGCTTTCAGACGGCCCTCACAGGTATAAAAATATTGTTGGTTTATGTCAAACTACAGAGTGCGGACCTCTGAGAAACACCAACTACTCATGCCTCCCCTAAGAGGGGAAGGTGGCGCGCAGCGCCGGATGAGGTGTCAGCCGTTAGGCTATCCCATTCGTGTTCAGATCCCTCGCTTAGGATGACATGGGTGAAGCTTCGAAGCGCGGCGGAGCCATGTTTCTCTTGACAGCAGGCCCCTGTCCTACGGTTGTTCATAACAGTGCCTGGCTGGGTCCCGAGAAATCGAAGATTTAGGTCGGGGCAGCAGGGCTTTCAGACGGCCTTCGTAATTTAGTGAATATCCATTCAAAGAATCACAGGTTTCTCGAAAGGTTTACAAGGAAATCCTGTACGTTTGTAATAATGGAGGTCACCTCAAGGGTGCCGCGGTCCCGGAGCTTGTTCGCGACAAACTCGGATACGTCAATGCTGTATATAAAGACGGGCCGCACCGCGCCGTTCACAACCTGGTAAGCCGGGGTCATGTTTCCGGTTGCGATCGTGTGAAGCATTGTCGCAAGGCCCAGTACTGTCGTGGCTTTTTTGGTGTATGCGCGCATGGTGTTTTGCGCCTGGTATACGTCCGGGATCACGCCGGGCAGCGGGCCGTCGTCCCGGATAGAGCCCGCCAGAATCAAAGGGACATTGTTTTGCATGCAGGCGTGCACGACGCCGATGCCTATGCCTTCCGCCCGGACAAAGCTTTCAAGATCGTCATGCCGCCTTGCGCGGTTGATCACGTCGATATGATGGTAATGCCCGTCGGGCGTCGACGTCTGGTGGTAAATATCCTGGCCCAGGGCCGTTTTGTACAGGGCGCCCTCCAGATCATGCGTGGCAAGCGCGTTTCCTGCAAAAACCGCATGCACGTACCCTCTGTTTATAATGGAAACCATCGCGTTTCTGGAATCATCGTCAAATACCACGGCAGGGCCCAGTACCCAAATCACAAATCCGTTTTCTTTTTCGTATTTTAAAAGTTCATACAATTTATCGTGGTCCAGAGAAAACGAGGTTTCTCTGGAGCGGCCCGCGCGGAATACAAAACGTTCTTCTGATTTTGTATAGTTCCCAAAACCTTCCGTATATACAAAAATTCCCTCGGAGCCGTCCTCGCTTCTGCCCATGACCACCTTTTCGCCGGCAGCCAGACGCCGGAATTCTTTGACCTCGATTCCGCCGTTGCCGTCCGCTGTTACCACACAGTCCATGCGGCTTTTTTCCGCCAAACGCCACTTGCCGTTTATCTTGAAATACTCGGGGTAAATTGTGGTGGCGTGGTAACCGTCGGGGGCGGCGCCGTCCTTCTCAACCGTCCGCAGGACGGCGTTCGGACTTGAGGCCAGCGGTTCTTTTGAAAAATCCGGAGCGTGGTATTCGGGCAATTTGAAATCCATAAAGATACCTCCATTATTTTTATACCAGTATTATTACCCCGGGGCCTTTTCATTATAATGAATACCCGGATCCCAGTAAAAATTTGGAACAGGCGGCGCTGATTTGTAGTATAATCAAATTAAAGCAGGTAAAATCCGTATTTTATAATTCGGGGAAGAGGGTATATCAAATGCAGAAAACAGTTTATATGTATGTATTCGATACAATGGCGGACTGGGAAACAGGTTACTTAACAGCTGAATTGAATACCGGAAGATTCTTTAAAAAAGGGCTGTCGCCGCTTAAAGTGAAAACATTCGGGATTGAAAAGTTACCCGTTACAACAATGGGCGGCATAAAGATACTGCCTGAACATTCTCTTGAGGAATGCGTAATGAAAGAAGCGGCTGCCCTGATACTTCCCGGCGGATTAACCTGGATGGAGTCATTTCATGACCCTGTTTTGGAGACGGCCGAAAAGTGGATGGAAGAAGGAATTACGGTAGGCGCGATTTGCGGCGCTACGATAGCTCTCGCTGCAAAAGGGTTATTAAATTTAAAAATCCATACCAGCAACGATTTGGAGTACCTGAAAAAGACCTGTCCCGAATATACCGGTGAGAAATATTATGTAAACGAGCCTGCGGCAACAGGAGGGAATCTGGTTACCGCTTCGGGTGACGCTCCGCTGGAATTTGCGGCTCATATGATCAAGCAACTGGATGTGTTTTCACCGCAAACCATAGACGCCTGGCTTGGACTAAATCAAACGCACGATGCAAAATTTTTCTTTGAACTGATGAATGCCTAATAAGATGTATTGATATTTTTTTAAAGTATCAACCATTTCCTAATTTTTTGCTTCAAAATATGAAAATACTGTTGTCGGGTATTTTAAAGTAATATCGGTTTATTGGGGGTATTTATGCATATTCAAGTCAAAGATAATTTAATGGGTTTTATAAAAAATAACAGTATTTCAACAGAAGGAATCCAGTTGCCTGATGCAGCAATCGATACCGTCAACATTCAGGTAATGATGATCAACGAAGCGCCTCCCTTAAATCCTGATGATTTCTTCTACAGTAAAGCACATGATCCGGGTGACATGAAGACGACACGCTCGCTTTTTCAAAATGCCGGTGTAAATGTGCAAAGCATTAACGATATCCTCCAAATGGGAATATATATTACCACTGCCGTAAAATCTCCAAAGTCAGGCTATACTGTCGATACAGAAAAATTAGCTGATCATTTGCCGATACTGGAATACGAAATAGAGATGTTTCCAAATTTAAAAGTCGTTATGCTGATGGGAGACGTCGCAAAAAAATCATTTAATATGATTGCAAAGAAAAAGACAAAGAAAAATGCCCTTCCATCCGGTTCCACATATAAAATCCGGAATAATGAATTTTATTTTAATAGCATTCGTATATTCCCGTCCTATATCATGACCGGCGGAAATATTCTGATTGAAAAATCAAAATGCAGTATGATATCGGAGAATATAGGCCGTATGATCAAATTTATCGATCGGGCGCCGCCGGACCCGGTTGTGTGACCGCTGCCTTTTACGGATGATTATCGTTTCTTATTCCGGTTAAAAAATAATTTATGAAGCCTTCAGTTCATTCCGAATACGATAAAGGAACATAATTGATTATGGCATATATAATATATTATCTTATTCGTTTTCAGGAAATAAGCCGAAAGGAGGCTTACATCATGCTGATGAATCATCCGTATAAAAATTTTATGACTTATGAGGATAATGCAAAACAGCCGCCGATAGAAATGGATGAAGGATTTTTGATCGTGGAAGTACGCATGCCGGACGGAGCTCCGATTCCGAACGCCACGGTAACGATAGACAGTGAGGACGGCGGTCCTATAAGAAATAAAATCCTAAAAACAGATCCGGAGGGGAGAACGGAAATGGTCGCCCTACCCGCGCCGGCAAAAAAATACTCCCTTACGGCGACAAGCGTAGTGGTGCCCTATTCACAGTATACGGTACGCGTACAATATCCGGGGTATTATACAAACGTTTATCAAAATGCGCAGATTTTTGCCAGAACGACGACTACGCAAACTTCCAGGATGACACTTTTGCCCCCCGGAGTAAAAGACAGCTCCGAGTTGGAAAAGATTTATAAAATTCCTCCTCCAATGGCCTGATATGCTCTCATTATTCAAATAAAGCGTTTATCAGCAAATCCAGTTCCGCGTCCGTGCGCTTGACAAGGTCGTATGCGTAATCGTGCAGACACCAGTCGATGATACAGCCGCGGACGTATTTTATGAGAAGCTCGCAGACGTATTCGGGAGTATAAGGCTGGCGCAGGCGGTTTTCCGCTTCGCGCACATACCGGAGTACCGCTTGATAGTACTTGCGGTCCGGGCTGACCGCGGACTTTTTCCGGTCAAAAAGAATATGACGGTAGTATTCGGCAATCAGTCCGCCTGCCTCCTTAACTATAAAAGATGTCTGCGTCATGAGTACATCTTTGACGGCGCGGGTGGGCGAAGTATTCCCGGCGACCAGTTGGTCGTTCAAGGAATCGTCAAATATCAGAAACGCGCGGTTCATCAGTTCCTGCTTGGACGCAAAGTGATGGTAAAAAGCGCCGACCGATACGCCGGCCAGGCTGCAGATGTCCTGAATCCTGGTATCTTTCCATCCATTTTGCCGGGCGAGGCGCGTGGCGGCCTTCAGTATTGCGGTCTGCGTCTGCAGGGACCGGATCCGGTTTTTTTGTTCTGCCATCTTTTTGGCCTCCTTTTCGGAATTATACCATAACCTTACTTTTTAATACAAATTTTATCATTTCGTGCTTGTATATATTTTCACAATGTGGTAAGCTGAATATACAAACAGAATCACGTTCGGTTTTTTATTTATCGTTTGAATCAATTGAATAAAAGGAGTGTTGTTTTCATGAAAACAGATGCGAAAGTCCAGGCGCTGGTGGACGGTTACGGATCCTGGGTGGAAAAGGAAGCGGAAAACTGTGCGGGCGCAACAGGCCGCATGACAAAAGAGCTTTATCCTTATGACTCCATGTTTTCACCAATCCGGGTCAACCGTATGACCGTCAAAAACCGCCTGGTTATGGCGCCCATGGGCAACATCGATATGTGCGAGGAGACGGGCCGGCCAAACGACAAGATGCTGCAGTATTTTTTTGAGCGCGCAAAGGGCGGCGTGGGGCTGATTACGACCGGCCTCATACCGATCAGCCACGGAATCGATTATTCCATAACCGAACTTGGAAAACTGTCCTACTTTCCCCGGATCGACCGGAGCCGGACCGTTTTTTCCGGTTGGCGCGATCTTGCGCAGGGCGTACATGCCTACGGGAGCAAGATTATGATCCAGTTAACGCCCGGACTTGGGCGGGTGGGAAATCCGCAGTGCCTGATCACCCAGAAAAAGTTCCCGGTTTCCGCGTCGCTGAATCCGAATTTTTATATTTCCCAGATTCCCTGCCTGCCGCTTTCCGATCATAAATTGAAAAAGATCGTCAGAAACGCGGGGCAGGCGGCGGCGGACGCAAACGCCGCGGGTCTTGACGGCGTATATCTGCACGGGCATGAGGGATACCTCTTGGAACAGATGACAAATACCGCTTTCAACCGCCGCAAACTGGGCCGTTACGCCGACTGGCAGCGGTTCGGGATCGATCTGGTGCGGGAGATCCGCAGGCGCTGCGGGGATGGCTACCCCATATTGTACCGCATTGATTTGTCCCTTGCGCTGAATGAAACGTACGGCGAGGAGGGCATGCGCATAAGCGCCCTTAAAAAATTCAGTAACGGAAGGACCGTGGATCAAACGCTCCATTACATGGCGAATCTTGTGCGCGCGGGGGTGGACATGTTTGACGTGGACCTTGGCTGCTACGACAACTGGTGGCTGCCCCATCCTCCGGCAGGAATGCCTGCGGGATGCTTCCTTCCCGTCTCCAGGACCGTAAAGGAATATTTTAAAAAGAACAATATCAAATCCAACGCGGGCCTTGACGTGCCCGTCGTCGGGGTTGGCAAACTCGGATATCCGGATATCGCGGAAAAGGCGCTGCGCGACGGCGATTGCGATATGATTATGCTTGGACGGCCGCTGCTTGCGGATCCGGATTGGCCGGCAAAGGCGTTTGCCGGGAATGTGGAGGATATCCGCCCGTGCATCGGATGCCAGGAAGGCTGCATCAACGAATTTGTGGACGGCGGCCATCCGCAGTGCGCGGTCAATCCGCGGACAGGCTTTGAACATATTACGGATGAAAACCCGCCGCCGGCCGGGCGCGTCAAGCGGATCGCGGTAGTCGGGGCGGGCCCTGCGGGCGTCGTTTTTTCGGTGGGCGCGGCAAAACGCGGCCACAAGGTGGATCTTTTTGAGAAAAGCGCGCAGATCGGCGGCAGGATCGTTCCCGGATGCGTGCCCAAAATCAAGTATGAGATCGCCAACTATAAAAAATATCTGGAACATATCCTTGAAGAGGCTGCCCGTACCACCGGCCTTCAGGTACACATGAACCATGCGGCGGAAGTGGAATGGCTGAAAGGCGAAAACTATGACGGCATCGTTTTCGCAACGGGGACGCAGGCAATCGCACCCAAACTGCCGGGAATCGAAAACGCGAACACCGTACAGGCGACCGATCTGCTGTCGGACAATACGCTGATCGGCGGCGCGAAAAAGATCGTTGTGATCGGCGGCGGCGTCGTTGGATGCGAAACGGCTTACTGGCTGAAATACGAGTACGGATGCGGCGTCACGGTGGTGGAGATGCTCCCGAACCTTATGGAGGGCGCCTGCACGGCCAACCGCGGGCATCTGATCTATTATCTGAAAAAAGCGGGCGTCAAACTGCTGAACTGCGCGCGGGTCACGGGGGTGGAAGGCAATAAGGTCCGCATTACCCGCAATGTTTCAAAAGGAGTGCCCGATTCCTGCAATACCTGGCAGCCCATATTGCCCAAAAATATCGAGAATCCGCTGGCCAAAAAGATAGGGCCCAAGGAGCGCGAAGAAACGCTGGAAGCAGACCTTATCGTGCTGGCGATGGGCGGGAGGCCGGACGACGCCATGTTTTTTGAGGCGCAGCGGCTCCATGCGGCGCCCGAGATCTATAACATAGGGGACAGTTTCAGCGCGGGCAAGGTGCTTGAGGCGGCGCGCGCCGCCTGGGCGCTGTCCTCCAAAATATAAGGGGGTGAACGCGATGATTTTGACTGACGAGCAAAAAGCCGTTCTGAACAGGGAAAAAGGCGAGGTCATGGCAAAAGTCATGAAGACGCTGGTTATGTACGGGGAGACGTTCGGCGCAACGAAAATGGTTCCGGTAACAGGCAAATACGGCCATATCGTCACCAGCTTCGGTCTTTCCGTCATGAAGCCCGTATACGCGCTGATGCAGCAGCTGATCGACGCAGGCGCGCTGTCCGCGCAGCCTTTCAGCGCGGACCCGCGTCCCCTGGACAAACGGGTTCCGTCAAACCTCATTCAAAATATTGTTTTCAAGGTCATGTATTCCCAGCAGGCGGGTTATGAAAAGCAGCTGGAAACGCTCGGGCTCTTATCCAAAGACGCCTTTACATGCACCTGTTACATGGACGAAATCGGAAATGTTCCTCAAAAAGGCGAGGTATTGAGCTGGGCCGAAAGCAGCGCCGTTGTTTACGCCAACAGCGTTCTCGGGGCAAGGTGCAACCGGAATTCGGGCATCATCGAACTGTTTGGGAGCATTGCCGGATGCGTTCCGTATTTCGGGCTTCTGACCGACGAGGGACGGAAAGCCAAATGGATCATCGAGGTCAGGACTTCCAAAACGCCCGAGGCGCAGTTACTGGGCAGCGCCATCGGCCTTAAGGTCATGGAAGACGTGCCTTATATCCGGGGGCTGGGCCGGTTTCTGGGAAACGAACTGACAGAAGACGCGAAGGCGTATCTCAAAGATATGGGCGCGGCAACCGCTTCCAACGGCGCGGTGGGGCTGTACCACGCGGACGGGCTGACGCCCGAGGCAAAGGAAATGGGCGAATTCCTGATCGAACCCGGCGCGAAAACCTATGTGATAGACGATGCGGAGCTTGCCCGCGTGAAATCGGGCTATCCCTGCATCTGGAAGGACCCGGACGCCAAACCGAAACTGTGCTTTGTGGGATGCCCCCATCTTTCCCTGAAACAATTGAAAGACTGGACGGAAAAGCTCAAAAAAGCCCTGGATGAATCGGGGAGGACGTCGGTCGCGGTGCCTACGGTGTTTACGGCGGCGCCCGCGGTGAAGGCGGCGTTTGAAAAGACGCCTGAAGCCGCGCAGCTTAAGTCCATGCGCGTTATCGTTTCGGATATCTGCCCCCTGATGTATATGAACAATCCCCAGTGCAGAAAGATGCCTGTGGTGACCAATTCAAACAAATTAAGGACGTATACCGCTTCCCGGTATTATACGGACGACGAGATTATGGAAATACTTTCGAAAGGGGGAAAATAAGATGAAAGTTTTTCACGGAAGGCCGGTCGTGCCCGGAAGGTCCAGGGCGGAAGCCCTCGTATCCAGGGACGGTTTCAACGTTCTTGCAAGCTTTCAGAAAAGCCTGCTTTCGGGCGATAAAAACGCCGTCTGTTCGGACCAGAACAACAGCGGGATCTATGGAAAGCCCATGCACGGAAAGGCGCTGTGCATGCCGCAGACCATCGGTTCCACCACCGGCGGCATGGTGCTTTTTACCGCGTCCTCGCTGGGGCAGCAGCCGGCATGCCTGCTTTTTTCCAAACCGATCGATTCCCTTGCCGCCGCGGGCGCGATCCTTTCGGACGTATGGACGGACGTTTCCATGCCCGCGGTCGACGGGCTGGGGGACGAATTCCTGGAATATGTAAAAACCGGTATGACCGTCACGGTGGAAGAGGACGGTACGGTGACCGTCGAATAATAAAATTTTTCAGTAATAAATCTGCCTTTTTCCGCTGATTGTGTCGTTAACCGTTGCGTGCATCCACGCAACGGCTTTTTTCATGTCCTTCTGTTCAATATAACCGCAAAGCACGGCGTTGTTGTCGTACAGGGATTCAATGCCGTAAAGCCGGCAGAAGCGTTCCCACAGGGGCGTGATCAATACTCTGAACGATGAAAAAATGAGTGGCAGAAAAGCGTTGCCGGAAAGAAAGGCAAGTTCATGCTGGAACCGGAACGCCAGTTCGGATGCCACCTCGGGGGAGGCGGCTTCTTTCATTTGCTCGATATAGCCCTTTAATACCGCAATATCCTTTTCCGTGATCTTGGGAATGCACAGTTCTACCGCCAGGGTATCGAGGGCGATCCGAAGCTCCAGTATGGAGCGTATTTCCGCGTCCCGCAATATTCCGCCGTTATACTTCATAATGGAAACCAAGGTCTCCATGTTCCCGTTCCTGCGGTAGTCCGCCACAAAGGTGCCCACCCTGGACTTTATGGTCAGAAAGCCTTTTCTGGCAAGTTCGGCTATGCCGGCGTTCACCACGGCCCGGCTGACCTGCATGGACTGGGCAAGTTCCCTTTCGGGCGGGAGCTTTTCTCCGATGGGGAGTTTTCCGGACAGGATCATGGTTTCAAACTGCCGGATAAACAGTTCTTTTAAAGAGGGCGCGCTCAGCTTTGTAAATTCCATACCTTCGCCTTCCTTTGCAGTGATACTGGTATGACCACATACCAGTATCAATTATAATGCAGTATTTCTTAAAAAACAAGAGGAATCATTCAAATGATAATACCGTAGCAGACGTAAAACATTGACTTTTCGGGCAATACTGTGTTAATATTTTATCAAAGATATTTAAACCAAACTGGTATGACCAGAAATCATGTTATTGTGGTCAGGCAAAGTAAATTCCAAAGAAAGTCTAAAAAAGTCTATAGAAAAGATAAGGGTGGCAATATGGATCGATTCAGGGTTCTTGAGATCAAAAAAAGCGTCTTTGAGGATAACGGCCGCCAGGCGGACCTCCTCAGGGAAGATCTGAAGAAGAAAAAAACATTTCTTTTGAATTTAATGTCCTCTCCGGGTTCGGGGAAGACCACGACCCTTGTCGGAACAATAAACGCCCTGAAAAACGAAATGAACATCGGCGTTATGGAAGCGGATATCGATTCTGTGGTCGACGCCGACGCCATTTCAAAAACAGGCGTTAAAGTGATCCAGCTGCATACGGGCGGGATGTGCCACCTGGATGCGGGCATGACAGGGCAGGGACTTGAAGGCCTTGGATACGAAAATATGGATCTTGTTATTCTGGAAAACGTGGGGAATCTGGTATGTCCGGCGGAATTCGATACGGGCGCGTCCAAAAACGCGATGATATTGAGCGTGCCCGAAGGGGACGACAAGCCCTTAAAATATCCTTTGATGTTTTCGGTTGCGGACGTTCTTCTGATCAACAAGACGGATGTGCTGGAATACTTCGATTTTAACCTGGAGGCGTGCCGGGAGAGGGCCAAAAAATTAAATCCGGATATCCGGATCATTCCGGTCTCCGCAAAAACAGGCGAAGGGCTGGATGAATGGACGGACTGGCTGCGCGCACAGGTCCGGCTTTGGAAAGAAAATTGATTGTGCAGAAAAAAGAGGGGGAAATGACTGTGAAAGAAAAGGTATTGGAGTTTGCCAACAAGGTAAGCAGAAAGAAGATGGGTTCCAAATCGGGGATTACGGTAAACGATCCGGAATACCGGATACTGGAGCCCGTCGTTACGGATGAGATGGCGGAAGCGGCGCTTTGCCTGGAGATGCGCAAACCCATGAGCGCGGAAGAGATCGCTCCTTTATGCGGCAAACCGGTGGAAGAAACGGCGGGGCTCCTGTGGGAACTGGCCGTCGCAGGCGTTTGCTTTGTGAACAAGGTGGACGGCGTGGATAAGTACTGGTACGACACCTGGATTCCCGGCATCATGGAAATGATGGTGAACAACAGGGAAAACGTACGGAAGTATCCGCAGATCGCCGAAGCCTTCGAGGCGTACGGAAGGGTCAGGGGACCGGCTACGGCGGGCAATTTTCCGGTCGGCATGGGGTTGATGCGCGTGATACCCATAGAGAAAGCTATTGACGGCGAAACCAGGAGAGCGTCCTATGAGGAAGTCTCCAAATACCTGAATGAAAACAGCATTTTTTCGGTATCGGATTGTTCCTGCCGCACGGCAAGAGAAATCATGGGCGAAGGATGCGGGCACTTGAAAGAAGACATGTGCATCCAGATGGGCCATGCGGCGGAATACTACATCCGTACCGGCAGAGGCCGGCAAATCACCCGTGAAGAGGCTTTTGAAATCATTGAACGGGCGGAAAAAAACGGCCTGGTGCACCAGATACCCAATACGGACGGTTCGGGAAAAACGCATGCCATCTGTAACTGCTGCGGATGCTCCTGCCTCTCCCTGCGCACGGCGGAGATGTTCCTTAACCCCGATATGGTGCGGTCCAATTATGTGTCCCATGTGGATAGTGATAAATGCGTCGCCTGCGGAGAATGTGTGGAAAACTGCCAGGTGAACGCTCTCCGGCTGGGCCAGAAGCTCTGCGTTAAAACGCCTCTTCCGGAGAAAAAAAGGCCTCTTCCGTACGATACGGAGTGGGGAGAAGACAAATGGAATCCGGAGTACCGCACCAACAGGCAGGATGTGGTTGACAGCGGCACAAGCCCCTGCAAAACGGAATGTCCGGCGCATATCGCCATCCAGGGGTATATCAAGCTGGCGTCTCAGGGAAAGTATACCGAAGCGCTGGAACTGATCAAGAATGAAAATCCGTTTCCGGCGGTGTGCGGGCGCATCTGCCCGCGGAATTGCGAATCCGCCTGTACCAGAGGCGATGTGGACGATCCGGTCGCGATCGATGAAATCAAAAAATTTATAGCCGAACAGGATCTTAATAAGGAGCACCGCTATGTGCCCGAAATCAAACACAGCTACGGCAACAAAATCGCCGTGATCGGCGCCGGCCCCGCCGGACTTTCCTGCGCCTATTACCTGGCGCTGGAAGGTTATAAAGTCACCGTATTCGAAAAAGAAAAAGCCCCGGGCGGAATGCTGGCGTTCGGTATACCGGCGTTCCGGCTGGAAAAAGACGTGGTGAACGCGGAAATCGATATTTTAAAAGAACTGGGCGTGGAGTTCAGGACGGGCGCTGAAGTGGGCAGGGATGTGAGTCTTACCGAACTCAGGAACCAGGGATTCAAGGCCTTCTATCTCGCAATAGGCGCACAGAACGGCAAAAAACTGGGTCTGGAAGGCGAGGACGCCGGGGGCGTGATCGCGGGCGTTGATTTTTTGCGTACCGTAAATCTTGGCAATGACGCGGGACTGGAAGGCAGGGCCCTTGTTGTCGGCGGCGGTAATGTGGCGATCGACGTTGCGAGGACTGCTGCAAGGTCGGGAGCCGCGGACATTCGGCTGTTCTGTTTGGAAACCCGGGAGCAGATGCCCGCTCTTAAAGAGGAAATCGAAGAGGCGTTGGAGGAAGGGATTACACTCAGCAATTCGTGGGGGCCCAAACGCATATTGACCGAAGACGGCCGCGTCGTGGGCGTGGAATTCAAAAAGTGTGTTTCGGTGTTTGATGAAGACGGAAAATTCAGTCCAAAGTATGATGAAAACGACACAATCACTGTTGACGCCGACAGGGTATTGATTTCGGTAGGCCAGGACATTGACTGGGGCGAACTGATCCGGGGCAGCCGGATAGAATTGAATCCCAACAGGACAGTCAAAGCCGATGCGCTGACTTACCAGACTGGGGAACCGGATGTGTTTGCAGGCGGCGACGTTTTCTTTGGCCCAAGGTTTGCGATAGACGCGATTGCCTCGGGCAAACAGGGCGCCATTTCCATTCACCGTTTCGTACATCCCGGACAAAGCCTAGTGATAGGGCGCAGCAGGCGGGAATACCGCGCGCTTGATAAAAACAACATTGATCTCGGCGGTTACGACCGGATTCCAAGATACCGCGCGGCATGCGCAGTCGGTACAAAATCAAAAGAGACTTTTCGGGATCTGCGGGGTACGTTTACCGAAGACCAGGTGAAAAAGGAAACGGAACGCTGCCTTGGCTGCGGCGCAACCGTTGTGGATGAATTCCTTTGCGTTGGCTGCGGCGTATGCACCACCAAATGCAGGTTTGACGCGATCTCGCTCATAAGAAAATACGACGGCGAGGGCGTTGAGTTCAAAGACTTGAAACCGATAATCGTCAAACACATCCTAAAGCGTAAAGGCAGAATTGCTGTGAAGAAAATAAAAAATGTCTTTGTAAAGGACTGATATAACCGGAAGGAGGCGGGGCGTTTGCACGAGCTGGGTGTTGTAATGGAAGTCGTGAGGATCGTTGAGGAAGTCGCCAGGGAACAGCAATTGAAAAAAATCGATACCGTTATCCTGCAGATCGGCGAACTTTCGTCCGTCATTCCAATGTATATAGAACAATGCTTCCCGGCAGCTGCGGACGGAACGATATTGCAGGATACAAAATTGGAAATTGAAATCCTGCCGGGCAACGCGCTTTGCAAAGAATGCGGAAAGGTTTTTAACTTTTTGGAGAACAGGCAGAAATGCCCCGGCTGCGGGAGCGGCCGCTGGGAACTGCTGGGCGGAAGAGAATTCTATATCAAGGAGATCGTCGCATACTGAAAATCAAAAAAAGTTTTACGGTCAGTTTTCAAAATTATAAAACCGTAAAACTTTTTTTATGTACCGTGTTAAAACAGCAATAAACAGGCACAATTTCGGCAATTTTTGATAAATAGTCAAAAATAATATCTTTTTTTTTATGAACGTTATATACTTATAGGAGCGTCAAAATTAAGATACCAAGAATTGCTGGAGGAAAAAATGCCGATCACAGAGATACTTACGAAAAACGCGTCTTTATATGGCAGCGATATCAGCCTTATTGAAATCAATCCCGAACTGCAGGACAAGCACGAACTGGCATGGAAGGAGTTTGAGCTGGTTGAAGAAATTCCGGCTTCCAATCACCGGCGTGAAATCACATGGCAGGAATTTGAAGACAGGGCCAACAAATTTGCCAATCTTCTCTTAAGCAGGAACATTAAAAAAGGAGACAAAGTTTCCATACTTTTAATGAACTGCCTGGAATGGCTGCCCATCTATTTTGGCATCTTGAAAACCGGAGCGATCGTTGTTCCGCTCAACTTCCGTTATACCGCGGAGGAAATCAAATACTGCCTGAAGCTGTCCGAGGCCGGAACACTGATATTTGGACCGGAGTTTGTTGACCGGATGGACGCGATCAAGGACCAGATCGATGTTCATACGTTATTTTTTGTAGGCGATGAATGCCCCTCCTTTGCAGAGAGCTACGAAAAACAGGCCGAACCGTTCCCCGCTGCGGATCCCGGTATTGAAATCAAGGACGAGGAATACGGCGCGATATATTTTTCCTCAGGAACCACGGGTTTTCCCAAAGCGATCCTGCATACGCACGCCAGTTTGTTGTCGGCGTGCTATACGGAGAACAAACACCACGGACAGACGCGTGAGGACAATTTCCTGTGCATTCCGCCCCTGTACCATACCGGCGCAAAGATGCACTGGTTCGGGAGCTTTCTTGTCGGAGGCAAAGCGGTTTTACTGCGCGGCGTAAAGCCCAAATGGATATTAAAAGCGGTCTCGGAAGAAAAGGTTACGATCGTCTGGCTGCTGGTTCCCTGGGCGCAGGACATTCTGGATGCCATTGACAGGGGAGAAGTGAATCTGGAAGACTATGAACTTGAACAGTGGAGGCTGATGCACATCGGCGCGCAGCCTGTTCCGCCAAGCCTCATACACCGCTGGAAGAAGTATTTCCCCAACCATGAGTATGATACAAACTACGGCCTGAGCGAATCCATCGGCCCCGGCTGCGTCCACCTGGGGATCGAGAACATCCATAAGGTCGGAGCCATCGGCATACCCGGCTACAATTGGGAGATCATGATCGTGGACGAGACCGGGAATCCCGTAGTCCAGGGCCAGGTGGGCGAACTGGCGGTAAAGGGATCGGGCGTCATGAAAGAATACTATAACGATCCGGAAGCGACCGCGGCGACGCTGAAAAACGGCTGGCTGTATACGGGCGACATGGCGCGCATGGACGAAGACGGCTTTGTTTTTTTGGTTGACAGAAAAAAAGACGTGATCATAACCGGAGGCGAAAATATTTATCCGGTACAGATAGAAGACTTCCTGCACGGGCATGAAGCAATCAAGGATGTGGCTGTTATCGGCATTCCCGATAAACGCCTTGGGGAAATCACTGCAGCGATTGTGGAACTGAAACCGGACCACAGCTGCACGGAAGAAGAACTGATCCAGTTCTGCCAGGCGTTGCCCCGCTACAAGCGCCCGCGGAAGTATATTTTCGATAAGGTGCCGCGGAATCCGACGGGCAAAATCGAAAAACCCAGACTCAGGGAAAAATACTGCGGCGGAAGCCTGGTTTCGGCCCAGACCCAAAATTAATAATTCAGGCCCTGGCAATCCCCATCACATTATTTATCTATTTGGCTATGGATTCACGCTTTTACTACGCTGGCGTCGCCTCGACACTTAGGCTTGTGATTCGCACGTCATATAAAAGCCACCTTCGCTTAGTAAGACATGGGTAAATGGTGCGGGAGTGGGGGTTTTCAGCGGCCTTCACAATCCAATTAGAAATTAATAAATTCAAATTGACAACGCCGTATTTGAAATCTTACAATAACAAGGGAAATATTTTTTATATTCATTCTCCGTTTAAAAATGAATAAATGTGTACGGCAGAATTTTCAGTGTTCTGACGCGATGAAATTATTGTTGAGGTGTCATATGGGTAAATTTCTGGTAGGATGCGACGTGGGTACAAGCGGTTCCAAGTCCGTTGTGATGGACGACGAGGGAAAGGTACTGGGAAGCGCCTATATAGAGTATTCGCTGATCACAAAACGCCCCGGATGGGCGGAACAGGACCCGGAATGGTATTGGAACGCGATTGCAGATACCATTCAGATCAGCTTAAAACAGGCGGGAATCGATCCTGCCGATATCCGCGGGGTATCCATCAGCGCGCTTGCGCCCGCATGTATTCTGGTGGACAGGGATTTAAAACCCCTTCAGATGGGCCATATCTGGATGGACCGGAGAGGGACGGAGCAGGCGAAATGGATCGTTGAAAATATCGGCGTGGAGCGTGCCACGGAAAAGAGCGCAAATCCCGTCGATCCTTACTTCGCGACCATTAAGCTCATGTGGGAGAGGGACAACCGCCCGGATCTTTATAAAAAGGCGTATAAGATACAGACAGCTGCGGATTATCCCGCGATGAAACTGACCGGGAGAGCGGTTACGGATTATTCCAATGCCAGCCTGTTCGGCGCCGGATACGACACTGTGAACAGGAAATGGGATTACGATCTGCTGGAGGAGATGGGGCTGGATCCGGACAAGTTTCCGGAGAGTTTTGCGTGCAGTGAAGTGATAGGCGAGGTGACCGCCGAGGCTGCCGCGCGTACCGGAAAAAAGGAACGCCGGTCATGGCCGGGACCGTGGACGCGACCGCCGCATATCTTGCGGGCGGCGCCGTGGATTCCGGCGATATCTCCCTCGCAATGGGAACGGCAGGCTGTATGGGCGTTGTGCATAACGCGCCCAGGTTTACAAAAAATATGATCACCATCATCCATACGGCCAATTCCGAAACCAGGTATACGACCAATGCCTGCATTGTATCCTGCGGAGCGCTGACGCATTATTTCAGGGATAACTTTGCGCAGCTGGAAATGCTGGTGGAAAAGGAAAAAGGAATAGACGCATATGACCAGATGAATGAACAGGCAAAAACGGTTCCGCCGGGGAGCGACGGACTGATCGTCCTGCCCTATTTCATGGGGGAACGGACTCCCGTTTGGGACCCTTACGCAAGGGGCGTACTTTTCGGCATGAGCATTGCCCACACGCGGGGACATATGATACGCGCGTTTATGGAAGGCGCCGCTTATGCGCTGTACCAGAATTTCAGGTATATCAGGGAAACGGGGCTCAAAATCAAACTGCCCATGTCGGTGGGCGAGGGAGGAGCAAAAAGCCCCCTGTGGCGGCAGATCATTTCGGATATTTTTGATATTCCGGTGGCGTTCAACGCCGATTCCAAAGGCGCGCCTGTCGGGAACGCCATCAACGCGGGCGTTGGCGCAGGCGTGTTCAAGGATTATTCCGTTGCAAAGGAATGGATGCATTTTTCCGACAGGCATACGCCCTGCGAAGAACTGCATGAGACATATATGAAATATTTCGCTATATTTGAGAGGCTTTACGGAAAACTTGCCGATGAATTTGAGGCGCTCTCCCATGCTACCGGGTACAGATAATACCGGCGATGCCGGAGGCAAATATATAAAAAGGAGAATGTAAAAATGGAAAAGAAAATTGTGATCGGTTCGGACGCCAGCGGATTTGTACTGAAAGAAGCTGTCGTTGCACATTTAAAAGAATTGGGTTATGAGGTGAAAGACGTGGGCACGCTTACGGAAGATGCGCCCGTGGATTACTGGCAGGTCGGTTTCAATGTGGGCGGCGCCGTATCCGGAAAAGAATTCGAGCGGGGCATCGTGATCTGCGGAACAGGCCAGGGCGTCAGCATGGCTGCGAATAAATTTCCGGGAGTACTTTGCGGGCTTTGCGAATCCGTGTTTGCCGTTAACCGTGCCCGGACATTCAATAATATAAACGTTCTGGGCCTGGGGGGATTCCTGCAGGCGCCTTATCTGGGCATTGAAATGGTGGATACGTTTTTAAACACGGAATGGAAACAGGGCATGGATCCGGAAACGGCAAATTTGCTGGAAAACGCATACGGCGCCATGAACGCGCACGATAAGGAAGTTTTTAAATAAGAACATTGATAATCAGCTTGCTCAGCGCCGGTTTATGCCCGGCGCTTTTTCGTTTTGTGAAGAACGCTGAAAAACGTTATAGGGTCCGCTGGGGCAGTTGGATGATTGTCGCCGTTGACTGGCTTTTTTTGATATAGCCGTATTTCAATACCTCCGCACGCGTAATGATCCCGATAAACAGTCCCCGGTCGTCCACAACGGGTATGAAATCCTGGCTGAAATCCGTCTGAAGCAGATCTTCCATCTCCGTATAGATATTCACGCTGCCTTTCTGGTTGAAGCTGGCGGCGTCTTTGATACGGCAGAAGTTGACGGACTCCCTGCCGTCCAGGTAGCTTACGAAAGCCGCCGTCAGGAGATCCTCCCTGCTCAGCGTTCCGGCGTACTTTCCGGATTTTTCTATTACGGGAAGCATTGAATAGTTGTAATGCTTCATTTTTTCCAGCGCCTGCCGGATGGTATTGTGGGTGTAGATATAAGCCGTTTCGTTTTTGGGTTTCATAAAAAAGAGTATATTCATAAAATTCCGATCCTTAAAATCAAATTTAAAATCAATCTTTTCCGTGTATTTACGCAGACGCTTTATGCGTTTTCTCCTGTTCTCAAGACTCAACAGTCCATAGTGTAGAATAAAAAATTCAAAAAACTTGTCGTAGGACGTCGGGACTTTCAACAGGTTTGCGCTGTTTTCAATATAAAAAAGGACGGAAAAGAAGCGGAAAATATCCAAAAATGCCGTAATAACGTCCAATCCTTAAAATAAAGGAGTATTTAATTTTTATCACAGAAACATGAAGTCCCTTCCCAGGGGCTTTTTTTTAACATCCCGGTTTCTTTGTAATTGACGGGCGGGCAGGTTGTTATCCAGACTGGAAACGCTCAGGGAAAAAGCGGGGAGAAACATTTTCTGAAAACGGTTTTCAGGATCTTGATTTTAACTCTAATATCAGCCAAAAATAAATTAAAAGCGGATTTTCTTTCAGTTTATTTTTTATGGAAAAAATTTTTTAAATACGTATTGACATATTTAATACCCGGATATAAAATAAGATCATCAATTGTAGACGTATACAGTAGACGTATACATTCAAAATACGAAATTATTCGACATAAAATTGAATAGAAAGTATGCGCTGAAATTTTTTTAAACAATAAATTGTATACGTATACATCGGAAATCAGGATGGTTTATGAATCAGAGAGATATCGCAAAACTGGCAGGAGTATCTTCTGCAACAATATCCAGGGTAGTGAATAAAGATCCGAACGTTTCCCCCGAGACCTATGAAAAGGTTATACAGGTCATCAATCAGTATGGGTATGTTCAGAACGCGATCGCGAGAAACCTGAAAAAATCCAGCACCAAAACGATCGGCTACCTTGTGCCTGATATCAGGAACCCGTTTTTTACGTCGGTGCTTGCCGGTTTTGAGGAAATGTGCTATGCGAAGGGTTATGACATCATTTTCGAAAATACGAATGAAAACGTGGAAAAGGAAAAGAAATCGATGCAGACCCTTCTGAGTTACCGTGTGGACGGCCTTCTGGCAGTATTTGTGGACGTCGAAAACCAGTATATCGATACCTTTGATTCCATGGGGATACCCATCGTTTTGATAGACAGAAAAGCCAAAAACGAACAGAAGCATGATTGCATTTTAATAGATAATTACCGCTCTATGAAGATGATGGTGGATCATCTGGCGGCTTTCGGCCACAGGGACATCGCCATTGCATACGGTCCGGTGAACGTTACCCCGGGCGAAGAGCGCCTGAACGGTTTTTACGCAGCCATGAAGGAAGCGGGAATACCGGTCAGGGATGAATATGTGATACCGGGCTATTTCAGCGAAGAAGGGACGTATCAATCCGTTAAAAATCTTCTGGAAACAAAAAAATGGCCTACCGCGCTGATCACGACGAACAATGTGTCGTCAATGGGCGCTTACAGGGCATTCTATGAAAAAAAGGTCAGAATACCCGAGGATATCTCCCTGATCGGCATGGACAATTTTCCGCTTGCCGATTGCCTGAACCCGCCGGTTACAGTAGTAAGAAGATCCAACACCGAGGTGGGCAGGCTTGCGGGGGAAATGCTTTTGGACCGTATCGAGCGGGGAGAAGACAACAAGAGCATTCCGCAGCGCATCAGAGTACTGCCCACCGAACTGTCCATCAGAAGTTCCTGCGGTGAACCGAGAAAAGACTGAACAGTGGCGGGAACAAATGAGGGAGGTGAGCTCCATAGCTGTTGGGGCGGCAAATTCAAAATTAATTCATCAGCAGATATAAAGCTTTGTCAGTCAATGTCAAACAGACGGTTTTCTTATGCGGGCAAAAGAACAGCTTTTATTGATTTATAAGAAAACCTTTCCATACTGGTTATTACCAAAAAAGAACTGTTTTAAAAAAACAAATAAAAAAATATTTAATATTAAGATATTTTATATAAACAGGCAGAAATATCCGGCAAAAGGCATAATTAACGAAATAGAGCGGAATTAATAAGATTATGAAGAATGAGCTTTTATTTTGTGTACTCTTTTTATGAAAAGCTTTTCTTTTAAAACAAAATATTGCAGATATTTCGGCTTAAATACCTGTTGATGCAAATCAGTTTGCACGGGGTGTGCAAATTAAAAATAACCATTATATAGGAGGAATGAACCATGAAAAAAGTTATCACAATAGCCATCGTAATCATGATGGTGGTAGCGGTTGTATCCGGTTGCACGTCAACCCAGCAACCCGCGGCGTCGGAAGCGGCATCTTCTGCTGCGCCCGCATCCGAAGCTGCGCCTGCATCCGAGGCTGCGCCGGCAGAGGAGGCTTCCGGGGATGTGATTGAAATTGCGGTTCTTGTAAAAGCAATGGACTCCGATTTCTGGCAGTATGTGCTTGTCGGAGCGCAGAACTATGCGTTTGAGAATTCCGATAAGGTACATGTAACGACTTACGGCCCCACTTCCGAAGCGGATACGGCCGAACAGGCTGAAATCCTGGACAACATCGTTACCACAAAACCTGACGGGATCGTTATTGCGGCCACGCTCACCGACAACTGCAACGCGGGTATCGACGCTGCGGCTGCCGCAGGCATCCCGGTTGTGACCATCGACAACAAAGTAACCACGGATAACTATGTGACGCACTATGCGACGGACAATCTGGTTGCAGGCGGTTCCGCCGCTGAAAGGTTCGTTAAAGAACTGGATGCGAGAGGCGTTGAGAAAAAAGGCGTTGTCGGTCTGATCTCCGCCATGGCCGGTCCGCAGGTTCTGCTGGACAGGGAAGACGGGTTCGTTAACAAACTGAAGGAACTGGCTCCCGATATTACGGTGCTTGAAAAAGTATACGTTGACAACGATATACCCAAGGCTCTGACAGCCGCTGAAGATATCTATACCGCCAACAAAGATAACCTGATCGGTTACTTTGCATCCAACAATGCGACGGGCGACGGACTCGCGCAGTTCATTACCGAAAACAGTCTGGGCGACAAGCTCGTATGCGTGACGTTCGATTCCGATAAGACCGAAATCGACGGCATCAAGAGCGGCGCGCTCGTAGCAACGGTGATCCAGGATCCCTACGGAATGGGTTACAAAGGCTGCGATACAATCTATCAGATCGTTTCGGGCGCAAAACAGGCATCAGATTATGAAAAATACTATGATACCGGCGTTTCCATCGTTGACGCAACGAATGTGGATTCCCCGGATATGGCGGGCATCATTGATCCCTTCTCTCTGAAAAAATACGAGTAAGCCTTAAAAAGAACGGAAACAGTATCGGGAGGGTTTCCTCCCGGTGCTGTTTCGCAAAATAAATTGTTATTATTTTCTAAAAGTATTACAATTAAGTTACCATAAAACTTTCCATGTTAAGGCTTCAAATACCGCAAATTTCAGCAGCTTGTTTAAAAAAATCGAGAGGGTTGATTCTGTATGGGAATTGAGAAAAAAGTACTTGTTAGAATGGAAAACATTGAGAAAGAATTTCCTGGCGTCAAGGCATTGAAAGGCGTGAACTTTGATGTGCGGGCCGGAGAAATCCATGCGCTGGTGGGGGAAAACGGCGCGGGAAAATCCACGCTGATCAAAATACTAATGGGGGTGTATCCCGCCACCTCGGGCAAAATATATCTGGAAGAAAAAGAGGCGGCCTACAAGAATCCTTACCAGGCGAAAAAGAGCGGCCTTGGCGCGGTTTATCAGGATATTACGCTCGCGCCGCATCTTTCGGTCGCGGAAAACTTCTTTTTAGGGGAACTTCCCAGGAAGATGGGAACGGTTGATTGGAAGACAATCAACAACGTGACAAAACAGACGCTTGCCGATCTCGGAATTGATATTGATCCTAAAATTCGCGTCATGGACCTGACCGTAGGGCAGCAGGAAATGGTGACGATCGCAAAAACAGTTCATCAGAAGGCGAATGTGATCGTTTTTGACGAACCCACGGCGCTCCTGGCCAACGAAGAAGTGAGCCTTTTATTTGACCTCATCAAAAAACTTACTGAAAGAAACTACGGGATAATTTATATTTCTCACAGACTGGAAGAAATATTTGCGTTATGCGACAGGGTTACCGTATTAAAAGACGGCGCGCATGTCAGGACGCTGGACGTGAAGGAAACAAACCAGGATCAGCTTGTAAAGCTGATGGTTGGTAGAGATATAGAAGACATGTACGGCATTAAAAAGGGGCAGATCGGAGAAACAATTTTAAAAGTCGAAAATCTCACAAGAGAAGGCAAATTCAGGGACGTCAGCTTTGAAGTGAAAAGGGGGCAGATCGTGGGCATGTTCGGCCTGGTTGGAGCGGGCAGGACGGAAGTCTGCCGGGCGCTGTTCGGCGCAGATCCGTACGACAGCGGGACGGTCTATGTAAAGGGAAAGAAGGTTCACAACAGGACTCCGATGGAAGGGATGAAGAACGCCATTGCGTTTTTAACGGAGGACAGGAAAAAAGACGGGCTGTGCCTGGGACTTTCGGTCGAGGTCAATACCAATCTGGCGTCTTATTCCATGATATCAAAACGCGGACTGATCAACTTAAAACAGGAAAGGGAACGAGCTGAAAGGTACAGGGACGCCATCAATATAAAGACGCCTTCCGTCAGACAGCTCTGCAAAAACCTTTCGGGCGGAAACCAGCAGAAGGTGGTGGTTGCCAAATGGCTTTGCAGGGAAAGCGAGATATTTATATTTGACGAGCCTACGGTAGGCGTAGACGTCGGCGCGAAAGTTGAGATATACAAGCTGATCGAAGAACTGATACTGCAGGGCAAAGCCGTCATACTGATATCCTCTTATCTTCCCGAAGTGATGGGACTGTCTGATGAAATGATTATTATGTCCGAAGGAAAACAAATGGCCATACTTGATAAATCCGAGTTCTATTACGAAAACGGGAAATTGAACGAAGAAAAGGCGCTGAAGCTTTCGTCCGGCATTGCATAAGGCTTTTTTCTTGAATATTTTAGCAAAATAAAAGGAGGGACTCTAAAATGGGAGTGGAAAGAACATTAAGACCGGAGCGGACTTTAAGGCCGAATATGATGAAAAAACTGATGAGCGGCTACGGCGTTCCGCTGCTCGTTCTGATTATTATTGTAATTGCCTTGTCAATAGGCACAAAGTCTTTCTTATCTTATGACAACATATTCAATCTGGCGCGCGCCACGTCCGTTTACGGGATCATTGCGATTGCCATGACTTTTGTCATCGTCACCGGCGGCATTGACCTGTCCGTCGGGCCCAACGTTGGACTCGCGGGAATGATCGTCGCACTGCTTGTCATACAGAACGGCGTGAACATGTGGGTGGCAATGCTGATCGCGGTGGGCGCATGCGCGTTGGTCGGGCTGGCAAACGGCGTTATGGTGCATGACGGAAAGATTCCCGCGTTCATCGCAACCATGGGCACCATGACGATCATCCGCGCGGTCATACTGTTAATATCCGGCGCGCGGAATATTCCGGGCTTTGAAAAAGATTTTACGCAGATAGCCCAGACAACGATCGGTATTTCCAGCGCGGACAAGAACGGGGTGGTAACGACATACGGCTTGCCCTTGATGGCGCTGGTCTGGATTATCATCATCGTTGCGGCGTTCTTTATTATCAGAAAAACTACATTCGGAAGAAGCGTGTTTGCAATCGGCTCCAACTCGGAAGCGGCGAGACTTTCGGGTATTTCCGTCAGAAAGACCACATACGGAGCCTATATTTTTTCCGCGATCCTATGCGCGATAGGCGGCATTCTTTTAACTTCGCGGCTGGCGAGCGGCATACCGACGCTGGGCCAGGGGTATGAGCTGGACGCGATCGCATCTGCGGTTATCGGCGGCGCGTCATTAAGCGGCGGCGAGGGATCGATCGGCGGCACCGTCGTAGGCGCGATACTTATCGCCACCATCCGGAACGGCGGCGTGCTGCTCGGATTGAACGGTCAGATCATCGAAATTCTGATCGGCGCCCTGATCATCGTGGCGGTGATGATCGACAGGATCAGAAAAGGAAGATAATTTTAAAATTCATCAGGCAAAAAGGAGAGAAAAAATGTTAAAAGGCGAAATCATAAACGGACAATTGCTTAAGATTCTGGGAGAAACGGGGCATGCAGACTGGCTGGCAGTATCCGATTCGGGGCTGCCGGTCCCTCTGGACAAGGAAAGGGTGGACCTTGCGTTCACGCCCGGAAAACCCAGGATCCTGGATGTCCTCAAAACGGTAACGGAAGCAATGGCAATCGAAAAAGCATATATCGCGGAAGAAATCAGGCAGGCAAGTCCCAATTACCACCAGAAGCTTTTGGCTTTGCTCAAAAAAACGGGCTGCGAGATCGCCTATCTGCCGCATGTGGAATTCAAGGCGATGACCCGGGACGCGAATATGAGGGCCTGCATCCGTTCGGGCGAACTCACCAGTTATTCCAGCGTAATTTTGCAGGCCGGCGTCAATTACGGCGGAGAGCAGGCGGACTGCTAAAAAGATGCAAGGAGAAAATTATGAAGTCTACCTTTTTAAAAGCGCCCTTTCAGTTTGAGCAGCGGGATATCCCCGTTCCGGAAATCGACGGGGAGGACGTATTGATCAGGGTAAAAGCATGCGGGTTTTGCGGGCATGATCTGATCCTTGCAAAATACGCCGCTCGGGATTGGGTGCCTTTCGGGCATGAATTTTCAGGCGTGGTTGAAAAAACCGGCGCTTTGGTCAGAGATTTAAGCGTGGGAGACAAGGTCGTTGTGGAAACGTCCACTTTTAATCCCCTGTCCGCCGCCTCAAGGAACGGCCGGGTGGATCTTGATTCAAACGTGATCAATTACATCGGCACGCGCGATACCATGGGTTTTGCGGAATATACCGCCGCTCCGGCCGCGCTCTGCGTTAAATTCGATATCATGAGTTTTATCGAGGGAAGCATGATCGAGCCGCTGGGTGTGGCCATGGACCTCTTGAAAACGGCCGAAGTGGCTTTGAACGACGACGTTCTGATCTTCGGCCTGGGGCCGATCGGCCTCATGGCGCTGCAGCTGGCAAAAGCTTCCGGAGCAAGAAAGATCTATGCGGCGGACGTTTCTGCGGCAAAGACAAGGGCGAGGCTTGCCAAAAAATTCGGAGCGGACGAAATCATTTTTACGGATCAGGCGGACATCGGGACATATGAATTTGACCGCGGCGGCGTGGACAAAGTCCTTCTCACCGCTCCGCCGGCGCTGATCGGGCCGGCAGCCCATACCCTGAATATGGGGGGGATCCTTTCTTTCATCGGAATTGCGTATGGGCCTGCCGCCATGGTTTCGTTCGATTCCAACCTGGTGCACCACAAAAAGATACAGATCAGGGCGTCGGACGCCGTTCCCGCGCTGTATTTCCCGATGTGCATCGACTTGGTTGAATCCGGAAAGATAGACCTTATCTCCCTGGTTTCAAAAACCTTCACACTGGATGCTGCGCCGCGGGAACTGAAGGAATATTTAAATCACCCGGAAACGGCTGTAAAAGCCGTGATGATCCACAACTGATTTGGGTTGACAGCGCAAACGGATTCGGGATAATATGTAATGAAACAGTTTTCATATCTTAAGTTTGGGAGGAAAACTCGTGGGCATTACAATCAAGGATGTGGCCAGGGAAGCGGAAGTCTGTATCGCCACGGTTTCAAGGGCATATAATTCTCCCCAGCAGGT
This sequence comes from Bacillota bacterium, assembly GCA_023393165.1. Classification (GTDB taxonomy): domain Bacteria; phylum Bacillota; class Clostridia; order Christensenellales; family Christensenellaceae; genus JAEYKI01. The sequence continues at coordinate 65,709 of JAEWMJ010000032.1, read as the reverse complement.
TTCCAAAGAAAAATTAGAAAAGATCATGAAGGCCGCAAAGAAGCTGAATTATCATCCAAATGCGCTTGCCCGCGGCCTGATTACAAGGTCCACGAAGACAATCGGGATTGTGATTCCGGATATCAATAACATTTTCTATCCCTGCGTGGCCCAGGGGATAGAGGATTTCTGTTCGGAGGCAGGATATCTGAGTTTTATATGCAATACCTATAACAACATTGAAAAAGAAAAAAAATATATCAATACATTGCTGAACCAGTGTATCGACGGAATCATTTTTGTCGGAACCAGGCCCATCAAGGAAAAAGACAACATGCATATTATCGAACTGGCAAAGCGCACGCCCGTTGTGATGGTATACGACTGCCTGGAAGGGGACAATATCTGTTCCATTTATACGAACGACGTCAGCGGGGGATATAAGGCCACAAAGTATCTGCTGGACCGGGGACATAAAAGGATCGCGTTTTTTTCGTCTTCCGTGATGCATACGACTTATGTATACAAGCAATACGGCTATGAAAAGGCTCTGGCGGAATACGGCGTCCCGTTTGACGACCGGTATATCTTTAAGGCGGAGCCTTACGTCAAGGGCGGCTTTGAAGCCATGAAGGCCATGTGGAAGAAATTCGACGGGCGGGAGCTGCCTACGGGGATATTTGCGATCAGCGACCAGATGGCGCTGGGCGTATACAGGTTCTGCAATGAAAACGGCCTTGCGGTCCCGGGCGATATGGATGTCGTAGGATACAGCAGGACAAAAATAGTGAACGAAGTTTTTGAAAACCTGGCCACCATAGACCAGATGCCGTATGAAACAGGGCGGCTGGCTGCCGAAACGCTGATCAGGATTTCAAAGAAAAACGCTTTGTTTCAGAAAAAAATCGTTATTGAACCGCAGCTGGTTATCAATAAATAAAAATTTTTGTAATAATGAAAAGCTTTTCAGGAGGGAAGAACATTATGAAACTGGGAATACATGCATATGAATGGTGCAGCACATGGTCCAACGATACGCTTGATATCATCGATACCGTACGTTCTCTTGGATTTGATTTTATCGAAATCCCGCTTATGCGGCTGGATCTTTTTGATCCCGAGGCAGTGAAGGAACGGCTTGACGGTTTAGAAATTACCACTTCCAACGTGCTTTTGAAAGACGAAGTGGATATCACTTCCTTTGACGAATCCAACCGGAAGCGTGGGGTCCAATACTTAAAAGACTGTGTGAAGGCCTCCGCCGCAGCCGGAGCCAAAGCGTTTTCGGGCGTGATATATTCCAAGTATCTAAAAGAGGCGAAATGCATGCCCACGCAGCAGGAATGGGAATTCAGCGTAAACGCCCTGAGGGAAGTCGCGCGGTTTGCGGCTGATCTCGGGATATCCATCGGGCTGGAACCGGTGACGCGGTACGAATCCTATCTTTTAAATATCAGCGAACAGGCGGTACGTCTGGTGGATATGGTGGGCGAACCCAATATTTTTGTCCATCTGGACAGCTACCACATGAATGTGGAGGAAAAAAACTTCTATCAGGCGGTAAAAACTGCCGGAGAGAAACTCAAGTATTTTCACCTGTGCGAAAACGACCGAGGGATCGTCGGCCAGGGGCATGTGGACTGGGACGGGATATTCCGCGCTTTCAAGGAGATCGGCTTCGACGGATATGTCGCATTCGAGGGATTTTCCGACTGCACCGACAACATGAGCACCTGGGTGTGGCGCAAGCTGGCGCCGGACGGCGAAACCTATGTCCGCGAAAGCATGAAGTTTACCAAAGAAATGATCAGAAAATACGGATTATAAAATTTGCCGCGGGCAAACAGGAATGGGATATAAGCAAATGGGAAGTATCGTGTGTTTTGGTAGTTTTGTAGTTGACCTGACCAGCAGGGCGGGCCATCTGCCGGTTCCGGGGGAAACGGTGATCGGCTCCTCGTTCAGGCTGGGTCCGGGAGGGAAAGGTTCCAACCAGAGCGTTGCCGCCCACAGGGCGGGAGGAAACGTCATTGCGGTGACAAAGGTCGGAAACGACGTGTTCGGCAAGGTGGCGCTTGATTTTTACCGCTCGGAGGGGATGAGTACCGGTTACGTTTTTATAGACGAGGCTGTGGAAACGGGAACAGCCCTCATTATGGTGGATCAGAACACCGCGCAGAACTGTATTCTGGTTGTAAACGGCGCAAGCGGAAATTTTACGGACGCGGATATCGAAAAGGCAAGGCCGGTAATAGAGCAGGCGGACGTGCTCCTGCTTCAGCTGGAGATCAACCTGGACGCGCTTTACAGGATCATCGATATTGCGTTTGACGCCGGCGTAAAAATTGTTTTAAATACCGCTCCCGTGCAAAAAATAAAAACGGAAGTTTTTGCAAAGGTGGATACGGTCACGCCCAATGAAGTGGAGGCGGGCATCCTGACAGGCGTTGAAGTCAAAGACGAGGAAAGCGCCGCCCTGGCCGCCGGGGTCTTTCTTGGCTGGGGCGTCCGGAATATTGTGATCACCATGGGCAAGGCAGGGGCCTTTGTTGCGAATGCCCAAAAAAAAGAGTTTATCAGATCGATCGAAGTTCGGGCGATAGACACGACGGGCGCGGGCGATGCGTTCAACGGAGGATTTGTAACGGCGCTCGCAGAGGGAAAAGATATTTTTGAGGCGGCGAAGTTTGCAAACGCCGCAGGCGCGCTTTCGGTCACAAAAACCGGGACGGCGCCGGCTATGCCGTACAGGGCGGAGATTGACGCGCTTATAGGGAAGATTCATTAAGTCCCGGGCCGGCATTTATTTATACAGCCGGGATATTGCAGGAGGATATCATGACGAAATACATCATTGCCCATGATCTGGGAACATCGGGCAACAAAGCTTCGCTTTTTACCGATAAAGGCGAATACATCGGGTCTACCATATACCCGTATCCCACCGATTATTTTAACGCGAACTGGGCGGAGCAAGACACCTCTGACTGGTGGCGCGCCATCTGTGAAACAAACAGGCTGCTGACCCGGGATATCGATAAAAAAGATATTGCCGCAATCAGTTTCAGCGGACAGATGATGGGATGCATATGCGTGGACAGGAACGGAAACGCCCTCAGGAAGGCGATCATCTGGGCAGACATGCGTGCGACAAAAGAGCAGGCAACTCTGGAGAGTAAAATAGAAAAAGACCGGTTCTATAAGATAACCGGACACAAAATCAGTTGTTCCTATTCACTGGAAAAGCTCATGTGGATAAAGAACAACCAGCCCGAAATATATGAAAAGACATATAAAATGCTCAATCCCAAGGATTTTATCGTTTATAAACTGACGGGCGAGTTTTTGACGGACTATTCGGACGCTTCGGGCACCAACGCGTTTGACCTGACCGCATTCGAATGGTCGGACGAGATCATCCGGGCGGCGGGCATTGATAAAGGCAAGTTTCCCCGCGCCGTTCCCTCCACGTATATAGCGGGGGAGTTGAGCGAACGGGTGGCTTTGGAATGCGGTTTGCATAAGGGAACCAAAGTGGTGATGGGCGGTGGCGACGGCTGCTGCGCAAACGTCGGGGCGGGCTCCGTTTCGGAAGGCAAGACCTACAACTGCCTTGGTTCCTCTTCCTGGATCGCCACCACCACAAAACAGCCCATATTTGACGATGAGTACCGTACGTTCAACTGGGCGCACGCCGTCCCCGGATTCATAGCTCCCTGCGGCACAATGCAGAGCGCGGGCGCCGCGTTCAACTGGGTGAAAAACCAGATCTGCACCAGCGAAGTGCTGGAGGCAAAACAAAAGGAAATTTCCCCTTACGAACTGATCAACGAGGAGATCGAAAGGTCGGTTGTGGGCTCCAACGGCCTTTATTTTCTGCCCTATCTCATGGGCGAAAGGAGCCCCAGGTGGAATCCGCATGCAAAAGGCGCGTTCATCGGGCTTAAAATGGAACATACGCGCGCCGATCTGCTCCGGAGCGTGATCGAGGGGATTGCGTATAACCTGAATATTATTCTGAATGTTTTCCGGCAAAAAGTAGATATTCATGAGATCACCGTGATCGGCGGAATGGCAAAGGGCCGGGTCCAAAGACGAATACTTGCCGATGTGTTCAATACAAAGCTCCTGACGCTTAATTATCTGGATGAGGCGTCCTCCATCGGGGCTGCCGTCTGCGCAGGCGTCGGCGTGGGCATACTCAAGGATTTTTCGGAAGTGGGTAAGTTTATCAGGGTCGTTCAGGAAGACGAGCCGGATCCTCAAAACGCGCAAAAATACGCAAAATTGTCCGCTGCTTTTGACAAATGCTACGCCGCTTTGCTGGACGTATACGAAGACCTGGCGCTGCAGGATAAAAATCTTTAACGCCCTTTATTGGGTTTGATATGAAAAAGACCGGTAACCCGCGGAGGTATCCTCCAGCCGTTTCTTTTTCGCAATCTGAAAAGGAGAAAAATATATGAATCATGTTGAATCTGTAAAACTTTCCAATGGCGTGGAAATTCCCCTGGTTGGGTTGGGGACGTTCCGGTCCGGGGACAACGAACTCAAGAACGCGGTCAAATCGGCTGTTTCTGTCGGATATACGAGTTTTGATACGGCATGGATCTATAATAATGAACGCGAGGTCGCCGAAGGTATCCGGGAAAGCGGAAGAAAGCGGGAGGAGTTTTTTATCACATCAAAGCTCTGGAACAGCTTTCAGGGCTTTGACAGCACTTTAAAGGCGTTTGACGTCAGCTTAAAGCTGCTGGGCACGGATTACATCGACCTGTATCTTGTGCACTGGCCGGGCAGGGACAAATTTATCGATACATGGAAAGCATTTGAAAAGCTCTATAAGGAAGGCCGCATCCGCGCGGTCGGCGTGAGCAATTTCCTGCCGCACCACCTGAACAGACTGCTCGCCGAATGCGAAATAGCGCCTATGGTGAACCAGATCGAAATGCATCCTTATTTTATGGATTACGATACGATCCGTTACTGCCAGGAGAGATCCATCCGGATGGAGGCGTGGGCCCCGCTGGGGTACGGAAGCAGCCTTTTAAAGGAAGAAACAATGGTACGGGTTGCCGGGGCGCATAAAAAAACGCCTGCGCAGGTTTCCCTCAGGTTCCTAATACAAAACGGCGTACGCGTCATTCCAAAATCCGTGCATGAGGACAGGCAGCGGGAAAACCTTGATGTGTTCGACTTTATCTTAAACGAAGAGGAGATGCAGGCCATCCGGAAGCTTAATACGAATAAGCGCCTTTCGGAAGACCCGGACAAATTCTTCTGATTCAGACCTCTGAAAGTCCCAACTGGGCGGGGTAGAGAGGCTTTCAGCGGCCTTCACAAGATAAAAGAATATTTATACTTGCATACATTGGAATCATAATTTGTCATCAAACTGAATCGCTGAAAAGCGGTTTTTTTTTCAATTATATTGGAAACCACTTCGGATAAAAAATAACAAAAATATACATTTATGGATTGCGTAAATGGAAAAAATATACTAAACTAAGACATATACCTTTCACTGTTAAACTTTTAAAAAATGCGTATACAGGAGATAAGCCTCATGGAAAAATGGTGGCAGGATCGTGTTGTGTATCAAATTTACCCGCGCAGCTTCGCAGATACGGACGGCGACGGGATCGGGGATATTCCTGGAATAACCGCGCATCTTGACGACCTGAAAGACCTGGGAGTGGGCGTTATCTGGCTCAGCCCGGTATATTCGTCGCCCGATGCGGACAACGGTTACGATATCAGCGATTACCGCAGCATTGACCCCAAGTACGGCACATTGGAAGATATGGAAAACCTGATCCGGGAGGCCGCCTCGCGCGATATCCGCATCGTAATGGATCTGGTGATCAACCATACTTCGGACGAGCACGAATGGTTTTTAAAAAGCCGCGATAAGGGGAGCCCCTACAGGGACTATTATATCTGGCGGCCAGGCAAAAACGGCGGGCCGCCCAACAACTGGACCAGCTTTTTCGGGGAGGACTGCTGGGAATTTGACGATAAAAGCGGCGAATATTACCTGCATCTTTTTGCTAAAAAGCAGCCCGATTTAAATTATCATAATCCAAAAGTACTGGAAGAAATAAAAGATATTATGCGCTTCTGGCTGGACAAAGGCGTGGGCGGTTTCAGGTGCGACGTGATCAACGTGATTTTTAAAACTTCCCTTGCCGACGGAAAAAAGAAGCTGGCGCTTACGGGCAGCGAACATTATATCTCGCAGGAAGGCGCGCACGAAATATTGCGCGCGCTGCGGCGGGAGGTGCTTTCCGCTTACGATTGTTTTGCGGTCGGCGAAACCGTGTTTGTCACTCCGCAAATGGGCGGAGACCTCTGCGGCCAGAACCGCGGCGAGCTGGATATGATATTTTCCTTTGAGCACATGGAGACCGACCAGTTTTTTATCAAGTGGTTCAAACGCCCCTTCAGCCCGGGCCGTTTCGGAAGGACGATCGCCAAATGGCAGAACGCTTTGGAATGGAACGCAAACTATCTGGAGAACCACGACCAGCCCAGGAGCGTTTCGCGTTTCGGTAATGACGGCAGGTTTTGGGCCGAGTCCGCAAAACTGCTGTGCGTACTGCTTCTGACGCTGCGTGGCACCCCGTTTATTTACCAGGGCCAGGAGATCGGCATGACCAACTTCGATTTTACCGGCATGGAGCAGGTCCGGGACGTGGAATCGCTCAATATCTACCGGCTTGCAAAAAAACTGCATATTCCGGGATTCCTCCGCTGGCGCATGATCAAAAAAACCTCGCGGGACAATGCGCGGACGCCCATGCAGTGGAACGCTGGAGAAAACGCCGGTTTTACCACAGGGACGCCATGGCTTAAAATCAACGGCAATTATACGCGGATAAACATGGCCGGCCAGATTGACGATCCGGATTCCGTGCGCAGCTTTTATAAAAAAATGATCGCGCTGCGCGCCGGCAGTGAAGTCCTGAAATACGGCGCGTTCCGCCTGATCCGGGCGTCCGGAAAGCTTTTTGTTTACGAGCGTGAAATGAACGGAAAAACCTTCCGTATTCTTTTGAATTTCGGCAAGCGGCCGGCAAAGGTTTTTTGCGGCGGAGACGTTCTGGTTTCCAATTACGGCAGGGCGCAATTAGACGGAAAGCTGCTGCCCTTTGAAGCTGTTGTGATAGAAAAGGGGAGGGGCAATGATAACGGAGGTTAACAGGCTGTTCCGCCTGACCACAAAGGAAACGAGCTGGTGGTTTTGCGTCACGGAGTTTGGACATCTGGAACATATCCATTACGGAGAACGTCTGTCCGAAGACCAGGATCCGGAGGGGCTTCGTTTAAAACGCACCGCGCTGACCGGAAGCAGCGTGGTATACAATCTAAAAGACCCGAATTACTGCCTTGACAATCTGTGCCTGGAATGGTCGGGCATCGGCCGCGGCGACTACCGCCATTCCCCTGCGGAACTCAAAATGCCGGACGGCAGTTTTTCCTGTGATTTTATATACCGGTCGCACCGCATTTTTGCGGGCACGGCCCCAATGGAGACGCTTCCGTCGTCCTATGGCAATCCGGAAGACTGCGATACGCTGGAGATCATTCTGGAGGATGTATCAAACCGTGCGGAACTCATTTTGTATTATACGGCGTACGAAAAGGCGGATGTGATCTCCCGCAGGGCGGTGCTGAAAAACAAAAACCAAAAACCGCTGGTCATCCGCCGCCTGATGAGCATGATGGTGGATATACCCAACCGATCGTTCAGGCTGGTTACGTTTGACGGCGGCTGGATCAAGGAAGGGCACAGGCACGAGCGGGCGGTCGAGTACGGAATTTATGTCAACAGCTCCGCCACCGGCGCAAGCAGCAACCGCCACAATCCGGGATTTATCCTGGCCGAAGCGGGGGCAACGGAGGAACACGGGAGGGTATACGGATTCAATCTGGTTTACAGCGGCAACCACTACGGCGCCGTCGAGCTGTCAAACCAGCAGCTTTTGCGCGTACAGATGGGCATCAATCCCCACTGCTTTGAATGGACTCTTCTGACGGGGGAAAAGTTTGAAACGCCGGAAGCAGTCATGACGTTCAGCAGCAGCGGCATGGGCGGACTCAGCGCGCATTTTCACGATTTTGTAAACAGCCATATCGTGCGCGGACAATGGAAGAACAAAGAACGGCCCGTGCTCATCAACAATTGGGAAGCGCATTTTTTTAAATTCAACGAGGGGCGCCTCATGCGCCTCGCGCGCCGCGCGCGAAAGCTGGGAGTGGAGCTTTTTGTGCTGGACGACGGCTGGTTTGGCGCGCGAAACGACGATACGAAAGGCCTGGGAGATTATACGGTCAACCGGAGGAAACTCCCCCGGGGCCTTAAGCACTTTGCGGACAGGATACGCAAAACCGGGATGGAATTCGGCCTCTGGTTTGAGCCCGAGATGGTGAACGAAGACAGCGACCTGTACCGCGCGCATCCCGAATACGCGGTCACAACGCCCGGAAAAAAACCCGCTCTTGGGCGCAACCAGCTTGTTCTGGATCTTTGCAATCCCGCCGTACGCAATTATATCGTCGATTCCGTTTCCCGCATATTGGACGAAGCGGGCGTTTCCTATGTAAAATGGGACATGAACCGGCACATAAGCGACGCGTTTTCGCCGCATCTTTCAAACCAGGGCGAGTTTTTCCACCGTTATATACTGGGACTGTACGAAGTACTGGAACGCATATTCGCTCCGCGTCCGCACATATTGCTGGAAAGCTGTTCAAGCGGCGGAAACCGGTTTGATTTGGGGCTGCTGTGTTACTCGCCGCAGATTTGGACGTCGGACGACACCGATCCCATAGAACGGCTAAAAATACAGGGCGGCTTATCCTGCCTGTATCCTCTTTCCGCTATGGGGGCGCACGTATCCGAAGCGCCGCACCAGCAGACGCTCAGACAAACGCCTCTCAATACCCGGTTTAATGTGTCCTGTTTCGGGTGCCTGGGGTATGAAATGGATCTGAAATATTTGACGCCTGTGGAAAAGAAAGAGATCAGGGAACAAATCGCGTTTTACAAGGCTCACAGGCGCACATTCCAGTTCGGGAGGTTTTACCGCCTGAGCGCGCAAAAGTCAAATAAGGTCCACTGGCAGTGCACAGCCGCGGACGGCAGCGAGGCGGTCGCCGGTTTTTTTCAGACGCAGGCCGGGGCAAGCGAAGGCTACGATTTTCTCCCGCTTACCGGTTTTGATCCGGATGCGGCCTATACAGTAAGGACCCGGCCGCAGAGCGTCTTTATACGGCGGTTCGGCGGGCTGGTGAAGCATATCCTGCCGGTCACGCTCAATCCCGACGGTTTTATACTGCGCGCCGTCAACCGGTTCTACCGGCTGACCGACTGTGTGGAAAGCTACGAATGCAGGGGCGACATGCTGAATGCGGGCCTGCGCCTGGCAAACCAGTTTATCGGCAGCTATTACAACTCAAAAATCCGGCTTCTGGGGGATTTCGGTTCCAGCCTGTACGTTATCAGCAAAAAGGACGCCGTTTAGTGCAGGTATATACGTATCCGTTTTTTTAGTTATTGTATCCGTATAGTTTTAATATAATAGGGAGGGGTGATAATTATGTCTTTCAAACTGCCGGATGGCATGCGGCTGGGCGTTGCTTCGGCAGCCACCCAGATCGAGGGCGGCAACAGGGAAAACAGCTGGTATGATTGGTTTCAGAAGGGGCATATCAGGGACGGATCGGATCCGTCCGTGGCGGATATGCATTATGAACTTTACGAAAAAGACGCGCAATTAATGTATGAGATGGGCATCCGCGATTACCGGATGGGCATTGAATGGGCGCGGTTGGAGCCCCAGCGGGGCGTTTTTGACGAGAACGGGTTCGCGCATTACCGCAGGGAACTGCTTTGCCTGAAAGAACTGGGGATCAGGGTGCTCCTGACAATCCATCATTTTACGAATCCCATGTGGTTCGAGCAAATGGGCGCGTTTGAAAACCCGGACTGCGTGGGAATCTTTCTTGAATTTGTGGGAAAAGTTGTGGAAGAGTTTGGGGAACTTGTCTCGGAATACATCACGATCAACGAGCCCAACGTGTATGCTTCGCACGGATGGTATTTGGGGATTTGGCCTCCGGGGAAGAAATCCATGCAAGAGACCCTGACCGTCATGAAAAATCTGTGTGAATGCCATATAAAATCGTATGAACTGATCCACAAAATCCGTAAACGTATGGGATACCGTGATACCATGGTAAGCTACGCGCATCACATGCGGACTTTTACGCCTAAAAACAAACTGAACCTCTGGCACCGGATCTGCACGCCCATCCTGCACCGTTATTTCCAGTCGTGCATTTCGAGGGAGTTTTTAACGGGCAAACCCACCTGGCCCATAGGCCGGATCGAAGGCGTAAAAGAAGGCTTATACTGCGATTTTCACGCCGTCAATTATTACAGCCGCACGGCTGTTACGGGATTCGGCGACGGTGTGCTCACCGGCGTGCCTGTAAACGATCTTGGCTGGGAGATATATCCCCCCGGCATCGTTAAAAACGCGCAGGAACTTTATGATCTGGAGCCTCTTCCCATCTATATTACTGAGAACGGAACCTGCGACAACACCGATTCATTCCGATGCCGCTATCTCTATGAGCATATCGGGGCGCTTTGCGAATGCGGTCTGCCCGTCAGGCGGTATTACCACTGGTGCTTTACGGACAATTTTGAGTGGCTGGAAGGATTTTCAGCACGGTTCGGGCTTGTGCACGTCGATTATAAAACGCAGGAGCGGACAAAAAAAAAGAGCGGATCGTTCTATAGAAAAATGATCGAAGAACGCGGCGTTACGCGTGAAATGATAAACGAATACTGCATGGCGGAATATCAAACAAACGGGGATACAAAAAAACAATAAGGGGGATTCAAAAAATGAGCAGCCAAAACGCGCGCAACAAGTACTTTTTCGGACTGGGCACGATCGGGCGGGATATGTTTTATACCATCATCAGCATGTACTTTATCTGGTTTTTGACCGAAGTCCTGAACCTTTCCGACCAGATGCTTGCATGGACAGGCGGCGCATTAACGGTCTTAAGGGTCTTTGACGCCCTGAACGATCCGATCATGGGCGTGATTGTAGACAACACCAATTCCCGCTGGGGAAAATTCAAACCCTGGATTCTGGTGGGCGCGCTTGCAAGCGCGGGATTTCTGATTCTCCTGTTCTCCGATTTAGGGGTTTCCTCGTCGGCTTATCTGGCGATCTTTATCATTGCTTATCTGGGGTGGGATATCACTTACGGACTCAATGACATTGCCTACTGGTCCATGCTCCCGGCGCTCTCCCTGGAGCAAAAGGAACGTGAAAAAATCGGCGCGTTCGCAAGGATCTGCGCGAACATCGGGCTTTTTGTGGTGGTGGTGGGCATAATTCCCGTAACCAACGCAATGGGAGCCGCGCTGGGCGGCCTGAAACAGGCGTGGTTCCTTTTCGCCGTGATCATATCCTTTGTTATGATCGGCTTTATGTGCTTTACGCTGTTCGGCGTAAAAGAATACAGGAGCGAATTCAAACAGGAAGAAAAAACAACGATCAAGGGAATGGCAAAGGCGATATTCAAAAACGACCAGCTTTTATTTACCGTAATCTCCATGGCTCTGTTTATGGTAGGTTATATGACGACAACCAGCTTTGGCACGTATTATTTTAAGTACGCTTACGGAGACGAGGGCATGTATTCCATATTTGCGGCGCTCCTTGGCGTAACGCAGTTTGTAGCTCTGCTTGTGTTCCCCTTGTTCAGCAAGCGATTTAACCGGAAGCAGCTTTATTTCGGCGCGACCATGCTGGTGCTTGCGGGTTACGCCCTGTTCTTCTTCTCGCCCATGAATATGATCCCAATAAGCATAGCGGGTGTGCTCATTTTTATCGGCGAGGGTTTTATCCAGCTTCTGATGCTGATGTTCCTGGCGGATACCATCGAATACGGGCAATGGAAATCGGGCAAACGCAACCAGGCCGTTACCCTGTCCGTCCAGCCGCTGATCAACAAGATCGGCGGTGCGATCGCAACCGGTATTGTGACCGTTACCCTGATCGTATCGGGCATAAACAGTGCGGCCACGCCGGCGGACGTCACGTCCGCGGGGCTTCTCACCATGAAGCTTTCCATGTTTGCGCTGCCTTTGATCTGCATTGTTCTCGGATACATCGTGTACCGTTTCAAGTATAAAATCGATAAAGAGTTCTATGACAAGATCGTTTCGGACCTTGTTGCGAGGGGAGATATCAAAAATATCTGAGAAAGTTGGATTATATTGAAGCCGCCTGATCAATTAGGCGGCTTTTGTATGCGAAGCGAAATCCCCCCGCTAAGCGGGGGAGTTCAAAAGAGGCGGAGCCGATGTGGTGGAAAAGTGCTCCAAACCTATTAGAATAGAAGTTGACCGACTTCTGTGGAAATAGGAAAGGAGCACAAAATATGGACAGTGTATTGGAGCACACAAAGTGGAATTGCAGATACCATATTGTGTGGGCACCAAAATATCGCAGAAAGATCATATATGGGCAGTACCGGCAGGAAATCGGAAAAATACTCCGAAAATTGTGCGAGTACAAAGGAATCGAAATAGTAGAAGCAAATGCATGTGTAGACCACATACATATGTGCGTGAAGATTCCACCCAAATACAGCGTAGCACAGATAATGGGATATCTCAAGGGAAAGAGTTCGCTAATGCTGTTTGAGAAATTTCAGAATCTGAAGTACAAGTTTGGGAATCGAACGTTCTGGTGTAAAGGCTATTATGTCAGTACGGTCGGCTTGAACGAAGAAGTAATCAAGAAATACATAAGAGAACAAGAAGAGCACGACAAAATGAACGATAATATAAAAAGACCGGACTGAGCCCCTGTTAGGGGCAGCCCGGTAAACAGCACAGAAGTCGGTTTCAAGCACCTTAAGGTGCTGTGATAGCGATATACCCTTACAGGGTTGGTGCAAACTGCGCGTTGAACGCGCAGTTATGATTAGCTTGTAAGCTTAACTGAGCCCCAATTCTTTTCTTTTGGACAGGATATGCGCTTCCATATCGTCAGCCACTTTGACAGGGTCGTCTCCCAATGCAATCCTGCCGCCCGTAAGCCCTTCCACATCCTGCGTCAGGAGTTTTACCAGGGCAGGCGCGCCTGTTATAAATGGCGTTGGCGATAAATGGGTATAAGCGCCGTACGCCACCGCGAAAACGCCGTCGATCGTCGCTTTCTGTTCCATCCACTCGGGGGCGGTCACCGCGATCGGAAGCTGCGGCACATCCACGTTTAGGTGTTCGGCAAGCGCGGAAACAAGCATGGAGATCCTTCCGGTATCCGTACAGGTCCCAAAACTCAGCACGGGAGGGATTTTCAGCAGGCCGCACACCTCCTTTAATCCGTCTCCGGCCATTTGCGAAGCGCCCAGCGTGCAAAGCCCCGCTATCTCCAGCGCGTGGTTCCCGCAGCCGCCGCTCACCACCAGGATATCCCGCTTGATCAGTTCGCGGGTCAGGCTTATTGTGTTCCAGTCATGCGGCCCGTTCCGCAGGGTCGCGCAGTTTGCAAGGGCGACAACGCCTTTTATTTTACCGGCGGCGATAACGTCCACAAGCGCGTCCAGCCTGTTGCCGATCGCGGCCAGAACGGCTTCGGTGGAAAAACCTGCGACCGCTTTTTGTTTTCTGCCCGGAACCAGCGGTTTCACGTGGCCTTTGCGTTTCTTGAAATTCTCTATTCCAAGTTCTATAAGCCTGTCCGCCATGGCTTCCACCTGCTCGGGGTGATAGGCCATTTTCTCCTTAAGTCCCGGAACCCCAATGATGGTGCTGACGCTGACCAGTGTGGCCTGGTATTTTTCCGCGTACATGTCGATCGCAGGGGGAGAACAGTTTTCTTCCATGGCAAGAACATCCACAGTTCCGGTTGCGAGCAGGGGCTCGATTACAAGCCAGTTGCCCATCAACCCGACGAATACGCCGTCCATCGGGAAACGCTGCAATAATTCCTGCCCTGTTTCAATGGAGCCCACTATGCGAAGGCCCTTGGCGCCCGCCGCCCGGGCCATTTCCTGCACCGCGGGCTGTCTGGCTTTTTCAAGCGCGGCTGCGCCGGCCCAGGGCTGATGACCGTTGAATACCAGGTTCACATAATCCGGGTCCATAATACCCAGGTCCGTATCCACTTCATGCGGGGAAGGCGTGCCGAACAGGATGTCCTGTACCATTTCAAGGCCGATCTGCGCGTTGTATATGGTTGCTATCCCCAGCCGCAGGGCTTTGAGCGCAAGGGACGCATAATCCCCGTCCACATTGGTGAGGCAGCTTGCAACGCAGTTTTGTTCCTCGTGCACCACGCCGGCGGGGTAGATGTGGAGCTTTTTCCAGACGTCGATCCGCTTTTTTGGCGCGAACTTTTCCACCATGATATTCTCGTCTTCCGTCCCGATATAAAGCTGGTCGCTTAATACGCCCGCAAGCTGCACGGCCATCCCGTTTGCCGTCTGGCCGGTATCTATGCCAAGTATGCCGCACATCCATTTCAGCTTGGCTTCGTCTTTGATCCCAAACGGCGTTTTGCCCTCGGCCGTAGCCTTGAGCGTACGGTAAGCTTCATACGCGTGATGGCTGTAGGTGCCCGCACCCATGATATTGTGCAGCAGCAGCGTTCTCATTGCCATTGCATCCGGTCCTATGCCGCAAACGCCTTTTGTCTGCCCGCCTTTTTCACTGATCCGGCAGGGGCCGTTCGAGCAAAGCTGGCAGCTTAAACCTTCCAGACAAAATTTGCAGCGTATTTTTTCCTGCAACGTCCATCTGTCAAAAGCGTTGGACATTCCGTCCCGGCGGATGCGTTTTAGCATTTCTTCGACCGAATCGTGATAACTGCAACGTCCTTCCATTTTTTCAGTGGTATCGCTCATACAAATCACTCCTTATTTTCAGCAGACAGTTTTTGTATTAAGTTGCACCCAAAAAACCGGAAATATACGGTATGCACAAAAAAACTATTAATAAGCGGTACAGGATTTATTTCCAATTTTTTGTGTTTTTTTCGCCGTGAATGTGTTATAATTAATAAAATCCTTTTATTATTCCATTTCTTGTTTTAAAAGAGCGGAAAGCCGCAAAAAGCTGAAAACAGAACGATTTGCCACATATAAAAAAGAATATATTCTATTGGAGGTCTTGTTTTATGAAAAAATTGAGAGTTGCCGTAGTAGGATTGGGTTTTGGGGCTGAGTTTATTCCCATTTACCAGGCGTTTAACAAGGCGGAATGCGTTGCGGTCTGCCGGCGGAACGAGCAAAAATTAAACGAACTGGGCGACAAGCTTGGAATCGAAAAACGTTATACCGATTACAGGGAAATGCTGAAAGACCCGGATATTGACGCCGTGCACATCAACAGCGATTTAAAGGAACACGGATGGATGTCCATCGAAGCGCTCAAGGCCGGCAAACATACCGCTTGCACCGTAACCATGGCGATGACGGTGGACGAATGCAGGGAGATCGTCCGCCTGGAAAAGGAAACGGGGCTTACGTACATGATGATGGAAACGGCCGTTTACACGCGAGAATACCTCTTTTTCAAAAAACTGTATGAAGCGGGCAAGATAGGCAGGATCCAGTTCATGCGCGGTTCGCATCAGCAGAACATGAGCCTCCCTGGCTGGCCGGAATACTGGTACGGAATGCCGCCGATGTATTATCCGACGCATGCCCTGGGACCCCTCTCGGATATTATCGGGAAGTCTGTGACAACCGTGCGCTGCCTGGGTTCGGGACGTATCAATGAGGAATATATCAGGAATTATAATTCCCCCTTTGCGATGGAAACCGCGCAGTTTACGTTCGCCGGCAGCGATGTGGCTGCCGAAGTATCGCGTTCGCTGTTCGATACCATCCGCCAGTACCGGGAGAGCTTTGACATATACGGCACAAAGAAATCGTTTGAATGGGAGCAGGTAGTGGATGAAAATCCGGTGATCCACTCCGGGTTTGAGGGCGCAGAACATGTGGAAGTTCCCGATACGGCCGATATGCTTCCCGGGGAAATCGCGCATTTTGCTCTGAAAAACCAGATAATTGACGACAGTCACGTCTCATTTATCCAGGGTTCGGGACACGGCGGCAGCCATCCGCATCTGGTGAACGAATTTGTAAGCGCGGCGCTGGAAGGAAGAAAGGCTCATGTAAGCGCACAGGTAGGCGCAAATTGGACGATTGCCGGGCTCCTGGCGCATGAATCCGCGATGCAGGGCGGCGCGGTTATAGAGATACCGCAGCTGTAAATATTCAGACTGTTGATAAAGCCCAACTACTTTGTTATTTTTCCGCCTGTTCCTCAGCGTAGACAAACTACGCTTGCGTCACAGTGCTCAAAATGCCTTGTATTTGGGCTTTTCAGCAATCTTCATAAATAGAGGAGAAATTATATAACATTAAGTTGATATAAATGATAGTTTGTTATAAAGTACGGCTGTCTTTTTTAAAAGGCGGTTTTTTTGTTCTTGACTATTATATTTGTTAAGAAAATAACCATAGGGTTTGGGTATGCTAAAAGAGGGGCGGATGCGCATACCGGAAAAAACTGTTATAATAAATACGGCCTGTAGTATCGGCTTAAAAATCCATAAAGACGGGGGATATATATGATTAACTTTGAACTGCATACTCCCACAAGGGTGATATTCGGAAAAGACACGCAGCTTGAGGCGGGGCGGATCATAAAGGAATACGGATTCAATAAAGTGTTTTTGTATTATGGCGGCCAGAGCTGCATCAAAAGCGGCCTTATGGCTCAGATAAAAAAGACGCTCCAGGAAAACGGCGTTTCGTTTTCGGAAAAAGGCGGCGTGCAGCCCAACCCGACGCTGGGCTTCTGCAGGGAAACGGCGGACTATATCAAGCGGGAAGGGTTTGATTTTATTTTAGTGGTAGGGGGAGGAAGCGCACTCGATTCCGCAAAGATCGCCGCGCATTCCGTCGCAACCGGGGCGGATCCCTGGGACATCGTAACCAAAAAAGCGCCCGTCACCGCAACAATGCCATTTGGCGTGGTGCTGACCATTGCCGCCGCGGGAAGCGAAACCAGCGACAGCGCCGTTTTGTCGGACGAGACGACCGGAACAAAAAGAGGACTGGGCACGCCCTTTAACCGGCCTTTGTTTGCCATAATGAATCCGGAACTCACATATACCGTGCCTCCTTACCAGACGGCGGCCGGTATCGTGGATATCATGATGCATACGCTTGAGCGGTACCTAGCGCAAAACGAAAACAACGATCTTGCGGACAGACTGGCGGAAGGCCTTGTAAAATCCGTCATCGGCGCGGGAAGAATTGTGATGGAAAATCCGCGGGATTATGAAGCGCGGGCGACCCTTATGTGGGCGGGCAGTCTTTCGCATAACGGGCTGATGGGCGCCGGAAAGAAATATGGAATGAACGCGCATCAATTGGAGCATGAAATGAGCGGCCTGGATGAGAAAATCACGCACGGTGCCGGGCTGGCGGTGGTATGGCCCGCTTATCTGACCTACCTGAGCCGTTACAATCTGAAACGCCTTGTGCAGTACGCTGTCCGGATCTGGAACTGCGAGGAGGATTTTGAGCATCCGGAAAGAACCGTACGGGCCGGCATAGAAGCGACCAAAGCGTATTTTAAATCGCTGGGCATGCCTCTGAGCCTTGCCGATGTGGGGATCGGAGAAGATAAAATAGAATTTATGGCTGAGAAATGCACGTTTTTCGGCGAACGCAAGCTGCAAAGCTTTATTGAACTGGGAAAAGAGGAGATAGCGGAGATATACCGTCTGTGCCTGTAGTTCAGGTTGCTGATAAAGCCCAACTACTTTGTTATTTCTCCGCGTGCTCTTCAGCGTAGGCTTTACTACGCTTTCATCGCAATGCTTGAAATGCCTCGTATTTGGGCTTTTCAGCAACCTTCAGACGAAAAGATAGAAATTAGTATAAAAAAAGCGCCTGGGCGCTTTTTTTGTATGCTTTTATGCTTTAATATTTCATTGAATTGTCTTTAAAATCATGGTCCTCAAGCTGCTTGAATGATTCTTTTTCGGCTGTTTTTTTGGATTCGCCCTGCTTCTTCAGCTTAAATACGCCGATCTTTCCTTTCAGCAGCGCGGCCTGTGCGGAAAGTTCCTGGCTGGACGCGGCGCCCTCTTCGGAGGTGGCTGAGTTGGACTGTACCACCGTGGACATCTGTTCAATGCCCTGGTTGATCTGGTTGATGCCCTGGGACTGTTCCTTGGATGCGACCGCGATTTTTTCGCCCAGCTTCACAGTCTCGTCAACGCTTTCCACGATCCGGGAAAGGGCGTCGGCGGTTTCTTTCGCAATCTTTGTACCGGCTTCAACTTTATTCATGGAACCTTCGATCAGCTCGGCGGTTTCCTTGGCCGCCTGCGCGCTTCTGGCCGCCAGGTTTCTGACTTCCTCTGCAACCACGGCAAACCCTTTGCCGTGCACGCCCGCGCGTGCGGCTTCAACAGCGGCGTTCAAAGCCAATATGTTTGTCTGGAAGGCAATATCGTCTATTACCTTGATGATCTTGGAAATATTTTCGGAAGATTCGTTTATCTCTTCCATTGATTTCAGCATATCGCCCATCTGCCGGTTGCCCTGCGCAGCGGCTTCCTTGGCAGCCATGGCCATTTCATTGGACTGGGTCGCATTTTCAGCGTTGAGCTTTGTTTGCTCCGCAATCACGGTGATGGTGGAGGAAAGTTCTTCTATAGAGCTTGCCTGTTCCGTGGCTCCCTGAGAAATCGCCTGGTTTCCGACGGAAACCTGCTGCGCTCCCTGCGCCACCTGTTCGGCGGACGTATTGATTTCAACAAATATCCGGTTAAGCTCGCTCACGATCCGGTTGATCGAGCCCTTAAGGGCCGCGAAATCGCCCTTGTATTCATTTGTAATATCGTGCGTCAGGTCGCCGTCCGCAAATTTGCTCAGTACAGATGACAGTTCGCGGATGTAACCCTCTATTGTCTCCACTGCTTCCTTAAAGTTGAGGCTGATTTCTTCAAAGTTTTCACGTTCCTGTTTTGTATACTTGTCGCCTTCGCCAACCTCCAGAGTAAGCTTTAAGTTTCCTTCTTTCAGCTGTTTCAAGTTGTTTGCGATTTTTTTCACTTCATTCATGCTGTACTGGGACGCGCGCGACTGGGGCGTAATATCGCGCACCAGTTCAACGTGCCCGATCTTCTCGCCGCGGCTGTCGTGGATATAGCAGGTATCCACCTGGTGGAATTCGTCCCCGTCGACAAATACGATGGAGGGAGTGCCTCTTTCCATCTGCCTGATATTGCAGTCATGCGTGCCGCACATGCTGGATCCCCAGTTTGAACAGGGCAGGCCTAAGACTTCCTTGCGCGGTTTGCCCAGCATGTCTTCAACGGCCGTATTTATAAATGTCCAGTC
This sequence comes from Bacillota bacterium, assembly GCA_023393165.1. Classification (GTDB taxonomy): domain Bacteria; phylum Bacillota; class Clostridia; order Christensenellales; family Christensenellaceae; genus JAEYKI01. The sequence goes on along the minus strand of JAEWMJ010000032.1, from coordinate 46,263 downwards.
CATATTCATATCGGTGACCGAAATGGGCCAGGGCAGTGAATCCAGCAGGCTCTCGAACCAGAATACTTTTTCCGACATGGCGTCCAGGGTTGCGTTCACGCCGGTCACGATGTTTTTATAGTCTCCCTGGTGCCTTTCCGCATCCGCGCGCGTATTGTAATCTCCCGCAATGGCGGCTGCCGAGAGCATATTTGCATCCGCAGCCAGCAGTTTGATGGAGGAGACCACCTCTCCAAAAGATTTTACAAGCATGCCTATTTCATCCCGGCTGCTTATATCGATCTGTATATCCGTATCTCCTTTGGCCAGCATATCCGCCGCGTCAACCAGTTTCTGAACCGGTTTTGTGACTTTGCGCGTCGCCGTCAGGCCAAGCAGCAATGTAATGACTCCCACGGCAGCAGCTATGCCGACGAGCACCAAACTCATCAGATTGCTGTCAAAGTTGGGCTGGAAGCGGATTACATAAAAGCCAAAGCATGCGACGGCTGCAATTCCGATAATAGCGACCAAAAAAGCAACAAAAAACCTGGTTCCAATTTTCGTGTTCTTCATTGAGATCAACCCTTTCTATATAAATAAAAATATGTTTACATAACCATGCAGACATAAAAATAAGGCGTCATATAACAATAATTACTAAAAGCACCTATTCCAGTATTATATCGTAATTTTTTCGGTAAAACTTAATATTAATTTAAAAATGAAGCTATTTTTTTAAGGTTTTCGTTCAAACAAATAATGGAATATTTTTTTAAAAATAATTTGGAATGGCCAAGGCTTATATATTCTTCATTATGGCTTTCAATAAACCGGGAAACCTCTCTTCCAGTTCCTTGTAGCGAATGGATAAAAAACGCTGTTTTCCTTCAATGCGTACGTTGATCAGTCCCGAATCCCGTAGCACCTTGAAATGGTGGGACAGTACGGATTTCGGCAGGTTGACGTTGCAGCACGAGCATGTGGTTTCTTCCATTTGGGCCAGATTTTTGATGATCTGAAGCCGTATGGGATCGCTTAACGCGCTGAGAACGGTGGATAAGTTCAGCTGATCCATATTCGGATGAAATAATTCCTGCAAGTATTTTGCCCTCCTGAAAAGTTTTCATTATTTTAAAAATCTGCTTGCATTATACCATATCCAATGATATATTGAAATAGTTCAAATATATTTGAACTATTGAACAAAATGGAGTATGTTTATGAATGAAGTTTTAAAAGCCATCAAAAACAGAAGAAGCGTCAGGCGGTACAAACCGGAACAGATCAGCGAGGCGGATCTGGAAATGATACTTGAAGCCGGTATGTATGCGCCCACCGCGCATAACGAGCAGCCCTGGCATTTTACGGTGATCCAAAACCCCGAACTGCTGAGCCTTATGAATGAAAAGGCAAAAGAAGAAATGGCAAAGTCGGATGTGGACTGGATACACAGCTGGGGCTTAAACCCAAATTATAAAGTCATCTATGATGCGCCGACGCTGATCGTGGTTTCGGGAAGGAAAGACGGGATGGCCTGGCAGGTGGACTGTGCCGCGGCGATTGAGAACATGCTGATTGCCGCGGAGAGCCTGAATATCGGCTCTGTATGGCTGGGATTAATGAATTACTATCTGCGGCTGGATGGAGCTGCGGCCAAACTCGGGATCCCGGAAGGATATGAACCCTTTTACGCAGTGGCGTTCGGCTACAAGGCGGATGAGGAAACAAAAGCAGGTCCTGAAAGGAATAAGGACGTAATAAATTATATAAGGTAGATTTGAAACAACAACAAATTTTGGAGGAAATTAAAATGAAAGTAATTGCCGTAAACGGAAGCCCGCGAAAAAGCTGGAATACGGCCATACTGCTTGAAAACGCGCTTTCCGGCGCGGCGGCGCAGGGAGCCGAAACCGAACTGGTCCATCTGTACGATTATGCATACAAAGGATGCACAAGCTGCTTTGCCTGTAAGCTGAGGGGCGGAAAGAGCTACGGAAAATGCGGATACAGGGATGATCTTTCGCCTATACTGCAAAAGATTGAGGAAGCGGACGCGCTGATACTGGGGTCTCCCATTTATTTTGGCGGGACTACGGGGGAGATGCGCTCGTTTCTGGAACGGCTGATGTTTCAGTATCTGGTATATGACAAAAATTACAGCAGCCTTTTTGGAAGGAAGATTCCGACAAGCTTTATTTACACCATGAACGTAAATGAAGACCGCATGGCGGAAGCGGGATACGAACGGAGCTTGAAGGTCACGGAAATGGCGCTGGCAAGGTCATTCGGGGAATGCGAACCGCTTTTTGTAACCGATACTTACCAGTTCGACGACTATTCCAAATACGAAGTCACATCTTTCAGCGGAGAAGACAAAATGAAGAGAAGAAAGGAAGTTTTTCCTGAGGACTTAAGAAAAGCTTACGATATGGGCGCGCGCTTTGCGAGGAAAGATTATTTTTCTTCTCCTGAGAAATAACCTTTTTCTCCGTATTTATCCAAAAAGCTGTAACGCCCGTTCCGGTCCCGGTATCCGATAACGGTTTCCAGATTGACGTTATGAACGCTGTTCATTATGTTTGCGTCAATATAGGGATTGTTCTGCCGAAACCTTTTGACAAGCGCTTTCATTTCCTTCCGCTTGGAACCCACGCCATCGTCTCCTAAAACGCAGTTTTCGGTGAACCGGCAGGCGCACTGGATAAACGAAAGATCGTGATATTGCTTCCATCTGATGATATCCGCCTCGCGTACCTTGTACATGGGGCGGATCAATTCCATCCCCGGAAAATTTGTGCTTTTCAGCTTGGGCATCATCGTTTTGATTTCGCCCGCGTACAGCATGCTCATGAGTATGGTTTCGATCACATCGTCAAAATGGTGTCCCAAGGCGATCTTGTTGCATCCAAGGTCTCTCGCGTGACTGTAGAGGAAACCGCGCCGCATCCGGGCGCAGAGGTAACAGGGCGATTCTTCCACCGTTGCGACAATATCGAATATCTGTGTTTCAAACATTTTGATGGGAATATCAAGGAATTCCGCGTTACGGAGGATGGTCTGCCGGTTGATCTGGTTATACCCCGGGTCCATTACCAAAAATTCAAGATCAAAATGGTATTTGCCGTGTTTTTGCAGTTCCTGCATGCATTTGGCCATCAGCATGGAATCCTTGCCGCCCGAGATGCACACGGCGATTTTATCGTTTTCTTTTATAAGTTCGTATTGAACTACCGCGGAAATAAAGTTTTTCCATATTTCTTTGCGGAATTTTTTTATTATACTCTTTTGGACGTCCTGGCGTTGTTCCATGGTTACCTCTTATTTTGCAAGTTTGTGTAAGCAGTCTGAAAATTTTTCCAGAAATATATCGATTTCTTCCCGGGCGGTCAGATGGCTCAGGCTGATCCGCAGGGTTGCGAGCGCCGCCTTTTTATCGCGCGTAAGGGCGTAAACCGGCCTTGAAACCGAAGCGGGTGCGCAGCATGCCGATTTTGTGGACAGGCATACGCCCATTTTATCAAGTTCCGCCTGAAGCAGTCCGGTATTCATTCCGGGTATGCTGATATTCAATATAAACGGTACGGAAGCGGCGGTTGAGTTGATCCGGATCTGTGGAAAGCGCCCAAGCGAATCCCTTAAATATTTGTTTAATCCTTCCGCATATAAATAATTCTTTTCCATGCCGGCTGCTGCCAGTTCCAGGGCTTTTGCCGTAGAGGCAATCAGCCCCAGCGCCGGAGTACCGCTGCGGTAGGGCGTTGTGCTGATCCCGCCGTGGATGAGCGGCTCTAAAAATATATTTTGTTTTTTTAAAAGCACCCCGCAGCCGTTCAGGCCGTAAAATTTATGGGGAGCAAATGTAAGAAGATCCACATGATCCAGGGATACCGGGATTTTTCCCACCGCCTGGGTTGCGTCCACATGAAAGATGCATCCCGGGCGTTCCGAAAGGATTCCGCCTATCCGGGAAATTTCCTGCCGGAGGCCGATTTCGCTGTCCACACAGCATATGGACACCAATACCGTATCCTTTCGCAGCAGTTCGCGTAAATGTTCCGTATCCACCAGGCCGTCCCGTGTGATATCCACATAATCCACTTCAAAGCCTTCGCCCGCAAGGTACTCCATGGCTCCGTTTACCGAGGAATGCTCCAGGTAGGTTGTAATAATATGTTTTCCTGCATGCCTTAACTTTTTTGCCGCGCCTTTGATTGCAAGGTTATTCGATTCGCTTGCGCCCGACGTATAAACCACTTCGTATCCGGGGGCCTGAAGCAGCTGCTTTATCTGTCCGGTGCATTCGTCCAGCTTGTTTTTTGCCCTCATCCCAAGGGTGTGCGGGGAATTCGGGTTTGCCGTGTAATCCCGCGACACTTCCGCAAATATTTTAAGAACCTCTTCACAGACCGGCGTATTGGCCGCGTAATCCAAGTAAATCATTTCTTCGCCTTTATTTTTTTATCCGGCACGATAATGCCTAGATGCATTATATATTTTATTTCCGGCGTTGTATAGCGGTATTCACATCCAAATTATTATTCCCGGCTTATAAGACCGCGCATTTATCTTCATAAAATCTCCATAATTTATTGATAGCATGTAAAAAATAATTATAAGGCGGGAAAAACATGGTTCAATACGGAAAACCTGATTTAAAAACCATACGGAATAATAAAGGGAAACGCGCCCGGTTCCTGGCGTGCATAGCGGTTATGATAATTGCAGCCGTTCTTTTGACAGCATGCCGGAATGCCGATCCGGCGGAAAGCGCCCCAAATGCCGTGCAATCGTCTACTGCGGCGGTTTCACGGGAGGCCGATACGCCTGAAACAAACGAAAGCGGCAACGGGGAAGGAATTACAATCGTTAAAAAAGATATTACGGAAACGGCTACATTTATCCCATACAAGATTGGAAATACCAAAATGGAGATCGTTGCGGTAAAGGCGCCGGACGGAACGATCAGGACCGCGCTCAACACCTGTCAGGTCTGCTGGGATTCGGGCCGGGGCTATTACAAGCAGGAAGGCGACGAACTGGTTTGCCAGAACTGCAGCAACCGTTTTAAGATCAGCCAGATCGAGAAGATAAAGAACGGCTGCAATCCTGTGCCGATTACGGAAGAGGAGAAAACGGACAATGGGGATACAATTACCATAACGGGTGATAATCTGGCCAAATATAAAAACTTCTTTGAAAGCTGACGATGAAAATGCACTCCGGGGCGGGTGCATTTTTTATGATTATATGCATATATTTTCAGGTTGATGTTATGGATCAGGTCGGTTATTATTAAATTATAATTTTATAAGGACTGGATTAGGAGAACATCATGAAAATTAATCATACCCACCATATTGCGGTCAACACCAAAGATATCAACGAATCAATTCAATTTTATCAGGATATCATGGGATTCCGCCTCCATTCGCAGGCGGATATGGGCGACTGCGTGCTGGTGTATATGCAGGTCAGCGAAGATACTTTTATCGAGCTGTTTGATCTAAAGGGCGGATGCAGGGATGGGGAAACGTCTGAAATACAGGCCGGGCTTAAACATATTGCCTTTGATGTGGACGATATATTCGCCTGGGATAAATTTTTAAAAGAAAAAGGAATTCCGTATGTCCTCGAAATGACGGAACTTCATCCGATAGGCAAACGGGTGCTGCTTGTAGCCGATCCGAACGGCGTTGTAGTCGAACTGTGCGCCGATCTTTAAATGGAGCGATGTTGAATACAAATTGACCCGGCCTGGCCGCCGGGTTTTTATATTGCGAAGGCGGCCGGAATATCGATGAAGCGTGTCTCGGGAAAGCGGCGGAATGTACGCAAAATGCGGTTGTTCCGCCCTTTTCCACTTGACAAACAACGCATAATTTGATATTCTGACAAAAAGTTAATTCTATGCGTTGACAGGAAAACAATGCCCTTAAATGCCTGTAATAAATCGCATCGGGCTGGATCCCAGCCGGGCATGTTTTATATCAACAGTGGTTTAAGGTAAAGGGAGTCGAACCCATACGGTTCAAAGGGACCTAAGGCACGGCATTACCGTGTTGCCGCGCTTTGCCGTAGCACCACTACGGCTGCACCGCGGCGCCTTTGGGGCGCATGGTTCGACTCTCTTTACCTTAAGGAAGCTCAACGCTTTCGTCTCTAGCAGGAATGCGGCGGGAGGAAGGCTTTTTTTGTTAGTCATGCAATATTTTTAAGGACGTGTCCGGCCGGTAGCATGGCGGGCAGTCCCCGTAATTATGAGAGGAGAAACCTATGAAACTTGCTTTTTCTACCCTGGGTTGTCCCGATTTTACCTGGACGGACATTTATACGATGGCGAAAGATCTTGGTTTTGACGGGATCGAGATTCGCGGACTGGGCACAGAGATATCCGCAATACGCGCGCAGCCTTTTACCGAATCCGGGCTTCCGCAAACCATCAAAAAACTTTCCCAGCTCCGGCTTGAGATACCCTGCCTTACGTCCGGCTGCTGCCTGAAATTTGCCGATCAGGCCGATAAGAATTATGAGGAAATCGTACAATATATTAATCTGGCATCCCGCCTTGGAACGCCGTATGTCCGTATTCTGGCCGATAACCAGCCTTTCCCGGACGGCGGCGTGGACGACGGGGTGGTCCTTTCCGCGCTCAAAAGGCTGATTCCGGTTGCGGAAGAAAAAGGCGTGACCCTTTTGATCGAAACAAACGGCGTGTACACGGATACGTCCCGCCTGTTCAAGCTGCTGAACGAAGCGGCCAGCGACTCGGTAGCCGCTCTGTGGGACGTGCATCATCCTTACCGCTATGCAGGCGAGACGCCCGGAAAAACGGTGCAGAATCTGGGCGCGTATATCAAATATGTGCACATCAAGGATTCCGTAATGGAAGAAGGCAAAGCAAAATACCGCATGATGGGCGAAGGCGACTTGCCGATAGACGATATGATGCTGGCGCTCCGGTCCATTAATTTCGACGGATATATTTCGCTGGAATGGGTAAAACGCTGGGCCGCGGATCTTGAAGAAGCAAGCGTGGTATTCCCGAATTACGCCAATTATATGAGCCGCTATATCGAAAAAAGCGCTGCCCGCGGACGGTTGTATGACAACAATGCAAAAACCGGCAAATACGTATGGGAAAAGGATACGCTCATAGACCTGACCTTTCCGCAGGTGCTGGACCGCATGGTGGACGAATTCCCGAACCAGTACGCTTTCAGATATACAACGTGCGATTATACCCGCACCTATAAGGAGTTCCGGGACGACGTGGATACGTTTGCACGCGCGCTGATCGCATTGGGCGTACGCCAGGGAGACCATGTTTCCATCTGGGCGACAAACGTACCCCAGTGGTACATCACTTTCTGGGCGGCGACAAAGATCGGCGCGGTTCTTGTAACCGTAAACACGGCCTATAAGATCTATGAAGCAGAGTATCTGCTGCGCCAGTCGGATACGCATACCCTTGTTATGATTGACGGCTATAAAGACTCCAATTATGTGGAGATCATAAAGGAACTTTGCCCGGAGCTTGAAACGGCGGAACCGGGAAAACCGCTCCATATGAAGCGCCTTCCCTTCCTGCGCAATGTCGTTACGGTGGATTCGGAGCAGAAAGGCTGCCTCACCTGGGAAAAGGCAATGGCATTGGCAGAGCAGGTGCCCGTCGAGGAAGTACACCGGCGCGCGTATGCTCTCAATAAGCACGATGTGTGCAATATGCAGTATACTTCCGGAACCACGGGATTCCCCAAGGGCGTTATGCTCACCCACTACAACGTGGTTAACAACGGCAAAAACATCGGCGACTGCATGGATCTTTCCACCGCGGACCGCATGATGATTCACGTTCCCATGTTCCACTGCTTCGGCATGGTGCTTGCCATGACGGCCTCCATGACGCACGGCGTAACCATGTCGCCCATTCCTTATTTTTCACCAAAACAGTCCCTTGACTGCATCAACAAAGAAAAGATCACCGCTTTCCACGGCGTGCCCACAATGTTTATCGCCATGCTGGAACACGAGGATTTCCCCAAGACGGATTTTTCCTGTATGCGCACGGGCATTATGGCGGGGAGCCCCTGCCCGGTCAAGGTCATGCAGGACGTTGTGGACAAAATGAATATGAAGGAGATCACCATCGTATTCGGCCAGACCGAATCCTCCCCGGGTTGCACACAGAGCCGGGTGGACGATTCCCTCGAACTGCGTGTAAATACCGTCGGCCGCGCGCTGCCCGGCGTGGAATGCAAGATCGTAGACCCTGAAACCGGCGCGGACCTTCCGGAAGGTGTGGACGGAGAATTTGTTGCCCGCGGCTACAACATCATGAAAGGCTACTATAAAATGCCCGAGGCGACCGCTGCAGCCATCGACTGCGACGGCTGGCTGCACACCGGCGACTTAGCGCGCCGGGATAAGGAAGGAAACTATAAGATTACCGGCCGCATCAAGGATATGATCATCCGCGGCGGAGAGAACATTTACCCCAAGGAAATTGAAGACTTTATCTATACGCATCCCAAGGTAAAGGACGTTCAGGTAATCGGCGTTCCCAGCAAGCAGTATGGAGAGGAAATCATGGCGTGCGTTGTCCTGAAAGACGGTGCGGAGTTGACGGCTGAGGAACTGAAAGATTACGTTGCGGCAAACATGGCAAAACATAAGGTCCCCAAATACGTTGATTTTGTGACAGAGTTCCCCATGAATGCAGCCGGCAAAATATTAAAATACAAGATGCGCGAAGCGGCGGTTGAAAAACTGGGCCTGCAGGCCGAAAGCCGTATCCCAACCGCATAATGTTAAAACAAATAAAAAAGGAGCAGAAAATTTTTTCTGTTCCTTTTCTTATATTATATAAGGAGATACATATATCCGCTCTTTTGGAACCGGCGGATTCGCGCGCTATAAAATATTATTGTAATTTATGGCGTCTTATTGTAATATATTAAAAGATTTGGGGCGAAAGGCCCCCGCGGGTTTGTCTGGGGCTGCAAAAACCTCTGCGTTTGAATAAATAAAATGAACCCGTATGTTCAATAATAAATAAAACATTTTACTAGAAGAATGACTCAAGTGATTTGCGCGGCAGGTGCGAAGAAATTTGGGTTTTTGTTTCAATTTTTCCAAGGAGGGTTTTTTAAATGGGTAATGCGCTCATTATCGGCTGCGGAGGCGTTGCGAACGTTGCGATTCATAAATGCTGCCAGAACAGCGATGTGTTTGAAGAAATATGCATAGCGAGCAGGACAAAATCGAAATGCGATGCGGTAAAGGCGAAACTGGACGGCGGAAAAACAAAGATCCGGACCGCCCAGGTGGATGCCGAGAATGTGGATCAGATGATCAAGCTTATTGAAGAATGCAAACCCGATATTGTTATAAATCTTGCCCTGCCCTATCAGGATCTGGCGATTATGGACGCCTGCCTGGCAACCAGGACGAATTATCTGGATACGGCGAACTATGAACCGAAAGATACGGCCAAATTTGAATATAAATGGCAGTGGGCATATCAGGACCGCTTTAAGAACGCCGGGATCACCGCCCTTTTAGGCTGCGGTTTTGACCCCGGGGTTACGGGAATCTTCTGCGCGTACGCGCAGAAACATTATTTTGACGAGATACATACCATCGATATTCTGGATGCAAACGCGGGGGACCACGGCTATCCCTTTGCCACCAATTTCAACCCGGAGATCAATATACGCGAAGTGACCGCAAACGGCAGGTACTGGGAAAACGGACAATGGCAAGAGACCCGTCCCATGGAAATCAAAAGGGTATACAACTTCCCGGAAATCGGGGAAAAGGACATGTACCTTTTATACCATGAGGAACTGGAATCATTGGCACTGCATATCAGGGGCTTAAAACGGATCCGTTTCTTTATGACGTTCGGCCAGAGCTATCTGACGCATCTGGAGTGCCTTCAGAACGTGGGGATGACGTCCATTGAACCCATTGATTACGAGGGGCACAAGATCGTTCCGCTGCAGTTTCTAAAGGCGGTTCTGCCGGACCCGGCTTCGCTTGGACCGCGGACAAAAGGCAAAACAAACATCGGCTGCATCTTTACCGGCGTAAAGGACGGAAAAGAGAAGAAATACTATGTCTACAACGTCTGCGACCATCAGGAGTGCTACCGGGAAGTGGAATCCCAGGCGATATCCTATACAACCGGCGTGCCCGCCATGATCGGGGCGATGCTTCTGATGAACAAGACATGGGACAAAAAAGGCGTTTTTAACGTGGAAGAGTTCGATCCCGATCCGTTTATGGAAGCCCTGAACAAATGGGGGCTGCCCTGGAAAGAAAGCTTCCAGCCCGAAATGGTGGATTAAAAATGTATGATTTTGATCCGGGGGCGCTCAAGACCCCGTATTATATCGTGGACGAGCGGCTGCTTGTCCGCAATCTGGAGGTTTTGAAAAATGTCGCCGATAGGACGGGCTGCCGTATCCTGCTTGCGCAAAAGGCGTTCTCAATGTTTTGCTTTTACCCGCTTATCTCCAGATATCTGCACGGCGCGGCCGCCAGCAGCCTGTTTGAAGCGCGGCTGGGATACGAGGAGATGAAAAAAGAAAACCACATCTTTTCTCCGGCATATTCCGAAAGCGAATTTGCTGAAATAGCGTCCATCTGCGATCATATTGTCTTCAATTCTTTTGCCGAATGGACGAAATTCAAGGACAGGACGCAAAAGAACAGCTGCGGCATCCGCGTGAACCCCGAGTGCTCCACGCAGGACCATGCGATCTACGACCCGTGTTCTCCGGGCTCGCGCTTGGGCGTAACCAAAAAAAACTTCAGGCCGGATTTGCTACATGGAATCGCCGGCCTGCATTTCCATACGCTTTGCGAGCAGAATGCGGATGCGCTGAAATTAACGCTCCAGGCGTTTGAAAAAGGATTCGGGGAATACCTCGTAGGGATGGAATGGGTGAATTTTGGCGGAGGACACCATATCACCCGCGCGGATTACGATATCGATACCCTGGCGGAATGCATTTTGCGGATAAAGGATAAATACAATGTGCAGGTTTATCTGGAACCCGGCGAGGCGGTCGCTCTCAATACCGGATTTCTGGTTTCGTCCGTTCTCGATATTATAGACAACGGCGTTCAGATTGCCATTCTGGATACGTCCGCGGCCTGCCACATGCCCGACGTGCTGGAAATGCCCTACAGGCCCAATATTGCGGGAGCGGATAAACCGGGCATAAAAAAACATACCTACCGTCTGGGCGGACCCACCTGCCTTGCCGGAGACGTCATTGGGGATTATTCTTTTGACAGGCCCCTGAAAGCCGGGGACAGGCTGGTATTCTGCGATATGGCGATCTATTCCATGGTAAAAAACAATACGTTCAATGGAATCAATCTGCCCTCCATTGCCAGGGCGGACAGCTGCGGAAAAGTGCATCTGGTGCGCAGCTTCGGGTATGAGGATTTCAAAGGCAGGTTATCCTGATAATTTAATATTCCGATGATCGAAATTAGGAAAGACAAATTAGCCTGAAAAAGGGGAGCGTATCATGGATTGCGCGGCCTTTTTTTATTCCGCAATGCCTTTCAGCCAATAGATTAAAAGATTTAACTTTTTTTGATTTTTTCGTGAAACCGGACCGGTTCGGTCCGGTTTGATAAAATATTGCATAATTTGAGATTTATTTAACAAAGTGCCGCCGAAATGATTGACTTTTTTGAGATAATAAGATATCATAGATTTCAAATTTTATTTTTATACGATGACTTCCGGTTGGGCAACATGAGTGTTGTTTTCAAGTTTTGGCTTGCAGGGTGGAGAGCTTTTTTATGGCTGTCCCCTTTTTCTTGTGACATAACACCCTGAGGATGCAAGTTTTTAGGGATGATGTATAAACTATTTAAAATTGCAAAAAAAGGAGATGCTGGATTCATGAAGATTCATTTTACAGAAACCGTGCTGCGGGACGCAAACCAGTCATTGGTAGCTACGCGGATGCCTTTTTCCGATTTTGAAGGGATACTTCCTGTGTTGGATGAAGCGGGCTATTATTCGCTGGAATGCTGGGGAGGCGCGACATTCGATTCGTGCCTGCGTTACCTGCACGAGGATCCGTGGGAAAGGCTCAGAAAAATCAAATCCAAGGTAAAGAAAACAAAACTGCAGATGCTGCTGCGGGGCCAGAATATCCTTGGGTACAAACATTATCCGGACGACGTAGTCCGTAAGTTTGTTCAAAAATCAGTCGAAAACGGGATGGATATTTTCCGGATATTCGATGCTTTAAACGACTTCAGAAACATTAAAACCGCGGTGGACGAAGCTATAAAACAGGGTGCGCACGCACAGGGATGTATTTGTTATACCACAAGCCCGATACACAGCCTGGAGAAATACGCTGCTATGGGAAAAGAGCTGGAGGATCTTGGCGTCCATTCCATCTGTATCAAGGATATGGCGGGAATCATGGGGCCAAAGGAAGCGTACGACCTGATCAGGGCGTTGAAAGAAAACACTAAACTGCCGGTATTCCTTCATACGCATTCCACTACCGGACTTGGGCCAATTACCTATACCAAAGCGGCGGAAGCCGGATGCGACGGCATCGACACCGCTATCTCGTCCTTCTCGGGCGGCACTTCCCAGCCTTCCACCGAATCGATGCATTACGCGCTGGGACAGTTGGGATTTGAATCCGGGCTGGATGAAAAAACACTCAAAAAAATAAACGATTTCTTTAAACCCGTAAAGGCAAAATATATCACTTCCGGCCTGATGGACCCGTTTGTCATGGGTACGGAAACGGACGCGCTGGTATACCAGGTGCCGGGCGGTATGCTTTCAAACCTGATTGCCCAGCTGAAAGCGCAGAATTCAATTGAAAAGCTGGACGAAGTGCTTTCAGAGACGCCGAGAGTAAGAAAAGACCTTGGATATCCGCCGCTTGTAACGCCTCTGAGCCAGATGGTGGGCGTGCAGGCTGCTTCCAACGTTCTTGCGGGAGAGCGCTACAAAAACATATCCAAAGAGGTGCGGGCATATATCAAAGGCGAATACGGTCGCGCGCCCGGCGAACTGGACGCCGATCTTATCAACAAAGCGCTGAACGGTGAAAAGCGGATAGAAGGCAGATTTGCCGATACCCTTGCGCCTGCGTTTGAGAAAACAAAGGAAGAATTGGGCAGCCGCGCGCGCAGCGATGAGGACGTCCTTTCCTATATCGCTTTTCCGCAGATCGCTGAAAAGTTTTTCCTTGAACGGGAAGAACGGGAAACAAAAGTAGTGACTTATACCATTGTGAAAGAACAGGAGTGATTAATATGACTGTACCTGAGGGTTTACTGGTAATGCTCTTTGTAATGGCCGTGGTATTCGCAGTCCTGTTCATGCTGAGCGGTATAATAAAGATTTTGTCCAAGGGGCTTGGCCGGATCGGAACAAAATCTGAGCAAAAGGCTGTGTCTGAAGAGGCTGCGGCAGCAATACAGAATGTTTCGCAGGATGCGGAGGATGATTTTTCTTCCGGCACGCTCAAGCTGAAAAAACTGGACGAATCTACCGCAGCCATGATTATGGCGATTGTCAGCGATGAATCGGGCATCCCGCTTTCGGAACTTGTTTTTAAATCCATTTCGCTGCGGGAACAAAAAATTTAAACGGAGATAAGGAATCATGAAATATATCGTTAGAATTAACAATAAAGAATACGAGGTCGAAGTGGAACGGGGCCGCGCAAACCTTTTAAAAACGGTTGAGGTCTCCGCTCCCAATCCCGAACTGGAACCTGTGGTAGTTATGCCGGTACCGGCGGCGGTGCCGTCCGCTGCAAATGCCGTACCTTCCTCGGCGATCGCGGCAGGAGAACCCGTAAAATCGCCCATGCCGGGTACGATCCTGGATATCAAAACCGGAGCGGGTGCATCCGTCAAAAAAGGCGACCTACTGTTAATACTGGAAGCTATGAAGATGGAAAATGAGATCAGAGCGCCCCGCGACGGAAAAATAGCGCAAGTGATCGTTACAAAGGGAGCATCCGTAGCAACGGACGACACCCTGTTGATACTGCAGTAGGGAGGAGCAAACGTGTTTACAGATGCATTGGTAAAGATATGGCAGGATTCCGGATTCGCGGCGTTCACATGGCAGCATCTTGTGATGCTTATCATCGCCAGCGTATTCATCTATCTTGCGATCGTTAAAAAATTCGAGCCCCTGCTGCTTTTGCCCATCGCTTTCGGCATGGTGCTGGCCAATCTGCCCATAGCGGGGCTGATGGCCGAGCCGAGTGGGTCCGAGCCGGGCGGTTTGTTATATTACTTATATCAGGGCGTCCATCTGGGAATCTATCCTTCGCTGATATTCCTTGGAATCGGCGCGATGACGGATTTTGGACCGCTGATCGCGCGGCCAAGCAGCCTTTTCATGGGCGCGGGCGCGCAGTTCGGCATAGGTATGGCGTTTATTCTCGCAATCGTTCTGGGATTTTCACCCCAGGAGGCTGCGTCCATCGGCATTATCGGCGGCGCGGATGGTCCGACGGCTATCTTTTTAACGACAAAGCTGGCGCCAAAGTTGCTGCCCGCTATTGCGATCGCCGCGTATTCCTATATGGCGCTGATCCCATTGATACAGCCGCCTCTCATGAGGCTTTTAACCACTAAAAAAGAACGCGAAATAGAGATGAAGCAATTGCGCAAGGTTTCCAAATTGGAGAAGATTTGCTTCCCCATTGTGGTTACAATTATCTGCGTGCTGCTTTTGCCCCCGGTAGCGCCGCTGATCGGCATGCTGATGCTGGGCAACATCTTCCGTGAATCGGGGGTCGTGGACCGGCTTTCGGATACCGCGCAAAACGCGCTCATCAATATCGTTACGATCTTCCTGGGTGTGACTGTGGGCGCGACGTCCGTAGGCGAAAACTTCCTGCAGCCCGAAACCCTCAAGATCATAGGCCTTGGACTCTTCGCATTTGCCTTCAGCTCGGTGGGCGGTCTCTTGATCGGGAAACTGATGTGTTTCCTGTCAAAGGGCAAGATCAACCCGCTGATCGGATCGGCGGGCGTATCCGCGGTGCCGATGGCGGCAAGGGTCTCTCAGGTGGAAGGACAAAAGGCAAATCCGCGCAACTTCCTGTTGATGCATGCAATGGGTCCCAATGTTGCCGGGGTAATAGGTTCCGCTGTGGCAGCCGGCGTACTGCTTGCGCTGTTCAAATAATCAACCCAGAAAAAAACTGCTTGCAAAAGCAGTTTTTTTCTATACATAAGTTTCAGTTGCTTTTGGGCAGGAACGGGTAAATTATTTTAGCAAATCCCGGTATGGTCATGGTTTGCAGCCAGACCTTGCCCGGTCCGGTTACCGTAGTTAAAAACAAACCCTCGCCGCCGAAAAGAACGTTTTTAAATCCCTTTATTCTCTCCACGCCATAGGTTACGGAAGATTCATAAATAGCTACGTTTCCCGTATCAACTTTTAATTTTTCTCCCGCTTTCAGCTCGATTTCCCGAACGCTCCCGTCTATTTCCAAAAATGCAAGGCCGCTGCCTTTCAGGCGCTGCAGTACAAAGCCCTCGCCGCCGAAGAATCCGCCCGAAAGCCCTTTAATAATTTCGGTGGTCAGCTGGACCTGGGGCTGCGCGCAAAGGAACGCGCTTTTCTGGATGATGTATTCTTTTCCGGGCGCCAGTTCCAGGGGTATGATAGAGCCGGGAAAAGTTGAGGCAAGGGTCATGCTCTGATTTGGGCTTTGCGCCGTATACGTTGCCATGAATATGGATTCGCCTGCAAACATACGCCCGAATCCGCCCTTCGCATTGGTTTCCATCTTAAGGTCGTCCGTCATCCAGGTCATTCCGCCGGACTGCGTAAAAATACTTTCACCCGCGTCCAGATAAATGGTCACAGCCGGCAGATTGCTGCCAAAAATCTCGTATCTCATAATAAATACCTCCTTATAATTATTTATCCGGTTATAGTAAACATATATTAAATTAACAGTCTCAAAATGATGTGTTTTTTCAGCTGCGGGCTATCAGGCAAAAATAAAATGTGCCGCTGAGATATCTGATATGCGCTTTATTCTGTTTGCATTTCAAAATAACATGTGTATTGAGATAAAGAAGCCCAGCCGAACCTATATTCCATTATAACAAGAATATTCCGCATAACAAGACAAGAAGATGTTTAAATTAAGGTGAAAGATATTTAATTATGTATGACCTAAAAAAAACATGAAACAGCGATCATAAATTTAAATATAATCGATTCTTTCAATTTTTCCGATAAATTCATTCGCTTCCCCTTCATATAATATCAGATCTTGGCCTACTTCTTTAAAAAGTAAAGACCTGCCTGTCGCTGAGAGAAAGGGAACATCTTCATAGCTGCTATTTTCAACGGTTGTTGCGTATTCAACGTCAGGTTTTTTTATCATAAGAATATGTTTTTTTTGCGTTGATATATCCTGGATCTCCACAATGCTGCCGATAATAACAAAAAGAGGAACTTGCTCTCCGTTTGTTATATACGCCTTATGAATATATTTTTCGATGGTTCCTATATAAGAATTTAAAAAATTCAGTACCTGCATATACTTTTCATAATCCGCCAAGTAACGGTTGACAATTCTTATTTTATTGATCTGAAGTTCCAAAGCATGCAGCTCGAGGAATCTGTTCATCTCTTTTGTAACATATCTTGTCATCTTATATACCTTCTTTTTATCAGAATCTATTGCAGATCCTGCGAACCATAATTTCCACCGCCTTTTAAAAGGCATGTATATGATATTGCATCATAGATTATTAAGAATATATTAATATTATATTACAATTACCACACAATGTCAATGATGGATCTAGTTACCATTTAATAGAATTTAAAAGAATTTAATGGCTTATTTGTAATTTAATATTTTCACCAACTATTAAATGTAAGTAAAAAGCTGATGCGCAGTTCATTTGCCATACTAATAAGATAGGGAGGCGATTATATGAAGGCAAAAAGTGACAAAATGAAAAGCACGGCCAGCGATAAAAGGCATGGCGGTACTTTCCGGTCCGGGAAGGTAAATCACGGACCGCAGGCAAAAAACGCCCGGACAGTGTTCGGGCAGGACGGGGAGAAGATAAGCATAAAAAGGATAATAAAATGATAAGAAGCAGGGCCGTTGCACTAAAGAGCCCTTTTGGGAATTTATCCAAAAGCAGTCATAAGTTTAAATTATAATCAATTCTTTCAATTCTTCCGGTATATTCGTTTTCTTCACCGTCTTGCAGCGTCAGTTGTTGCCCTGTTTCCTTGAAAAGCAAAGACAGGCTTGCGGCCGAAAGAAAAGGCGCATACTCACAGCCGCTGTCCCAACCGGCCGTTGCGTAATCGGTGTCGGGTTTTTCAACCATAACAGTGTGTTTTTTCTGCGTCGCCAAATCCTCGACTTCCACAGTGCTTCCTATGATAACGAAAGGCGCAGAATGCTCTCCGGCTTCTATACCAGCCTTGTCAATGTATTTTTCGATGGTCCCGATGTAAGAATTCAAAAAGTTCAGCACCTTAATATATTTTTCATAATCCGTTAAGTAACGGTTGGCGATGCTTATTTTGCTGTTCTGAAGTTCCAGAGTGTGCAGTTCCAGGAACCGATGTATTTCTTTTGTCAATGTCGTCATATTTTTACCTTCTTTTATGAGAGCCTATGAAAGGTTTTGAGCGGCTTCAGGCTGATATAAAACTTTTTTCACAAGAATCTTTACTATGCCGTCCGGCACCTTCCACTCAATGATATCGCCTTCGCGATAACCAAGTATCGCCGTTCCGATGGGGGAAAGCACGGAAATTTTGTTGCCGGTTATATCGATCTCATTTGGGTATACAAGCGTAACCGTTTCTTCTTCCGAAAGATCTATCAGAAGATGGACTTTTGAATGCATGGTAATCACATTATGCGGGATGTCATCATCGGTAACGATGATTGCCCTTTCCAATTCCGCATTCAGATCCTTGACATATTCCTTTCCATCCAAATTGGTTTTAATAAGGTCGTCAATTAATACCTGCAATTTCGTTTTGTCCGAATTCGTGATATATATTTTACGAACCATGATAACCTCCTTGTTAAAAAGATTCTTATGACACAGTTATGCTATTGATTACGTATTCTCCAAAGCCGCCGCCAAGATCGAGTATGCATGACGCATTTTTTTCCTTCATCAGAATTTCAACGCCCGATTCGGAAAACGCATAAATATTGTTGACCGCTCCGGCTGTTTTGCCATAGATATCGGATGTCAGGCGGCAGAAATGGCGCGTTTTGCTTTTATCTATTAAAGTAAAGCTGCTGCCGATAATAATAAACGGCAAAGAATTATAGTCTTCGGAAAACATCTCCTGTTCCACTAAAGTGATATTTGTAAGGACAGCCTCGACCCTTTTTATATATGATTTAATGAAACTATGGGATGTGAGTTTTGATGAAAAAGTTCCATTATGCAGCAACGTATCCATAATATCATTTTTATTTTCTTCTATAAAAACCAAATGCCGGATTATTTTTTCATAGGCTTGTTTTTTTAATTGAATGGCCATCTGCCGCCTCCTTTAAAAATGCATGAATGGGTATAGTAAAAGACACTTCGCAGTCTGGAGCGAAATGCCATTAAACTATATATACAGCATAACAGATTTACCACAGGATGTCAATAATGGATGCCGATGCCATTTAATTGCATTTAAATGAATTAAATGGTTCAACTGTAATTTAATATTTTAAGCGTAATTAAATGTAAAATCGAACCAGAACTGAGAGAGCATGGTTGATTTGGAATCGGAATATCAATTGGCGAAGCGGGCGCTTTCCGGACCGGACGGATAGGCCCAAGGGCAGAGAAGTTTATTGACAGATTTCGGATCTGCCTTAAGCGCCGCGCACCTCAGACTCCTGAAAACGGGTTTTTCGTGAGTCCATCGTCAAGCGCCCGGTACAGATATCTTGCCGCCGCGGTCGAATAAGGTTTCCATACCGCGCAGCGTTTCTGGATGTCTT
The DNA here is from genome assembly GCA_023393165.1 of Bacillota bacterium. Taxonomy (GTDB): domain Bacteria; phylum Bacillota; class Clostridia; order Christensenellales; family Christensenellaceae; genus JAEYKI01. The sequence continues at coordinate 27,247 of JAEWMJ010000032.1, read as the reverse complement.
TTGCCCCCTCGCCTTTCACGCCGTACATCCATTCATAGGACTGAAGAAAAGCCCCATCCTCATAAGGCAGCACGTCCTCGCGTCCGAGCGTGAAAATCAAATACATCTTTGCGGACCAGAAGCCTATTCCGCGAACAGAGGTCAGGACGTCGATTACTTCCGCGTCATCCAGCTCCGGGAGTTTGCCAAAATCTATTTTACGCAAAACGGCGGCTTCCGTTAAATTCAGGATATATTTCGCCTTGGAATTGGATAAACCAATGAAACGAAGATCATCCACATCCAGGCAAGATATCGCGCCTGTGCTGATTGCGCCGCCGCATTTTTCCGTCAGCCGGGCGCAAATGGCATTGGAAACCTTTTTGGAAAGCATCTGCCCGACGATGGTGTTCACCAAAAAAGAAAACGGGTCGCTTGACAGGGTATAGGAAATATCGCCGATTTTTTTGATCAGCGCGCCCAGCCGCGGGTCGGCGGCGGTCAGGTATTGGATCTGGGGAGCGGCTTGGGTGAGGACGTATTCTTTCATAGAATCATTTTATATTTCTTTGCGCAAAAAATCAAATAGTAGAGGTTGCCAATACGCTAAAAGCATTTATTTTGGGGGATAATGTTATTTATTCATGCCATACTAATTCCGAGGTGATCATTATGGCAAAGAACAATAAACAAAAAAACAAGGACAGGGTTGACAAGGTCCATTTAAAGGAATCGCACTCCGCAATGACGGAATTCCAGAACCAGGAACACAATACGCAAAAAGAGGCCTTGGGGCCAAATACCAGAAGATAGGGAGGTTACCGTATGAAGGGCAAAAGCAACAAGATGAAAAGCACGGCCAACGATAAGAAACACGACGGCGCTTTCCGGTCCAAAAAGGTAAAGCACGATCCGCAGGCGGAAAGCGCCCGCGCGGTGTTCGGGCAGGACGGGGAGAGGAAGGACAAATATAAAAAAGACGACGAGGGCTGGTAAATTCTCAGGCTGCTGAGAAAGCCCAACTACTGCGTTATTTTTCCGCTTTCTCCTCAGCGTAGGCTTAACTACGCTTGCGTCGCAATGCTCAAAATGCCTTGTATTTGGGCTTTTCAGCAACCTTCGTGGGATAAGATAGTAATATGCCATTTTTTCATTTAGCTTGGAATTAACAAAAAACCGCTATTAAAAAAGCGGTTTTATTTTGCAAATTGTTTTAGTTTTCTTTGGTTACCTTTCTTTTTTTAAAAAGAAAGGTAAAGAAGAAGCGGCTATCCCAGCCTAGCCTTAAACTCAGCCGTCAGCGCGGGGACCACCTGGAGCACGTCGCCCACGATGCCGAACGTGGCGACCTTGAAAATCGGCGCGTCGGGGTTCTTGTTGATCGCGATGATCGTATCGGAGGAAGACATTCCGGCGAGATGCTGCACCGCGCCCGAGATGCCGCAGGCAAAATACACCTTGGGACCAACGGTCTTGCCTGTTTGTCCCACCTGGTGCCTGTATTCGATCCATCCTGCGTCCACAGCCGCGCGCGAAGCGCCGACAGCGCCGCCCAGCACATGAGCCAGTTCTTCCAGTACGGAGAAGTTCTTGGGATCTCCCAGGCCGCGGCCGCCCGAAACGATGATATCCGCCTCGGTAAGGTTCACCATTTCGCAGATATCCGAAACGATATCCACTACCCTGGTTTTCACGTCCTCGGGGATCTTTACATCAGGCCGGATGATATTACCGGTTCTCATTGCATCCGGCTCCAGCGCTTTCATCACCTTTGGACGCACGGTGGACATCTGCGGCCTGTGATTGGGACAGATGATGGTCGCCATCAAATTGCCGCCGAACGCGGGACGCGTCTGCCGCAGGATCTTCTTTTCCGGGTCTATCTCCAGCTTGGTGCAGTCCGCGGTCAGCCCGGTGTTGATGCGTGAGGAAACACGCGGCGCGAGGGAACGCCCGTATGTGCTTGCGCCCATCAGAACGATCTCCGGCTTGTACGTTTGGATCAGCTGGACAAAAATGTCCGCATAAGCCTCGTCGTTGAAGTTTTTCAGGGAAGGATGGTCCACCATATAAACGTTGTCCGCGCCGTACGCAACCAGCGTTTTTGCCGCCTCTTCAACGTTGTCTCCCAAAAGAACGGCGGAAAGCTCCACCCCGAGCTGATCAGCCAGTTTGCTGCCTTCGCCCAAAAGCTCCAGCGCCACGCCCGCGGGGAAGTCGCCGGACTGTTCCCCAAATACCCAAACGCCCTTATAAGCGGATAGATCCACTGCTGATTTGACCTCGTCCTTCTTAAAATCTATCGCGCTGAATTTGCAGGAGGATACGCATGCGCCGCACAAGGTACAGTTCTCCAGAATCTGCGCTTTTTTCTCTTCCACCTTTATCGCATTGAACGGACATCCTTTGACGCAAAGCTTGCAGCCCGTACATTTTTCAATGATTATTTTAATTTCAGCCATTATGATTCCCTCCGTTACTTGCACGTTTTAAACTGCATCGTGAGCAGTTTATCCGCCAGTTTTTTCGCCTGTTCCGAGGGCTCGCCCTCTATTATCTCGCTCTTTACGTCGTGGACCGGAATAAACGTCTCCACAACCTGTGTAGGGGAACCTTTCAGTCCGCAAAGTTCTTTGTCCGCGCCGACGTCGTCCGCAGTCCACACGGGTATCGTTGCCTTTTTGGACCGCATCATGCCTTTCAGCGAAGGGAGGCGGGGTTCGTTGATTTCCTTGACCACGGTGATCACAGCCGGAAGGGGCATTTCAATCACTTCGTACCCGTCGTCCGTCAGGCGCTGGCAGCGGATATGCCCGTCCCTGATTTCTTCGATCCTGCGCACATAGGTGGTATGGGGAACGCCGAGTTTTTCGGCAAGGCTGGGGCCAACCTGCGCGGTGTCGCCGTCGGTGGCCTGTTTGCCGCAAATCACCAGGTCGTATTCTCCTACTTTCCTGATCCCCATGGAAAGCGCGTAGGCGGTCGCAAGCGTGTCCGCTCCGGCAAACGCCCTGTCGGAAAGAAGCACCGCTTCGTCCGCGCCCAGCGCGATCGTTTCCCTGAGCTGCTCCGCAACGGAGGGGATGCCCATGCTCATGACCGTTACCTTGCCTTCGCCGGCATTTTCACGGATTCGCAGCGCTTCTTCCACCGCGTACGTGTCAAAGGGATTGATAATGGCTTCAACGCCTTCGCGGATGATGGTATTGGTTTCCTTATTCATTTTTACCTCGGTGGTGCCGGGGACTTGTTTGATACATACGATTACGTTCATTATAATCTCCTTAATAATGCCACTAGTAATAACTTTAAACGGCTTCAACCGGAATTGAAGCCGTTTTATATTTTATTTGCCGGTTTATTTGGAAGCCTGTTCCTTTAATAGCTCAAGCGCGATAATGTTCCTCTGAATCTGATTTGTTCCTTCGTAGATCTGCGTGATCTTGGCGTCGCGCATCCTTTTTTCAACGGGATATTCCTTCATATACCCATAACCGCCAAGGACCTGGACAGCGTCGGTGGTCACCTTCATCGCCATATCCGAAGCCATAACCTTGCACAGCGCGGACTCCTTGGAAAAATTCTTTTCGCCGGCGTCGATCATGCGGCAGGTCTGGTACACCAGCGCCCTGGACGCTTCGATCTGGATGGCCATATCGGCAAGAATATGCTGTATCGCCTGATTTTCGCAAATGGGTTTTCCAAATTGGACGCGCTGCGTAGAATATTTGAGGGCCTCGTCAAAAGCGCCCTGCGCGATTCCAAGCGCCTGCGCCGCAACGCCCGGACGGGTGCGGTCCAGCGTCTTCATGGCTACGATAAAGCCCATGCCTTCCCGCGCCAGAAGATTTTCTTTTGGGATGCGGCAGTCTTCAAATACCAGTTCCTCGGTTGACGACGCCCGGATACCCATCTTGTTTTCTTTCTTGCCAAAGGAGAAACCCGGGGTGCCTTTTTCAACCAGAAAAGCGGTAAAGCCCCTAGCGCCTTTCGCCCGGTTCGTGCACGCGACAACGGAATAAATATCGGCTTCGCCGCCGTTTGTGATCCATTGCTTTGTACCGTTCAGGACATATTCGTCCCCGTCCAGTACGGCCGTGGTCTGTACGCCCGCCGCGTCGCTGCCCGCGTTTGCTTCGGTCAGGCCGAACGCCGCAAGTTTTTTGCCGGAAGCAACATCAGGCAGGAATTTCTTTTTCTGTTCGTCGGTGCCGAAGAGGATCAAAGGAAAAATACCCAGGCCCGTTCCCGCAAAAGCAAGGGCGATACCGCCGCACGCGCGGGAGAGCTGTTCCACAACCAGCGCCATTTCAAATATGCCGCCGCCCAAACCGCCGTATTCTTCCGGAATATAAACCCCGCACAGATCGGAAGCCGCTAAAATCTTAACGATTTCGTGCGGAAATTTCCCTTGTTCGTCATATTCAATAGCAATCGGAGCAATTTTTTCATCCGCAATCTTAGCAGCCAGTTCCTGAATCATCTGCTGCTCTTCTGTTAGAAAATAATTCATAATGTTTCTCCTTAATCTTTATAAGTATGGATAATTCCAATAAATGCCGTTGTTATGCTGCCTTTTGCATGTTGCCATTTTAAGCGATATTTTATCATAAAGTATAATATAAATTGTATTTTAATGCAAGAAAGAAAGAAATCCCGGCCGCGAGAATACAGCGTTCTTTGACCAGTATCCACAGGATTATGCAGCCGGAGAAATCAATTTGCCGGGATAGCGGTTTCCCTGAAACCAGGCTCACGGCGCGGATAAAATACATTACCATAAAATAGTATATTTTGCGTATTTTTCTTGCCATCATTCAAATATAAGTTATAATGGAAATAAATAACTAATTATGCTTAATGGAACCATAAAATAACTATGGTTCCAAATTATACAAAATCAATAAAGAATTTAAAAAAACTATCGATATATTAATAAAACCAAAATCTGTAAACACTCTCGCGTAATTTTTCGGTATTTTAGTTTTTAATACTTTTCAACAGAAATGGGGGAGCATGGATGCTGGGAAAAACTCCTATTGATTCACAGAAGATGCTGATGGCCGTTTTTGACAACATGGACGCTTTGATGGGCGTAAAGGATAAAAACGGCAGGTTTGTTCTGGTCAATGAAAGTTTTGCAAAATTCATGGGCAAAACGCAAAAATATATGATCGGAAAAACGGATTTTGATTTTGAGCCTGAAGAAATAGCTGAAAAATTCCGCGCCGACGATGTGCATGTGCTTAAAAGCCTTACGTCCATCACGACGGAAGAGTCCAATATCGACGGAAAAGGCTGCGTTCATTATATCCTAACGCAGAAGAAGCCGATGCGTTTTAAAAACGATGAGGAAACTTACCTCTTTTTCTTTTCGGTGGACATCACAAAACAAAAACTTGCCGAGATGTCCATGCGCGATACCGAGGAACGTTACGGCATGCTCTTTGACACCATGCGCGCAGGTTTTGTGCTTTGCGAAGTCATTTACGGTGAAAACGGGTCGCCTTACGACTACAAATTTATTGAAGTAAACCCGGCGTATGAGATCATGAACGAGATTAAAAAAGACGATCTAGCCGGCAGAACAATGAGGGAAGTTTACCCCAATCTGGAACAGCATTTTTGGGACGCGTTCCGCGACGTTGTACTCACTGGCAGGGAAACCCGTCTGGAGAGTTATTCTCCAAAGCTGGAGAAGTATTTCAGCCTGCATGCGTTTTCACCCGGCAAAACAAAGTTTGCGATCATGACAAGGGATATTACGGAACGAAAAAAGATGGAAAACGCCCTTTATACCGAGAAAGAATATTTCAGGGTCACGCTGCAGTCGCTGGGGGACGGCGTTATCACAACGGATAACAGGCAAAGGCTCCAGCTCATCAATACCGCTGCGGAAAAAATGACGGGATGGACTCAGACGGAAGCGCAGGGCAAGCCTTTTCTGGAGGTATTCAACATAGCCCACGAAAATCCACTGCTCGAAATAGTGAATCCGGTTGAGGAAGCGCTTCTGACCGACCGCGTTTGTATGCTGTCAAGCCATGCGGTGCTGACTTCCAGGGATATGACCAAACGCCATGTCGCGGACAGCGCCGCGCCAATCAAGGACGCCCAGGGCCATACGACCGGCGTGGTCATGGTTTTCAGGGATGAGACGGAAAAGAAGCGGTATATTGACGATATCAAATATTTAAGTTACCACGACCAGCTGACAGGGCTTTACAACCGCATGTATTTCGAAAAAGAAGTCAAACGGGTAATGAAATACGATAGCCCGCCCACTACCATCATCATGGGGGACGTCAACGGCCTTAAACTGACAAACGATCTTTTCGGACATATCAAAGGAGACTCTCTGCTGCGCGAGATTGCGTCAATTATAAAAAAGTGCTGTCCTGAGTACGCTTTTGCGGCGCGCTGGGGGGGAGACGAGTTTGTGATATGCCTGCCGAAAACGGATGAGGAGCAGGCGGAGGAAGTTAAAAGGAAAATACAGGAGATGTGCAGGGAAAACCAGGAGCACCACGACAAAATCATCGTTCCGAGCATTTCCCTCGGGTACGCCACCAGAAAGGACGGCAGCGCGGATATTTACAAGTTGATGGAAAAAGCGGAAAACAATATGTACCGGGCAAAGCTTACGGAGAGCAAAAAGATTCACCATTATATTATCAATTCTATAAAGAATACGCTGTATGAAAAAAGCTGGGAAGAACAGGAACACGGTCAACGGATGGTTCATTATTGCCTTAAGATAGCCTTAAAACTGGGCGTGCCTCCTGCCAAGCTGGACGAGCTGGAGCTTGCGGCAATGATGCACGATATCGGCAAAATAACCATCCAGCTAAACATACTGTCAAAGCCCGGCAAACTGACGCCGGATGAATGGCAGGAAATCAAAAAGCATCCTGAAATGGGGTACCGGATCGCGCGGTCCGCGCCCGAACTTGCGGGCATTGCCGATTATATCCTGAGCCACCATGAACGCTTTGACGGAACGGGATACCCGCAGGGACTGGCCGGAGAGGACATCCCCCTTTTATCCCGTATCCTTGCGGTAGCGGACGCGTACGACTCTATGACGCATTCTCGTCCGTATAAAAGAACGCTGAGCGAATGTGAAGCAAAACAGGAGCTGGCGGACAATGCCGGTACTCAGTTTGATCCTCGGATCGCATCCGCCATGCTGGAAGTGCTGGAGGAAGAAAAGGCGGATTTTTCCGCCGGAAAAGCGGGAACAGGCAGAATATAACCTCAAGGTTTTTATCAAGTTCCCTTCAAGCTGTATAATTCTGCGGTCATACCGTAAAAAAAAATTTATGATCTGTTGCGCGCGGTTTACGCCGTGCTTTTTTATTTTAAGAATAAAAATAAAAATTTATCGATAAACAATAAATTTTTATTGACATTTGGATATGCTAAACATATAATCTTATAAAACAGCAAAAAAAGGAAGGTTCTATATGAAGGATAAACGTTTTATTCTGATGCTGAAGATAATAGACGCGGCTTTAATCGTTTTAATGGCGTGTGTGATCGCCATGCTGGTGATATTGCCGTTTGTCCAGGATCTGGTGATTGCATATTTTGTTTACTTAACGCCTACGCTTATATTTTCATATGTGGGCGGCGCGCTGATATTCTGGTTCTTCTTCGAACTGAAAGCGCTCATCGCCACCGTACGGCGTGATACCGCATTTATTACTGAAAACGTCAAACGTTTAAAGCACTTATCCTTGTCGCTTCTGTTCCTGGCGCTGGATTTTGGGTACGTCATGTTTTATATCCCGGCTTTTTCCGTGGTGTTATGCATGATCATACTCGTTCTGGGTGTATTCTGCGCGCGGATTCTCGCGTACCTGATCCAGAAAGCGATCGAATACAAGGAAGACGTAGATCTTACGGTTTAGGTGGGGGAGGAACTTATGGCGATAATAGTAAATCTGGATGTTATGATGGCAAAAAGAAAAATGAGCCTTAACGAACTTTCCGAAAAAGTGGATATTTCGCTCGCCAATCTTTCGATCCTGAAGAACAACAAATGCAAAGCGATACGCTTTTCAACGCTGAACGCGCTCTGCCGCGCATTAAACTGCAGTCCGGGAGACCTGCTGGAATACAGCAGCGAGGAGGAATAAGAAATGGTTGCAGCCAATGAAATCAATAAGACCGAACAAAAGAATATGCTGGTATTTTCTGTTGTTGCCGCCGCAGCGTTTTTGATACTGCTGTACGGCAGCGTTTTTAAGGGAATACCCATGGGAATCAATGTGCTTGTTTTTACTGCCGTATGCTACTTAAGCATGGCAGCGGTTTTTCATAAACGGTTTTTATCCGTTCTCAGGGAGAGTGTTTTTACAACGGCAGCCGTTATGCTCCTTGGCGTCACGTTCCTGCTTTTCAACAATCTCATACTGCTTACGATAAACGGATTTCTGATCGTCATGCTGGTGGGCGCGCAGTACCGGTATATGCTCAAACGGCAGAAAAACGCCCTCTTTTCGTTTGATTTCGTAAAAGACGCAAATGTGGTATGGTTTGGATATACTTTCGGGGGCATGGGCGGCGCATTCAAATCCACCGGACAAGATAAAAAACAAAGCAACTTAAAAGGCGCGGTCATCGGCGTCGCGGTAACGATCCCCGTACTGGCCGCCGTCATTGCACTGCTGATGTCCGCGGACCTTGCGTTTTCGGATATCATGCAAAATGTATTTAAAGGCTGGAACGCGGCGGATGTGTTCGGAAATATAATCGTGGGCATCCTTCTGTTCTTCTGCGCGGCGGGCCTCATTTATTCCCTGCACACAAGGATGCCCCGCATGCAGGAAAGACAGGAAAAACTCATTCAATTCAACAGCGTCGCGATAAAATTGCTGGTCGGATGCGTGGACGTTGTGCTTGCAGTTTTCGGCGTCCTGCAGTTTGCCTATCTGTTTGCGGGAAACGTCCCGGAAGGGTATACCTATGCGACATACGCGCAGACCGGGTTCTGGCAGCTGGTTGCGGTTGCCGTGATCGTGGCTGCGATTGTGTTCCTCGTAAAAAAATCGGTCATAGTTCAAAAAGAAAACAATAAGCAGATCAGGTTCATGCTGGCGCTGCTTTGCGCGCTGACGGAAATCATCCTGGTATCGGCTTTCTGGCGCATGGCGCTTTACGAACAGGCTTTTTCGTTCAGCATCCTCAGGATCTTTACGCAGGCGTTCATGGTGGCTACGGCGGGCGTATTTATCGTACTGATCATAAGCCTGGCAAAACCCGCGCTCAATGCCGGCAAATGGATATTTGTCGTGGGCATGGTCTGCTATCTGGCCCTCAATTTTATGAACGCGGACGCGTTTATCGCGCGGCAGAATATTGCGATAGGCAAGGAGAGTACCGACGTTCCCTATCTGACCCAACTATCCGTGGACGCGCTTCCCTATTATGCGGATAAAATAGAGGCGGAAGTGTTAAAGGGCATAAACGGGCGTTTTAACGACCAGGAGGATAGCGGACAGCTGGAATATGAGCATCTTTTCCTGTGTAAAAGGCTTGTTGATATCAGGGAGGGCGTCGAAAAAGCAGCTAGCTGGCAGTATTACAATATTGGCAGAGAAAAAGCGAAAGCCTTCCTTGAGGAATACAGCGTCGCTTTCGACAAGGCGGAAAGGTATTGGGAAACCAATCGTATAATGATTTTTGATTAAGCTTCCGGGTTATCCAACCACCCTTGAGATAATCGGATAAAAAAGAGGACGCTTCAAACGTCCTCTTTTTCTTTTTTACGCATTTACTATAGCACAAAATGGGCAAAAATACAAGTCTTGTAATACGTTCTGACCGCGAGTATAATGTGTAAACTTGGGAGGGGATGCATATGAATAAGGATTATAAAACCGGGACGGACGCCCTTGCAAATGTGAGCAACAATCTTCGTATCCTGGGAGAATCGCTGAATCCGGTTGACCAAATGCTGTCGTGCAACGATACTACGCGTGCCTTCGGCCTGGTCCTGCCGCCTGACGGGGCGCTGGAACTGGCTGGGTCCCGCGCCGACGCACTGGCAAAGACAGGACGCGTGGAATTCGGAGAGTGCGCCGTCAGGAAGATCATACTGGAATTCTGCGATTCCCCCTATTTAACACAGGACACTTACGCCGAGACGCTGGGAGAACTGACCCAGATATTTTATTACTTCAAGAACGAACTGGAATGGATGAGCGATGGCGAATTGATCGGCCGGATGAAGAAATATTTTGATACCGTCTGCAGGGGATCAATCGGACATCTTAACCTGGTATTGGAGAGTATGGTGCACGACATGCGGTACGGCTGCTGGGACGAAGCGGGCCTTTTGCCGGAAACGGACGTTTTTTTAAGGGAGGACGCCGATGAATAAGCTGCAAAAACAGCGTATCATAGATCCTGCCGGTTTGGACGGGCAAAATTACCTTCAGTCTTTGCTTCATGAGGGGCAGCGCACAGGTCTGCTCGGCCAGGCGGGGCTTAAAAAAATACAGGCGCAGTTACTGGAGCTCCTGGCTTTTGAAGCCGCGCGCTATACCCACGGTGAAAGCAGTTCCGTCAGGATCGAAACTGCGGAAAGCATATTGAAATCCGTTTCCTTTACCTTGAGCCTGTTTTTAAAAACGCTCCCGCCCGAGGAAGGGATCGCTTATCTGACGGATAAACCGCTGAAAGAGTTATTGTCCGAAGGACGGAAATTGATCAAAAAGAAATTCCGTATTGCAAAGCTCAACTATCTGGAAAGCAGGGCAAGCGCCGTGAAAACGGCCAATCTGGCATATAACGAAACAATGGAAGGCATTGCGGTTTTTTTCGGCGCGTATGACATGGAGTTCGGCGCGCACGAGGCGCCAGCAATGATCGACTACCCGCTCTCCGGTGAACCCATTGGCAGCGAAGGAATCGAATATATCCTCGAATACACAAAAAGGCTGCTGACGGAAAACCGGTACTTAAACCGTTTTTCGCCCGGACAGATCCACTTCGCCATGCTGCGCTATGATCCCGGTTATGCGGACCTGTTGGTGAATATTTACGAACAGGTTTTAAAATGCGTATCGCCGGACGGAACGCTGCCCCAGCCGCCTTTGGAAAAATCAAAAAATACGGTTCAATTTACCGACGGAAAAAAGTTGGAGGATGAAGAATTAAGAGACCTGATTAAAGAACTGGGCGATTGCCGGCTGCCTTCGGATAAGTCCAGACTGATATTATCCAGGATCCGCAGTTTTATGGACTTGAAGGACATACTTTCGTCAGGCTGCCTTTTCGGCGCTGAATTCGGCGCAATATTCAGATCGCTGGAAGAACCCCAGCTTGCCCTTCTGCTGCTGGAAACCGCGGACGGAGACCGCCTTCATGCGGCAGAATATGAGCGGGAATGGCAGGAGGCTTTTTTGCGCTTTTTCAGCGCGCTGGAGCCCGAGCGCCGGGCAAAAATCCATTTATTATCAAAAGAAATCGGCCTGCCCGAATATTTTTCGGATATTCTCATATAAATTATTTTAATATGCACCCAAATACTAAATATTTCTATATTTTCCCGTTTAGCATTTTGGATTTTGATTTAAATATAAAAGGAAAATCAAAACTTTTTATCACAGGCAAAACGGGAGATTTTCCCGCAACAATAAATTTAAGTTTTTAGGGAAGGAGACCTGCAATGTTGAAGCAAACTTCCATTGAATCTGCCGCGGCCATCGAAATATTGGATTCGCGCGGCAACCCCACAATCGAAACCGAAGTGATTCTGGCAAACGGAGCAAAGGGCCGGGCAGCCGTTCCATCCGGCGCGTCCACCGGGGCATTCGAGGCGGCGGAGCTCAGGGACGGCGATCCGTCGCGGTATATGGGCAAAGGCGTGCTGGAAGCGGTCCGTAATGTGAACACAGTCATATCAGCCCGCATCAAAGGGATGGATTCACTTAAGCAGTATGAGATCGACCGTGCGTTGATCGAACTGGACGGAACGGAAAACAAATCCAAACTCGGCGCAAACGCCGTTTTATCGGTATCCCTTGCCGCAGCCAAAGCAGCGGCGGCGTCGGTTTCGCTTCCGCTGTACAGATACCTGGGCGGCGTTGAAGCGCGGAATCTTCCGGTTCCCATGATGAATATTTTAAACGGCGGCGTACACGCCGGAAACAATATCGATACGCAGGAATTTATGATCATGCCGGTAGGCGCTCCCAATTTTGCCGAGGCGCTCCGCTGGTGTTCGGAGGTGTTCCACAGCCTGAAACTGGTGCTGTCCGGGCGCGGGCTGTCCACCGCGGTCGGGGATGAGGGCGGTTTTGCACCCGATCTGAAAGACGACCAGGAAGCGCTGGACGCAATCGTGGAGGCGGCAGAGAAAGCGGGCTATGAGCCCGGGGCCCAGTTCCGGATCGCGATGGATCCGGCGTCCAGCGAATGGTATCAAAAAGAAGGCGGCTATTTTTTGCCAAAAAAGCAAATCCATATGTCCACAGACCAGCTCATCGCATACTGGGAGATGCTGGCGTCCAAATATCCCATTATATCCATAGAGGACGCCCTTGCGGAAGAGGACTGGGAAGGCTGGCAAAAGCTTACCCGCAGGCTGGGCCGCAAACTGCAGCTTGTCGGGGACGATCTTTTTGTGACCAACACCCGGCGGCTGAAGCAGGGGATCGGGCTGGGCACGGCCAATTCCATCCTGATCAAACCCAATCAGATCGGCACGCTTACCGAAACGCTTGAGGCGATCCGTACGGCGCAAAGGGCCGGATATACCGCCGTTGTTTCCCACCGGTCGGGGGAAACGGAAGACACCACCATAGCCGATATTGCGGTAGCCATGAACGCGGGGCAGATCAAAACAGGAGCGCCGTCCAGGAGCGAGCGCGTATCCAAGTATAACCGGCTGCTGCATATCGAACGGGAGCTTGGGAACGCCGCCGAATACAGGGGAATATTCTCATTTTATAATATCGCCGAACGGGCCTTCCCCATAACGCGTTTGTCCCAGGCGCAGCTCAAAGCGATTAAAACGTATGTCCTGAAGGCGGGTTCGGATGAAAATCCGGAAGACATTCTGGAGAATCTGGAATAAGTCTGTTTTCATAAAACTGTGAAATATTGAAAATATAATGATTGGAGGATTCAAAAATGCCGGCTTTTGCAAACCCTTTTCAAGCCAATGTGGAACGAAAACTCACAAAGGAAGAATTGATTCAGGCCATCCGACTGGATATCGCCGGGGAACTGGAGGCGATTTATCTTTATGACGCGCATGTTCAGGCTACCGACAACGAGATGGCAAAAAAAGTTATAGCGGACATCCGGGACGAAGAAAAGGCCCATATGGGGGAATTGATGACCCTGCTTCGCGCATTAGACCCCAGGGAAGCGGAGCTTTTTGATTCGGGTGAATCGGAAGTCAAAGAAATGTTTGAAGAGCTGGGAATCAGCTTCCCGGCGAAATAAAAAAAATAATAAATAAAAAAGAAAAGAGGATCAAAAAAATGTCTGAAGTTGAAATTTACCGCTGCGAAGAATGCGGCAATATGGTCGCTATGATCAGAAAAGGCGGCGGCACGCTTGTATGCTGCGGGCAGGAAATGACAAAGCTTAAGGCAAATTCCACAGACGCCGCGCAGGAAAAACACGTCCCGGTCGTTACGAAAAAGGATGGAAAAATCAGCGCGGTTGTCGGTTCCGTACTGCATCCGATGCTGCCCGAGCATCACATCGAATGGATCGCGGTCGTATCGGAAAACAAACTCGATTTCGCGTTCCTGAAGCCGGGCGAAACGCCTGCGGCCGAATTTGAAGACTTTGAATCCGGAACGGTTTATGAGTACTGTAATATACACGGGCTCTGGAAAGCGGATTTCTGATCGAAAGGCGCTGAGAACCCTCAACTACTGCGTTATTTTTCCGCTTACTCCTAAGCGTAGGGTTAACTACGCTTCCCTCGTAATGCTCAAAATGCCTTGTATTTGAGGCTTTCAGCGCCTTTCGTAAAAGAAACTATTGTTTAGTTATATTTCATATAAACTCCGCGCCGGCTGTCCGGCGCGGAGGACCGGGGGAACTCATATGTATAATATTCTGATCGGCGGCGCGGCAGGGCAGGGCATAGATACGACAGCCGCAATACTGGAAAAACTCCTAAAGAGATCGGGGTACAGTGTTTTTACATCGCGGGATTTTATGTCGCGTATCCGTGGAGGCCATAATTTTGCCCAGATCCGGTTCGGTAACAAGGCGGTATTAGGCCACGGCAGCGAACTGGACGGGATTGTAGCCCTGAACGAAGAGACTATAGAACTGCATAAGAGCCGGCTTCAGGAAAAGGGCTTTATCCTCTGCGATACCAAAACCGCCGCGGAAGATCCAAGGGCGGTCCAGATCGGCATGGACGATATGGCGCGGTCCCTCGGCAACCCCAAAGTATCCGGAAGCGTTGCGGTCGGCGTTATCCTAAAACTGTTCGGCGAAAATCTGGATAATGTGCAGAATGTGCTTCGGTCGTTTGTCGCGGACCGGTATATTGAGGTGAATCTGAAAGCGGTGCGGCTTGGTTTTGAATCCGTGCGGCAGCAGTTCCCGCGTTTAAACGGGAATTTCAAGGACTGGATCATTGTTTCGGGCAGCCGCGCCCTTGCGCTGGGCGCGATCGCGGCAGGCCTCAAATTTTATTCCGCTTATCCCATGTCCCCTTCCACATCCGTAATGGAATATCTGGCTTCCAAAAGCGGCGAGGCGGGGATCGTGGTGGAGCAGGCGGAAGATGAAATCGCCGCCATAAACATGGCGATAGGCGCTTCCTATGCGGGAGCCCGCGCCATGACGGGAACATCGGGCGGAGGTTTTTCTTTGATGGTCGAGGCTCTGGGTTTATCCGGTATGGCGGAGATCCCTCTTGTAGTGGCGGATGTGCAGCGCCCGGGTCCCGTTACCGGACTGCCCACCCGGACGGAACAGAGCGACCTGAAATTTGTGATCTCGGCCTCGCAGGGAGAGTTTCCGCGGATAGTGATCGCCCTGCGCAATCATTTGGACGCGTTCTATCAAACGATCCGCGCGTTCAACCTGGCGGAAACCTACCAGGTTCCCGTCGTCATTTTGAGCGATCAGTTTTTGGGGGACGCGTCGGCCACCGTGCCGCCGTTTGACCCGGATAGAATAAAAATCATAAAACCCGGTTCGGACGATCCGGGAGGGGAAGAGTATCTGCGTTACCGCTATACGGAAAGCGGCATATCGCCCAGGCTGATTCCCGGAAAAACGGAACATCCTGTCTGTATCGACAGCGACGAACACGACGAGCGCGGCTGGATCAGCGAATCCGCAGAGGTGCGGACGCGCATGACGGATAAGCGCATGAAAAAGCTTGCCGCGCTTGAAATGCAGGAGCCTGAATTCATGGGCGCCCAGGATTTTGACACGCTGCTGCTGGGCTGGGGTTCCGCCTGGGGACCCATTGCGGAGGCGGTCCAGATTTTAAATGAGAAACACGGGGGCAAATACGCCGCGCTGGTATTCGGCGATATATATCCCCTGCCTCAAAAGGAACTGCAAAAACTGGCTCCAAAGGCCCGGCGCATCATCAATGTGGAGCAGAACGCCACCGGCCAGTTGGCCGGGCTTATCCGGGAGCATGCAGGGGTCGAATGCACGGGAAGCATCCTGAAATACGACGGAAGGCAGATCGCCGGCGGCGAAATTGTTTTGCGGTTAAAGGAGGGCGGAAAATGAGCAGGCCTGAATTTTGCACCTACGAAACGGCATGGTGTCCCGGGTGCGGCAACCACAGTATTCTGGAATGCCTCAAGACCGCTCTTGAAAGGCTGGACAGAAAACCCACCGAAATTCTTTTGGCTGCGGGCATCGGCCAGGCGGCTAAAACGCCGCAATATCTGAATGCAAACGCGTTTTGCGGACTGCACGGCCGCGCGCTTCCTGCGGCGGTCGCCGCTAAGATCGCAAACGAAAATCTGACGGTGATAGTGGATACGGGAGACGGCGATTCCTACGGGGAGGGCGGAAACCATTTTATTCATAATATCCGGCGCAATGTGGACATCGCCCATTTTGTGCATGACAACCAGGTATACGGCCTTACAAAAGGGCAGGCCTCCCCCACGTCAGCAGAGGGCATGGTTACGGGCGTCCAGGTGGAGGGCAGCATGAATGAACCCATGAATCCCATGCTTATGGCGATTGCCGCCGGAGCCGGGTTTGTCGCAAGGGCGTTTACCGGCAATAAAGAACACCTGATATCCGTTATGATGCAGGCGGTCGAATACAAGGGTTATGCGCTGGTGGATATCCTGCAGCCGTGCGTAAGTTTTAACAAAATAAATACCTTTGCCTGGTATGCAAACCGCGTGTATGAGCTTGATGATTCGTACGATCCGGCGGACAAGGTTTCCGCGATGCAAAGGGCTATGGAGATTGGCGACAGGATCCCCATCGGCGTCCTGTACCGGGAGCAGAAACGCACGTTCCATGAAAAGAACCCGGTATTAAGAAACGGTGCGCCTCTGGTTGACAGGGAAAGCGACCGATCGGTGATAAAAAGGCTGATACAGGAATTTGTATAGTTCAAGACCGCTGATCAGCGCCAACTGCTGTGTTATTTTTCCGCTTGTTCCTCAGCGTAGGATTTTCTATGCTTCTGTCACAATGCTCAAAATGCCTTGCATTTGGCGCCGTCAGCGGCTTTCACAAATCAAAAGCACGATTTAAATATAAAAACTTTAAGAATTCAAATTTTTTTCAAGGAGGTTTAAAAAAAACATGGCAAAAAATGCGATGACTTTGGATTTTCTTCACTCCGCATACGGCGGAGAAAGCATGGCTCACATGCGTTACCTGATCTGGGGCGATATGGCTAAAAAAGAGGGATTACCCAATACGGCGAAGCTGTTCGAAGCGATATCTTACGCGGAGAGGGTGCATGCCGGAAACCATTTTAAAGAGATCGGCGGAAACACTGCCGACGCGACGGTACCTGCGGGCGGCGTTTTCGGAACCGGAAAAACCTTTGAAAACCTGGAAGGGGCAATCATGGGCGAGGTGCACGAAATAGAGCAGATGTATCCGGTCTACCTGAATGCCGCCAAATTCCAGAACGAGCCGGGTGCGGAGCGCTCTTTCCACTTTGCCCTGGAAGCGGAGAAGATACATGCAAAACTTTTCAAAGACGCCCAGAACGCCGCAAAGGAAGGGAAGGATATGGAGCTTGAATCGGTTTATATCTGTCCCGTATGCGGCCATACGGTTTTGAACGAAGCGCCGGATAACTGTCCTGTGTGCGGCGCGAAAAAAGAAATGTACAAAAAGTTCTGATTCGTCTTTCCCCGCCCGGCCTGCCCGGAGGGAAAGGAGTGAGTCGGATATTCATCATGGTTGGATTTTCCCCCACCCAATAAAAAAAGCTCCGTAAACGTCATGTTGCGGAGCTTTTGCATTTTTCCTTTGTGATCCGCATTTTTGCCAAAAATACGGCTGGGCGGCAAAGGATTTAAAAAAAGCCTGCGGCAGTCATTTTTCATAAAATTGAGCCGGCTTGACAAAATGTACGGATAACATATATTTTGCCCCAGGCGCCGCCGTTGAAGTATAACCTTTAAGATTTTTGTATATGTATCACGAAACGCCGGTTATGAATATACTGTATATATATATTCGGAAAGGAGGCTAATATATGGATCGCCGTTATGACGACAGATGCAAAAATATGGACATGGGATACACAAAAATGTACGGACCGCGCACAGGCTGCTATGACTGGGGTAGGGATGATTTCAGAGGAAACTGGTTTTTTGACCGGGACGATATGAAAAGAAGGCGGTATTACGATCACGACTGGGATGACAGGTTAAAGACCCGGCCCTTTAATTATGGCTGGGATGATATGAGGAGACCCCGCTACTATGACTGGGATCACGATGATTATAAACGGGGCTGCCCCGATGGATACCGCGATATGTATAGAACCAAGTTTATGAGTCCGTATGATTTTAAGAAAAAATAGTTTAGATTCGGGTTGCCTTCATATCCGGAAAAACGCCGCAGCGCTTTTTCCGCCGGATCTATATAAATAAATCCTGACTGTTTTCGGCACTTTCAGGAGCGCAATGCCTGCCTTGTGAAGGGCAGGCATTGTGTTTTGACAAAAAATATGGCGGCGGGTATTTTTTACCGGGGGAGATGCCAAAATACAAGTAGAATCTGACTGGCGGGGATAAAATGAAGGAAAAAGAAACATACCAGGTGGAAGGGAAAAAAATAACCCTTGCGAATCTCGATAAAATTTATTTTCCGGATATCGGGGGCAGCAAGGCCGAACTGATCGGCTATTATATCCGCATGTCGCCGTATATCATTCCTTACCTGAAGGGAAGGCCTTTTTCCATGCTGCATTATCCCGACGGGATAGGCGGCGAAATTTTTTTTCAAAAGCAGCGGCCGGACGACGCGCCTGAGTGGCTCTCCAGCGTCATCCTGCCTTCGGGGGAAAAAACCATCGACTGGTGCCTGGTGAACGACCTGCCCAGCCTCATATATATGGCAAACCGGTCCTGTATCGAGACGCACGCCTGGTTTTCACGCCTGCCTGATCTGGATTCCCCGGACGTGGCGATATTCGATTTAGACCCATCGGGAAATACTGGTTTTGATGAAGCGGCTCGGGCGGCGCTTCTGGTAAAAACTGCTTTAGACTCTTATGGGCTATGGTCGATTCCGAAACTTTCAGGCAAAACGGGCGTGCATGTCGTTGTCCCCATAGAGCCCACGCCTTATGAAAAGGTGAGGCGGTTTTTGAAACTGATTTGCAGACATATTGAAGAAGCGCAGCCCGAGCTTTTTACAACTCAACGGGTTATTGCCAAACGGGGCGACCGGGTATATCTGGACGCTGTGCAGAACGGACGGGGAAAGACCCTGCCTTCGCCCTACAGTGTTCGCGCTACCCCCAAAGCGACCGTATCTGCGCCCGTGACATGGCTGGAACTACAGAAAGGTGCCCATCCAGAACAATTTACCATCCGGAGTATGGAAAAGCGGATGAACAAAGTAGGCGACTTGTTTGAACCAGTCTATACTTTGAGGCAGACATTGCCTCAGATTTAACTTCCCGAAGCCTTCTTTTTCCTGGGCGCGCTCTTTTTTTCCTTCTTTTGAGTGGCTTCCACGCTTTTGCGCAGACGTTCCATCAGATCGATGACATTGCCGGCGGCTTCGGGCGCGGGCGTTTCCGCCTGCACTACCTCTTCGCCCTCAACTTTCGCGCGTATGAGATTGAGGAGTTCCTCCCGGTATGCGTCATGGTATTTTTCGGGAGTAAAGGGTGCGGAGAGATTATCCACCAGTTTCACGGCCATTTCCATTTCTTCCGGACGGACCTCTACCTTTTGGGCGAGTTCCGCGATCCCCAGTTCGTCTGTGCTCCTGATCTCATCCTCAAAAAACATCATGGAAAGGGACAGCGCACCGCCTGCAATCCGCAGGACGCACAGATGTTCTTTTTCACGCATTGTAACCTTGGCGACCGCCGCCTTGCCTGTCTTTTGCATCGCATCCATTAAAATTAGGTAAGGCTTTTCTCCGCCTTTTTCCGGCCACAAATAATAGGTTTTGTCAAAATAGATGGGATCCACTTCCGAGATCTGAATAAAGTCGACAATATCGATATATTTTGCACTTTTGATGGGCAGACCGGCGAGATCTTCCTCCGTGATCAGAACGAACCGGCCGGGCTCATATTCGTATCCGCGGACAATTTCGTCCCAGGAAACCTCACGGCCGCATTTGCTGCAGAACCTTTTCTGGTTGATAGGGGTATTGCATTCCTTGTGCAATTGACGGAACGCGATGTTTTCACGGTGGGTCGCGGTCCCCATCTTGACGGGAACATTTAAAAGGCCGAAGCTGATCGCCCCTTTCCAAACTGTTTGCATGGCTTGACTCCTTTTTATTTTGAATACCCCGCGCGCAGGGCCGCAGGTTTTTTTTATTTTGTCCAATCGGCAGGTCTTTTATCATTTTTAAAGAGCTCGGGTAAAAGCAAATTCTTGATTGTTTATATAAAACATATAATAACGGAGTGGGTACTAAAGTCCGTGTTGTTCCTGTACTAAAAGTTGTATAATGATAATATTTTTTGTGAAAACAGATGTGAGTTTTTCATCTGTTTTTTTGTTGTGTAGATTATTTAAATATTTCTGTGGATTTGTTAATTTTTTTCCAGGTAAATATTAACTATAATGAAATCATTAACGCGTTAAGTTGCAGATTTTCACAATTTTTCAGTACTTCATTAATTACGTCATCATCTTTCTGCAGTAATCTGCAACCATTTTCATTAAAAAACTGAATATACAATGATGTATGGAGGTATAAAATGAAGAAACGGCTTATTTCGGTAGCAATATCGATTGCTATCCTGTTTTCATCACTGTTTTCCGCTGTGCCTGTTTATGCGGCGGAAGAAAAAAGCGAAATGTCAACATCCGGTGTCGGTGCATCCGGCAAACCGGCGTCTGATGGGAACATCTTAAGAATGTGGTATACCAAGCCGGCAGCCGACTGGACCAACGACGCCCTGGTGCAGGGCAACGGCAGCACCGGTCTGATGGCCTTCGGAAATCCATCCAAAGAGCGGCTGCATTTCAATGAAAACACATTGTGGCAAGGCGGCCCCAGCACGAGCAGGCCGGGTTATAACGGTGGCAACAGAACGACCGCAGTCACGCAGGCACAGTTAAACGCAATTCGTGAGCAAGCGGACAACCACTCCACTTCTGTCTTCCCGTTAGGTACGGGTGGTTTGACCAACGTTATGGGAACCGGCAGTGGTATGGGAATGTATCAGGATTTCGGAGATATCTATGTTGATTTTTCCTCTACCGGCGTCACCGATTCGAATGTGAGCAATTATGTGCGCGATTTGAATATGAGGACGGCAGTTTCTTCTGTCAACTATGATTACCAGGGAGTCCATTATAAACGCGAGTATTTCGTCAGCTATCCGGACCAGGTGGCGGTCGTGCGCCTGACGGCCTCGGAAGCGGGAAAGCTGACATTTACCACATCCGTATCCGCTGCCAGCGGTTTGACGACCACGGCCACAGCAGACGCAGACCAGAAGCGGATCACGCTTGCCGGCCAGGTAAACGACAACCAGATGAAATGCGAGATGCAATTAAAGCTTGTCAACGAGGGAGGGAGCGTTTCCAGCAGCGACGGAAAAACGCTTACGGTAACCGGCGCGGATACGGTCACATTGGTTTACTCAACGGGGACAAATTATAAGAACGAATATCCGGCGTACCGCGGGGAAGATCCTCATTCGAAAATTGCAAGCGAAGTGGACGCGGCGGCTGCAAAAGGCTACGATACGTTGCTGGAGCGCCATCTCGCTGATTATCAGGAGCTGTTCTCCCGGGTCGAGATCGATCTGGGCGCAAAATGCCCCGAAATCTCCACGGACCAGCTGATGAAAAACTACCGTAACGGGCAGTATGATCCTGCGGTGGAGGAAATGGCCTATCAGTTTGGCCGGTACCTTACCATTGCGGGTTCCAGAGAAGGAAATCTGCCGACAAACCTTTGCGGTTTGTGGCTGATCGGGAGCGCCAGTTCGTTTTGGGGTGCAGACTTCCACTTTAATGTCAACGTACAAATGAACTATTGGCCGACAATGGAGACAAACCTCGCTGAATGTGCGATGCCCTTTAATAATTTTGTAAAATCGCTTGTGGTTCCGGGGCGATTGACTGCGGAACGGTCGGCGGCGGTCAAAACAGACAATTTTGATACAACTCCTATCGGTCAGGGCAACGGCTTTCTGGTCAACACCCAGAACAATCCGTTCGGCTGCACGGCGCCGTTCGGCTCTCAGGAATACGGCTGGAATATCGGCGGATCCTCCTGGGCGCTGCAGAATGTGTACGATTATTACCTGTTTACGGGGGATGAGGAATTCCTGCGGAATACCGTTTACCCCATGCTAAAGGAGCAGGCGAACTTCTGGAACCAGTTCCTGTGGTACAGCGACTACCAGAAGCGTCTGGTGGTCGGGCCGTCGGTATCGGCGGAACAGGGGCCGACGGTCAACGGGACCACCTACGACCAGTCGATTGTGTGGGAGCTTTACAAAATGGCCATTGACGCATCCGAAACGCTGGGCGTCGATGAGGATTTACGTCAAGTATGGCAGCAGAAGCAGTCCCAGCTCAACCCGATTATAATCGGTGAGCAGGGTCAGGTAAAGGAGTGGTTCGAGGAAACAAGGATCGACGTCGCTAATAAAAAGGCTTATGCCCAGGCAGGGAATCTGCCTGAGACGACAATCCCCAATTTTGGCGCCGGCGGTTCCGCGAACCAGGGCGCCATCCATCGCCACACATCTCAGCTTGTAGGCCTGTTCCCAGGCACTTTAATTAGCAAAGATACCACGGAATGGATGCAGGCGGCCATTAAAACACTGGAGCAGCGCAGCCTCAACGGCACCGGCTGGTCCAAGGCAATGAAAATCAATATGTATGCCAGAACCGGCATCGCGGAGGATACATATTCCATGGTGCGCGGTATGTGTGCCGGCAACACCAACGGCTTACTTGACAACCTGCTGGATTCACATCCTCCTTTCCAGATCGACGGCAATTACGGGCTGACCGCGGGCATGACGGAGATGCTTTTGCAAAGCCAGTCGGGATATACGCAGTTTCTGCCCGCACTTCCCTCCGCATGGAAGGATGGCAGCATCAAGGGGATCGTTGCACGCGGAAATTTTGTGATCGATATGGTCTGGTCGAAAGGAACAGGGGACCAGTTTAAGGTGACTTCCCGCAACGGCGGGAAATTCATAGGCGAGTACGCCGGCATTACAAACGCTGTAGTTAAAGAATCGGACGGCACTCCGGTTGCGGTAAAGCAGGAAGGTGCGGACAAGATTTCTTTTGATACGCAAAAAGGAAAAACCTATGTCATCAATCTGAACAGCAACGCTTCCAAGCTGAATGAAGTGATTGAAAAAGCAAAAGCGTTTTCAGATACCATGACGGGCGACAGGCTGGAAACCGCCAAGGGTACGCTGAACGCTGCCATTGCGCATGCGGAAAAGCTTATTGCCGACGGCGCTCCGGACTACACGGAAGAAATGGTTGCGTTGAATAAAGCTATCGGTAATGCGGAAACTGCGGTCGGATTTTCAGCAGTGATCAGTCATGCCCAGGAAGTGCTGAAGGGTGTGACAATCGGAACGGAGCTTTGGGAATACTCGCAATCGGAGTATGACGCGCTGTCGGCGCTGATCGACAACTGCATCGGCGTGCTGAAGGACAGCGCTTCCACACCTGAAGCGATGAAAGGCAAACAGGCGGAACTGGAAAAGGAGCTTGCCGTTATATCGGAAAGGGCGGCGCTGCTCAAAGTAAACATTCAACAACAGGGCACAGAAGTTGCCATGGATTCTTATTATAAAGTGCCCGAGATCCGTTATACACTGGACGGTTCGGAACCGACAGCTTATTCTAATCTTTACAAAACGCCGCTGACAATGATCAGTCAGGCAAAAATGAGAGCAGCGCTCTTTTACAAAGGCGCGATGCTGGGAACTGTATCTATGATAACAATACCCTCGGCCAATATTGCCCCCGCTGCCACACAGGTCAATGCAACCACTTCCGCACCCGGTTTTGATGGTACGAGAGCGGTCGACAATAATGACAGTACGTATTGGATGACTGCGGTTGGCACGACTGAGGCAGTCCTAGAATTGACATTCGCGGAAGAAGTCAAAGTCGATCAGGCGATGTTCAGACAACAATATTCCGCTACAAATTTTAACATTAGCCGATTCAATATTGAATATTGGGAAGACGGCGAGTGGAAGGTTGCGTACAGCTATAGCGGTGATAAAATTTCTTCAACTATATTTAAGATAGATTTGCCAACGACAGTGACTTCAAACAAGATCCGCATGAATATTCTGGAATGTACTAGGCCTGTGCTGTACGAGTTCCAATTGTATAACGTCACTCCGCAGCCGGTAGCCAGCGATAAGAGTACGCTTCAAGCAGAATTCGCCAAAGCGCAGGTTGCGGTTACCCGCGGTGTCATGGAGGATCCGTCAACATCCACATCCGAATCGGAAGCGCAAAAATCGTACAACTGGTCATATAACTACGTAAAAACGGTCGTCGAGAGCAATTTCGCAGATCAGGTGACGGTGGACGACGCGTACGAAAATCTGCATGCCATGCTGGCCAAGTACAAATTGGTGACAGCTTATGATCCGGCTGCACTTACTGCGCTGCGCGATGCGGCAGCCGCACTTACATTAACGGATTATGACGATCCGGACAAGGTGGCGGCTTTCTCGGAAACATTGGCGAACGCCTCGGCGCTGATAGCTGACAGCGGAGCGCTGCAGGCCGAACTGGACGCCATGTGTACGAGGCTTACGGCTGTCCGGGATGCCATGACGGCAACAGTCAAAGACTGGACTTCCCTGCTGGCTATGATCTCCATAGCGGACGCCATTCAGCAGCAGATTGACGGCGGCGCGGTATATGAATCCGGTGTAGAACAATTTACCGCAGGCCGTGCGGCTGCGCTTGATATTGCCGCGAAGCCCGAGACAAGGCAGCAGCAGATCAATGAAGCGGCGGAAGCGTTAAAAGCTGCTATCGCCGTTCTGGTTCCGGCTGTTCCGGACGTCGGAAAAGAAGCGCTGATGGCGACCATCGAACTGGGGAACCTCACCATCAGCCGCGGAGTCATCAATTCGCTTTCGGCGGATGAAAAAGCGGCCTTCAACCAGGCATTAATAGAGGCTAAGGTCGCACTCAACAATCCTGCCGCGGATCAGGCATCAGTTGACGCCGCCAACACTGCCTTGAATAATAAACTGACGGAACTTAAGCTAAACCGCGCGACGGATAAACAGGCGCTCCAGGATCTGTATAATACCGCCTCCGCGCTGGTGTTGACGGATTACGACGACCTGCAGAAAGTTGCATCATTTAAAGCTGTATTGGAAGCCGCGGGATCGCTGCTGAACGACGCCAATGCCCTGCAGCGGGAAATTGACAGCCGGATCACGCCGCTTACGGCAGCAATGGATGCTATGAAAGCGACCGTAAAAGACAGAACCAAACTGCAAAATGCGATCACAACCGCCAATCAAAAATTGCCTGACGCAGAATCGGGAAAATATGTGGAAGCGGACGTAAGGACGTTGAAACATGCTATTTCCTCTGCTCAAACGATACTGGAAACTCCGGAATCAAGCCAGGCGCAGATGGATGATGCAGTCAAAGCAATTGAAAATGCAATAAACGGGCTCCGGGTAAAGGCGGATAAGAGCAAGCTTGCAGCGTTGATTGAGACCGCGGAAAAAATAAACGTAGAGGCATATACCGAAGAATCGGGAAAAACGTTACTGAGCATGCTGACAAATGCCATCCTGGTACGGGATAATCCGAATCTTAGCGTCAACGAACAGGCTCAGGTGGATCAGGCGGTACAGGATTTGCAAAATGCAATTAACGGGCTCAAACTGAAACCGGCGGATACGCCGTCCGGTACCAATACGACAACACAGAACACCGTTATTATACGGGAAAGAAATACAACCACGCAGAAGGAGCAAAGAACATTGCAGGATCCTGACAGTGGTATCAGTATCATCGTCTTTGGGGTACCGGAAGACGCACGATTATCCGTGGTTCCGATCAAGAAAGACAGCCAGGCGTATAAGGCGCTGACAGCAGCTATTCAAAACAGCCAGACCTTGATTCTAGCCTTTGATATTTCCCTGCAGCAAGACGGATCAACCGTGCCCTATGAAGGCGAAATAACACTCAATTTCCCGGTTGGCGACCAATACAACGGCCAAACGCTTACGTTGCTGCATTATGTGGACGGCGCAATAGAAAGCTATACGGGTATTGTTCAAAACGGAGTTTTGACCATTACCGTCAGCCATCTCTCGCCGTTTATAGTGCTGGCAAATAAGCCCGGTGCAACACAGTCTGAACCCCAGGCTGCCGATACACAGGCGGAAATAATAACAGGACTGCCGCATAGCTGCACGCTCTATGAGGGCGGCCAGATAACATGGATCCCTTCGCCTGCGGGAGGTACATGGACATATGACGAAAGCTACCTTACAAAAACAGAAAATGGGGATTCCGTGACGTTCAAAGCAGTTAAACCCGGCAGCACAAGCATCAGCTACACGGCTAATGAAGAATCGTTCAACATTTCTGTTACGATCAAGGAAGCCGAGGAGGCAGAAGTGTTTGCAGAAGGCCAAAACAACAGTACATTGCTTTGGATACTGGTTATTCTGGCTGTGGCTTGCGGCGGCGCCGCCGTGGCGTATCTGATTATACGAAAGAAAAGAAAATCGAATCCGTCCGATCAAAACCTCTGATAATCTGATGCGATCAATGAATTAAGAAAATAACAAAAATCGGCAAGGGACTGCTTTGACAGTCCCTTGTTTTTACCTTTTAAAAGACTAATTTTACGTTAATTTGCTAAAACTACTGCCAAGGAGGTTTTCATATGACAAAAGACAGCCAGGTTGATAAAAAAGACGTAAGAATGAAAAAATCCAGGGGCGGAACGCCTCTGACCCGCGAGAATATGAACCAGAACAGGAACGCGAAAAAGCATTCCATACCCAAGTCGTCCACGCCGGGCGACGATCCGTCAGCGAGGTGAACAAAAATGACCAATAAAGGAACTGCCCGTCCCGATCCGACCGACCCGCACGGGGTGAAGATCAAAAAAAAGCCCCTTATAAACCATGATCAGCAGAGCGCGCCCGGGATGGGTGAAAATCTGAAGACGGGCAAAAAACGGATGGACCCCATAAACGGTCCGCATCAATATCATTAAGAACAAGGCAGGTGATCGATTTGTCCAAAGCAGGTATGAGAAGGCCGGATCCGGGCGATCCGAAGGCGCACGGAACCGAGAATTACAACAAACAGAATTTCCCGCATAATATCGTGAATCCGGTTCCGGAAATCCAGGGAAAGGCAAAGACGGGAAACAGGAGAGCGGGTCCGTATGAGAGCCCGCGGGGGATAAGGGATAGAGATAAATAATAAAAATCCACCCAAAAGGGTGGATTTTCAGGCTAATGACAAACCCCGGATTTTTTAGGAAATGCGGGGATCATTATCTTAAAAGCAAAATGAATTTTCCAAGAAAATGACACCTGGAGACCGGTTAAATAAAAGTATAAGCAGCCTGTCCA
>JAEWMJ010000003.1 GCA_023393165.1 Bacillota bacterium | reverse complement strand
GCCCCTGTTAGGGGCAGCCCGGTAAACAGCACAGAAGTCGGTTTCAAGCACCTTAAGGTGCTGTGATAGCGATATACCCTTACAGGGTTGGTGCAAACTGCGCGTTGAACGCGCAGTTATGATTTTTTTACCGTAATAACAGGGAAAATATTGAAATATAAAAATTTTCTGATATAATATATTTTGTCGAATTATGTCAAACAACAGAGGCTTGATTCTTAAATGTGAATAGGAGAAACAATTGTTGGTTAAAGTTCTTAATTTTTTAAAAAAGCCGGCATTTATAGCGAGCCTTGCTGTTGTATTGATTTTAACTTTTGCATTGATTATCCTTTCCATAGGCATGGCCGATAACGGAGACTTTTTCAGGGTCCTCACGGCCAACGATTTATATTCCTTCGAGCAGGACGGCGGCATACAGCATTTCGGATATTTTGATAACGAATATGGGATACGCCAATATTACAACGACGCTACGGCGGGCGGCATCACCACCTCGCAGAACCTTTTCATCAAAGCCGCTGTGGCAATAGACACCTTTTTTACGCATGATTACGTGTTCGACGTCCGGTATCTGGCGGGCCTTCAGATTTTATGCCTAGCGTTGGGCGTTTTTCTGTTTGTGGACTATCTCACGTTCAATAAAAAAGCAGTGGCGGGTTATCTGATCGCAGCCCTGGTCGTCCTGGTATTTGCCGATCTTGCGTACGGCGCGTATTTCAACTCCTTTTATCAGGAGGCCACGGTTTACATATCGTTTATGATCTGCATATCGAGCGCTCTGCTTCTGGGACAAAGGCGCAAATACAATCCTTATTTTCTGCTGGTCCTTTTTGCCTTGAGCGCGCTCCTGCTTATCTTTGCTAAACAGCAGAATGCACCCTTGGGCGTCGTTTTGGCGGTGTTATGCATCTTTATCGCGTTCAGGACGCAATTGAAAAGGTTTCGGACCACTGCGCTTATCATCGCCGGGGCGCTTGCTGTTTCAGGTATTGCGGTATATGTTCTGATCCCGCAAAAGTTCGTGGATATCAATAAATACCAGACCATGACAAGGGGAACCATGCTGTCCGCCGAAGATCCCGAGGAAGCTCTTAAGCAGTTTCTGATAAACAGGCAGTACGCCCTGCTGAACGGTACGACCACTTTTGACCGGTATCCGGAGATCAAATACGACGATGAAACGATGACCACAAATTTTTATGACAAGTTCAGTTACCTGGACGTCGCCATGTTTTATTTAAAGAATCCGGATCAGTTGTATACCATGATGGATTACGCTTCCCGGAATCTGTATCTGACCCGCCCGGAAATGATCGGGAATTACGAGATGGAAGCCGGAATGGAATACGGGGCAAAGACCGGCTTCTTTGTGTTTTACAGCACCCTGAAACAGAATATCACGCCAAAGACCATCGGCTTTTTGATCATGTGGTGTCTGGGCGCCATTCTGCTGGGACTTCGCAACCGGTACCAGATGCTGGTCATTATCCTCTGCATCCTGATAGGCCTTTCGCAGATAATCGTTTCCATTGTGGGGGACGGGGACGCGGATTTTGCCAAACATGTATTTTTATATACGCTGATGTTTGATTACATCAATGTGATCGGCATGTCGTGGCTGATCGGCTTTGCATTCAGGGGCAAAAAGAAAGACGCGGTGCAGGCGGAACAAACGGAGGCGGGATATTATACCGAATATCCCGAGGAAAGAAGGATCAGGTATGGAAACCGCCGTACCAAAAGACGCTACAGGCGCAAAACAACGGCGTTTATTTGCCTGGCGCTGACTGGCGTGCTGATGACCGCCGGCTGCTCCGCCGGGGATCAAAGCGGAAAAACCCAGGCAGCGGAGAAAAGCGGCGCGCCTGCGAACAAGACCGGGCAGGATGTAGGAGAGGTTCAAGAATCCTTTCCGGCAGTTCAATCGGAAGAAGAAAAAACATTCCGGTTCGTCCAGCAAAAACTGATGGAGAACGGCGGTATCAGGACAAATTATCTCGATCAGGATTTTAAGGCCGGTTACGCTACGGGCGGAGAAGTGCTGAGCGAGTCCCAGGGCCTTTATATGCTGTATGCCGCGCAAAAAAAGGACGAGGCTGCTTTCGGGCAGGCGTTTTCCTTTACACGGGACAAACTGGACAACGGTTTCTTGTTCAGCTACCGCTACGATCCGTCCGGAAAACATCAATATAACATGAACGCGGCGCTGGACGATCTGAGGATCATAAGCGCGCTTCTTGCCGCGGGGGAAAGTTTTGACAACGCGGAATATACCGGCCGGGCCGGGGCGCTGGCCGAGCGGTTTTACAATACCAATGTCAAAGACGGTTTTCTATACGGCGTTTACGATTCGGATTACAAAACCACAAACGATTCGGTAACGCTCTGCTATATCGACTTGCAGACGTTGAATCAACTGGCGGAGCTGAACGGTTCCTACCGGCAGGTCGCCCAAAACATGGATCCGATATTGAAAAACGGATTTATCAGCAAAGAGTTCCCGATGTTTTATAACGAATATTCCTACAAGGACGCCGGATACGATTCCGGGCAGGACGTCAACATGGTGCAGTCCATGCTGAGCGCGCTGCATCTTGCCCAAGCCGGCGAATGTCCGGCGGAAACGGTTCAGTACATCAAAGGTTTGGTCTCCGCAGGGAAATTATACGGAGCGTACAGCGTTTCGGGGCAGCCGCGCGGCAGTGTGGAGTCCACCGCGCTTTACGCGATAGCGGCGCTTATCGGCAAAGCGGTTTCGGATGACGAACTATATCAAAAGAGCATCGGGCAAATGAAAAGGTTTATGGTGACCGATCAGAACAGCGGGGTTTCCGGAGGTTTCGCCGACGCCGCCACAAACAGCGCGTATTCGTTTGACAATCTTATGGCCTTGCTGGCTTTCAGGGCAGGTGATCCGTCATGAAGAGAATGCTCGCCGTTTTATTGGTTTTGATTGCCATATGGCCTCTGCCCGGCGCTGCGTTTGCAAAGGAATCGGAAGAAAAAGCCGATACCGTTATTGTTTACAACCAGGAAACCGGTCTTGACGCGATTAAAAGTTTGGCGGAAAGCTTTGGCAAAACAGTGGACGCGCTGCATACGGATTGGCTTTACGCGGGCGCGCTGGATGATTACAGCTATGTGATTCTGCTCAATTCAGGATATCTGGACGAAGCGTCCAAAACCGGAAAGCCTTTGATTTGCATAGGAGGAAGTTTTACCCAAAACGGTGTTTCAGAAATTAACGCCGGACTTGTGAATTTCGATTTAGGCGGCCTGCGGCAGAAGGTTTCAGTGGGCGGAAAAATGGCGGTGCTGACTTCGCCGGGGGATGAGTCCTTTGGCTCCGTTACGGACAGTTTCGGGAATCAATATCCGTTTGCCAAAAGGGAGGGCAAAATCTGGACGGTTCCGTATTTCAACAGGGGGGATATCAGCCTGGACGGCCTGGGCGGCGTGATGCAAAAGTTTTTTGGGTGGCAGGGCACGCCCCAATTGTATGTCATGATCGATGAAGTTTATGCGTTCTCCGATCTTGATTTATTCAAGAAAACAGCCGATGCGTTATGCGAAAACGGTTTTCCCTTTATTGTGAGGGTGATGCCGGTGTATGACAATACGGATTATCCGGCGTTCAAACGCTGGGCGCAGCTGCTGCGGTATGTGCAGTCCCGCGGGGGCAGCATTGTGCTGCATGACGCGATCGTGCAGCCGGATATGGAAGAAAAAGTTCCCCTGGATGAAATGACGGATAAAGCAAAAAAAGCGCTTTTGGACGAAAAGGTCAATTTGTACGAACTTTCGCCCGGACCTTATCCGGTAGATTTTTCCTTTATAGAAAATACATCCTCTCCCACTAAGCAGTTCGCCGGGCTTAATATGAATGCAATGGTCGTATACGGCCTGCCAAAAGACGATCAGGGCATTGCCGATATGGTGGCCGGACTAAACCGGGCGTGGCTGACCGTTTCGGACTATAAACGCAATTATACGGATGAAAGCCCCCTGTATAATGAAACGCCGTACGATCAGGCGTACCAGTATGTTAAGGAAGAAGAGCAAACCTACCGGGAGTTCTTTACCGTTGGAAACAACCTGCTGATCGTTGTGGTAGGCGGGAGCATTGTGGTTCTGGCCGTATTGTTCGTGCTTGGGCGGCATCTTTACAGAAAGAAATTTTTACGGAAGAGGGGTGGTTCCTGATGCCTACGCTGGACGCGCTCATTATCGGGGCGATTTTGTGCATATGGATACTTCTGCTGATCAACGTGATATTGCTCTGCGCGGGTTACAGGTATTATACCAAAATTGAAAAAGAAAAACCCCGGATCACGTCGCGCTATCCGACCGTTTCCATACTGGTGCCTGCGCATAACGAAGGCAAGGTCATAGGGCGGACGGTAAATTCCCTGCTTGCATTCAATTACCCTCCCGAGAAGTATGAAATCATTGTGATAAACGATAATTCCACGGATAACAGCGCCGAGGTCCTGGAAGAAATCAAACGCAAAAATCCGGACAGAAGGCTTACGATTGTGAACAACCGGACCAGGGGAGGCGGCAAAGGAAAATCCAATGCCCTTAATATCGGCCTTGAGCATTGCAGCGACAGCGAATATCTGATGGTATACGACGCGGATAACACGCCCGAAAAAAACGCGCTGCTGTATCTGGCCAGCGAGATTGACGCGGATCCGCAGCTTGGGGCTGTGATCGGCAAGTTCCGTACGCGCAACAAGGAAACGAACATCCTGACAAGATTTATCAATATTGAAACGCTGTTTTTCCAGTGGATGTCCCAGGCGGGCAGGTGGCAGCTGTTTAAATTGTGCACGATACCCGGAACAAACTATATCGTCCGGACTTCCATCATCAGGGAGATAGGAGGATGGGATGTACGGGCCATTGCCGAAGATACCGAAATCAGCTACCGTATTTACATGATGGGATATCTGATCAAATTCTATCCGAAAGCCGTGACATGGGAACAGGAACCGCAGACGCTGAAGGTTTGGTTTAAACAGCGGACCCGCTGGGTGAAAGGCAATGTATACGTCATCTTTAAAAATCTGCCGCTGCTTTTTTCCAAAAAGGCCAAAAAGGTGCGTTTTGACATCCTTTACTCGATCGGGATTTATTTCCTCTTGCTGGCCTCGCTGATTATTTCGGATACCGTACTGATATTCAATCTTTTTGACTGGGCGCACAGTTCCATTGCGGAATTCAGCAACCTGCTGTGGCTGATGGCGTTTTCGCTTTTTGTACTCAGCACCTTTATTTCCCTGATTACGGAAAAAGGCGAAATGCGCCTTTCAAACGTATTCATTATTATCTTTATGTATGTCACTTACTGCAAGATGTGGATGGCGGTCGCTTTTTACGGGATTGTCGTCTTTTTGATAGATGTTGTTTTTAAAAGAGGAAACAAGTGGTATAAAACCGAGCGTTTTTAGTTTTCGGTAAACTTGAGCGTTATACTGGAGGATAGGATATGAAGGATAAGAAAATAATCAAAAACAAAAAAATCTGGACGGGAGTGTTGGCTGCAATCCTATGCCTGTATTGCCTCGCGGGTTCGGCTCTGGCGGCCCCTGCGTCCGCGTCGCCCTCGGCAACGGCGTCCGCTTCCGCTTCAAACCCGGAGGCGGTGGAATCTCCCGCAGCTTCCGGAGCGCCTGAGGAAACCCAGGCGGTCCCCTCCGAAAAACCAGCGGAAACGGCCCTGGATTTGAATACCGCGTCCGGGCAGGGACTTGTGCATGAGCAAAATTTTTCCAAGGACTATTCGCTGACAGGCATCCCCGCTTCCGCAAGCGAATCTTTCGACGTCGGGAACTGGCAGGTGAACGGCGCCGTATTGAACCTGAGTTTCAGCGTTACGCAGATTGCCTGGAAGGATTTCTCCACGCTGACCCTGTCGCTTAACGGGGAAAATTTCTATACCCAGAAGATCGATCCGAAAAACGGCGAAAAGCAGACGCTGACGGTGAACCTGCCTGCGGATAAGATCATCCGGGGATCAAACACCCTGCTGATCCAGAGCTATATCAAATCCGAGGTCGAAGATCCGGATTGGTGCTACAACGGGCTGTGCATTGATGATATGTCGGGCCGCAACTGGATCAACCTTTACAAGGAATCTTCATTTGAAATATCCTATACTCCTCTCGATACGATGAACACCATTGCGGATTTCTGCAATCATTTTACCTCCATCGACTCTCTGGAATACAATGACAGCATGCTTGCGGTAAGCGGCAGCGCGGAGAATTCCGAGATACAGGTGTCGCTGACCGTACTCTCCGGGCTGTCGGCAAACGCGACAATGTACTACGACCGGATCGGGTATGCGGCTTCGGATGGAACCGGCCTTGATCAAAAAAATATCCTTTATGTATCCAGGCTCGGCAATCTGCCTTCCGATCTGAAGAGCCTTCTGACGCAGGACCAGATCAGCCAGGCTGCGGAGGGCGCGCTGATTGCGCTTGTAAAAAAAGGCGATCAGAATATACTCCTGGTTACCGGGGACAATACGGAAGCGCTGGTATGCGCAGCCAGGCTCATTGCCAACAAAGACAGGATGGCGCAGCTCGATTTCACCAGCAAACCCGTTCAGGCCGGATATAATGTGGATACGCCGGACGATCCGGTTTCCGATTATCAGACCGTAACGGACGCGGGAACCTATGTGAAAGGCGCGTTCAGGCAGAGCGCTGATTTTTACATCCGGTATCCGGAAAACAGGCTGATTTCAAGCGGAAGCGAAGTTTCTCTGGATATAAGGTATTCGGAAAATCTGGATTTCGACCGTTCCCTGGTAACGGTATATGTCAACGATAAGCCCGTTGGGAGCAAAAAACTTGCCAGGGACCTGGCAAACGGGGACACCGTAACCCTGCAGATCCCGACCGATCTCAACGTTTCAGGCAGTTTTACCCTGACCGTTTCCTTTGATCTGGAAATCAAGGACCTGGTATGCACGCCGCGCGCTACCGAGACGCCGTGGGGTTACGTATCCAATACCAGCATGATCAAACTCAATTCGATTGACAATCCCTACCTGCTGTTTGACAGCTATCCCGCGCCTTTTATCTGGGACGGCGCGTTCAACAATGTGGCGCTTGTGATCCCGGACGCGCCAAGCAGCGCGGATTTACAGGCCGTGTCTTCGCTGTTCAAGACAATGGGAAGATATATGACGGGAAACAGGGGAAACCTTACGGTGCTGCGCGCGCAGGAAGCCGATAAGCTTGAAGACTATAACGTCATCATGGTAGGCAGTGAAAGCAGGAACGCTGCCATTCAGAAACTGAACGGTAGCCTGTTCTTCCAGTTCAATGAGGACGGCTCCGCTATTAATTCCAATGAAAAGAAGGCGATCGATCCGCAGTACAGCGCCCGGCTGGGCACCGCTCAATTGATATATTCGCCTTATTCCACAAACAGGAAGGCCATCATGGTTTTAAGCGGCGTGACGGACGAGGGAATGCTCCGGGCCGCGGATTATCTTTCCACCGTGGAAAAACTCTGGGAAGTCTATGGGGACGGATATATCGCCGACAGCGATGATGTTTACTGTTTCGGATTTAAGGACGATAACAGCAAGGAACTCTCTTTCGCGGACACTTTTGCAGCCAGAGCCGATTTGAGGCAGCTCATAATTATTGTGGGCGCATTCGGCCTGATCGTGGTGATTGCGCTGGTCATTGTAATTTTGAAATACAGGAAGGTGAAAAAGATTGATAAAAAATAAAAACAGTGTTTCTGCCGATCTGGCATTCATATTTCTGCTTGTCCTTTTAATGGCCTGCGGCGTTTTCAGCGCGATGGATACGGATCATTTTTCCACAAACTTTATTGCCATGAGCGTGGTGTTTGTGGTGATCATCGTCACTTATTTTTCTTCTATCGTAACCGGACTGGTGATTGATGTGATCGTTATTTTTGCATACCTCTCCTACGTCATATATACTTCCCTGACAAAAGGGTATACGGTGGAGAGTTATGTGTATTTCTGGTGCGCGATGCTTCCCCTGACAACGGCGGCGGTCGGAATCTTTTCCAGGAGAGTCAATGGTCTGCAGGAAGAGACCATGCGCCAGCAGGTGCAGCTGGAGGAACTGGTTACGGTGGACGAACTGACCGGATTGAAAAACAAAAGAGCTTTTTTGCAGGATGCGGAAGTTTATATGCATATCGCAGACCGCTACAAATACCAGCTTATCTGCATGGTAGCGGGTTTTAAATACATGCGGGAAATAAAAACGTTTGTGGGCGGGAAAAACATGGATGTATTCTGCCGGAAAATATCGGATGCGATGGTGCAGAAACTCCGGAAGGAAGACCAGGTTTATATGATAGACAGGGAAAACAACATTTGGGGGCTTCTGCTGATCAACAACAACCCCGATTCCGCGGGAATGATCATAGACCGCATGAAAGAAAAAATCAGGGAAATTGATCCCTCCCGGATCGCTAAAATGCAGAATCTGGATGTGGAAATGAAGTTCGGCGCGGTGAAGTATTCCTCGGAAACAGCCACCCCCGTAGAATTGCTGAGCAAGGCGAGAACAGAAATGGAATTTGACGTCTAAATATCATAAAAAACGTACGATATATGACATTATTGATATTGTAATGGTCCACGGGGATACCACCACGGCGTTCGCATTCGCTTTGGCAAGCTTTTATAAGGGGATCCCCGTATGGCATGTGGAGGCCGGACTCCGTACGTATAATCTTCATTCGCCGTTTCCAGAGGAATTGAACCGGCAGGCTTTGACGTTTCAATTCAACCGTATGCTTTTTCATTTCATAATTGTTGCCAGTAATGTATAATATAAGTATTATTGATTAAGGGGTCTTTATATGGATATAAGGCAAAAGCTCGAAACCCTGTACGGAGAGGGCTCCCAGCTGCAGTCTGAAAGATACGGCCTCCTTGGCGCCCGCTTTGAGCAGGAGTTCGGCGGCGAAGCGGAACTGTTTGTTTCGGTGCCGGGCCGCAGCGAACTGGGGGGCAACCACACGGACCATCAGAACGGCTGCGTACTGACCGCCGCCGTGAATCTGGATACGATAGCAGCCGTGCGCAGGGAGAAGGGATGGATAAAGATCTCATCGCAGGGTTATGAACCGTTTTCCGTGGATCTGAACGAACCCGGTCCCGTGCCCGGGGAAAAGGGCACATCCAGGGCCATTGTGCGGGGAATTGCCGTCCGTATGGCGCAAAAGGGCTATTCTGTGGGCGGGTTTTGCGCTTCCGTTGCTTCGGATGTGCTGCCGGGGTCGGGGCTCTCTTCGTCCGCGTCTTTTGAGGTCCTGATCGGGGCGGTCATCAATTTCTTATACAACGGCGGGGCCGTACCGCCGGTGGAAATCGCGCAGATCGGGCAATTTGCGGAAAACGAATACTTTGGAAAGCCGTGCGGCTTAGAAGACCAGATGGCGTGCGCGCTGGGCGGAGTTTCATATATCGATTTCATGGATCCCACAAAACCGGATTATCAAAATATCCCGTTTGATTTAAAGAAGCACGGGTATTTGCTGTGCATCACCAACACCGGCGGCAGCCACGACGATCTTACGGAGGAATATGCGTCCATAACCAGGGACATGCGGGGAATCGCCGCCAGGCTGGGGAGCGAACGCCTCCGGTTCTGCGATTCGTCCGAATTTTTCCGCCTTCTGCCCGCATTGCGCGCCGAATACGGTGACCGCGCGGCGCTGCGCGCATTTCATTTCTTTACCGAGAACGGGCGCCCCCAAAAAATGGCGGACGCCTTGCTTTCCGGGAATTTTACGGAATTTTTGAGCCTGGTAAATGAAAGCGGCTCATCTTCGTACGAATACCTCCAAAACGTCTCCGTATGGAGCCGTCCTGAGGAACAGCCCCTTGGAATCGGCCTTGCTCTCAGCGAGAGTTTGCTTGCTAATCGGGGCGCGTGGCGCGTGCATGGGGGCGGATTCGCGGGAACCATACAGGCTTATGTGCCCCTTGATTTGCTGAACGGTTACAGAAATGCGATGCAGCAGGTCTTCGGCGCCGGCAGCTGCTATGTGCTGGACTTCCGGTATACCGGGCCGACAGCTTTATAATCTGAAAAGAGGGTCGATTGATATGTCGGAACTGCGATACAATCCATTGCTGAAAGACTGGGTCATGGTGGTGGCTTCCCGCCAGGGACGGCCGCAGATGCCCAAAGACTGGTGCCCTTTTTGCCCTGGTTCGGGAAAGGTTCCGGACGAAGGGTATGAAGTGCTGCGCTATCCGAACGATTTTCCCGTCCTGTCGCAGGATCCGCCCGTCCCGGACGACGTTGCGACGGATTTTTTTACGGTGCGTCCGGCGTACGGCAGATGCGAGGTGATACTCTATTCGCCCGAGCATAATAAGACCATGAGTTCCTTATCAAACGAAAATTTATACGCGCTTGCCCGCGTCTGGCGGGAAGCGTTCCTGGATATATCGGGCGATCCTAAGATCAAATATGTCATGATATTCGAAAACCGCGGCGAAGTTGTGGGTGTTACAATGCCCCATCCGCACGGTCAGGTTTACGGATACGGCGTGCTGCCCAAAAGGCTGGAACTGGAGCTTGATTCCGCTTCCGAGCACATGGATCAAAACGGCAAGTGCCTTTTCTGCCGTATGCTGGAGGAAGAGACGGCCCAGGGAAAGCGGGTCATATTTGAAAACAGGCATTTTGCGGTGGTTCTTCCTTTTTACGCGGAATACCCGTACGGCGTGTGCATATATGCGAAGCGGCATGTCGCGGATATTGGGGGCATGACGGATGAGGAACTGAATGCGCTTGGGCTCACGGTACGCGATGTTTCGGGCACGCTGGACATGCTTTTCGGATATTCTTTTCCCTATATGATGTGCATGCACAACGCGCCCGTCAATATGGGGGACATGTCGCGCAAATGGCATTTCCACATAGAATTTTTTTCGCCCGTACGTGCAAAAGACAAACTGAAGTTCAACGCTTCCAGCGAGACCGGCGCGTGGGCGCACTGCAATCCGACATCGCCCGAAGAAAAGGCCGGGGAGCTGAGGGAGGCTTACGCCGAGTGGAAAAAGACTTCAGCCCGCTGATAAACCCCAACTGCGGAGCCTGTCCTGAACAAAGCGAAGGATCTATTTTTCCGCCACCCGGCACTTCGCTGCTGATTCGGACATCGCGTTAGAAATATTATGAAAAATTTTGCTCGTCCTTATCTAGCGCTCAGTGAACGTTCGCCTTCCTTCTTCCGCCACTGGCGGCGGTCGGCTCCGTTCTCAAAATGCCTGGCCGGGGTCCCCGAAAAATCGCAGATTTTTGGGGTAGGGTAGTGGGGCTTTCAGCGGCCTTTGTAATATTAAATAAAGTCTAATTAAGCAATTTCTATGTGCTTTTTAATAAACAAAAAATATGGAACATATAGGAATATTATGATATAATCTAAACATCCTTTTAAAAGTTCAAATTTTTTGCACACGGGTATTTTAGCATCTGATTTTTCTTTTTATACCGTCTTATTGTTCTTTCCGTCTGTGTGTGCATTCCGCGGAAGGGAATGTGTCAATGTACAGGATCATGATCGTAGACGATGAAGAAGACGCAAGGCGCGCAATCGCAGCGGCAGTGGATTGGGAGCGGGAGGGGTTTGCGCTCTTTGGTGAGGCCAAAAACGGCAGGGAGGCGCTGGAAATGATGGCGGGATCCCCGCCGGACGTTGTGATTGCGGATATCAACATGCCTTATGTAAACGGCCTCATGCTCCTGAAAGCCGCCGGGGAGGAATATCCGCTGACCAAGGTGATCCTTTTGTCGGCTTACGATGATTTTGAGTACGCGCAGTCCGCGGTACGCGGATGTGCGTTCGATTATATATTGAAGCCTGTTACCAAACAGGAATTGCTGGATGTGCTCCGAAGCGTGAAAGCCAGCATGGACAGGGAAGCGGCCGACCGGGAAGACGTCGAAAAGCTGCGGCGCGAGTATGAGGCGAGCCTGCCCATATTGCGTGAGAAGTTTCTTTCCGCTTTGCTGGCTTCGGATATGGAAATCCCTGAAGCTGAAAAAAAAGCCCTGCGGTACGGCCTTGATATGATTGGAAAAACGATCGCGATCGGCGTGATATCGTTTGACCCCGGCCCGGACAGTGAAGTTTTTGGAAAGGAAATGAGCGCCGAGCTCGAAAGGTTCGCCGTCTACAATATTGCCGGAGAGGTAATGCAAAACCATGGGGCGGGAATGGCGTTCATGCACGATCAGAATATCGTGCTGATCGGCATGGATGGCAGCGGCGAGGCGGCCGCGGAAAACTGTATGCGCGTATTCGACGAAATACGCTGCTGCATCAGCAAATATCTGAAATTTACCGTTACCGTGGGAATGGGTCATCCGGTGCTGCGGTTGAACGATGTGCACGCGTCCTATCAAAGCGCGGTTCAGGCCGGCAATTACAAGATACTCGCCGGAGGGGACAAGGTGATCTACATCCGTGACATAGAGCCCGCCGACATGAGGGAAATCCGTTTCAACGCGGAGGCGGAGCAGAAACTAAGCGCGCTTATCAAAACGGGCGGCGTGTCCGATGTGGACGGTGTGGTTGATTCGCTCTTCGCGAATGTGCTGGCGTGCCGGGTCAACGAGTACGACGTCTATGTGATCGAGATGGTGCTTGCCGTTTTCAAAGCGGCAAACAGTGCGGGCGTGGACACCGGATACGTGTTCGGCGAAAAGGATAAAATATTCAAAAAAATTCTCGATACGCCCAATATGGGAGGGGCATGCCTCGAGATCAAGCATATCTGCAGAAAAATCATTTCGGAACTTTCCCAAATGCGTGAAAAAACATCCAAAAAGCTGATCCGGGACGCGATGGAATATGTCGGCGGGCATTATATGGATCCCTCGGTTTCAATCGTTTCCCTGTGCAGGCATCTGCACGTCAGCCAGAGCCATTTTTGCGCCCTTTTTAAAAAAGAGACGGGCGACACGTTCAACAATTACCTGATTTCTTACAGGATGGAGACGGCCAAACGCCTGCTGCGCGCAAGCAACATGAAAATGATCGAGATTGCGGAACGCGTGGGTTATTCGGATCCGAATTATTTCAGTTTCAGTTTTAAAAAGGTATGCGGCGTATCGCCGCGAGAATTCCAGAACGGAGCGGAAGGAAGAAAAAGTTGAAAAAACTCGGATTTATCGTGCGTTTTTTCAGGGAGACCGGGCTGCGGTTCAGAAGCCTGCGCGTGATCATCGCGTTTTCTTTCATTTTGGTGATGTTTACCGTGTTCAGCATTACGTACTTTATGCTCAGCCAGAAATTCCAGCAGGTCAACCGGACCAATATGGAGAATATATCCAAGCAGGCCGCAAGCCAGGTAGAAAACGCCGTGAAGAGCTATGTGGACGATATCATGGACGTGTCGGACTACATCCTGTTTCAGTATTACATGAAGCAGAATCTTGACGGCGGCTCAAAGGATATCCTTCAGGCGGTGTTTTCATCGCGGGACGATATTGAGACCATTCTTTTGCTGGACGAACACGGCGAAGTCCTGGAAAGCAGCGGGGACTCAATCCTGAAAAAAGGCGCGCACATTACCGCACAGCGGTGGTTTTTGCTTCCCTTAAAGGAAAGGCAGGAGATTTTTTTCTCCGAACCGCATGTGCAGAACCTTTTTTACGGATCGTATCCCTGGGTTGTCACATTAAGCCGGAATGCGAATGTTTATAATATGCAAAAAAACATTGTACTGATGATGGATATCCGCCTGAGCGAGCTGGCAAGAAAAATCGAGAGCGTCCGCATAGGCGGCAGGGGTTATGTTTATTTGATGGACAAATACGGGAACCTGATATATCATCCCGACCTGCAGTACATCCATTACGGCCTTGCGGGCGGGGATACCGGTTTCGCCATGGACAGCCCCGACGGAAGCTACTTTCGTCAGATTGAAGGAGAAGAAGCCTTTACCGTGGTGCAGACTTCGCTTTATACCGGCTGGAAGATCGTTGTGGTGAACTATGTGGAAGATATCATGGTTCCCCAGACCGAAATATCCGGTTTTCTGATCGCAACGGTCATATTGGGGCTGGCGGCGATCGCAGCCATGTCCTGGATGATCTCCGTGCTTGTTTCGCGTCCGGTCTTAAAACTGCAGGAATCCATGGCCAGCGTGGAACAGGGTAATTTTGACAGCATGGTGGATGTGCGCGGAGACCGGGAGGTGGAACGGCTTTCGGCCGCGTTCAATAAGATGGTCGCCAAAATAAAGGGGCTGATGGGCGAAATACTGCACGAACAGGAAGAAAAACGGAAAAGCGAGTTAAAGGCGCTCGAGATGCAGATCCATCCGCATTTTTTGTACAACACGCTGGAATCCGTCATATGGATGGCGGAAAATAAAAAAAACGACGATGTGGTCAGGATGGTGTCGGCACTGTCCAAGCTGTTCCGGATCTCCTTAAACCAGGGGAAGGAACGCATCCCGGTGGAGCAGGAACTCAGGCATGTGGAAAACTATCTGATCATTCAGAAAATGCGGTACTGCGACAGGATCAGTTATTGCATAGAAGCGGACGAAGAGGCTAAAAAATGCATGACCATTAAGCTTATTTTGCAGCCGATTGTGGAAAACGCCATATACCACGGGATCAAGGAACTGTGCGAGCAGGGGCAGATCCGCATCAGCGCCGCTGTCCTGGAAGATAAACTGGTGTTTGAGGTCTGGGACAACGGTATCGGCATGAGTCCCGGGACCGCCGGAAGCATATTTGAAGACGGTTTTACACCCGCATCCGGTTCGGGCGTTGGGGTAAAAAACGTACACGAGCGCATACGGCTGAATTTCGGACCGGAGTACGGGATCAGGATCCAAAGCGAGCAGGGCGTGGGTACGCTGGTTACGCTGACGCTGCCCCGCATATTGAAGGAGAACGCATGAAAAAAGCCCTTGCTTTTCTGTTTATTATTATTTGTATCTGCTCCATGAACGCCTGCGTATCCCCGGAAAACGGAGGCATGCACAAGGTCATGCTTATCCTGCGGTCTTGGTCGAGCGCCGCAGCCGAGGATATGACCCGGGGCGCGAACGCCGCTGCCCGGGAGTGCGGGCTGGCGCTCACCACAAAGGCTGTGATGGGGGAAGACGAACGCAGGCAGCAGGCCGACCTCATCCACGCCGCAATAGAAAAAAAGTTTGACGCCATTATCATAGAACCCGCGGATGCCGCGATCGTGGGCGAGGCGGTTCGGGAAGCGCGGGAAAAGGGAATCACAGTGGTCTCAATCAACAGCAGGGATGAGGTAGGGCAGAACTGCACGGTGGATATAGACGAGAAGCAAATGGCAGACGGCATGGTTTCCGAGATAAAGTCGCTTGCGGGCGGGGACGCAGGGGTGCTGATACTGAACTGCCTGGACGGTTATGACAATACGCAGCGGATGACGGACGTGCTTTCAGCCAGGATGGAAGAACTGCCGGATATCGGATGGGACAGTATTGATTTCAAAACGGGCGAATATGCCAAAATAGAGAGCAGCCTTAAATATTCCATTCCAGAAAATAAAGAAAAATTCGTCGTTGTCGCGCAAAACGATTACGCCGAGACCGTTGCCGTTAACCTTTTCCGCAGCGTTCCGGACGGGCAGAATATCGGGCTTATATCCTTTGCGCAGGATGCGGACACCATAAGCCTGCTGGAACAGGGATGGGTGGACGCCATTTGCATGAACCGGAACATCGATATCGGATACCGGGCGGTCCGGCAGGCAAACGAGGGCATTGAAGGCGGAAATCCCCCGGACGTGTTTATCCCCTCCGTGTTTGTGACGGCGGAGAATCTTTACGATTCCGATACGCAGGAACTGCTTTTTTCACTTAATTAACATTTATTAACAAATTGGTCTGCCGTGCAAGTCCGTAATATTTCAAAGATTTGCAGTAATATATTTAATTGGATTATAGTTAAAATTTGTTAACATTTTTATGAGGTTAATGTTTTCTCTTTATATCTTATTTAAAATTTAAGGAGGATAAAAAAATGTCTAGGAAAAAGATTCTTATGTCATTGGTTTCGATTGCCGTGGTGTTTGCCATGATGCTTACGCTGGGCGCGTGCAGCACTCCCGCCTCCACCGGCGCGTCGGCCGACGCGGGCGGAAACAAACCTTTTAAAGACATAAAAGTCGTATTCTTCTGCGGCGGCGGCGAGGGCGACGTATTTGCGACAACGGTTTACAACGGCGCCAAACAGGCCGAAGCCGATCTGGGATGCCAGGTGGAGTACATATGGTCCGACTGGGATCCCAACCAGATGGTTAACCAACTGAAAGAAGCGATCGCGCGCCAGCCCGACGGTATTGCCATTATGGG
Organism: Bacillota bacterium; assembly: GCA_023393165.1. Taxonomy (GTDB): domain Bacteria; phylum Bacillota; class Clostridia; order Christensenellales; family Christensenellaceae; genus JAEYKI01. Next base: position 5,089 of record JAEWMJ010000003.1, on the reverse strand, counting down.
GCATCCGGGAGACGAAGCGTATAAGACGATCGTTGACGAAGCAGAATCCAAAGGCATCATCGTTACCAGCCAGAATACCACCCTTCCCGAACTGGAAGCGCAGTATAAAACCGCAGGTTTCGGCTATGTAGGCCAGGAACTGTACGCCTCCGGCGTTATGCTTGCGTCCGAAGCCGCCAAGAGGGCGGGCCTGCAATCGGGAGACCGCGCAATGGTTTGGGGCCTTGCATCCCAGCCCGGCCGCGGCGAACGCACGAAAGGGTGCGTGGACGCTCTTGAGGAACTCGGCGTAACGGTAGACTATATTGAAATATCCGACGCGATCAACGCGGACCCGTCTCAGGGCACGCCCACCATCACCAGCTACCTTGCATCCAATCCGGATTGCAAAATGGTGATCACGGACCACGGTTCGCTGACAGCCACCCTGGGTACCTATCTCAAGGCTGCCGGCAAGCAACCGGGCGAAGTGTTCGGCGCGGGATTTGATCTTTCGGGCGACACCTCCACAGCCATCACCGAAGGCTGGGTCGGCGCGGTGCTCGACCAGCAGCAGTGGCTGCAGGGATATATTCCCGTACTGCAGATCTGCCTCACAAAGGCGTATCAGTTCGCCGGGCTGCATATCGATACCGGCGCGGCCATTATCGACGAGAGCAATATAGAATCCATCAAACCGCTTGCGGAAGCAGGTATCCGTTAACGGCTGAAATGACCCCCCAAAATTCTATGAGGAGCTTTGATAAGATGGATGATATAAGTGCAGAGAAAATAATTGAAGAAAACACGTATGAAGGTCCCTTGCTGAAAATGTCGGGAATCTGTAAAAAATTCGGCGGGGTGGATGTGCTCAAAAATGTGAACATAGAGATCGGAAGAAATGAGATTGTGGGACTGGTGGGCGACAATGGAGCGGGCAAATCCACTCTCATAAAGATCGTCACGGGCGTGCATCTTCCCACATCGGGCGATATCTACTACAAAGGCCAGAAGATCAGCATTCACTCCGTTAAAAAATCGCGGGAGCTGGGCATTGAAACGGTGTACCAGGAAAGGGCGCTTGCCGACCTGCAGACCATATGGCAGAACATGTTCGTGGGACGGGAGATCTGCAACCGCGCCGGATTTATGAAGATCAGGGAGCAGAAGGCGCAGACCGAAAAAATGATGCGCGAGCATATGGGTTATACGTCCAAGGCAATCACCGTAAACACCGAAGTGGAGTTTTTATCCGGCGGTGAAAAACAGGGTATTGCGATCAGCCGCGCGCTCTTCTTCAAGGCGGATCTCATCATACTGGACGAACCGACTGTCGCGCTTTCCCTTTCGGAAACCCAAAAGGTGCAGGATTTTGTTGTGGATATCAAACGGCGGGGACATTCGGCTATTTACATCAGTCACAGCATCTATCAGCTTTATCCGGTCTGCGATCGCTTTATTGTGCTGGACCGCGGGTGTGTTGCAGGCGTATTGAAAAAAGAAGACGTAACCATGGAACAGCTGCAGGATAAGATGATCAATCTTGTCCGTACCGGCAAGCTGGAATAAGCGGGTTAAAACCGGAACCATTGCCCCGTCCGCTCCGGCGGGCGGGGCAATCAAAGTAATGAGGGTTAGCAAAATGAAAGAGAATAAGGCTTTGGGCGGCGCCGCTGCTCTTAACTTTAAACAGAAAATTTACAATCAAAAAATCGAGTTCAGTATTCTGATCGTGTTTATTGGGATTTTTGCGGTTTACTTTATCGGAAACCCGGCTGTTTTCTCCCAGTTTCCAATCTATTATTCCTTTATGTCCACAATACCGATCACCGGTATTATATCGCTGTTTATGACGTTTGTGATCACCCTTGGAGAAATCGATCTGTCCTTCCCCTCGGTATTCGGACTTGCAGGATGGGTGATGGCATCGGTATTTGCCGCCACGGGCAGCGTATCGGCGGGTCTTGTGGCCGGTCTGGCTGTGGGCGTGGTCTGCGGGCTTTTGAATTCCCTGCTCATCGTAAAGTTCGGTATTCCCAGCATTGTGGCAACCATAGGCACGCAGTTTTTCTTCGGCGGTATCGTAAACGTATTGGCGCAGGGTTCGGGTATTTCCATCAGCGCTGCGATGACTTCGTGGGACAGCGGAGTTTACTACTCAATGGTCGGACGTATCGGCGGCGCGGTGCCCGCGCAGTTTGTATGGTTTATCGGCCTCGGCCTGCTGATGTGGTTCTTGTTCTACAGGCACAAATACGGCATGCATGTATCATTCGTGGGAGACAACAAGTCAAGCGCGCTCATGATGGGCATCAACGTCAGCCGCGTGCGTACGACCGCCTATGTTCTGGTCGGCCTTGCGGCGGCCTTCAGCGGAATCATCAGTAATATGGAAGTGGTTTATTTCTATCCAAGCCAGGGTTCGGGACTCATGCTTCCGGCGCTTGCCTCGGTATTCATTGGAGGTACGTCGGTTCTTGGCGGCAAGGGATCGGTGCTGGGCACTTTCCTTGGGGCCCTTATCATAGGGTCGCTGGAGGCGGGCATCATTTCCATAGGCATCAACGGCTTCTGGCTGGATGTGATATACGGGCTGATTATTATGATATCGGTATCGATATATTCCTTCATTATGAAAAAAACAGCCTGAAAGCTCGGAGGGGGAACTTTTCCCCCTTCCGACGCTTCGCTGCCTCCCCCTTACTCAAGGTATCCGTATACAACTTCATATAGGAAGTTGATACGGATAGTTTTGTGTTAGGGCTTGAATAAAAAGAATATAAGCAGAAAAATTTTATAGAAAGGGCATTAATTATGAACTCAAAAGAAAGAGTGCAAACGGCGCTGGCGTTTGAGGAACCGGACCGGCCGCCAATATACGCGGCTTTTGTGCCCGAGATCAAAAAAAAGCTGCGGCAGGTTGCGGGAGATGGTGAGCGCGATCTTGGAGCGGCTATGGGAAACGATATGGTGCTGCTGCCCCAGGGGTTTGCGAACGGATACTATCTCAAAGATTCTCCCGAATATGTCTGCGAATGGGGCTGCAAATGGCATACGGTTAAAAACGAGACGGGCGAATATACCGAGGTGGTCAAGCGGCCTCTGGAAAAAGATATGTCTCTGCTTTCGTCCTACCGCGTCCCGGATGCGGAAAACGAAGAACGATACCGGGAAGACAGGGAAACGGTACGGATATACGGTAAAACGCACTGGATGGTAAGCGGGATTCCCTGCAGCATTTTTGAAGCCGCCTGGGGCATAAGGGGCCTTGAAAATCTGCTTGCCGACATGGTACTGGAGCGCGATTTCGCGCACGAGCTTTTTGACAGGGTCATGCAGTTCCCGCTCACAGCAGGCAAAAAACATATTGCCATGGGCGCGGATATGCTCTGGCTGGGCGACGACGTCGCTACCCAGCAGAACCTTATGATGTCCCTTGCAACCTGGCGGGAGTATTTCTGGCCGCGTTATGCAAAGCTCTTTTCCGAATATAAAAAAATGAACCCCGCCGTAAAGCTGGCTTACCACAGCTGCGGCAACTGCGAGGGCATACTGGACGATATGGTGGAAATCGGCCTCGACGTGATCAACCCCGTTCAGCCTGCGGCAATGGACCCGGTCCTGATCAAAAAACGGTACGGAAAACGCCTCGCCCTGTTCGGCGGGCTATGCGTGCAGTATGTGCTGCCCGGAGGAACGGAGGACGAGGTGCGCGCCGAGGTCCGCCGGCTCAAGTCGGAGGTCGGGCGCGGAGGCGGCTATATTCTCGCGCCGGCCCACAACATCCAGTCGGATACGCCGCTTCAAAACATTCTTGCTTTTTACGACGAAGCGCTGGGAGGAGGGGATCCAAGCTGAAGCTTGCATGCATGCCGGACTGTGAACGCGCGATGGAGCGCATGGCCGCCTGGTGGCGGCAGGAAATTCTGGACAGGGCGCCCATACGTTTTACCGAACATAACGCGCAGCATAAAGAAGGCCTGGGGGACGTCATAAAAAATTATCCCTCTCTGAAGGATTACTGGTACGATACGGAATACCATATCCAATCGTTTTTGCATTCCCTTGAGAAAACGGAGTTTCTGGCCGAGACGTTTCCCGTTTATTATCCCAATTTGGGTCCGGGCGTATACGCGGCGTTTTACGGCAGCCCGCTTGATTTTGCGGAGACTACGTCCTGGACCGGTCATATCGTTAAGGATATTGAAAAAGACGATTTTTCCCGCATCGCTTGGAGAAAAAACGAATATTGGATGAAGATAGAAGAAATGACGGACGCGGCCAAAACAGCCGCGCCGGGTAAATTTCTGGTGGGATACACGGACCTTCACCCATCCATGGATTGCGTAGCGGACTGGTGCGGCGCCGGCCAGGTATGCACCGCCATGATAGACGCTCCCGGGCGCCTTTTTGAACTGCTGGAGATCGCGTACGCCGATTTTCCGGAGATCTTCCGCCATTATAACCAAAAGATTATGGCCGGCGGAGCGCCCAGCGTGTCGTGGATGGGCATTCCCACGGAAGAACCCATGCATATTCCAAGCTGCGATTTTGCCTCGCTCTTATCGCCGGCGCAGTTCGAGCGTTTCTGCCTGCCGTATATCGAACGGGAAGCGATGCAGGCGCGCTATAACGTGTTCCATTTGGACGGCAGGGGAGTCGCGCGGCATATCGACGCGATCCTTTCATTGCCCCGTATCCAGGCAATTCAACTGGTGCAGGGAGTGGCGGAGGATGAGCCCATCCTCCAATGGACGCCCCTGATCCGCAAGATCCAGGATGCGGGCCGGTCGGTGGTGGTCGGCATCCGGTTGGATGAGCTTGATAATTTCATGGATGCGGTTCCGCCCAAAGGGATTTTTCTGACGCTGGCAGCCGCACCGGATGTGCAGAGGGATGTGATTGCCGCCGTTGAAAAATGGAAAACCAGGTAAATATAAGTTTTAACCAAAAGAAAAAGAAACCTTCGTATTGAGAGGTTTCTTTTTTATGCGAAGCGAAATCCCCCCGCTAAGCGGGGGAGTTCAAAAGAGGCGGAGCCGATGTGGTGGAAAAGTGCTCCAAACCTATTAGAATAGAAGTTGACCGACTTCTGTGGAAATAGGAAAGG
>JAEWMJ010000061.1 GCA_023393165.1 Bacillota bacterium | reverse complement strand
ACCATGGCCGAAGGACTGCTGGACCGCGATTTCCGTTCCATGGGAAGAACGGTGGAAGCTCTTGGCATCAACCCCCATTGGTCCCTTGATCAGATCAAGGCCTATCTCTTTGAAGGTAAGGCGTAAAGGAGAGTGTGAGATGAGCAATAAAGAAAACAAGACGGTGCTTGTTATGGTTCCGACGCGGGAAGCCGACAAGAAAAAGTTTATGGAGGCGGCGCCCGGATACCGGTTTATTTACAATGAGGAACCTGCAAAGAGCGACCTGGAGCAGGCGCATATCATCATTGGAGAACCCGCGCACGATATGATGGCAATGGCAGGACGGCTTGAATGGCTCCAGATTACCTGGGCCGGTGTGGATTATTATACAAAAGGATATGAATTCCCGAAAAACGTTTTCTTTACGAACATGAGCGGCGCGTTTGGACAGTCGATTTCCGAATATGCGCTGGCCATGATCTTTTCGTTGTACAAGCTGCTGCCCTCATACCGGGACCAGCAGAATCAGGAAATCTGGAGAGATTGCGGCCGGGAACGCACGCCTGTCGGGAAAACCGTGCTGATTACCGGCGTAGGGGATATCGGCGGCTCTATCGCGGTGCTGATGAAAAAGTTTGACTGTACGACTCTGGGGATCACCATGTTTGTCGGAAAGATACCTGAGTACATGGATGAACTTTATACCATGGACGCTCTGGACGGCCTGCTGCCGCGGGCGGATATTATTGTAAACTGCCTGCCCAGCACGGACAAAACAAAGGGCATGTTTGACGCAAGGCGGTTTGGCCTGATGAAACAGGACGCCCTGTTTGTGAATGTATCCCGTGGCGACCTGGTGGATACCATGGCTCTGGTGGACGCGCTCAAAAGCGGCAGGCTGTTCGGCGCGGCGGTGGATGTGACCGACCCCGAACCTCTGCCTGCGGGACATCCGCTGTGGCGCTGCAAAAATGCGATCGTCACGCCTCATATTTCGGGCACGTGCTTCGGGCATCTCGTTGAGACGGAAAATAAGATCATCGGTATCTGCGCGGAAAACCTGAAAAGGTATGCGGCCGGGCAGGAACTGCGCAACGAGGTGGACTTAAAGGCGGGCTACAAAAAGGAAGAACCGCAAAAAAACTGAACATGGCCGGAAGTTTGCGCGGGGAAGAGCGTATGTTCTGAACTATATAATACATGATGTATTATTTTCGTTAATATATGGTTGATCTTTATTTTAACCGATTATATAATATAGGTAATATCATAAAAACGCAAAGACGCGTGGCTTTTCCATAAGGTTTTTGCGCTTTTCTATTTCATTAATACAGGTAAAGAAAGGCATGCTATGGATTTAAGTGTGAAAATAGGCGGCGTCACGCTGCCCACCCCCATCATAACATCTTCCGGGGTAGACGGAATGGACGGCGCGCGCATCAATACCGTGAGCAAATACAAACTGGGCGCTGCAACGACAAAAACCATTGTTGCGAACGTGCAGAAGGACGTTGTGCCCAATATGAAACTGGTCGGCGGCAATTCGCTTATCAATTGCGTTTTTGGCGCCAACCTGACCGCGCGGCAGTGGCTTGAGGAGGAATTCCCGGTGGCGCTCCGGGCGGGCGTTCCGATCATTGCGAACCTGGCGGGGACGCATCCGGCGGAAACCGTGGAGCTGGCGAAAGGATGCGCGGACGCGGGCGCAAGTTTTATCGAGCTGCCCACCGCATGCCCGCATATGGCAAATGTGCTGGAGGCAATGTATCCCGGCCTCATAATGCCGCTGCCCGAGGTGCATGATCCGTCGGAGTACGCGCGCACGGTGGAAGCGGTGAAAAAAGCGGTAAATATTCCCGTGATCGCAAAATTCAGCGCCATATTCCATTACAACGTCAAAACATGGGCAAAAGCTGCCGTGGATGCGGGAGCCGACGCGATTTCCTCGGCGGACAGCATCGGCCCTGCAATGGATATCGATATTGAAACCGGAGAACCAACTCTGGGCGGACCGCGGGGATACGGCGGGCTTACCGGCCCTGCCATCAAACCGCTGGTTTTAAAGATGGTCCTTGAGATAGCGGAAACGGTAAACGTTCCGATTATTGCGATGGGCGGCATATCCACCGGAGCCGACGCGGCGCAGTACATCATGGCGGGCGCGACGGCAGTTGCGGCCGCGACAAGCAGCACCCTTAAGGGATATGAGGTTTACGAACGCATTTATAATGAGATCATAGATTTTATGAAACGGAAGGGCTACCATAGCCTGGAGGATTTCCGCGGGCTGACGCTCAGGCGGATACGGGAGCGGGAAGAAAACAACCGCCGGATACTGTTTGACATAATTCTCCCGGCCTGTGACGACAGCCGGTGCATCCGTTGCGGAAAATGCGCGAAATCCTGCACATACGGCGCGATTGAAATGGTAAACAAAAAGCCGGTGTTCTCGGAGAAAGAATGCCACGGCTGCGGACTTTGCGTATCGGCCTGCCCCTCAAAAGCGATCGAACAGAGATACTTTTAGGGTAACCACTAATTCATTCGGAACGCTGTCTTGCCGGCCGGGCTTCGTGCCCTGCTATATCGCTGAAATCTTGAAATAGCGCTGCTATTCCTGTAATTTCGCTCCGTGCAGGACACAAAGCCTGCTCGCCAATCCAACATTCTTCATTGAATCAGTGGTTACACAGACGGAGGTTAATAAAATGGATCTTTTGATTAAAAACGGCTTGGTACTTACATTTGAAAACGGGACGCTGGGAGGAAGAATCATCCCATGCGGCGCGGTTGCGGTTGACGGCAATGTGATCGCGGAAATCGGCCCAAGCGCCGAACTGGAGGAAAAGTACAAGGATTCAAAAAAAGTTATAGACGCCTCCGGAAAGCTTGTAACGCCGGGCTTTATAGTCACACATACGCACATGCCGTACGTGCTTGGGCATAATATGCCCGTGGACTTTTCCCAATTGCATGATTTTTGGGATATGCTGCAGAAAATGGGCTGGGAATGGCTGGAGGACATCACGACAAAGGAAGGGGTATACGCCGCCACGCGGTATGCCGCGCTTAAGATGCTCAAATCCGGAACCACTACCGTCTGCGAGATGGTAGAGGCTCCCTGCGATATGGACGGCGTACTGGACTTCAGCGCAAAAGCGGCGGAAGAAGCGGGCATAAGGGCTCAAATCGGTTTTGAAACCACCGAGCGGGTGGTCGGCAAACCGATATTGACCACGCAGCGCAAAGAGAACGCCGATGCGGGCCTGGCGGAAAATATCCGTTTTCTGAAAAAGTACCCTAAAAATAATGGCGGCAGGATTGAAGGACGCCTGGGCGTGCATACTGCGTATACAAACAGTATGGAAACGCTTCAAAAAGCGCGCAGCGCGGCGGACAAATATGGGTGCGGCATACAGATCCACATTGCGGAGATACCGCGCGCCTTTCTTATAGAGAAATACGGCGTTTCCGCTCCCGCATATCTGGAGAAGGCGGGCCTTTTGGGGCCGGATGTGATTGCCGCCCACTGCATTGACCTTACGGACGAGGATATGGAAATCCTTTGCCGCAACAGGGTGAACATAGCCCATACGCCCATGACGAATTCTCTGGGCGGAAACGGCGTGGCGCGCATACCGGAGATGCTCCGCATGGGCATGAACGTCACAGTGGGGCACGATTGCTTTTTTACACTGGATGCGGCCGAGTATCTGCGGTATGCCTACCTGGTGCACAAGGCCGCAAGGGCCGACCCGGGCGTCATGCTGCCCTTCGAGGTGCTGGATATGTTCCTTGGGAATGCCGCAAAAGCGCTTGGCAAGGAAAAAGAAATCGGAAGCCTTGAGGCCGGAAAGAAAGCGGATATCCTGATTGTTAAGCCGGACAGCCCCGTACCCGTGGCTCCGTGTTCCGCAGTCAGTTATCTGGTCAACACTTTTCAGGGGAAACATGTGGACACCGTGGTGGTCGACGGGAGCGTTGCCGTTGAGAACGGCGCGGGTACGCGCGTGGATGAAGAAGAGGTCAAAGCCGCGTGCCTGGAGCAGGCAAAGATTCTTTGGCGTAAAAACGGAATCGAAGTTTAGAAGGCCGTATAAAAGGAGAACAAATCCATGAGCACCGAAGGCTACAAATTTCTGAATCACTCATTGAGAAGAGTGGACGCCCTGGACAAGGTAACCGGAAGGGCGCGGTATACGGACGATCTTCGTTTTGAGGGCATGCTCCTGGGGGACACGCTTTACAGCCCGTATGCCAGCGCAAAGGTAAAAAAGATTGATGTGCGCAAAGCAAAGGCAGTTGAAGGAGTGGCCGCCGTCGTAACATTTGCCGACCTGCCCAAAATGGAAAGCTGGGGCTCCTACCGGTTTTTGACCGATACGATTCGTTTTCAGGGCGACGCGGTGGCGGTTGTTGCCGCCGAAACAAGGGAGGCTCTTGAAGAAGCCCTGGATGCGATAGAAGTGGAATACGAGAAATTGCCGGCAGTCTTTACCATAGAAGAGGCGCTGGAAGAAGGCGCGCACCAGGTGCGCGAGGAATGGCCGGGCAATATCCACAAGCCCAGCTGCCACAAAGTGCGCAAAGGAGATACGGAAGCGGCGTTTGATTCCTGCGACCTTGTTTTGGAGCGGGAATACCGCACGCATTTTGTGGAACACGCCTATATGGAAACGGAATCCGCCGTTGCGGTTCCCGGGACGGGCGCAACTGAAATGATCGTGTACGCGGGCTGCGTAAACCCGTTTTTTACCCGTCATTGGGTGGCGGACGCGCTGGGCGTGCCGCGCAGCCGCGTTCAGGTCGTGCAGCAGATCCTGGGAGGCAGTTTTGGCGGCAAGGAAGAACTGATGGGGCAGGTAGCCTGCCGGGCGGCGATTCTTGCAAGAAAAACCGGCAGGCCGGTAAAAGTGACCGTGAGCCGTGAGGAATCCATTCAGGGAAGCACCAAGCGGCATCCGATGCGCCTGCGCTACAAGGTAGGCGTAAACAGGGACGGAAAACTCAAGGCGCTGAAATGCGAGATTACGGAAAATCTGGGCGCATACAGCATGCACCAGTTTATGAATTTCCGGGCGTCCGTACACGCGCCGGGCGCATACAACATTCCAAATGTGCATGTTGACGTATTTGGAGTTTTCACAAACAATGTTACTTCGGGCGCAATGCGGGGGTACAGTTCCCCGCAGATCATTTTTGCGCAGGAACAGCTTTATGAGGAAGTTGCCGAAGAACTGGGAATGGATTTTATAGAATTTAAAAGAATGAATATTCTCCGCCAGGGAGATACGACGCCCACCGGACAGCTTTTGGACGGCGAGGTCATTCTGGAAAAGGTGATGGATTCCGTTATTGAGAAGAGCGGGTTCCGCGGGAAGCGGGACGACTATGCAAAGGCGCAGGGCGTTTTCCGCAAGGGGATCGGCATGGCTCTGTGCTACCGCGGCTGCGGACTCGGGGCTGAGTCGGCCGACGCCTCGGGCGCGATCGTAACCGTGCACGACGACGGAACCATAATGATCAACGTCGGTCTCAGTGAAAACGGACAGGGACTGAAGACTACGTTTACGCAGATTGTGGCGGAAACGATGGGCGTTTCGCCCGGCCTGATCAATTGCATCGGGGTGGATACGAACACCATTGCGGACGGCGGCATCACCGCAGCTTCGCGTTCGACTTCCGTGGGATCCATTGCGCTGAAAAGAGCGGCCGAAGAGCTCAAGGGACATTTGATCCAGACGGTTGCGGAAATGATGTTCCATTGCCCGACCGACATGATAGAACTGAAGGACGGATTTTTTTGCCTGAAGGGCGTGCCCGACGCGAAGATCCCTTTTCCGGACGTTTGCGCGGCGCATTACTGGACAGGGCACCAATCCACGGTTTATTGCTGGAACCGCCCGAACGACCTGGGCTACGACCATGAAAAAGGCTGCGGCAAGGCCTTTCCCAACTATACGTACAGCGCCGTTGTCGCGGAAGTGGAAGTGGATATGGAGACCGGCCTGGTGGACGTGAAAAAAGTATATTCCGCGCATGACGTCGGAACGGTGGTGAACCCTGCTATGGCGGAAGGACAGGTATACGGGGGCGTCGCCATGGGAATGGGTTTTGCGCTGATGGAAGAGCTGGATATACACAAAGGCAAGATCCAAAACAAAAATTTCAATTCTTATATCCTGCCTACCGCGCTGGATGTGCCCGAGGTGGAGCCGGTTTTCTTTGAAAGCGACAACCCGGACGGCACCTTTGGCACGAAAAGTCTTGGAGAGCCGGCCACCGAAGCGGTCGCCGCGGCCATTGCGAATGCATTGCACAACGCCACGGGATTCCGGTTCCGCGAACTTCCCGAGAATCTTGAAATGGTTCTGCTTCACAAACATTTGACCCGGGGAGGAGCGTTTTTATGAAACGGTTTCATTATGTAAAGGCGGGAAGCCTGAGCGAGGCTTACGCATTTTTATCCGAACATCCGTTCAATACAAGGATACTGGCCGGAGGAACCGATCTGGTTGTTGAAATACGGATGAACGAAAGGTCCGTCCGCGATATGGAATATGTACTGGATATCAGCGGGCTGAAGAGCCTTACCGGTATACGGGAGAAATCCGGCGTGATTACGATAGGCGCGCTGACCACGCACGAGGAAGTGCACAACTCCGCGCTGATACAGGAAAAGACGCCTCTTTTGGCTGCGGCCTGCGGCCTGGTGGGAGGCCCCCAGACGCGCACAAGGGGAACGGTGGGCGGAAATATATGCAACGCTTCCACCTGCGCGGATTCGGTGACGGCTCTTGTGGCGCTGGACGCCGCGCTGTGTTTCTCGTCCCTGAACGGGAACCGCCAGATGCCGCTGCAAACGTTTTTGTTCGCCAAAGAAAAGGACCGGATGGAGCCGGGCGAGTTCCTGACCGAAATCTCGTTTGCCGCCCTGAACGAAAACGAAACTTCGGCTTATGTAAAACTGGGGAGAAGAAAAGCCCTTGCCATTGCAAGGATGAATACCGGAGCTGTAATAGAGCGCAGAGAAGGCGTGATCACAAACGCGCGCGTCTCCATTGGAGCCGCTTTTCCCACGCAGCGCCGCCTTGCGGGCGTGGAGGCCCGCCTGGTTGGAAAAACGCCGGACGAAAAAATAATTGAAGAGGCTTGCGGGGAGGCCGCAAAAGAAATGCTGGAAGTAACCGGCGTACGCTGGTCGACCGAGTACAAGGAACCTGTGATAAAGACTGTGGTAAAACGCTGTATCGAGCAGGTTTTGGCGGAGGAATAAATGGAAAAGATCAATGTAAATTTTACGGTAAACGGCAGGCTGGTGACGGTAGGGGTTTATCCGCACGAAACGCTTCTTCGGGTCCTGCGGGAAAAACTGAACCTCACCAGCGTAAAGGAAGGCTGCGGTATCGGGGAATGCGGGGCCTGTACGGTGATTCTGGACGGCAAAGCGGTCAACAGCTGTCTGGTTCTTGCGCCTTCGCTGGAGGGGAAAACGGTGGAGACGACCGAGGGATTGATGAAGGACGGCAAGCTGCATCCCCTGCAGCAGGCGTTTATCGATCATTTTGCCCTGCAATGCGGGTTCTGCACGCCCGGATTCCTGATGACGGCAAAGGCGCTTCTGGACAGAAATCCGCATCCCACAAGGGAAGAAATCAGAATTGCGATTTCCGGCAATATATGCCGCTGCACGGGATACCATCAGGTGATTGACGCGATTGAATCCGCTGCGTCTGAAAAAGAAGAACAGATCATCCATGCGATCGAAGCCGCGGCAAACCGGCTGGACGAAGCCGGCGAGTAATTTTTTAGGAAAAGCATTCCTGTGATCCAACAGCCGGCGCTTGCACCGCGTTGATTCAAAGATATGATAGCTTGTATCATATCTTTTTTTTATACTATTTTACATCTGGTTCTGTTTGCGGGATGAATTTATCATAAATAGAATATCGCTTCGAGTATATAATAATAAAAATTATTGAAAAAGCCTGTTTGTTGAGTTAAAATAGAATTGGTTGATAATCGCAGCGGATTAATAGATTCTATTAATAAAACATATTGAAATTTATAATACATTATGTTATATTTAATACATAAATAATCCGTATATTATTTATAGAATCTTTGTAAATGCATGATAATGATCAGATCAAAGGCGATGCAGTTCTTATTTGCATTGAACATCTCAATTGAATGGAAGGAGAAAACGCATTATGGATCCGCTGTCTTACATTAAAAAGGAGCCGTACAAACTTTACATTGACGGTGAGTTTGTAGCCTCTGAATCGGGAAAAACATTTGACATTATTAATCCGGTCGACAACCAGCCGTTTGCAAAGGCTTACAAGGGGAGCGCCGCAGACGCTGAGAAAGCGGTCGGGGCCGCCCGGCGCGCGTTTGACGAGGGCCCCTGGGGACGCATGTCCGCAAAAGAAAGAAGCAAGCTGCTTTTAAAAGTGGCAAAGATCCTAGAGTCCAGAGTGGAGGAATTTGCCGTAACGGAGACGCTTGAATGCGGAAAACTGTATATGAGCGCCCTGTATTACGAGGCTGCGATGTGCGTGGATGCGTTTGAATTTTCCGCAGGCAAGGCCCGGACGCTGGAGGGCAAGGTAGTGCCCACGGAACAGGGACATCTGAACTATGTCCTTTGGCAGCCCTGCGGCGTGGTTGGAGAGATCCTTCCATGGAACGGGCCGTTTATGATGGGATGCCAGAAAATCTCCACCATACTGGCCGCGGGGAACACCGTTGTAGTAAAACCGTCCAGCCAGGCTTCGCTCAGCATGCTGCTGCTTGCCGAAGTATTCCATGATGCGGGTATTCCGGCGGGCGTTGTGAACGTTGTTACCGGATCGGGCTCGGAGGTTGGCGACCTGCTTGTTAAGAGCCGTCTGGTGGATATTGTGGCGCTTACCGGCGGAACGGAAACCGGCAGGAAGCTCATCGAGAAATCCGCAGGCACGATCAAAGATCTGGAACTGGAACTGGGAGGCAAAAGCCCCAATATCGTGTTTGACGACGTGAATATCGATGAAGCGGTGAAATGGGCTAAATTCGGTTTCACACTCAATTCCGGGCAGGTTTGCGTTTCGGGTACCAGGCTGATCCTTCATAAAAATATATACGAAGAATTCCTTGACAAACTCAAGGCGGAATGCGGAAAATTTGTTCCCGGCAACGGTTTTGATTATGAAAAGGGCGTAAACTTCAGCACACTGATATCCAAACAGCACGCCGGGACGGTATGGAATTATATTGAAAGCGGCAAGAAAGAAGGCGCAAGGCTGGTCTGCGGAGGGGAACCTTATACGGATCCGGCGCTTGCAAAAGGAAACTTTGTTCCGCCCACCATATTTGCCGATGTGAAACCGGAAATGACCGTTTTTAAGGAAGAAATATTCGGGCCTGTCCTGGTCGTTACGCCCTTTGAAACGGAGGAGGAAGCCGTTGCGATAGCCAACGCCACCGATTACGGGCTTGCCGGAAGCGTGTTTTCCTCCAATGTGAAACGCGCTTTGCGCGTGGCCGAAAAAATAAGGGGAGGCCAGATCTATGTGAACACCTATTTCAGCAAAGGCATGATAGAGTCTCCCGGCACCGGCTGGAAGGAAAGCGGCATAGGCACGGCAGGCATAACAAAGTATATGAAATCCAAGACCATATTTGTGGATTTGATTGACGGCAGCATACCGCCCGGCTGACGCCGTATTGGCTCCGGGCAGATGCGAATAAAATTGTTGGAGAAAAAATAAATGGAGAAAGAAAACAAAGGGGAAATCAATATCGGCCTCAAAATCAGGAATCTGAGGAAGATAAGGAACCTTTCGCTGCAGCAGGTTTCCGAAGAAACCGGCATGAGTTATTCTTACCTGTCCGGACTGGAAAACGACAAACATTCAATTTCTATCGTGAATCTTCAGAGGCTGGCAAATTATTTTGGCGTGGACCTGATCCACTTTCTGGATAACAGGGACACGGATACCATCCTGATCCGATCGGGCGACGGACAGAATCAAAGGACGGAGGACGGTATCATATTCAATGTAATCACCTCCAGAAAGGCGAACCACCTGCAGGTCAGCTATGTGACGCTGCCGCCGAATTCCCCCGCCGAGAAGAACATCCATAAGCATGCGCAGGGCCAGGAATTGATCGTAACGATCGAGGGCGATGTGATTGTCATGGTGGAAGGCGAGAAATACAGGCTCAGCCAGGGGGATTCGGTGATGTTCAGATCGGAGGTCGAACACCTGATTTATACGGAGGAAGCCGGCGCGAAAATCATAATGGTTGCCAGCCCGCCGTATGGCAGGGATGTGATCCCCGGCGGCGGCAAGTAGTTGGCTTGCGCCTATCAAGTAAAAGAGAACCGGAAAATTTGTTTTGGTTTTCTTTGGACGCCTTTTCTTTTTTCTGAAAGAGAGGGCAAAAACAAGCCCTGATTTTATTGCAAAGGAGTGGTTTATTTGGCGAAACTGAAAGCTGTACACTACATAAACCAGTTTTACGCCGGCATCGGCGGAGAAACCATGGCGGATATAGGCCTTAGCGTGCTGAATGAAAAAAAGGGGCCGGCAATAGGTCTGGAGCAGCTTTGGCGCGGAGAAATGACCGTTGAAAAAATCATTGTCTGCGGAGATAATTTCATCAATGACGATAATAATTATGAAAGCGTTCTGCCCGAGATCAAAAGAATCATTGAAGAAGTAAAGCCGGATGTTTTTGTCGCGGGCCCGGCGTTCAATGCCGGACGGTACGGTGTGGCGTGCGCAAAGGTCTGCGACTATGTGAAAAAAGAACTGGGCGTGCCCAGCGTGACCGGTATGTGGCATGAAAACCCGGCGGTCGGCATGTATGTGCGGGACAACTATATCGTGGCTACCAGGGAGACCGCGGCAGGCATGTCGAGATCATTGCCCGCGCTGGCGGCGTTTGCCCTGAAACTGGCCAAAAAAGAGCCCGTCGGTCCTGCAAGGCTTGAGGGGTACATCCGCACAGGCCACAGGTATAACGAATACCACGAGAAAACGGCGGCTGTGCGGGCTGCCGAAATGCTGCTGGCAAAACTGAACAATAAACCGTACGTTACCGAAATACCGCTGCGCGGGTTTGAAACGGTGCCTCCGGCGGCAAAAGTGGCGGACATGAAAACGGCCGCCATTGCGCTTGTAACAACGGGCGGCCTGGTTCCGGTGGGAAATCCGGATAAAATCAGGCAGGCCTTTGCCACCGATTACGGCAGGTACGACATGACCGGCGTTGATTCCCTTAATAAGGGCGTATATGAATCCATCCACGGCGGATACGACACTACCTTTGCCAGCGCCGATCCTCACCGACTGATTCCTTTGGACCAGATGAGGGTCCTTGAAAAGGAAGGCAAAATCGGTGCTGCCTATAAGTACTTTTTTTCCACCTGCGGCGTAGGCACAAATATTGAAAGCAGCAAGGATATGGGCAGAAGGATTGCCGCGGAGCTGATGAGCGAGCAGGTGAAAGCGGCTATTCTGACATCCACGTGAGGGACCTGCACTCGTTGCTGTGCAACGATCGCAAAAGAGATGGACAGAGTGGGAATACCCAATGCCCTGATCACCGGATTTACATCCATTGCCTATAATGTAGGCGCAAACAGAATTGTTTTCGGCGGAGATTTTACGTCCCCGGCCGGAGATCCCAATCTTCCTTTGGAACGTGAAAAGGCATACAGGTACAAGATTTTGATGAAGGCTCTGGAAGCGCTTTCCCAGGATGTCGCCGGGCCCACGATATTCACCGTGGATGAAAGTAAGGAGGGAGACAAATGAATCTGACCAGGCAGTATTTTGACGTAAAAGATGCGGTTTTTGGCGGCAGGACTTCATTTGAGAACGGCGTCCTTACAATCGGCAAAGAGGAGCTTGCAAAACTTGTCCGCCCGCTTATGAAAGTGGTTGAGAGCGTCGACTTTGAAATTGTAAAGCCGGGCGAGAACGCGCGCATCATACACCTGCTTGACACCCTGCAGCCGATGGTAAAGGTAAGCGGCCAGGGAATGCAGTATTCCGGATTTTTCGGCAGCCCCCAGACGGTCGGGGACGGCGTAACCAACCTGCTGTCCGGTTTTGCCGTTATGGAAAGCGTTGCGCTGCCCTGGGACGAATCCAGCGCCTCAAGCGGCCTTTTATACCCGCGCGACGCCATTATGGATATGAAGGGCCCCATTGCGGGATTTACGCCCTTCAGCGAAACCATAAACCTTGTGATCCTGTATAAGCTGGTGGAAGGAAAATCGTCCATTGAGTACGACAACGACATCCGTTTGATCGGCATTAAATTATCCACTTATCTGGCATCCCTCACAAAGGATTTGGCGCCTGACCGGAGCGAGCTTTTCAGCATCGGCGAGGTGAATCCGGAGCTGCCGAATGTAGTGCTTGTATGGCAGTGCCAGAACCAGGGGCCGTACGCAAACACGTACCTTTACGGCCTGCCCATTGACAATCTGGTTCCGACCCTGCTGCATCCAAACGAAATGCTGGACGGATGCGTGGTGAGCGGCAATTACGTGTGGCCCGCGTTCAAGGTGCCGACCTACCTGCACGTAAACCATCCGATCGTGCTGGAGCTTTACAGGAATCATGGAAAAACGCTCAATTTCCGGGGCGTGATATTCTGCCGCAGCCATAACCCCACCAACTGGCACAAGGAAAGATGCGCAAACTTCAATATAAAGCTTGCAAAGTATCTGGACGCAAACGGCCTTATCATGGCGTGGGAAGGCGGCGGAAATGCGGCTGTGGACGGAATGCTTACCATACAGTGCGCGGAACGCAACAATATCCGGGCCTCCACGCTCACGTTCGAGTTCGGCGGCGTTGACGGCACGGAAGGCATCCTGCTTGTGGACGATGTGCCCGAGGCGGACGCCATTATCAGCGGAGGGTCGATCGAAAAGCACTATACGCTGCCCGACGTGGACAGGGTGGTAGGCGGCGGCGTGATGCGGCTGAACAAGGAATCCGGCGGATTCTTCCCGCCGGCGGACAAATCGATAGAGTTTGATACCACAACGCATTTATACCTGTCCGGCAACCAGTCCGGCCACGGAAAGCTGTTTGCGGAATCGTACTAGAATAAAGGCGGCAGGTGCAATGGACACAATTTACGACATAATCATCATAGGAGCCGGCCCGGCGGGGCTGGCCGCGGGACTCTATGCGGGCAGGGCGAGGCTGAAAACGCTGATCCTGGAAAAGGACAGCGTGGGAGGCCAGATCGTTATTACCTCCGAGATTGAAAACTACCCCGGCGGCATGGACTGCGAATCGGGGAAGGACCTGATGGACCGTATGGAGCGGCAGGCAAAAAATTTTGGAGCAAAAATCGTAAGCGATACGATCGTAAATCTCCGGCTTGAGGGCGAAATCAAACGCGTTCGGGGTGAAAAAGGCGAGTACGCCGCAAAAACGGTGATTATTGCAACGGGCGCGAAGCCCCGGCGCATAGGCTGCCCGGGCGAAGCGGAACTGACCGGAAAAGGGGTGTCCTACTGCGCTACCTGCGACGGCGCGTTTTTTGAGGATCTTGAGATTTTTGTGGTGGGAGGCGGCGACGCAGCGGTGGAAGAGGCGCTCTATCTTGCCAAGTTTGGCAGAAAGGTGACCGTCATCCACCGCAGGGACGCCCTCAGGGCTGCAAAATGCATCCAGGAGAAAGCGTTTGCCTGCGAGAAAATCCATTTTATGTGGGATACGACGGTGGAGGAATTCAAGGGCGACGGCGTGCTTGAATCCATGGTGGTAAAAAACGTGAAGACCGGCGAATTGCGCGAAATCGCTGCGGACGAAGACGACGGTACGTTTGGGGTTTTCATCTTTGTGGGATACAAGCCCATGTCCGCTCTGGCGGGGGAAAGCCTGGAGATGGACTGCGGCTATATCGTAACGGATGAAAACATGAAGACGAACATACCCGGCGTTTTCGCGGCGGGCGATATCAGGTTCAAAAGCTTAAGGCAGGTTATCACGGCGGCTGCTGACGGCGCAATTGCCGCGACGCAGGCGGAAAAATACATTGAAAGCTGCCTGTAAATAAGATAACGCCGTAGTTGGGGGTTATCAGTGGCCTGACTGAAGGAGTGATGATATATGTTGGAATTAACAAAAGAAACCTTTGAGGATGAAGTGCTCAAAGCAAAGGGACCGGTGCTGGTGGACTATTGTTCCGACGGCTGCGTTCCCTGCCAGGCGCTGATGCCTTTTGTACACAGCCTTGAGGAGAAGTACGGATCAAAAATCAAATTTACTTCGCTCAATATTACCAAGGCAAGGCGGCTGGCAATAGGGCAAAAGATCCTTGGCGTTCCTGTGATCGCAATATACAGGAACGGGGAAAAAGCGGAAGAACTGGTCAAAGACGACGCCACCGAAAAAAATATCGAGGCAATGGTGGCAAAGTATCTTTAAAGATACGGTATAAACGCAATTGGAAAGCGCGCCTAAAGTAACCGATGATTAATTGAGGAATGCAGAATTGGCGAGATGGATTTGCGTTCTGCCAGGAGCAAAAGTGCAGGAATAGCAGCGCTATTTCAAGCTTTTAGCGACACCGCAGGGCACAAAGTCCACTGCCAAGGCAGCGTCCCGAATTAATCATCGGTTACTAAAGCCGCTTTTTAATAGATCAAAGTTAGGAGGAGCTACAAATGAGTCTGCTTGATGGTGCAAAAGTGGTCATTATCGGCGACAGAGACGGCATACCCGGTCCTGCCATAGAAGCATGCGTAAAAGCTGCGGGCGCCGACATTGTATTTTCATCTACCGAATGCTTTGTCTGAACGGCCGCAGGTGCAATGGATCTTGAAAACCAGAAACGGGTCAAGGAAATGGCTGAAAAAGTCGGCCCCGAGAATCTTGTGATCATTCTCGGCGCTGCCGAAGGCGAAGCGGCGGGTTTGGCCGCCGAAACAGTCACAGCCGGAGACCCTACGTTCGCGGGTCCATTGACAGGGGTCCAGTTGGGACTCAGAGTGTATCATGTCTGTGAAGCTGAAATAAAAGCAGAAATACCCCAGGACATTTATGAGGAGCAGGTCGGCATGATGGAAATGGTTCTTGACGTTGACAATATCACCGAGGAGATGCGGGCGATCAGGAACGAGTACTGCAAGTACTAAGCCCGCTGAGAAGCTCTAACTACTGTGTTGTTTTTAGTGCAGCGCCCAGGTGTAGGATTCAAATACGCTTGTGTCAAATATAGCGAGCTTTTGCTCGCTATGACATTAAGGTTTCGGCACTTCGCTGCTGATTCGCGCCTATATTGGCTCCCTTATTGAGGGAGATGGCGCCGCAGGCGACTGAAGAAGTCGCTCATCTAGCGCTCAGTGAGCTTTCGCCTTCCTTTTTCCGCCACTGGCGGCGGTCGGCTCAGCTCTCAAAACGCCTTGTATTTAGAACTTTCAGCGGCCTTCGTAATAATTGACGAATATTATTATGTGATGAATGCTGCAAGTACTGAGGGTCTGTGGTGGCGATAGGCGTAGTGCCTTTCGCCATCGCTTTTAAATCCCCAATGTTCGAACCCGAACTATTGGGGACAATTTTAAGATACGGAGGGATTCCTATGAACAGCGTAATCATGGGAACAGGATATATTCTTGCGCATGTTCCGGATATGGTGATACACAACGGAACGACGCAGACAACAGAAAGAATTTTAAATCCCGGTTCGGAATACTTAGAAAAACTTCCGCAGCACTTGAGGAGCTACGAGGATGCGGTGGATTACCTTCCCAACCAAACGTATATCGGGAATATGAATCCCGATGAACTGGCCGGATACGGACAGCCGTGGTACGATAAAAAGATCGACAGGGCGGCGCGTTTCGGGCAATTCGGGGAGATCATGCCGCAGGATGAGTTTTTGCTTTTGATGCAGGCGTGCGACGCTTTTGACCTTGTGTTTTTGTCAAAGGAGTTTGTGACCAAAACAAAGCCCAGGCTGGAAAACCATCCGCTGATGGGAGAAGAAATTTTGTCCAGGATCAGGGAAGGCGTGGATGACGGCGAAGTGGAGCGCTTTGTTTCCGAAGAGCACGCAGAGCCTTTATACCATATGAACAAACTGGTTGGATACGTGAAAAGGGCCCACGACGTGGATCCCAATCTTTCGGCGCATGTCATTCATGAGAACATCGTATCCAAGGCGACCTGCGTTCTTGCGCTTCTGCATGTCGTCCGTGAGAGCGGTGTGGAAAAAGAAACGGTGGGCTATGTGATTGACTGTTCGGAGGAATCGTGCGGAGACATGAACCAGCGCGGCGGCGGAAATTTTGCAAAGGCCGCCGCCGAAGCGGCAGGCCTGATCCGCGCCTCGGGATGCGATGTGAGGGCCTTTTGCGCGGCCCCTGCGCACGCGCTCGTGCACGCCGCGTCTTTGGTATCCGCGGGAGTGTATGAAAACGTCATTGTGGCGGCGGGCGGATGTACGGCCAAGCTGGGCATGAACGGCAAGGACCACGTAAAAAAAGGCATGCCCGTTCTGGAGGACGTATTGGGCGGTTTTGCCGTTCTCGTAAGCAAAAACGACGGCGTACATCCGGAAATCAATACGCAGATCGTGGGCAACCATACGGTGGGCACAGGATCATCCCCTCAGGCGGTGATCACTTCCCTGGTGACCGAACCGCTGGACCGCGCGGGTATGAAGATCCTGGATGTGGATAAATACGCGGTCGAGATGCAGAATCCGGAGATCACCAAACCTGCCGGCGCGGGCGATATTCCGCTATCCAACTATAAAATGATCGCAGCTCTGGCCGTAATGCGGAAGGAAATCGAAAGAAGCGGGATTGACGGATTTACGCAAAAGCACGGCATGACAGGCTGGGCCCCCACGCAGGGGCATATCCCATCCGGCGTGCCCTATCTGGGGTTTGCCTGCCGGGATATCCTTGAGGAAAAAATCGGGAACGCAATGATCATTGGAAAGGGAAGCCTGTTTCTGGGGCGCATGACCGGCTTGTTTGACGGGGTGTCCTTTATGATCCGCAAAAATCCGGGGGCTAAAGAGGATGGCGGCGCGTCCGAAGAACAGGTAAGAGGACTGATCGCCAAGGCCATGCGTGAATTTGCGGCGGCGCTTTTGGAAAAGAAGGAGTAAACAAAATGTCTGACTTTTCTGTTGAAAAAACAATTGCGAAGACATTTCTGGAAATCGCAAACGGCCTTGAAACCGGAAACTTTCAAAGACCCGCCAGGATCGCGGTGATCGGATGGGGAAGCGAACACGGAGAGCAAAACGTTCTGGAAGGCGCGCTGCTGGCAAGAAAAAAGGGTATAGAAGTTACCTTTATCGGAACGCTGAAAGCGGACGGATTGGAAACCGTGAAGGCGGATTCGGCCGAAGATGCGGTCCGGATCATGGAAGAGCTTCTCCAAAAGGGGGAGGCGGACGGCGCCGTGGCAATGCACTACCTCTTTCCCATAGGAGTTTCGACGGTGGGCAGAGCGGTTACGCCCGGCAGGGGAAAAGAGCTGTTTGTTGCTACAACAACCGGGACGTCCTCGCTTGACCGCGCGGCGGGAATGGTGAAAAATGCGGTTTACGGGATCATTGCCGCGAAGGTCTGCGGCATCGTTTCTCCTGCAGTCGGCATACTGAATATCGACGGGGCAAGGCAGGCGGAAAATGCGCTCAGAAAACTTCAGGAAAACGGATACGGCATCCGCTTTGCGTCGTCCGGACGCGAGGACGGAGGCTGCGTCATGCGCGGCAACGACCTTTTATCGGGCGCTTGCGACGTCATGGTCTGCGATCCGCTGACAGGCAATATTCTGATGAAAGTATTGTCCGCATATACGACGGGCGGCAGTTATGAATCCCTGGGCTGGGGCTACGGTCCCGGAATCGGCGAAGATTACGACAGGCTGGTTGCGATCGTTTCAAGAGCGTCCGGCGCTCCGGTGATTGCCGGCGCTATCGAATACGCGGCCCAGCTTGCCCGCGGAAACTTCCGGGAGATTGCCCGGAGGGAGTTTGAGGCGGCGAATAAGGCAGGCCTGAAGACGATACTGGAAAGCATGAAAGCGCCCAAAGCGGACGCTGAAGCGGATGTGAACCGGCCCCCTAAAGAAGCGGTGACCGGGCAGATATCGGGAATAGAGATCATGAGCCTGGACGAAGCCGTCAAAGCGCTCTGGAAAGAGGGCATTTACGCCGAAAGCGGCATGGGCTGTACGGGCCCCGTTGTCCTGGTTTCAAATAAAAACCTGACCAGGGCAAAGGAAATACTCCGGCGCGGCAGATGGATCGCCGAATAGCACGCAAGCGCTGCTATTCCTTCGGTTTCACTCCTTGCAGGATGTAAAAGGCTCGTCAATCCAACATTCCTTATTTAATCAGTGCTTACTTGACGGATCATCCCGTTTCAATTATGATTTTCTCAAGGCAGAGTTTGACGGGAGATCCGGCGTATAAAAGGAGCGGTATGGCCGCCTTGCTGCAGGTATGTTCAGTTTTTAGCGCGGAGGTTTGATGAAATATGAATGAAAACTTTATACTGCGCAAGATACCCAAAGTAGACGAAGTTTTGAACCGGCTGGGCGTGCCGGACGGGCCTCAGGCGGTGGTTACCGAAGCGGTCAGGGAAGTTCTGGACGAACTCAGAAAAAGCATCCTTGCCGGCGGCTGCGCCGAAGTCCCCTCGATGGAGAGCATCCTCGAGATGGCAGACAGGCGGATTGAAAAAAAGTCCAGGATGAGCCTGCGCCCCGTTATCAATGCAACCGGCATCATCCTGCATACCAATCTGGGCAGGGCCATTATGAGCGGGAGGGCCGCAAACGCCATTCTTGACGCCGCCAAGAATTATTCCACGCTGGAATACGATATTGAAAGCGGCGGGAGGGGGAGCCGGTATGCGCATGTACAAAGCCTGCTGACCCGGCTGACCGGCGCGGAGGACGCCCTTGTTGTCAACAACAATGCGGCTGCGCTCATGCTGGTACTGAATACCCTGACCAATCAAAAAGAAGTGGTGATCTCAAGAGGCGAACTGATTGAAATTGGCGGTTCCTTCCGGATACCCGAGATCATGAAGCAAAGCGGCAGTATCCTGGTGGAAGTGGGCGCGACAAACAAGACCCATCTGAAGGATTTTGAAGCCGCCATTAACGAAGAAACATCGGCGCTGCTCTCCGTACATACAAGCAATTTTAAGATCATGGGTTTTACGGAAACCCCGCCCCTGAAAGAGTTTGTATCGCTGGGCAGGAAATATGGCATACCCGTGATCAACGATATCGGGAGCGGCGCGCTCGTAAGCCTTGAAAAGTACGGTATAACCGGCGAACCGACCGTGCCGCAAAGCGTCGCGGCCGGCGCGGATATCGTCTGTTTCAGCGGAGACAAGCTTCTTGGAGGCCCACAGGCCGGGATTGTTGTGGGCGGCAAGGCGTATATAGAGGCAATGAAAAAGAATCATCTGGCCAGGGCGCTGCGCATAGACAAGCTGACGCTGGCCGCGCTGGAAGCTACCCTGCGGATTTATCTGGAAGGGACGGCCGAGCGGGAAATACCCGTCCTGCGGATGATTGCGGCCGATCTGAATACGCTTAAGGAAAAAGCGCGCGCGCTTTGCACGAAGATCCGGGAAAGCACGCGAAATTGTCGGGCGGAAGTTGCGGACGAATACAGCCAGATCGGCGGAGGCTCGGTGCCGGGCCAATCGCTTCCGACCGCCGCCGTGTCGGTATGCCCGCATGGTGTTTCCGTAATGGAACTGGAGAGGCGCATGAGGCAAAACGGGACGCCGGTTATCGCGAGGATATCAAAAGACAGGCTGATGCTGGACGTCCGCACATTGGAGGAAAGCGACTTTCCGGCAATCGCCGCATGCATTGCCGGCTGCCTGGATGGGGCGGACACAAAATAAAACTGCACGCTTTGGCGGAGAATCTGATGAAAAATATTATTATAGGTACTGCGGGCCATGTGGATCATGGCAAAACGCTTCTGATAAAGGCATTGACCGGAATCGATACCGACCGGCTGAAAGAAGAGAAAAAACGCGGGATCACGATTGACATCGGCTTTGCGTTTATGGATCTTCCAAACGGCGAAAAAGCGGGCATCATCGATGTGCCGGGACATGAGAAGTTTATCAAGAACATGCTTGCGGGCGCGGGCGGCATGGATATGGTGCTGCTTGTGGTGGCTGCGGACGAGGGAGTCATGCCCCAGACCAGGGAACATCTGGGAATACTTTCATTGCTTGACGTCAAAAACGGCATCGTGGTGCTGACAAAATGCGATCTTGCCGACGAGGAGATGCTGGAGATTGTAAAGTACGACCTGCAATGCGAGCTGAAAGGGACATTTCTGGAAAACGCGCCTGTGGTTCCCGTTTCCGCCTACACCGGGCAGGGAATCGGGGAGCTGAAAACGCTGATAAGCCGGATCGCGGACGGGGTGCGGCCCAAAAACATTGACAGGCAATTCAGGATCCCCGTGGACAGGGTGTTTACGATCGGCGGCTTCGGAACGGTGATTACCGGCACTCTCATCGAGGGCAGGGTTTCGGTGGGCGATGAAGCCGAAATCTATCCGAAAGGGCGCACGGCAAAAGTAAGAAAGATTCAGGTTCACGGGCAGGATGCCGTTACGGCCTATGCCGGACAGAGGGTCGCGATAAACCTGGCGTCGGTTAAAAAAGACGAGGTTTTGCGGGGCGACGCGCTGGGAGCTCCCGGTTCGATGGAAGAGACGCTGATGCTGGACGCAAGGCTTTCGCTGATGCAAAACACCGGCCGTACCGTTGAAAATGGTACGACGCTTCATCTTTATCACGGGACGAGGCATACCTTGTGCAAGGCGGTGCTTCTGGACAGGGACTCGCTTAAAGCCGGAGAAAGCTGCTATGCGCAGCTCAGGCTGAGTGAAGCGATTGCCGCCAAAAGCGGGGACCGCTATGTTGTCCGGTTTTATTCTCCGGTAGAAACAATAGGCGGAGGAGAGATTCTTGAGGCAAACCCTTCCAAACACAAACGGCAGGACAAAGAGACGCTGCGGGCCCTTGCAATTAAGGAAAACGGCGCGCTCAAAGATAAGATCCTTCTGGCGATAGCGGAATACAGCCCGCGGTTTGCCACAACGGAATGGATCGGCAGGCGCCTGTTTATTGATGAGGAACGCCTGCTCGGCGAGACGGCGGGGCTGGAAAGCGATTCCGGGCTTGTCCGTATAACGGACAGAATCATCGTACACGAGAGTTATATGGTTCATCTTGAAAACCGCCTTACGGAATTGCTGGCGGAGTACCACGCGAAAAATCCGCTTAAGGCCGGTATGCGGAGAGACGAACTGCGCGGACGCCTGCTCCCGCAGGCCGATATTGCGGTTGCGGACAGGGTGCTGGAACTGCTTGCCCAAAGAAAGGTTATACGGCTGGATGGACAGAAGGCTGCGCTGTTTGATTTTTGCATCCGCTACAACGGCGCGCAGACGAAAATTATGCAGGAAATTGAACGGATTTATTCGGAAGGGGGATTTGCGGTTCCAAATCTGGATGATGTGTTCCAAAAGTTTTCGTGCAGCCGGGAGCTGTTCAAACAGGTTTTGCAGTCCATGCTTGACAACAGGGTCCTGGTCTGCATCGATCCGCAGATATTTCTTCACAGGGATTTTTTCAACAGGGCAATAAAAGCGATGGAAGAGATCCAGAAGGAAAATGGAGTGATCGAACTTGGAGCGCTCAGGGACGTCCTGGCCACTTCCCGGAAATATGCATATGCATTTTTGGAGTACTGCGATAAAAAAAACATTACGCAAAGGACGGGAGACTTAAGGAAATTAATCGGAAGGGATGCATACATACTTTAATATGGGAGTAGATGGGTCACTGGTGTGCCCTCTGGTCTTCAAAACCAGTATGAGCGGTTAAGAGCTGCTTGGGTGGGTTCGATTCCCACATACTCCCGCCATTGAAAAACCCGCTATTATTGCGGGTTTTCTTGTTGTTCTTCATTATCGTTTAACCCTGATTTTAACCCCGTTTCAATTATGCTTTTAAAAACAGAGCCTACGGATTCGGCCATTTCGGCGTCTTCTCCATCTACGTCATGACCATACTGTTTTAATGTATCCATTGTTAAGCTGTGCCCAACATACTTTTTTAAATATTCAAGCGGAAGCTTCTTTCCCACTGAAACAAAAGTGTGGCGCAGCTCGTAGAGCGTGCAACGTGCAATATTATTATGTTCAGTAAACTTGTGCCAGCGCCTTAGCAGATTTTCTTCTTTAACTGCAAAACCGTCCTTGTCCGGGAATAAATATTTTGAAATTAAACCTTCTGACTTAAGCATTGCCTTCTGGTCTTCAATTATACCGTTTGCGATTTCATGCAAAATGTTCCTTCTACGGGCGTTTTTGTTTTTACCGCGGGTTAATTCATGGTTTATGTTTATGCTTTCACGTATATTAAGCACGCCGTCTTTCAGGTCTCTTTTAGTCTGCGCGGCAATTAATTCGCCGGGGCGGGGGCCAAGCACAATATAAAGCCTATACATATGTATATATCTATCAAAAACAACTTTTTTGTTAAGTACGGTTTCAGTAGACGTGAATACCTTCACGATGTCTTCCGGCTGAAGTATAGTGCGCTCACCTTCTGCGGCGGTTGTCGGAATTTTGATTTCTTCTATGTCGGGTATGTATTTAGTTGCCTTTTTCCGTTTGCGGCAGTATTTTATAAAAGCAATAAAGCAATTCCGAATATTTTTGAGAGATTTTTTTGACATGCCTTTCCCGCTATTGCCCTTTTTAAAAGCTTCATTTATGATATCCTGTGCATCATCGTCGCCGATTTTACTGATTTTAATGTGTCCTTTTAGAGGCTTGATCCAATTACGCCCATAAGACTCGTACTGATACCAGTGGCTGGTCCCAGTCAGGATTTTTAAATCTTTGATCCACATGTCGTAAAGTTTATCAAGTTTCGTATTGCCGTTCACAATTCCGTCGTCCAAAAAATCGTCAGCCTTTTGGTTGCAGGTACGCTGACCCTCTTTTCCGGGCGTTGGACAAGTGAAAGTATGGCGCTTTCCGTCTTTGTATACCTTGATCTGCCATCTATCATATTTTTCAAGCCATACGGCGGTGTTTGTGCGCTTGCCCATAACGTCAGCCCTCCTATTTTACCCATCCCGGATTAGCCTTTGAGATTTCTTTTTCAATTGATTTTATTACTTCGATAGCTTCTGTAATATCTTCCTCAGAAGCATCTTTGTCAGCAGCAATGTGGATGTATTCATTTTGGGTAATGAAATAATGGTTCACAATTTTAGATTTATTCATTTGCTCTCCATAGAAATATAAAATGGATCGAAGAAGATTACATATCCGCTGCACACGAATGAAGGGCCACATATCTGCTGGTAAAGCAAAAGTCCTTTTACAAAAAACTCCTCGGTAATCTCCAGATAATACGCAAAATCATAAAGATTACAGGCTCCGTGTTCAAAAGCTTCTACTATTTTACAGAGCGGCATACAGTCCCGGAGCATTCGCCGGTCTGCCAGCGCCTCATATTTCTGCCGCACCAATCTCGGCACTTTTGCCAGGTCATAAACGCAAGTCTCGTGGTGTTTTACTTCATGCAGGGCCTGGACGTTCCAATCGTGCGGATCCTCGATGTTAGAACTTATTGCCGCGACCGCCAGAGATCCTTCTGTCCGGTAGTATGCGGCCTTCGGACCTGTTTCAAAAGGAAAACTAACCAAGGTGACGCCATCATCGAACGCCTGTTGTTCAATCAAATCCCGTAACATATCAAAACCCTTTTTGCTTTTATTATATAATGAATTGCTGTGCGAAAAATTGTACTTACTTCTTTGGATTTTTTGGATACCTTGTGCGAACGAATTCTTTGAACCGTTCTATTTCTTCTATGGCTTCCGGCGGGAGGTCATCGTAATCGGTATCGGAAGACAGTGCAAATACTTCGCCGGTGGGGGTGGTATTTCGACCTAATAAGTAATCTACTGAAACGTCAAAATAGTCAGCGAGCTTCGATAAGGTATCTGGATCTGGTTTTCTAGCACCACGTTCATAATTGGCGTATGCTTGTTGGGTAATACCCAGATAATTTGCCACGTCTTCCTGGGATACCTTTCGTATATTTCGCAATTCTTTTAATTTCAACATATCTTTTCTCCTAAAGGAATCATGCTTTATTAATATCACAACTATTTGTTGTAGTAAATAGTTTTTTGATAAATACAACAAAATGAAATAAATTTAATCAATCCTTATTGACATATAAAACAAAACGTTGTATATTGAATTTAGATCAAAACAAAACGTTTTATAAATGGGGCGCGACATGAGAACATATTTAAAAAATTTTAGAGAACAGAATAAACTATCACAACAAAATGTTGCATTAAAAATAGGCCTTAGCCAGCAATATTACAACTACATTGAAAAAGGAGTAAGGCAAAAAGATATGAGCCTTTCTGTCATGGAGAGATTGGCTAAAGTATTCAATCTCTCTTTGGAAACGATTATTGATGCAGAAAAGGATTATCAAAAATCGTTAGAAGAACTTAATAGGAGTGTACGAAATTGAAACGCTTCGCATACTTGCGCGGCGCAATAATGGCCGCAGGATATGAAAACAGAGACGTCGCCCAAAAAGCCGGCTGTTCTGAAACGCATTTTTCGAGGGTGCTGAACGCAAAGGCTGATCCGACGCTAAGTCTGCAATATAGGATTGTGGAAGTAATAAAAGGCGATCCGGAGAAAATGCACCTGTACTTCCCCAAAAACGGGATCGCGTGAGGTTGGCCCCAAAATGTGGGGCGAAGCAAAAGTGAGGAAAGGAGGAAATGAGAGTGGAAAACCATCTTAAAAAGGCTTATGAAAAAGCATCCACATTGAACGACATCATGAACCGCGTACCCGACGATCTGCTATGCAAGTTATCTCCGAAAGAGATCATCTTGTTAACTGAAGTGATACATGTGGCGTTTAATGCTGGTGCAGATAGGGCGAGCGAGATTTCGGAAGGACCGACGTTAACGGAGACCATAAAAGTACTGCGAGAGAGGGTCGCCCAACTTGGGGAAGAAGTCGGGCGACTGATTAAAGCGGCTCCATCGTCCGAGTTTGAGAATGGCGTTTTAAAAGAAATGCGAAAGCATCTTGAGCAAATCATAGCAAACGAACTCGACGCTATGCGAACTAGCCCCTGTTCTTCTGAGTAATCGCTTGGTAGCCGTCAATCTGCTTAATAAGGCTGCCAATATACGCTTCGGTTACGCTCGCGGACATAGTTATTAACCTTAAGTCGTCTTCGGACAAAGTTAGTCCTGCTAATTCAGCAGCTTTTGTATAATTCAGCATCGCTTCATCGGCAGCCGTAGATAATATCTTTTTTAAAACGTCTATCGGGATGTTATCAGTAAACATTAATCAATCACCTCCCTTCTACGGGAGATTATAACAAAATCTGACAAAAGTTTAAAGAGCAGCACCACCAATATACTATCGCCAAAAATCTGACCTTTAACCGCTGCTCTTAAAGATAAAAGGGTGAAAGGAGGACAACCACCATGAGAAAACGCTTTGATGATGACGAGGACGAATAGATCCTCATAAAATTTGTTCTGGGTATTTAAGACGGCCGTGGTGGCCGCCAATATGGAAGCAAGGAACAGCGCGAAAGCTGCCCTGTGTTCGATTCCGGGGGCTTCCACCAAATAAAAATGATTGGAGGATAGGGGAATGAGCGAGTTATTTGACCGCAAAAAGAGTGATGCGCTTTTCAGTGACACGCTGGATATATTAGACGCATTAAATACACGGGACGGATGCTTTAATTATTGTGACTATGTTACCCTTCATAACAACCTAACTGCATTATATGACAGTTTTTCCTGCGTTGACGAACAGCTTGATCACCACGCTGATGGGTGGATACCGGTAACGGAGAGGTTGCCGAAAGAAGGGGATGCAGACAAATGGGGTAGATTGCTCGTCCATAGATTAGGCCTCGTAATGATCATTGATTATTCAAACGTGCGGCCCGAAAACGCAACCCACTGGATGCCGCTTCCGCAACCGCCCCAGGTGACCAAATGAACCGCACTCACTGGCTGCTCAAAATGCTCGTTGCGTTTGCCCTGATGATCGTCATAGCCCTGGTCATAATCCTACCCATCGTAGCCCACGCCCAGGAGCTGCCCCACTGCACGTCGGACCCGACGGTCCCGTGTAATCTGCCGGCGGCTGGTTACAACCTGATCTTGGATGGAACGGACCTGGACGGCATAGGACAGGCCCTGCAGGATGGGGAGGAGGACGCCGGCGTCAACGGATTGTTTGTCCTGGCGATCGTCATCCATGAGTCAGGGCATGGTACAAGCCGCCTAGCCCTGGAGGAAAACAACCTGGGCGGAATCACCGGCGGCAACGGGTACCGGAGCTTCGGTTCCTGGGATGAATGTATATCGTTTATGTTTGACCTCTTAAGTGAGGATTATATAGCAGCCGGACGGGACACAATCGAGGAGATCAGCAAGGTTTACTGTGTCCCTCCGGGGCACTGGGAAGACAGCGTGACAGAGATCATGCAGGAGCTGATTCGGAGTGCTGGGGATACACGAGACTGATAGCTACTAACTATCACCACTACGAATGAAAGGAGGAATCATCATTGGAAAAGGACTATGTAAATTACATCATGAACGGCGATCCGGGGCTGCCAGACGAAGAACTTCCGGAATTGGAGGATCTGCCGGCACAGGAGCATGGGCTTGATCAATTGCACAAGGAGGACACGCAAACCGTGCGTATGCGCAAGCTATATAACCAGGGCCTGGACGACAAGACAATAGCCGCGCAGCTGGGGCTTCCACACAGTAATACTGTGATGTGGTGGCGCCGTAAAGCTAAATTGCCGCCGAATAAAACCAAATTGCCTGCAAAACGAACCCATAAAGCCCCCTCTGGTCCGGAATCGGTCGCAGCCGGGCAGCCTGAAACCATCGAAAAGCAGGAATTGGTCGCCGAAATGAAGGCCGATATCTACGAGGCCAAGGAGACCTGCAGGAAGATCCAGGAGAGCATCCCGGACAGCCAGATCACAAGCTTGGCAGCAATTACGCTTAAAATCCTGCTCCAGATATGGCGCAGGTTAGGAGAGGAGGAATCTATTTGAAGGTACTTACTGAAACCCGGGCTATGTCCCGGGTGACCATGGACGACGTCGACCGCATAACCCGCAGCGGCGCTGATGTAGTGTGTAGCGGTGATCAGCTGGCAGTGTGCATTTACGCTGAACGGCCCACGACCAGCGGATTAGGCAAGATTTTTGATAGAGAGGAGGAAAAACGGCTTGAAAGGAATTTTGGTTAAGAGCAATGGAGAAATCCGGGAAGCGGAGTTTTTAAGCGCAATAGCTGTGACTGAAAAGATTGGATGTGTTCCGCAGAGAACTCCCATTTTGGATGATTATATGATGGTTCACGGCAACAATGCAAAACTTCCGGTGAACAGGATTGCAGGCTCCATCTTGGGCACTACAGTCTACGGTGACGCGGTGATCGCGAGAAATGCGCACCGTGCGCCAGGCGTCCGCATGATCAGCCTTGACGACATGGACGTCCAACAGCTGGCCTTGGTCCTTGCGGACGCTGAAGAGGAGCTAAAAGAAAAAGCCGCATTGGCGTGCGGCTGATCCAATAGGGTTATCAAATTAAACTACCCGCATTATACACTGATGCGGGTTAAATTTCAAGGAGGATAGGGATATGAAATTATTAAGCTTAACCCTTCAAAATTTTAAGGGCATCAAGTCCTTGCATGTCGATCTGCAGGGGGATGATTGCACGATCAAAGGCGATAATGGGACGGGAAAGACCACGTCATATGATGCCTTCCTTTGGCTGCTATTTGACAAGGATAGCACCAATCGCAAGGACTTTTCCCTGAAACCCCACGACGCCCAAGGCAACGAGATCCATTATCTGGAGACCAGCGTCGAGGGCGCCTTACAGCTGGATGACGGCAGGCGCGTTACACTTCGGAAGGTCTATTCAGAGAAATGGACCAAGCGCCGCGGCGAAGAGGACCGGGTGTTCTCCGGACACGAAACGGCGTTTTTTGTGGACGGCGTACCCCGTACAAAGGGAGAATACACCAAATTTGTGGACGGCCTGATTGACGAGGGTACTTTCAGGCTGATCACCAGCCCGGCATATTTTAATACCGTGCTCAAGGAGGACGACCGGCGCGAGGCATTGTTTGAGATGCTGGGCGACGTTCCGGACGATATCAGCCTGATGCAGGATCACGAGGACTTCCGGCATCTGCTGAGCGCGGTTGCCGGAGGCCGTACAATAGAGGACGCCAAAAAGACCGCGCAGAACACTTTAAAGCGGACCAACGAAGAGCTTGTACGAATCCCTGTCCGGATCGACGAACTGACCCGGAGCCTGCCGGATCTGGCCAAGTTTTCTGAGGATGAGTGGGAGCGGATTGCGCGACTCCGGGATAACGCTCTACAGAAGATTACCGACATCGACACCCAACTCGCAGACGCGCAGACCCTGGCCCAGCAACACGCTCGGCGGTTGCAGACCGTGGAGGACCTGAAGTCCAAACTCAGGACCCGCGAATCCGAGCTGAGGACAGAGGCCCGGCGCGGGATCGATGAGGCATTCGCTGAGATTGAGCGGCTGCAGTTGGATATCGGCCGCAAAAAGAATCAAATCGAAAATATCACCCTGGATATTAAAAACCGTGAAACATCCAAAAAGCAGTTGGAAGAAAGACTTCCCGCGCTGCGCACTCAGTATAACGAGGTTGCGGAGATGGAATTTGTCGCGCCTACGGACGACGAGATCCCCGTATGCAGTCTATGTGGCCAACCTTTGCCACAGCATGTAATTGACGAAGGCATTGAGACTCAACGCTATGAATTTTACAAACAGCGCGACACGCGCCTGGATGAGATTCAGACCGATGGCAAGAGTTGTGCGGCACGGATCAACGGTTACAACGGCGAGATCGCGGACCTGCAGGCGGCCGCTGATGAGCATCAGAAGGATATACAGGCAATTGAAAAACGTGTTGCCGAGCTGCGGAAGATCGCATCTCAGGAAGCGCCGACGGTAATCCCGCTGGAAGATGAGCAGTATTTCAAGATCATGACATCCCTGAAGCAGGCCGAGCAGGACGCCGGCGCCGCAGACGCAAGAAGCTCTGCGGAAAAACTGCTGGATCAAAAGCGCGATTTGCAGACGTCCGCGGACGGATACGCCGCCAAACTCGCCGCCAGGGATCAGCACCAAAAGACGCAGGAACGGATCAATGAACTCAAGGTACAGGAAAAAAAGTTCTCGGCCCTGGTCGTCGCTCAGGAAAAACTGATCTATGATATCGAGCGGTTTATCAGCTATAAGTGCGGCAAGCTGGAAGAGCGGATCAACGAGCTTTTCCCGGTGGTCAGAAACCTGTTTTCGAACGAGCCCGATCCGGACCTCCGGATTCACTGGAAGCTATTCGATACACAGATCAACGGCGGGATACGGGACTGCTGCGTTTGCATGCTGAACGGCGTGCCCTGGCCGGACGCCAATCTTGCGAAGCGGATCAATGCAGGACTATTCATCGTTGATCTGATCAGCCGGGCCCGCGGAGTTACGGCACCCATCTTTATTGATAACCGCGAAAGTGTGAACAGGCTCTATGAAACCGATGCGCAGATCATCAACCTGGTTGTAACCAAGGATAAGGCGCTGCGCGTGGAAACTGCAAAGTCTGAGGAGGTAGCTTAATTGGCAAATGAAATCCATAAATGTGCTCACTGCGGCGCAGAACGGCCAGAGAGCGAAATGAAACAGGGCGATATAGTTTTCTTTGATAGGAGATGGAACGATAAAAAACGCAAGTTTGAAAAGTATGTTGCCCGAAAAACAAATTGGTATTGTGCAGATAAGCCTTGCCATGGCAATGACCAAATGGGATACGAAGGATAGGAGGATATTCAATTATGGCAAATACAAATACAGCAGCCGCGCCCGCCATGGCGCCGGCGGTACAACCAAAGAAAACAGATATAGCACCAAGCGAGCGTTTCACGCATCTGGTGGTGCGTGAGATGAATGGAACTGTCGGCGGAGATCTCCAGCTAACAGACTTCCAGCGCAGGCTGATTAAAAACTATTTCATTGGCGTGGATAGAGCGCTCAGAGTTGCCGAAGATAATCGTCTTCGTAAATCAGAGAAGTACCGAGACGAAGTCCCGGTTACCTGGGAAAACATCAACATGAACCAGCTCGCGATCGATGTCGTCCATTATTCGCGGCTCGGGCTTGATCCATGCCAAAAGAACAACCTTCACATTATCCCCTACAAGAACAAAAAGCGCGGGATTTACGACATTAATTTCATGCCCGGTTATGTTGGTCTGGAACTGGTTACCAAGAAGTATGCGCAAGAGATTCCCGTGGATGTTACGACTGAGCTAGTATATAGCACGGATCATTTTAAGATTATCAAAAAGAGCGGTACCGTTCCATATGATACCTACGAATTTGAGATCAAGGATGCATTCGATCGCGGAGAGATTAAGGGCGGATTCGCTTATATTCAGTATGAGGACCCACGTAAAAATAAGCTCATACACATGAAAATAGCAGATATCTTAAAACGAAAAAATTCTGGCCAGGGCAATGCAGAATTTTGGGGCGGGGATAAGGACAAATGGGAAGATGGAAAAAAGGTCGGCAAGGAACATATCGAGGGTTGGTTTGAAGAAATGTGCCTCAAAACCATCAAACGGCATGTCTATAACGGATCTAATATTCCACTGGACCCCCGGCTTATCGACGATACCTACAAATACATTAAGCAGCGCGAAATGGAGGCTGAGCGCCAACTGGCACAGGATGAGGTTGACGCCAACGCCAACCGGGTACCCATTGATCTGACGCCTATGGACGAAGATCCGATAGACGGCGATTCCCCAGCTGGGGATCCGGAGGAAGAAGAGAATCCTGTGCCGACGGCAGAAGCTCACGCCGATCCGGAGCCGGAGAAGCCCGCGCAGGCGAAACAGACTAAAAGGGATCCGGGGTTTTGAGTTATGAATCTGCATGTTATAGCCACCGGCAGCGGCGGCAATTGTTACATCCTTGATATCCCGGGCCGCGGCAAGCTGCTGCTTGACTGCGGCGTCCGGATCCAGGAGATAAAGCAGGCGCTTAATTTTGACCTATCCGGCGTGGTGGGCTGTCTGATCACTCATGAACATCAGGACCACTGCAAAGCGGCGCACGAGCTGATGGCGCTGGGCGTTGACGTCTACACATCAGCCGGTACCGCCCGGGCCTGCGGGCTCACCGGGCATAGGGTGCATGTTGTTGAGGCGGACAAAGGCTTTGATATCTACAGCCCGGATGATGATTTCCAGGTCAAGAGCCTGGGCTTCATCCGTCCCATCCGTACCCAGCACGACGCCGCGGAGCCCCTGGGCTTCGTGATCAGTGTTGGCGGTGAGCAGCTGCTCTATGCGACCGATACATACTATTTGGAGTATGCATTCAAGGGCCTTAATTACATCATAATTGAGTGTAACTACATGCTGGACACCCTGGATGCAAATATTGCAGCCGGCAGGATCCCGCGGGAGCTCCGGCGCCGGCTGCTTAAATCCCATTTCGAGCTACATAACCTGGTCGGATTCCTTCAGGCGTCAGATCTTAAGAAATGCCGGCAGATCGTCCTGGTCCACCTAAGTGATGGAAACAGTGATTCCAAGCGGATGGTCTCGGAGGTTTTTCTGCAGACCGGCATCCAGTGTGTGGCGGCCGACGCCGGGATGGACGTCAAGCTGGAAATGGTACCGTTTTGAAGGGGAGGGGCTATGAAAACAGAAGCAACATTAGCGATTGAACGAGCGCTTGGATATTACCGCCCCTCCATTATGTCTGGGATCCAAATAAATAAGCATCGGAATACCTATTCCACTTTTGAGGTGCCCGTAGAACGCGGGGCAACTACTGCTGGCATTATAGACTGCGTTATGGTGTCGGAATACTTTGGAAACATAAAAAACTATCGTGCTTGCCGGGCTGCCAATTGGAGAAAAGATCTCCCGATAGCTTGGTGCAAAGAAGGACATGTAACAGCCGGAGATTGCCCGGACCGCTGCGATAGCGCCGAATGCAAATGGAACATTTGGGGAAAAGAGGGAATGCCGGAAATATTGATCGCATGTATTGAAATCAAAGTAACAGCGGCAGATTTTAAAAGCAAAAACGGTCATAACTTCGTTGGTAATCTTAATTACTATGCTATACCACTTGAGATATTTGAAAAGATAAAAGCTTTGGTTCCGGATGATATTGGCATTCTAGTTTATTACCCAGGTGGAAAACAACGCGAGAATGGAACTTGGCCATATCAGGGGCTAAGAGTTAAAAAAGACGCCACATTCAAAGAAATTTCGGATAATGATCAAAAATGGATGTTACTTAATGTAATGAATCGGCGCTGAAAGGAGAAACAAATGGAACAAACAAAGGGTGAAATCATGATCCTGGGAATTGATAAGATCCGCGAGGGCCTGGAGATGCTTTCCGGAATCGGATCGAAGCAGGACATTGTAAAGAGTCTGGTCAGTTCCCAGGCGGCCGCGAACCGGCTGAAGGACCTGATGAGGGATAACGCTGTTTTCCAGAGCCTTGTTACATCGCTGGTGACTGCCCGGAATGGCAAGCTAGCCCCGACGACGGTCGAAAAGGTTATATCGGACTTTTTGGACGTACTGTTCGATCTGTCCCGGCCATACAAAGAGCCTGAGCCGGCACCTGCAGGAAAGTGAGGAGCTTTTGACCGCTTCCGCTTTATGCGGGGATGGTTGATATAACCGGGGTAATAGGATGGGCGGCATGCTACAGCCGCCCGATAAAGCCCGGGTGACAACAAAGGAAGGGCAGGTGATTAGATGCCGGCTCCCTTTAAGAAGGGGCTGGATTATTGGCCGAGAAGCATCGGACTTGCAAAGGATAAGCGGTTTCGAAAACCCAGGATGATATATGGACCACTGGCGATCATGGTTTATGAATTGCTTCTGGACCAGCTGTACGGTGAAGAAGGATATTATCTTGATTATTCCGACAAGTACGATGTGATCTGCGATGTATTGGATGGTTTACAAGGAAAATATCAGCCAACGGCTGAAACCGTGGAGGAGATTATTGAGTGCTTGGTGGCGTGTGGACTTTTTAGCGGCGACCAGTTCAAGCGCAAAACTATAACTTCTCACCGGGCACAATGCGTGTATTATACCGCAGTGGCGACTCGGAAGGCGGTTGATATTGATTTTTCAAAATGGCTTTTGACGGAAGCTGAAATGAAAAAACTTTCACCTTCTGGCAAGCATATTATTTTACTAAATTTTGTTAATCGTCCAATTAACTCAATAAATAAACCGAATAACGCCAATAATCAGTCAATTAAACCGCAAAGTAAAGTAGAGGAAAGTATATTAGATGATGATGAAGCGGCCGCAGGTCCTTCTGGATTTGAGAGCTTTCTTAATGATTTTGTCGAGGTGTTTTTCATCCCGAATCGCATTCAGCGGGATCACCTGCAGGGTATGTTCGAACAGTACGGGGAGTTTGAGGTAAATGAAGCCTTCGAGGCAACGGCCAAGCGCAATGTAGGAAATCCGATTGATTATATCCGCACCGTGCTGGAAAACAACCAACTGAAGAAACCGGAGGAATGAGAATGCAAGATCGAATGACAGCGGCTGAATTCCAGGAGTATTGCAAAACCGGCCGGTTGCCCGGGGACAAGAAGCCCAGCAAGTACCGGAATAAAAAGACGTCGCTCGATGGTACCCTTTATGATAGCGGTCATGAGGCCCAACGGGCTGCGGAGCTGCAGCTGATGATCAAGGCCAGGCAAGCAATCAAGGTATTTGAGCAGGTACCATTTCCGCTTCCGGGCGGGCGTGAGTATTGGGCAGATTTCGTCATATTGTGGCCGGACGGCCGGTGGACCGTCGAGGATGCCAAAGGCGTCCGGACGGATGTTTACAAAATAAAGCGTGATCTCATGCGTGAGACGTATGGGATAGAGATTGTGGAGGTTTAATTATGAATAATATAGATCCAGATAAAGATCTTGATGAATTTTTAAAATTTACAGATGTTGCGCGCGAGGCGTGCAAAGAGCCTGGAAAGGTTTTTACCTTTTACGTGCCCGATCTGCGGTGGTGAAGCAAAAGCAATTAAATCCAAGTATAACGGGCACCATCAAGGAACCTGCCCGGGGTGCAATTTGAAGTTTATGGAATGATAGTCAAAAATAGACCTTAACTGACCAAATGGAGGGTTATCAAAAATGAGTAAAACGGAGCTGAGTGACGCCCAGTTGATATACTTGGACGCACATTACGGATTAATAAAAAATGAAGAACTGGCCGCCCGGCTGGACATACCCGAGACAACAATGCGGCGGATAGCAGCAAAGCGCGGATTGACTGCTGGCAAGCATGGCGGCCCGCGGAAAAAGAGGATCATTATTGCGGAGCCGCAGGCGGGATCCCCGTCGCGCTCCTGGAATGAGACGGCCGCCGATCTGCGCGAGATCTTCGGCATTGCTAAGGAGGTCCCATCATGATGGGGTGCGGGCCGCAAGACGCAGTCAGTTGGTGCACAATCAATCACAACGGCTATTGTAGCATTGATACGGCCAGTTACGAGGAAATGGACAGGCTGGCCGACCGCTGCGGGCACATTCGGGTCAACCGGTAAGGGCGAAAAAGGCAAAGTATCGATCGCCGTCGAGGACGACCTGTCCGGCGCGGTCGGCGAGGACGCTTCGTTCAGCGCGACGCTGTCGGGATACGGCGAACCTGAAGAATACACCTACGCTCCGGAAACGCCGTAATAGGAGGGCAGCATGTACAAAGTGTTAAAAGCTTTTACGGACGATATGGACGGTCGTCACGTCTACAATGCGGGGGATACTTATCCTCGGCCAGAGGCGACCGAACCGTCAGAGGAGCGCATTGCGTATCTGCAGGGCAGCGAAAACAAATTCCGTCGCCCACTCATCCAGGAGATGGGAAAAGGTAAAAGAAAGAAAACGGAGGGGGAGTAATCTCCCTCCTCTCTTATGAGGTATTATCATATGATTACGATAAAAGGTAAAGAACTGAATTTTAACTTTATGAACGCAGATCACATCCAGAAATGGGAAGACGCCCGCAAAGAAGTTAAGGCACGATATGAGGATATCGCGACCGCCGACATGAGCCAGATCGGCCTGCAGGAGTATGCCGACCTGCTGAGGCGGGCCTGCAATTCCATATTTGAGTTATTTGATGGCATATTTGGCAATGGGACTTCAAACGACCTGTTCGGCGCGGAATGCGATTTTGAGGAATGCATTAACGTGTATGGCGAGTTTGAACAGGCCGTAGAGGCGCAGGCAAATGGCTTTGCGACCAAGGTTAAGGCCTTCGCGCCCGTTGGACCTAAAGGAAAACGGAAATGAGCATCATTACCGGAGGCCTGCCGTATACGGACCGGTTAGGCAATGAGATCTATACAGACTTTCATAACATGCTGCGCGTCGACGAGCTGTATTGCAGCGAGGATCAACACGATACTGCCTTTTACGCCTTGCAGCTGCTGTATGGGGATTTCGAAGGCGTAACGAGCGATGCGGCGACGCTGATCCACGAGCTGGAATGGTTTTATTCCGGCGGCAAAGAGAGTAAGCAGGGTGGATCCGGCAAGCATGAAGAGCTCGTTGACTTTGAACAGGATGCCAACTTTATATACGCGGATTTTTTAACCGCCTACGGCATTGATCTGGCCAAAGAGGATACATCCCTGCACTGGTGGCAGTTCCTGGCACTATTGGGAGCTTTGCCGGAGGATGCGTCCATGTCCAAGCGGATGTATTACCGGGGCTTGGATCTGAGCAAGCTGAAGGGTGATGAGAAAAAACGGGTTGCGCGAATCAAAAAGGAAATTGCCATCCGGAAGAAACATAAACCTACGGTTACAGTCACCGCAAAGGAAAAAGCGGCACGGTACAAGGAGCGCTTGCAGCAGCGAGCGTCTGAAGCGAAAGGTAAATGATGGGTTTACACGAATTCCTTAATATGGTATTGTAAAAATACCATATAGGGGAGGGGAACAATATGCGTGAGGATACAGCAAAAGTTATAAAAGAATACAAGATTAAAACTTTAGGAATGAAAAAAGGCCTTGAATTGCTAGAAACGCGAATTCCGCAAACGGAGGAGATAGTATTCATTTCCTTTGCCAACATTACTTGGCCGAATCCAGAGTTCCCGGCCCGCCCTACGTTAGCGACAGGAAACATCGCGATTGCAAGAAATAATCTCTATGTAAATAGCGTGGAACTTACTAATGTAAATAACAAAGTTGAAAAAACTCTTCCGCTTACAGGTTTGCAAGCAATATCATGTAATGCTACGGGTTTTTCAGGAGCACAGTTTAAATTCGTGTTCAAAGAATGCTCGTTTTTGGCTGCGGTTGGGTTCTACCAGAAAGCTTTGGCCGAGAAGCTTTTTAAACTGATATTGAATTTAAACAAGGACCTAGTAATAAATATGGCAATAGACCCCGGGGCTTCTGCAGCAGCAGCGGTTCCGGATATGGGGAATATCCCGATAGCTGATGCAATAGGGAAAGCGGTTGCCGAAAACATTAAGGGCGCTGGGGAAGCTGATGCAACAGAAGAATTGCGAAAATTTAAAGCACTGCTGGATGACGGAGTGATCACCCGAGAGGAATTCGAAGCGAAGAAAAAACAGTTGCTCAATATATAGTCAATTAGAATCATCAAAACCACCTTATAAGTGTAAGGTGGTTTTTTAATACTCAAAAAGGAGGATCTAAACATGGCATATGACGGAACTTTAAAATTCGATACGTCCTTGGACGCTTCCGGTTTTCAGAAAGGCGCCAGTAAACTGGGCGACATCGTGAACGGCCTCGGCATTTTCGAGATTATCAAAAAAGGCCTATCCATGATTGCGGATTCCCTGGATGCCGCCATGGGCCGCCTTGATACGATGGACCAATTTAATCGGGTCATGAATACCATGACGGGCAGCACGGAGAAAACCAACAAGGCACTTAAGGAAACCACCGAGGTCGTGACGGGTACCGCCTATGGGCTGGATACAGCCTCAAAAGGCGTACAGGCTTTCGTCAACAGTGGAATGCAGGTTTCGAAAGCGACCGATACAATGGCGGCATGGGCTGATGCAACATCATTTTACACCAAAGGGACAAACGCTGAGCTGGAGACAGTGTCCACAGCCTTACAAAAGATGCAGACCAAAGGAACTGTTACTATGGAGCACTTGCAAATGCTCTTGGAAGCGGGGATCCCCGCGGTACAGATCTACGCAGATGCCGTCGGCATATCTACCGACGAGGTAACGGCCGCGATGAGCAAGGGAGAACTAAAAACCGATGACTTTATCCGCGTAATGAACGAAGCATTTGAAACGGGCACTTCCGGGTTTCCAAGCGTCGCCGGTGCGGCGAAGGAAGCGGGGGCAAGTTGGTCCGGAAGTATTGACAATATGAAAGCGGCGATCACGCGTGGAACGGCGTCTGTACTCACTTCTCTGGACAAAATGTTTAATGTGAAATCCAACATGGTTGCATTCGGCAAAACAATTGAATCGGTTATGAAGGGGGTCGCTGAGCATCTTGATGTTATCGCCCCCATCGCAATTGCGGCAACAGCAGCGCTTATTACGTTAAAAGTAGCAAGCTCTGTGTCGTCAGCAGTGAAAACGTTAGGGACGGTCGTAGGTGCGGCCGTACAACAAGTGCTTGCGCTTGCCTCGGGCAGTACGGCCGCCGCTTCTGCGTTAGTATTTCAAACGGCAGCGGAAAAAGCCTTATCTGGGGTAGTTGCATTGGGGAATGTTGTCAAATCTGTTGCGCATGCTCTCATGCTCGTAATGACCGGCGCGACATGGGCCGAGGCGGCAGCTACCGCAGGCCTGTCAGGAGCTTGGACTGCACTTAATGCTATTATTTTTGCTTCACCTTTGGGCTGGATACTGCTGGCCATCGTAGGTGTAACAGCTGCCATTGCAGGAATTGTGGGAGCTGTGAAGGCTGCCAACAAAGAATATTATGCCGAAAAAGATGCCCTTAAGGATCTTGAGAAAGAGCACGAGGGGTATGCCGACGCGCTCAACGAGAGTAAAGACGCCGCCCGAAATGAAGCGCAGGAGAAAGTCGCCCAGGCCCATAGCAACCGCGATTTGCTCAGCTCTCTGACATCGTTGGTGGACGAAAACGGAAAGGTTACAGGATCCACAGACGAGGTGCGTAATAAGGTAAAAGAACTTAATGAAAATATAGAGGGTTTAGGGCTTGCTTATGACGAAACAAACGGGCAAATCAATATGGGCAACAAGGAGCTTAAAGCCTATGGCGATGCATTGGCGGCCGTCACAGAATACGAAGCGGCCCAGGATGAATACAATAACATCCTGAAGGAGCGGAATTCCCTGCAGGCAAAAATAAACGCTTTGGAAGCCAAGAAAGAGATTTATAACAAAATGGTGGAAGAGGGCGCGATCTCTGAAAGCCAGCGTAATAAGTTAATCAAAGAAGCGGATAAATTATTAGAGGAGTACGGGGATTCCTTGGGGGACCTTGAAGTGGATGTCAAGGCGTATAAAAAGGCTGCGGATGAGGCCTACAATTCGGAGGCTGAATTTGCTGTAAAAAGGCAAAATATCATAAATACGCAATCTGCGGACATTAAAAAGCTCGCGCATCAGTATGATCTTTCATTCGACTCGATCGCCGATG
Source organism: Bacillota bacterium (assembly GCA_023393165.1). Taxonomy (GTDB): domain Bacteria; phylum Bacillota; class Clostridia; order Christensenellales; family Christensenellaceae; genus JAEYKI01. The sequence goes on along the minus strand of JAEWMJ010000061.1, from coordinate 10,602 downwards.
CGGCCGCAGAACTGGACGGCGGCTTAGAGGAATGGGCATCGAATCAATCCGCAAAATTTACCGAATCAGGTATGGATATCGAAATGCTCGCCCAAAAGTGGGGCATGACCGTTGACCAAATAAAGGACTACTGCGATGAGTGGGGCATGACATATGATGAATTTAATGAGGAGATGAAAGCGACCCATACGGACGCAGGTCTTAGCATCGAGCAGCTGGCCATTAAATGGGGCACCACCACGCAAGCCATCAAGGATCAAATGGCCATTCAGGGTATTTCAATGCAGGAATGGGAAGACGAACAAGTCCGCATCTTCGAAGAGTGGCAAGCTGCCGCAGTTGGGGGCATGGAAGAGGTCATCAACGGATTCAAAGAGATCCCGGAGCAGGCCGATATGTCCTTGGACGAACTTAATACCCTGCTTGAAACAAACAACCAGCGATATGCCGCATGGAAGCAAAACCTTGTAAGTGCATCCGCTACGCTAGGTCCGGAAATGATGCAAGTGATTGAATCATGGGGACCTGGATATAACAGCCTTTTAGAAGAATACCTAGCAGATCCTAACGGAGAAAAAGGACAAAAGTTCTACAATCAGTTAAAAGTCGCGATGGAAACCGAGGTTGGCGCGGTAACAGAGACCAATCCTGCATTTGAGGCGGCAGGCGAGGGCAATATGAATTCCGTGGGGACCGGAATGAGCAAAAGCACCGCACCAGATACGGCATCTCAGGGCATAGCCGATCAAGTTGTAAACAATCTCACCAGCGCTGACTACTCTGGCATCACAACCGGAATTTCCAACGCCATCAAATCTGGGATGGGCGGCGTCAGCTCGGCGGTATCCTCGCTGTCCAGCAGTGTGCAGAGCGCTGTAAGAATCATGTCCTCCAATGTGACCACGATAACAACAACCATGATGACGCAAATTTCAGCCAGGATAAACTCGGGGCGCGGCATGGTGGTTTCGGCAATTGGCAATATCATTGCGGCCATCGAGGAGGGCATGGCCAAAACCAGCGGGATCATGAGCGCAGCGGATAATGTGGTGTCCGGAATTATTGCAAAATTGAACGGCATGGTCACGCAGGCGCCTGGCGTAGTAGATAATATGTTCCGGGGTATGGCATCGGCGATGGATAACTGGGCGCCTACCTTGTATGGGAAGGCGGATACCATCGCGCAGGGTATCATCAATCGTCTTAATAAGGCTTTCCAGATTCATTCTCCATCCAAGGTCATGATCGGAATATTTGGCAACGTGATGAAAGGCATGATCGAAGGCCTGGGCGATAATGAGCAATCCCTGTATGCGGAAATTGACGGACTGACGAGCGGCATACTTAGCCGGTTCGGCAGCATCGACGTAGGAGAATCGCTGAGTAATAGTCTGCGGCAAACCGTAGCAGCTGGACGCAGCGGGATTACATCAACGACAACAACATATGCAAAAAACGTAAGCACAGTACATTCTTCCACCAACAATAGCCGCACCATCAAGCAGGAAATCCATTTTGATCAGCCAATAGAGACACCTTCGCAGGTGACCAGGGCTGTAAGGAAAGCAGGGGAGGCGCTGGCAAATGGCTGACGTAGAAAATTTAGAATTGCGGTTTGAGTCCGGAGGCAAAACATACAGCAGCGAGGAGATGCTCACCCTGGAGGGCTTTGAAGCGTCCGATTACGTCATAAACTTATCAGATAATGCAACTTATGACGGTGGCAGCGTGAGCGGCATAAAAGTCGCAGCGCGACCCTTATACATCGAAATACAGGAGAGCGAGGAGGTCAGCCGGAGGCGCCAATGGCTGACTTTTTTCAATCCCAAAAAAGAGGGCATTTTGTATGTCACCCGTGGCGATACGCAGCGTATGGTCAGCTATAGGGTACAGGCCTTCGAGGTGGAGCAGCCGCACCTGCAGTACCCCCCGGTGCTTAAGATCGATCTCATTTGCCCGGATCCGTATTTTTACGACGTGGACGATTTCGGCAAAAATATTGCATCCAGGCGGGCATTATATGGTTTTCCATTTATCTGGCCGGCGAGCAAAGGCCTGATATCGGATTATAAAGTGTTTACCGATCAAACCTTAATCCTTAACCGGGGAGATGTCGAAACCGGCCTGATCGTTGATTTTAAGTGCACCGGCGCGGTTACGAATCCAAAAATTGAATTGGTGAATACAGGTCAGTATATGCGGATACTGCGCACCATGGCGGCCGGCGATACGATCCAATTCGAGACCAACACAGCGCGAAAAAACATTTATGTTAATGGTCAGAAATATACGAATTTTGATCCGGCAAGCACTTTTTTCAGTCTGGCCGAAGGAGAAAACATTTTAAGATACGGATCCGATACCGGCTATACATCGTTGGATGCGTATGTGCGGTACCGCGCCAAATACCTGGCGGCCTGGGGGTGATAAAATGCCAGATATAATCGTGCTTGACGATGATTTTAAGCCATTACTTCCTGTAGTGGATGCATATTCCTCCCTGCAGTGGATCCGGCGATACTACCGGACGGGTGAATTCGAGCTGCACGCGCCGGTGGAATTTTGCGAGGTGCTGAAGGCCGGGGCATACGTACATCGGGCCGATGCATCGGAAACAGGTATCATTGAGGACTTTGCGTATGAACTCAACGACCAGGGCGAGGAGAGCGTCACCGTAAAGGGGCGCTTTTTAAATGCGCTGCTGGATGGGCGTGTTATAGCTCGTACCCGTAATGTGAGCGGCAATGCCGAGGCCGTTCTACGCACTCTATTAAATACGCATGCTATTAACCCAACAGATACGTTGCGGAAGATAGAAAATCTTATTCTGGGGCCACTCAGCGGCGTGGGTGGAAGTGTAAACACGCAAGTTACAGGCGACAGCCTTATGGAATACTTTGATAAACTTTGCCTGGAGCAGGAGATATCTTGTCTGCTTCGATACGATTTTCTGCAGGGTAAACTCATCTTTGAAGTATGGCAAGGCCTGAATCGTTCTGCCAGCCAGTCAGCTAATAATCAAGCCATATTCTCCCGGGATTATGAAAATATCTCCGGAGAATCGTATCAACGCAAAGATGCTGATTACAAGAATTTTGCTTATGTCGCCGGAGCTGGCGAAGGGGCCACGAGGATCATAGAACCCGTCGAACAGGTATCCTCTGGAGAACGCCGACGGGAAATGTATGTGGACGCTCGCGATCTCCAGCCCAAAGATGATGACGGAAACGATATTACCACTACGGCTTACCGCGCTATTCTCCACCAGCGGGGGCTCGAAAAGCTGAAGGAGCAGGCTATCGTTATTAACGTCGATACGTCGATCAACCAATTTGGCAACCTGGTATACAAACAGGATTTTGACCTGGGCGACCTGTGCACGGTGATAAACCCACGAATTGGGTACCAGGTGGACCAGCGGATCACCGAGATCCGTGAAATATACGAAGGCGGCGCCGCGACCATCGAAGCGGTGTTTGGCACCGAGAAAATGAATATAAAAAAATATATAGACAGGAGGTTTAAAAATGCCTAATACACCGATGAATGAAAGAAATATCATGTATTTTCCTATGCAGTCCGTACAGATCGGGACGGACGAGCAAGGGGATCCGATTTATGACAATGCTGCTGATGCGGAGATTCTGCAGAAATTACGGCAGAGGGAGATCAAGGACGGCGTATATCCGGATGACAGCACCTACCTGCAGGTGATGAGCAATAATGACATGACGGTGACAGTGAAGGCCGGGTATGCCCATATCCAGGGCGTACAGGTGTGGATGAAGGAAGACGTAACACTCACAGTTGAAGATGCTGACCTGAACGTTGACAGGATAGATAGAGTGGTTTTACGGCTTTCAATGGTCGACCGCGAAGTAACGTTGGCTATAAAGAAGGGGGATACGTCGCTTACCAGGATTGCGGGACAAGTGTGGGAGTTAGGGTTAGCTGATCTACATGTAGCCAAGAACAACGCTGTAATCACGCAGGCGGAAATAGATGAACTGCGCCAAAGCCCCACCGCCTGCGGCGTTGTGTCCGGACTCATGCAGGTGGATACCAGTACTATTTTTAATCAGTATCTTACATGGTGGGAACAGCAGCAAGACACAACCGGGTACTTGACAGTACCTGGAGAATATCCTGCTTTGGATACTGTTACAAAAACTGTTCTTGGTGCAATAAATGAGGTTAATTCTAAAAAGTTACAATATGTTAGATACCTTACAAGCTCAGATGACCTAAATAGTTTTTCCGAGGAAGGCATATTCATCAGCGCTGCTGCTGCAGCTACGGCAAGAAACTTTCCCACAAACAATGATGGCATATTGCTTAATATTTTTAATGGTGGTTATCCTTATCAAATATATCTTACAACATACCCAGAGCTTTATTTTAGACATAAAATGCCAGATAACGATTGGTCTAATTGGAGCAGAACGCTCTCTCAAAATGATGTTATAAATAATTTAACCAGCGGTGGTATAACCAATTTACCTTTATCTGCTAATCAAGGGTTTGCCCTTAACTCCAGGTTAACCTCATTGGAGGGCTCTGCTGTAAAAACAAGCGGAGCACAGAGCATTGCCGGAGCAAAGACATTTACAAGTTCTCCGGTATTTAACGGTGATCCAACCATCAAAAAAGACTTAGGTAAATTATATTTTCATACACCTAACGCTATAAATGGATCGATGATTTTTTATAATGCAACTGATTCAGTTAATGCCGATTTCATATTTGGTTCTGATGCGGCTTTTAAATTTAGAAATTACGGTAATTCTGCGTATGTTGCAATCAATGCCTCTGCTTTTACAGTTGGTTCCTCTTATCGCTGGAAGGATAATATAAATCCTTTTACGGATGAAGACGCCCGTAAGCTGCTGAATATCGAGCTTAAAACGTTTACATATAAGCCGGAATTTAGCGATGATGGAGGCAAGATTCATATGGGCGTCATTGCGGAGCAAATTGCGGAACTGTTCCCGGACGCGGTGACATTTGACGAGGACGGGCTACCGGCCGGCGTCGATTATAGTAAGCTGGTGGTGCCATGCATCGGAATGATACAGCAACAGCAACACAAGATCGATGCGATGACCGCTCTACTGGTCAGCAAGGGCCTGGTTACGCAGGCCGAAATTGATAATTTGTAATCGAGCGCTTCGGCGCTTTTTTAAATTATGAAGGGAGAATTTTTTATTATGGCATTTGAGTATGTGCAGGATCACCATCTGAAATTCAGTGGGATCCTGACAAAAAGGGGAAAAACGGATCTGATCGTGCTGCACCATAGTGAAGGCGGGGCAGCAGAGACGGTGGAGTCTATCCACAATTATCACCTGGGCGAGGGGCACAAAGGGATTGATTACAACATTTGCGTGCTTAAAAACGGCGACGTAGTCTGGGGGCGCGGCCTGGAATACGAGGGTGGCCATACCATGAATAAAGCAGGGCTGCCGACATACGGCGTTAACGCCAGCAGCGTAGGGATCGTGTGCCTTGGAAACTTTATGCGGGATCAGATGGGGGACGCGCAGAAAGAGGCCTTGAAGCGGATCGTTGCGGATATTGTGCGGTACTATCACTTTACCAGCATTACGCAGATCGTGACGCACAAGGAAATAGCCGGACCTGGGTATACCGACTGCCCGGGAATCTATTTTCCGACGGACGAGATCCGGGAATTTATACGGAATGGCGGCAAAACCGCAGAACCCACCCCCGCAGATCCGTACCTTTGGCACGTAACGGTTGGAGATCTTAACTTCCGCCAGGATGCAGATTTGAAAGCCCCGGTGATCGAAGTATTGCATCGAGGCGATGAGGTGAAGTTGGACAGGTATGTTGAAGGGGAGAAGTGGGCGCGCGTGTATGCTCATGGCCGCCTGGGGTATGTGTGGCTTAATTACATAGGGGAATAGAAAGGGGAACTCGATTATGCCGTTGTTTATTGAAATTGTCCTGATTGTTTTGTCTGCTATACTCACTTTTTCCGTCTCAATGCTTATTCGAAAAATAAATAAAAGAGATGAACGGGCTGAAGAAAGGCAGCAGGAGTTAATAAGCTGCCGGTTTATAGAAATGAAATATACTCGCAGCATAGGAAGCCTTTCGCATTGTGCCGCAAAGGAAGTTCAAAAGGCAAAGAGCTTCCCGATAGGCAACGGCGATTTGGATGCGGCAATTAAGTATTACAAAGAGCAAGAACATGAGCTGGAAGATTTCTATCAGAAAGCGAATGTTGTTAATAATGTGAGAGGAGGATGATTATATATGGATTTTACACAGTATATTAATCCCACTATGGCTGCGCTTATCCCGGTACTTTATGTTATCGGCATGATCATGAAGCAGTTGGCAATTCCGGACAAGTGGATCCCTGCAGTGCTTGCATTGCTGTCGGTACTTTTGGCGATCATATGGACGCTTGCTGAAGGGATGCCGTTTGCCGACGCAGGGACGCTTATAACCGCCATCATCACTGGATTAATCCAGGGTGTGCTTTATGCGGGAACAGCGGTATTTACAAACCAGCTGATAAAACAGGCCGGAAAAAGCGAATAAGAAATTTAAATTGTTTGACTACACAAAAGGGATCCTTTCGGGGGTCCCTTATTTTTTTATTCCAAAAAGTTGACGATAACTGACACACTTTATGTGCTACTATTTAGACGAAAATGAAAGGGAGGCTTATTTTAATGATAAAAAATAGGGACCCAAGGGGTCCCCACTTTCTTTTAAAATCAGTCTATGTAGATTTTAAAAGCTCTTTTGCCATAATCTTTAGCATAATATGTTACGCCATTTTTGGTAAAAGAGGCACGAAAAATATAGCGTCTCTTCATTCGCAGAGCCTTGCCTTTCCGGCTGAGAATTTTTCTTCTGAATACTTGAATATTATTTTTTATTATGGTAATATTCAACTAAGTAAAAAGAATTCAAAAGCAGGGTGTAACTCAGCCTGTGATCCCATTTATGAAGTCGGTGGCTGTACCAGAGTCACCGTTTCACTTTATTTTAGTTAGTTGATACGCTGCTGCATCAAGCGACACCCCACATTTCACCGCAACCTGATATGGCGCCATGCCTTTAACCAGACATGCGGGTATTAATAATTCGCCCCCGAAGCATTTTGCTTGCCATTCTGGATCTCTACAAGTTTCGATTGTATTTCCAAAACTTCTTGATAACTTAATTCCGTGTTGCCGAATTAATATATAGTGTCCAATTTCGTGAGCAACTGTCATTCTATCACGTCCAAACCCGTTATACGCTCCAATGTAAACGCTGTTTTTTATCCTAATGCAGTTGTTTTCCACACTGTACTCCGCATGGGTATCATGAGGCAATTGGTCATCCTCAACAACTTCGTAGAAAAAGGTCTCATCTATTATCGGAAAAATCTCTAGGGCGTGCAAAACTGGAAAGTATAATTGGTTTTGCAAATCAAAACTTCTCCTTATTTCCGTTGTCATTCTTCTTATGTCCATTCGAGACAGAGGATCCGCTAAAAATTCTGACAAAAGTTACTACCTCCTAATTATAAGATTCTTTCTTTAATAATTTGACAATTTTATTTGCTGTATCTTCTGATAGAGTACTAAAATCGCGTGCAAAAACTATTGCGGCGTTTCTTTGAGCATGACTTGAATTACAAAGATTAATTTTTACCGATACAACTGCCTCCTTAGAAAGCTTTATCAATTCATTTTTTTCCGAGTCACTCAGCTCATATTCATATGAAATTTTTACAAGTAATGTTTCGGGGACATTTTTTTTGCCAACTTCAACCGCAGATAAAAAGGCGGGCGTAACACCTAATTTGTCCGCCATATCTTTTAGAATTTCACCACGGTCAATGCGGATCTTTCTGAGAAATTTCCCAAACTCAGTAATCATTTTTTACAACTCCTTTTTATTCTCCCTGTTTAAATACTACTATTCTTAAAACTTAACTATATTGTACCACATATGGGTTTTCTGTGTCAACTAAATTTTGGTTAATAAATAACATAAAATGTAATACTGTATAAGATATGAATGAACTGATATTTTTTATACTCTTTCCATATACCACCTTACCGTATCAAAATACAAATAGAACTGCCGGCCGCCTGCTAGACACGTATACCGGTATCCGGATCCGCCGGCCTTGGTCGCGGCCATGGGTATTTTATTCAGTATTCTATTTATAGCGATCTTCTGATCTTCGAAATAAAACCATAACGGCACTAAGCGCCCGTCTTTGAAAAACTTTACTGCAACATCTAAAAATATTTTATCGCTGGCGTATTGCCGGCTGATATCTGCGTATTCGGTAGTCATAGAATCCTCCTCCTGCAGGAAAATAATAATACCATCGTTTCAAATATGCAACAATAAAATATTTACATTGACTCAGACAAGCAACAAATTGACTTGGAAAGAGGGGTTAAAATTGGGGTTAATTAACCCCAATTTTAACCCCGTTTTGATTTTTTAACCCTGCAATCATATTACTTGGATAAGTAACTTATTAATGAACTACGGCTTCATTATGCTGAAAAACAAACTCAATTACTCAGTCCGATAACGGGTCTATGGGTTCGATTCCCACATACTCCCGCCATCTTTGGATCCCCGGAATTCAGGGGATCCGCAATATATCCGGCCGTTATGGGACGGATTTTTTTCTTTCAAAAATATGGTAAAGAATATTATAAAACATATTGTATAAAATACATTTTTTATTGACAACATACACTACATTCTGTATAATTAAAAACATCAAGATAACATATCTACCTGAGGCAACGACGCCTTTGAGTAATATAAACAGGAAACTTTGAAATTAGTGTCTCCACACTTTGAAAAATAGAAGTATGATTAACCGGATGTATACGGTTAAGTATTTCAGATTATAAAATATCGGTCGCAAGGGTGCTTTGACTTTAAACTTTAGATTAAGCGCCTTAATTTCCTCTATACAAATCAAAGACGATTAGAATTGAAAAAAGTATTATAGGTGGTTTTCAAGCGCAGTATTATGCGTTTTAAACAATACTATAAAACGAAAGAAGGGAAGTTAATGTTGAACGAACAAAAAAAACTTGGTTTGCGTGACAGTACCGCTATCCTCATTGGCGGAATGATCGGAAGTGCCATATTCTCACTGTCGGGCGTAACCATCGCAGGCGCAGGTCCTGCATCCATCCTGTCATGGATTATTGCGGGTATTATTCTGTTTTTATATGGCCTGCAGACTGCTGAGCTTTCCACGATTTACCCGAAGTCGGGCGGCGTCTTTGTTTTTCCTGAAAAAGCGCTTGGAAAGACGGAGAAACAGGGCAAGTTCTGGGGCTGGATCTCAGCCTGGTCCTACCTGTTCGGCTGTATCGGCGGCACATCGTTCTCCGTGTATTACATTGCGTATTACTTGGGCTCGGGTTTCGAGGCGCTTGCGCCTTACTCAACCATTATCGCGGTAATAGCCTCTATTATCTGCGGCCTATTCGTCCTGCTGAACATCTCCGCAACCGGCAAAATCAACCTCGCCCTGACCATTGGCCTGCTAGGCACCCTGGCCATCTTTATTGTTCTGGCGTTCAGCAGCGGTTGGAATCCCGGCAACTTCAGCCCGTTCTTCGGACAGGGAGCTAGCGGAAGCTTTGGTTTTGCAAGCATGATCCCAGTCGCCATGCTGGCATACGGCGCAATTGTGGCTGTAGCATTTATGGTGGAAGAAATCAAGGATCCCCAGAAGACCATTCCCAAAGCCATGACCATCGCCATGATCATTACGGTCGTTGTGTATGTTATTACCATGGTATCCACCCTTGGCCTTCTCTCCGCCGAGTATCTGGCAGCGAACCCGAACTTCCTGTACGCCCCGATGGTTGGCGCGGCGCTGGCGAACATGATGGCGACGGCGCCCTGGATCATCACCGTAATCGTTATTTCCGCTGTATTAGCGCTGATGACGACGGCTCTGGTTTGTATGCTGCTGGCTGCCCGTACGTTTGCGGCTGCAGGTGAAGGCGGACTGCTGCCCAAGGGCCTTGCCAAACTAAACAAAAACGGTGTTCCGATCGGTGCGACGCTCCTGACCATCATCATCGTTGTGATTATAGCGGCGATTCCGGATGTGACAAACTTTGTTATAAGCCTGGGCGCGTTCTCCAACGCGCTGGTAGTGGCCATCATTTGCATCAGCGTTGTTGTAGCCCGTAAAAAGAACCCCGGTGTTGCCAAATTCAAGGCGCCGGGCGGAAGTGCGGTTTCCATCATCGTTCTGATTGTACTGATTGCCTGCTACATGCCTGATCTTATCAAAGGCACGGGACAATGGTGGGCATATACGGGCCTGTATTATCTGACCGGTATAATCATATTTGCCGCTACCATCGGCCGCAGCAAGGACCCTGAACTTCTCAAGGCGAGAGCTTAATCAAAAATAAAGAATGAACTGAACTGCCGTAAGGCGGTTCTTTTTTTATTTTGTGACTTTAGTCCGTTGAGTACGCGCAGCGTACGAAACAAAAAACCACCCGCTATGCGGGTGGATGGCAAAAGTTACACAAAAAATCACCTTTCCGTTAGAATGGAGTTGTTCAAGCT
>JAEWMJ010000001.1 GCA_023393165.1 Bacillota bacterium | reverse complement strand
CCTCATAGTCTTCCCCTGTGTACTCGTAATACGCAAACAATTTATCTCCAAATACATAAATGGAGTAATTCCGGATATTGCAGGCCTTGATCATATCCAGCACCCCCTGCCAGGGTTTTGCGTGCAGCTCCTTGTAATATGCAAGCTTTTCAGGCTTAACGCCTATTACCTGTCCGAACCGTTTCAACGTACGAACCCTCCTACGTAATTCATCTTAAAAAATAAATCTGATTTGACCATTGATTAACTGAATATTCAAACAAGTTTGCGGTTTTCCGCAACTTCATAATGAAAGGGGCGGGCAACTGCCCGCCCCTATTGCCATATGTTTATTTAGTCATAAAGCAGGTTAGCGATATCTTCCTGATCCATATTAGCTGCATTGTACCATTTTGCACCGGTATCAACGTCCGCAACGGTCTTTCCGTTTGCAGCGTCAACCGCAAGCGCAACAGCCTTGTAGCCGATCTGGAAAGGATCCTGTGTTACGGAACCCAGGAACCAGCCGTTTTTCACAGCTGCTTTTTGGGTTTTACCGGCGTCGAATCCGGCAACCGTAACAGTCTTGTATTTTCCATTTGTTCTGTCAAGATCGGAACCGTCGTTTGTAGCGTTCAGCATACCGGTAACTGCACCTTCGTTGGAGCAGAATACGCCGATCAGGTTCTCTGCTCCCAAAATCGCCTGAGCGCCGTTTTTCATGTTGTCAGCGTCGGGTGTCGGGGGTACCTGTACCAGAATCTTTACAGCCGCATCAGCAACTTCAGCCTTATATTTGTCATGTCCTTCTACCGAAACCGCGCCGGGGAATACTTCTTCGGCAAGTTTCTTCATTTCATTTACGAAGCCGATTGTACGTCCCGTAACGGAAGCGGATGTCGCATCCTGGGAAAGAACGGCGATTGTAACCGGTTTGTCGGCAGTGGCAGCCTTTAATGCCGCAGAGAAAGCAGCATCTTTCATCATTTCATCGGCAGCAAGTGCGGCCGCAGCTTCGTTGTTGGTTGCAGCCGTAGCGGCTATTGCGCCTGCCGGAGCATCCGGAACGCCCGAGTCGAATCCGATGATCGGAATCTTCTTGGACACTGCTTCGTCCAGCTGGGATTTCACCGCTTCGGTGTCAAGTGCTGCAAGTGCGATCGCATTCGGATTTTTTGCGAGCATGGCGTTCAGCATCTGAACCTGCGTATCGATTGCGCTTTCGCCTTCAGGACCGTTGAATTCCATTGTTCCAACTCCAAGGTCTTTGGCAGCGGCTTCAGCGCCCTGCTTAACAACCTGCCAGAACTGATGCTGGAATCCTTTTGCCAGAACCTGAATGTTCAGTTTGGAATTATCGCCGGCCGCTGCAGCTTCCGAAGATGCCGGCGCCGCCGAAGTAGCTGCCGGTGCCGCTGAAGTAGCTGCCGGTGCAGACGTAGCTGCGGGCTGGCCGCCGCATGCTGTGAACACAAACACGCACGCCAGCACAATCACGAGAACAGAAATAAGTGTTTTTTTCATTCTTAATTTCCTCCATACTTATTTTTCTATATCGCCAACAGACAATTATTGTCTGATAAGCTCAATTTTATTGATTTGTCTTAAGCCTTGTTGCTGGATTTCTGGCGGTAAATATCCATCAACACCGCCAGTATTACCACAACGCCTATCAGGAGCGTCTGATACTGCTGCGGAATGCCGATGGCCATGAGCCCGCTCTTTAATACCGCCATGATGAACACGCCGATCATCGTGCCGGTAACGGAACCGACACCGCCCGAGAGCGAAGTACCGCCTATAACAACCGCGGCAATTCCCTGCAGTTCAAGTCCTGCGCCCTGTCCGGGAATAACGGTAGTGAATGTCGCCGCATAAAAGATACCTGCGAATCCGCAAAAAATCCCGTTTACAATATACACCAGCGTCTTCCATTTTTCCGTTTTAATACCGGAAAGTCTGGCTGCTTCCTCATTGGAGCCCAGGGCGAAAGTATATTTGCCCAGTTTTGTTTTATTGAGCAGGAACATCGCGAGCAGGAAGAACACTACCAGCCATACCAGCCCGGAAGGGAATCCGCCCTGCGTTCTTAAAAACAGTTGTTTGAACCAGCCGTCGGCATCCGCCATGGTCGGGAACCGCTGTGTCTGCACCTGGGATATGATAGATCCCAATCCCTGCGATATCATCATGGTGCCGAGTGTTGCAATAAAGGGCGGCAGTTTCAGTCTGGATACCAGAATGCCGTTGAAAAACCCGAATAGTATCGTTATGATGACGATCAGTACCAGAGACAGCCACATGGGCCAGCCCCATACGTTATAGGCAACCCCGCCGATCAGCGCGCCGCACATCATGACCGTGCCGATGGAAAGGTCGATACCGCCCGTAATAATGATGAATGTTACGCCCAGCGCCAGAAAGCCGATATAATATGCCGCTTCCAATATATTCATCGAAAGAGACCCGACATCAACGCCTTTTCCGAAATACCCGTAGAGCATAAAGAATGCCAGCAGGATTACCAACGCACCCAACGCAAGCAATTTCTGCAGTTCAATCTTTTTGCCCCGCTGACCGCCTTCCAGTGTTTTAGCTTCGTTACTCATATTCTTCTACCTCTCTAATTCCTTAAAGTAGCATATCTCATTATGCCTTCCTGTGTCGCCTCACCGATGTCAATCTCGCCCGTCATCCTTCCCTCGCACATGACCAGTATCCTGTCGCTCATGCGCAGAAGTTCCGGCATTTCCGACGAAATCATAATGATTGATTTTCCCTCGGCAGCCAACTGGCTCATCAGCTTGTATATCTCGCTTTTCGCGCCAACGTCTATGCCGCGGGTCGGTTCGTCAAATATCAGGATATCGCAGTTCCGCACCAGCCATTTGGCGATAACCACCTTCTGCTGGTTTCCGCCCGACAAATTCCTGACCAATTGACGTGAGGAAGGAGTTTTTATATTTACTTTTTTTATATACTCTCCCGAAGCTTTTTCTATTTTCCTTTCATTAACCACTCCTCCGGAAACAAAATCATCGAGAGTAGCCATAACCACGTTGTCGGCAAGCGAAAGTCCCACCGCGAGCCCGAACGCTTTTCTGTCTTCCGACAGATAACCGATCCCATGCTCTACCGCATCGTTGGGAGACGTGATCTCTACTTCCTTGCCGTTTATATAAATTTTTCCGTCCGATTTGGGATCTGCACCAAACAGCAGTCTTGCGGTTTCCGTCCTGCCCGCGCCCATCAGTCCCGCGAACCCCAGGATCTCACCTTTTTTCAGTTCAAAGCTGACGTCGTGCACAACAGTCGAACTTAAATGCTCCGCCTTGAGAACCACCGGCGCGTCTTTGGCGACCATGCTGTGCGTTTTAGGCTCTTCATAAATCGTACGACCCACCATCATGCTGATGATCTGAGTGATATCCGTATCCGCAGTCTTCACGGTATTGACATACTGTCCGTCCCGCATTACGGTGATTTCGTCCGTTATAACCCTCAGTTCTTCCATTCTGTGGGAGATATAAACAATGCCCACGCCCTTTGCTTTCAGTTCCTTGATAAATTTGAACAGTTCGTCAATCTCCGCGCTGGTCAGCGCCGCCGTAGGTTCATCCATAATCAGGATATCCGAGTTGAAAGAGAGCGCTTTGGCAATTTCTATCATCTGCTGTTTTGCAACCGTCAGTTGGTTCACCTGAATCTCCGGATCAATGTCCAGATTCAATGATTCCAGAAGTTTCCTAGTAAGATCAATTGTTTTTTTCTTGTCCAGGACAATGCCTTTTTGGGGCTCCCTGCCGATATAGATATTGTCCGCAACCGAAAGATGCGGCATCAGGTTCAGTTCCTGATGGATCATACTAATTCCGTCCGCAAGCGCCTCGCCCGGATTTGCATAATTTACCTCGCGCCCTTTGACGCTGACCGCGCCGCTGTCTTTCGCATAAATACCGGTAAGAACCTTCATCAATGTCGATTTTCCCGCGCCGTTCTCGCCGACCAGACCATGAACTTCGCCTTTTTTCAGCTCGATCTGCGCATCATCCAGAGCGTGCACGCCAGGAAAGCTTTTTTGAATATTTTTCATGCTTACGACTATTTCAGCCATATATTTACCCCCTCCGAAGAGTTTGTGTAAATTTTCATAATAATAAACACACCTTAAAAAGTCAGTTTACTTTTTAAGGAAAAATTCAGTTGCATCTGATGTTTTTATTGTTTACTTAAGTTTACATGCTATACTATAATTGTTTTACGTGCAAAAGGTAATAAACAAAATCACATAAAACATTAAAAATTCAACAATAATTATTTTTCATAGATAATTTCAAATAACTGCAGATTTTATACAATGTATCGTTTTTATATCTATGAATCTGTAAAAAAGAGTGGAATAGTTTCATAAAAGTTTAAATTAAAGACGAAAAAAGGTTCCCCCGCCGGGTTTGGTTACACAAACGGATAAAGCAGTTTCTGTATCTTTTCTTCGCGCATGTTTTCCTTGGTCGCAAATTCAAATCCCGTATCGATATTGGTTTTGCGAAGCGTGCCAGTGTACGCTTCCACCGCGGCTTTTACGCCCATATATCCCATATTGAAAGGCTTTTGCACCGCAAATCCGTCCACGATCCCATTTTCCAGCGCCGCATTCTGCACGGTTGACGAGTCAAAGGCAAAAAACTTGATGTTATTTTTTCCCGCTTCTTTCAGCGCCTGGGTAACGCCTTCCGCGGATATCTGATTTGTTGCGAATATACCTGTAATATCCGGGTTTTCCGCAAGAACCTGGAGCGTTGTCTCACGGCTCTTTTCCACGCTGTCTCCAATATCGTACGGTCCCAGAATCCTGATGTCCGGGAAATTCTTGATTGCATATTGAAATCCCTGGATCCTCTGTACGGAGGTAGAAGTATTCTTCTGATGCGCGATAACGGCAATAGTCCCTTTTCCGTCCATGGCTTTTCCCATCGCGTCTCCCACGCCTTGCGCGGCGGAGTAGTTATCCGTACCAACAAAGCAATTCTCAACCTTTTCGCTTAAGTTGGAATCCACCACGATCAGTTTGATGCCCTGCTTTTTGATTTCTTTCGCCGCAGGAAGCAGCTTTTCCTGGTCAACAGCCGCAAGTATGATCACATCCGGCTTAGTATTGATTGCCCGCTCCACAATATTGATCTGCCCCTGCGTATCCTCCTCTGTCATGGGACCGTCGATTGTCAGGTCCACATTGAATTCTTTTGCGGCTTCCTGGGCTCCCTTGCACACCAATTCCCAGAATTCGAATCCTTTTTGCTGTGATTTAACGATGAATGTCACTTCAATACTCCGTCTGGTTGCCTTTGTCTGTGCTATGAACACGCCCAGCGTCACAAATATAGCCACCAATATAAGGCTTATGATCGTAAAATAGGTTTTTCTTTTCATTCCGAAACCTCCTCTGCCGACGCTTTGTTTGCAGGCAAAGTAACGGTAACCTTTGTGCCCTTCCGGTATATGCTTTGCACCTCTATCCCGTACTCCGTTCCGTAATAAAGCTCGATCCTTTCCCGGATGTTGCGTATGGCAACGCCCCCGTGTTTGATCTTTGGCTTTTCGTTTTTGGAAAACAGGTTTTCGAGTTCCTGCGAACGCATCCCGCGTCCGTCGTCTTCTATTTCAAAAATCAGTTTTTCGTTTCGTACATATCCGCGCACCCATATGGTGCCTCCGTCCGTATTGTTCTTGATACCATGGTAAATGGCGTTTTCCACCAGGGGCTGCAGCAGCAGCTTGGGCATCTGATACGATTCGGCCTCCACGCTGACATCAATTTTATAATCAAGCGACTCATACCTCATTTTCTGGATGACAAGATAGCTCAAAACATGCTGCACCTCGTCGTGTACGCTGATGATGTCTTTGCCCGAAGACAATACGATCCTGAAATAATTTGCAAGCGCCATTGTGATCTCTTTTATCTTTTCATTTCCGGCGTCCTCGGCGATCCATACGATGGAATCCAGCGTATTGTAAAGGAAATGCGGGTTGATCTGGGACTGAAGGGCCTTCAGCTCGCTGACGCGGATCATCTCCTGGTCCTGAACGATTTGTTCCATAAGCTGTTTTACCGTATTGATCATGGCAGCCAGAGAAGATGCAAACTTCTCGGTTTCCACAGTGCCCCTGATGTCAAAATTAGCGTCCAGATCGCCCTTTTCAACCTCATTGACCGCCAGTTCCAGTTTTGACAGAGGTCTTGTAATGAATTTTGCCATCTGCACCGAACCTATAAACCCGGCCAGCACCGACGCCAGGGCAAGTATGATGTAAATGGTGATCATTTCGTTGGACGTAGCTACGATCTCGTCCATAAACATCACGCCGACGATCGTAAAATTTGTATTGGGGATCGAACTGATGGTATAAAGCTTGTTGTCCTCCGGGAGTTCCACCGTTGCGCTCTGCGCCGTCTCGATCGCATGGATCTTTTCATCCTTGATTTCCGAATAGATCAGCTGCAGCTGCGGATGGTAAACCATTTTCCCGTCTTCGTTGATGATAAAAATATACCCTTTTGACCCGAGATTGATATCACTCAGTATTTCGTCTATCGCACTGTAATTCAGTTCCACCAGCTGCGTGCCGATGACTTCCCCCGTCGTTCTGTTCACGATTCTGCGGGAAAGAGAAATCACCCACGGATTTTCCAGTTGGGTCATAGTACGCACCTGCGTTCCGGTTAAGTGGGGGTCGTCTTTCAGCTCGTCCTTTACCTTCCCATACCATTCGTCCTGCGTGATATCGTAATTGTCCTTCAGGCGCAAATTGGCGGGCGCATAAACCGGTTTGTTTTCCTTATCAAAGATAAAAACCGAAACGATGTTTCTGTCGATTTGGGGAAGATAGTTCAAAAAGCTGGTAAAATTGGTACGCGCCAGCCCCGCGTTCTCACTTTCCGGATCGGATAAATAATTCATAACATCCCGGTTCGTGTTTATGATCTCGGAGATGGCTTCTATGTTGGATATATATCTGCCGATATTTTTGCCGACCTGGGACAGTATGACTTCCGTATCCGCAATCGTTCTTGTGCGCATGTTTCCGTAGGAATAATAATAGGAAATGAAACTCACGATCACAAGTATTGCAACCATGAATAATGAAAAACAGATGATGATAATCGTGGAAATCCTTCTCGGAACGTAACTCTTTTTTTTCATTCCTACATGTTTTCCTTATACTGTTTTGGAGAAACCCCGGTAATTTTTTTGAAAACCGAACTGAAATAAGTAGGATGCGTAAACCCGACCTGCGTGGAGACCTCGTACACCCTGTTTTCCGGCCCAGATAACAGTTCCAGGGCTTTTTTGATACGGTATTCGTTCAAATAATCCACAAAGGTTTTTCCCGTTTCCTTTTTCAAAATCATGCTGATGTAATTTGAAGAAAGGTATAAATCTTCGCTGCATTTTTTGAGATTGAGCTCGCTGTCCCCGTAATTTTTTTCAATATACGTCTTGATTTTCAAATAAAGCTGCCCTGTCCTAGATTTAATGCCGGCAACATAACTGCAGGTTTCTTCATAAAGTTTTTTCAGCCAGATCCGCGCCTCGTCCAGCGTATCGAACTCCTCCAGCTTGGAAACCGGGTCAAAACTTTCCGGCGCGTTCTCCATACTGCTGGACGTACGGCTTGTGATGGAATCTATTGTGTTTGCAACCTTTAAAAACAGACGCAGGAGCATGTTTTTGCATTTATCCGCATCCGGGGCCGCTTTTGCCAACTGCGCAAAGAATCCGTCTATCAGCTGTACGCTTTCTTCAATGTCGCAGGTAAACATTTTCTCCAGAAGCTCAACTTCCATTTGCTCGGGATACGCAAAAGACTTGTCCTGTTTTTTTATGATATCCTTATAAAAAAGAATGTTCTGATGGGAAAGCACAAAAGCGCGGTTGAGCGCTTCCCTTGCCTGCCCGGCCAGCTCGGGGAGAGCTTTCAATGTTCCCAGATCGGATACCGCGAAATCAACCGGGATTTCCAGAAAATCCAGCAGATTGCCGTATATCTCGTTTAATAGTCCGGTGATCTCCTTCTGCGGGCAGGATATGAGCAGCGCCAACTCGTTTTTATACGTTTGGAACGCAAGCCCGCACTCGTGAATTTCCAGCACTTCGCCCGCTATATTCAATATCGCAAACTCCGCCAGGCTGTCTGTCTGCCCGTCGTTCCATATCTCGCAATCCGAAAGGTAATCGCGCATCAGAACAAAGGATATCCTTTGCTCGGCGTCCCATTTCTGCAGTTCGCAAAAACGCTCGATCTGTGAAGCCACCCCGTGCTTATTCCTGAGTATGGCGTTTATCATATTATGCTTTGCGCTTTGCTCGTCTATAACGTATTTCGCCGGCTGTTCGGCCAGTTCCGCCTCTATCTTTTCAAGCTGCGCGCGGATTATTGCAGCCACATCCTCTTTGGTAATGGGCTTTAAGATATAATCGTCCACTCCGGCCCGAAGAGCGCTTCTGGCATATTCAAATTCATGATAGCCTGTTATAATAACTATTTTTATTTTGGGATATTGTTTTTTAATAATACTTGCAAATTCCAGGCCGTCCATCTTGGGCATATTAATATCAAGCAGAATGATATCCGGCTCGTTCTCAATCACCTGGGACAAAGCTTCCACGCCGTCAGCCGCCTCCGCCACCATCTCAATTCCAAGTTCATTCCAATTAACGCTTTTTTTTATTCCGCGCCTGACAATCGCTTCATCATCCACAATCAATAGCCGATACACTTTTATTCCCTCGCTGTAATTATTTAAGGCCCGCTTTATTTTTTGAATTGGCCGGGAAGCTTTTTTCACGTAAAAATCATCATAAAAAATACAATACAATTATATTTTTTGTTTAATTATTGGATATTATGATCCTATTTTATATTTATTGAGACTTATTTTCAAGTTTTGAAATTTTTTTTAAAGCAATAAACCTTTGCGGATGATGAAAAAATGTTATACTGAAAGAGCCATAATTTTTTCATTCCGATTAAAAAAATTTCAGGGAGGACTAATATGAAGTTTTTATTGTTGAATGGAAGCCCCCGCTTAAACGGAAACACACGGACCGCAATAAACGCCGTTGCAGACGGAATAAAGGAAAATATCCCGGATGCGGAAATTGAACTGTACGATGTCACCAGGCACAGGATCAGCGGCTGCACCAATTGCGACGAATGCCGCGATAACGGCGGAAACTGCATTATGCCGGATGAAAGCGCCGGCATCATAAATAAAATAGCGGATGCGGACTGCGTTATATTTGGGTCCCCCGTTTACTGGTGGGGAGTTTCCTCGCAATTGAAAGCCGTAATTGACAAAATGTATTCCAAAGTTGCCGGGCTGCAGGAATGCAAAAAAATGATCGGCACCGTTGTGATCGGCGGTAGCGACACAACGAATCCGCAGTACCGCATCATCAGGGAACAATTCGAATGCATCTGCGATTATCTGGGCTGGAATATCGTATTCTCGTATTCCGCGGAAGCCCAGGAAGCGGGCGAGATCCTGAAAAAGCAGGATGAAATGGAGGTTCTGAGGAATCTCTGGCAAAAAATATAACACTCTTAAATACCGTTTCAGCCGCATAGAGTGACCGCAAAATAATTAAACGGAAAAATAACGAAGGCGATGGGGGTTGTCAGCGGCCTGGATATACTTTCGCGTCTTAAGAAAGACAAACTTCAATCAAATGAAGGCTACTGAAAGCTCCAAATACAAGGCATTTCGAGTACTGCGACGCAAGCGTAGTTCGCCTACGCTGAGGAACAGGCGGAGAAATAACGCAGTAGTTGGGGCTTTCAGCGGCCTGAATATTTGGGCAGCGTGAATACAAACAAACTCCCCTCATTCGGCTTGCTCCGGACGGTTATATTGCCGTGATGCGCCAATGCAATTGATTTTGCAATCGTAAGACCGATCCCCGAGCCGCCGGTCAGCCGGGTTCTGGATTTATCGGTCCTGTAGAACCGCTCGAATATAAAAGGCAGATCTTCCCCGGGTATCCCGATTCCCGTGTCCCGTACCGCAATGGACGCTTCGTCCCCCTTATCGGATACATCGACCGTGACGGTTCCTCCTTCAGGCGTATATTTCAGCGCGTTGGATAAAAGATTGATCAACACCTGGCTGATCTTATCCTTATCGGCTTCGACAAACAGCTCCTGCCCATCAAAACCAAGATCAATGTTTTTATTTTTAAAATTGCTCTCAAAATGAAGAAGCAGCCTCCCGGCCAGACCGGAAATATCAAACCGTTCATAGTGTAGCATCAGGTTTTCACCTTCATACAGCGACAGCTTCTCCAAGTCCCCAACCATCCTGGAAAGCCGGATGATTTCCTCATGAAAGCTTTGAAGCCTTTCATTATCCGGTTCCCATACGCCGTCTATCATTGCTTCCACATGGCTTTGCAGCGTGGCAAGAGGCGTGCGCAGCTCGTGCGCAACGTCCGCCGTCAGCCTTTTGCGCAGCGTTTCCTGCTTTTGGAGCGTCTCCGCCAGCGAATTGATGGAATCGGTCAACTCCACGATCTCTTTTGTGCCGGAACTTTCCCGGACGCGTTCGCTTAAATCGCCGTCCGCGATACTTCCGGCCGTTTGAACCACACGTGCAATGGGGCGCGCCATCCTTCTTGCCATATACGCTCCGATCAGAAGGCATGCCGCCAGGGAAATAAACGCGCCCCAAAAAAGCAAATTGTTCAGTGATCCCAAAAACTGCAAATCAATATCGTTATAAAAGTACGGCCCGTAATACCCCACATCCACGCTTCCCGTATTAACTCCTCCGGATTGGATCGGATAGGTTTTTTCCACATATCCGCCCTGGAAATTTGAATTGTAGGACTGCATGTTGGTCGCCATATGTTCCAGAATGGACGAACACATTCCGCCGTTATGCTTCTGCGCGTCCCATATCACAATATTATTGCTGTCTTTTACGCGGATGATCAGTCCCGATTCCAGTGCATTCATGCCCACCGTCTCGATCCCGAGCGTATCCCAGGCGTTCGTCATTTTGTTGTATTCCTGTGAAACTGAGTTTACAACATCATTTATGGACTGCTCCTGCTTGTTTATGATATATTCCTTAAACTGATTGGCCAGAAAGAAATTGGCAAAAAGGCTGATGAGAACAAATAATGAAAGTGTAACGACCATAAACGCCGCAGTAATCTTAAAACGAAGGCTGTGTTTCATCGCGCATCACCGCCGGCTTTGTCCGGTTCGCCGCCAAACTTATATCCTATTCCGTGAACGGTGATCACATAACGCGGGTTTTTTGAATGATCCTCAATTTTCTGGCGGATATTTTTGATATGGGTGTCGATCACACGGTCAAAGCCCTCAAATTCGTCCCCCAGAGCTACCGCGATCAGTTCTTCCCTTGTGAATGTCTTGCTTGGATACCTTGCCATTGCGAACAGAATTTTATACTCGTTTGGGGTCATATAAACCTGCCTGCCGCATTTTTTGACTTCATGGCCGTTGTCGTCAATCGACAGTTCCCCATTGTTAAATGAATACTCTTTCTGGGCGGAGACCTTTTCCCCCCGCGTTCTTCTCAGTACCGCATTTACCCGGGCCACGATCTGCCTGGGGCTGAACGGTTTGGTCACATAATCGTCCGCTCCGATATCCAGGCCCTTCAGGATACTGTCCTCATCCGCCTTGGCCGTAAGCATAATAATGGGAACGTTTGAACTCCGGCGTATGGCACGGCAAACATCTTCACCCGCAAGGCCGGGAAGCATCAGATCAAGCACTATCAGCGCGGGCGATTCTTCGGAAAACAGCCGCAGCGCTTCCGGCCCGTTTCCGGCGGAAACCGTTCGGTATCCCGCCTTTTGCAGATACGCTTCCAGAACTTCTGTTATTTTGGCTTCATCGTCAACAACAAGTACAGTTTTCAAGGGATTCAACCGTTTTCCTCCTGCGCGTTCTTCTTTACATTATAACATCTTGTCTTAATATTGGACATTTTTTAGTATTTAAACAGGCATTGAAAATTAGTAGTAATTTCAACGCCTGTCTCTCATTATCTGTTAACCCAGATCGTATGGTTTCAGCAATACGTCAATATCGCTGCCGTCCGTATCTTTCATGGTTTTGAACGCCCAGCCGTCAATATTTTGAACATCCACGCCCAGGTCGGCGAACGGTTTTGCCGCGATCACAAACACAATGTCCTTATCGTTGGTTTTATAATCTTTAGCGAACTCAAATTTACCGCCGGGGATCTTGATGCCGTAATGGTCCAGATCCTGATGATAGGTAAGTGTCTTGCGGTCGTATTTCACGCTCTCGAAAACTGAATCCGTAAGGCTTTCCTTTTCGCCGGTACCATTCCCAAAGTCTGCCGTCAGATACAGCGTCTGTCCGTCCGTCCTGTAGCCCGCGCCCAGTTTAGAGGGATCGAGGCCCGCGTCCGTAAATGGCTTCAGCGGAGTTTCCATGACGATATCTTCTGCGTCCGTCATGCTGTAATCATGGCTTATACGGAGTTTCGTTTCATTGTCCACCGAAATGTAGTAATAATGGTCGTTTACGGTATTATCGGTAACAATCGCCGGGAATGCCTTTGTAATTGCATCGAGAGAACCCGGACTGTATTTTAAAACCACATCCGTGGCGGAGCAGCCCGCAAATACGGCGATTGCCGTAATGACTGAAACGACGGTTGCTATTATTTTTTTCATATATTATTTCTCCTATTTTTTATATTCATTCCCAACTGCAGACTTTTAGGGACGGATCTTAAACCTCTTCAGCCTGAGCGCGTTGGATACCACCGAGACCGAGCTTAACGCCATGGCTGCCCCCGCGAATATCGGGGTTAACAGCGGCCCGCCGAACGCGTACAGCACGCCGGCTGCAAGAGGAATGCCCACCATGTTGTAGATAAACGCCCAGAACAGGTTTTGCCGGATGTTCCTGATCGTAGCGCGGCTGAGTGCGATCGCGACCGGAACTTCCTGCAGATCTCCGCGCATCAGCACGACATCCGCGGATTCCACCGCAACGTCCGTACCCGTGCCGATGGCCATGCCAACGTCCGCCTGTACAAGCGCAGGCGCGTCGTTAATACCGTCTCCCACCATTGCGACTTTAAGGCCCTTATCCTGCAATTTCTTGACTTCTCCGGCCTTGTCTCCGGGCAGCACGTCGGACAGTACGTTTGCTATCTCCACTTCCTTTGCGATTGCGGCCGCAGTGTTTTTATTATCGCCGGTTATCATGAATACGTCCACACCCATGGATTTCAGCTGCATAACCGCTCTTTTGCTGCCGGGCTTTACGGTATCCGCCGCCGCCATCAGCGCTTCCAGCTTACCGTCCACGGCAACGTACATAAGCGTCCTTCCCGCGCCCGCAAAATTTGCTGCATCCGCCTGCGCAAAACCGGTATCAATATTGTTTTCCTGCATCAGTAGCACATTGCCCGCAAGCACCCGTTTGCCCCGAACGACTGCGTCTATTCCCCTTCCGGGAACCGCTTTGAAGGAATCCGGTTCAATGAGTTCGAGCCCCTTTTCCTTCGCGCCTTCCACGATCGCCCTTGCTATCGGATGTTCGGAACCCCGTTCGGCCGACGCACACAGGAGGAGCGCGTCCGTCGCATCCGCGTTTCCGTATGTTTTTACGTCTGTCAGCACCGGTTTTCCTTCGGTGATTGTGCCGGTTTTGTCAAGCACAACCGCCTTGATCTTATGGGTGGTCTCGAGAGCCTCACCGCCTTTGATCAATATGCCCAGTTCGGCGCCTTTGCCTGTACCCACCATGATAGCCGTAGGCGTTGCAAGCCCTAAAGCGCACGGGCAGGCGATAACCAGCACGGTAACGAATATGTTCAGTACAAAGTTAAAGTCTTTTCCGTTTATTCCCCAGATAATTGCGGCCACAACCGCTATAATCAGCACAGCCGGTACAAAATATCCCGAAATAACATCGGCAAGTTTGGCGATAGGCGCTTTTTTACCCTGCGCTTCCTCCACCAGCTTGATGATCTTTGAAAGAGCGGTGTCCGCCCCGACCCGCGTCGCCTGGAACTTTATGAGTCCCTCGCCGTTGATGCTGCCGCCCGTGACGGCGCTTCCCGGCTGTTTTTCCACGGGCAGGCTTTCGCCCGTCAGCATGGATTCGTCCATGGAGGAGATTCCTTCCAGCACAACCCCGTCGACAGCTACGGATGAACCCGGACGCAAAAGTATGACATCACCCACCGCAACTTCATCCAGGGGTACTTCGATTTCGTTCCCGTTTTTGATGAGAATAGCGGTCTTGGGTTTCAGACCCATCAGTTTTTTAATGGCTTCGGACGTTTTACCCTTGCTCACCGCCTCAAAATATTTGCCCAGCATCACCAGCGTGATGACCACCGCAGCCGATTCAAAATAGAGGGACGCCGAGAATCCGAAATTTCCAAGGTAAATCTGCACCGTTGCGTATACGCTATAAATAAACGCGCTTCCAGTGCCGATGGCCACCAGCGAATCCATATTGGGCGCTCCCTTGAAAAGGGTTTTAAGGCCTACTTTAAAGAATCTGCTTCCCGCGATCATGACCGGGACAGTCAGAACCAACTGTACCAGCGCGAACATCAGGGGAAAATCATGCGAACTCATAAACTCCGGCAGAGGAGCCTTTAACTGGGGAAACATATGGGACATCGCGATGTACAGTATCGGTACGGAAAATATGATAGCGACTATAAGCCGTGCACGCATGTTTTTCAGCGCCTTTTCCCGTTTTTCGGCCTCCAAATCCCGCTCTTTTGCGCCTTCAATCTCCCTGGGCGTATAACCTGCATCCACAACCGCAGCCTTGATATCCGACAGTTTCACCAGCGCCGGATCGTATTCTATTGTTGCCCGGTTGGTGGTCAGGTTCACCCCGGCGGACGCCACCCCCGGCAGTTTTTTAAGAGCCCTTTCCACAGCCGCGGAGCATGCCGAGCAGGTCATTCCGTCCACACCCAATTCTATTTTTTTTAACGACGTTTCGGGTACAAGGCCGTAGCCTGCGTCCTCGACCGCCTTTTTGAGTTCTGCAAATCCTATTTTTGCATCGTCAAAGCGTACGGTCAGCTTTTCTGTAGATATATTCACATCCCCCCGTTCCACGCCGGTAAGTTTTGAAACCGCCTTTTGTACATGCGCGGCGCAGGAAGCGCAGGACATTCCCGTTATGCCGTAGGTTTTTTCAATCATTTTATATTCCTCCCGATCACCCGCAGCATCCGCCGCCGCTTGCCGGCTTATACTGCGATACTTCTGATTTTATTGCATCCAAATCTATACTGTTTATATCGTCCACCACCTTCACATAACCGTGCAGCATTCCCATACCGCATTCAAATGTAAAATCGGATTCGGGCGTGAGTTCAGGCGTTTCCGTCTGGCCGCGGCTTAAAAACAGCGATCCGTTGTATTCCGGGAACGTTACGATTGCGTTACAGGAGCTGAGGCTCTCCGGATTGAATTTGATCACCGTTTTCACGCCTTTCTGTACCACCAGCACCGCGGGGGTATATCCCCGGTCGTCTACCGTAACCGTCATGATCTGTTCGCCGTCTTTTACCTGGGCAACCTGCACTTCGTCAACCGGGATGTTGCCGTTTGCGAATGCCGCAGCCTGGCCGGTTCCCGCACAGCAGCCGCCGCTTAAGGCCGCCTGGGAATCGTCGGGCTGGACAGACGGAGCGGGCGCGCTGCCCGACGCAACGCTGGCCAGATCGTCCACAACCTGGATCTGTCCGGAGATCATGCCCATCCAGCAGGTATACGGGATGGCGCCCGACTCGCCCGGCGTGAACTCCATAATATTATCCCCAGCCTGGAGCGTTTTTTGTATATTAAATTTGGGGATTACCACCGTGCCGTTGCAGCCGTTGATATTTTTATCATCGGCTTTCAAATTGTATTTTACAGGGACCCCTTTCTGGACTATGATACGCGGATACCCCGAAGCGCCCAGCGTGGCTTCCACTGTCTG
Organism: Bacillota bacterium; assembly: GCA_023393165.1. GTDB lineage: Bacteria > Bacillota > Clostridia > Christensenellales > Christensenellaceae > JAEYKI01. The sequence continues at coordinate 34,464 of JAEWMJ010000001.1, read as the reverse complement.
AACACCGTCCCCCATCTGCGCAATCTGGTAGCCGTTTACGGTTGATACCGCGCCGTCCGAAGAGCCCCCCTGCGGTTCTTCGGTTATGTCCGCCTGCGTTGCTTGCGAAGCTGCAGACGCCGTTCCGGAAATGTTCCATCCAAACAGCCCGCCGGCATTGGTAAACATCACAACCGCAATCAGTATGACCAAAACCGCCGATACCCGTGTAATGCCCCTGGTAAACTTTCCTTTTAATAATGTGAATACAAATCCAGCGCCCAGCATCAGGGGAACCGTACCCAGCGAGAACAGGAGCATGGACAGCGCGCCCATCGCGGCCGACCCGGTGGACAATGCGTATATCTGCATTGCCTGCAGCGGCCCGCAGGGAAGCAGCCCGTTTAAAAGTCCCACCACAAAAGGCCCTTTTCCCGCCCCGGCCTTGTTTGTATTAATAACCGCTTTTTTGGGCAATCTGGGCACCAGCCAGTGCGGAAGCCAGCCCAGCATGGAAAGCCCCATCAATATCATGAATATCGCCGCCGCCAGCATGATTACGCCTTTTGCGGTGATGCTGATAAACAGCACCGAACCCAGCCCGCCCACGACTGCGCCGACAGCGGTATACGATACTATACGGCCGAGGTTGTATAATAACGGCTTTTTAAACCTGCCCGCATCGCTTTGGCCGGCCCCCACGCTCTGTGAGAGGTTTATGCCGCCGCACATCGCAATGCAGTGCACGCTGGTGAAAATCCCCATTGCAAAAAGCGCAGCCAAAGATACCGTTGAGTCGATCCTGGGAATCAGATTAAAGAAATCAAATCCGATGGAGTATTTCAAAATAAAATAAACTGCCAGGATTATCAGGAATACCGGAAGCACCTTGGCCATAGACTGCTTTTCGCGCCCTGCCGGACGCACGGCATAGCCTTCAGCCTCTATTGCCGCCCTGATTTCCTTTTCACCTGTTTTGCTTTCGTCATACGTCACTTCCGCCTGTTTTTTTGGAAAGGACGCTGTTGCGGATACCACGCCGTTCAGTTTTTTGACCGCCGAAACGATCCTTTTTTCGCAGTGTCCGCAGGTCATTCCGCTTATACGGAGTATGATTTTTTTATTCGCCATATCTTAGCCTCCCGGGGCAGATTTCCGGGCAATCCCGCCCGGCCGCGTGCTTTGCAGCCGCAGTAGTTACCATTCAGCCATTCTTTTATCTGTAACCAATATAACGTCACGATATGGAGATTTTATGAAGATATAAAAAAGGCTTTACAACCTAATTGCAAAGCTTTTTTCTTTCTTAACCTTATTTTTTCCGGATTCGTAAAGACAACTGTTATTAAGAGATTGATTCAGATGTATGCAAACTTTTTTGATCAACCGGACGCCAGGATTAGTATCGCAAAAATGCCTGGAAACGCTATTGACTTGTCAGTGATACGGGTATATAATTCGATTATACATAAACTTTTAGAGTTTCTGAGACGAAAGTGTTATGTTAATGATTCTTTCATTTTACATAATCTGTTCGTTTTTTTTATATGTTTTTATAACTTTTTCAATTCCTCGGGCATGAAAAGCCGTTCTCTATAATTTTATTCATAAGATGCGGCGGTTTTTTTAGGGTTGTGCTAAATTTCAGGAAGCAATCAACAAATAAGTACTTAAAATTACTAAGGTTATTTAATGTCCTGTCATATCGGAAAATCATTTGAAGAGCGTAATAATTCATTATAATATGAACCCAACGATATATCGGGATAAGCAAAGGGGGTGAAGCTTTTATAAAAATTTCAGGATGCCGGACCCTGTAAATTTACTTATTTTTTATGTGTTTCCTCAGCTATTCATAAAACAGGCATTCATATGGGGAATAAACTCACATCATTACGGCAGGAGCCCGGACATCCGCACTGCTTTACGAACGACGAAATACTTATAAGATACTGAAGACAGGATAACAAGATTGTTATTAGAAATTTTCCAAAATTATTATTTAGGGGGGCAACTTCTATGAATAATCACAGAAAATCCTGGATATTTCTAGCGGTTTGTTTGGCAGTAATTTTTATAAGTAGCTTCTTCGCTTCGGAAATACAATCAAACTGGAACTCAGTCAAAGTGACTGATTTGAGAAATGCGGTGAATTCGGGGTCCTGGGCAAAGGATACAAGCGTTACAGTCAAGGGGTCCGTCGTTTCCGGAATCTTATTCGTACCTCAAAGCGCCAGCGCAGCCAATAAACTGCCCGCGGTCGTTTTGACACACGGATATCTGAACAACCGCCAACTGCAGTTGCAGAATGCCATCGAACTCTCGCGCCGGGGCTTCATCGTGCTGACTATAGACCGCGAAGCGCACGGCAACTATAATAACGCTGAAGCCGGCAGTTCGCTGTTCGCCCGGGGGCTTTACAATGCAGCGAAATACCTGTATAACCTGGACTACGTTGACCAGAACAAAATAGGAATCTCCGGTCACTCGATGGGCGGTTTTGACACAGCCGCGGCACTAATGGAAGATTCTGCAAACGTCGCTCAGCTGGTCAATTCCGCTGTTGGCAACTTTGCGGGCGATATAGGCAGAACCGATCTCACACCCCAGAACGGCTATGGTCTGGGCATCGTCTCCGCAGGCTTGCTGCAAGCATGGGATAGCTTCGCCGGAGCCAATGACAACGTTTCAGTGGGCATACTGAAGGCAGACGATGATGAGTTCTTCTTCGGTGCCGCCTCGTGGTCCAACCCCGGCAATACGCTCGCCGACGGAACCCCTTCCCTTTCCAGGCAATATCTGAATTCAGTTTACGGAGCCAAGTTTGTAGGGATTTCCACGGACGACCCCATCAACGTCCAGAACGGCGGCATCTACGTGAACGGTTCTCTCGAAAACGTTACGGAAGGGACCGCTTCAAGCGCTCCGTTCCGCACAATCTATCAGAATAATGAGATTCATCCGCTGAATACCTTCTCCGTGAATAGCGCAGCCAGCATCTCCAATTTCTTCTATACAGCGTTCGGAACGCCTTCCGGAGCCAGTTATATACCCAGTACGAATGAGGTCTGGATGGTTAAGGAGATGTTCTCCTGCATCGGCCTGGCGGCGTTCTTTGCTATGATTATTCCGCTTGCCGATCTTTTCCTCGCCATACCGTTCTTTACAAGGCTCAGGAAACGCAAACAAGATCCTGACGCCCTGCCCCCGCTGCCTGCGCTGAAGGGTGCGCAGATGCATTCGTTCTACTGGCTGACCGGCATCGTTGTTACGGTGTTCGCAGGTTTCAGCATCCGAATGTTCTGCGAGCAGTTGGGCGCCGAGTGGTTCCCGCTGTCCCCCGCTTTTCCGCAGGACACTACGAATTGGGTAGCTATGTGGGCGGATGCCGTAGGCCTGTTCGCATTGGGAGCCACGCTGGTAATCTGGGGCCTCAACGGTATTGTCAACAGGATGCGTTCGGACAAAGGCGCAGCCCTGTATAACAGCAGCCCGGTTGATGCGGCCAAAATAGAGGGCGGCATTGGCGCGCTTGCCCAGACATTGCTGCTTGCCGGCATGCTTGTAGGAATCGTCTATGCGGTACTTAACTTCATCTGGGGCATCTGGACGGTGGATTTCCGCATCTTTACCTTCAATGTGAACGCCTTTAACGTACCCATGCTGCTGCCGACAATGCTCCGGTATTCCGTAATCTTCGGCATATTCTTCTGCCTCAACTCCATACTGAATCAGAACTATCGCGTGAAGAACCTGCCTGAATGTGCGACGATCGCAATCAACGCCTTCTTCAATGTGGCCGGCATCGTACTGGTGATGATTATCCAATATGCAACTTTCAAAAGCACGGGCGTACTTTGGCAGCCGGATATGAACTTAGGGTACATCGTTCTGTTCCCAATCGTCCCAATACTCGTTATTGGCACGATTTTTTCCAGAATACTCTGCAAAAAGACCGGCAACGCATGGCTGGGCGGGTTTGTCAATGCGCTCCTGTTTACAATGATAACTTGCGCGAATACAGCTACTTCCTTCCATTATATAATGGGTTAAATGATATAAGCTGACGACTGGAAACTTTGACAGGCGCCTGCTTTGCGGGCGCCTTTTTTAACTTATTTACCTTGTTCCTTGACCATTACTGAAAAAACCACATAATAAGATACAGTTAAACCTTTTCCAGTGCGGCTCTCATAACATCGCGGGGAGCGTCCTCGCCTGTCCAGAGCTTAAAGCCGATTGCGCCCTGGTGTACCAGCATGCCAAGCCCGTCAAAGGTTGCCGCTCCGCGTTCCCCGGCTTTTTTCAAAAACAAAGTGAACGCCGGATTCGGGATGATGTCCTGAACGATCATTTTTTCATTGATGTCTCCGTAACGGATATCCGGGCAGGAAGTATCCGGGAAAAGTCCTATGTTTGTGGCATTCACAAGAATATCGCATCCGGGAATGCGGGCGGTTCCTTCCCAGGGAATAAATTCTCCCCTGCAATCTGTTTTTTGATTCAGCAATTCGGCAACGGCGGCGCCGCGATCCGTATTTCTGTTAATGACCGTAATCTTTTTCGCCCCTGCGAGCGCGCATTCAACGCATATGGCGCGGGAGGCGCCCCCGGCTCCGAGTACGGTCAGATGCTTGTTTTCAAGAGAAATGCCGGCCTCGCGCATGCCCGCCACCAATCCCTGCCCGTCGGTATTGTGCCCGATCAATTTTCCGTCCTGAACGACCACCGTGTTGACCGCGCCGATGAGCGCCGCGCTGGGAGATATTTCGTCCAGATATTTCATGGCTTCGATCTTATGGGGTATGGTCAGGTTGCACCCGTCGAAATGCATTGCGCGGAGCCCTGAAAACGCGTTTTTGAGATCTTCGGGATATACCAGCATCGTGATATACCGCCAATCAAGCCCTTTTGCACGGAATGCCGCCTCCTGCATAACGACCGTCGGATTTTCATCCACCGGGCATCCAAAAAGGCCTGCCAGCCTGGAACGGTAATTTTTAACCATAGCACAGTTTCCTTTCTTAATCAAAATTATTAACATTTATTAACATAGTACACGGTTTTTACGGTTTCAACAAGCCGTGCGGTTAATCTACATTTTCTGGTAAATTGATCATGTGCGAAGCCATGTATAGTTCAGAATAATATAGGCTATATAAACGGTAAGCAGGACCGAACCTTCGATCTTTGTGATCCTTTCGTTGTTCCCTCTTGAAAACAGCCTGAAAACGACAAGAATAACGAGCATTGCCGGTATCTGGAGTTTATAGAAGTCGACCGGGACATTCAGGCCGCCGGATGTTACGGCGGCGGAACTGCCCACAACAAAGAGGACGTTCAGTATATCCGCCCCGACGATATTGCCTACGGCAAGCTCTCCATGCCCCTTTCGCACGGCGGTGACAGCCGTAACAAGTTCGGGCAGGCTTGTTCCCAGAGCCACAAGCGTTGCGGCAATAATACTTTGCGGGATCCCCACGCGTACGGCGGTAATCTCAACCGCGGGAATGAGGATTTTGGATGAAACGATGACCAGGGCGATTCCGCAGAATAATTTGAGCATCCGGATGATCAAAGGCTTCTTTTGGACGGCAGGCTCCGGCACGCTGTTTTTTGTTTTGGCGGAAGGTTTTCCCGCAGCCGGCTCTATGCCGGCCAATGCGCTGTTTCTCGCCCATTTGATTGAAAAATAAATATAAAGGACGAGAAGGCCTATGAATATCCATCCCATCCATTGGCTGATATTCCCGTGGCTTGCGGAAAAGAAAGGTATGCTGACCAGGGCCAGCAAAAACCCGGCGGCAACCTGTATTTTCCCCTGGCGCTTCACGATGATCCTGTCTACCGGCAGATAGCCGATGAGAGCCGCAAGACCGATAATAAGGCCGGTATCGGCGATGATCGAGCCTATGGCGTTTCCAAGCGCCAGATCAGGATTTCCGTTGACCGCCGCCAGCACGGATACCGACGCTTCGGGAAGCGTGGTCCCAAGTGAGACGACCGTGGCGCCGATAACCATTTTGGGAACGCCCCATTGAACCGACAGGCCGACGGCCTGGTCCACCAGAATATCCGCCCCCTTGCTCAGAACATACAGCATGCCGGCGACGATAATCACCAGAATAACGGTCGGCATTGTTATAAGGCCGCTGTGAATAAATGCATCCATACTTTTTCCTCCGATAAAAATAAAAAGACTTCTCAAAGAAAATTATTCCGATAAAATACCGTCATAATAATCTTTGAAAAGTCTCACCAGACAAATTGCCATTAAAGCCGGGAATCACATGATTCCGGGATGACGACTTTAATAGAGATTGGTTACTCCCTCTTCACTAAAATATTATATGCAAACCAGACAATTGTCAACCGGGCAAATATTTCAGTTCCGCATATTCGGGATGCTTCTTCCGGCAGCAGAGTAACATGAGGTCCGCCTAACACAACTTTAACTCCCCTGTCCCGGAAGTTCCGGCTGATTTCGTAGCAGTGAAACGCATTGGGCGTATTGACCGTAATGGCGGCCAGGTCAAAATCGGATCGAAACGGTATCTTTTGGTTGTACTCGTCTATGAGCGTGATCTCATAACGGGTTTCATCTACAAACGCCGCCAGATACGGCATGGTGATCTGGACAAAATTATTCAGCTGTTTTTTTCTGAAAGCATTGATTTCCCTGTTTTCCGGCTGGATCAATAATATCCGTTTTTTCATGACCGCTCCGATTCCTGATTTTACTGATTTTAAATGTATTATATAACAAAACAATTCTTGCATACAGGCAGGCGAATCATGCGGACAAAAACAAACGCCCGGAGATATTTATCCCGGACGTTTGGTTTTTCAATATAAGCGTTATTTTCCCGGAAACAGGCTTGCGTCTGTATGCGGCAGGAAAAGCGCCGCCGTATATTCGTCCATATACTCCGGCTCCGTGGAAAGATCGATATACGTGATCTTCTTTGCGATTTCCTTTTCCAAATCGCGGTGTTTTTTGGACATCAGCGTCATATATGCGCCGATTATGGACGAATTGCCTATAAACCGGAACTTTTCATCGTCCTGGTCGGGCACCAGTCCAAGCGTTTTTGCATTATCGATGTTCAGGTATCTGCCGAAACCGCCCGCAATGTAAATATGCGCCAGGCAGTCAAAATCCATTTCGATCTTTTTCAGCATGGTGTTGCACGCCGAGAATATCGCGCCTTTGGCGCGGATGAAATTGTCTATGTCCGCCTCGGTGATATAAACCGGTTTTCCGTCCCGGGTTTCTCCGGCGGGCACAACGGTGTAGCGCGCGTTTTTATCCTGCGCGTCAATGCGGGAGATATTTTTGGATCTTTCCAGCTTTCCCCTGGCGTCCAGCAGGCCCTTGGAAAAAAGCTCGGATATCAGAGAAATGATCCCCGAGCCGCAGATCCCTATGGGCGCGCCGCCTCCGATCACGGAATATTCGGCTATGCCTGTAACCGGGTCGATCTCCACACGCTCAACAGCGCCGTTGGAGGCGCGCATTCCTTTTTCTATTCCTCCGCCCTCAAACGCGGGACCTGCGGAGCATGCGCATCCCATCATAAAATCCGCGCTGCCGATGACCAGTTCCCCGTTTGTGCCAAGGTCTATGAACATATCAAGCCCGTCCTCATTGAACGGAAGTCCGGTGCACAGAAGGCCGGACGTAATGTCCCCGCCCACATAACTTCCTACAGACGGAGCCATAAGAACATAAGTATCGGGGTTGACGGCCAGTCCGACGTCCGACGCCCTGTACAGGGGCACGTCGTAAACGGGGGGCGTGTACGGGTCAAGCCTTAAATATTCGGGCAAAACGCCCAGGAAAAGCTGCACCATGGTGGTATTTCCGGCAATGGAAGCATTGTATATACGCCGCTGTTCCACATTGTGCGCAGCCGACAGTTCTTTGACGATCCGGTTGATTGTCTCCAGCACCTTTTTCCTGAGTTCTGCGAGCCTCTCCGGCTTTTTGGCGTAATTGATCCGGCTGATCACGTCCAGCCCGCATTCCACCTGCGCGTTGTAATCCGTTTTAGAGGCGATGATGCCGCCGTCCCGCGTGTTTACAAGCTGAACCGCAACCGTGGTCGTACCGATATCAACGGCTATGCCGTACATCGCGAGATCCTCTTTGGGATGCACGTCCACCATTCTGGCAACGCCGCCATCCTCCATGTACACCGCCGCAACGGCGCCGTCCGCCTCCCTAAGCGCTTCCGGAAGAGAACGCAGCACGGAAAGGGGGATTTCAACAGGCAATCCCAGTTCTTCCGTTGCCTTCTTTTGGAATCTGTCAAAGTCCGAGAGCCCGTCCCCCATCTCGGGAGCGGGTACGGTGAATTCAGCTTTTTTGACAAGCGTTTCATATTCTTCCGGAACGGGAAGAAGGCTTTTATCGATCAAATGGATATCTTCGTTTATTTTTGAAAACTTGCCCTGCTCCTTTTCGGGTTCCGAAAGTATCAGCACGCAGACGTCGCCCGTGATCTTCGCCTTGCACGCCAGCACGTATCCTTCCTCCGCCAGTTCCCTGGGAATCAGGCCGTCCGGAAAATCCACGGATCCGGATACCATCTGCACAAGGCATTTCCCGCAGACGCCGTTTCCGCCGCATGGGGCTTCGATGTGTACGCCCGCTTTTTTCGCGGCGTCCAGCAACAAAGTTCCTTCCATTACCTCTATCTCGCATCCGTTTGGTTTGAATGTGATTTTAGGCATATCCTTTTCTCCCTTTAGTCATTTTTACACCCTTTCTTTTTTCTAAAAGAAAGGGCGGAAAAAAATGTGCTGTAATATAGTATACTACAGCACATTGCATTTTTAATCATTTTTATACTAATCCGAGTTGAAAACATGCAATGTTTTGAATCGCGGACTATTATTTTGCCAGTACTGTCTTGACATAGCTTTCTATGTCGATGGCTTCCTGCGGCCCAACCAGCACCTTCCAGCCGGGCAGGCCTTCCTCAAGCTCGCCGCTGATCTGGGAAACGTATCCCGGGATGATAATCTCCCTGGTATCCACCATTTCCTCCAGCCCATATTCCTTTACCGCTTTCGCGATCACGGTTCCCGAGAACTTGCCTGCGGCCCAGGACGTCAGCACGCTCATGCCCTCGCACTCCGGGATGACCAGCCATGCGCTTGTGCCGCTGTTTTCGATCTCGCCGGATACGATGAAGTAGGTGAGCGAGAAGTTTGTGGTCACAAACACCGGGGAATTCCGGTCCGGCTCGCCTACGGGGTACACCTTGGGTTCCACCTGGATGGGCTTCTGCGGATCGGTGAAAATGTTCAGCCGCAGCGTCATAAGCGCCACCAGCTGCGCGGGATCAAACGAAGGAAGCACGAGTATTCCGCCGTATTTGTTGATCTGCGTGACCGCTTCCACCGTATCGGCGTACTGGTCGCCCGTATCGATAAATTTCAGTCCCGCGTAACCGAGGGGCTTGTAGCTGTTTTTGATCGCCATCCTGCGCGCTATGGAATTGGTCTGGAACGTTTCCGCCAGAGATTCCGTATCGTATTCCACGATCAGGTTTGAAAAGCCCTGTCCCTTCAGTTTTTCCGTCAGGGCGCAGACGCCGTTCAGGTCAGGCGCGGTCACCGCGATCGCATGGCCGTACTCCTGCGCGATTTTTACCGCGGCTTCCGATTTTTCATCGGTAATGCCCTCAAGCAGGCTGTTTGTTCCCTTCACTTCCCTGGCGGCCGCTTCCAACGCTTCCATGCTGGACGCGCGGATTATGAGAGGCAGCTTTGTGATTTCATAAGCTTCTTTTGCAAGCGCCGTAAATTTTGCGGCGTCTCCGCTTTTTTGAGTGACCGCAACCGCGTTTACCGTCAGAACTTCGCCCACGCGCTCAAGCTTATAGTCGCGGATATCGGCCAGCGTTTCTTTAATATCGTCCGCCGTGTCGTCAATGTTGATCGCGATCATCGTCTGGTTCACAAACGTTTTTTCATGCCTGTATAAAACCGTTTCTTCTCCGACTTTGGACGCGATCTCAGACCCCAGCGCAACCGATTTTACCGGCGGTTCGCTGTCCGCCCCGAGCACGCTTTTCGCTTCTTCGGATGCGTACGGACATTCGGAGAGATCCGCCTTTTTGGCGGCCAGTTTCATCGCAAACGCAAGGCAGGTATTAGACCCGCACTCCTTGCAGTTTGTTTTTGGAAGCAGTTTTTGAATTTGTAATCCGTTCAGAGCCATTATTTTGTCCCTCCGATCTGTCCGGGATTTTTATCCATCAGTTTGAATATCGTCTTTTTGGTTTGCTTGACGGCTTCCGGATGGTACATGATCAGGATATCCGCACCCGCGTACAGGAGGCTGACCGCTGTGGAAAGCTCCCAGTTGACCGCGCGTTTGTTGAGGTCGCCCCATGTCGGGAAGCTTGATTCGTCCGCCTTAAATTCCTTTGTTTTGGAACATTCAAATCCCGGCGATACGATCAGCGGCGCGCCAAGCATGTTATCGCCGTTTAGCGCCGTAAAGCGGATACGCTCCATAACCGAGTAGCAATATTCTATGCCGTAACCGATCGATCCGGTCATGGGATCCATGATGATCTTTTCGGCCTTTAAATCCATGTTGGTTAAAAGTATATTCAGCTGTTTGCCGATATTTACGTCGATGGGCGACTGTGCCGCCAGCGTATGCCCGTAAGCCATTGCCGCGCTTGCGATGGTGCGGTAATTATCCTGCTCCACCCAGTTCAGCAGAAGGTTTTCGCCTTCGCAAGCCTGCGCCACCGCTTTCATCACTTCGTTGTTCTTATCAAAATTGTTGTGTCCGGTAATGATCAGTGGAACATCTACAGCCGCCAGCACGGATTTTACCAGCGCAACAGCCTGCTCAGGCGAATAATCGCCGCGCTCCGGATGCGTGCCGTCCAGACGGACGCTTATGAGGTCCGCTCCGTATTTATCCACGCAAACCTGAGCCATTTTGGCGGGATCGTTTAAAAGATCGCCGAATATATCGCGCAGTATCTGCGGATATTTCTCGCTGACGCGGTCGAATACTTCCATTGCGACAAGGGGCCTGTTTGGCATTTCGCCTTCCCACAGATGGAAGGGCATGCAGGTGTGTCCGCCTACCGTATAGGTAACGCCCCGGGTACCCCCTTCGGATTTCAGGTTGCCCAGTTTGACCGTCCAGACCGGGTTTTCGCATTTCTCTTTTGGGATCGGGAAGGCTTTTACAGCCTCGATCCTCTCGGCGGCCAAAGGCGCCTTGACTTCCGGCTTCACCGCTTCCGGAGGTTTGATTGCCGGAGCTGCCCCGTTTATTTCCACCGATTTGCCCAGGAATTTCTGTGAAAGCACATCTATGATGCTTCCCACCACCTCGCGGGTCACGGATTCGCGGATTTCGGCGGCAAGTTTTTCTTTGATTGCTTCAATATCCACCGCGGCAACCTGTGCGGGCGCTTCGGCTGCCGGAACGGCTGCGCTTTCCGCTTTCACTTTCGCCTGCGCTTCGGCAACCGGCGCAACCGGCGCTGCAGCTTCATCGTCCGCGGCCTGCACGTAATTTGTCATATCGTCCAGGGAAAGCGCCGGATGGCTCATCTTTTCCATATGGGCGCGCACTTCATCCGCCGTTGTCGCTATTGTTTCATCCGCCACCAATTCTTCCCAGTTACCCATTCCATTTTCGCCAAACCGGCGGGTGAGGTCGTCATGAAGCTGGTCTTTGAGTTCCTTGGGCATCCATACGATGCGTTTGAAACCGCCTTCCGCCGACAGGAATTTGCGGGAGGATAAGAATACTTTGCCCACGCCGATGAATCCGGGCGTCTGCTGTCCGCCGCCCACGTTGCCCGCAAGCGTTGAGAATGTCATTCCAACCGGCGTATCGCCCAGGAATTCGCGGTTCACAACCATGACGCCGTTGCATTCCGGAACATACGCCACGATGGCTTCAAAACATCCGCAGCTTGTCATAGGCCTATCCATGATGGAGTACGCGCAGAATGCTTCCACAGTCTTATGGCTGTTAGAATATACAAAATCATTAACTCCGGTCCATACGCCCTTCACCGGATCCAGGCATTCGCCCTTGGCTACAGGCTGGTTGGGACCTGTTTCGTCTATTTCATAAGCAGCTTTGCCGTCCAGCCAGTTGTATGCGCCGCAGAGGCCCAAGCGCTCGGGTGTTATAACGCACACATGGTTGGGCGCGAACGACTGGCAAAGCAGGCAGGAGTAGAAGGTGTCAACAGATTCGTCCGTCATGGCCTCAAGACGCCTGTTGCGTTCGTCGTAGATCTTCCTTGCAATGGCAAGCCGTTTTTCCACTTCTTCCATATCGGTAACAAGAGTCACCTTGACTTTATCCACGATTGCCGGATAATCGGCCAGGAACCTTGCATGGATGATCTCTCCGTAATGGCGGAGCCGCAGGCCCTTGGCAAATCCGTCCTTGGATACCCTTGTCCATACAATGTCTCTCTGACCCATATGCCAGATGCCTTCCGCGCCGTTCACCAGATGGTGGATCTGCCGCTCAAGGATGGGTTCAAAGTCGGGCTGCATTTTTCTGCCCGAAACCTCTACCCAAATTGCCAGAGGCAGCACAGTGCCCGGTTCCACCTCGTCTATATCCTTGCCGATGATTTCAATTTCACCATCGTTGATCTCGCTGTTGTCCACGCTGGTCACAAACTCAAACGCGGGAGATTTGTTTCCGCCGAACTCCACATGCACGTTTTCCTTGCGGATGCGTTCGCCCTCAAACGCCGGGCCGTATGCCACAGGAACCGGAACGTTGACGATCTTGATTTTGCAGCCGCGCACCTCAAGCGCCCGCTCGACCATCTGATCGTAGGGGACGTTCGAAACCACATGCTCATAGGTGCAGATGCCCGTAGGCAGTATCTGCGGAATATCCGTATCCGCGATAACCGGGAACCCGTAGTTGATCGCGCCGGCGGCAGCCGCGTATTTATCCGGCGTTACCTCGCCGAACGCGAGGACGAACGCGAATATCCTGTTCTTGTTGTACTGCAGGTTGCGTTCATAATCTCCGGGCTGTACGCCGCCGAAGGACAGTGCCGCCCTGTTTGCAAACCCGAGTGCGTAAATAAGAGCGGATACGTCGCGGCCGAAGGGAACCAGACGGGTTTCCCATCCAAGCTGCACGCCTTCCTCCGCCAGTTGCTCGGCAAACTGCTTGCCGTTTGTGCAGCCCGCCATGAACACGTACAGGTTCTTCTGCTGCAGTTCTTTTGCAATTTTAACCGCCGTAGCGTTGTCCGGAGCCGCGCCTGTGATCGCCGCAAATCCGGGAGCCGTGCCGTCAACGAATTCGATTCCTCTTTCGCGCATGATAACGTCGGAAGCGGCGCCCAGCCAGATCCCTTCAACGGGATTGGGGCCGATCACATATTTACATGCTTCGATGATCTCGCACGCAAACAATGTCGCCACGCCGGCGTCCAGCGTGTTGCCCAGGTAGGGCAGCCAGACGTCCTCGGACGGGCGGGCCGGAAGCAGCTCGCGCGCTTCGGCCAGTATTTCTTTCATCTCGCTTAATTTTTGTATTTTCTTTCCCGTAAAGGAATAAATCACAGGCAGATAATAGTTGGTTGTGGGGAACGCCACGGGGCAATCCGCACCTTTTTCCGCAATGGCTTTATCCAGCATGGCTTCAGCCTTTACGACCCATTCTACCGCACCGTCAATAGCGCTTGTGCATATCAGTTTAGACATCGGCTTCCCTCCTATCCTTCATATCGAGCAGTTTTCTTTCAGCCTTTTTGTTGATTCCGAGTTTTTCACGCGCATCGTTCAGGATGCCCATAATAACCTCAACCGCCTGATACGGGTCTTCGCACAGGTGGAAGGAACCGCCGAATTTTTCCTTTGTCTCCTCAAACAAAAACTTGGTTACGTTCTCGGAACCGGATGTATAGAACGGATTGCCCAGCACAACGTCCACACCCGAAGCTACAAAGTAGCACCCGATGGCAATGGCTTTTTCGCTCATCCACTCGGGCGCAACCCCCACTGCGGGCAGCCCGGCCAAATCATCTCCTAACCCGCCTTCAAAAACGATTTCAGTCGCTGCTTCCAGTATTCTGGAATTATCCACGCAGCTTCCCATATGCAGCACGGGAGGAATGCCTACCGTTTCACAGATTTCCTTTAAGCCGGGGCCGGCCATCTCTATACCGATTTCGGGTTTCAGCATACCGGCTTTACCGGATGCAATCGCTGCACAACCGGTTTTTAATACCAGCACGTTGCGTGCAATCAATTCTTTTGTCAAAATATTTGTATATTCGTCCGTTTTCTGCTTGGGGTTGTTGCATCCCACGATGCCAACCACACCGAATATCCTGTTTTGGATTATCGCGTCGTTTAAGGGACGGAATGTTGCGCGGTATTTGCCGCCCAGCATATGTTTGATGGCGTCCACGCTGAAGCCCGCCACCATGTTTTCTTTTGCGCCTGGGATACGCACTTTGGATGCATCCCGGTTTTTATAGTTGTCTATCGCGCGTTTGATGATCGATTTCGCCGATTCCACTGGATCGTCCTCGTCGAACATCACATGCGAAGCGCCGGCTGTTTTTGCGATTTCAGCCGTCGATACAATTTCCGTGTGATAGGATTTTGCCACTTGCGGCAGGCTGGGCATGCAGCACTGCACGTCGATAACCATCATTTCAACCGCACCCGTGACGATCGCCAGTTCCTGCTGAAGCAAATTGCCCGCGACCGGTACGCCGTGCCGCATCAGTATTTCGTTTGCCGTACAGCAGATGCCGGCCAGCGTTACGCCGGATGCGCCGGCAGCCTTTGCGTATTCTTTGATTTCCGGGTCTCCAACCGCTACCGTCAGCATTTCGGAGAGCGCCGGTTCATGACCGTGAATGACGATATTCACCGTATCCGCTTTCAGCACGCCCAAATTGGCTTCTGTCTTGAGCGGCGCGGGGGTTCCGAATAAAATATCCGAAACGATGGATGCAACGCGGGAACCACCCCAACCGTCTGCCAGCGAGGTGCGGAAAGCATGCAGCAGAACGTTTTCGTAGCTGTGGTCCACGCCCATGTGGGTTCTGTGCATGGCTTCCACCACCATCCGGTCGATCCCCATCGGCTGAATACCATAATTTTCCCAAACTTTCTGCCTCTTTAAAGGAGCCAGATGCAATGTCTGCAGGAATTCTTCCTGCGACCTGAATTCTTCCAGAAATGTATTGGCAAGATCGAGAGCAATTTCATTCACCGCCCTGCCGTCCGTTTCGATTCCATACGATTTAGCAGCCCGCATCAAAGCCTTTTCGTCTTTAATGCCAAAGCCGTTGCCATTGCCCAGCGCAACCTGTTTCAGCCGCAGAACAAGATGCCTGCCGTGATCTGAATGAGCTGCCGTGCCGCCCACTACTTCCCTTAAAAAGTTTCTCGCAACAATCGTATCTGCGTCAGCGCCGCAGATTCCCCGCGGAGCTTTTGGTGTGATGCGGCAGGGACCCATGTGGCAGATTTTGCAGCAAACTCCGCTTTTACCGAAGCCACATTGGTTTTTTTGCGTATCCATGCGGTCAAAGCAGGTATCTACGCAATCCTGTCCGGCTTTTTCGAGCATTTCAAGCGACGCACTGTCGCTTACTCTTGACTTCATGTCCAGAATTTCTTTAGCCATCAGAATTTCTCCTATATAATCTCCTAGTTAGATGGATTTATATGAATGCAACAATCCCGTCGATCAAATTAAGCACTTTGTTATCCTTTGGAAGTTGCATAAAGCTTCTGTTTTCCTCTGCAAATGCGGCAATCTCTGCATCGTCTGGAATCCCAATGACAATGTCCGCACCTGTCTGTTCTTTGATTTCCCCAAGTCTTTCCGGCAGTTTATCAGCCCTCAGGCGGTTTACGACAAGCAGCAGTTTGTCGTATTGAATGTTCATTTCCCCTGCAAGCGAATGCAGGCGCAACAAAGTGTTTAATCCCGCATTGGACGCATCCGAAACCAGCACCAGCATATTGACGTTCTGCACGATCCTGCGGGACAGGTTTTCAAGGCCCGCTTCATTATCCAGCACCACATAAGGGTACTGCCCCGAAATCTGAGCGATCACCGCTTTTAATACGTTGTTTGCATAACAGTAGCATCCCGCGCCTTCCGGCCTGCCCATGGATATCAAGTCGAAACCTTTAGATTCCACCAGGCTCTCCTCGATTTTCATCTGCAGGAATTCCTGTTTGGATATGCCGGCCGCCAGACCTTTGGCTGCCTCCTGCTTCACTTCCTCCCGGGCGCTGCCCACGGTTTTTGTTACGCTAACGCCCAGCGCCGCGTCCAGGCAGCTGTTGGGGTCCGCGTCAATGGCCAGAATGGGGGTTTTTCCGTTTTCAATCAGTTGTTTTATCAAAAGACTTGAAATCGTGGTTTTGCCCACGCCGCCTTTTCCGGTTACGGCTATCAGGTAACTCATAGGCCCAAACCCTCTATTTTGGAAAACAGTGCGTCAAATTTCGGTTTCAGTTCCTTATCCAGCACGTCCATCACGGATACGCCGTCCCTGTCCGCGCTCTTTAAAGTGTTTGAATACGGGATCACCGCCAGCACTTCTTCGCCAGCAAGGGATTCGCGGATATAAGCCTCGTCCTCCGGAGTGGACACTTTGTTCCCGACATAGACGATCTTTTTGAGGCCGATCTCCTTCGACATCCTTTTCACGGTTCTTGCGCAGTCGATGGAACGTTTTCCGGGCTCCACCACCACGATCATCAGGTCCACACCCTTGGATGTGGCTCTTCCCAGGTGTTCGATGCCGGCTTCCATATCCATGATCAGCGTTTCATTCTTGAAAAGTACAAGGTCCGTTACCAGCGCGCGCAAAAAAGTGCTTTCCGCGCAGGCGCATCCGCCTCCGCCGTTCTGGATCGCGCCCAAAACCAGCAGGGATACGCCGTCCTTGGTATAGGCGTATTTATCCGCTACATCCGAAACTTCCGGGTTCAGTTTAAACACCTTGCCGTATTCGTTTACCTTGGTGCCTGTCCGTTCCTCGATAAGGTCGATCTGCTGCGCTATGGTAACGATTTTATCCTGCTCCGCCCGCGGTATCCCTAGCGCGGAGGCCAGGTTGGCGTCCGGATCGGCGTCCAGCGCCAGGACCCTTCCGCCTTTTTGGACTAAATATAGGGCAAGAGAAGCGGCGATGGTGGATTTCCCCACGCCGCCCTTGCCTGATACAGCAATTTTCATTTGTTTCACCCTTTATTTAAAGTTGTATTTCGTCCGCATTCTCTCGGACAATTCATAAAGGAGTTTGAATACCCTTTCGGCATCTTCGGGATCAAGGGAGCCTGTGCCGCAGGAGGGCGTCACGAGCGCCTGCTCTAGAATCAGCTGCTTATCGATCCCTTTGGACGCCAGGTTATCCATTACCTTTTCCAGCTGCGCTTCCAGCGTATCCACCGTCTGCTCGCGGATAGCCTTGGATGTGGGTACAACGCCCCATGCCAGCATTCCGCCGCGCTCCAGATGCTTTTTGACGGAATCGGCATACATTGCGATGGTTTCGCCGAATTCAAACGCGTCAAAGTTTACGATGTCCACGCCCGCGTCGATCAGGATGCTCCATTCGGTGTTGCCGCAGCAATGGATGCCGGCAAGCGCGTTGTCCGTATGCACGGCTTCAATGACTTCGTTTAAAAGCGCAACCACGTCCTCGCGTTTTACGGAAACATAGGTGGAGCTGCCGAAAGCAGAAAGAATGGGTTCGTCTATGAAGCAAATTACGTTTTCGGCGTATTTCTGGAACTTCTGTATCTGCCAGCGGCATTTCATCGCAAGAGCCTTGGTAATTACATCACGGAACTCTTCGTTATAGTATATAGCGCGTTTATTTTCATCCACAATTGTGAGGGCCATGCTGCAGGGGCCGGTTGTCTGCACCTTGACAAACGGAAGTTTTTTATCCGATTTTTCAAGAGCCTTTTCAAGTGCGTAAATCCCCTTGGAAAACTCCGGGCTGATCGCCATAGAAGAGCAATCCCCGTCGCCGGCGTCCGGATCCATGGCCGTTATGTATTTTTCATAAAACTCGGCAAAAGATTCGGAATAATCCACGGATGTGTCAAAATACATCCTGCTTTTGTCATAATCGATCACAGCGCTGGGGATGCCTTCGCTGTACTGTATCTCCATTTGTTCGCGCACGCCCAGCCGGGGCAGCTGCGGCCAGATGGGAGCATTGGGGATACGGCTTAAGGAAACCGAAACCGCATAATCCGGATCTTCAAACGGCATGCTGCCGATAGCTGTTCCAATCAATTTTGTTTTCATAAAAAACCACCTTTCTTACCGCACGTTTCTTTATCTAAGAACACGCGCGCAACTTTTATTATCCACCTCTGTATGGTGTTTGTTTTTAAGACCAATTATTCACAGGCTATTTTTGGGACGCAGCCTTCATTGCCGCGATATGCGCGGGGGTTGTGCCGCAGCATCCGCCGATAATATTGGCGCCCGCTTCGATCAGTTCGGCTACGTTTGCAGCCATCATTTCGGGCGTTTCCGGGAATACGTCCACGCCGTTTATATTTTCGGGCAATCCTGCGTTCGCATGTACCAATATCGGAATGGAGGGCTCGGCGGCGCGGATCTCTTTTACGATCTCGATCATGCGTTCGATACCGTTGCCGCAGTTTGCGCCGACGATGTCCGCTCCCGCTTCGATTGCGGCCTTGACGGCGTCCACCGGGCCTGCGCCCATCATTGTGCGGTAACTGCCCTGTTTTGTCTTTTCAAAGGTAAACGTGCAGATGACTTCCATTTTCGTATTTTCTTTGGCAGCCTTGATCGCCTGAACCGCTTCGCCGATGTCGCTCATGGTCTCGATGCATACCGCGTCGGCTCCGCCTTTTTCCAAAGCTACAGCCTGATCGCGAAAAGCGTCGTACAACTCTTCTTCTGTTACTTCTTCGATCACAAGCATTTTTCCGGTAGGTCCTATGGATGCGATTACCCATTTATCGGGTCCTACGGCTTCTCTTGATGCCTTTGCCGCAAATTCGTTGATCTCGGCTACACGGCCGTCCAGTCCGTAATGCTCCAGTTTGAACCTGTTTCCGCCGAAGCTGTTGGACTCCACCATATCGCTGCCTGCGTCCGCATAGCTCTTGGCAATTTTTTTAACATCTTCAAAACGGTCGATGCACCACAGTTCGGGGCATTCGCCGGGTTTTAAGCCCATTTTCTGCAGGAAAGTTCCCCATGCGCCGTCCGATACCAACACTCTGCCGCTTAAAACGGCATCAACAATCCTAGTCTTAGTCATCATTGTCTACCTCTTTTCAATAAATATAAAATTAACGATTTAAGAGAAAACGTTTCATAAAATTCCTTACTATAATAATAAGGCAACCTTACGCCGAACGATTTAACGATACCGTCTTTTTTTGAAAAATTTTATTTTCTTAACATTATAAGTGTAAAATATTTCAATAAACTATAAAAACGGTCCCGCATTTTATTACTATTTGTCTGAAAAAACTTTTCTGCCGAAAATAATTTCAGACAATTCCCGCCAAGGGCGCGTCCGCAATAAAAAAACGCTTAAATAAACAGCCCCGGAAGATTCAAAACACTCCCGGGACTTAATAAGACTACCTTTTTATAAGCCTTCATATAACCGGGTTTATTCTTTATTCCGGATGAGTTCGTATGCTCCCAGGCTGGCGGCCAGAACGATATCCTCGCACGGCAGGTAGCACGATACGCTGGAATCAAACAATATGGAAGCGGACGCAGTGTTCTCCTCATCCCCGCGCCAAACGACGTAAGTTACCGGAATGTTGGGAAATACGGAAACGGTAACGCTTGCATCGCCATATGCGGCGCATGCGCCCCCCAAACCCAGCCCGGCGCGAATCAGCTTTTCGCTCTCGCGTTCAAACGCTTTCAGCAGGGGCGCGACCGCCCTTTTGTGGAACACGGGATAATAATTCATGCCCCCGCCGCGCACTTCACGGAAAGAAATCATATTTCCGGAAAGCGGCGTTTTTCTGGCATGGAGCAAATAATGCGCGGTCAGCGCCTTCACTGCGGCCGGAACATCGGCGCCGTCCTCCCTTTTCACTTCCCCGTCCGGAAAAGATATAATATGATCCGTATTTAAAAAGCGCAGATGCAATCTCCGCGCCGCGCCGTCATACGAGCAGCCCGTATTCGCGCAGATCTGCTCCGGGTCTTTTCCCCCCATAAGCCTGCGGGCGTTTTCGTAAGATTCCAGATAGCCGTTTGTTAAATTCGAATCCATCAAGACAAGCTCCGTTGAAACATATTTCCGTCCGCTGAGAAATGAAACCTCCGCGGACATTACATATTATTTCATTTTCTTTCCCCAATTGCAATAGTAATCCGCTCCAGAAAAGGAACCGAATGGTTCAGATAAATTTAAATCTGCCGATCGTCCAGTTTGATATGATATTTCCGCACGTTGCCTTCTCCCGCAATAATTTCCGTGCGCGCGTCATTTAACGCCCTTATGCAGGTATCCTCGGCGGATTCCCCCTGATAAGGGGTAATGCTGCCGCCCAACCTGTATTGAAGGCCTTCCCCCGGCCGTATGGCGTTCAAAAAGCGCTTCAGTGCTTTGGCCGCGGCAAGGCGGTTTGTTTCTATCAGCAGTACGGCCAGCTGGTTTTCCGATATCCGGGCGGCGTAATCCGTTGCGCGCAATATTTTTTTTAGTTGAGCGGACGCGTCGGAAAGACACATTTGCATGTAATTCCCGCCGGATACGTTAGGTATTTTTCCCGACGGTTCAACCGTAAGCACGGCGATACTGAAGCTGCTTTTGAACCTGCGCGCTCGTGCGATCTCCTTATCCATATCTCCGGCAAGACCGCTCCGGCTCAAAAACCCGGTCAGTTTGTCATATTTCAGCATGGTATCCATGTAAACGCGGCCCGGATCCATATGGGGCGCGTGGGAGGCCAGATACCTCATTTTATATATAATGGACTTCAATTGGTCGTAGCCCAGGCAAACGCTCCATTTGTCCCGGTCCCAGACAACATATTTTGTATATGTTTCTTCGCCCACTGTTCCGGAACGCCTGTCGCGGTCGGTCAGGAAGACGGAAAAAGCGTGCACCTTTTCGTACTCCGTCCTGCCCACCAGGCAACGTTCGTACTCCCTGAAGGGTTTTATGGCATACGATCCCATCTGGTACAACTTTGCCACAACTTTTTTCCATTCGCAAAAATCCGAAAGGGGAACCCGGCTCCTGTCTTTTTGCGTCAGGCTTTGATAGGCCCCGGCCCAGTCTTCCTTAAAAATACAGCGGAAATACATGTCCAAAGCCTGCTGCGCTTCGCTTGCGGGATGATCCCACGAAAGCGGACCGCGCGCGGAATGCTTCTGATGATTCAAAAGCCAGACCTTATGATAAGCGCGCCGCAATTCCGAATTTGATATGGTCTCATAAGCCCGGTTGATCAATTTCATTCTGTCCGCAGACCCCGGATCCGGATTTGCATCGGGGTGGTTCAACTGGGCGAGCCGCCGGTAAGCGCTTTTTATGATCTCCGGTTCGGCGTCCTGGTGTACCTGCAGTATTCTGTAGTAATCAACAAATTCTCTTTCCCGGACGTTCATGATTTGCGCCTTTCATTCCGTAACGTGATTTTATATATTATAACATGTTTAAGGCAAAATAAAAATCTGAGCAGAAACAAAACAGGGCTGTCGCAAATCAGGATGCGCAACCCTTTTCAGGCTAATTTGCCGGTCTTAATTGTGATCATCAGAATATTAAAACGGCGGAAAACGGGATCCGGCCCGGACGCGCAATGCGCGCCCTTACGATCAAACGGCAAAAACCTAGAATTGCCCGCTGCTTAAGGGACGGAACGCAGGCTGCCGCCGTCCCCCGCGCCGGCAGAAACCAATGCAGGGAACCGCCTGAGTGCGGCATCCCCATTTATACGTCAATAAATATCCGATCAATAGATCTTTTTTGGTTTTTTTTCTTTTTCGCCGGCCGGTTTGTTTTTCAGTTTCCGCATATTTTTAGGATTTTTATCTCCCAATGCACGATACCTCCATTATTTATTGGTGTAATTATACCCAAATTGATGTTTGGTATAACGGCAAAGTTCTTTGACTCAGCCGGCGTTTCTCTCACGTATTTTTTGAGCGAAGATTTTGACTATATCCGGGTCAAATTGTTTTCCGGACTGCTCCAAAATTTCCATGACCGCCGCCTCTTCATCCATTTCATTTCTGTATGTATTTTGGCTGGTCATCGCGTCGTACGAATCCATGACCGCTATGATGCGTGATATATAAGGGATCTCCTCGCCCTTCAGGCCTCTCGGATACCCTGTTCCGTCCCACCTTTCATGATGGGCCAACACATATTCCGAAATATCCGCAAAATCTGGAACCGCACTCAATATCCGGTATCCGACTTCCGGATGATGCCTGACAATGTCCTTTTCTTCCGGGCTCAGTTCGCCGTTCTTATTCAGTATCCGCTTGTCTATGGATATTTTTCCGATATCGTGCAGTTTGCAGGCCAGCTTGTATTTTTCGACGTCGTCTTCACCCAGATGAAAAGCGTTCGCCATCTTTGCGCACATTTCAGATATGCGTTCCGCATGGTTCCGCTCGGTTTCGGAGTCCGCTATCAGGGAATTCATAAGGCTTTTTACAATCTTCCCCCTGATGCTCGGACTCTCGTATATCTTTTTTTCATACATGAAATTTTCTGCGGAATTAATCGTCTCCCTTATATTTTCCCCGATGTTATTCTTCACCGCCCAGCCGAGCGACATGGAAAATTTGACAGGACCGACGGAAATCCCTGAAAAAGCCTTTCTTAACTTCAGTATCAACTCATGCGCTTCCTCGCCCGCCGTTTTTGGAAGGATAACGACAAATTCGTCTCCGCCGTACCTGCAGATAATATCGTCCGGGCGGCAGAGCGTCCTGAGCGCCGACGCGGCTTTTTGAATGAGTTCGTCCCCTGCGTTATGCCCAAAGGCATCGTTGGTTAATTTCAAACCGTTTACATCCCCCATTATAACCGATATGGGCAGGTATTCCTCCCTGTCGATGCGGCAGAGCTGTTTATCCAGCAATCGTCTGTTGCCAAGGCCGGTCAGCGGGTCGTGATAACTTAAAAATTCGATCTCGGATTGTTTCCTTTTTTCATTGCTGACATCCCGGAACACCATGACCACACCGATAATTTTTCCGTCCCTGTCCCGAATGGGCGCCGCGCTGTCGGCTACCGGCCTCTCGGCCCCGTCTTTGGATATAAGAACGGTGTGATTGGCAAGACCGATAACTTCGCCCGTCCTCAATACTTTTTGAACCGGATTTTCGCAGTGTTCCCGCGTTTCCTCGTTGATAATATCAAAAACGGTATCGAACGGTTTTCCGGCAGCCTCTTCATTCCATCCGGTGAGGCTTTTCGAAACGCCGTTTAAAAAAGTGACATTCCCTTCCGCATCGGTGCATATCACGCCGTCGCCTATGGACAAAAGCGTGACTCTTAAGAGTTCTTTTTCCGCAGCCAGCTGGTTCTGGCTGTCCGCCAGTTCCCGGTTTCTGTCATTCAGCCTTTTTCCGAAATAATACAGCAAAACGGCGCTCATGATAAGGATCGCGCCCCGAAATACCTCGTCGATGATCAAACCCGACGTAAAAATATCCAAGGCGTTGCTGTAGGCGGCAAAAACGATTGCAGCCGGAACAACCGCGCGGTAATACCAGAAACCGGCCATGATGACGGGAATGTAAAACAAAGCCGAATATACCGCGTGCATTCCTAAAATATCATTCATAAAAAAGGTCAGAGCACAGGCGGCAATCGAAGCGATTATGGTAACCGCCGCTTTAAAAGGCATTTTTCTCATAAATTCTCTTCCACTGTCCGTCAAAGATTTCAAGTTAAGTTGCTGCCGGTAAATATCTAAGTTTGTCGAATTATAGCATTAAAACAAATAATGATTATATCTTGTTTTATTTAGGGTGTCAATCCGTTTCAGAATATATAAATTGCTTTTACAAACACCGGTCTGCCGGTAAATCATATGGGTTATTTGTACACCGCTTCCAAAAATGGTATACTTATATAAAAGTAAAAGGAAGGGGTTTTTCCGATATACAGGATACTGATTGTGGAGGACGACGCCGTCATTGCACGCGAAATCCAAAAAAGCCTTGCCAAATGGGACCTTGAATCCCTGATCGCAGACGATTTTCAGAATGTGATCCAAACTTTCCGGACCTTTGAACCGCACCTGGTCCTGATGGATATTTCCCTGCCTTTTTTTAACGGCTACTACTGGTGTGGGGAAATCAGGAAAAATTCCAACGTACCGGTGATCTTTTTATCCTCGCATACCGAAAATATGGACATACTGCTTGCAATCAATATGGGCGGAGACGATTACATCACAAAACCCATAGCAATGGAGGTTTTGATCGCAAAGATCCAGGCGATGCTGCGCAGGAGTTATACGTACTATTCGGAAAACACCTCCATAGAATTCTGCGGTGCTTTCCTGGATATCGGCCAGTCCTGCGTCAGCCGGGGCGGCCAAAAGATTGAGCTCACCAAGAACGAACTGAAGATCCTCC
Source organism: Bacillota bacterium (assembly GCA_023393165.1). Classification (GTDB taxonomy): domain Bacteria; phylum Bacillota; class Clostridia; order Christensenellales; family Christensenellaceae; genus JAEYKI01. The sequence goes on along the minus strand of JAEWMJ010000001.1, from coordinate 9,842 downwards.
AGGTTCTTCTTGAAAACAGGAACTCCATCGTAAGCCGGGAGGCGATCATGCTGCGGTTGTGGGACTCGGACAGCTTTGTGGACGAAAACACCCTGACGGTAAACGTGAACAGGCTTCGCAAGACTTTGGAGTCCATCGGCCTTGATTCGTGCATCTTGACCCACAAGGGACAGGGGTATAGCATTCATGATTAAAACGTTTTTTGCTTATTTAAAATACAGGCTTGTTTTCCTGATATTTTTCGGCGCTGCGACCGGCGTCTTTCTTGCCGTGCAGTTTCTGAGCGGCCAGCAAATCGAATTTGCGTGGTATACCGTTTTATTGATCGTCGCAATACTGCTTCTGATCCTGATTCCGGACGGAACCGCCTTTTTCAGAAAGCATAAGGCCCTCCGGCAGATCGCGGATCTTCCGACCCAATATGAACCCGAATTTCCCGCGGCCTCCAACCTTCTGGAGGAAGACTTAACCGAAATCGCAAAAAGCCTTCACACTTTTTTCCGGCAGGCAAAGGACGAACTTACGGCCGCGCATATGAGGAATCTTGAGTATTATATGCTTTGGGTGCACCAGATCAAAACGCCGATCTCCGCCCTGCGGCTTGTGCTGCAGAACACGCCGGACAGTCCCGAAAAGACCGTTATGCTGCAGGAATTGTTCGGGATCGAACGCTATACCGAACTTGCGCTGCAATACGCGCGGATCGGGAACATTGCTTCGGATCTGGTGGTAGAGCAATGCGATCTCGATTCCATTGTACGCGAGTGCGTGCGTAAATACGCGCTGCCCTTCGTTTATAAAAGACTTTCGGTGGAGATGGAAGGGCTTACGCAGGCCGTTGTGAGCGACGCCAAATGGCTCCGGTTTATTATTGAACAGCTTTTATCCAACGCCGTTAAATACACAAAGGAAGGCGGCGTTAAAATCTCATACCATGAAGGAACTCTTACGATACGCGACACCGGGATCGGCATCCGTCCCGAGGATCTGCCCCGCATATTCGAAAAAGGCTATACCGGCTACAACGGGCGCGTGGACAACCGCGCAAGCGGAATAGGCCTCTACCTTTCCAAAAAGGTTGCGGACGCGCTTTCCATTGACATTAAAGTTGAATCTTCCCTGGGCGCAGGCACTGCCGTGAAGCTGCGCTTTCCCGCGGCGGATGATTGGGTATTTCAATAACAGAGTTATCATGTTGCGGATATTTGGCCCTTAACGGGGCTTTTTTTATTTGCTCATTTTATAGTATCGTTTTTCATTTTTGTAGTATAATCCATTTGTGACAATTTTGTTCGTTTAAAATCCCGAATTGTAAGACGATTCGATTTTTCCGAAAACCATTTCCGGATATCATAGGATCAGAATAATTACGGAGGTAACGGAATGGAACTATTGCGAATTGAAAATCTGGGAAAGGTATACAACACCCGCGCCGGCCTGCAGCAGTGCGTCGCACTTAAAAACGTAAGCTTTACGGTTGCCGCCGGAGAATTTGTCGCCATTATGGGCGCTTCGGGTTCCGGAAAAACCACGCTTTTGAACCTGATCGCATCCCTGGACAAACCCACATCGGGCAACATCTTTCTTTCGGGCAAAAACTTTAAGAATATCAAAGAAAAAGAAATATCGGCGTTCCGCAGAGACAACCTCGGTTTCGTATTCCAGGACTTTAACCTGCTGGACACCTTTTCCTTAAAGGACAACATCCTTCTGCCCCTGGTATTGTCGCACAAAACCATCGACTACATGGAAAAAAAGATTTTTCCGATTGCGGCAATGCTGGAAATAGACAACCTTTTGTCCAAATACCCTTACGAAGTATCGGGCGGCGAAAAACAGCGCGCAGCGATGGCCCGCGCGGTGATCACCGATCCCAAACTGATACTGGCGGATGAACCCACCGGCGCGCTGGACTCCAAATCGTCCGTCAATCTGCTGGGCATCTTCCGCAAACTGAACGAACAGGGGCGCACCATTCTGATGGTGACGCACAGTTCCATGGCGGCGAGCTATGCTTCCCGCGTCCTCTTTATCCGCGACGGCGAGATATTCAGCCAGCTTTACCGCGGCGAAGACGACAATAAGAAGTTCTTTGAACGCATCGTATCCAATCTGACCGTGCTTTCGAACGGAGGTGCGGATGTTGGGTAAAAACTTCTTCTTGAAACTGGCCTGGAACAACGTCCGGCGCAACCGGTCGGTTTATCTTCCCTATGTGGTCGCCGTCGCCATCATCAGCGGGGTCTTTTTTCTGGTAAACGCCATTATAGAATCGAAGAGCATCTCCAATATGCCCAGCGGCCAGACGGCCCAACTGATCCTGAAATTTGCGGTTGTTGTATTCGGCATCTTTGCGTTCAGCTTCATGCTGTATATCAACGGCTTTTTAATCAAGCGCCGCAAGCGCGAATTCGGCCTGTACAGCGTGCTTGGATTGGAAAAGGGCCACGTATGCCGCGTGCTTTTGATAGAGAACCTCTTAACCCTGGGCGGGGGCGTGGGCGTAGGATTCCTTTTTGCGGGCGTCTTTGGCCGCCTGATATTCATGCTCCTTTTGTACTTCATCCATTCGTCGCCGGGCAGCGTTTTTGAACTTCCCGCGAACGCTTTTATTGTGACAGGCGCATTGTTCGGCGCCGTGTTTCTGGTGACTTCGCTCTATAATACGGCGCAGATAAGGCTTGCCAATCCAGTCGCGCTGCTGCAAAGCGAAAAAAAGGGTGAAAAGGACAGCAAGCTCCTTTGGCCCGCTGCAATATTCGGCGCAGGCGGCATGGCGCTTTCCTATTGGGCCGCCCTCTCGATACCGGATCCCAGTTTTGCCTTACTTCTTTTTTTCCCTATTGCCGCGCTTGTTATACTGGCAACGCAGGCGCTTTTCCGGTCGGGCAGCATCGTATTCCTGAAGTTTCTAAAAGGCAGGAAAAAGCTTTATTACAAACCGAATAACTTTATATCCATATCCGGCATGTTCCAGCGGATGAAGCAGAACGCGTCCGGGCTGGCCACCATCTGCATCCTGGGGACCATGCTGGTGGTAACGGTCTGCCTCTCCACCTCCCTGTATCTGAACCAGGAGGCAAGCCTGAAAGCCGAATATCCTTTCGGCGTGAACGTATATATGCGCGAAGTAACGGATGACGCCGTATTTACCGCGTTTGACGCAGAGATCGGAAATCTTGCGCAGGCGCACAACGTGGCTTTATCCTATGATGCGGGCAAGCTGGTAGCTGCAAAGGACGCTACAAAAGCGACGCTGAACCGCATCGTCGTGAATGATGGTTCGAAGATTTTGAACTTGAAAAACAGCCTGGTTCTGGACGGCGTGCTGATGTTTGACGTTAAGGGGCAGGAAAACGACTGCATTGCGTTCACCGCGGATGTACGCGGCTATTACCAGACCATGCCGCTCGACAGTTACTATATGTCGGACATTTATTCGGCGCGCCAGGGTTATTACGGGATATTCGGCGGTCTGATATTTGCGGGCGCGTTTTTCGCCATCCTGTTCCTGGCTGTAACGGTGCTGATTATATACTTCAAGCAAATTACTGAAGGGTATGAGGACAGGGAGCGGTTTGTGATCCTGCAGAAAGTCGGAATGGACGACAGGCAGGTAAAATCCACAATCAACCGGCAGATACTGTGGGTATTCTTCATCCCGCTGGTGGGAGCGCTTGTCAATGCGGCTTTCTCTACCGGCCTGATCGTAAAGATCCTGCAGGTTTTCCGCCTGTACGATTCGGACCTTACGGTCTGGTGCATGGTTATTACCTGCGCGCTTTTCTCCCTGACATACCTGGTTGCCTACCGGGTGACCGCAAAGACCTATTACAAGATCATAAAATGGTAAAAGTTTTATACCCCAAAAAAATGCACGCCGCCGAAAAAGCGGACGGCGGCGTGCATTTTTTATAGGCCAATAGATATAAAAAAGGCGGGAGAATCCCGCCTCAGTTTGATAACAACCTTTCGGTTAATTAATTTTAAGAAAATTTCAGTACGATTGATGGGCTTTTCAGTAGCCTGAACTTTTTATCTGCTCTTTGTGCCCACATTGCTGACCCAAACCGCGCCGACAATAATAGCGCCCAGAACAATGTACTGGTAGAAGGACGCTACGTTGAGCAGGTTGAGCGAATTGGATATGACACCGATCAGGATCGTACCCAAGAATACGCCCCAAATACTTCCGCGGCCTCCCGCCATGGATACGCCGCCGATGACCGCAGCAGCAATGGCCTGCATCAGGAGGGAATCACCCATAACCGAGTTTCCCGAGCTCTGACGCGACAGGAGGATCATTGCCGCAACGCCCAGCAGTCCGCCGTTCAGCATATACACATATACTTTATTTCTTTTGATTTTTATACCGGACAGATACGCCGCCTCGGTATTGTTGCCGATCGCATACGCGCGCCGGCCGAATTTGGTGAACTTTAATACCAGGAACATGATCACAAAAATCGCGATCAGGAACAGTACGGGAATGGGAACCATTTCAAATATTTTATCCCTGCCGAAGGTAAAGTCATTCGCCGCAGGCAGATTGTTTCCTCCGGTTACCAGCAGCGTGAATCCCTGGTATACGCTCATCATGCCCAGGGTGATGATGAACGGCTCAGCCTTGCTCAGTACGATCAGAGCGCCGTTTAAAGCGCCGCATCCCAACGCGACCAGAATGCCCACCATCACGCAAAGGCCGATATCGTATCCCGCGCCCATCATGGCAGCGGCGGTGCAGGCTGAAAACGATATGACATTTCCAAGGGTAAGATCGATGCCTCCCGAGATCATGACCACCGCGGCTCCCGCAGCGGCGATCCCAAGCCCGGTAATCTGCGTCAAGACGTTCATGATGTTTTTTGCCTGATAGAATCTGTCTGTTGCGACGCACATAATTACTATAATTACCGCAAGCGCAATGCCCAGCAGCAAAATCTGCGACTTGGATTTGTTTTTCCAAATATTTTGAATGCTCCTTGTAGAGCAAGCTCTTTCATTCATAGCTTTATCCTCCAATCGATACGGTTAAAATCTTTTCTTCGTTTATATCGGGCCCTGATAATTCCGCTATCAGCCTTTTATCCTTCATCACCGCTACCCTGTCGCTCATTGCGATCAATTCGGGCATATCGGACGATATCATTATGATGAATTTGCCTTCCCGCGCCAGTTCCAGCATCAGTTTATATACGTCTTCCTTTGCGCCGATGTCGATTCCCTTGGTAGGCTCGTCAAAGATGATTACTTCCGCATCGGTATGCAGCCATTTTGCCAGGACGACCTTTTGCTGATTTCCGCCGGACAGATATTTTATCTCCTGTTCGGGTCCCTGCGTTTTGATTTGTATCTTTTCGATATAACTGTTCAGTATCTGGTTTTCTCTCTGCTGATGCAGCAGCATGCCTTTCTTTTTATTGATCGCCGCCGAAACGAAATTCCAGCCTACGCTGTGATCCAGGAACATGCCGGTTTGCTGGCGGTCTTCCGTAATGAGGCAGATTCCGTTTTTGATTGCCGTATACGGATCTTTTGGGGTAACATCCTCTCCGTCGATCAGTATCCTGCCTTCATCCGGCCTTTCGGCGCCGAACATGACGTTTGCGAGTTCGGACCTTCCGGACCCGACCATTCCGCCGATGCCGAGGATTTCCCCGCGCCGCATCGTAAAGGATGTGGGGCAGAGATAGTCTTTTTTGCAAAGGCCGCGGACCTCCAGCATGCCTTCGCCTTTTTCCACTTCTTCGCGGCTGTAGAACATAGCCAGATCGCGTCCCACCATGTCGCGTATCAGCGCCTGCTCGGTGATCTGGTCCCGGGTATAGCACGCGATCTTTTGTCCGTCACGCAGCACGGTCACCCGGTCGGCAAGTTCGAACACTTCATCCAAGTGATGTGAAATATAAATAACTCCGATCCCCTTGCTTGCCACCTTCTTCACCAGATTCAGCAGGGTTGCTTTTTCCTGTTTTCCATAGGAAGCGGTAGGCTCGTCCAAAATCAGGACCTTAGCTTCCTGCGCCAGCGCTCTTGCGATCTGAACCATTTGCCTCTCAGTAATATCAAGGTCTCCTAACCGGCGGGCCGGATCAATGGAAACTCCGGTTTCCGCAAGAATCTCGGACGCTTTATTCATCAGTTTTTTGTAACTCATGAATCCGCTTTTATTGGTAACATAATCCCCCATAAAAACATTTTCCGCAACCGTCAGGTCGTGCATTAAAAACTGGTTCTGGTAAATCGTCTGCACGCCCATCCTTTTGAGAACGTCAGGATCAAAATGTTTGACCTCCTTGCCGGAGATGAATACTCTTCCGGTATCGGGTACATAAGCGCCTGACAGTATCTTGATAAACGTTGATTTACCTGCGCCGTTCTCGCCGCACAGACAATGAATCTCTCCCTCCAGCAGGTCGAATGATACATGATCGAATACGGTTATGCCTGAAAAGCACTTGCTGCATTCTTCAACATGGACCACGACGCGAGGATTTTCTTTGCTCATCTGCCATTCCTCATTTCTTTCTATAAATGTAGTATTCCAGCTGGTTTAGAGTATATAAAAACAATTGTATATACTGAAACTTTGATTATTATACACAGCCGATTGAAAAATTGTCTTTCACAGCAGTATAAAAAACTGCAATTTTGTTTGTCCGGGCGATATAATCCCTTCTTGCTATTTGTTTGTCATAGTAATGTGATCAAATTCCCTGGATCTTGCGGTATTCTTTGGGCGTCATATCGGTATATTTCTTAAATAGAACGGAGAAATACTGTGAATTGGGAATACCCACCTCAATCGCGATCTGGGATATTTTTTTGTTTTTTTCCGCAAGCATCCCTTTGCTTTTTTCGATCCGCTGCCGGTAAATATATTCCATTATGGAAGTGTTCATATGATTTTTAAACAGCATCATGAGATATCCGGAAGAGAGGTGCACCGCGTCCGCAACATCCTTGGGCGTGATGGGCTCTTCCAGATTCTTATTGATATATTGAATGGCGCATTCCAGATAATCCAGTATGTTCTTATTGCTTTCAGCAACCTGCGAAAGCTTGAAAAACGTGGATTTGTCCTGATCATCCTTTGTAAGGTCCAGACATACAGCGATGGTATCGTCATACCCCACCATTTCGCGTATCATATTCTGCGTATCGAAGGATTTCCTTTCCACCACGCAAATGCGTTTCCCTTCGCGCAGCACGGTGATCCTGTCCGAAATTTTAAGGGAATCTTCTATCATATGGGTAAAGTAAACCACGCCGATTCCCGACGCCGCCATATCCTTTAACACTTCAAAGATCTTCTGTTTTTGCCCGTTTGTAAAACTGGAACCGATATTATCGGCAAGTACGATTTTGGCGTTGTTCGCATAAACCCGCGCCAGCTGCACAACCTGTTTTTCAAACTCCGAAAGGTTTACGGGAAGGTTGTCCGGATCTATGGGGACATTTAATTTTCTGAATATTTCCTCGGCCATTTTTCTGAGTTTTTTATAATTCAGAAAGCCGGCCCTGTTTGCAATATATTCTCCCATAAAGATATTTTCCGCAACCGTCAGGTCCTGCATCAGGTACTGGCTCTCATATAACGGCTGCAGGCCGATTTCTCTCGCCATATAAGGCATAAACTTCCGGTAGCGTTTTCCGAAAATCTCAAAATAACCCGCGTCAACATTCAGCGCGCCTGACAAAATACGCATCATGGTAGACTTTCCGGCGCCTTTTATGCCTAAAACCGTATGGATTTCCCCGCCGTATAAAGAAAGATCAACGTTTGACAGGGCGTTTGCACCGTCATATGATTTTGATATGCCAATTGCTTTGAGATATATATTGTTTAAAGACATAGTTTTCCCCCCTGCTGTTCCCCATATTATTTAGCCGTTAAAGTTTTATTTCTTAAATTGAATTGAAAAATTTTGTTGTAATAAATAATATTATATAAAATAATAAAATAATTTTATAATGCTACAATCATATCTTAGCCAAAAATGTTTGTCAAACTGAAATGTTTGCCAAAGTCAGATGAGCCTCAGAGAATTTATGTCAATTGGCGCTATTAAATATTACTTACAGAAACAAATGAAAAGGAACCGCGTAAGCGGTTCCTTTTTAAAGAATTCTGCTGTTTTTTTATGTCTTATTCTGCTTCGCCTGCAAAGTAAGCGTCTACGCGTGAGATCGCCCATTTTTTGTCCCATGTTACCAGGTCCGCATCATTTACGTTTGTGGAATCGATAACGAATACCGGGGAGTTGTAGCTTTCGGGGATTTCCTGTCCGTCAAAGTATTTCAGTATCTGAACTACTACGTCGCCGCCTACAAAGGACGGAGGATTCGCGGTTGTTGCCAGAACTTCGCCCGCCTTGATCATTTCGATGCCGGGGTCGGAACCGTTCTGGGTGATAACTTTGATTTTATCAAGCATGTTGTTTTCTTTGAGCACGTTGATAACGCCGGCGCACATATCTTCGTTATGAACAAAGATTACGCTGAAATCAAGGCCGGATGCCAAAGCGTCTTCTGTAATGGAGATGGCTTCGTCTCTTTTCCAGTTCGCGGTTTTCTGGGAAACGACTTTCAGGTCGCTTCTGCTGGCAATACCGTCGGCAAAGCCTCTCGAAATCTCTTCCGCGATGCCCTGTCCAAGCTGTCCCTGGATTTCAAGGATATTCTCGGCTTCTTTAAAGTTTGCGATAGCCCAGTCGCCGTTCATTTTACCCATGTCATAGAAGGAGTTGCCGACCGTAGATGTGGGTTTGCCTTCGCCTTCTGCCGCCGCAGAGCTCATCAGGAACAGCGGGATGTCGGCTTCGTTGCATTTCTGCGCATCGATCTGAGCGATATCGCTGGCGGTGGAGAAGCATGCGATTGCGTCCACTCCCTGTGAAATCAGGTCTTCCACGTTAGCGATTTCGGTCTGAGCGCTGTACTGGGAGAGAAGCGTTGTTACCGTCATGCCGGCATATTCGGCAGCAGCCGTAACGCTGTCCGCATAATTCTGATAGTAAGCTTCAGGACCGGGCTGGATGACGCCCAGCGAGTACTGGTACCCGCCTGCGCCTTTAGGAGCGCCGGCTTCCGTAGAAGCGGATTCGGATGCGGCGGCCGAGGTTTCCGGCGCTGCGGAAGCGGACTCAGCTGCGGAAGGAGCCGCTGACGCTGTTTCTTCTGCTTTGGGTTGGGAACAAGCCGTGAAAAGTGTCAATGCCATTAACAATGTAACAATGATCGCAATTACTCTTTTTGTGTTCATACTTTCCTCCTAATATTATTTAATGAATGCCCATCGCTGGACAAATATAATTTTTAAATCGTGACGAATGTTTATTATCATTATAGACGGTTTAAAAAATTTGTCTTTTAAAGAAATGATATAACCCAAAAAAATGTTTGCTTCCCGCATATTTTATTTTGTACAAGAAAATATGGAATTTCATCAAAAAAATATAATAGTTAAAAATGTTTGTTCAAAAAATATATTCCGTTTACCCGTTTGCTTTTTTTGCAAATTCCGGTATCATAAAATTATTATCTTTAAACTTTTTTTTCAATTATGAACTCTACAATAATAAACGGAGGTAACAATATGGCTAATGTTCAAGAGCTTTATGATGCGAGATTGAAAAGAGTAATGGACGCGACAAAACTGATCGAGCCGGACAGGGTTCCGCTGGTTCCGGTATTTCAGGCGTTCCCCATCTACTATGCGGGAACCTGCACCATACAGGACGCGATGGAGGATTTCAGCAAGGCTGAGGAAGCCTACGATATATTCTACAAGCATTTTCAGCCCGATCTGGCATGGGACCCGATCCTGTTCTTCCCCACCA
>JAEWMJ010000052.1 GCA_023393165.1 Bacillota bacterium | reverse complement strand
ATCATTTTTTTACCCCTTATGTTATTACTGTAATTATATCAAAAAAGAGCCGAAATTACTTTTTCTTCGTAATTTCAGCTCTTTCCAGTCTTGAAGCTTAGAGTCCCACTTTTTCAGTGGCCTCGGTAATTCCGGCTTTTTTGTTTATATCCGGTATTTTGATGTTTGCCGCAGGTAATATGAGCAGATAATAAAAGTAAAATATGAATTATGCAACAGGTGGTAAAACTATGCTGATTTATGCTATTATTACAATTACGCTCGCGCTTGTTTTCTATTCAATAGGCGTATGGAGCGAAAAAATAAGCGGCAGCTTAAGGCTCCGGCATCTGGTGTTTTTCTGGATCGGTTTCGTATTCGATACTACCGGGACGACACTCATGGCAAATATAGCGGGCGGCGGATTCAGATTTAATTTTCATGGGATATCCGGTTTGCTCGCAATCGTTTTAATGCTGATTCACGCAGTCTGGGCGACGGCGGTTCTTTTAAAAAATGATCCTGTCCGTCTGCGCGATTTCCACCGTTTCAGCATTATCGTATGGCTGGTCTGGCTAGTTCCGTTCGTTTCCGGTGCAATATTCGGAATAGCCGGCTGATAGAAATGGAGGAAAGTTATGGGCAGGAAGCAGGTCACCCCGGTCAAGCTTACAAAAGAAGAAGAAGAAAGGGCGGCAGGGGATATCGTCCAATATTTTGCGGAGGAACGGAAGGAACATATCGGAAATCTTGAGGCAATGATGATGCTGAACTTTATCATAGATAAAATAGGCCCGGCCGTATACAACCGGGCGATTCTGGATGCCCAGAAATACATGGAAGAAAAAGTCGAGGATTTATACGGGCTTATGCTTTGATTTCCGGCGGGAATCATGCAACGGGGCAATCGTTAGACGAGTGCCGAGTGCGTCTCTTTCAGTTGCCTGCGGATATCGATCTTCTGCGGACATTTTTTTTCGCATTCCCCACACTCCGTGCAGGCGGAAGCCGGTTTTCCCGGCATCCATTCAAATTTGCCGATATTTTGGTACTCCGCGCGCGCGTATTCGGTGATCCCGTAAACCTTATGGTAATTCATCAGTTCAAAGTTTAAAGGAATATTCACATCAAAGGGGCAGGGCATGCAGTACCTGCATCCGGTGCAATATAAATCCGAAAGCTTTTTGAGCTGCTGCGAGGCCGATTCAACCGACTTCATCTCATCGTTCGTCAGAAAAGCTGGATTTGCGGCTATCCGGCAGTTTTCTTCCACCTGTTCCATTGCGGACATGCCCGAGAGCGCGCAGGCGACATTTTGATTGGTCAGCACAAAACGCAGGGCGAGCTCGGGCGAACTTTTGATGCCGCCCGGGATCATATCAGATATCTGCCTGGACGCAATGCCCAGCCTTCCTCCGCCGACAGGTCCCATGACAACTGTGCCAAGGTCCATTTCGTGCGCGTACGCGAGCCCCTGTTCGTTTGAACGGTCAAGAAGATTGTACTGCACCAGCATGCTCTCAAAACAGCCCGAATCAATCAGTTTTTTAAGATTTGCCGGATCGTCGTGAAAAGAAAACGAAATATGACGTATGAGGCCTTCTTCCTTTGCCTTTCGGGCGGCCTCAAGGGGACCGTCTTTTTTTATGATCATATTTTCAAACACGTCAAGATTGATGCCCCACATGTAATAAAAATCAATGTAGTCTGTATCCAGCTTTTTAAGCGAATTTTCAAGACGGAGCCGAAAGTCTTTTCCGGAATCGTTCTCGATCGGATTTTTGGTGGACAGATAGACCTTTCTGCGGATATCCTTCAAGGCGCGTCCCACAATGATCTCGCTCTCGCCCCCGCAGTATCCGGGCGCCGTATCGAAATAGTTGACGCCAAGTTCATACGCGCGCAGCATCATGCGCGCGCTCTCTTCGTAGTCATAGACCGTTTTTTCCCGGGTGCTGCGCGAGGGCAGCCGCATTGCGCCAAAACCCAGAATGGATAGTTCTATATCCAGATTGCCGAATTTCCGGTATTGCATATACAAACCTCCTTGTGGCAGATATTAACAGAATGTTTAAAATTTATCTTACCATATGCGGATTGCGCATGCAAGATTTAAGTGATTATTTTTTAACGGAAACGCCCATCATATAAAAACTTTTTACAGTGGATTTTCTTTGTGCGGTTTTGGTTTAGGGCGGCAGACCGCTAAAAGATAATGATTTGTTAAGCTGAATTTTTAAAATGGACTAAAGTCAGGTTGAAAAAAAACGGAAGGTATGATATTCTTAGTAAGAACTTATTTACAAACTGTAAAAAAGGTTGGGTTTCCATGTTAGATATTAATACGCTCAATATTTCTGAAAAAAATAAAAACATTCTGATTATTCTGAACCATATCATCAACTCGGGCGAAGCTATGGCGGCGGATATCGTTGCAGCCACCGGGCTCAGCATTGCTACCGTCAGCCGTACGCTTGTTCTTTTGAAAAATTTGAATCTTGTTATTTCAAAGGGTAAAGAAATTACTGAAATGGGAAGGCATCCGGATGTTTTCAGCCTGAATAATAAGTACGGGTATCTGCTGCATTTCTATATGGGAGCGGATTTCATTAAAGGATATATCACAGATTTATGCGGTAATATTCTTGGCACCAATACGGTTGAAATCATGCGGGATATTACCATCGACGAATTTATCCTAAGAATAAAGGCTTGTAAGGATTCCCTTGTAAAAAATAAAAAAAATTACAAGAAACTGATTGCGGCGAGTATCGCTGTTCCCGGGTTTGTGGATGAAAAAAATAAAATTATCAAAAGAATCCCGAATATTTATCATTTTGAAGGCGTTAATCTGTTTGACTATATGCATGACGCGCTGGGAATACCCGTCATCATCCATAACGAAGCGCGTCTGAGTGCGGTAGGAGAACACATTCACAGTCATTTTGACCGGTCTAATCTAATATATATTGATTTTACCAAGTACAGGGGCATAGGCGCAGGTATCATTCTCGACGGAAAGCTTTATACCGGGAAGAACAGCTTCGCGGGCGAAGTCGGAGATATCTTGGTGGATATCCATAACTTCGATCAAAGTTATGAGGGGGATGAGGGCTTTTTGGAGCGTATGGCCGGTATCGGGACACTGATTGAAAGAATCGACGCGCTGATGAGCAAAGGCCGCGCGCAAATCATGCGCCAGATATTGCTGAAAAGCAGTAAAAGGGAAATAGATCTCGAAATGATAGAGCGTGCGGTTTTGGAGCAGGATATGGATGTTACAGAAGTGTTTGACGAAACCATGAAAATGTGGACAATGGCCATTATTAACCTTGGGGTGATACTTGACCCGGAACTGATTATTCTGGGGGGCGAATTAAACGGCGATAATACGGTGGTCTTGTCCAGAATCAAGCATTATATGAAAAAAATACTGTTTTACGACTTGGATATCCGATTAAGTACGGAGGGGGAAAACGCGCAGCTTTTCGGCGGCATACAGCTGCTCAAGAAATATGTGTACAATAGTATTCTTGTAAAACGAATACTTGAAGATGAAGCCGGATCAAATTAAATAAAGAACAAAGCAATTTTTTTGCCCATATATTTACAGTATGAAAAGAATAATCAAATATTTTTAATTAAAATGAAGAATTATCGATAAATACCAATTTATATATTGACAATATATTTACAGCGTGTAATAATATATCCAACAACAAGCATAAAACATTTAAACTTTGATGCAAAATTTGTTTTTATAGTATCTATAAAAACAAAAGTAATTTCTATTTAAAAATTTACAAATACGTAAAAAGAATAATGAGGAATGAAGAGTATGTTTATTAACGATGTTAAAAATGTTATTCCGGAAAAAAACATAATATGCGTATCCCCGCATTACGACGATTTTCTATTCTTTTTGGGCGGTTATGTTTTGGAAATGAAGGAAAAGGATCTGCTGAAGACAAAGAAATTTACAAACATCAGCACTTTTTCCCGTTCGAACTACCAGGAAAGGGACGTGGCGGGCAATAAGGATCGGAGCTTAAAGCGCGTACAGTTTGCCACCGGAATCCGCTTTATCGAGGATCTGCAATGCCTGGACGATCTGCTGGGCGCGCATGCATATTGCTATCGGGTAATGGGCGAAGAGGAGAGCCAGGTTCGCGGAAAAGTTTTCCGGGAAGGAGAGGGCGAAATGGAAATGGCATACGGCAGCTATGAAACAATGGATCGATACGATTGGGCGATATTAAACAGGATCCAGGCGTGCATTATGGAAATTGCAGTTCAGGAAGACACGGCAATTGTTCTGCCCCTTGCCATGAAAGGGCATATCGACCATTTTATCGTTCGGGAAGCGGGCGTCCGTACGATTGCCGAATTGGGGGGCAGCGTAAGAGCTACGTTTTACTTTGCCGAAGATAAGCCCTATGCCGGACTGCTGAATGATGAAGAAACGCAGCAGACGACCGATTTTATTGAGAAATATCGTCTGGAGGACGTTGGATATCCGCATCATCCGGAAGAAGTCTTAAAGCTTGCTTTTGCACATTATCCCAGCCAGGTGGATGATGTGTACCATCTGGGAATTGCCGCGCGGGATGAACAATTAAAGGAATATTACGGTGCCGGCGGGCACTGCGACAGAATGTTTAAATTTAAAAGTATTTAAAAAATCAACAAGGAGGAAAAGAATTATGAATATGATGGACACAATCAAGGGTTCTCATCTGGATGGATTTTTTCCTGCAGGCTGGGATCTGCAGAGAATTGAGGATTGCTGCGCGACGCCTCCGGAACATGCTCTGGACAGGCGGTCGCACTGGAACGACAGGTTCATAGCCGAAGAGTGCGAAGACGTAGCTTCCTTCAACATGCAGATGGGGTACGAGATTGCCAAGCAGATCAAACGCACCAGGGACGAGGGGAAAAAGCTGGCCCTTATCTTTTCGGTAGGCCCGATGGGAATGTATAAATGGGCTGTTTATTTTCTGAAAGACTGGAATTGCTCCTGCGGTCATGTATGGGGCTTTAACATGGATGAATGGTCGGATTCCGAGGGCAATACGCTGCCGTCCGATGATCCGGGCGCTTTCCAGAATGCGATGGAGAAATCGTTTTACGGTCCTCTTGGAAAACTTACGATACCTAAGGATCAGCGGAATTTCGCAACGAGATACAATCTGCCGCAATATCCCGAAAAAATCAAGGCAATTAAAGACGGAGGCGGGGAGCTGATCACCATATACGGAATTGGGAGATGTTTTCATATCGCATTTTGGGAACCGCATTTTGCCGCCGATTACAAGAGCGCCGAAGACTGGAAAAAGGACTGCTACAGAGTGGGAGCAAAGCTTCATCCCATGACCATTGAACAGAACTCCCTGATCAGCTTTAAAAGCAGGGTGACGTTAATTCCGGCCCGGGCAAACACGATCGGCCCCGGATTGTTCCTTAATTCGGATTACTGTATAGGGGGCGTGGACGGTGTTGTAGGCAGGGGCATGAACTGGCAGGGTATGACGTTTTTTGTCACCTTGAAATACGGCCCGGATATTTGGGTTCCCTCCAGCTGGATGCCGACGCTGCCCGGAAAATTTTTTGTGGTAAAAGAGCTGGAAGGTCCGCTTGTGCCTGAATGCAATTAACTAAAAGATAAAGCCGGAAAAGGAGGCCTTTATAATGCCGGAAGAGTTTAAATACATATTTGAACCTATTCAGATAGGAAATATGACGGTACCCAATAGGATCTGCCACGTTGCCACAGACGCAGGTGCATCCTATTCCACAGGCGAGGCGAGCGAACGCGATATCTACCATCATGCGCAGATTGCGAAAGGCGGTACCGGACTGATAATCGTGGGCGCTACCACGCCCGATAAAGTGACGGGAAAATCCACGGTAAATTGTGTGGTGGCCGACAGCGACGAATACATTCCCGCGCTGGCCAGGCTGGCAGACAGCATGAGGCGGTATGGCGCAAAAACGTGTATACAGCTTCAGCATCCGGGCCGTCAGGGAGCGATGCCCAGATATCCGGTGTATTCGGCCAGCGATATGGTTATGCGCATACCCTGGTCTCAAAGCCATGAAATCATTTATGAAAACGAAGAAGCAAAAGGCAAAGCCGTAAAGCAGATGACATCCGAAGAAATCATTGATCTAGTCGGCAAGTTTTCAGACGCGGCATGGCGCTGTAAACAGGCGGGGTTTGATTCGGTGCAGCTCCACGCTGCGCACGGCTATCTCATTTCCCAGTTTATGAGTCCATATTTAAACCGCCGCACCGACTGCTATGGCGGGAATTTTGAAAACAGAATGCGGTTTATATTGGAGATCATCTCTTCCATACAGCGGAAATGCGGGCGGGATTATCCTGTTTTGGTCAGATATTCCGCGGACGAATGGGTTGAAGGCGGACGGGAGATCAAAGAATCGATTGAAGTTGCCAAAGTGCTGGAACTGGCAGGCGTAGCAGCACTGGATCTCAGCCAATGCGTTCAGGAAAGCCCGGGCGCCGGATTTGACCCTATGTATTATCCGGAGGGATGGACGGTGGATTCTTCCGAAGCCATTAAGCAGAATGTATCCATCCCCGTTATTATCAGCCATACGTTCCGTACACCCGAATACTGCGAACAGGTGCTGAAAAACAAATCGGCCGATATGATCGGCCTGTCCAGGCAGCTATTATGCGATCCGTATTGGCCTGCTAAAGTAAAATACGGGAAGCTGGACGATATCAGAAAATGCATATCCTGTCTGACCGGCTGCTGGCAGGAATCGCATATGGCCAAGAAGGAAGTAACCTGTGCGATCAATCCGTCCTGCGGTGACCAAAGCTTCGCCAGAATGGAACGGGCAAAGAAATCGTGCAATATCGCAGTCGTGGGAGGCGGTCCGGGAGGCATGGAAGCAGCCAGGCACGCGGCAATCAGAGGACACCATGTGACGATATTTGAAAAAAGCGGCGAGCTTGGCGGCGCTATTCTGGGATGCTGCCTGGTGCCGGGCAAAGAAAAAATGAAATGGTACGCCGATTGGATTCGCGGACAGATCAAAAAAATATCAAATGTAAAGGTCAAGCTTAACTGCAGACCTTCCATAGAAGATTTGAAAGGGTTTGACGTAGTAGTAAATGCAACAGGCGCCAATTCTTACGTACCCAAGGTTTTTGGGAACGCGGACAAAATCGTCCGCTTCGAAGATGTGCTGGTCTGCCCCAAGGTTACATGCGAATTTAATCCGGGCGGCAGGAAAATGCCCAGGTTGGGAGAGAAGGTTCTTGTATGGGGCGACCATTATGCGGCAGCCGATACTGTACAGTTCCTGGCTTCCATAGGCAAAGACGTTACGGCTGTGACGGAGAATCCGCAGTTTGCATCCCGCGTGGAAATGATTCATATGTATGTCGCCAGAAAGCATTTTGAGAGGCAGGAAGCGGAAGCGCTTCATTACAAACCTTATAAATATTCCGTAAAAGTGCTGGAAGGTACGACCGTGTTGGAGGTCGCCGAAGGAAGAGTAACTGTGCAGGATAAGCAATTCAACCAGACGGTACTGGATATCGACACGGTGGTTACCTGTTTGCAGAAACCGAACGACGGGTTTTATAAGGAATTAATGGAAGGTGGAATTAAAACAGTGAATATCGGAGATTCTGTTTCACCAAGAAACCTTCATGCGGCTGTCAAGGAAGGCGCGGTATTTGGCAAAAACATCGAAGGAGACACTCTTTTTAACCCGAACGGTATGCCCATGAACGAAGTGCCCATTGACGTATTGGGACAATTATTCAGATAAAAACGTACTGTATGACGAAAAAGTATTTTTGGTGAAAAACCTTAAATAAGTTAAAATGGAGGAAAAAACAAATGAAAATGAGAAAGATGTTGATTATTCTTCTTGTAGCAGTTGTAGCCTTCGCATTTACAGCATGTTCACAGACAGCGCAGACAACGGAGTCCGAAAGCGCGACACAGGATGCATCAACCGCGGCCGTAAAGGAATCAGAAACTGCTTCGGCGCCCGCAGCTGAAGCCGGAACGGAGGAAAAACTGAAATTCGGCGAGATTGCGCATGACAGATCGATTGAATGGGTGAATTACGGCGTGCAGAATTTTGAGTATGCATGCCAGCAATTGGGAGTGGAACCGGTAGTTATTGACGCGCAGAATAACATGGAAAAAGTTCTGGCGGGAATGGAAGACCTGATTTCGCAGGGCGTAAACGGTGTTTCCGTATACTCGTTCAGCCCCGATCTTGATGCCCGCGTGGCCCAGATGGCAAGAGATGCCGGGATACCTGTTGTGTTTGAAAATGCCGTTCCGGCGGATACTGTTGACAGGGATTCGGTTACAGCCTGCACTTACTACGATATCGGCTATGCGGTTGCGGATTATATAGGCAAAACATATCCCGATTCAAAATTTGTGTACATCATGGGACAGCCCGGAATGAATATCACCGAACCTTACACTGATGGTGTCAATGCCGCGATCAAGGATGGAGCCAAAACCACCATGGTTGACTCGCAGCCCACAAATTGGACCGCCGAAGAAGCGATGAACGTTACACAGAACGTGATTCAGGCTGGTATAGAATTTGATGTAATATTCGCCAACAATGAGCAGATCGCGCAGGGTGTTATCAAAGCGCTGGATGCGGCCGGATTAAAAGGAAAATATCCGATCGTAGCGACCGGTGGAAGCCCGGAGGGTATCGAAATGCTCAAATCGGGAGATTTAACGGCAACGATGAGTGCGCCGGTGTCTTTTCAGGGTATGTTGACGGCGAAAAAACTGTATCAGCTGGTTAAAGGTCAGAAGGTTGAAGCGCTGACAAAGGTTCCGCTGATACCTGCAACCAAAGACAACATCGATGAAATCGTCCCGTGGGATCCGGGCCAAAAAGTCATTGACGCCATTGGCGGACTAAAATAACGAACATTCGGAAATAGCAAGAGCGATATTTGCGTGTGCAAACCGGTGGCGCGCCGGTTTGCGCACGCAGCTTTTAGGGGGAATGCCGCAATGGAAAATTCAAGGGAACTGCTTATAGAAGCAAAAGGAATCACAAAAATATTCGGAGGCAATAAGGTTCTGGACGGCGTTTCAATTGCGCTTTATCAAGGACAAATACACGGCCTCTGCGGAGAAAACGGGGCTGGGAAATCTACCCTCATAAAAATATTATCCGGTTCCTATATCCCGGAAGAAGGATCGGTCATTATTGGAGGACATCATTATAAACATTACTCGCCGCTGATTGCCAGGCAAAACGGGATCGAGGTGATCCATCAGGAAATTATTCTGGTTCCGCAGCTATCAATAGCGGAAAATGTTATTACTGACGCCAGGTATACGACGTGGGGCTTTTTTTCATTCAGAAAAACCTGCAATGCGGTGCGCGAACTGATGGACGAACTTGCTATAACGCTTGATCCGAAAGAGAAGGTGGAGAATTTAACGGCGGCCGAGCAGCAGCTGGTAAAAATATTAAAAGCGCTCGCACCCAACCCGAAAGTATTGATCATGGATGAACCCACAGCCATGTTCAATATGAACGATACGGAAATGGTTCTTGGTTTGGTAAAAAGAATCAGTCAAAAAGGAATGGGTATTATTTATATCTCGCATCATTTAAAGGAAATCAAACAGGTTGCCGATGTCGTGTCGGTACTGAGGGACGGAAAACTGGTGTCCTGTTACGACAACAGCAAAAAGGACGTCGACCTTGGAAAACTGACATGCGACATGGTCGGACGGCCGGTGGATTTGTTCTATAAGAGAGAGCAATCCAATCCGGGAGAAACGGTGTTCGAAGTTAAAAACCTGAGGCTGAAACAGGATTCACCCTCTATCAGTTTTAAACTTCGCCGCGGCGAAATTCTGGGCATAACGGGAATGGTAGGCGCCGGAAGATCGGAGATCATCCGGGCGATTTATGGTCTGGACAAAAAATACGCCGGCGAATTTTACCTGCACGGAAAACAGATGCAGATCAATGTTCCAATTGATTCTATAAAAAATTCAATCGGTTTTATCAGCGAAGACCGCCAGAAATCCGGTTTAATCCTACCTCTGTCCGTGCTAGCCAATATTACTTTTTTAAGGCTGCCTAAAAAGAGCGGATTGATCGACCTGAATGGAGAAAAAAACGTAGCCTGCGAATATGTGGAAAAGCTGAATATAAAAACATCCAGTATTCACAAGGTCACCGGCATGCTTTCTGGAGGCAACCAGCAAAAAGTGATACTTGCAAAATGGCTGCATAAAGGATTTGACATCATGTTTCTGGATGAGCCTACAAAAGGTATTGATGTAAACGCAAAATTTGAAATTTATAAGCTCTTGCATGATTTAACCAGCCAGGGAAAATCATTTGTTGTCGTATCCTCGGATATGCCCGAAGTCGTTTCTCTCTGCGACCGTGTTTTGGTGGTGCGCGACGGGCAGATCAGAGGGGAATTTGAGAACGGCGATATAACCGAAGAAAATATTATAAAACATTCGTTAGAGGTGAGTTAAGTGAATGATCAATCTTTACTGAAGGCAAAACCCAAAATCAGCAATGAGATGATTTTTCTGCCTATCGTCATTGTTGCGCTATGTATCATTTCGGGTATTATAAATCCCAGATTTTTTACGGTTTCCAATTTCTTAACGGTTTTTCAGCAGGTTGCCGTTTTGGGTATACTGACAAGCGCCATGCTGACGCTGCTTATTTCAGGAGCCATCGACTTGTCGTACGGTTCCCTGATCGGCCTTTGCAGCGTAGTGCTTTGCAACCTGATATCAGAGCAGGGTGTGAATCCGCCGGCCGCACTGATCGTAATGTTTCTGATTGCAATCGGAGCCGGAGCGCTGAATGGGTTCGTCGTCACCAGATTTAAATGCGAACCGCTGATTGTCACGATCGGAACAAGCTATATCTATCTCGGGTTTGCACAGGTAATCTCCCAAGGGACATATCAGTCCATCGGAGGTGCCTATCCGTTTATCGGCTCGGGCAAACTGGGGCCAATACCCATGCCCATGGTCGTATTGGTAATCGTTATGGTCCTGATTTTCTTTATGCTGCGATATACGCCGTTCGGCAGAAAACTGCATATTATCGGCGGAAACCAGGAAGTGGCATTTTTATCCGGCATCAACATCAATAAATATAAAATACTGACCTTTATGCTGGGGGGTGGGATCGCGGGATTGTCCGCATTTGTTTTAACTTCCAGAATAGGATCTGCCTTGCCGACAAACGGATCAGGGTATGAACTCAACGCTCTTGCTTCAGCGATTATCGGAGGGGCGTCTTTTGCGGGAGCTAAAGGAACGGTACTGGGCGCGTTTTTCGGAGTATTGCTTTTGGGTATTGTCAATAACGCGCTGAATATATTGGGCGTGGATGCTTTCTACCAAACGGTTGTATTGGGCGTTATCATTGTCATTGCCGTTATATTCAGCAACTTAAAAAAGAGTAAATAGGAGGGCAAAGAAATGAAAAAGGTAACAGCGATATTAATAGGAGCCGGCGACAGGGGAGCCAATGCGTACGCTTCCTATGCCCTGAATAATCCCGGAACAATTGAATTTGTCGCGGTTGCGGAAAAAAACAGGGAGAAGAGGGAGCATTTTCAAAAAGTGCATCATATTCAGGACAAATACGCTTTTGAGTCCTGGGACCAAGTTTTTGAAAAGGAAAGGTTTGCAGACGCCGTTTTGATCTGTACCAATGAAAATTTTCATTATGAGCCTACATTGCTGGCTATGCAAAAAGGATACCATATCCTGTTGGAAAAACCGATCACGCAGATGGCGGAGACCTGCGTGGAGATCGGGGATCTTGCCGCCAAATACGACCGCGTGTTTATGTTGTGTTATGTGCTGCGCTATACGCCTTTTTTCTTTGAGATCAAAAAAGTTCTGGAAGAAGGCAGGATCGGTAAGATCAAAACTATCGTGCATAAAGAGCATACCGGAATCGCCCATTTTTCGCATAGCTATGTGAGAGGCATGTTTGCAAAGGAAGAAAACGCCGGACCCATGATACTGTCCAAATGCTGCCATGATATGGATATATTGAACTGGCTGACGGATTCCAAATGCGTTCGCCTGTCGTCCTATGCGGCACAAACGTATTTCAATGAATTAAACGCGCCTGAAGGCGCGCCGGCGAGATGTACGGACGGATGTCCGGTTTCGGATACCTGCTTTTTTTACGCCCCCAAAATGTATTCTGCGCCAAAATCCGGCTTCAACGTCGATATGATCAGCTTGGACGTCTCTCCTGCGGGTAAAATGAAAGCGCTGGAAAAGGGACCTTTCGGCAGGTGCGTATACAGGTGCGACAACAACGTGGTGGACGCTCAGGTGATTAATATGGAATACGAAAACGGGGTCAACGTTTCGTTTTCCATGACGGCATATTCTGAAGAGTGCTACCGGACGATCCATATTACCGGAACAAAAGGCGAGATCGAGGGCAATCTCGAAAAAAATGAATTTGTTGTGCGGGATTTTGCATCGGGAAAACATGATACGATAAACGTTTCTACCGTTCTTGACCGGCACAGTGGAGGAGATTACTTTATCATGACCGACTTTATAAAACTTGTGCGCGAAGGAAAAACCGGAGGCAGAACAAATACGAAGGGCGCGGTAGACAGTCATGTGATGTGTTTTGCCGCGGAAAAGTCGCGCAAGGAAGGCAGGGAAATAAACATGGAGGAATATAAAATGGAGCTGCGCGCCGGGATAAAAAATAATTAACTCTTCGGATGCTGAAGTAACATTTGAGTAATTTAAAGCTGTTTTGGGCAAACTTGTGTCATCAGGTTCCGGAGGTAGTTTTATGAGCGGTAAGGTAACGCAGAAGAAGACCAACATAAAAAAGGAAAAAAAGGTAATCGGTTCTAAATCGCCTACCAATAAGGCGGTAAAGAAACCTTAAAGATTACATTACACAAAACAAAAAACGGGCGTTCACCCGTTTTTTGTTTACAGTTGGTTACTGTTTTATAGAAAGTATGAACAACTCAAATGAACCGCTTTATTTCGCGCCGTATGTAAACGTGGTTTCGAACAGCGCTTCCACGTTTTCGGTCTTGGCGTTGTCCAGAAGCGTGCCCGTATCCATGATATACCCCCCGCCCGGCGCGCAGGTGTCTATCAGCCATTTGGCGTAATCCACGACTTCTTCTTTGGTGCCGAACGCCAGAAGGGAAGCGGGTATATTACCCTTGATGCAGGAATGCCCGCCCAATATTTTTTTGGCCTTGGCCATATCCGTATGTTCAAAAGAAAATATCGCTTTTCCTGCGGGAAGATCGCGCAGATGTTCAAGACGGTTGTTGTACGCGCCTTCGCAGAACAGCAGCGGCACAAGTCCTGCCTCGATCAGTGCGGTTGCGTATTTCCGCAGGGAAGGCCAGTAGAATTTTGTAAACTGTTCGTCCGACATGAAATCGTCCACGCCTTTGTGCAGCCAGAATATCACAAAGGGCGTCGATTTTCCGCTGCAGCCCGCAATGGTATCCCGGATCCCGAAATCCGTTACCACGTCGATCAGTTCCAAAAGCTCGTCCGGCCTGTCGTACATATCCATCAGGATCTCCACCGTGCCGCGCATGGAATCGCCTATCATATCAAAGGGCGCGAACGCGAACCCTGCGGCATAGGACGGGATGCCGTGCACTTCGATCATGCGTTTCCCATATTCGCCCAGGAAGGTGAACCATTCCAGGAGTTCGTCGCCCGCCTTCATCAGCGCGTTTAGGGCGTGTTTCACTTCCGGATCGCTGAACGGGAAAAAGGTGTTCAAATGGTTAAACCACATGGAATCACGAAAATCGATTTTTGAAAGGCCCTTCAATTCCTTGAAACAGCGGGGCAGCCATTTGTTCATCATAAACTTGGTCATGTCGCGGATGGCTTCGGGATATTCGTCCGCTTTCATGTATTCGCCTTCGATGAACTGGTAGGACTGGTTTTTGTCCTCAAAATGTTCGCCGGGCCACTGGAACCAGGTGATCCCGGTAGTTTTCATATATTTGCTGTAATACATGAGGCAGGGGTCAAAGCCGATATCCGGTTTGAAGTGGCCGTAATATTTATCCAGCGCCGCGCCTGCGGCGTTAAAGTCCGCCATTGCGTCCGCAATGGTGGTGCCCGCCCAGTAATAGGGGAAGGCCTGCGCGCTGAGGCCCAGCGGCACCCTGTCCGGTTCTTTTACCGCCACTGCGTCCAGTACGCGTTTCATCCTTAAGTCGTATTCTTCTTTGATGGTTGGCATAGTTTTCTCCTTCCTTTGGCAAATCATGCGCACGCATGACGGAACGGCGCTATCATTCGCCGAATTGGATTTTTGTCGTATTTAAAAGCATAACCGTAAATATTTTTTGAACTGTTACTATAATAAATAAAAAAAAGAGGCAAAAAAAGAGTATTTTTTACCGTGATTTTTGGCTTTTTATTACCTTTCTTTCGAGAAAGAAAGGTGAAACCAAAGAATTCAAGAAACGTTCTATATATTGAAGTTTTAAAATTGTTTTCTTTTGGTCATACCTTTTCATTTTTTAAGGAAAAGGCATAAAAAGTCTAATGTTCGGATTTTCTGTACTTCGCGGGTGTTTGCCCGTATTGTTTCTTAAAGGCCTTGTAAAAATTGCTGGTATCGCAGAACCCCACGTCCAGGGCGATCTGTCCGATGCCGATGCTGCTGTTTGTGAGGAGGTCGCGGGCGCGGCCCAGCCGGATGCGGAGCACCAGGTCGGAAAACGTCATACCGGTTGTTTTTTTGATCAGGCGGCAAAGATACCCGGTGCTGTATTTGAAATGCGCCGCCATGCCGGACAGCGTGATTGTGCTGAAGTTTTCGTTTATGTAGTTGAGAAGCTCCATCACACGGACTCCCCGGCCGCCGTGGCGGTAAAGGTCCATCTGGGCGATGTGGTTCCTGAGCAGATAAAGGCACATCCATTCAAACTGGGTATTCAGCATCCGGTCCGAATAGCTGTCCCTGTTCGCGGCTTCCTGGTACATGGAAAAGATCCAATCGCGGAGTTTGTCGTCTTTTCCGGTCATAAACAGCAGGTAAGGATATGTGTTTTCCCCGTAAATTACGTGCGCAAAAAAAGCCGAAAGAAGGTCGGACTGCTTTAGGAGGGACATAAAGGCGTTATGAAAGGTGGATTTGCGGATCATGATATAGATCACGATGCTATCGTCGTCAAATGTGCTGATATGGTGGTATATGCCGGGAGCCAGCAAAAACAGGTCGCCTTCCTGCGCTTCGATATCAACGCCGTTGATATGCTGGATGCAGTCTCCCTGGTAGATATACACAAATTCTATAAAATCGTGGCTGTGGTCCTTGACCGGCATATACCTGGGCTGCCGCAGGACATGCACGTCCACATCCTTGGGTATCAGAAAATCCTCATTGAACATACGGACCGCGGTGGCGAAGGACGTCATGATATCGCGCTGAAACCCTTCCACATCCATGCCGAAAACAATGCGGTCTTTTTTTGTATGAAGCAGTGATTCCAGCCCAAACCCTTTTTCGTAAAAATATTTGCACAACTGTTCGTTCTCATTCAGCTCCAGTTTCAAGAGAAAGCAGCCTCCGTTTATCGTTCTGCTCTCCCATAATAGCACGCTCCGGCCGGCAGGGTCAACAAAACTGCCTCAAGGCTTGCAAACGTTGGTACGGAATAAAAAACCGTGCCGTTCGTCTGTACAAAAAAATGTAAAAATTTTGGAAATAAAGTCGGTTTATCTGTTCCGAATATGTTTTATAATATGGTATAAACAGCTTTTTGATCCTCCGGGAAAAGAAGACGGTCTTAAATATCGGATTAGTAATATAACAGTGTCTATTATTCCCGTATATATTTTTTGCATTGCGCAATATTGAAGGCCCAGGTATTGATGCGAAAAGATATGGTAAAAAATATATTTGAAATAACAGATATTGAAAAGCGAGGGCCGGCAGATGCGTGACTTCTTCCCAGAATTATCCCATTTAAGTGCAAGAAGCAGAGCTTTTAAAATTACGCTGATATACGCCTTGATAGGCAGCCTTTATATTCTTGTGTCCGATCAACTGGTAAATTTAATCGTACAGGATCCTGCTGCGGTGGTTATGATCAGTATTGAAAAAGGCTGGATCTATGTATTTGCCACATCCCTGCTGATTTTCTACCTTGTTTACAATGCGCTGAAAAAAATCTCGGACGCGTTTTCCAATCTAAAAGCAGTAAACGCCGAATTAAAGAAAAAAGAAAGTTTCAATAAGGCGGTTATGGATAATCTGCCCATCGGCATAGCGGTTCACTCCGGAACACCGGATTTTGATTTTATCTATATGAATGATAATTTTCCCCGTTTCTACCGGACCAGCAGGGAAAAGCTCTCCGAACCGGACGGATTCTGGAAAGCGATGTTCGAAGATCCAGGAAGCCGCAGCGAAATGCGGCAAAAAATCATGGACGACATAGCAAACGGAGACCCAGATAAAATGCATTGGGAAAACATACCCATCGTCCGCAAGGGAGAGGGGACAAGCTACGTTTCGGCATACGCTACGCCTGTGCCGGGGGAAAATCTGATCATTTCCACCGTAATCGATGTAACGGAGCAAAAAAGGGCCGAGGAAAATCTCCTGCATTTGAGTTATCATGACCATCTGACCGGATTATATAACCGGATATTTTTTGAAACGGAATTAAAAAGGCTTGATAAGGAAAGAAATTTGCCGGTCACCATAGTGATGGGGGATGTAAACGGATTGAAACTGATCAACGATTCCTTCGGACACGAAGCGGGCGACCGGCTTCTCATGGAAACCGCGAAAATTATCAAAAGCTGCTGCCGCTCCGGCGATGTGATCGCGCGGATCGGGGGAGACGAATTTGGAATCGTATTGCCCAGGGCCGATAAACCGGAAACAGAAAAAATCATCCTGCGCATCGGCAGTCTGGTCCGGAAAAAAAGACTTCAAAATTCCATATTGTCCGTATCGTTCGGCTTTGCCACCAAATACGCCGGATCGGAAAGAATGCAGGATATCCTGGCGGAGGCTGAAAACGACATGTACCAGCACAAAATGTACGAAAGCGCCAGCATGCGGAATAAAACGGTAGACGTCATTATGAGCGCTCTTTTTGAAAAAAGCGAGCGCGAGATGCAGCATTCAAAAAGAGTGAGCGCGATCGGCGCCGCAATTGCGGCCGAACTCGGGTTCGGCCAGAATGAGATAAACAAAATACGGATATCCGGTTTGGTGCACGATATAGGCAAGATAGGCATTGATGAAAAAATACTGAACAAGCCGGACCGGCTTACAGAAACAGAATGGCTGGAGATCAAAAAGCACCCGGAGGCCGGCTGGCGGATTCTAGCCTCGGTGAATGATCTTTCCGACCTGGCAAAGCACATTTTATCCCATCATGAGAGATGGGACGGCAGGGGATATCCCAAAGGTCTTCAAGGGGATGAAATCACAATTGAAGCGAGGATCATATCTCTTGCGGACGCTTTCGACGCTATGACGCAGGACAGGTCCTACCGGAAAGCTATGAGCAATGAAGAGGCGGCCGAAGAAATCAAAAGGAATGCCGGAACCCAGTTTGATCCGTGGATTGTGGATGTGTTTGTGAGCAAGGTGTTGCCGAAATTCTCCCCGAATGGCAAACAACAGGGAAAAGGTTGAAATTGACATTAAAATCCGGTAGTATTTGATAAGGGTAAAAATTCATCCGGGGTGCTGATTTATGAAAAGAAGTATCGTTACGTTTTATATGCTTGTGGATAACGAGTTCGGCGTACTGACGCGGATCACGGCAATGCTCAGACGCGAAGGGTTCAATATCAAGAGCCTTGCGGTCGAAGTGACGGACATTCCTGAAATTTCGCAGATGCTCATATCCGTGGAATGCCTGGAGAGCGCCGTGTCAAGGGTCTTGATCCGCCTGAATAAACTGGGATGCGTTAAAAAGGCCCTCAAGGCATGCGGCGATTTTGATTTGAGCGCGCATTTGAAAAACGTATTCCTGGATCTTAAGAATACCGAAAAAGAAGGTAAAAGCAATGACTGAGAGAACTTTCAGGATCCTTGCCATAAATCCCGGATCAACGTCAACGAAGGTTGCCGTTTATGAAAACGAAAAACCGGTTGCTGAGAAAACCGTAAAGCATTCCAGATCCGAGCTGGACGCGTGCGGAAGCATTATCGGCCAGAAGGACATGAGGCTGGCGGTGGTTTTAGGCATACTTGAAAACGGACGCCAGGGCGCCCGAAACATCGACGTTGTGGTAGGCAGAGGCGGCCTGGTGGAACCGATCGACAGCGGCGTATATGTGATCAACGAGCATATGCTCTCAGATCTGGAAGATTCGACTGCGTCCGTCCATGCGTCCATGCTGGGAGCCATTATGGCGTACGAAGTGGGAAAAAGGCTCAAAATACCGGCCTATGTGGTGGACCCGATTGTTGTGGACGAACTGGACCAGTACGCCAAGCTGACCGGATTTCCGGGTATCGAAAGGAAAAGCATTTTTCACGCCCTGAACCAGAAGGCCGTAGCGCGCCTGTGCGCGGAGGATATGGGAGAACCCTATGAAAACTGCCGCTTTATTGTCGCCCATATGGGCGGAGGCATTACGGTGGGCGCGCACCGGTACGGACGCGTAATAGACGTGAACGACGCGCTGTCGGGCGAGGGGGCTTTTACACCTGAGCGTACGGGAGCGGTTCCTGCAATCCCTCTGATTGATTTGTGTTTTTCGGGCGCTTATACAAGGCAGGAACTCGTGGATATCGTAACCAAGAAGGGAGGCATGACCGCTTACCTGGGCACAAACGATCTTTCGAAATGCGAAAAACTGATCAAAGAAGGCGACGAATACGCGGCGCTTGTTCTGGAGTCCATGGCGTATCAGGTGTCAAAGGAGATCGGGGCTATGTCCGCCGTACTGGAAGGAAGGGTGGATGCAATTATACTGACGGGTGGACTTGCCTATTCCAATCGGTTTACGGGATCGATCAAACAACGGGTGGGGCTTATTGCGCCCGTGAAGGTCTACCCCGGCGAAAACGAAATGCCGGCGCTTGTAAAAGGCGCCCTGCGCGTATTGCGGGGAGAGGAGCAAGCGATCGACTATTGATTAACTATTGACTGAAAGAGGTTTAAACAGAGAGTTATAAGTTTTCTCCGTTCTTTTTCGCGGTTGCGGCAAACCACAGGCAGGAATCCTTGGGGATCCTTTTCTGGGTGGGATAATCGATGTAAACAAGCCCGAACCGTTCGCCGTAGCCGTTATTCCATTCAAAGTTATCGGTCAGGCTCCAGTGGAAATATCCAAGCAGCGGCGCGCCTTCGGCGGCCGCTTTTTTCAGTTCGGTCAAATACCGGGCGAGGAAATCAATGCGGTCCACGTCGTGGAC
This sequence comes from Bacillota bacterium, assembly GCA_023393165.1. GTDB lineage: Bacteria > Bacillota > Clostridia > Christensenellales > Christensenellaceae > JAEYKI01. The sequence goes on along the minus strand of JAEWMJ010000052.1, from coordinate 24,858 downwards.
GCAGGTGTCAAGAAAAATGCGGTCGTTGCAGGACTGCCCGTTCTCTGTAATGTATATGGGCAGGCGGTACCGGTCATACAGCCATAAAGGGCCGTAATGCATGACTTCGGGCGTTACCGGCCATTTCATTGCCGTGCGGGGAAATCCGGGATACGGGGCTGCTTTTTTGCCCCGCGTATCAACAGGAGTACCGTTATACACGTTTACGCCCAGAAAATCCAGGTCCTGTTTTATGATTTTAAAGTCGTCCGGAGGGACCGAATCCGCAAATTCTTTTAAAAACGGGGGAACGTCCGCAGGATATCCGCCCAGGACCGCCGCATCCAGAAACCATTGGTGCGTGAAAACCCAGTCGTTCGGATTTAAGGTGAACGAAGCGGAACGTGCGGCTTCCCGTGCATCCGGCGTATCCTCCGGCGGATAACAAAGCCTGCCGGTGGAGGCAATACCGATATTGACCGGGCGGCTGCTTGCCCCGCGGATCGCCTGTACGGAGAGTCCGTGGGCTAAAAGCAGGTTGTGCATGCATTCGGCCTGCCTGCCGGGAGGCAGCCTGAGGCCCGGCGCGTGAAGTCCCTTTTGATATCCCAACTCTACGATGCATTGTGGTTCGTTGATGGTAAAATAGTTTTGTATCCTTCCGTCAAAATGCGCGGCTATATATGCGGCATAATCCGCAAACTCGCGGGCTGTTCTGCGCGCAAGCCATCCGCCTCTTTGGTGGAGCGAGAGAGGAAGATCCCAATGAAAAAGCGTTGCGTACGGCGTAATGCCTTTTTTAAGCATGGCATCCACCAGCGCGTCATAATAGTCAAGGCCTTTTTGGTTTAGTTTGCCGTCTCCTTCGGGAAAAATTCGCGGCCAGCTGATGGAAAAACGGTAGGCGTGAAGACCCATATCCTGCAGGATCTGCAGATCCTGCATATAAAGGTGGTAGGAGTCACAGGCAACGTCCCCGTTGTCGCCGTTTTTTATTGTTCCCGGCCAGTGGGAAAATTCATCCCATATGCTTGGACCTTTGCCGTCTTCATTCCAAGCGCCTTCAATCTGATAAGCGGCGCTTGCCGCCCCCCATACAAAATCCTGAGAAAAAGACATGGCGCACCTCTTTTAAATTTCTGCTTCCACGCGGTATTCCCTGACGCCGTTTTCAAACAATACCACGTTTCCGGCGGTTTCTTTTCCGTTCACCTTCATACGGAATTCTCCGGATCCGGTGCTGCGAACGGTGATAAAGTATTCCGCGCCGCGGAATACGCGTCTGACGCTGTAGCCTTTCAGCTCGCGGGGAATGCAGGGGTTGATCTTAAGGCCGTCATAATCCGGCTGAATGCCGATTATGGCCTGACTGACGTTTACAAACGACCATGCTGCAGCCCCTGTCAGCCAACTGTTTTTGGCTTCGCCGAAGCGGGCCGCCTCGATTCCGGCAATCGTCTGGCTGTACGCGTACGGTTCTGTTTTATGCACCTCGCTTAAGTCCTCAATATATGCGGGGCAGATCCGCCGGTAGGTATCAAACGCTTCCTCCGCGTTATTCAGCATTGTGTTTGCAATGCTGATCCACGGATTGTTGTGGCAGAATATCGAGCCGTTTTCTTTATATCCCGGCGGATAGCTGGAAATTTCGCCGAGTTCTTTTCTGTATTCCGTATAGCAGGGGGCCAGCAGGCGGACGCCGTATTTAGTCTTCAGCAGTTCGCGTACGGATGCAAGTGCGCGCTCCGCGCGGCCGTCCTTAAGGCCTATGCCCGCCATCACGCAAAAACCCTGCGGTTCTATATAGATCCGGCCTTCCGTGCATTCGCGGCTTCCCACCTTGTTTCCGAACGCATCGTAGGCGCGCAGGAACCATTCGCCGTCCCATCCGTGCGCTAGGACGGCGTGTTCCATTGCAGCGGTTTCCCGAAGGATTTCTCCCGCTTCCTGGGCAGAACCGTATCTTTGGCATAATTCCGCGTATTCCCTGCCGTATTTTACAAACATTGCCGCGATAAACAGACTTTCCGCATTGCCATTCTCGCTGTTTTCGCATGTCTGAAAGCTTTCGCCCGGTTTTTCGGAAAAGCAGTTTAAATTGAGACAGTCATTCCAGTCCGCCCGGCCTATGAGCGGTAGCTTATGGGGCCCCAGGTGGGCCAGCGTAAACCGTATGCTGCGCCTTAGATGTTCAGACAACGGCTGGGCGCTTCCGGGCGCGTTATCAAATAATACCGGTTCGTTTAAAATGGCTGCGTCGCCCGTTTCGCGTATATAGGCGGCTGCAGCGGCGACGAGCCAGAGGGGATCGTCGTTGAAGCCGGTGCCGATATTGGCGTTTCCTTTCTTTGTCAGGGTCTGGAACTGATGATACGTGCTTCCGTCCTCAAATTGGATGGCGGCTAAATCAAGAATGCGCTCCCGTGCCAATTCGGGGACCAGGTGTACAAATCCCAGGATATCCTGGCAGCTGTCGCGGAAACCGATGCCGCGCCCCGTGCCGCTTTCAAAATAGCTTGCGCTGCGGCTCATATGAAACGTTACCATGCACTGGTACTGGTTCCATATGTTCACCATCCGGTTCAGCTTCTCGTCCGGGCTTTCAATCTGAAAACGCGTCAAAAGGCTGTTCCAATAGTCCGAAAGTTTATCAAGAGCGGCATTGACTGCGCGGGGCTCCGAATAATCCGAGATCATCTGTTTTGCCCCGGTTTTGTTGATGACGCCTTTGCTTTCCCATTTTTGATCCTGCGGATTTTCCGCGTACCCTATCATAAACAGAAGCGTTTTTTCTTCTCCGGGGGATAACGTGAGATCCAGCCGGTGGCTTGCGACAGGCGACCAACCGCCGGCAACGCTGTTTGCGCTGCTGCCCGCAAGCACCTGACCGGGCGCTTGCAGCGTACCGAAACGGCCTGTGAAAGATTCCCGGTCGGTATCAAACCCGTCGATCGGGGCGTTGACGCTGAAAAACGCATAGTGGTTCCGGCGTTCACGGTATTCGGTTTTATGGTAAAGGACGCTTCCGTCGATCTCGACTTCGCCCAGGTTTAAATTGCGCTGGAAGTTCTGCGCATCGTCCACCGCGTTCCAAAGGCACCATTCGATAAAGCTGTAGAGCTGAATATTTTTTTCCCTTCCGCCGTTGTTTTTCAGAGTAAGCCGGTTGATTTCACAGGTTTCTCCCAAAGGGACAAACGCGGTAAGCTGGGCGGAAAGGCTGTTTTTTTCACTTTCAAACACGGTATACCCGAGGCCGTGCCTGCATTTGTAACTGTCTAGGGGTGTCATGCAGGGAAGGTAGGAGGGACTCCAGACTGCGCCGTCTTCTTTAATATAATAACAGCGCCCTCCCATATCCGCCGGAATATTGTTGTACCTGAACCGCATGATGCGCCGGAAGGCCGCGTCGCGGTAAAAACAATATCCGCCGCCTGTGTTTGAAATCAGGCTGAAAAAGTCCCCGGTGCCAAGATAATTGATCCAGGGCAAGGGCGTGGCAGGTGTTGTGATTACGTATTCTTTTGCAGAATCGTCAAAAAATCCGTACTTCATTGGGAACCTTCCTTATATATGATGTTTTACGATAACGATTTCGAAGAACTGTCTTGCAATTTTTATTGTATATCATAGTTTTATAAAAATCAAAGGAAATTTTATAAAAAATGTAAAAATATTTATATAATCGTCTCCAAAACTGGTAAAAAAAAGAATAAAAAATCCAAAAAAACATATTGACTTATCTAAAACACGTGTTATATAATGGAAATACCGAAAACGATTAAGTTCACAATTTATTAAATTTTCAGTTGTTAATGGTACAAATTATAAATAAGACGTTTGCGAAAGAGATATTTATATGATTACAATCAAGGATATTTCAAAAAAATGCGGTGTTTCTTCGGCAACGGTAAGCAAAGCGCTTAACGGGTATACGGACATCAGTGAGGAAACGATTGAATTGATTCGGGGTGTCGCGAGAGAGATGGGTTATCTACCCAACGCTATGGCCCGCGCGCTGAAGACAAACCGTTCGTATAATCTGGGCGTGTTGTTCGTGGATAAAACGAGCAGCGGCCTGGCGCACGAATACTTTTCGGCGGTCCTGAACAGCTTTAAGGTTGAGGCCGAAATGCTGGGTTACGACATTACATTCATCAGCCAGAATATCGGACAGTTTTCCATGAGCTATTTCGAGCACTGCCGCTACAGAAAATGCGACGGCGCAGTGATCGCAAGCGTAAATTTCAATGATCCCGCGGTGGTTGAACTCGTGCAGAGCGATATTCCGACAGTTACGATAGACCATGTGTTCAACAACCGGACGGCGATACTTTCGGACAACGTAAAGGGCGTATCCGATCTTGTACATTATTTGTACGACAACGGCCACAGAAAAATAGCTTTTATTCACGGCGAGGATACTGCGGTTACGCAAAAACGCGTCGCGAGTTTTTACAAAAACTGCGCCGAACTGGGTATTGATGTGCCAAATGAATATGTAAAGAGCGCGATTTACCACGATCCCAAATCCTCGAGCCGGGCGACGGTCGAACTTTTAAAATTAAGCGACAGGCCCACCTGCATCATGTACCCGGACGATTTTTCGTTTATCGGCGGAATGATAGAGATAGAAAAAGCGGGCCTTTCCATTCCGCGCGATATCAGCGTCGTCGGATACGACGGCATTTACCTTTCCCAGGTACTTCGTCCGCGCCTTACAACGCTGCGGCAGGATACCGAAAGCCTGGGCAGGGAAGCGGCTTCTAAACTTGTGGAAGCAATAGAAAAACCAAAAACATTCATTCCGCAGCAGATAATGGTGCCCGGCCAGATTCTTGAAGGCGGATCGGTAAAACGCCTGGTATAAAATTAAAAAAATCGTGCGCTAAAATTTGTCCTGAGCATCTCTCAATTGATTGAGATGTGCTTAAATAAAAGAGGAGGAAAAACAATGAAAGGGTTGAATAAGTTAATTGTTTGTGTCTTGGTCCTGGCTTTGCTGATCTCGGCGGTTGCATGCTCCGGTACTCCGGCGCAGTCATCCGCTCCCGCCAGCGAGGGCCAGAGCGCGGCCGCTCCGGCGTCCAGTGACGCTGCTTCCAGCGCAGCGCCTGCCAGCGAGGCCGCTGTCGAGCAGGGAAAGGTCCTCAGGATCTATTGCTGGAATGAAGAATTCAAGAGCCGGTTCACGGATTATTTTGAAAAAGCCGGAAAAATTCCCGAGGGGATTACTGTCGAATGGGTGACTACCCCCAATGACAACAACGGTTACCAGAATAAGCTGGATCAGGATCTCTTAAACCAGGATAAGGCTTCCGCCGACGAAAAGATCGATTTGTTCCTGATTGAAGCGGACTATGCCCTCAAGTATGTTGACACCGAGTATGCTCTGGACGTTTATGCGGACGTTGGCCTTACGGAAGACGATACCAAGGACATGTACCAGTACACCAAGGATATCGCCACCGACTCCAACGGAAAATTAAAGGCGGTTTCGTGGCAGGCGACGCCCGGGCTGTTCGCTTACAGGCGTTCCTTCGCCAAGGACGTTCTTGGGACTGACGATCCGGATCAGGTGCAAACCTACTTAAGCGACTGGACAAAGTTCAATGAGGTGGCGGCCAAAGCGGCTGACAAAGGGTACAAAATGCTGTCGGGGTACGACGACGCCTACAGGGCCTTCTCCAACAACGTTTCCGGTCCCTGGGTGGACGCCAACAACACGATCGTTATTGACCCCAATTTAATGAATTGGGTGGATCAGACAAAAGAATTTGCGGATAAAGGCTACAACAACAGGTATTCCCTGTGGGATCCCGAATGGAATGCGGACCAGGGCCCGAGCGGCAAGGTGTTCGGTTTCTTCTTCTCCACATGGGGCATCAACTTCACTCTTCTGGGCAACTCGCTCGCAACTCCCGAGTCTGAGGGCGGCAAGAAGGAAGTCGGAAACGGCATATTCGGCGATTACGCGGTATGCTACGGACCGCAGAGCTACTACTGGGGCGGCACATGGCTTTGTGCTTGCAAGGGCTCCGACAACCTTCCGCTGGTCCGTGACATTATGTACACCCTGACCTGTGATCCTGCCACAATGAAGCAGATCACGCTCGATACGGAAGATTACACCAACAACCAGACCGCGATGAACGAAATCGCGAACAGCGATTACCAGTCCGCGTTACTGGGCGGGCAGAACCATATCAAACTGTTTACGGAAACGGCTCCCAAGATCGATATGAGCAACGTTTCTCCGTATGACCAGGGATGCACCGAGGAATTCCAGGATGCGTTCAGGGATTACTTCGACGGACTGGTCACTAAGGAACAGGCTCTCGATAATTTCTACAACGCGGTAATCACAAAATATCCGAATCTGCAAAGACCGGCTGCCTGATCAGCGGTCAAATGAAATTCAATTTACCGGAATAAAATTCCTTTTAAAGACCGGTGGTTTATTAAAAAACTCAAAGATGGGTGATTGACAATGTTGTGAGAAGGGGGCGCCCAGGCGCTCCCCTCCTGGCAACATAAAAGCCCAAATCCAAAATCCACCAAACCGAGGTGATTACAATGGCCATGTCTTCGATTACATTGCGGAAAACAAAAAAGCAAAACAGATCCGATTCTCTGGCTCTTGGAAGAAATAAGTCGGTCAGCTACGCGAAATGGGGATATATTTTTATTCTGCCTTTTTTTATCGCCTACGCTATTTTTTCGCTTTTTCCCTTGATATCAACTATTTATAACAGCTTTTTTGAAAACTACATGATGGGCCTGGAACAGGTCGGCCCGAATTTTGTCGGCTTTGACAATTATGCTACGGTATTGACCGGCGGCGAATTTGCGCGGTATTTTTCAAACACGATTTTTATCTGGATTCTGGGATTTGTTCCCCAGATCCTGATTGCCCTGCTCCTTGCGGTCTGGTTCACCGATTTGCGCCTTAGGCTCCGTGCGTTGGGCTTCTTTAAAACGGTGGTTTATCTGCCCAACATGATCATGGCCGCAGCGTTTTCCATGCTTTTTTATACGCTGTTCTCGGATGCGGGGCCGATCAACAATATTTTGAACAGTATGGGGCTGGAAGCGTACCGGTTTACCGCGTCTGCGGGAGGTACAAGAGGCCTCATTGCCCTCATGAACTTTTTGTTATGGTTCGGCAACACGACCATACTATTGATGGCCGGGATCATGGGGATCGACAGTTCGCTGTTTGAATCCGCGGCGATCGACGGCGCGAAAGCGTGGCAGGTCTTCAGAAAAGTCACACTGCCGCTTCTTAAGCCGATTATGATTTATGTTTTGATCACATGCCTGATCGGCGGCATTCAAATGTTCGATATTCCGCAGATTTTCACAAAGGGCGACGGAAATCCGGATAAGGCCGCCATGACGGTCACCATGTTTTTGAATCAACACTTGTACAGCAAGAATTTCGGCATGGCCGGCGCGGTGTCTGTGATCATGTTTATTATCACGGCTGTATTAAGCGTACTTATTTTCCGGTCGATTGCGGAAAAGAAAAGAAAAGCAAGAAGGGGGCTGTAAGATGAGAGGAACACAATTGCCTGCAAGGGACAAGGATAAGGCGGTGCTTACCGCGCAACGAGTCGGCTGCTATATTGTTTTGATTCTTATAGCGTTTGCCTGCCTGTTTTCTTTCTATATATTGATAGTGAACGCAACACGGTCGCATCCGGATATCCAGAAAGGATTTTCCGCAATATTCGGCGGTTCGTTTTTCTATAATCTTAATAATTTGCTGGCCAACGAAAATCTGCCGGTGTTGTACGGCATCAGGAACAGCCTGATCATTTCGGGAGCGGTCGCGGCGTTATCAACATATTTCTCGGCATTGACGGCATATGCGATACACGCATATAATTTCAAGTTGAAAAACGTTGTGTACGCTTTTATTATGCTGGTGATGATGGTGCCCAACCAGGTATCCGCACTGGGATTCATCCAGTTGATGGACGATTTTAACATGATGAATACATTCTGGCCCCTGATACTGCCTCAGATTGCGGCGCCGGTTGTTTTCTATTTCATGCTGCAGTATATGAGAAGCGTTCTGCCGGTGGAGATCGTTGAAGCGGCGCGTATTGACGGTTCGGGCGAGTTCCGTACCTTTAACCGCGTTGTGCTTCCCATTATCAAGCCTGCGCTGGCGGTGCAGGGGATTTTCCAATTCGTCTTGACATGGAATAATTACTTCATACCGCAATTGATACTGGAGACTCCGGAAAACAAAACGCTGCCCATTCTGATCGCGCAGCTTAGAAGCGCGGATTTTCTGAAGTTCGATATGGGCCAGGTATACATGCTGATCATGATTTCAATCGTACCCATCATCATTGTGTACCTGCTTCTGTCCCGGTTCATTATAAGAGGAATTACGCTTGGGAGCGTAAAAGGATAACTTTTTTAAGACTTTATTTCCTAATAATGCGCTTTATGTCTACTCCACAAAATAGGCATGGACCGTAGTAAAAAAGGAGGCATAAATTTACCGCAGGGCTTGCGGTGCGGCAGTGTGGAGACCTGTCGCAAAACCGCCGTGACAATTGCGCATGGCGGTGAGAGGAACGGATAACGGATGTTGCGTTCCCCAAAGCCGGATAGTATGGCAAATGTAAAACTGAAAGAAATTAAAAAGGTATATGACAAGAACGTTGTGGCGGTTCAGAATTTTAATCTCGATATTACGGACAAAGAATTTGTTGTTCTGGTAGGCCCGTCGGGCTGCGGTAAATCCACGGTCCTCCGGATGGTGGCGGGGTTGGAGGAGATATCGGACGGTCAGGTGCTGATCGAGGATAAAATCGTGAACAGCGTTGCGCCAAAAGACCGCGATATTGCCATGGTGTTCCAGAACTATGCGCTTTATCCGCATATGACGATTTATGAGAACCTGGCGTTTTCTCTGAAACTCCGAAAGGTGAAAAAGGACGAGATCGACAAAAAGGTCTACGAAGCGGCCGACACATTGGGTATAAAAGAACTGCTCCAAAGAAAGCCGAAGGAATTATCGGGCGGACAGCGCCAGCGCGTAGCCATTGGCCGCGCGATCGTGCGCCATCCCAAGGTTTTTCTGATGGACGAACCCTTGTCCAATCTTGACGCCAAGCTTCGCAACCAAATGCGCGCCGAGCTTATCAAACTCCATAAGCAGGTAAACACCACGTTTATTTATGTAACGCACGATCAGATAGAAGCAATGACGCTGGGCGAAAGGATCGTTGTGATGAAGGACGGTCTTATCCAGCAGATCGGAACGCCCCATGAAGTGTTCAATAAGCCCGCGAACCTGTTTGTCGCAGGGTTTATCGGCTCGCCGCAAATGAACTTTTTCCCGGTTAAGGTTACGAAATCCGGCGATCAGTATGAATTGAATCTATACGGCATAAAGCTGGAGCCCACACCGGAACAGGCCCGGGCGCTTCGGGAAAAAGAGCCCGGGGACGTTATACTGGGAGTGCGTCCGGAGCATCTCAAAGTGGTGCCCGACGGCACTCCGAACAGCATCAAGGCCAGGCTGATCGTATCGGAAATGATGGGCAGCGAAATGTACCTTCATACGGAAATCGAGGGTAAAACTACGGTGATCCGGGCAAGCAATCTGGAGCTCTCGGAATTGGCCATTGAAGAAATGAAGGGCACCGAAAAGAAACCGCATGTGGAAATCGAGGGCAACAAAGCGTTTATTCAGACCAGCACGCTTGAACTGGTGGATATGATAAGGGGCAAAAGCGATATATATGTAACGATCCCCTGCAACTGTACGCATCTGTTTGACGCCCAGACCGAAATACGCATTTAGCCGGTGGGCACGGCAACACAGAACAGGATTTTTCATTAGGTTCTATCCTCCTAAATAATAAGGCTGCGGATCTGTCCGCAGCCAGTTTTTGTTTCCTGGGTTCAGGGGCTTTTCAGCAGCGCGTTTACCTGGTCGGCCGCATAGTTAAGGCCGTCCTGCACCGGAACCTTGCCCTGCATGATCTGCTGGAGGACAGGGTAGAAAGCATCCGACGCCGGAATCCACTGGGAGATGAGCGGCGGAGTGAACGAATCTTCCGAGAACTGCAGCCTGGCAAGTTCCAGCCTTTTTTTCTGGAATTCGTTCCCGGAGTTGCGCGCGTCGCTTATGATCTTATCCCAAACCGATGTGCGGGCGGGCAGGTATCCTACCTTTGTTTCCAGCAGGGCGTTATCCTCGTTTGTGAGGAACTTGATCAGGTCGGCCGCTTCCTGCTTGTGCTGGGAAGCCTTGGTTATGGAAAAACCGTGCACGCCGATCCAGCCGCTGTGCATCCCGCCGTCTCCCGTGGGAGACCTGGCAATATCAAATTTACCCGCCACCTTGGAATTCTGGGGATCCATAAGATACGGATGGTAGCTGTACCAGTCCAGGCACATCGCTATTTCTCCGCTGGAGAATCTTTTGGCTACGTCGTCCCAGAGATCGTCAAACATATCCGGGGGCATGCTGCCCGATTGGTACAAATTCTCGAACATTTGCGCGGTTTTGATCCCTTCAGGACTGTTGAAGGCCGCCACGCTGGAATCGCTGATAAATTCTCCGCCGTTTGCAACCAGAACCTCGTTAAACCGCCCTGTAAGCGCTTCTTCCTTTCCGGCAAAAGCAGTGCCGTACAGTCCGTCTATCTGCCCGAAAAAGGTGGCGACCTGCTCGAACTCATCCCAGGTTTCGGGAACGGTCAGATCGCGGCCGTACTGTTCCTTGAATTTCGCCTGGTTCTGTGGATCGGAGAACAGGTCTGTCCTGTATACCAGTGAACTGATGTCCGCATGGCGGGGGATCAGATACAGGTTGCCGTTCTTTTTCACGCTGTTTAAAAGCCGCGGAATAAAATCGGCAAGTTCGTCGCTGGTAAAGTAATTGTTCAGAGGTTCCAGATAATCTGTATACTGGGAATAAAAGCTGGAATGATCGGAGATGACGTCGTAATCCACGCTCCCCGCTTCGAAGTCCTTTTTCAGCTTTTTATCCAGTTCGAAATGGTTGTCCAGATAGATGATATCCACCTGGATGCCGGTTTTCGCCTCGAATTTGGGAATTTCTTCATACAGCCTTTCATAATCACCGTAGCCGATAAATGCGCACCGGAGGGTTACGCCCGTGCTGGGCGCAGGCTGCAGGGAACAGGACAGGAGGCTTAAACTCATCAGCATCGTAAAAACAAACAGCAACTTTTTTTTCATAAACTCACCTTTGAATTCAATAAGTTGAATCAATCCTTGGATTTTAACAGTTCCTGATGGCAATCGATACTCGTTGAAAAATTACTTCCGTTCAATACATCAAGCGCTGTTTTATAAACAGTTTTGGCAAAAAGTTCTTTATCCCTGTATACGATCGCGTCCAGTTTCCCTTCCATAAGCTTGGAAGTCATCTTTTCATCCTGGCTGACGGCAATAGTATACCCGGTAAATTCGTTGGACTCCAAATATTGTACTATGGACGAAGTATTCGCCCGATCCAGAATAACGACCGCCTGGCTGTTCATGAGATCCGGCATTGCGCGTTTGATATCCGAAATCTCTATGCCGTATGTGAAATAGGAGACAATAGCCTGTCCGGCGCTGTACGCATCCTTGACCTTTTTCAGCTCCTCCAGGGTTTTTTGATACAGCGAATTGCTTTTTTCTTTTGCCACGATGCAGATATTTGAATCCGGATATACGGATGCAAATACGTGCTGTGCGATGAGCCGGGCCCCGGATTCGTCCGAAAAGTAGATGCTGACGCCGCTTTCCTTGGTCGGCTGCACATTTAAGTAAATAACGGGAATATTGCTCCCGCTGAGCTTATCATATATATTCTGCGCATCGATCGGGTTAATAATGATCAAATCAACGGGCAGAGATTGAAGGCTGTCGATATTCTTCGTCTGCTGGGGCAGCAATCCGTACGAATCCAGGATCTGAAACTGCAGGTTCTCGTTGGGTTCGAAATAATTCCGGAGCTTTGTCACCTGATCGTATTCGTCCCGGTCTTCCAGGTTATTCGATATATACACGATCTTTTTCTGGATGGCGGGAGTCGATTCCGAAGGGGAGGGGCTTGCTCCGGTCCGGATGCTTTGACTTAATTGGTTTACAAACAGCGCCAGGATGACGAGCAATGCGATCAGAATTAACGTCAGCATCACGGCAAAGAAGAATTTGGGCCTTTTAATCTTCATTTTCATTATGAGTTTCCGAGTACGGAAGCGCGGGAAGCCAGATATCTACCACCGTACCGATCCCCCTTTCGCTGATGATTTCCAAGCCGTATTTTTCGCCATAATAAAGCTTGATCCTCTCGTCCACGTTTTTGATTCCCACGCCGGATTTACTTTTGGTTTGCGCCTTCAGGATATTCTGGAGCTGTTCCTTTTCAATACCCACTCCGTCGTCCATAACCTGCAGAAGTACGCTGTCCATAATCCGCATGCCTTTGATCAGGATGTTTCCCTTGTTCCGCATGTTTTTGATCCCATGGTAGATCGCGTTTTCCACCACCGGCTGCAATATGAGTTTTAAAGTCTGAAGATTCAGTATCTCTTCCTTGATATCCACGCTAAAATCCAGCTTGCTTGCGTAGCGCATCTTTTGTATGTTCAGATAGCTTAAAACGTGCTCAACCTCTTCCTTGACCGTAATGATCTCACGGCCCCCGGACAGGGACAGCCTGAAGAGCTTTGCCAGGTTTTCCGTCATGGGTATGATGTCCGGATTATTTGTTTCGGCCATCCAAATGATGGAATCCAGCGTATTGTATAAAAAGTGCGGGTTGATCTGCGCCTGCAGGAATTTGAGCTCTGCTTTCCGCTTCTGGCGCTCTTCCTTTTTAATGCGCTGCATCAGTTCGCCTATCTGGTCCATCATGGCGTCGAAACTGTAATTGAGGGAACCGATTTCATCCTGAGTATAGGTTGGGGTCTTTACAATTGCAAGCGTACCCTTCTCGGCCTTCTTCATCCTTTTGCGCAGGTCGTTTATCGGGCTGAATATCAGGGAAGAAATAAACAGGGTGGACAGTATGCCGATGCCGGCCACAGTAAGCCCGATAGCGATAATCATAAGCGTGATGCCTGTCTGTTCCTTTAATATCTCATCCTGCGGGTAAATGCCTATTACCACCCAGTTCAGATCCTTAAGCGTGTGAGATGTCAGCATCAGATTCCGGCCGTTGATATTTTTCTCCAGCGTTTGTCCATGGCTTTTGATGGCTTCCTGTATGAGCGGATCATCGTCCTTGAACACTTCCTTTGCGTACATTTCGTCCCACGCACGGTACATATAGCTGTAGTCCGGGTGAAAGATAACGTTCGAGTTGTTGTCCACTATGATGATATAGCCGCCTTCACCCAGCTTGACGGAGGAACAGATCTTTTTCAGCGCGTTCAGGTTGAGGTCAATCAGTATGATGCCCGACGCCTTTGCCGAATCAAAGGAGCTGATCTTTTTCACAAACGAAATCACCAGATCGGATGAGCTTTTAAAGTAACTCTGGCGGTGGGGCGGGACCATCAGAAACCCGTTTTCAAGGTCCAATGCGCCCTGATACCATGACTGGTTCGTAAAATTATAATTGGGATTGATCTCGTTGGGATTGATGTTGGAAACCACGCGGTTGTCGCTGCTCACAACAATGATCGCGTTAATGTCTATTCTGGTATTGCTGATGTTATTGAAAAGCGTGCTGATATTGGCGGTATATTCGTAATCCTCCTCAGGATTCCTCTGGGGATTGTTTAAAAAGTTTTGTATATAGTAGTCATAATTGGCGATGGTGGATATATTCTGCATTTCGTTTGAGTAATAATCGATATTCTGGGACACCTGGTTGATGATCTGTTCGGACAGAGCCTTGACATTGCGGGCGTTGATGCTGGTGAATGAATAAATGGAAGCCGTGCTGATTAAAAGAACGGTGAAAATAACCAAAAAGGAATTTAAAAGTATCATTTTGGTCTTAAGGGATAGGTTTTTCAGTTTATTCATTGCCTGCACCCATCATTTTTTTATATTCGCTGGGGGACATGCCCGTCTGCTTTTTAAAACAGACCGAAAAATAGTGGGGATCCTGGTATCCTGTTTTGAGCGCAGCCTCATAGGACCTGGTATCTTCCTGCGCCAGCAGGATCTTTGCCTTCTCTATGCGTGTCTGCGTAATAAAATCCACAAAAGACATGCCGGATTCCTTTTTAAAAAGAGCGGACAAATAAGTCGGATTGATGAATACATGGCTCGCCACCATATTTAAGCTCAGTTCGGGATTGCCGTAGTTTTCCTCGATAAATTGTTTTGCGTTTTGTATAAGAAGCTGCTTTCTGGTCTGTTTGTTTTCGGCAAACAGCGTATAGACTTCCTGGAGAAATTCCCTCATGCATTTTTCAAAATCATTCAGGGTGCCTATGCCGCATGCTTTGTAAATTGTCTGGTATTCGTCGATATTCAGGCTGTAGCCGGCCTGGATGAGCGTTTTTGTGATCTGCGTCACGATTTCAAACGAGATGACCTGCAGATGTTCGGCCGTCAGATTTTTACAGCCGGAAAGATACTGGACCAGTTCTTCTAAACTGGGCTTGTAATCGATGTTTAAATACGCGGATTTCACGATCTCGTCCACGTGATTGCGCGGATAAACAAATTCGGAACTTTTATACCCGAGTTCCAGGAAATCGAAAATCATGTCGTTTCCAAGCGCCGTATTATAGGTAAGCGCATGCTTTGCCGTTTGATAGGATTCGGGAATCTTCCGGACGTCGTCCACGGCAGCGCCGATGGCCGTGTTTATAAAGCAGTCCTGCGTCTGCCTGAACTTGTCGTTATGCTCGCTTAGTTTCTGCTGCAAAAGGTTCCTCTCTTCGTAATCATTGACCGGAAGATTTTTTAAAAGCAGAATATGCTGGTTTGTATAAGTGGAAAATATGATCCCGTCCTGGGCAAAATAATTTTCAAGAGAATTTTTCAGCATCATATTCATCATCTCATAATCTTCGACGTTCTTGTGCTGATAGGCGCCCGCCTCGACTATGCAGACGGTATATGTCTTAAAATCAAGCTTCAGTTCGGTATATTCCAATTTCTCGTTTAAATCCTGGCTGCCAAGCTTACCCAGGATAAGCTGGTTCAATATCTTTTCTTTCAGAAGGGGAAGACTCTGGCGAAGCTGGTTGCGCAGCTTTTGCTGGGTCAATTTCAGCTTTCTTTCTTCTTCGAGTTTACTGACAACCTTGCTCATTACCGCAAGAAGATTTTCAGCAGAGATGGGCTTCACGATATAATCCGTGATTCCGAGCTTTATGGAGGAGACTGCAAATTCAAATTCGTCGTGTCCTGTCAGTATGATGATTTTAGTATAGGGAAGTTCGGAGGCGATATATTTGGACATCTCGAGCCCGTCCATAAACGGCATGCGGATATCTGTCAGCACAATATCAGGCCGGTGTTTCCTTGCCATTTCAAGGCCCAGTTCACCGTCTTCGGCCTGCAATATTTCCGTAATGCCTATGGATTGCCAATCTATAATAGTTGCAATAGCGTTGCGAATGAGATCTTCGTCATCCACCAACAAAATTTTATACATTTTATACCTCAGGATTAAACTTGTAAGATTAATTATAATTTTACAATAAAATAAAACAAAATCATATACGCAAAATAATTTATTAAATTTTTAAACCTTTTTATATAAAAATTTAAACCAGCAGCAAAGGGATAAATGTCTCCCGGAGCCTTTAAACTTCACATCACCAGTTATTATAGCGGAAAAAGCGGCTTTTTATGTACGTGTATCCGGGCCTTGACCGGTTAAAAAAAACAAACCTATTATTAAAAATATTTAATAAAAGGCATCTTTTCCTGTCCAGATAGAACAATTATGAACTTTTTTTGAAAAATATTGCCCTATGATAAAAAGGTATTCCATTCTAAGATTTTAGAAAATCGAATATTATGTAACCATCCCAAGAATAAAAGAGGAATACTACATGAATTGCAAAGAAAGGGGTTTGGCTCCTTTTTTAAGGAAGAATGCGGACCGTTTTCCAATGTGGTACGGCGCCGCGCCCGAGGTGACTCTTAATATACAAAAGGTATTGGGTGCAAAAACGGCGGACGAGGCGTTATACGATTGTATAGGACTCGATTACAAAACGTTACGTCCCAAATACGTTGGAGAACCTTTAAAGGAATTTCCGGACGGCACGCATATATCCGAATGGGGTATCCTGCGCGGCGGAGTTCACTGGGGGCAGGCGCTCTCTCATCCTCTTGCGGGAGTGGAGACGGCAGCCGAAATTGAATCGTATCCCAGCTTTCCGAATCCGGACGATTTTGAGGTGAAATTTACCCCGGAAGAAATTTCCTGGGCGAAAGATTACTGCACGATCGGCGGATGCTGGTCGCCTTTTTTCCATGATTCCACCGAACTCATGGGCATGGAAGAATTCTTCATCAATATGTACACCAATCCGGCGCCGGTGGAAGCGCTCATAGAAAAATGTTTTTCATTCTATTATGAACTGGATAAAAGGGCGTTTGAAGCAAATCCCGGATTGATCGACATGTATTTTATTGGCAACGATTTCGGGTCGCAGCGCGCGCTTTTAATGGCTCCCGATATGTGGAGAAAATTCTACAAACCTTATGTGAAAAAATTGATCGAACAGGCAAAAAAATACGGTTGTGTAACTGCCGTGCATTCCTGCGGCGATATTCACGAGATCATAGGGGATTTTATAGAAATAGGCGTGGATGCGGTCAATCCAATACAGGTGAATGCGGAAAACATGAACCCGGAATCGCTGATCGGCAGATTCGGGGCCGACTGCGTATTTTTCGGCGGAATCGACGAGAATGAAATTCTGCAGAACGGCACGGAAAAAGAAGTGCGCGCGGAAACCAGGCGCATCATAGATATTCTTGGAAAACACGACCGGTACATCGTTGCGGCGTCGCACGATTATATACTGCCCGAGATACCTGCGGAAAATATTATTGCAATGTTTGACGAGGCAAAAAAATACGGTTCCGGGCAAAACAGATAATCCGGTTTTTGTTTTAATGTATCATGGATAAACAACAAAATATGAATATATGAAAGAAGGTGCACCCTTTTGTCTGAAAAAGTAAAAGCAGGCGAAGTTGTTTTGGACATGAAAAGCGTGTCTAAAAGCTTTCCGGGTACCCTGGCTGTAGACCATGTGGATTTTCAGGTCAAAGCCGGGGAGGTTCACGCTTTGATGGGTGAAAACGGCGCGGGCAAGTCAACATTGATGAAGATGCTTGCCGGATCATTTGACGATTATACCGGCGAAATCCTGGTCAAGGGAAAAACAGTCCGCTTAACTACCCCGTTGCTCGCAAAACAGCAGGGCATAGGAATGATCTATCAGGAACTGTCTCTTGCAAAGCCGCTTTCGGTTGCGGAGAACATCCTGGTTGGACAGCTGCCTAAAAAAGGCGTCTTTATCGATAAGGACGCAATGGTCAGAATATCCAGGGAGGTTTTAAGCCGCGTAGGCCTTGACCATATCGATCCTATGATAGAGATCAGCGAGCTGTCCCAGCATGAAGCGCAGCTGGTTGAGATCGGCAAGGCGTTGTACAGCAACCCGTCCATACTTGTTATGGACGAACCCACGTCGGCTCTCTCCAGAGAGGAAGTCGAAAGGCTGTTTGGCATTATCAGAAGCCTCAGGGCGCAGGGAATGGCGATCATTTATATCTCGCATCACCTGCCCGAGGTGTTTGAAGTGGCGGACCGCGTCACGGTCATGCGGGACGGCAGGAAAGTAGGAACCGATCTTGTCTGCGATGTTACCCCTGAAAAACTCGTGGAGATGATGGTAGGGCAGAAGATCGACAAGTTTTATGCGAAAAGAGACGCGAAAGTCGGCGAAGTGGTGTTCCGCGCAAAGGACATTTCGAGGTGGGGATTTTTCCATCATGTATCCTTTGAGGTTCACAAGGGCGAGATCGTAGGGATCTGCGGCCTGGCCGGTTCAGGGAGAAGCGAATTAGCCTGCGCGATCATAGGGATCGATCCGGTTCAGGAAGGAACCTTAGAGTTCGAAGGCAAAACGATCAAAAATAAAAACATGCATCAGGCGCTGATGCGCGGAATGGCGTATTTAAGCGAATCAAGAAAGCTGGAAGGCCTTGCGCTGCGCCTTAGCATGGAAGAAAACATTTACTCCGCAATGATCGGAGAAATGACGGTTGGAGGAATTTACTCCAAAAAACGCGGAAAGCAGAAGATGAACGAATTGATAGAAAAATTGCAGATATATCCTGCCGAACCCGGAAGAATGGTTTCAAACTTTTCGGGTGGCAACCAGCAAAAGATATTGCTTGGCAAATGGCTTGCGTTAAAGCCCCGTCTGCTGATACTTGACGAGCCGACAAGGGGCGTGGATATAGGCGCTAAAATGCTGATCCACAAATGTATTGAAGAAATCGCAAACCAGGGGCACAGTGTTATCCTGATTTCGTCCGACCTGCCCGAGATGGTAGGCCTTTCGGACAGGGCATATATTCTGCGCGAGGGTAAAATGATCGGCGAGTTTTCCAAGGACGAAATATCCGAGGATTCATTATTGCTGGCCGCAAACGGGGAAGGAGGAAACGGCAATGGCAGCTACAAGTGCTAGTGACGCAAGGAGCCTGAAATCAAACAAGTTTTCTGATCTGACTTCCAAAGCGGGCGTATATATGATCCTGATCGTACTCATCATTGCCGGTACGATCGTAAACACAAAGTTCTTTTCGGGCGAAAATTTCATGAATATCATTCAGGCGGGCGCATTCCTGGGAATCCTTTGCGCGGGAATGGCGTTCGTGACATATTCGGGAAACATGGTGGACATGAGCGCGCCTATCACAATCGCAATATCAGGTATCGTAGTGGTGGATACGCTGGCCCTGGGGCTGGGAATCGCAATCGTTCTGGGTATGCTGACCGCGGTTGTAATCGGCGTGATAAACGGCATTGTAATCGGAAAGTTCAAGGCCAACCCCATTATCTGGACTCTGTCCATGAACTTTATGCTGGACGGACTCATCCGCTGGCTGTATTCCAACAAACAGATATATCCGGATACTGCGGCGGCCGCAAATCCGCAGGCTGCGGAGGCGTTCATCAATATTTCCAGGATACAGGTCGCGGGCATACCGCTCGCTGTTATCGTAATGGTTGCGCTGATCATTATCGGTCAATTCATCCTTACAAAGACAAAATTCGGCCAACAGCTCAAGGTGATCGGATCCAATCCGGACGTGGCTAAATTCTCCGGGATCAACGTCAGCGGCAACATCATGATTGCATACGTGATAACGGCGATCGCCGCGGGCGTGGCGGGAATATTCATCACATCGTTCGGAAAAGTAGGCGCATATTACAACGGGCAGGGATACGATTTCCAGGCGGCGACTGCAATCGTGATCGGCGGCATGACGCTGGCCGGCGGCCGCGGCAACCTGATCGGCGTGATGGGCGGCGTGTTTACCGTAAAGATGCTGTCCAATATACTGACCTTTATCGGTATCAGTACGTTTGTACAGAACATTATAATCGGCGCGATATTTATTCTGATTGTATTCCTCAATTCCAGATCCTTAAGAAAGTTGGGTAGGGACGATGTTTAAAAATAAGTTAAAACGCTCTGCAAGTTATTATATCGATAAAAACAGGATTTTTATCATATTTGCCATACTTTTTCTGATCGCAGTATTTGCAGCTCCCAATTTCTTTAATGCGTTCAACTTGAACTCTTTGTTTAAAACTGCGAATCTGTACGCGATGCTGGCCGTGGGCTTAAGTATCGTGATGATATGCGGGCAGCTGGACCTTTCCATCCAGGCGGTTATGAACCTGGGCGCGGTCATTGCCCTGGGACTTTTCAGCGATAACGGTATGAGCTGGGGTGCAAGCTTTATTCTGGCCATCGCGATCGGCGCGGGGTTCGGACTTTTCAACGGATTTATGGTTGCCAAGGCAAAGATCAATTCGTTTATTGTAACGCTGGGCACCATGACGATCGTTACAGGCGTGATATTCCTGTATACCAAAAGCGGCTCCATCAGCGTGAACGGGGACTACAGTTTTTCGGACTGGCTTTTGACCGACAAGATCCCTCTTTTGCCTCCGATTACAATCATTACCGTGGCTGTGGTCGTCGCATTCGCGATCATACTCAACAAAACGAGGTTCGGGCGCGCGTTCTACATGGTGGGCGGCAATGCTGAAACGGCATGGCTGGCCGGCATTAAAAAGGACCGGCAGATCATACTCGCGTTTATCATCTGCGGCGCTTTGGCCGCGTTTGCGGGATCGCTGTTCGCGGCCGGGCAGGGCACGGCTGTTCCGAATATGGGAGATAAAGGCATCAGCCCGCTGATGGTAACCATTGCCGCGGTCATTATAGGCGGCATATCCATGGCAGGAGGCAAGGGCGGCGTTTTAAAAAGCTACTTTGCTGTACTGACGCTGATCACCATATTCAATATGCTGTCCTGCTTCGGAACAGGGTACGAAGCGCAGGTGTTTACCTCGGGTGTCGTGCTGGCGGCGGTGGTACTGTATGAATCCATATCCCAGTACCTGCAGGATCAGGTAAAGGGGATCAGGCTGCCATTGCTCCGTGAAGTAAAAAAATAAAGTCAGGCCGCTGAGAAAACGCTAACTACTTTGTTGTTTCTCCACTTCTCCAGGCACTTCGCTACGGGCTCGTGCTGCGCGTAAGCAGCCTTCCTAAAGAGAGGCAACTTCAGTCTTTTAATAATGATAATTAGTTTGTAATCAAGCAGTTTGCCTTTAAAAAAGGCAATAAAAAATATATAGGAGGAAAGTATGAAAAAAATATTATTAGTGGTCTTGATTGCCGTGCTGGCGATTGGAATGGTATCCTGCTCCATAGCGAACAATACCCCATCTCAATCCGCTGCCGAATCATCGGCGGCCCCGGCAGAAACTTCGGCCGCTCCTGCAGCCAGTGAATCGGCTGCGGCTTCGGAGCCTGCTGCAGAGCCCTCCACAGACCTTGCTTCTGTCGTCGGTTCGGACGGCCAGCCCCTGCTGCTCGCCATGGAAGCGAAAGAGATTCCGGATAGACCGGAAGATCCAGAAGCTCTTGCTGAAACAGATCCTCTGCACTGGTATGACATGGAATATGCCGGCTGGAAAGCAGAAGAGAAAGAAAATCTGCCCACCTCGCCCGGAGACGGACCGCAGGGCAAAAAAGTTACCGTTATCATCAACGGCGACCATCCTTACCTGACTGCTTATTCCAACGGCGCTAAAATAGCGGCGGACGCGCTTGGCATGACGATTGACATCAAATCCCCCAACTGGGACCTGAACGTTCAGAATCAGATGGTTGATCAGGCGATCAACGACAAACCCGACATGATCATTTTGGTTCCCCTGGATCCCAAAGCTGCTGTTCAGCAGTTCAGAAAAATCAATCAGGCAGGCATTCCGGTAATCGGATCCAACATGCTGCCTGATGCGGAAGGCATCAAATACATGCTCACATGGTCCGGCCCGGACGATTTCGGCCAGATGGCGAAACTTGCCGACTATCTGGGTGAAAAATTAGGCGGAAAAGGCGGCGTTGCCTACATCACACACAACCCCGGCGGTTCCCCGTATTTCGCAAGATACTTCCGCGTGCAGGCCCAGCTTGCCAAAGATTATCCTGAAATCACAACGCTGGACTTCCAGTCTCCCGGATTTGAAGCGGATAAAGCAAAACAGGTCGTTTCCGACTGGATCACCAAATTCGGTGACAAGCTGAATGCGATCGTTCTGGCGGACGACTCCGCACAGGCTATAGGCGCTGTGGAAGCTTGCAAGGAAGCCGGACGTGAAGACATCGTCATCGTTGCAGCCGGCAACTCCAAGGTTGGCATGGACTATGTGAAAGACGGATCTCTTTCCGCAATCACATACCAGTCGGCTGAAGCGGACGGCGCTATCCCGATCAAACTTGCTGCGGATTGGTTCTCGGGCAAAACGTTTGACCAGCCCATCTATTACCTGCCCCAGCATGTAATCACCACTGACGATGTTGATAACTATATGCCCGCTCAGTGGTAAGAAACAGCCTTATTAACAGGAAAAATCAATCGGGTGCGGCGTATGCCGCACCCGAAAAAATTTGATTCCGGGAGAGATTCATATGCTGCATGATCCAAGCCATGTTCCCGTTGTTCCGGAGGAAAAGGAAATCATTCTGGAGCAGAGGGACAAAGATATATTAAAAAAATTGGGAGAAACAATAAAGACATATGCGGAAGAGGACGCCGCATCGGGAAAGGCCGAACTTTGGCAAAAGCTCAATGACCTTGAGTCCGTCCGACCGATGGTATGGATCAATGAAATACCATGGCACGAAATGAACGTAAACGATGAACTGACGCTGCGCTGCACGCACCCATGGGCCAGAACCCAGGAACAAAATCTGCGGCGTACGATTTACCAGCGTAAGCACATGCCCGGAGACATGATCGTCAGTGAAACTATCGAATGCCCTAAAGTTTTTTCTACGACCGATTTCGGCATTGTAGAGCAAACGGATACGGCATACACGGATGCTGACAACGAAATATACTCCAGGCATTTCAAGATACAGATACAGGAACCGGAAGACATCCAAAAAATAAAGATGCCCAAGATCAGGTTTATGGAAAAGGCTACGGAATATAACCTTAATGCCATGCAGGACATATTCCGCGGGATTATAGATGTAAAACTTGTGGGACAGACGCATATCTGGTACACGCCCTGGGATTTTCTGATCCGCTGGTGGGGTATCGAAGAAGCAATGATGGATCTGATCGTGCGGCCCGAAATGGTGCATGAAGCGTACGAACGCATGGTGGACGCGTGGATGATTGAGCTTGACCAGTTTGAAGAACTGAATCTTTTGTCTCTCGACTGCGGGAATACAAGGATCGGCTCGGGCGGATACGGGTATACCGGCGAACTTCCGGGAAAAGACCTTGACACCGGCTGCGTGCGGCCACGCAACATGTGGGGGTGCGCGAACGCGCAGATACTCTCCAGCGTATCGCCGCAGATGCATTGGGATTTCGCGATAGCCCACGACCTTCGGTGGCTCAGCCGTTTCAGACTTGTCTATTACGGCTGCTGCGAACCTTTGGACAACAAGATCGGTTTGATGAGAAAAATACCCAATCTGCGCAAGATATCGGTTTCGCCATGGTGCGATACGGGGAAAATTACTGCGCAGGTGGGCGGTGATTACGTCATGAGCAGAAAGCCCAACCCGGCCATATTCGCCGCCGGCTCTTATGACGAAGAAGAAGCGGAAAGGCAGCTCACAGAGTTTATGGAGGCTGCAGGGGACGGGCATGTTGAGATCATCATGAAGGATATCTCCACCGTAAAGTATCATCCGGAAAATTTATGGAAATGGGAAAAGACGGCAATGAAAGTTGCGGAAAAATATTCGAAATAACGAGGTTTTATTATGAGTAAACAGGACAAAATAGCGCGTTTGCGCTCGACATTGTCCCACCGTGAGGGAGACCGGGTGCCGATATCTGATTTTTTCTGGTCGGGGTTCATGGACAGGGCCAGGGAAAAATGGGGCGCAGATGTGGATATGTACCGCATGTTCGATCTGGACTATGTGGTCGTCAATCCAAATATGGACCCTGTTATACGGGAATTTGAGATCATAAAGCAGCAGGGCGACGATATATGGGTAAAAACCGGATTCGGCGCAACGGTTCTGCGCAGGGCGGATCTGGCAATGCCGCATTTTGAATCCTTTGCGGTAGCCGAGCCTGAGGACATGGAGAACTTCATTCTGGAACCGGCGGACGATAAAAGAAGACTGTACAGGTCGGGAGACGATCAGATCAACTGCCTGGGAGACAGGCTTCTCCGCGATATTCCAAGCTGGATGGAACGCGTAGACAAATACAGTGCGGACCTGCCGGTGTTCGGTTCCGTATGCGAAGGCTACGAATACCTCTGGCGCTGCATCGGCACCGAAAACGCGCTGTACTGGATGCTGCTTGAGCCCGAAATGTTTGAAGCGTTTGTAAAACGTATCGGCGATTTTCTTGTGGAACTTGCTGAATTCCAGATCAGGGAAGCGGGGGATAAACTTTCCGGCATGTATATTTGGGGAGACATTGCCTATGTAAACGGCATGCTGTTCTCGCCCGATGCATGGAGGCGGTATTTCAAGCCAATCACCAAAAAGATCATCGAAGCTTGCCATAATGCCGGTTTAATGGTGATTTACCACGGGTGCGGCAACGCCACGCCGGTGTATGAAGATTTTATAGAGATCGGCCTCGACGGATACAATCCCGTTGAAGTGAAGGCCCATCTGGATGCGGTCGAACTGAAAAAGACTTACGGCGGAAGGCTGGCCTTTGTGGGCAATGTGGACGTCAGGGAACTTGAGAGCGGAGATAAAAACAGGATCAAAAAAGAAGTGCTGTATAAACTCAAAACCGCTGTAGGCGGCGGCTGGATCTGCCAGAGCGACCATTCGGTCTCGAGCGATGTGGATCCGGACAGTTACGCCTATATGGTAGAATTGATTCGTGAATACGGCAAATATCCGCTGGATATGGAACGGATAGAAGCTGAACTGAAATAGTCCTTTTACAAGGGGGTAATGAATATGAAACGGTTCGGACAGGTGATAGGCGTTAAGCCTGAAAAGCTTGCATATTACAAGGAACTGCACGCAAAACCCTGGCAGGGGGTGCTGGATATGATCAAGGCCTGCAATATCCGGAATTACTCCATTTATGTATTTGGAGATAAATTGTTTGCGTATTACGAGTACACAGGGGAAGACTATGAGG
>JAEWMJ010000037.1 GCA_023393165.1 Bacillota bacterium | reverse complement strand
TTTGATTGCGTGATTCTCCGCTGATGAATTCCATTCTCCAAACTCCCACGATATTTTATTAGGTTCATTATACCATTTTTTACGGCGATATTTCCTGACTTTTGACACAGTCTGCCCACATCGCCCCTCGGTTAGCCGATAAAATCCAACTTGCCAGCGAGATTATTAAGAACAAAAAGCAAGGGTTATTCTGTAAATTCCCTTGCTTTTCGTTACAATCCTTTTTCCGGCTATCCATAATTTTTTGAAATGCTGTTTTACGGATGCCCACCCAAACATGGTATTTTTTATATCTGACAATTCCATTTAGGGCAGCATGTTTCCCGCCGAAAGATAAAGTTCGTACCATTCCTGCTTTGTCAATGTAACCTCGGATTCCCGGCAAACGTCCTTCACGCGCGAGGGATTCATTGTGCCGATGATGGTTTGGATATGGGCCGGGTGGCGCGAGATCCAGGCGACCGCGACCGCCGTGTCCGGAACGCCGTATTTGGCCGAGATCCTGTCTATTACCTGATTCAGCTTGGGGTATTTGTCGCTGCCCAGAAACACGCCGTCAAAGAAGCCGTACTGGAAAGGCGACCAGGCCTGAATGGTTATGTCGTTTAAGCGGCAGTAGTCCAGTATGCTGCCGTCCCTGTCTACCGACTGGTCCCATTGCATGTTTACCGTCAGCCCCGCGTCGATCATGCCGGTATTGGTCAGGCTTAATTGCAGTTGGTTGACGATGATTTTCTGGTTCAGATACCGTTTTAAAAGCTCGATCTGCATGGGGTTCTGGTTGCTTACCCCAAAATACTTCACCTTGCCGCTGGAGTGCAGCGCTGTGAACGCCTCCGCTACTTCTTCGGGTTCCACCAGCGCGTCCGGCCTGTGCAAAAGGAGCACATCCAGATAGTCGGTTTTGAGGCGTTTTAAGCTGCCCTCCACCGCTTCCAATATGTGTTCTTTGGAAAAATCATAATAAACGGGGTTTAAGCGTATGCCGCATTTTGATTGGAGAAATATCTTTTCACGTACCGCCGGTTTCATGTCTATTGCCTGCGCAAATATTTCTTCCGATTTGCCGCCGCCGTATACATCCGCGTGGTCGAAAAAATCTATGCCGTTTTCCAGGGAAGTATTGATTACCCGCGCGGCGTCTTTTACAGAAAGGTCCGCCATGCGCATGCAGCCCAGCGATACTTCTGAGGCGATGATCTCGCCGTTTCCTATATTTATTTTTCTCATTTTCGTGCCTCGTTTCCTTATTTCATATTTATTATAAGCTGCCCTTTTATTTATAGGCTGCCTTCATAATCGCTTCAACATCATTGTCCGACAGCGCGCAGGGATCACATGCAAATAGGCCGCCCATGGTGTCGCGCGCATTCTTTACGAGCATCGGAATATCTGATTTTTGGATCCCGTAATCCGACATTTTAAGTCCGTCCACGCCGCAGTCTTTTTGGAGCCGGACAAGCGCGTCAACAAACGACATCGCCCGTTCGTTCTCGGGGAGCGCGTCCACGTTTACGCCCGCGGCTCTTGCCATATCCGCGAACCTTTCGGGCGCCTTTGACGCAAAGAAACTGTAATAGGCTTCCGAAAGCATGATCAGGCCCGCGCCGTGCGCCAGGTCGCTGTGATGGGCGGAAAGGGCATGCTCCATCGAATGTTCGGACGTGCAGGAAGATGTGGACTCAACCATGCCCGAAAGCGTGTTTGCGAGCGCCACGTCCTCGCGCGCTTTAAGGTCTCCGCCGTCGCGTACGGCTCTCGCAAGGCTTTTGAATATCAGGGATATGCTTTTCAGCGCATAAAGGTCGCTTACCGGATTGGCGGTTTTGGAGATGTAGCCTTCGGTTGAATGGAAAAGGGCGTCAAACCCCTGGTAAGCCGTCAATTTGGGCGGAACGGACGTCATCAGCTCCGGATCGACAATCGCCAGGACGGGCATTGTATCCGGGATCATGCCGAAACCGATTTTTTCGTTCCCGTTGGTAATTACCGTCCAGGGATCCGCTTCCGTGCCGGTACCCGCGGTGGTCGTTATGGCGACGACAGGCAGGGGCCTCGCGCGCACGGGTTTTCCGCCGCCCGAACCGCCGGAAATATAGTCCCAGTAATCGCCGGGATTGGCAGCCATAACGGCGATGCTTTTGGCCGAGTCTATGCTGCTGCCTCCGCCCAGGCCCAATATGAAATCGCAGCCTTCTTTTTTGGCCAGTTCCGCGCCTTCCATCACATGTTCCTTGATAGGGTTGGGAAGTATCTTGTCAAATACCACGCTGTCGGTGTTGTTTTGCTTCAATAACGATATCACCTTTTCAAGATATCCGAATTTCTTCATGGAAGCACCCTGCGAAATCACGATTAACGCCTTTTTGCCGGGCAGGCTGACGCTTGCAAGCTCCGCAAGCTTTCCCGCGCCGAACAGGATCTTTGTTGGAATAAAATAATCAAACTGAATCATCATATGCCACCTTTCAATTAAATTTAAAAAATTATCACCGGGCTATTCTATGCTGGTTTCGCGCAAAATAAACCGGTTGGCCGGTTCGTTCCCTAAAACCGGACGATATGTCCTGTTGAAATTATAGCAATGATGGTATATTATGAAAAGTAGTTACATGTATGTCATATAGTTACAAAAAAGATACTTTTTGAAGTTACAGGGGAGAACAATATGGAAAATTATATGGATGCGGAAGCGAAGAAATGCGATTGTCCCGAAGGAGTGGAATGCTCCATAGAAAAAGCGCTGGATGTTTTGGACGGCAAATGGACGTTTTTAATTATACGCGATCTCTCGGAAGGTACAAGAAGGTTTGGGGAGCTGCGGAAATCCCTGGCGGGAGTCAGCCCCAAAACGCTTTCCGTCCGTTTAAAGGAACTGGAAACAAAAAATGTGATCAAAAGAACGGCTTACGCCACCGTGCCCCCGACCGTGGAATATTCCCTTACGGAAAAAGGCGTGAGCCTGATGCCTATTATTAAGGCTATGAAATTATGGGGAGCAAAGTGGGGCTAAACCTTCAGGCCGCTGATAATGCCCAACTACTGTGTTATTTTTCCGCCCTTCCCACTTCACAGCGGATTCATACTGCGCGTAAGGTATTCTTTGGAGATTAGCGCTTGTATTCATCTCGCGTTCAGTGAGCGTTCGCCTTCCTTTTTCCACCACTGGCGGCGGTCGGCTCCGCTCTCCTCAGCGTATTTGGGCCTTTTAGCGGCCTTCGGAAATTTATCCGCTTCATTCGGTAAAGTTGACGCAGATGATCAAAATGGCTTTTGGGAGCGAGTATAAAGCATATGCTTTTTTCATAATCAACTACATTCGGTATACTCCAAATAAACAAATTATCTAAAAACCTTTAAGAAGGTTTTTTTAATTTTTTTGATATACGTGCGGCCGGCGGTCCAGGAAAGTTCTTTACATTTATAATTAAACATTGTTTAAGTATTGTCTGTTTTGTGATATTAGTTTTTAACCCGTGTATTCGTCTTATTGTGTCTACAAAGTTTTTAGAATGTTTACAATATTTTAATAAAATTATGGTACGTTAATACAAATGTGGAAAAAACCAATCCCTGTCTTCGAAATGGCAAAGTGCGCATTAGAGGTAAAAACCGTATAGGGAATATCTTATAAAATCTGAGGTAGTTAAGATGAAAACAGTTTTCTCAAAACTGATGATTATAATCATTGTAATTATATTGCTGTCAACTGTTTTATCCGCCGTAATGATTTCACAATTTTACAGCAATATATATACCCAGAACGAGAAGGAAGATATGTTCAAAATTGCGCAGAACATCAGTACTTTGGCTGCTTATAATTTTGCCGACAAAATTTCAATGCAATATTTTTTAAGCGTAGTTTCACAAGTAGCGGCGGATAATCAGGATGTAATTTGGGTGATGGACTCCAATTACAAAGCCTGGGCAGTTGCCCCCACCTTCCAGACTCAGATTACGAGTGAAGAAATATCACAATACTATTATGACATATTGAATTCACTCAGGCAGGGGAATCCCGCTTTCCAGTCAGGCAGTAACGGCTTATTCAACACACCGGTTTTAACTGTGGCTATGCCTGTAACTATGAACGGGAATGTGGCCGGCGCTGTTTTTGTACATAAAAAACTGAACGATCTTACCAATTCCATGATGGAAATGTATAGACAAATCATATATTCAGCGCTGATAGCTGCGGCAATAGCCGTAATATTAATTTATTTTTTTGTCAGAAGCATTTTAAAGCCCCTTAAGGAAGTGACTTTGGCCACAAAACAGCTTGCATTTGGTAACTTTGATGTAAGATTGAAAGTTAATTCAAGCGATGAAATTGGCGAGTTATCTAAGACTTTCAATTCTGTCGCAGAGGACCTGGGAAAATACGAAAATACCAGGCGCAGCTTTGTAGCCAATGTTTCACATGAACTCAGATCTCCTTTAACGTCCATGCAGGGATTGGTTCAGGGAATACTGGACGGCACCATAAAAAGCAGTCAGCACGTCAAATATCAAAATGTAGTATTGGATGAAACAAAAAGATTGAATCATTTGATCAACGACCTGCTGGATCTTTCCCAAATCGAATCGGGGAAAGTCGCGTTTCAATTCAGTAATATGGATGTAAATGAATTGATTCGCAGATGCTTAATTACCTTTGAGAGTAAGATTTCCGCCAAAAACATTGATGTGGATGTGGAAATCAGGGATGAAAAACAGATAGTTTACGCGGATGAAAACCGGATAAAGCAGGTGATGATGAATCTCATTGATAATGCGGTAAAATTTACGCCTGACAGGGGCAAGATAAAAATATTTACCAGCGAGTCGCCTGACAGTATTTTCGTGAATGTGAACAATTCAGGCAGTCTGATTTCGGATGAAGATCTGCCCTATATTTTTGAACGGTTTTATAAGGCGGACAAATCGCATACCCGGTCACAGGAAGGAACAGGGCTTGGGCTGTCCATCGTAAAAAAAATCATAACTGAGCACGGGCAGCGTATCTGGGTAGAATCCACGATGGAAAATGGGACTACGTTTACGTTTTCATTGAAAAAAGCAACCGCAAAATGAGCGCAAATGGAAAACAGAAAAACAGCCGGCGCGCCGCGCGAATCCGCTTTGAAGCAGGTTGGTTCCCCGCTTGTATTTCCGAGTTTGTACAGCGCGCCCATCCGTTTACCGCAAATTTTTTATTTGCCGTCCGGGAAGCTTTCGCCTCGCTTCATCACCTTTTTGTGCTCGCCCGGCCAGGCCCCGCCGAGTTAGTTTACATTCTCTTTGTCGCGTCGTACGCCAGGGCGGAGCGTTCGCATTCATTCGGAAGCATGGTGAGCTGGAAACAGAGCGCGGACCCCCTCATCTTTTCGGAAGCGTAGGAAAGGCCGTTTGTCCTTTCGTCCAAAAGCGGGTTGTCTATCTGCTGGGGGTCTCCCAGCAGCACGACCTTGGTTCCTTTTCCGACCCTTGTAATGATTCCCTTCACCTGCCTGGGCGTAAGATTCTGGGCCTCGTCTATAATCAGGTATGTATGGGTGATGGAACGCCCGCGCATGAAGTTCATTGCCTCGGCTGTTATAACGCCGCGGTCAAACAGTTCGTCTATCTTGTCGCGCAGTTCCTTTTCATTTTTGTAACGTTCTTTTTCACTGCGGTCCACCAGGATCTCCAGATTATCGATGATAGGACGGAGGAAAGGCGCGATTTTCTCCTGTTCGTTTCCAGGCAAAAAACCGATCTCTTCGTCAAACTGTACATTGGGCCGGGTGATCAGAATTTTGCGGTAAGTCTTGCTTTCAACTTCCAGCGTCTGCTCCAGCCCGACGGCGAGGGAATAAAACGTTTTTGCCGTTCCCGCGGTCCCTTTTATGATCACCAGCGGAGCCGTTTCGGCGTCCTGCATCAGCGCTTCCTGCAAAAAACGCTGGCCGACGTTCTTTGGCCTGACGCCAAAGGGCTCGGCCCTGAGGCTGACCAGAGGAACAACGGATTTTCCGTTAAACCGCCCGAGATGCGTTTTCTTGTCGTCCGAATCCGAATGGATGATAAAAAACTGGTTGTATTCCGGCGTGACCGGTTCCTTTTTTTCTTTATTCATCACATACACCGCATCGGCGGGCATGCCCTTTTTCCGGAAATCGTTCATGAGTTCGCCCGGAGCATAGACGTCCATCCTGCCGGTATATTGTTCTTCAAGCCTGGGGGATTGTTCGGTGGTAAAATCCTCGGCCGGTATTTTCAGCATCTGCGCCTTTAAGCGGACGATGATATCCTTTGTTACCAGCACAACCGGTTCGCCGGCTTCCATCAGTCCTTTGCACACTTTTAATATGCGGTTGTCATTTTTATCGGGCTGGAACCCGTAGGGCAGTTCGACCGAGACGTAATTCGATTCTATTTTAACTATTCCGCCCGATTCCAGAGGTACTCCGTCAAACAGGCTTCCGGTTTGTCTGAGCCGTTCCAGAAAACGGATCACCTGCCTTGCGTTTGCGCCGCGCTCGCGCTCTTCGGTTTTCAGTTTATCCAATTCCTCCAAAACCGCCAGAGGGAGAACCACTTTGTTATCCTCAAACGAAATCAGGGCATAGGGAGTTTGGATCAGTACGTTGGTATCAAGTACATAAGTTTTTCGCATAGGGCACCTCCAAAGAAGAATTGAGCGGGGGCGCATTTTGTGTCCGAAAAGGTACCTCGCCTTTATTGTCCGCAATAAAAAAACTGCAGCGTAATCCTCATAAGCTGCAGCTTGCGGCCGGTACCCCTAAAAGAGCAAACAAAATGGCCCGGATAAAAATCTGTTCGTTGTCTGGTTGGTTTTAGAATGCTTTCATCACACATAGGCAATACTTCCCGAGCATTTTTTTTCAACCTTCTATCTATACTTATATATGATTTGCATGAAAAATTCTACCCTTAAAATGTAAAATAATCATAAAAAACAAAGAAATTTTTGGCGCTGCGTTTATCCGTTGCGCATGGTGAAAATATATGGTATACTATAATTCCAACAGAATAAAGACAGTTCGAAATCCATCCTGTCTATAAACAAAACTAGGACCGCTGTTAAGCAATAAAGGTACCTATGTACCTTTTTTATTTCCTAAGGTAAATTTCAGGCCTGTTTTTTGCAACTGTTCTTTATTCCATCAAAGATAAAGGAGCAAGCAAGTGAAAAACAGGGAAATGCAGCGCAACAAAAAAACCATATCCAATACAAAGAAACTGGCCTTATCCGGAATCGTAATCGCGCTTTATATTATTATCATGTTTTTTACGCAAAGTTTCGCATTCGGCCAATACCAGGTGAGGGCTGCCACAAGTCTTTACGCGCTGGCGGCAATCCATCCGTTTTTGATCCTGCCCCTAGGCATAGCGAATTTCTTAAGCAATACCATTATGGGCGGCCTCGGATCATTTGATATGTTCGGCGGGCTGGCTGTGGGACTTATTACGGCGTTTTTGTGCCATATGGCAAGAAAGATCAATGCAGCTTGGGTGGCGGCCCCGATTATTGCGGGGCCTGCGCTGATCGTGCCCCTGTGGCTGCAGTATCTGACCGGCGTTCCCTACTGGGCGCTGGTTTTAAGCCTCGGGATCGGTCAGGTGATTCCGGGCATCCTGGGATTTTTGATTGTGAAGTACCTGGAAAAACCGCTGCTCAAGATATAAGGAGGAAACATGTCCAATCAGGGAAAAATAGAAGGAGTCACCCTTCTTGGAAGCGAGACGGGGTACGCGTTTGATTATAACCCGGGAGTTCTTGAAAAGTTTGAAAACAAACATCCCGGCAACGATTATTTCGTAAAATTCAACTGCCCGGAATTCACCAGCCTGTGCCCGATCACCGGCCAGCCGGATTTTGCGTGCATCATTATTTCCTATGTGCCGGACAGATTCCTGGTGGAAAGCAAATCTTTAAAGCTTTACCTGTACAGCTTCAGGAACCACGGCGGTTTCCACGAAGACTGCGTCAACCGTATAATGAAAGACCTGATCAATCTTCTTGAACCCAAATACATCGAGGTCTGGGGTAAGTTTACGCCGCGCGGCGGGATCTCCATAGACCCCTACTGCAATTGGGGCAAAGAGGGGACCGAATGGCAGGAAACCGCCCGCCAAAGGCTTCATATGCACGACATGTATCCAGAGAAGATAGACAACAGGTAAATTTTAACTGCCGTTTTTTGAATCGAGGGTTTCTGTGAAATCATTCAAAATAGTATTAAATTGAGAACAAATTTGATGTATTTCTTCTATTATGTTATATTTATTATGCTGATGTTATTGTAATTTTCAGCTTTTTGGAGGACACGAATGGGCATCGAATTCAGACGTTTAAGGTAATGTAAGGTACAGAACAAAAATTAAACCACAACCGTTGATTTTTTGGGTGTGTTTATTTGTTTTGTACCTTTTTCATTTACTTTAAATTTGAATGAATGAGGTGTATTTTTTATGTCTAAAAATATTAACAGATTTTCAGAGAAGGATAATAAGGGAGATTTTTCAAAAGGAAGAACTAAAATTTATGAAAATATTCAAATATTTAAATGCCCTGTTTGTGGAAGCAGAATGTTTTCGAATAATTTAAAAAGTATATACTGTTTAAATAATCATTGCTTTGATATTTCTAAAAGAGGATATGTTAACCTATTGATGAAATCAGTAAAATCTCTGTATGATAAAAAACTGTTTGAATCAAGAAATATAATATGCAGAAGTTCTTTTTATAGCCCGGTAATAGAGCATATATCTGATTTAATAGCAGAAGGAATGAGTAATACACACTCTAATAATATTAAAATAATAGACGCTGGATGTGGTGAAGGCTCACACTTAACAAAGATAATAGATAGTTTGCACAGCAAGACCAATATTAATTTTTTGGGAGTTGGCATTGATATTTCTAAAGAAGGAATACAAATAGCATCAAAGAATTATTCTGATCATGTCTGGTGTGTTGCAGACCTGGCAAACATGCCCTTTATGGATAGTAAATTCGATATTGTATTAAATATACTTACTCCATCCAATTATGCAGAGTTTTTGAGGATTATTACTGATAAAGGATTGCTTATTAAAGTTGTCCCAGGAAGCAAATATTTTAAAGAACTGCGAGATTTGTTTTATAATAAAACTGATAAGAAAACATATTCAAATGATATGATAATAAAGTATTTTAGCAATCAATTTAACGTAATAGGTACAAAAAATATAGAATATAAAAGAACCCTGAATAAAGAAAGTTTTGAGCATCTGATAAACATGACTCCTTTATCCTGGGGAGTTGGCTATGAAGAAATTCAAAAAGCTCTTAATTTTGGAATTAATGATATAACCGTAGATTTGACTATTATCCTTGGAACAAAGAAGTATCAGCGTTTTTAATGCAGCGCGCATTATTTAAATTGATGAACATGGCAAAAAAAATTATGGCTTTTCTTTGATGTTCCCTTTCTTTTTTAAAGAAAGGGAACAAGATAGGTTAAAAAAAACTCAGGAACAATTCATGTACCCGCGTATCGTCAGTCAGTTCGGGATGGAACGAGGTTACCAGCATGTTTTTCTGCCGGGCGGCTACGATATGGCCGTCCACCCGGGCAAGCGCCTGCACGTTATCCGAAGCTTTTACAATATAGGGCGCCCTTATGAACGTCATAGGGATCTCACCAAGCCCGTGAAAGGGTGCATTCGCTGAAAAACTGCCAAGCTGGCGGCCATAGGCGTTCCGGCGGACCGAGATATCCATCAGTCCGAAGTATACCTGATCATCGTTTACAATCTCTTTCGCCAGCAATATCAGGCCCGCGCAAGTGCCCATTGCGGGCAGTCCGTCCCGGAACATTTGCTTAAGCGGCTGAAAGAGGCCAAGCTCCAGGAGCAGTTTTCCCATCACCGTGCTTTCACCGCCCGGCAGGATCACGCCGTCCAGACTGTCCGTTAGGAGGTCTTCTTTTTTTCTGATTTCAAAGGTCTTTGCGCCCAATTTTTCAAGCGTTTGCACATGTTCCGCAAAAGCGCCCTGCAATGCAAGCAATCCGATTTTTTTCATCAGATACCCCGCTGCGCCATTAAAAGCTCGATTTCCTGTTCATTGATGCCCACCATCGCTTCGCCAAGGTCTTCGGAAAGCCCGGCAAGTATTTTGGGATCGTTATAGTTGGTCACGGCTTTTACAATCGCCTGCGCGCGTTTGGCAGGATTGCCGGATTTAAAGATGCCGGAGCCCACAAACACGCCTTCCGCGCCCAATTGCATCATTAATGCGGCGTCGGCCGGGGTTGCTACGCCGCCTGCTGCAAAGTTGACCACAGGAAGCCGTCCGTGCGAATGGACGTATTCCGCCAGGTCATAGGGTACCTGGAGGCTTTTTGCAGCTTCAAACAGTTCGTCTTCCCGCAGGCTTTTAAGGTGCCTTAACTGCTGGTTTATGAGGCGCATATGGCGGACGGCCTGCACGATATCCCCGGTGCCGGGTTCGCCTTTTGTGCGGATCATGGAAGCGCCTTCGGCTATCCTGCGCAGGGCTTCGCCCAGATCCTTTGCGCCGCATACAAACGGCACGGCAAAACGGGTTTTATCGATATGATATACATCGTCGGCAGGGGAGAGGACTTCGCTTTCGTCGATATAGTCAATCTCAATGGCTTCCAGAATCTGCGCCTCCGCAAAATGCCCTATGCGCACCTTGGCCATGACGGGTATGGAAACCGCCTGCTGGATGCTTTTGATCATTTGGGGGTCGCTCATGCGGGATACCCCGCCGGCTGCCCGGATGTCCGCGGGTATCCGCTCAAGCGCCATAACCGCGCATGCGCCCGCATCCTCGGCGATCTTCGCCTGTTCGGGGGTCGTTACATCCATAATGACGCCGCCCTTCAGCATCTGCGCCAGGTTTTTATTGAGTTCGTAACGGTCGTTCATGATAACATCTCCTTTGCGTACTTGACAGATAAATTTAATATGTTTTATTATAAGGAAGTGCTGATAGGTATAAAAGTATCAGAAAACATAAAGTTAATGGTATCAGTTTAAGGAGAAACCCTGCATGGATATGCTTACATTTGCCCTGAAGGCCGACGGCAAAACGCCGCTATACCACCAGCTTTACTCGTTTATCAAGACGCAGATCCAATCGGGCAGGATCGCGGTGGATACAAAGCTTCCGTCCAAGCGGAAGCTCTCTTCCTATCTCAAAATTAGCCAGAACACCATTCAAACCGCATACGGCCAGCTGATAGAGGAAGGCTATGTGGTTCCGGTGGAACGGAAAGGTTTTTTTGTCAGCCGGATAGACAATCTGATTAAACTCGGCGCACCCGGGGAATTCCTGGCTCCGGCCCCGGAAGATGCCGCCGGACTGTATGATTTTTCATACCACGGGGTGGACCTGCAAACTTTTCCTTATACCGTATGGCGGAGGCTTTACCGGGAAGTTGTGAACGAATACGACAAGGAACTTTTAAGGCTGACGGATTCGCAGGGACTTTTGCAGCTGCGGAAAGAGATAGCATCGTATCTTTTTCAGTCCAGGGGAGTTAACTGCTCCGCCGACCAGCTGATTATAAGTTCGGGAACGGAATACCTTTTTCAGATACTGATCCAGTTATTCGAAAAACAAAGCGTTTTCGGCATAGAAAACCCCGGATATGAAAAACTGTATCAGTTGTTTGCAGGAAACCGCGCCTCATTCAGGCCGGTAGGAATCGACGGCAAGGGCATGATGCCCGATGAGATCGGAAAAAGCGGCGCAAATATCGTCTGCGTCACGCCTGCGCACCAGTTCCCGACCGGAGAGATCATGCCCATCAGCAGAAGGGTGCAGATACTGAACTGGTCAAACGAAAAGGATGGGCGGTACATTATAGAAGACGATTACGACAGCGAATTCAAATACAGCGGCAAACCGGTTCCGGCGCTGCAGGGACTGGATTCAAACGACAAGGTGATCTACATGGGCGCGTTTTCCAAATCGCTTTCCCCGGCAATGAGAGTAAGCTATATGGTTTTGCCGCGCCATCTGATGAAAAGGTTCCGGGAAAATCTCTCTTATATCATCTGCCCGGTGCCTGTGATAGAACAAAAAGCGCTTTCAAGGTTTATAGGGGAAGGGCATTTTGAAAGGCATCTGAATAAAATGCGGAATATTTATAAAAAGAAACGGGAAACCCTTGTGGGCGCTGTCCGGGACCTGCATCAGGGAATCGAAATAAGCGGCGCGGAGGCGGGGCTTCAATTGTTGGTGAATCCGGGAAACGGGATGAGGGAGAACGAACTTGTGGGAACTGCGCTGAAAGCGGGAGTCAAGGTATACGGGATCTCCAATTATTATTATAAAAAAACCGCTCCGGACGGCCCGGCAACGGTATTGGTCGGTTACGCCGCAATGACGGAAGCGGAAATAAAAGAGGCTGTCCGGCTGCTCAATAAAGCCTGGTTTCAGCGTGACGATGAATAATTCAGGCCCGCAATATGCGGGCCTTATCAGTTCCCGGTCCATATGCCGCCCAGTTTGGCCGTGGTCGCCTTTCCGACGATTCCGTCGGCTTTGAGTCCGTTTTTCTGCTGGAAAAGTATTACCGCGCTGCGGGTTTTATTGCCGAATATTCCGTCCAGGACCCCGGGCGAAAAAGAACGCAGATCAATCGCGTACTGTACATCGCGGACGTCGCTGCCCCGCATATAGGGAGAAGCCAGCTTTAAAAGTCTGCCCAGTCTAAACGAACCAAGCTGTGTTTCACCTGAATCGGGGTATGGGTTGCCGCCGCTCTCGGCGCCGGTCTGCGCGGACGGACTGGATGCGGGCGTTTTGGAATAATCCACGTCCGCAAGGTTGCCCCAATGTGTCCAGGCCTTATTTGTTGCGGGCGATTTCAGACGGCTTTGAACGACCCCCACGCTCGTTCCGCCCGATTCGATCACATTCCCCTGCCCGATATAAATGCCTATATGGCCGTTTCGCCAAACGCAGATACCGGGCTGCTCCGGGATCGTACTGATATTCCCCTTGGGCATGGAATTCGCGAGCAGCGTGTTGGCCGTCTGATCCGTATAATTGGAGCTCTTGCTGCGGATCGCCTGGATGATGAGACCGGAACAATCCACTACAATTTTGTTATACCAGCGGGAGCATTGGTTAACATAATAATCGTAACTCTTGCCCGCGCGGTTTTCGTTCCCCCACTTCTGCGCAAGCGCAGGCGTATACAATTCACCCTGCCCCGAATATACATATCCCCAGCCTGCGTTTTTAGCGTTCTTAATAAAGCTTACAATTTCATCGGCTGATATTTTCGTCATGTTGCCTCCTTCGTATATCTGCAAAAATTTTTGAATTTAGTCTTTTCTTGAGATGTTCTATTTTATCTTATGTTGAATTAAACCCGACTGTTCCTGAAGCGGATTTTCAAAAAAAATACCGCGGGCAGGCGGTTTGGCATGGAAATGGCTGGGTTATTTAAACTTATAGGCGCAATGGCGGACAGATTATTTTCCATAAAGCTTCTGCCGGGATGTTCCCATTTTGTATGTAGGGGGGGTCCCCGCGTTTTTAAACCTTCTTTTGAACCATAAAACATCCATATGGGTAACGCATCCGGTCCAGAACAAAAAACCGATATATAAAACAACCATAAAAAATATTTCAAAGACCAGTATAAACCCGTTTGACTCAAGGCCCGGAGCTAAAATCTGAAACAGCAGCATAACGATTGAGCCCGCTGCTCCCGAACACAGTACGGGTTTTATGATCCAGTTTGCCGGAGAGATCCTGATTTTTGCTACTTTTACCAGGCGCCGGATGCTGAGAAGCGAATTGAGTATGCTGCTTGAGAATATTGCGGCATAAAAACCGGGCAGCCCCCAAAGCGGGATCAGAAGGAATATCATAGAGATTCTTACAATCGAATCTAAAATGTTGTATTTCAGGGAGTGCAGCTGCTGGTTTAGCCCGTTCAGCATGGAATCCACCACGATATCCAGGTACATCAAGGGCAAAAGCGGAGCCAGTATCATCATAACTTCCCCGGATTCCCCATTATGATACAGCGTCATGCCCAGATGACCCGAGAAAAATATAAATATCCCGCTGCACAGGATCGCAAGCAGCGCCGTCATTTGAACTACCCGCGACACCGTATTGGAAACCCTGCATTGATTGCCGGACGCATTGGCTTTTGCGATTTCAGGGACCAGAAGCGTTGACATGGAGAATAAAAGCACGGAAGGGAACAGGATGATCGGCATAGCCATGCCCATAATGATTCCGTACTGGGACAACGCGTTTTTATTGGATAAGCCGTACCTTTCCAGGCTGGAGGGGATCAGTATGCCCTCGGCCGTCCTAAGGCCGGTCCTCAGATAAAAGCTTGCGGCAACCGGCAGGGATATCGCCAGGATTTTTTTGAGCACGCCCTTTTCAGGAGCATATTCGATCCTGTTTTTTCTTTTATCCAAAAGATAGAGTATCGATACATATGCGCAGCCTATCATTTCCGCGACCGTTGAACCGATCACAATGGAATAGCAGGCGATTTCAAGACCTTTGGGCAGGAAGTAGCTTATTGTGCCGATTATAATGCTCATGCGGATCATTTCTTCAAATATCTGGCTGCTCGCGGCTTTAAAAATTTTTCCGCGCCCGATAAAATATCCCCTGAAACAGGCCGTCACTGCCATAAAAGGAAGGCTTGGAGCCAATATTTTAATTGCGTTGATTGTTCTTGCGTCGTTTAAAACGTTCGTTCCGATAAAACCGGAGAGTGAAAAAAGCGCCAGTGCAACGCAGATACTGACCGTGCTTGCGAAACCGATGCTTTTTCGAAGAACGGTGGATGTGGGATGCGCGCTCGTTCCCGCTTCTTCGGCCACCAGCCTGGTTACCGCGATGCTGATCCCGGAAATCGCAAACGCGGCCGCCAGCGTGTATACGGAAAATATTAGCTGGTATAAACCAATGCCCTCGGCGCCGATCTTTTGGGATAAAAACGAAGTGAGACAGATGCCGATTATTCTCAAAAAAATGGAAGTACCCGTTAAAATAACCGTATTGACCAAAAACGCGTTGTTCTTCATAAAACACCTTCCCGTTTGTGCTAATTAAATATATGTAGATGATTTCATATCATGTATTTTTAATATCAAAACGCCTGAGCGCGCATACTAAAACAAAAGATTCGCAAGAAGGTGGAAAAATGAAAAAGAATACAAAAAAAAGCGGCGATAAGATGTATAAAACCGTATCCGACTGGGGCGGCAACGCTTTGAAAAAGCCGGTTGTACGCATACCAGAGAGTGACGGAAAGCGCCCGGGCAACGATGTTGGTTTGCCTGAAGACCTCCGGGTGATGCATGCCGAAGAGCGTAACCCGCATGACGGTTGATGCAATTCATAAATAACATCCGGTTATCAGGCATATTTACAGATATGAAATTACTCTTCTCCGTATATTATCGGAAGGTTTATTGAATACTAACGTAAAAAGTGTAGAAAGGAGCCGTAAAAAAATGGCACAGTTAAATCAAATGGAATTGCAGCATCTCCGTCATCTGATTGGCGCGCATGAAACCGCATATCAGAAGATGCAGACCTATGCGCAGCAGGCGACGGATCCGCAGGTAAAATCGTATTTTGAAAAATCCGCAAAGGACGCGCAGAATACCAAACAAAAATTGATGTCATTCTTACAATAAAGGAGGATTAAGTATGTTACAGGAAAAAGAAATGGTGAACGACGCTCTTTCGTCAATCAAGAGCGGGCTTACGGCTTACGAGACCGCTATAACGGAATGCAGCAACATGCAGTTGAGATCGGCTCTTCAGCAGATCAGGAACAGTGACGAGAATTCCCAGTATGAACTGTATAAGATTGCCGAATCCAAAGGTTTCTATAAGGCTGCACAGATGGCAAACGATTCGGATATACAGCAGGTTAAGAGCCAAATGCAGGGACAGGGTTAACCCCGGAACCCATGCGGATAAAATACTGAATATTCCCCAAATTATAAAATTTGGGACAATACCCTTCCGGCATTGAAGCCTGATAAAAG
Organism: Bacillota bacterium; assembly: GCA_023393165.1. Lineage (GTDB taxonomy): Bacteria > Bacillota > Clostridia > Christensenellales > Christensenellaceae > JAEYKI01. Next base: position 773 of record JAEWMJ010000037.1, on the reverse strand, counting down.
GCATGATAAAGGAAGGGTTTTTTTGATGCAAGAAGAGGTTTACTTTTTTTACGGTTAAATACATAAAATTAAGATATAAAATGATTTATCCAGAACACAATACAGTTTCCGTTCATACTATAAATCGAACGTTTAAATGCAGTTCAATTTACACTATCATCATTATTGAAAGGAGAAAATAATATGTCAAACGATTATGATATTCCTGCAGCGGCTCCGATCGGCGGATTTCGCGGCGGCTTCAGGGGAGGGTTTCCCGGAGGCTTCAGGGGTGGCTTCAGGGGAGGGTTCCCCGGAGGGTTCAGGGGCGGCTTCAGGGGAGGGTTTCCCGGAGGCTTCAGGGGCGGCTTTAGACGCGGTTTTGGCCGATTCGGATTCTTCCCGTTCTTCTTCCCGTGGGTTACCCCATGGTACGGTGGATACCCATATAGCCAGTGCTATTACGGTTACGATCCCTACGGCCGTTGCCTGGGCGCTCCCTACGGCGGTTATCCCGTAATGGCCGAGGAAGAACCCGAAGCCCTTTATGCATCCGGCGGATGGTATGACATGGATATGGATATGGATGAAATGGCGCTTTAATACTTATGAAATAATAAATAAAAAACATAATGTGTAAAGTGGACTAAAGATTTAGTCCACTTTATTTTTATGTGGATTGTCAAGTCAAGTGCAACGATATAGAAGAAAAAACTTCTAAAGGGGTTAACCAGCCCAGGCATTTACGAGGACGGCTATTCAGTAATGCACATGCTCTATCGACATCCGCTTGG
>JAEWMJ010000027.1 GCA_023393165.1 Bacillota bacterium | reverse complement strand
TTGACCCCGAATCCGCGCAGTCCATATTAAACCTCATACAATTGCTCAAAAGCGAGGAAGTTACTATATTGCTGTGCACGCACAACTTAAACGAGGCGCAGAAGGTATGCGACGAATTTGTTTTTCTGGACAGCGGAACTGTTCTGGAGGCGGGCAGCCTGGAGTATTTAAAGAAGAAATACAACCACAGGGAAACGCTTATCCTGCGGGTGGGCGGAAATATCCCCTCAAAATATACCGTGCAGAACGGCGAAGTATCAATAGATATTCAGGGCGAAGAGGAGATCCCGGGAATCATCCGTGAAGTGAGCGCCGTATGCGACGTGTACGACGCGCGTTTAAAAGAGCACGACTTGAGCGACATTTATTTTAAGGTAAGGGAGAAGGTACAATGAAAGGCGCTGTTTTGGCTATTATGAAAAAAGATATCCGGCAGGTATTTTCCAGCAAACAAACGCTTGCTCCCATGCTGATCGTGCCGCTTGTGTTTTCCGTATTTCTGCCGCTTATGATGATCCTGACGGGATCCGCTTCCATGGGCTCGGTAACCAACGGAGCCAATGTGGATGACCTGTCCATGTATTTGGCGATGCTGGCGGGCAACGGAGATATACTCGCAAAGGTGCAGAGTTTTGCCTCGCCCGACATGCAGTTCATGTTTTTGTTTTTGAATTATCTGTTTATGCCTATGTTCGTACTGATCCCGGTACTGATATCCAGCATCATATCCGCAAATTGCGTGGTGGGCGAAAAAGAAAAGCATACTCTTGAAACCTTGCTGTACGCGCCGGTTTCCATGGCGCGGATGTTCTGGGGAAAGGTTTTGGCGGCATTTGTACCTGCAATCATCTTCACCTATGTCTCGGTAGCCGTTTATGGCTGTGTGGTAAACTTTGGGATGCAATCCCTTTTTGGCGAATTTATATTCCCCACGTCCAACTGGTACGTGTTTTTATTTATACTGACCCCTGCGTTCTCCATGCTGGCCACCATATTGATGGTGTTTGTGAGCGCCAAGGCAAAAACATTCCAGGCGGCGCAGCAGTGGTCGGTCATCATCGTATTGCCTGTGATCGGACTCATGATGGCGCAAACCACCGGCATGCTGTTTTTATCCCAGGGAACGCTTGCGCTGATCGGCGCGGCCGTGCTGGTTGCCGATGTGTTTCTGGTATTCCGGGGGCTGGGCCGCTTTACCAGGCAGAAACTGATCGATTGAAATTTTTAATTAAAACTTTGAATATTATTTTATCTGAAAGGATTTTTTAAATATGAAGAAAGTAGTTATAGAAGAAGGACTTACGTTTGACGATGTGCTTTTAAAACCCAAGCACAGCGCGGTGATGCCGCAGCAGGTGGATGTTACGTCCAGCCTCACCAAAAAAATCAAACTGAACATCCCGCTTATGAGCGCCGCGATGGATACGGTTACCGAATGTACCCTGGCGATCGCGATCGCCAGGGAAGGCGGGATGGGTATCATACATAAGAATATGTCCATTACCGAACAGGCGGAAAACGTGGACAAGGTAAAAAGAAGCGAGCATGGCGTTATATCGGATCCGTTTTATCTTTCGCCCGAGCACAGGGTGGCGGATGCGGACGCGCTCATGAGCAAATACAAAATATCCGGCGTACCGGTGGTAACCAAGGACAGAAAACTGGTAGGCATCATCACCAACCGCGACCTGCGGTTTGAAACGGATTATTCCAAGTTCATCCGCGAGGTTATGACAAGCGAAAATCTGATCACCGCGCCGATCGGCACCACTCTTGCCGGGGCGCAGAAGATCTTGAGCAAACATAAGATCGAAAAACTTCCCCTGGTGGACGAGGAAGGCATTCTGAAAGGCCTCATTACCATCAAAGACATTGAGAAAGCGATCCAGTATCCAAATTCCGCAAAAGACAGCGGCGGCAGGCTGCTGGTTGGCGCGGCGGTGGGTACCAGCAGGGATACCATGGACCGCGTTCGCGCACTGGTTGCCGCAAAAGTGGATATGATCGCCATTGATACTTCCCACGGGCATTCGCAAAACGTGCTCGACATGGTTAAAAAAATAAAGGAATGCTATCCGGACATCGAAGTGCTGGCAGGCAACGTTGCCACAGCCGAAGCCGTGCGCGACCTGGTTGAGGCGGGCGCGGACTGTGTAAAAGTCGGTATCGGTCCCGGATCCATCTGTACGACCCGCGTGATCGCCGGCATTGGCGTTCCGCAGCTTTCAGCCGTTATGGAATGCGCCGAAATGGCGGACAAGCTAGGCGTAAAAATCATCGCGGACGGCGGCATCAAATACTCCGGCGATATCACCAAGGCTCTGGCCGGCGGAGCGGGGGCGGTCATGATCGGCAGCCTGTTTGCCGGAACCAAGGAAAGCCCGGGTGAAACGGAAATCTACCAGGGCAGAAGCTTCAAGGTATACCGCGGCATGGGTTCCATAGCGTCCATGAAACAGGGATCGGCGGACCGTTATTTTCAGGAAGGGTCGCAAAAGCTGGTTCCGGAGGGCGTGGAAGGCCGTGTTCCTTTCAAAGGACCTCTGGCGGACACCATATTCCAGATGGTCGGCGGGCTGAAATCCGGCATGGGATACCTGGGCGCGGAGAACCTTATGCAGCTCAAAGAAAAGGCCGAGTTTATCAAGATCACAAACGCCGGATTGCAGGAAAGCCATCCGCATGACATCAGTATTACAAAAGAAGCGCCCAACTACTCGGGTAAATTTTAATAAAAAAATACATCGTTTTATTCAATTGATTGTAAAAGCGTTGTGTTTGTGCAATAATAAATCGGCAGACAGATTGAGGTCGTTAATTTCCTGGATATGTTGCATTGCAGTCCGGGTTAAATAAAAATTTTGGTTCTTCGTTTTCTTTTGGTCTTACCTTTCTTTTTCCATAAAAAGAAAAGGTAAGGAAAAAGAGAGGATACCGCAACGGAGGAGTATATTTGAGAGAGACAGTTATTGTTTTGGATTTTGGCGGGCAGTACAACCAGCTGATCGCGCGCAGGGTTCGCGAGCAGCACGTATACTGCGAAATACTTCCCTATAATACGGATCTGAATAAAATACGCGGGAAAAACCCTATCGGCATCATATTTACAGGCGGGCCAAAAAGCGTTTATGCCGATGACGCGCCGCTCTGCGGCATGGAAATTTATACGCTGGGTGTTCCCATTCTGGGGATATGCTACGGAAGCCAGCTCATAGGCATGCATTTCGGCGGTAAAGTAGGCCGGCCGGAGAGCGGCCAGTATGGCAAAACGGATGTCGCCTACCATACGGAACATCCGCTGTTCCGGGAGATGGAGGAAAACTCGGTCTGCTGGATGAGCCATATGGACGCGGTGCTTTCAGTCCCCGAGGGTTTTGAAATCCTTGCCACCACATCAACGTGTCCGGTCGCCGCGTACGGAAACGAAGAAAAGAAACTGTACGGCGTGCAATTTCATCCGGAGGTCATGCATACCCGCAAGGGAACGCAGATCCTGCGGAACTTTTTGTACAACATCTGCGGCGCTTCGGGCGACTGGACAATGGCCAATTACGCGGTCACGGCTGTAGAGGCAATAAAACAGAAGGCCGGTAATAAAAAGGTGCTGCTCGCGCTTTCGGGCGGCGTGGATTCGTCCGTTGCGGCGGTGCTTTTATCCCGCGCGGTGGGCAAAAATTTAACCTGCATATTTGTGGACCACGGCCTTTTGCGCAAAAACGAGGGCGACGAGGTGGAGAGCGTATTCCGCAAGGAACACGACATGAACTTTGTCCGCGTGAACGCGCAGAAACGCTTTCTTGACAAACTGGCGGGAGTGACGGAGCCCGAGGCAAAGCGCAAGATAATAGGCGAAGAATTTATCAGGGTTTTCGAGGCTGAGGCAAAAAAGATCGGCCATGTCAACTTCCTTGCGCAGGGCACCATTTACCCGGACGTGATAGAAAGCGGCCTTGGGGACGCGGCCCTGATCAAGAGTCACCATAACGTGGGCGGCCTGCCCGACTATGTGGATTTTGACGAGATAATAGAACCTTTAAGGGAACTATTCAAGGACGAGGTGCGCGTGCTGGGCGAAGAACTCGGCCTGCCGCACAAATTGGTCTGGCGTCAGCCATTCCCGGGTCCCGGGCTTGCGATCAGGATCATCGGCGACGTAACCGAGGAAAAGCTCGCGATCCTGAGGGAAGCGGACTATATATTCCGGGACGAGATCGCCTCTGCCGGGCTGCAGGAAGAAATATGGCAGTACTTCGCGGTACTGACGGGCATGCGCTCCGTGGGCGTGATGGGAGACGAGAGAACATACGACTATACGATTGCCCTTAGGGCCGTAACCAGTGTGGACGGCATGACCGCCGACTGGGCGCGGATACCCCACGACGTGCTGGAGAAGATATCCGGGCGCATTATCAACGAAGTCAAGCACGTGAACCGTATCGTGTACGATATCACCAGTAAACCCCCCGCCACTATCGAGTGGGAGTAGAAAATAAAAACCCCGGAAGCCCTTTAAATAAAGGATTTTCGGGGTTTATTTATGCCCTTTGATATTAATTTGATATTATAAATCGTTTTTTTGTCTTTCTTTTCTTTTTTCTCGATTCTCATCCAAAGCTTTCCTTGTGCGCTCAATATCTATACGTGGAAAGCTATATCGCCATTCATCATACTCTTGTTTACTGCTTTCACCGTTTTGAAAACATTCATATTCTTCGAACCATTTTCTCATATATTCTGGAACAGTACCGATTTTTCCTTTGAATGTAAGACATAGTTCATCATCGATTTTTTTTATTTCTAAGCCATATTTATCTTCAATGCTAAACAAAGTATGCATAAGTCCGTGATATGTCGTTATATCTGGATTTGATAACGCAAGTGGACTAATGTTTAAAACCAAAGAAATACTTTGTAATTTTTTTGCTGAAGGTGTCCTATAATTCGATTCATATTGTGCAATACGAACATCAGCGGTTTTTTCACTATAACCTATTTTTATACCGAGTTCTTTCTGTGTCATTCCACGGAAAGTACGTATTATTTTGATTTTTTCGCCAATTGTCATTAGAGTTTACCACCTTAAAAGCATTCTATCATACATTATGTATAATCAAAAGAAAAAACTTAACAAAAATGCTTAATAAATATTATAAGACCATTGACTTTAACAAATATGTTAAAGTATAATTTGGATAAAGGTTTAACAAATATGTTAAACGAGAGAATATAAATAAGGAGAGTCAAAAATGAAAGAGAAGATGTTTGTTAAAGCAAAGGAAATTGCTGATGACTTAGGGGTATCTAAACCTTTTGCCTACAAATTAGTTCGTGAAATGAACGAAGAACTTAGGGCAAAGGGATTCATTACAATCTCTGGTCGAGTAAGCAAGCAATATTATGAGGAAAGATTCTATGGTAAAAAGTCTTCAACCAAAGAATGGGAGAAAGAAAATGCCAGCATATAAAGACGTAAAAAAAGATACTTGGTATGTGTTCTGCTATTACCGGGATTGGCAGGGAAATAACAAAGGCAAGACAAAACGAGGATTCAAAACGAAACGTGAGGCACTAGAATGGGAAAGGGAATTTAAGCAGCGGCAATCTGCGAACCTAGAAATGTCCTTTGAGAGTTTTGTAAAAATCTATACCGAAGATAAAAAATCCAGATTAAAGTATAATACCTGGCTGACCAAAGAACACATCATCGAAACAAAGCTAATTCCGTACTTTGGTAGCCGGCCTATGAATTCCATTAAACCCACCGATATCATTAAATGGCAGAATACCTTAATTGATTATCGGGATGAAACGGGCAAGCCCTTTTCTGAAACATATCTCAAAACCGTTCATAATCAAATTAACGCTATTTTTAATCATGCTGTGCGGTTTTACGGATTGAAGGAGAATCCTGCCCATAAAGCAGGACATATGGGGAAAAGCCGAGCAAAAGAAATGTTATTTTGGACAAAGGAGGAATATTTAAAATTTTCTGCCGCTATTAAGGACAAGCCAAAATCTTTCTATGCATTCGAAATTCTTTATTGGTGTGGACTACGTGAAGGTGAATTATTGGCGCTTACTCCGAATGATATTGACCTAAAAAATAAGACTTTATCGGTGAACAAATCTTACCAAAGGTTAGAAGGAAAGGACTATATAACCGAACCGAAAACGGTAAAGAGCAATCGAACAATTCATATACCGGATTTTTTATGTGATGAATTGAAAGAGTATATGGGTATGCTTTATGGCTTTTTTCCCACAGACCGAATGTTCCTTATGACAAAGTATCTTTTACAGCATGAAATGAGAAGAGGGGCTAATGCCGCAAATGTAAGGAAGATCAGAGTACATGATTTAAGGCATTCTCATGTTTCATTGTTAATAGAAATGGGTTTCAGTCCTGTTGCTATAGCAGAAAGGGTTGGACATGAGAGCATTGATATTACTTTAAGATATGCTCATCTTTTTCCTTCAAAACAATCTGAAATGGCAGAGAAGTTGAATGCGTTGAGAGAGGGTGAATCCATTGAGTAAACCAAAGAATGAGAAAAACAGACAGCGTAATATTGGGGTTAATTTTAGAATGACACCAATGGAAAAGGCGGAACTTGATCGGCGGATAGAACTGAGTGGGATAGGCAAGCAAAATTATTTTATCAGAAGTCTTTTATACCAAAAACTTGTTGTGGTCGGAGATAGAAGTCTTTTTGAATTATTTAAGGCTCAGTTAAATTCTATTGAATCGGAACTTAAAAGAATAGAGGTAGGAAGCGATATTGGCGGAGAATTACTGCTTCCTATAAGAACAATTATTGAAATCATGCAAGGGCTTGAACAATGGGATAAAAAGTAAAATTATATGGAGGGTTACATGGTTGACTTAAAGAAGCAATTCAAACTCATAAATATGGCTGATGTAGAATCTAAGGAAGTGTATTGGCTTTGGTATCCATATATACCGTATGGCAAAATTACAATTATACAAGGTGATCCGGGAGAGGGAAAAACGACCTGTATTTTACATATTGCAGCGTTGTTATCGAAAGGCGAAAAACTTCCTTGTGATGCAGAAGAACGAGAGCCGATTTATATCATTTACCAGACTTCTGAGGATGGATTAGAAGATACAGTTAAGCCCAGGCTCGAAAAAGCCGGAGCAGAGTGCAGCAGGATTCTTGTCATTGATGAGACTGAAACAGAGCTTTCTATGACTGATGAACGAATTGAAATGGCTATTCGGAAAACTGGTGCAAGGCTTGTAATTTTAGACCCCATACAAGCTTATTTGGGGGCTGAGGTGGATATGCATAGGGCAAACGAAATTAGACCTGTTTTAAAACGTTTGGGAAACTTGGCGGAAAAGTATAATTGTGCAATTGTTCTAATTGGTCATATGAACAAAGCGAATGGCGCTAAGTCTACATATCGGGGGTTAGGCTCAATAGATTTTCAAGCAACTGCCAGAAGCGTTTTAGTAGTAGGGAGATTGAAAGATAATCCAACAATCCGAATAATTGCGCACGATAAAAGCAGCCTTGCGCCAGAAGGGAATTCAATAGCATTTGAATTGAGCAAAGAGACCGGCTTTAAGTGGCTGGGACATTATGATATTACCGTGGAGGATCTTTTGTCAGGAAACAATCAGGAAAACAAATTGCAGAAGGCCGAAAGGATGTTAAATGAATTTCTTGCCGATGGAGCTGAGTTGCAAAGTAAGCTTTTGGAGAGTGCAAAAAACATGGATATATCAAAGCGGGTATTAGATCAGGCAAAGAAAAATTTAAGCGTAAAATCATTCAAAAGAGGTGACAGATGGTATTGGCAATTAACCGAGTAGGGAAGTTTGCAATTTTGCAGGTTTTATAGTAACTCGCAATGTTGCAAGGTTGAATTGCGAGTGGTTACTCCCTTCCGGTTCCATGATTCTTGATTAAATATTTTTTTTCTTTTTCAATAACCTTTAAGCGATTACTTTATTTCGGCGGGTACAATTACTCACCTGTAAAAGGTTGATGAAAAGAATCATGGCTCCCGAAGGGAGGCAAGCTTCCTGTTTGTAAAGCCATAGGCTTTACAAACAGAGCTTGGCAGGAGTGGGAACCCCTCCTTGCACCCTCCCCTTATTGGGCCGAAAAAAGAAAAAGGAGAGCAGTATGGCAAGAAGCAAATCTAAGTTGATGAACTTTAGGGTAACACAAGGAGATTATGAAAGGATACACGGGAGAGCCGAAAAAGCAGGGTTGTCGCTGTCTGGGTATCTGCTGACCGCAGCCATACAGCATGAGATCATCGTAATTGAGGGATTGCAGGAAGCAGTGCAGGAGCTGCGGAAGATGGGGGTAAACCTTAACCAGCTCACCCGGCTTTGTAATGAAGGCCGTATCACATGCCTGGAGCTGAAAGGCGTAAAAGCGCAACTGGAGGAAATATGGCGGTTCTTAAATTCACTAACTCGAAAAGCAGTTTAAAAAAACTGGCACAGTATATTACTTCGGACGAAAAAACAGAAGAAATACTTATATCCGGGAAAGACTGTATGCCCGCGTCAGCGTATGACGAGATGATTACCATGAAGCAGATGTTCGGGAAACGCTCCGGAAGGCAGTATATCCACTTGGTACAGTCGTTTGATATAAAAGACCAGGTAAGCTTCCAGAAGGCCCATCAGATCGGCATGGAGCTCGCAGAACTTTTTATCGGGTTTCAGGTACTGTTGGCAACACACAAGGACAGGCGGCACGTTCATAATCACCTCTTAATCAACTCGGTTAATTTTGAAACCGGCTTAAAGTACCAGCAGAGCAAGGAAGATATGCAAAACATCAAGGATATGTCGGACTATTTATGCCGGGAGGCCGGGCTCTCCGTTATTGAGCATAAGGGCGGGGAATATATCTCCAGAGCTGAATACAAGGCCGCAGAAAAAGGGGATAGCTGGAAGTTCAGGCTTATCAATATGATTGATAGCGGTTTGGCGGCAGCTAAGACAAGGGAGGAATTTATCCTGTTTATGCAGTTGCACGGCTACGGCGTTAAATGGACGGAGAGCCGGAGCAGTATTACCTATACCACCCCAGAGGGATTCAAATGCCGGGATGATAAACTTCATGATGAAAAATATACTAAGGAGGAAATGGAAAATGGACTCATCCATGATGGACGCATTCAAAGCTCTGAACCGGGCAGAAGAAAAGACATCAGGAGCAGAAGGAGCCTTACTGGAGATCACTCGGAAACTGGACAGCAGCTTGGAAGAGATGGGAGGCTTAACAACCGAGATCAAGAAAATGCTGGACAGCAGCGCGGCGGTGCTGATGTCGGTCAATATCCTATTAGGCCGGATAAAAGAACTGGCCGAAAACACAAACAAGTTATACATCCAGATGATAGGAGCAGATAAGGCTGGCATAAAAAAATCAAGAAAAACCTACTTCAAGGGGGTGCTGATCGGGGTACTCGTAGGTATGGCGGTCTGGCTGGTGATTGCGGTTATATTAAAGTGAGTTTAGGGTGACAGGTTCAATAGAAAAGAGCTTTTTATAAGCCATATATAATCACAACAGATCAGCTAATGAATAATTCAATATATAGTTAAGATACTATATAAAAACTAGATAATAAATAACCCCGCTTCCAGAAATGAAAGCGGGGTTATAAAACCTATAGATGTGATTCAATATAAAGCCCATGCAATTGTACCGGAAATACTCGTTGTAGAAGTTCCACCTTGATTTTCTGCAAAGAATCTAAGGTAAGAGTTTGGAGCAACAGGAGCATCCCAACCATACAAACCAGCTGTTCCAGTTTGAACATAACCGCCGCCACCAGTGGATGTTATATAACCGGAACCATATTGGACAGCAGGGCTCAAATTTTGAATCATGTTTATTGTAGAATGATTACCCTGAAAACACCAACTGCCAGTATAATAGTAATACCTAGTATGGGCTGCAACTGTGTGCTGAGATAATGGGGCACTATCTGCAAGGGCTGGAGTAACTGCTATTGTTAGCACTACCACTAGAGTTAACATTATCATGCCTACAATTCGAATTCTTTTAAACATAACTAAAACCTCCTAAAAATAGAAAAATAATAATATATGTAACAGAATATGGTATAATAAATATAATATATAAACAAAAGGATGTCAATACCTTAAAACACAATAAATGTAAAAAATAATTTATATTGACAAATAGAATACTTATTGCTATATATAAATATAAAGAATTATAAAGTTAAAAATGTTTTTAGAGGGTTTATATGGGTATTCTGAAAACTGTCTTTATTGGGATTAAAGGCAAAAAAACACAGTCAATTATTACTTTTATTGTTGTATTAATCATATTATTATTTGAAATTACCGGATTATTAATTCATTCCGCTTCACAAGCTGCACAGCAAGATGTTTATAAGCAGATTGGAGTAAGTATTGCGATCACACCTAAATATCAAAAAACAAGTGACGGCCAATTACAAAAAGTAAATGAACGTATTATTAATGACAAGATGATTCAGAATTTAATATCAAAAGAACATGTTCTAGGATACGATTCATATTTGGAATGTTACAATACTCCCATAAACTTCGAAAATACTAAGATTTATACTGGCATAGACCCTTCTACACAAAATTCAAAGGCGGATATCTCTTTAAAGGAAATAGAAGAGAAGAGAGATCAAGTGGTTGTTGCTGGCGGAATTAATATTAAATACAATAACCGGTTCTATAAAAGTCAAAACATTTTAACAGAAGGTGAATATCCCAATCAGAATAAGCAAGGAGCAATCATATCCGAGCAATTGGCGAAGGCTAATAATTTAAAAATCGGGGATACCCTGTCCGTTGAAAGCAATGATAATCATAATACAGTAAAATTAAATATTATTGGAACTTACCATACAAATTTAAAATTTGAAGTTCTACCAACAAATTATATGGGTGAGGAGATATTTCGCGCTAGCCCTTACAATATAATTTACACTACTTATGATACAGTGAATTCGCTTATGAGTGAAAAAACCCCTCTTTCTACTCTTACAGTCTGGGTGGACTCGCCAACCAATACCCAATCTGTTATGGACAGTATAATGGCAGATGATTTATGGAAGAATTATCAGGTTTTTAGTATCACGAATATTATTTATAAAGAATTCGCAGGGCAGTTGGAAACAATAAATACAATGAGCGACAACTTGATAGTATTCTCAATAATTTTTGGAGCAATTATACTAATCATAACAATGACGTTTTTTGGAAATAGCTATATGTATGAAAACGGACTTTATATGGTATTAGGAAAAAGGAAAGGGAGGATTGTTTCTATACAGTTATTGCAGGTACTTTTCATTGCTATTGCAGCTCTTCTTGTTTCATTGACAATTTCACCGGTTATTTCAGCTATATTAAACAGTGCGATTAATATCAATTATGTTTCTGCAAACAGCGATGCAATGGTGTCCTGCTTCGATAATGGTGAGCTTACGATAAAACAGAATTTTCATGTATATATAACGCCAGCGGTTTTTATTGGCATGGCGCTTGCTTCTATTCTAGTTGCAGCTGTTTTTGCAATTATACCTTTTTTGACAATTCTACGCCTTAAACCAAGAGAGATTTTGGCCGGAAATAAGAAAGGATAAAAAAGTATGCTGAACGTTCAAAATGTTTCCTTCACCTATAAAAACAAAATGAATCAATCGACTGTGCATGTGCTGGAGGATGTAAATGTTTCTTTTGAGCCTGGGAAGTTTTATACTATTTTCGGACCTTCGGGTTCCGGAAAAACGACATTTTTAGCTTTGCTTGGAGGGCTGGATAAACCGGATAGCGGAAATATTACGGTATCCGGTATTGATATTAAAGAAATTGGCTTTAGCCGTCTAAGAAAAGAAATAGTATCTTATGTTTTTCAAAACTATTATCTTTTCCCATATATGAATGCGATTGAAAATGTAGTAATGGCAATGAATGAAAAACTTTCTTATAAGGAAAACTCCGGAAAAGCGATAAATATTTTGCAGTCTTTGAGTATTATGACCGATGAAATGGAAAGGAAAGTAAAGCGTCTTTCCGGCGGACAGCAACAAAGGGTAGCTATTGCAAGATGCCTGGCGTCTGGAGCGGAATATATATTAGCTGATGAACCTACCGGAAATCTGGATAATAAAACTGCCAGTACTATCGTTGAATTGTTTAAGGATCTTGCCAAAAAGCAAAACAAATGTGTAATTGTAGTAACACATTCTGATATGATTAAAAGCAATTCTGATATTTCGTACAGATTGTGTGATAAAAAAATAGAAATATACTGAAATAAAAATACGATATAAAAAATTAGTAAAACTTTGGGAATGGATGTAAAAGTGAATGATGCTTTGCAGGAAAGCTTTTTGGATGTTGAGAGGAAAACCGGTGCAATCTGTTTTACATATATTGCTTATGGTTATTGTGGCATCAAGCATGTTTGCTGGGCTGTTTTTTAAAGAAACCGCAGAATATGTAAGAGCAGGAGGAACATTCTATTATCCCATTGCAGTGAGTTCAAAAGATCCGAATGGCAGTATTCCCATGGATATAATAGAGAAATTGGCAGAAAATCCAAATATCGTGGGATATGATTATACTGATTCTAAAACAGCCCAGCCTGTCAACTTTAAAAACTGGGTAGAATACTATAAAAACGATGCTTCAAAAATTGGAAGCGAAGCAGAATTATCGATTCATATTAATATTCAATATGCGGATATTTTTACTGACCATACGGCAGAACTTTTACAAGGCCGGTTTCCGAAACAGGGCGAATCAGGTGTTGTTATAGAGGAATCGCTGGCTGATTATAATAACATCCGTATAGGGGATACTATTCAATGTGAAATGAATGAAAATAGCCAAACTCGTTTGTTAAGTTTAAACGTACTGGGAATATATACATTAAAATCGCCTATAGAGCAAGAAGATATTGTAGACGGGAAAGTTGTATATTCAGTATCGCCTAAACCCAGATTGTATACAAATTTTGATTCGGTTAAAGCCGGTCAAACTAATATTAAGTATCCTGTGGTTTATTTCTACACTCTCAAAGAAGATAATATATCTTCCATACTGGATGATTTTAATAAAAAAATAGATCAAGTATTAATTGCTCAAAATGCAACTGATTTACCGCTTTTTCTACTTAACAAATCTGTAGAGAGTGTTAATCAATATTTGGATTGGATCATATATGCGCTTCTTTTCACAAGTTTAGTAATGCTTATACTTTTTTCTATATACACGCAGCATAGGAATATGTATGAGTTAACTATACAGTCTGTATTAGGTAAATCCAAAAAACATATTATACTTCAAAATTCAATTCAGGTTTTCTTTCTTGCTTTAATAGCGAATATTATTCTATCTATTTTAGCTGTTTTTTGTTCAAAATCCTTGGGAATATTCTGGATTTTAAGGGCAACGCAGAATTATAATGATTCACTTATCTCCTATTCGTTTGCTACTGAGAAAATTGCGTTACTTAATAACTATTCAGTAAACAATTTGGGAACGAAAATTTTAGTTGTTTCTCTAGTAATATTTCTTGTTTCATTACTTATATCGGTTTTGTATTCGGTATTCTTTTTAAGATTAACACCTAAAACTATGATCGACCGATATAACTAGTGAACAAAATTCATTAGTGCTATAAAATATTCCGATTTTAACGTTTTAACTAAAAGTAACAGATTATAAAGAGTATTTGTTTCCCATCGTTTACTATGGGAACATACGTATCTACAATGTAACATAGCAATAAAAACAGTAAAAGGTTATGTACTCGCTTTGTACAAAATCTGCTTGAATTGAACATATTTAATGTTTATACTATAGATATAACATAAATGGTATTAAATATAAGGGGTAACAATATATGCATTTAAGAGCTATTGGATTGGTTATCAGTAACCATCTGCGTCAAAAAATATTTTTAATCTGTGTGCTCGCTCTGTTTGCGTTTGTATATGTGATGGTGTTTGCACCGTCGAAAACACAAACTATCCCCTTGTACGACCAGTCCAGCCAGCGTACGGAACAAAAAATTTTTAGCGCATCGCCGCTTTCCATGCCCCTTCATATGACAGGCGGCAATCCCAGCGCCCTGACTTTCAATTTTGCCCAGCCGGAAAAAGGCTCCCCTGAACAATATACTCTCCAAATACTTGACTCGGCGGGAAAAACGTTGTATACAAATGCGTTTACCGCAGCTAGCCTTGAAGAAAGTAAAAATTGTCTTTCGTTCAGCCTGACCAACATCCCGAAAGGGGGCGGGGAGTTTACCCTGCAGATCACAACCAAAAACATTTCGGACGTAAACGCCGTAAGCATCTATACGCGCAAGGCCGGGGATGTGGCCGTCCCCGAAGCGGAAGTTACCTATGCGCTCGGCATCAGCCCCTGGGTGTTGAAATTATCGTTTGTCACAGTACTGGCGGGCTGCATCCTGATTTTGTTTTATTCCAAAAAACTGCATGTTAACATCCTGTCCATAGTCCTGGTGTTCGGCGCGTTGTTCGCCCTTTTAACCCCCATCATGGACGTTCCGGATGAATCTGTTCATGCGTCAAAGGCATTTCTTGTGGCGGGCGGCACACTATTCAACCCCCTAGGTGGGGGCATGGTATCTGCAGCCAAGGAACAAGTCACAAACTTGTCGCAGTTTGGTCAAACCATAGTTAATACCACTCTACTAGGAGCGCCTATAGATCCAGGCCAAGCGCAAACCGTGTACGGAGCCAGCCAGTTCTTCCTGAACTATATCCCAGCTGCTTTAATATTCAACCTCTTCCAACTGCTTCATACAAACGTTCTCGCTTTGCTGTATGGGGGCAGGATAGCGAACCTGGTCGTGTACGCAATCTGCGCCTTTTTTGCAATCAAAATTGCTCCGCGGTATAAGCTGTTTTTCGGCGTGGTTGCGGCCGCGCCAATGGCGCTTTTCATAGCGGCCTCCTACAACGGGGATTACCTAACGTACGCCTTTGCCCTGCTGCTGGCGGCCATGTTCGCTCGTTTTTACTTCCAGAAAGATTTTACTGTTACATATAAGCGAATCATCTGGTTTTCCGTCGTGTGCGCCGTCATTTGCATGTACAAAATCTATTTTCTTCCCTTATGCCTGCTGTTGTTCATTATTCCGTCTGGACGGTTTACATCCAGAAAAACAAAATGGCTGGGTTCGCTCCTATGCGTAGGCATCACCGTAGCTGCGACCTTTGGAATTGCTGGGTTCCAGCAATATCAAATTGGCCTGGCCGGCGGTGTGTCCTCCGTTATCGGGACTGACCCAAACATAATGGGCGCAAGCATGAACCAGCAGCTCCACTTCATTTTGGGCAACCTGACCTCCTCCGGAGCCATTCTGCTCCGCGCCTTTGTAACTAACGCTTCAAATTACATACACCAGCTTTTTGAGTTTGGTTGGCTGTCTTACGGTCTGCCCACCATTTTCGTCTATTTCTATGTAGGATTCATCGCACTCACTGGATTTATATATTCCAAATACGAATACAATATGGACAGTATTGCAGAGACAAAACATACCTTTATAAACAAGCTGGGCATATTGATCATACTGGCACTGGCATTTGCAGCGATCAACCTGGTGCTTTATCTGATAGATACGCCTGTAGGTGCAATTTTCATCCAGAGTGTGCAGGGTCGCTATTTTATACCACTGCTAGCCTTTTTGCCTTTCATGTCCAGCAACACAAGTTCGCAGATGGACGAAGCCGCCTATACCAAAAAGCAGAACTATATCCTGTTCACAGCGCAGGTGTTCGTCATTTTGTCTATCCTTCAGACGTTGTTCACATATTATTAACTTATAATAAGATGTGAACAGTAAAACAGCTGTTTTACTTTTGATATTAATTTGATATTAAAAAGTCTATAAAGACCAAATTATATAAAGAACTGAAGCAAATTATATAATAAAAATACGCATTTTAACGCGAAATCCGATATAATAAACTTATAATTGTCGAGTGGGAATGATGTGTTAAACCCAGAAAACCGCATGAATACTGGGCTTTTGGACAGTTGATACCCACAATGGCAACGTTATGGCAACACTAATTGCATTATTCATATTAATAAGAGCTAACTGATTTGAGTGTCAGTTAGCTCTTTTTTGTTAGCTGTATTGGTCAATCGCAGGTATGAGCGTTCTTTTCTGCCCGGAGAGCATCAAGCGCTACTCTGGTGCGCTCTGCCTCCATTTCCGGGTAAGTATAGCGCCAAGCGTCATATTCCTCCTTGGTAATTTCGCCGTTTTTTAGTTTTTCGGCTTCCTGCTGCCACGCGCTGAACATTTTAAACATGGAAAGGTAGGTGTTTCCCTTGAATTTATCAAGAGTTAAGCAAAGCTCCCCGTCAATACTGTTGATTTTAAAGCCATACAAGTCTTCAAGCGCGAACAGCGTATGCATCAGGCCTATATGGCTGTCAATATCGGGAACCGTCAGTGCACAGGTGCTGACATCTAAGGCATTGGCAAGATCAGAAATCAGCTTTTCCTTTGGCGTTCTGGTACCGGATTCATACTGTGCCATACGAACATCAGCGGTTTTTTCGTCAAAACCGATAGCCATGCCCAACCACTTCTGGGTCATGCCCCGAAGATTGCGAATATATCTGATTCTTTCACCAATAGCCATAGAAGATAACTCCCATCCGTACGTTTATGCACAGAGTATAACATATATGCTTAGTGAAAATCAATAAAAATTAAACAAAAAAGTTAAGTATTCTTTTACAAACCACTTGACTTAAACAAAAATGTTTAGTAAAATTTCGGTATACTAAACAAATGAGTTTAGTTTGAGACAATTGAATGACCGGCTGATGAGATACCTTCTGGGGAAGTAGGCAATGACCTCCAAAGAGCGAGCCTGCCAAGGAAGTGAAAACGGCACAGCGCCAAACAAGGTTGCCTGCCAGGAACTGCATCGGGAGAACGGCAGAAATCAAAAAAGGAGGACGGATATGAGTAATAGCTTTATGCGGGTAGATGAAGTGGCCAAAGAACTTGGGGTATCCAAGTCCTACGCTTACAAATTAGTCAAAAAGCTCAATGGGGAACTAAAGGATATGTCTGACAATTTGTGCTGGGAAGCAGGGCTTTCTGTTATTGATCATAAGGGCGGGGAGTATATCTCCAGGGCCGAATATAAAGCTGCGGAGAAGGGAGAGAGCTGGAAATTCAGGCTTATCAATATGATCGACAGCGGTTTGGCAGCGGCCAAGACCAAAGAAGAATATATTATATTTTTGCAGTTGCACGGCTATGACGTCAAATGGACGGACAGCAGGAGCAATATCACCTATACCACCCCGGAGGGGTTCAAATGCCGGGATGATAAACTGCATGACAGAAAATATACCAAGGAGGAAATGGAAAATGGATTCATCCAAGATGGACACCTTCAAAGCTCTGAACCAGCCGAAAAAAGAAGCATCCGAAGTGGAAGGGGCATTGCAAGAGATCACTCTGCAGATGGAAGGCAGGATGAAAGAGATGAGAGATTTGACAATGGAGATAAGGAAAACGCTGGACAGCAGCGTGACAATATTGCAGGGAATCAATCTGCTGCTAGGGCAGATAAGAACACTGACCGAAAACGCAGACAGGCTGTACGTCCAGATGCTTGGAGCAGATAAGGCTGGAGTAAGAAAATCAAGATGGACTTTTATTAAGGGCGTGCTAATCGGCATATTGGCAGGCATGGCGGCTTGGCTGGTGATAGCGGTTCTTTTGAAGTAAAGTTATTGAAAATGGTTACTAGCTATAATAGTAAAAAAGGCTTTAGAAGCCATTTCTTTCATAGACACCAGTATGGATGTTAGAAGAAAGCAGGTGCAAAGATTTCTGCCCTTTTCCTCTCTACTTTAGATTGTCCATCGTCAGTTACAATTTGCTTGACAGCTTCACCGTAAAAACACCAAACAGGAACGATCAATGATTGATCTGAATTTAGAAAATAATTCAACTCCATTTTGTTAATGATGATTGTATCCGGCCTGGGAAGACCTTCCGTATATATATTAAGTATCACACCTGATAAACATTTGTTTGCAGCATCAGAAGGATCGATGATTCTAATTTCTCCGCATGGGCTGGCTCCGCCCTGATAACCGTTCAAATTAGTGGAAGTGAGCTGGACAGTACCCATATTGTCAGGCTTATATAAAAACGTCTTTTGCGGCCAATTCTCTGTGACTTTAAGCTCAATGCTTGCCGGAACGAACATAGGCGAATCAATCATATAGACGTTATAGTAGTTGGACTTAAAGACAGATATGATTGGCAGAACTATAGTAGCTATGAATACGAAAATGAAAACAAGAAGCTTTTTTCTCTCTTGGTATTTTTTATGAATCAGTATCTCTATTATTATATAAAAAGCATATCCGCCAAGTCCGCCCGCAACATTGCAGATGATATCATTTATATCAAATACCCTATTGGAATTTGGCAATACCCACTGCAAAATTTCAATTGAGCATGATACTAAGGTCACGGCCATGAGCATGATGGAGAACCGCTTGCCATTTTGGAATACCAGTGAAAAAAGAAACCCGAAAGGGATGAAAAGTAAGACATTTAACAAATGTTCGTACATTAAATGCGTAATTCGGAAATGAAATGCATAATAGATATCTATGGCCGGTATGAAATTTGCAGTAGTATGAATGCTGCCCGTGCTGATCGGATTGGGGATCAATGTAATTAGGAACATAAGCGAAACATAAATTGTGAACAAAAGACGAAACATAAATTGTGAGGTTGATATTTGCTTCCTGGAAAATTTTTTTTGAAGGATTACAATGATGATTTCAATACATATTATCACCAATCCGGCTAATAGATACTTTCCATTTGAATAAAAATTAAAATATGGCATATCCCCTTGTACCTCTTGAAATTGATATTTATGGAATAAGATTATTAATTCCAATTAGCAGAATTATTATAAATATATCACAATTTAGAACGAAGAATCACGTTCATTTATTCCATAAAGATGAACGTGATTCTTCACAGCCCTCTCCACCCAACAAGGAAACATCATACTTTTAATCATCCATTTGCAACTGTCAAATCAAAAGTTATTCTGGAATCTCCATTGTGATTATATAACGTAGAGACTTTGATATAGTAATTCAATGTGGTACTCAAGCCAGTCCAAGACCACGATGTATTCCATGATGAAGCTTGGCCTAAGTCTTTTGTGGCTACTACCGAACCTAAATCTGCACGATATAATTCAATTCTTACGCCCGGAGTGCCTGTGGTATCTGGATTTCTACTTCCAGTAAAGTAAATATTAAGTTTTCCTGTGAGCGCAGGCCAATAACGGTTCGTATAAACAAAGTTTTGAATATCAGCATGTGCTGAGTATGGTAAGCTGGTTCCAAATCCGGGAGGTATATCTCCATTTATGACCATCTCACCGTCTTTTGGTTCATGCAGGATATAAACATACGGTGCTTTTACTTTTGAATAATCTACAGGATTCACGATAGGCACTTCAGTTACAGTTAAGGTAGTAGTGTCGGAAGGTTGTTTTAATTCGGATGCAAAAGCTACGCTGTTTATGGAGAAAATAGAAATCACAACAATAATCAATGCTATGGCTTTTTTCATTTGTTCATCCTCCTAAATAGATAATCTATATTCATCTCTTCCAAAAGTAACGTAGTATATTGTTTCTCATTGTTGGACAAGAGGGTCATATTGCGTAAGAGAGCTTTTGGTTTTAATTAACCTACGTAAATACTTGTTGACGTTACCGAGCAACTGCTAACCAAGTTGCCACCAATATACGAATAGTGGTATGTAACAAGTCTATAATAATACCCCAAACTGACACTCTTTGATATAGAACCGCTATAGTTTGAGGTTTTATATCCCGTAGTTGATCCATCACCCACAAATGTCCAGTCCGTGCCTGTATATCTTTGTACTTGATAAGATACAGAGATTTGATCCGCCTGGCCGTTTGTTCTCGTATTTGAACTACAAAGAAGGATGCCATTTCCGGCATTTCGCAATTGGTTGCTTGCTTCCAATATGCCGCCTGTAGCTGCTGCTGGCTGAATAATATGAATGGAACCCTGTGCTAAATCTTTATTTGGCGATATCTCGTCAATGGGTGGGATAAGAGAGTTGTTTTGAGTAGAATCAGCAGCATACGCCGTTGTGCTCAAAGATAAAATAAGAGCCAAGATTAAAATAAAAGTAATAGTTTTTCGCATGGTATATACCTCCATAATATTGTTTACTAATAAGAGAATATATCCAGCAAAATCATTACATAAATTTTAAAAAAAATGTGGAATACTACCGCATTGGAATTAGGCAACAATCTATTTTATGTTCTCAATAATATTGATTAATATATCTTTTTCCTCTGAAGTGCTTATAGAAATTAAGAAAGAACCGTGGTAAAAAATTTTGGAAGCGTATGGTTGGTCAATAGATATTGCTGTTTGCACATTATTTATTTCTACCAACTGATAATCAGAGTCGTTCAAATAAGCGTAACCATCGGAATCTGAATAAGGATTTATTGTAATATCTATATAATCGCTTTTGTTCTTAATATACGATATGGATGCAGTCACAATATCATCATGAAATTCAGCAATTATAATACCTTTCAAAGCATAGCCCTCCGGTATCCAATCAAGTTTAGGAAGTCTATTTGCGATAACCGGCTCTATTTCTGAAAAAGCCGAATAGTAGCTAGTTATAATATTGGTTCCGGCTTCATCATTTCCGCTATTTAATACTTTTTTAAATGCATTTTGTATATTGAAAGTAAAAGCGCTGGCCTCTGGATTGTAAGCTAATATAAGAGAACTGAAAAGTACAATACATACACATACAGCAATTACAGCAATACGTAAATGTAACTTTTTCTGTGGCCTTGCAGTATCTTTACTTGAAGTATCCGGCAAAGAATTAATAACTTTATCAAACAGTTCTTCAACATGCTGCTTATTATCAATGCCATCATCAATAATCTCAGAGTAGTTTTCTTGGATTATTGTTTTAAGTTTCTTTTTTAGATTCCTTTTCATTTATCTCGCCCTTCAAAATTTCTCTCAAACGCCCTAATGCCCTATGGTTCTGTACTCGCAACGCATTAACGGACAGTTTCAATACTGATGATATTTCTTTGTAACCTAAATTCCAATAATACATCATAACCATCAGTCTTTTCTGAATATAAGATAGCTTTTGCAAAGCTTTCATTACATCTATTTTTTCTTCTTTTAAAATAATTTGCAATTCAGCAGAACTATAAGCAGTACAATCGGTGGATTCTTCGCTTGTATTAAAATAATCCTCAACAGGAATTTCATTTTTATTCTTTTTTAATAACCTATAACTTTCATTAGTAGCAATTTTATAAATCCAAGCTTTAAACTTGGTTTCATCACGCAAAGAATCCAGCTTTTCGTATGCGATCAATAAACTGTTCTGAAAAGCATCGTCAGTTAAAGTCGAATCTTTAATAATAAATTTTATATGTTTATGTAAATCTGAAATTATTGGTCTACAAAGTTCTTCAAATTTTTCTTTTCTATTATTTTGCATAAAATGTTCCTCATGCAAGTCCAGAGCAAAATTACAGTTTTTTCTAAATAATAGTATAAATCATAAAAGGTTTTTTTACAACTTTTTCAAAAATTTGGTAATAATTTGTCTTCTTTGATATATTTATGTAGAAAATTTTTTTTATTAATTGGTAATGTTTTAGTAATAGGTTGCCGCTTACAATTTTTTTCAAAAACTTTGTAATGAATTTGTCCTTTTTGATATCTTATATATAGAGATATCAAAAAGGAGGGGATTCCGTTGGAAAAGCAACAAGTCCTTACAAAAAGTATATCATGCAGTGGTAAAATTAACAAGAAGAATACCTAAGCGAATCTACGTATTATGAGAAACGGGACTTACACCGTTCTTAAATACGAAACGAAAGGAGAATTATCATGAAAAAGATAATGCTTATAACATTGGTTTTGGTCATTGTCGCTACTTGTTCGTTCGGAAGCGTCGCTTATGCGCAAACTGAAGAGAATCCCCAAATCATGCAATCTACTACTAATCGCGATGTACAAAATAGTAATCAAAGACTTGACAATCTAACTAAAATAACACAAAATGACTTGAACGAACTCAGGAAATATTCTGACGTCACGATAAAACAATTGGATGATAAGCAAGTTGAACTGACGGTAGAAAATAAAATCCCTGAGCAGATTACAACTTTGTCAGATGGAGCAAATATTCAAACATATTCTACATCAGTTATTGTTGCTAATTATGGGGAAACTTATACGGATCTTGACGTTCAATTTTACGTGAAAATGAATTATTCTAAATACGCTAATTCATATGGTTACAATTTTTGTAAACTCAATTATGGTTACGGAAAACTGGTGGAATGCTGGGAGAGCCAATATCGCAACTTAAAGATATCAAATGGAGTTTATGGAGGATGGGAAGACGTAGATGGTTCAACAGGCTACACAACAACTGTTGTAACAAACTCTACCACCATAGCGTCGCCAACCAAAGGTGCAGAATATAGTCTTGCATCGCCAAGCTCACACTACTATGCAGTTGACAGTAGCAACGGCGTGATTTCGGTAAAGGTATCTATTGATTGGAGACATGGAACTTCGTGGTATACAACCTCATATTATATTAAAATAGGTAATGTTAACCTGTGGTAAGTCTCTGTCTAAATGGAAAGGAAATAATGGTAAAGCCAATGAGGAAAATTGCTTTATTAATTTGTTTGCTCCTAATTGTAAACTTAGCTTCATGCAGTTCTACAGCTAAGACTTTGCAACTATCAAGGGAATACACTGGAAATAGTGAAAATTACAAGGTTGTTGTTGAGAGTTGGGTAGAACATAATGGTAGTAAAGATCTTAGCGGTAAAATAAAATATGACGAAAATATCTATTGTGTTACTAGGTTTACAATTGAGTATATCGGCCAATCTAATTTTGACAATATAGTAATCTCCCAAATTAAATTAGCTGATAGCAATTGGGATGCAAATTATTACGGTGAGCCTAATTATACATATTTATTCAAAGATAATAAGTTCGTTGTAGATAAAAAAAGGGATTTACGCTGTATAGATAATACGGACTATTATGTAGAATTTACATATGATAACGGCTCAAAGGAAACCATCAGCACAAAATTGCTAAACAAAACAGGTGAAATTTCCGATTTGGATTTAGATTTCGGCCATTAGAAAAGAGTAAGAAAGGAATACGTTATGAAAAAAATAATTTCAGTTGTAATTAGCATTGGTTTATGCTTAACTATCTTATTTGGCGCAGCCAGCACATCTTATGCTGCTAGTGATAATAATAGTATTCAACAGACAATAGTTTACCAAGCAGTAAGAGAAAGTAATAGAACACTCGAAAATGCAACCCAAATAAATGGTAACGACATTTCCGAGATAAGTAAATACTCCAAAGTTGAGAAGAAACAAATAGACAGCAATACAGTAGACCTTATAATTACGAACAACGTTCCTGAGCAAACTACATATTATGAAAATGGCGCGGAACTCCAGCAATATGCAATTACACTGCTGTCTGGCGATTACGATGAGACATACACCACACTTGATGTCCAACTTTATGTAAAGATGACCTATACTATATACACATACAATGGATATCAATTCCGTCAACTGAATTATGGTTACGGAAAACTGGTAGAATGTTGGGAATCTGCATATAGGAATTTAAAGATAACAAATTCATGTTTTGGAGATTACCAAAATCCGAATGGAACTTATGGTGTTAGTCCTTTAGTGTCAAATAGCACAACCATCTCTTCGCCAACGAAAGGAACCCTTTATTCTTTGGCTTCCCCCAGTTCTAACTTCTACGGTGTTGGGGCCGGTTCAGGAACTATCAATGTAACTGTCTCAATTGATTGGCGGCATGGAACAACATGGTATACAACCAGTCATAGAATTCCTTCATAAAATATCAAAATAGCTACAAATATTTTTTGGGGCAACCTAGTTTATACTAAGTTGCCCCTTTATAATACATACAATTATTTGATATTTATAATAATAGAAGAATATGGTATAATATTATATAACACTTGCTGTTTGCTAATGCAATTTTTATAATAACAACACGGGTGAACCGCCTCTTTGTGTTCTGGTTTGAAAATAATTGTTGCCAAATAAACGAGGTAATAAATAGGTATGGTTAATAGTTGCAGTGTTAGCAGTTTATCAGAATATATAGCTTCTATTGAAAGATATGATTTGTTTAATTGTATTTCACGTGGTGAGAATCAGAAATATGAACATCCCTTGAGATCAGGTATTCAAAGAACAAATTTAAAAGATTACTCTAAATTATTAGAAAAATATCATCTTGATGTAGAAACATCTATCAATCAAATTCAAGATAAGAATTTCCTTGCTTTTTCGCAGCATCATGGAATACCAACTAATTTGTTGGATTTTTCTTTTTCACCATTGGTATCATTATATTTTAGCGTTGATGGATGCAATGATAAAGGCTATGTATATTTTATTAATAAAACCAAATTGGTCAATATTAATAAGGTGATTTATGAAAAGACATTAGGCTGGGGAATGTTTGAGGATTTACTTAATTATGATTTGGAATTATGTAAGAATGTACTTCCCCAAATGTCAGAGGCTTTTATAACAAATAGAGAAGAATTGATAACGTATTTCGAAAATCATGCTGAAAAATTCATTGCGGCATTCAGAAAACATAGAGTTAAAAGTTACCTTGATTTTCTTGAGGGAGGAGTAGATGATTTTGAAAAAGCATTAATTCAATATAAAGAAGATAAACCAAAGTGGGAAGCTGATGATAGAATTCATGATAAAATAACATTGCAGATATATAGATCTGTTCCGAATTTTCTAAGTAGTATGCAGAAAATTTTTAAAGGTGAGCTTGAATACCCTAAAGATTTTTACGCAAACTATAGTAAAGTTTCAAATATGAGATTAATCGGCGCGGACTATGTCGCGAATATTCATGTGATGATGTTTCTGTTAAAAATGGAAGAAATAGAGTATTGCTACAATACATTTGATATAAATAAATTGGATTATGAATTGGAATTTCCATTGTATTTTACATATCATCCTCCGGTAATTGATGAGCGTGTAAGAAACCAATCGTCTGTTTTCGTGTTCCAACCATTTTCAACCAATAGATTTTATAAAGAGGGGCTCCCTATTCAAATATGGCAAAAAATAATACCCGATTCTATAATAGAAATTCAAAATCCTGAAACAATAAAAAAAGAGTTGGATGCAATAGGATTTAATTTAAAGCATATATATTGTGACTATGACAGTATAGCAAAATATATAGTTAGTTCCTCTTTCACTTTATAAGTATTACATCAAGAAGACAAAATTGTTTAAGTTATAGATTTCAAGAGCGATTGGGAGTAAGATACAAATAATACGAATAATATGGATAATGCAAAAAACGCTATGGGTATCATGGCGCTTTTTTGCATTGTGTGAGCATAAGGGTATGGTAACAAAAAGTATTATTATAAATATGTGGAATATTGACAAGTTTAGTCGAAGCTAATACACTATAAAGAGCTTCCAGGATTTTATAGAGAAAATGATGATGGTTCTTTACATAGTTACGGTTGAAGGAAAAGGCGAATGGTTCAAAGTCGTTGATGTTGAATGTCTGCTAACAGATATTTGGGGAGAGTCCGTTACTGTCCCCCAAATCAAAGGAGTTTTTAATCGTAATAAAACTTGGTTTAAGACGGAAAATGTTGAGGGCAATAACAAAGAAAAAAAGCGAAAGTTGCTTAAGGGGAGACAACAGTGGGATTTATCGAGTGGGAGCGGCGTGGTAATATATGGATGTTGATAAAAATATCGATAGTATATCTGACTATCTTTCGAAAATAAGTGAGCTAAACAAATCATATACAACGCAGGGAATGTCGAATCTTCCGTGTACAAGTAAATTCCTTTATCGTGGTATAAGCGATAAGGCGTATGAATTGATGCCCTCTATATTCAGAAAAACACATGATATTGACATAACAATTAATGATTCTGTTGATAACCAAAAATATACTGCCTATACAACTGAAAAGCAAATATTACAGTCTTTTATTGCAGAAGCCTGTGCGTATATTAAAAATAACCCATCAAAAGAACTGTTTAAATGGGCTGAATATGCGCAGCATTATGGAGTACCTACAAGGTTTTTAGATTGGTCGGAAAATCCTCTTGTTGCACTGTATTTTGCCTGCAAGGATAATAAATTAAACTATAAACAAAAAGAAAATTTAGGCGGAAAAGACGCTACAGTATGGATGATTCACCTTCATAATTACAGACATTTCGCACATCAAGTTGATAATATCATTTACAGTAGTGATCAAAAGAAGAAGTATACTATCTCCGAAATAATTAACAAAATTTACGAAAAAGAAATACTTATTGAATACCCTCTAGTATATCGACCGTACTATACGGATTTGCGAATGAGTGCTCAATCAAGCATGTTTATGGTTTGGGGGCGGAAGGAAGAGCCGTTTGATAGCTTTTTTACTGAAAATAATATGATGTGTTCAAATAAGGACAAAGATGGGGCACGCGGGTTTGGTATAAAACAATTTGATGAAATAATATTTGATTTTCACATATGTGCCTCTAATAAGCAGCCCATTCTACGTGAGTTAGATAATTGTGGGATTAATGAAAAAGCACTGTTTCCAGGATTGGATGGAATAGGCAGATATATAGAAATGAAATACCAATTTGATTTAGAAGAAGCCAAAGAGTATTTCTAACTGGAGCTAAATGTATGAGGCTTACATTTCACAATCACGACTTCCAGATCGACCTGGTAGGGAAAGGTATGTTATAATACAGTAGAAGGTGAACGCGAATATTCGCGGCAACATAATGGCAACAAAAAATCAGAGAGTCCAAAAAATATGGATAACTGATGCAATAAGAATACCAGAACTCATAATATCTAAACAGAATTGTTTAGAAAACGCTCTTAAGGAGCGAGTGGGAGTGACGCTGGTGGCTTACCGTTCATTTTAAAACTGAGCATCTGGCTATGTTTTTAGCCGGGTGCTTTTTTTAATACTTTTATGTTGGTTTGTATATTTCCGTCAAAAGAAATATAATAGAGCTATGGAGGTGTTATGCGTGGATTATATAACGACAAAAGAAGCAGCGAAAAATTGGGGAATCACAGACAGAATGGTAGTGTACCATTGCTCTGCCGGGCGGATTAAGGGAGCTAAAAAAATGGGAAATACATGGCTTGTTCCTGCTGACGCTGAAAAACCGGCTGACGGACGATATAGGAGCAGTAAAGTAAAAGATGGTGAAAATAAATGAAACGGATATTTTTGGTTGAGGACGATAAGGCAATCGCTAAAAACCTTATGCTTTTGCTCCGCTCGGAGGGATTTACAGTCACCCACGCCCCTACGCGGGGTGACGCCCTTGCCGCGCTTGCCGGGAATAAATTTGACTTGGCGTTGATTGATATTTCTTTGCCTGACGGAAATGGCTTTACGGTCTGCACGGAAATCAAAGAAACGCAAGATGTTCCCGTTATCTTTCTGACGGCTTCCGGCGATGAAGCAAGTGTTGTTACCGGGCTGAACATGGGCGCGGACGACTATATCACCAAGCCTTTTCGTCCGCGTGAATTGATTGCACGAATCAGAACCGCCCTGCGAAAAAGCGGACGTTCTCCATCAGCTTTTGAAATCTGCGGGCTTCATGTCGATATGGCAAGCGGCGTCGTGAAAAAGGACGGCAGCGAGGTTTTTCTTTCAGCCTTAGAATACCGCTTGTTGCTGGTGTTTATTAACAACCCAAAAAGTATTATCACAAGGAGCAGGCTGCTTGACGAATTGTGGGACGCTGCGGGCGAGTTTGTCAATGACAATACATTGACCGTGTACATTAAACGCCTGCGGGAGAAGATAGAGAACGACCCCGCAAGCCCGCAAATCATTCTGACCGTTCGCGGGACGGGGTATAGATTGGGGGATGGGTATGCTTCGGAATAGAGAGTTTCGGCAGTTTGCCATTTTGTTCTCCTTAATGGCCGCCGCCGCTGTAATGCTGGGATTTGCAATCAATACGGCGGCGGGAATCCTTGCCATTGCTTCTGCCGCCGCCTTTGGCACAGCGTTTTTCGCGTTTACCAAAGCCCGATATAAAAGCATTGCACGGATTTCAGATCAAATCGATCTTGTGCTTCATAACGCTGACCATCTGTATATTGGTGAATCGGACGAGGGCGAACTTTCCATTCTGCAAAGCGAGATAACAAAAATGACGCTGCGTATTCGGGAGCAAAATGATGCACTGAAAAAAGAAAAAGAACATCTTGCCGATTCGCTGGCCGACATAGCCCACCAACTCCGCACCCCTCTCACATCCGTGAACCTTATTCTGTCATTGTTAGAGAATAACCCTGACGAAAATGAACGGAAAGCATTGATGCGGGAAACAGAGGAATTATTTGTACAGATGGATTGGCTGATTACTTCCCTATTGAAATTATCCCGCCTGGACGCGGGCATTGTGGTGTTCCAAAGCGAGCAGACAGATGTAAACAACTTGATACGCGCCGCGCTTCGCCCGTTTGTGATCCCAATGGAACTGCACGATATTGATGTGCACATAGACGCGCCGAAAGGGATGATTATTCAGGGCGATTCGGGTTGGCTTTCGGAAGCAATTCAAAACATCCTCAAAAATTGCATGGAAAGCGCAGGCGATAACGGGAAGATTGAGATTGTTTGCGGGGACAACCCACTGTTTACCGAGATTGCCATCCACGACAGCGGCGCGGGCTTTGAAAAAGAAGATTTACCCTGCCTGTTTGATAGGTTTTATCGTGGGAAAAACCCAAACGCTACAGGATACGGGATTGGATTGGCTCTCTGCAAGATGATTATAACACGGCAAGGAGGGACGATTACCGCAAAAAATCACCCGCAGGGCGGCGCGATATTTGCCATTCGTTTCCCAAAGTGACTAATCTCTCACCGGAAAGTCACAGAGATGTAAGTTGAAGGTTCTATTATATGGGTAAACCATGAGAAAGGAAACTCACATAATGGAGTTCTTAAAAATTGAAAATCTATGCAAGGCCTACGGCAAGGGCGAAAACCAAGTTACCGCGCTTGACCATGTTTCGCTTACAATCGAAAAGGGGGAGTTTACCGCGATCATCGGCTCCTCCGGCTCCGGCAAATCCACATTGCTTCACATCATCGGCGGCGTGGACATGCCGACAAGCGGAAAGGTGTATTTGGACGGGCAGGATGTATATGCCCAAAGCAATGAAAAACTCGCCATTTTCCGCAGGCGGCAGGTTGGGCTGATTTACCAGTTTCACAACCTCATTCCCACTCTGAATGTGGTGGAAAACATCACCTTGCCTATACTGATGGACAAGCGGAAGGTCAACAAGGAACGGCTTGATGACTTGCTCGAACTGCTTGGGCTAAAAGACCGAAAAACGCATTTACCCAATCAGCTTTCGGGCGGTCAGCAACAGCGCGTTTCCATAGGACGCGCTTTGATGAACGCCCCGGCGGTCATGCTTGCCGACGAACCCACGGGCAGTTTGGACAGCCGGAATGGACATGAAATTATCAATCTGCTGAAATTAAGCAATCAAAAATATCGGCAGACCCTTCTCGTCGTCACGCATGACGAAAATATCGCCCTGCAAGCAGATCGCATTATCGGCATATCAGACGGCAAAGCAGTGCGAGATGAGAGGGTGCGGCCATGAACATTTTCAACAAAGTTACCCTGCAAGGCATCAAAAAAAGCCGCACACGAACGATTGTAACGGTTATCGGAGTTGTCCTTTCCGCCGCCATGATTACGTCAGTAGCTACCTTTGCCGTTTCCCTGCAAAACTATATGGTAAACGGCGCGACCCAGAAATACGGCGGTTGGCACATCGAGTTTTCGGACGTTGATTCCTCTTTCGTACAGGAGCGAACCCACGACAATGGAGTTGCAAACACCGCAACATTTGAAAATATCGGCTACGCAACACTTGACGGCGGGAAAAATCCCAGCAAGCCATATCTTTTTATAGCCGGATTTAGCAAGGAAGCCTTTGATACCTTGCCCATAACCCTGGTTTCAGGCAGATTGCCGAAAAACAGTGGGGAGATTCTTGTCCCGGCGCACGTCGCGGCAAACGGCGGCGTTAAATTCGCGGTGGGCGACACGCTTTCGCTTGCTGTCGGAAGCCGCATGGACGGAAACAAAAACCTCGGTCAACACGACCCTTACATTTCCGGGGGCGAGCCGGGGACGGCCAAAGAAACTCTTGTGCCAAAAGCCGAGAGAACCTACACGGTTGTCGGAATCTGCGAAAGACCCGGTTTTGAGGAATATTCCGCGCCGGGATACACCTTGATCACAACAACAGACCCAGCAGACAAAGCGGACAGCTTCAGCATATTTGTCATGCTTAAAAACCCGCGGCAAGTCCATGCTTACGCAAGCACAGCCGGAACCCAAGCTTACGTCTTTAACGATGAAGTGTTGCGCTTCATGGGTCTTTCGGACGATAATATGTTCAACGCGCTTCTGTACTCGGTTGGCGGCGTTTTGGTTGCCTTGATCATGATAGGCTCGATTTTTCTGATTTACAATTCATTCAATATATCGCTGAACGAACGCACACGGCAGTTCGGGATTCTTTCATCTGTGGGGGCCACAGCAAAGCAACTGCGAAATTCGGTGCTGTTTGAGGGGCTTTGCATTGGCGCAGTCGGCATACCGATAGGCATTGTTGTCGGCATAGTCAGTATCAGCCTTGTGATATCCTTTGTCGCCGGGAATTTCGGAAACTTTGCCTATAGTACCGTACCTTTAACCTTGACAGTGTCCGTCCCCACGATTGTCGCTGCGGCGGCGGTCAGCATGGTTACAATTCTGATTTCGGCCTATATCCCGGCTCGAAAGGCCGCAAGCACTCCCGTGATGGAGAGTATTCGCCAGACGAACGAGGTCAAAATCGAATCCAAAGCCGTGGAAACATCAAAATTTACGCAGCGTATTTACGGCTTGGAAGGTACTCTTGCGTTAAAGAACTTTAAAAGAAACAAGAAACGCTATCGCAGCATCGTGTTATCGCTTACTTTAAGCGTAGTGCTGTTTGTATCGGCAAGTGCTTTCGGAACGGATCTAAAACAGGCGGCGGAACGGACTGTAGTGGACAGTGACTATGACATCTGTTTTACCACGCAGGACATGGACGAAAGCGAAATGTTCGGGCTTTATGACGAATTGAAAACCGCAGACGGGGTTTACGAAAGCTCGTACCAAGCGATTTCGACATATTCATGCGCGGTTAAGGCAAGCGATTTTTCAGACCGCTACCGGGAATCCGCGGGTTATGATCTGACGGACGAAACAATTGATCTGCCAATGGACATCCAGTTTATTGAGGACAGCGAATACCTGCGTTTTATCAAAAGCTTGGGCTTGCCCGCAGAGGAATATACCGGGCAAAATGCAAAAATGATCGCTGTTGCCAAAGCCAAAAAGGTGGATGGCACGAAAGACGGGAAGAGCGAGCTGATTGATATGTTCGCAAGTCGTTTCATGAATTTTACAATCGCTCCCGAAATAAATGACAAACCGAAGATGGAACAGGGGCAAAACATAAACATTACGTTTGTTGATACGATACCCATTGATACGCTCCCAAGCGACTCTTCCGAGGTGAAGTCATACGTTTTTATGGTGGTTGCCCCCTATCAGCTAAAAGAGAAGTTTGAAACCCCCGGTACCCACGCGAATATGGGATTGACCTTTCGGTCAAAGAATCCCTCGCAATCGGTGGCTGAAATGGAAGCGATGATTCAGGGTACGGGAATTACATTCGGGTATACCCTGTACAATGTGCATAAAATACTTGAAGAGAATCGCAATATCATATTCGTTGTTGATGTGTTTACATATGTTTTTGTCATTATGATTTCGCTGATTGCGACTGCCAATGTGTTCAACACGATTTCCACGAATATCAAGTTGCGCAGGCGGGAGCTTGCCATGCTCCGCTCTGTGGGGATGTCTGACTGCGATTTCAAAAAGATGATGAATTTCGAGTGTGTCTTTTATGGCATGAGGACGTTACTGTTCGGGCTTCCAATAGCGGGAATCATCTCTTGGCTGATTTACAAAGGGTTTATCATCGGCGGGGCGGACATTGATTTTGCGTTCCCGTGGGGCAGTATCGGAATCAGCGTGTTCGGCGTGTTCTTTGTGGTGTTCATTACAATGCTGTATGCCATTAGCAAGGTAAAAAGAGAAAATATTATTGACGCGCTTCGGGATGATATGACTTGATTCAAAACCGATATTGACTTGATAGAAAGCCAAAAAAACATCTGCGTGATTGGGTTCAAGTGATTCGCAATCGTCCCGAAAGGCGATTTAAAAGACAAGGGGACGGCAGACCAATGTCAAAACAATGTGAGAGGGTCTGTTGGCGACGGTAATCTGAAATATCAATCACGTAAAACCAGCCCTTGAATTTTGGATACGGACTGGTTCAGGTTGGAGAATCGAGTCCCTGTAAATGTTGTTTTATGGAGAAGAGTATGGAATTGTTGATACCTAAAACAGAATTTAATAAGAAAAATACGTGCAAATCATGTAATAAGAGTAATAAAAATCGTATTATAACAGCATCGATTAACATATAACACTTTCTGACCATGGAGCGGGAATGACGCCGGTGGCTTACCGTTCATTTTAAAACTGAGCATCTGGCTATGTTTTTAGCCGGGTGCTTTTTTTATACTTTTATGTGAAGACAAAGGGGACCATGCGCATACCGTCGGACGGACCACTGCCTCCGGAACTCATAGAGTGGATTATGCGGGAGCGCTGAGGCAACAGGAGGCCAAGCAGAAAAAGAAGTAAAAACAAGAGGCGCTAATTAAGGCATTTTTCATTGACTTCAAAAGCATTTTTCCCGGCTTTGGAATAGTATAGTGTATATTTCAGTAAGGAGTTAGGCAAGGCATGATAGAATATACATATTCCAACGCAGAAGAAAACCGTTTCTGGCTCAAGGTACTCAGCCTAAAGGCGCAGGTTCTGTACAACAGCATACCGCCTGAAAAACCGGAAACCCCGCGGTTAAACGAATTTATACGGCGTTTTGACACGCTATACGCACAAGCGAAAACTAAAACTTCCAACAGCAATATTATAATCTTGAACCAGGATGCGTACCGCGCGGCAACCGAGTTCCGTACGCTCTCGCTGGAGCTTCTGCGCAAACAGCTTACTGAAAGTTTTTATCTGAATATCAAACCAACTTATACGAACCATATCGTTAACATATGTGAGGCTTATATGGCAATTCTGAATGCTTTAATGCAGGGCAAACAACCGGAATATAACGCCATAGAGCAGGATATTTTCTGGTTACCGGCCTATTTGATAGACGCACGGCTTTTTTCCGATAGCGTTGAATTCTTTTCAACGGTTGTCCGCGCAAAATCCATGGAATTTGAGAAGAAATTAACGGATTTATATATATATGCCGAAACACTGCAGGGCTTTGAGAAAACAGGAGTAGAAAATTTGCCAATCGTTCAGGAATACCGCCAGAATTTGTTTAGGGTGCTGGAAGATTTCGCTGCTTTTACGACGGACCTTTGGAGGCTTGCGCGGGCGAACAAGCTGCCAGGCACTTTGACGTTTGTTGAACTGGAGATCAATTACCGCATCCTGTGTTACCATGCGGTGCAGATTGCAGTAATAGAAAAACAAAATAAACCCACGTGCGATCCAGGAACAGAAAGGATATTTTAAAGCCAATATACCGCCAGGCACCCCGAGGCAGCAAGCCTTGTGAGTTTACACCTTGTGATATAGGCGGCAAAATTCACTGTAACGTGTCGTAAAATTCTTGACGGTACCAACTTGAATGATATAATTTTGATATTAAAAAGCACTAAAAAATAAATATATTAGAGAATCAAGGCGAATTTAAACAATGAAAGTATCTAAATTTCAGGAAAATACGAGATAAAAAGCTTTGTTGAGTGGGAATGACACTACAGATGATATAAAACTACGGATAATATGGATAATCTGGATAAAAGGCGCGAATATCCGCGCTTTTGTTGTGTATTAGATGAAAAACTTGGACTTGTTTTATACATTATCCAAAGAAATTATCATGAATGATAAATGTTAAAAATATATTGACTATCCAATATATTCTAGTTTATAATTATAGACGAAATGGTTATATAAATAAATTTGAGATCATACAATGAACTGCTGGGGGTTATATGAAGAATGCACTTACAAAGCACGAATGGATTATTATGGAGACATTGTGGAAACGTCATCCGATGTTCCTTTCCGAAATAATGACGGAAATGGATAGAGCGGTGAACTGGCAGAAAAGCACCTATTCAACCTACATCCGAAAGCTGTGTGAGAACGGCTACCTTGGGTACAAGACTATTAGCGGCAACCGGGCGTATTTTTCGTTGGTGGAACGGGAAGAGTGCATCATAAGCGAAAGCCGGTATATGATGTCAAAACTGACGGATCGCAGCACAAAACTGTTTTTAACCTGCATGATTAAGGAAAGCGGACTTAGTAAGGAGGATAAAGAAGACCTCCAGAAGCTGATAGCAAGTTTAAATAGTGCTGATAAGGAATGAAAGGAAAAGCCATGGATATTTTAAACGTACTTCTGGAGATATCCATTTATTCGGGAATCATTTATGCCGTTATAATGCTATTCAAAAAGGTATTTGGCAGGAAGATGTCCCCCCGGCTGCATTACGGCATATGGATTCTGCTGATTGTACGCCTGATGATGCCTTTTACCATAGACAGCGGAGTTAGTCTTATTCAAATACCTTATTCATCGGCCCAAACGGAAACGCAGGCAATTCCTTCTGATACGCCAACTGAAAATATAGTTCAGCAAAACGGATCAAATCAACCGGGTATAAATTCCCAAGCGCCGCAGTCAGCAGTGCCGCAGCCTGCTCCCTCTTTAGCCCCGGACCAGCCCGGTCAACCCGAAACTAACATAAATACATTCAGTTTAAGCGACTTGCTGATTTTAATTTGGGTTTCCGGGATGTGCGTTTGCCTTGGTTATATCCTGATATCTTATTTACTGCTGAAAAAGCGGATTCGCCTTGGCGCACATCCGGCTTCTAGCCATCTGAAAATGCTTTTTGAAGAATGCAGGCATGAACTTGGGGTGCGTGCCAACATTAAAATTATTGGGCTATTTAATCTTGCGACGCCGGCGCTGTTTTTTCCGCGAACCATACTGATGCCCGTAGAATCCCTTGTTGCGCTGGACGATGCGCAAATTAAATTTGCCATCCGGCACGAACTGGTGCATTACAAACGCAAAGATCATTTGGTGTCCGTACTGCTGTCCGTATTGCAGGCGGTCTATTGGTTCAACCCGTTTGTCTGGCTGTCAATTAGGCAAATACGCAGTGATATGGAAGTAGCGTGCGATAATGCTGTGGTGAAATATCTTGACCCAAGCGAAAAAAGCGGCTATGCCCAACTGATCCTCACCATGATTGCAAGGAAGGCGCAGGGGCAGCGTGTACTGGGAATGGCGCAGGGGGATACAAAAAAAGCGGCGGAAAAACGGATACGCGGCATTTATATGAACGGCAGCAGCCGCCCCAGCGCAAAACTGGTCTCAATCGTTATTGCGGTTGTTTTGTTGACAGGCTGTTTTACCACTGC
The DNA here is from genome assembly GCA_023393165.1 of Bacillota bacterium. Classification (GTDB taxonomy): domain Bacteria; phylum Bacillota; class Clostridia; order Christensenellales; family Christensenellaceae; genus JAEYKI01. Next base: position 119,641 of record JAEWMJ010000027.1, on the reverse strand, counting down.
CTGTCAACCTGTCGCGGCGCAGCCATCTGCCTCAAGCATGGATACTGGAATCCAGCAACAGCAGTACGCACAGCCGTCCGCAACTGCCCAAAAAACTCCCACAGTATTGGAAACCGCTGCGGTTCCGCTTTCACCCACCACAGGACTGCCTGGCAGCGGAGAATACAGGCCGGTCATGGTACAGATTGACAACGAAGCCACCGGGAGGCCGCAATACGGCATTCAGGCGGCCGATATTGTATATGAAACAATGATAGAAGGTGCAGATACAAGATTTACGGCAATATTCAACGATACGCTTCCGACAAAAATAGGGCCTGTCCGTGAATCCATGGTATACCACCAATTGATACAAAACGAATGGGACGCAATATACATTCACCAGGGCGGTCCCTGGAGTATGGGCCGGGAAATGAAAACTTATCATTATAATACCGATATTTATGCGGACGGCAACGGCGGGGATATGAAGGTGCGCATAGACAGCACACAGCGAGCCGATGACGAAATTATGTGGAACCAACCGCGGGCAACGGGCATTTTATACGCAAATGCACAGGCAGCGCTGGATACATACGATTATCCGAGAACAAAACGAAATCCCATGCTTCAATTTGATGCGAACGAGGACTACTCAAAATATCCAAGTGTCAGCAAAATAAATATACCCTTTATTTCCGAACTGGATCATGTGGAGTACAGGTATGATAAGGCTGGAGGCAATTTTGTCCGGTATTTCTACGGAGAACCGTTTATAGACGCCGGGACCCAAAAGGCGGTGGAAGTTAAAAACATCATTGTGCAGTATGTAAAATACGAGGTGCTGATGGACCAGAAAGGCGTCGCATCGGTGGAGATGGTGGGCAGCGGCCGCGCCGAATACTTTGTGGACGGACGGCATATGACAGGCACCTGGGAAAAAACCGGCAGGCATGAGGGAACTGTTTATAAACTGGATGACGGTACGGATCTGGTTCTAAGACCCGGTAATACGTGGATCGAAGCGCAGCCTGATTCCAAAAATGTCGTGACAACAAACACGGATGGAACGCAATACCCGTCAAACGTAGAAGATTCGTAAAGCCATCACAATCAGAAATTGAAACGCAAGCACATTAGGCTAAAAGTTTTTTATCCTTGCCGGGTGATGTCAAGTGGTCATCCAAGAGATATATATAATTTAATTGCATCTGATTTCAGAAATCAAATACCCATTATTATGAACGCCATGGACGGCGGGCAGATATCAATGGTACCGGGACACAGTTAAATATTTTGCATTGGTACTCAATTAGTAGCAACTACCTTTGATCAAAAGATACTTGCCGTCTTTTAAGTATGGTCTGAACCCGGTGAGTTTCTCTCAGAGTGCAGTACCTTTTTTAGGAACAAACAGTCGGGACATGTCAACGCCCTCCAGTTCAAGCAATTTTAATTTTGTGCTAATACCGCCAGCATAACCTGTCAAGCTGCCATTTACCCCCACAACTCGGTGACAGGGGATGATAATAGATATGGGATTATGACCGACAGCCCCGCCCACTGCTTGGCTGGACATGCTTTTTTTATTCATTTTTACGGCCATTTTTTTTGCAATGTCACCATAAGTAATGACCTCGCCGTATGGTATTTCACATAAAATGCCCCATACACCTTGACGAAATTCACCGCCAATAGGGGCTAACGGCAATTCAGAAGCAGCAGGCTTCTCACCTGCAAAATACATGTCCAGCCATTTTTTTGCATCGCTAAATATCAGTATATCATTTTTTTCTACCATTTTTTCGGATAGGGTATCTCCATAATATTTTTGTCCTTCTATCCATAAACCTACAAGATTGACACCGTCACAAGCCAGCGTAATTGTGCCTATGGGTGACGGATATATTGTTGAATAATACATTTTGGTTCTCCTTATTTTGTCTGTGCTTTATAGCGTGTTCCAAAGGTTAATTGTAGCGTAACTGCGCCACGGTCGCCACGCTTCCGCCATTTTCAACAACTCTTTTGATGTGTAAGATTCAAGTGCCTTTTTTACGCCAACATCTGTTTCAAGGAAAGCATCCGGCCATTCCATCGCACGCATAGCAATATAATGTGCCGTCCAGCTTCCAATGCCGCGAATTGCCATCAATTTTCTTATCTCTTCTTCCGGCTGGGCGCAAAGGCCAAAATCAATTTTATCTTGTACTAATGCCCGTGCCAACTCAAAAATAGTTTTTGATCGCGCCGCAGTAACCCCTAACGGGCCAAGGTTATTTTCAATAGGCCCGTCCAAAGCAAGTATATCTTCGGGTGAGGGGAAAACATGGGTCAAGCCTTCTATCCCTGTTTGAATAGGCATGCCGTAGGTATCAACAATTCGTGAGGCTAATGTGCTTGCGGCTTTCACAGTGATCTGCTGTCCAAGCACCGCCCGCACGGCCATTTCAAAAGCATTGAAGCTACCGGGCAAACGGGTTCCTAAAACACAAAGATTAGGGCGTATATCGTTCATTGATGAAAGCGTTCCATACACCGCGGCCGGGTCGCAATTCAAATCGAATAGATGTCGAATCCGTGCTAATACTTGTGGCAATACGGATAACAAGGTTTCGCTTACCGTGACGATCAAGGCGTTCTTTTGGGGCCTGTGGCCAACCCGCACCCACCCATATACATGCTTTTCCTCTGCGGCTACTAAATGCACGGTACGCAAATATTCCCCGTTTTTTACTGCCTCAACCCCGGAAATTGCACGCCCGGCAAGGAAGTTCAATATTTCTTCCCAGCGGTAGGGTGGACGGTAACTCAATGCTAAAGTTATGTCATTATTATGTTTTTTTCCTTCCGAGGTCCGCTTCCGTAAAGCAGTAGGCGCAAGACGGTACCGCTTCTTGAAAAGGTCATTGAAGCGTCGCAAACTTCCAAAGCCAGCGGCCATAGCAACTTCGATTACCGGGAGGCCGGTATCTGTTAGCAGGTTTTTGGCAAGTAGCAACCTGCATGTTTGCCGGTACTGTATCGGAGAAACATTGTATTCTGCTAAAAATGCTCTGCGCAGGTGACGGTCTGTACAACCAAGATGGCTGGCGAGCTCCTCAATGCTTTCTTCACTTCCACAGCCTTCTTCCAGCAGCCTTGCCGCACGATGAGCCAGAGAGGCTATGGCGTCTATAGGTGCGTTGCCAGGGGCAAGTTCCGGACGACACAAAAGGCACGGGCGGAAACCTGCTTGTTCCGCTGCCGCCGCCGTGACATAAAAGGTACAATTTTCTGCCTTTGGTAGCTTTGCAGGGCATACCGGCCGGCAATAAATCCCTGTAGAGGATACCCCCACAAAGAAACGTCCATCAAACCTTGCATCCTTGGACTTAAATGCCGCATACCATATCCGGTCTTCATCTTTCACCAAATTTTTCACCTCGTTTTATCATTATATCATCTTTTCTCGAAAAAACTGGCCATTTTCGGACATGCATTTTTGTTAAAAATTCAGCTGTATTATTAGACTTATAAAGCGGTAGACGATGAACGCTTTAAAGCTTGAACAAACCAAAAGAGAACATCTAGTTTATGGCAGCTGTTTTTTATTTTTCTCTATTGACAACCATACTATTGCGTGTTACTATATAGTGGTAATAAGTAATACTGCATACAAGTCATACGGAATAGGAAGGGGTGATTGTGTTGGAAAACCTAACGGAAATGCTCAAAGGCGTGCTTGAAGGCTGTGTCCTTGAAATTATAAACCGCGGAGAAACCTACGGCTACGAAATCACGCGGCGGTTGAATGCTCTCGGCTTCACAGATGTTGTGGAAGGAACTGTCTACACCATTTTGGTGCGGCTTGAGAAGAATAAACTCGTGGACATAGAAAAAAAACCATCCGACATGGGGCCGCCGCGAAAGTTTTTCATGCTCAACGACGCTGGGCGAGAGGAATTGCGGAGGTTCTGGGAAAAATGGGAGTTCGTAGCATCAAAAATTAACGAGTTAAAGGAGAAAAAATAATGAATTTTTGGGAACAAATCACAGGCAGCGACATGACTAAAGAATTGAAAACTTTTGAATCGCGAGCCAAAAAACTGCCGGCTGATTATCAGGCGGCATGGGAAAAAATTAAAGCCAATCTTTGGCCGCACTCAGATTTCACCGGCCGCAACCTTATGCCCATTCTTGACAATGTACTTGGCCTGCTCGAAGAAACGGCGGCTGACGGCCAGAGTGTCCAAGAGGTTTTGGGTGACGACATCAAAGGCTTCTGCTCGGCGATAGCCGGCGAAGAAGGGGCAATGTCCTACCGTGACAAATGGCGCGAACAGCTTAACACCAATATCGCAAAAAAATTAGGAAAGTAAGAGGAGGATAAAATGAGCATACAAGATATCATCCAAGGCAAAAAAGAGTGGCGGGCGCACATGGCGCGTGTCAAAGCACTCCCGCAAGATTACAGAAGCGTTTATAAAGAGATTCAAAAATATCTCTTTATGGTCGGGCCTGTCGAGCTGACCGAAGGTACGGGTTTGCTCTCGGGGATTGTCGATCTTTTTGAAGAGGGCGCGGCCTTGGGGAAAGGCGTGCTCGAAGTGACGGGCAGTGACGTAGCGGATTTTTGCGACGAATTGATCAAAGATTCAAAAACCTACGCCGACGTCTATCAGGAAACTGCTGACAAGGAAGTTGCCAAGGCCATGAAAAAAGTTACGGATAAAATGAAGTAAAAGAAGGAGCAATACGATGCTGGAGTTTATCAAAAAAATGATCGGGGACAAAAAAGAGTATAGGGAGCAAATGGCAAGGGTAGAAGCGCTGCCTGAAGACTATCGGTTTGTATTTGAAAAAATCCAGGGATACATGTGGAATTTCGCGGGAGGAGACGGCTATGACATGCTGAAGATCCATTATGACCTGATAGAGTTGTTCGAGGCCGGTGCGGCGGATGGCAAGCATGTTTTGGAGATTACCGGCGATGATGTGGCCGCGTTCTGCGACGAGCTTCTGCGCAGCGCCAGAACATACACGGAAGACTGGCGCAAGACGCTTAACCGCGACATCATGAACAAATTCGGAAAGGGGAAGGATTCAAAATGACAGAAACCGCAATTCAAGTGAAAGGACTGCAAAAGTCCTATAAGAAACTTCATGTCCTGAAGGGCGTGGATTTCGAGGTGGAAAAAGGCAGTATTTTCGCCCTGCTCGGCTCCAACGGCGCGGGCAAGACGACGATTGTCAGAATCCTCACCACGCTGCTCAAACAGGACGGAGGCACCGCCGCCGTCAACGGCTTTGACGTCTCGTCAAAGCCCGACCATGTACGGCAGTCGATCAGCCTGACCGGGCAGTTCGCCGCCGTGGATGAGATATTGACCGGGCGGGAAAATTTGATCTTAATCGCCAAGCTGCGGCACCTTGCCAATCCGCGCCAGGTCGCGGACGATTTGCTGAGCCGCTTCGGCCTAACCGACGCCGCCGATCGCAGGGTTTCCACCTATTCGGGCGGTATGCACCGCAGACTCGACATCGCCATGAGCCTTATAGGAAAACCGCAGATCATTTTCCTCGATGAGCCGACCACTGGGCTTGACCCCGAGGCGCGCATCGAGGTTTGGAAGACGGTCAAAGAGCTTGCCAATAATGGCACGACGGTATTCCTGACCACGCAGTATTTGGAGGAAGCCGAGCAGCTTGCAGACAGAATAGCCATTCTGCATGAGGGCAGGATTATCGCGGGGGGCACGCTCGCTGAGCTGAAAAAGCTGTTCCCGCCTGCGAAGGTAGAGTATGTGGAAAAACAGCCGACGTTGGAGGAAATATTCCTCGCAATCATCGGCACCGGGGTCCCCACGCGGCCTGCCGCGCGGGGTGGGAAGAAGGAGGAAAAATAAATGGAAACGGTAAAGAAACACTATTTTAGCGATATGGGCGTCATGCTTGGACGTTCCATGCGCCATATTTTCCGCAGCATGGACACCATTATCACGGTCTGCATCACTCCGATTGCAATGATGCTGCTGTTCGTCTATGTTTTGGGCGGCGCAATTCAAACCGGCACGGACAACTATGTGAATTACCTGCTGCCCGGCATCCTGCTGATTGCTATTGCAAGCGGCATAGCCTACACGGCTTTCCGTCTGTTTATGGATAAGCAACGGGGCATCTTCGAACGGTTCCACTCCATGCCGATTGCGCGTTCGGCCGTCCTGTGGGGGCATGTGCTGACCTCGCTGGTATCCAATGCGATTTCGGTTGCCGTCATCATTCTCGTAGCGCTCGTAATGGGCTTTCGCTCGCCGGCGGGGGTGCTATCATGGCTTGCCGTGGCCGGCATACTAGCGCTGTTTACGCTGGCCTTGACATGGATCGCGGCGATTGCAGGACTGTCCGCAAAATCGGCGGACGGCGCAGGCGCGTTTTCCTACCCGCTTATCTTCCTGCCGTTTATCAGTTCGGCGTTTGTGCCGACCGCTTCTATGCCGGGGCCTGTTCGCGCCTTTGCCGAAAACCAACCGGTGACCTCCATTGTCGACGCGATCCGCTCCCTGCTGGCGGGACAGCCCGTTGGAAATGATATTTGGGTCGCGCTCGCATGGTGCCTGGGCATTTTGATTGTTGCGTTTCTATTCGCAATGAGGCTTTACAAACGCAAAACGGCATAAAGCTTTGCATATGTACCTAACAGCGATGGCTTGTAAGTATTAACGCCATATCGGGGGTCAAAAAGGCTTAAGCTGCGGAGAAGGTAACCTCTTTTGATAAATATTGAGAGTGGTTTTCTACCAGATCGTTATATGCAGCCATCATGATACCATTTTGTGTTAGTATATACTTGACTTTTGACACAGTCTGGCGAGTTCGTGCGTAAGCTTTAAAGAGGAACTAAAACAAAAAGGTTTGCAACACGTCGCTCAAACGACTATAATAAAGCTGTCATTTCACTTAAGAAAGGGCGGTTTCAGGGATGATATACATATCGGCTGTACAGGCTTCCGAAAAATGGAGCGTTTCTCCCAGGCAGGTTCAGCGGCTTTTAGCCGATGGCCGGATACCCCTCGCCAAAAAATACGGGAGGCTGTGGATGATTCCGGATGAGGCAGAAAAGCCCATCGATCCGCGCAGGGAGAAGAATCTGCCCGGGAAATCGCTGTCTGCTGATCTGTCCTATGTGATTGCGGCCACCACCACTCCCATGCCGGGCAAAAACCCCGACGCGATTCTGGATACCGTGGGCGAGGATAGGCTTTATCTTCAATATGAGGGCGAGCTGGCTTATTTGCGGGGCGATTTTGCGCGGACGATACGCTGCTTTCAAAAGACCGAGGGGGACGATGCGGCCAGGCTGCGCGCCTGCCCGGTGGCGGTCGCGGCGGCCATCAGCCTGGGAGATTACCAAGCGTATACGGAGATCGACGCTTATCTCAAAAGCTGCGTGGAAACGGGCAAGGACAACGCCGTAGCCGTTTTTGCGGAGTTGGCGCTGGCTACCGCCGCCGTGAGCGTGATTGCGCCGAATATGGCTCCCGGCTGGCTGAAGGATGGGGATTTCAGCGCCCTTGCGCCGCAGGCGAAGCCGGACGCCCTCTATAAACGCGCGAAATATTTTCAGTGTATGGGCCAATATGAAACCTCGCTGGCCGTGGCGCAGACCGCGCTGACCCTTAGCGCGTCGGAGCAGGGGATCACATTTCCGGACATTTATCTGAGGGTGACGTGCGCCGTCGCCTGCTGCTATCTTGGGCGCGTGGATGAGGCCAGGCGCTGGCTGCTGGAAGCCATGCGCATCAGCCTGCCCCACGGCTTTATCACGCCTTTTGCGGAGGTCGTTACCGCTCTTAGCGGCCTTGTGGAGAAGTGTTTGGAGCAGACGTTTCCCGATTACTATGGCGCCGTCATTGGGCAATGGAAGCGCACATGGAAGAACTGGATCACATTCCACAACCAGTTCACCAAGGATAACATTACGCTTATGCTGTCCCTCAGGGAATACCATCTGGCGCTGCTGGTAGCCCGCCGTATCCCTTACGCAAAAATCGCAAAGCAGCACGGTATTTCCGTCGGCAGGCTTAAAAACATCATGCTGGAGATTTACGAAAAGCTGTTCATATCCGGCCGGGACGAGCTTGCGCAATACGTTTTTTAGGCCCCGAAACCATACCCCGGAAAAAGTGACTTTTTTAGGGTGAAAAGTCACTTTTATGAGCACGGATTTGCCCCTATGATAGTAGTGAAAGCTATCATAGGGGTTTTTTATCCCTGTTTTTTAAAAAGGAGCGTAAGGGAATGAATCCCGGCAAAGGCAGCCGTATAAAACTTACCGGGCGGGAGGCCGGGCTTTCCCATTTACCTCGAATACGACGAGCAGATGTGCGGGAGCTGCCCGGCCTATCCGGATTTTGAGCAGCACCCGGCGTATACCGGCGAAGGCAGGCCCTTTGCCACGGCGGAGCAGGAGAGTTGCCCTCATTGCAAGCCGGGCGCTCCGGGCAACCTCCCGCCCGGCGACTGCGGCGGCTGCGGCTGGTTTTACCGGGAGCAAACGCCTTTCGACCCCATCGGCATATGCATGTGCGGCGCCCTGCGGTGCAAAAATGGAACGAAAAAGGAGAGAAACGAATGAAAAGGAAACGGTTTTTGAGCGCGCTGCTGTGCGCGGCGCTGGTTTTTACGCTGACGCCCGCGGTGGCGCTGGCGGCGGATACAGCAGATTTGACAGTGACTGCGTCTGTTGATAATCCTACTCCATCGATTGGAGACACCGTCACTTTTGCAATCACTCTTATAAATCAAGGGCCAAACGATGCAACAGGCGTCAGCGTATCGGTTTCTTTGCAATCCGAACTCAGTTTCCAATCCGCAACACCAAGTCAGGGAACCTATGACGGCGTAACCGGAATCTGGACGGTCGGGAGCATTGCGAACGGAGCGGCGGCGACACTCCAAATAACCGCTACAGTTACTTCGGCCGGGACGATCACTCCTGCGGCGGCGATAGCATCCGTCGACCAATATGATCCTGAATGCAGTTTTTATATATCGGGCGGCGATATCGTCATCAATGACGCCGGAAACGGTAATCTGTCCGTTACATATGGGGGAACGACCACCGCCCCATTTCCCAATACGCAAAACATCACTATCGGCGGCGCCACGACGGCGGGCACCGTCACTGTGAATTCCGGCGTCACGGCCAAAATCATGCTGAACGGCGTAAATATCGATGTATCCACGGCGGAAGAATGCGCGTTTTACATAATGCCCGACGCGGCTGTTGACCTCACGTTGGCGGGCAATAACAGCCTGACAAGCGGGGCGAGTGCCGGACTGTACTGCAATGAGAGATCGACGCTGACCATCGGCGGCGACGGCACGCTGAACGCGACAGGCGGTGAAAACGGCGCGGGCATAGGCGGCGGCAACGGCGATGAGGGCGGAATCATTCAGATTAACAGCGGCACTGTCACGGCGCAAGGCGGCACAGGCGGCGCAGGGCTGGGTGGCGGCTGGAACGGCAGGGGCGGCAGCACTACCATTGACGGCGGCACTGTCGCGGCACAAGGCGGCACAGGTGGTGCGGGCATTGGCGGCGGCGCCCTCGGCAGCGGAGGCACTATCCGGATCAACGATGGCACGGTCACGGCTACAGGAGGGCAAACCGGCGCGGGTATTGGCGGCGGCGAGTACAAACCCAGCGGCGGCATCACCATAAACGGTGGTGCGGTTACGGCTGTGAGCGAAAGGGGCGCAGGAATTGGCGGCGGAAATGGCGGCAACGGCGGAGACATCACCATCAATGACGGTACGGTCGAGGCCAGTGGTGGGGATCGCAGCGCGGGCATCGGCGGCGGAGATGGCGGCAGCTGCGGAACCATTATCATTAACAACGGTACGGTAACGGCAACAGGCGGTATAGGCGGCGCAGGGCTGGGCGGCGGCTACAGCGGCGACGGCGGAACCATCGCCATCATGAACGGTACAGTTACGGCCACCGGCGGTGCGGCCACGTCCACCAATACTGCCACCGGCGCAGGCATTGGCGGTGGCGCGCGCGATGCCTCTTTGGGCGGCGGAAACGGGGGCCGGATTACCATTGAGGGTGGTATCGTCCAGGCCACAGGCGGCACGACCTCGGACAGTTTCAGCGGCGCGGGCATCGGAGGAGGAGGAGGAGGAGGCGACGGCGGCGAAATCACCATCAGGGGCGGAAACGTCACCGTCCGGAGCGACAGGTACGGCGCGGGAATTGGCGGCGGCAGCTACAGTCTTGACAAGACATCGGATATGGGCGAAGGCGGCATCATCACCATATCGGGCGGCACTATCGTCGCCACAGACGTCCGTGTGGGCGCAGGCATCGGCGGCGGCGTCCACGCCGGCGGCGGCAGGATCACAATCACCGGCGGAGACATTACGGCCAGGGGCCAGGGCAGCGCGGCCATCGGCGGCGGCAGCCACGGCGACGGAGGGGAGATCAGCATCACCGGCGGGACCATCACGGCCTCCGGTAATGGCGGCGGTTCGAGTATAGGCGGCGGCCTTGGAGCCACAGGCGGCGCCATTTATATCGGCGGAACGGCGGACATTACTGCCGAATCCGCCAACGGCGCAGGCATCGGCGGAGGCAGCTACAACGGCGGTGGGGAAATCACCATTGCGGGCGGCACAGTCTGGGCTGCGTCCACAACGGGCGGCGCAGGGCTGGGCGGAGGCGGCGAGGAAACTGCCGGAAGCACCGCCGTGACCATTACGGGCGGTACGGTCTACGCTTCGGGCGGGTCCAGCAATCAATATGCCGGCGCGGGCATCGGCGGTGGAGACAGCGCCGAGATAGACGCGGCCGTGACCCTCTCCGGCGGCACGGTCTACGCCAGCGGCGGCCCGGGTGCACAAGACATCGGTATGGGCGCCCGTTCGAATGCGGTTGGCACTCTGACCATTTTGGGCGACGCGGCAGTTTTCCTCGCGAAGGACGCCTGCGTGCCCCCAATCACCACGATCCACGCCCATCTGACCCTGACCGAGGATACGCAGAAGGCCTACGGCCTTTCCATCCCCGACGAATGGACGCCGGTTTTTGGCGCGTACCTGAGGCTTGTTGCGCTTCGTTATGACGCAAACGGCGGGCAGGGAACGGTGGTTCCCATCCAGCAGCATATCGGCACAACAGGGCAAATCGCGGGCGGCGGCTTTACCCGTACAGGCTACGCTTTCAACGGCTGGAGCACACAGGCAAACGGCAGCGGCACGGCCTATGCGCCGGGCGATGCCTTCGCGTTTACCGCGAATACCACGCTGTGGGCGCAGTGGACGGCAAACAGCTATACCGTAACTTATCACCTGAACGGCGGCACGGACAATCCAAATCCGGCGTCTTATACTTACGGCACGGGCTTTGTCCTGGGTGTACCCGCGCGGGAGGGCTACATCTTTGGCGGATGGTTCAGTGAAGCGGCATTTCAACACAAGGTGACCTCCATCAGCAATACGCAGACCGGGGATGTGACCCTGTACGCAAACTGGCTGCCCGCGATGCTGACAAGCGATGGGGGCGGCGTGACCATTGACCTTTCGGGCGTCACCCTGCCGGAGGGCGTAACCGGCGTTTCACTGGGCAGCAATGCCATTCCCTCCTCCGGCCAAAGCTATACGGCGGTATTCCGGCTTATCAGCGATAACGCTAGCATGGGCGGGCTGGATAAGCTGATGGTTTACGAGCTTCAACTGCTGGACCAAGACGGCCGTCCCATTACGGGCTTTGCGGGAAAAATCAAGGTGAAGATCAAGATTCCCGAGGGCATGAGCGGAAATCTGCATGTGTACTGGTGCGACCCCGTCACCCAGACGCTGACCGACATGAACGCGACCGTCCAGAACGGTTATCTTGAATTCGAAACGGACCATTTCAGCCTGTATGCGGTTGCGCAGCTGGGCGCCGGCAGAAGCTCCGCGCCCGATAACCCGGACATAGCCGGCCTGCCGGACAGCTTCAATATGTATACGGGAGGGCGCGTCAGTTGGACGCCGGGCATAGCGGGAGGTACGTGGTACTTTGATAACAACTATTTCTCGGCTGCGGGCAGCCCGCCCACGTTCACCGCGCTTCAAAGCGGGACCACCGCTATTACCTATACGGTGGGGTGGACGTCCAAAACAATAAGCGTAACTATAAAAGAATCCCGGCTGCCCCAGACGGGACAGGACGGCAGATGGATATGGATTCTCGCCGGCGCGGCAGCTGCACTTCTCGCAACCGCTGTATTTATTGGGAGAGGAAAGCGTGAAAAAACAAAATGATAGAGTATAAGCGTGCTATAACCGTTTTTACAGAGCGTGTTAAAAATTTTATAACAATAAGAAATATGCGCATCATTCTGTTTGTATTGGCCGGCGCTTTAGTGCTCACAGCGGGAGGCATATTCTATACGCAGTGGCAGGAAGGCGAGGCAGCCGCACGAAATGCACAGGCGCTTCTGGATGCAAGCGGCGTTACGGCTTTCGCGAATATCGCGTCCGGCCCTACGCCCGGCGCCGCATCCGCACCGGGCGGCGGAGCTTCCGTAAAACCGTCCGCACAACCAACGCCCAGCCCGCTTCCGTCCGATCTGCAGGGGTATACCGTGATCGCCCGGCTGGACATAGGCAGCCTGAGTTTAAGCCTGCCCGTGCTGTCCGAAACCACGGAGCGTGCGCTTACGGTTTCCGTGTGCCGATACGAGGGTCCGGAGCCAGGAGGGGAGGGCAATCTGGTCGTCACCGGCCACGATTACATGAGCGGCGCGATATTCGGCAATTTGAGCAAGCTGGTGGTAGGCGACGCTGTGAGCCTGACCGATACAGGTGGAAAAACTTACAGTTATTCCGTATACGCGATAGAGCACATCCATCCGGACGACGCGCAGGCTTTGGACGACACAGCGGGAGGCAGTGAGCTTTCCCTGCTGACTTGCGAGAACAATGGCAACGGCAGGCTGCTGGTACGGTGCCAAGAGGCATCTTTTTGAATAACGAAAGGGACATTAACATTTAAATCGAATGCTCTGACCGCATATTTGTCCCAGCATTGGGCAGATCGTTTAGGATGGATAGTTTTTTAAAAATAAAAATAGAACCGGTTCTGAAAAATGTTATATAAAAGGAAAATATAAATGAAATTATAAAAAACAATTGGCCAGATTGGATACTCGGCGCCGAATACATTCAAAGCTGCTAAGTTGTCCCTGTCTGATATCGCGCAGGCGATAATCCGTATTGTCCAACTATCTTCCATGTGTTCTGTGATTGAATGCACAATATGATTGATCTGGCAGTTATATTCTTGGTAAGTCACTATTGTTTTGTGAGTGCTGGTGATACTGATTCCATTGTACTGCTGCCTGTTTGGAGTGTGCATTGGACGCCAAGGGTAAAATGTATATAAAAAAATCTTGACAAACGGATTATATATTGATACAATTGGGTTAAATAAATGGAAGCGATTCCAAAATAAGATTCTCCCTTGTAATTTTTACCAGAACAAGTATAATTGAGTTTAGCAATATAATCTTTTGTTAAAGATGCAATAAATTAAGAGTTTTCGTGGAAGCGGATCCATAATATTCAAAGGATTGATCATAATGGAACATAAAGAAGTAAAGGATAAATCTCTCGCAAAACGCGCGACATTAAGAGATGTGGCGAATCTTGCAAAAGTCGGGACAGGTTCTGTATCAAGATATTTAAATGGGGACCAGTCGATAAAAACTGTTAACAGGCAAAAAATTGAGGATGCTATCAAAGAGTTGAATTTTGTGCCAAATGTGACCGCCAGGAAACTGGCAAAAGGCAAGAGCGGGAATATACTTCTTTTAATGGTATCCGAGACGCCGATAACGATGGCTACCTGGATATATGAAAAGGAGATCGTCCAGGAAATATACAGCGGCCTGATTAACAGCGAATACACCCTTCAGCTTGCGCTGTGTCCGGCGGATCAGACCGAAATATATAAAATGATAAAAAAGAATATTGAGACACGAAACGCTGATGCGGTTATGATCTTATCCAACTACTGCGTGGAACAGGAATGTGTCGTTTTGCTTGAGAAAAATAATATTCCATATATATTAATAGGCAGTAAAAATTATAAAAGAAACGTAAATGAGATATTAATCGACAACTTCAGCGCTATGAAAATTGTCATGGATTATTTGGAATCGCTGAAGCATAAAAAAATCGCGTTTATATCGGGAAATCAGGACCAGGTGCAAATGGCGGCGCGAATCAGGAGCTATTTTGATCTGATGCGGGAAAAAGGGTTTGAGGTATATCCGAATTATATCAAATACGGCGAGTATTCCATGGACAGCGGATATAACTGCACAAAGGAATTGATTCAGCAAAATTTTAATGATTTGCCTACGGCTATCATTTGCTCGAATGATATTATCGCCTGCGGGGCTATAAAGGCGCTAAAGGAATATAACATAAAGATTCCAAAAGAAATATCAATAACCGGTTTCGATAATATCACTTCCGCAGAAGTGATCGAACCGCCGCTGACTACGTTCAAACTGCCCACAGGAATGGGTTCGATGGCAACGCAAATGCTTCTTAAAATGATGAAAGAAGGAAAGACAAATATTGTTAACGACAGGCAAATGAAATTTGAATTTATTATAAGAAACTCTGCGACATTAGCCAGGGAGGGGGATTGAAATAATGAAAAAATCATATTTAGAAAAAGCAATGGATCAGGGGCAGGGTGTCTTAAGGCTGGCGCCTGCATGGGTGCCGAGATCATTTTGCAGACCGGGCAAAAGAATAAAATTGCATCCCAATGATTATTATGTTCTTGGTTTGGAACGCGGAGCGATCGATGAGAGATGGTTATCGTCCACAACAAAAGCGGAAAACGGTCCGCTTACTTCACCGGACGAAGGCTTAAGCTACATTGTGTCTGACAGGCAGGGAATGGAAAAGGTTCTGCTGCAGGAGGCTGTGGAAGAATATAAAGGACAAATCATAGGCAAAGACCTGTGGGAAAAATATGAAAGGTGGCCAATGTTTTCAAAATTTTTCGATAATTTGGGACCGCTTCCAAATCATGTCCATCATGATGAAAAGCATGCCGCGTTGGTAGGAGCTTCTGGAAAGGCTGAAATGTATTTTTTCCCTTCACAGTTAAATAACCATAACGGAGAATTTGCATTTACTTTCTTCGGGCTTAATCCGGGAACGGCAAAAGAAAAATTGAAGCAAACCTTGCTTGATTTTACCAAGGGCGACAATAAAATATTGCAGATTTCAAGGGCATATAAACTGGACTTGGATACGGGCTGGGATGTTCCTCCCGGCGTATTGCACGCGCCGGGCAGTCTGTGTACATATGAACCGCAGTTTGCTTCGGATGTGTATGCGATGTATCAATCGGTATTGTATGGTGAACATTGTGTGGAGGAAGCGCTGCTTTGGAAAAACTGTCCGGAAGACAAAATTGGAGACTTTGATTATTTGGTTGATGTTGTTGACTGGGAATTAAACGTGGATCCTGATTTTGAGAAAAACAGGTTTATGTCGCCCGTACCGGTACATGATATATCGGATACGGAAAAAGAAGGATATATGGAGGAATGGATCTGCTATAAATGCAGAGAAGTCAGCGCCAAAAGGCTTACTGTATTGCCGGGAAAATCGGTGTTGATTAAAGATTCGAACGCATATGGAATGATAGCCATTCAGGGCCGCGGAACAGTCAATGGATTGCCGTTGGCCAGTCCGACATTGATTCGCTACGGAAGCTTAACGGACGACGAATTTTTTGTAATCCATGAAGCGGCCAACAAAGGAGTCCGTATCACAAACCAATCGGATAACGAACCGCTCGTAATACTGAAGCATTTTGCTCGTAATAAAGATTTGGAAAATATTTAAATTTAACTTTTAGAATAAAAGACAGCAAGCTTATGAAAAAAGAATATTGAAAGGAGTAACGTATGAAAGAACAGGAATATCTGCTTGAAATGCGGAATATTTGCAAATCTTTCCCCGGTGTATGTGCGTTAGATGATGTTTCCTTTTACCTAAAAAAAGGGACCGCTCATGCATTGATGGGCGAAAACGGAGCAGGGAAATCAACATTAATGAAAATACTGACCGGCTTGTATTGTGAAGATAAGGGAGAAGTAATTTATTGTAGTAATAAGATGGAAAAGCGGGATGAAGCTTCCACTCTGAAATTGGGGATTTCTATGATTCACCAGGAACTGAGTTATGTGCCGAATCTGACCATCTCAGAGAATTTGTTTCTGGGGCGTGAAATTGTGAAAAATGGGATTCTGCAAAAAAGGGAAATGAACAAAAAAGCCGGGGAGTGGCTTCGGTCTTTAAATGTGGATTTGGACCCGAAAAGAAAAATGGATTCCCTGATGGTTTCCGAAAAACAAATGGTTGAAATAGTCAAAGCGGTTTCTTATGATGCAAATATCATTATAATGGATGAGCCGACATCGGCTATTACGGACCGGGAAGTTGAAAATTTATTTGAAGTCATTCGCGATTTAAAAAACAGAGGAGTATCCATCATTTATATATCTCATAAGATGGATGAAATTTTGAAAATAGCCGATGAAGTTACAGTATTCAGAGACGGAAAATTGATCACGACCTTCCAGGCCAAGGATGTGGACATCGATAAAATTATTGTTGCTATGGTGGGAAGGGAGCTAAAAGAAGTATTTCCTAAAAGAAACAATGCAATAGGAGAAGAATTGCTGCGGGTAGAAGGCCTTACTAGAGATGGAGTTTTCAACGACATTTCATTTTCCGTGCGCAGCGGAGAGGTGCTTGGCTTCGCGGGATTAATGGGATCCGGACGCACGGAAACCATGCGTTGCATATTCGGCCTGGATAAGTTTGATTCAGGCAGGATATTCGTGAAGGGAAAAGAAGTGGAAATCCGTTCGCCGAAGGATGCGATCAGGTACAAGATCGGTCTTGTCAATGAAGACAGAAAGGGCGTAGGCTTGGTGCTGCCCCTATCCATTAAGAAAAATCTTACTCTTTCCAACCTGAATAAGTACTTCAATTCACCCATCATTAAGGCGCAGACAGAAAGTACGCTTGCCGACAGAATGATAAATGAATTGTCCATAAAAACTCCGGGCAGAGACCAACTTGTAATGAATCTGAGCGGCGGAAATCAACAAAAAGTCGTTCTGGGAAAAATGCTCTTGGATGAATGCGAAATTATGATTATGGATGAACCTACAAGAGGAATCGACATCGGCGCAAAGGCGGAAATCTATAGACTGATATCGGAAATGGCGGAAAAAGGGAAAGCAGTCATTTTGGTTTCATCAGAATTGCCGGAAATAATTGGCCTCAGTGATCGGGTGATTATCCTTCATGAAGGCATTGTGACTGGTGAAATTACAGATAAGAATGAAATAAAACAAGAAGCAATCATGGAATATGCCATTGCTAATTAAAGGGGGAAAGAAAGATGGTTGATTTGAAAATGGAAGCTAAGCGTACAAGGGGGCTTTCGGGAAAGGATATCCTGCGAAAATACGGAATTATATTGGCCCTGGGTATTCTCATGGTCGTAATGAGTTTTGCATCCGATAGATTTATGACTGAATCGAATATGATCAATATTCTGGTCCAGTGTACTATTAATTCGATTTTAGCTATCGCTGCAACATACGTTATATTGACCGGCGGGATCGATTTATCGCCCGGTTCGGTAATTGCAATAAGCGGAGTGGCTTTCGCCTTGTTTGCTAAGGCAGATAGCTCCGGTACGCCTTATTATCCTATGATTGTTCCTGTTCTGGCTGCAATAGGAACCGGTGTTGCTTTTGGATTTATAAACGGTATATTGGTATCCCGGGCAAAGGTGGCTCCTTTTATTACCACCCTTGGTACAATGACGATAGCGCGCGGGCTGGCGCTGATCTTTGCAGGTGGCAGGCCTGTATCCGATATGGCTCAGCAATGGAAAGATTTTGGAAAAGGTTCCTTTGGGCAGATTCCTTATCTGGTAGTAATCATGATTATTGTCGCAATAGTTTCGATATTTATATTATCACAAACGAAATATGGCAGATATATTTATGCAATCGGTGGAAATGAAGAAGCCTCCAGAGCGTCGGGAATCTCCGTTAAGAATATAAAATTATCGGTTTATATACTGGCCGGATCATTGGTTGGGCTTGCCGGCATACTGCAATCGGCAAGAATAACGGTGGGTCAGCCCAATATCGGATCCGGATATGAACTCCAAGCAATTTCAGCTGTTGTTATCGGCGGAACAAGCCTTTCTGGCGGCGTTGGCACAATGTGGGGAACACTTGTCGGCGCATTTATTATAGGTGTTCTGAATAATGGACTGGATTTGCTTGGAGTTTCCTCCTATTGGCAGCAGGTAATAAGCGGAATCATTATCATTGCAGCAGTTCTGCTGGATAGAGGAGAAAAAAAATAATTTACGATTTATGTTTATTCTGTTTAACTAATGAATGAAATTTTTATTAGTTAAAATAAAGTAATAAAATACCCTTTACTTACTTAAGCCTTAAAAATGGAGGAAAATGATATGAAAAAAATAATTGGGTTACTGGTTGTAATCATGTTTGTTGTCGCATCTCTTGCGAGCTGCTCGACTACATCTTCCGAGCCTGCGGCTTCAACTGCAGCAGAATCGGCTCCGGCCGCAGAGTCGTCTGCAGCAGCGGAAACAGGATCGGCTTCTGCTGATGCAGCGGCTAAAAATCCGGAAGACATCACGATTGGATTTTCAAATATTACTTTAACGACAGACTTTCTGATTGATCTTCAGGAGGGTATTGAAGAAAAAGCAAAAGAACTTGGGATTAATGTAATATGTGTAAATCCGGAAATGGATGCAAATGAACAAATTTCCCAAATTGAAAGCTTTATATCCCAAAAGGTAGATGCGATTATACTGGATCCCTGCGATTCAGAGGCAAGCTCGCCGTGTGTTGAAAAGGCTCAGGAAGCGGGAATTCCTGTTGTAAACGTTAATTCCATATGTTCTTCGGAACCCGATGCATTTGTCGGATCGGATGACAAGCAGGCTGCTTATTTGGCTATCGACGCCTTGGCTGAAGCAATCGGCGGAAAGGGAAAAATCGCGATGATGCATGGAAACCCCGGACAATCTGCTGAAGTTTTGAGAAGTGAAGGCGCTATGGAACAACTCAAAAAATATCCTGATATCGAATTGATTGCGGAGGATACGGCTCACTGGAACAGAGACGAAGCAATGACTTTGACAGAGAACTGGATCCAGGCTTATGGTGACGAATTAGTTGGCATATTCGCGCAGAACGACGAAATGGGAATCGGCGTTTGCAATGCGATCGACAACCAGGGACTTACCGGAAAAATTCAGGTTGTTGGCGTGGATTTGATCGCGGATGCAAAAGAATATCTTGCGGATGGCAGAATGGCGGCAGATATTTTCCAGGATTCAAAAGGCCAGGGTTCAAAAGCGGTTGAAATTGCCTATGCCATGATAACCGGTCAACCCTATGAAAAGACGACTTATATCGACTTTCAAACTGTTACGAAAGATAACATGGATCAGTACTATAAATAATAATTTATAGTATAAAGAAATAAAGTAAAGCGGTATTTTATTACTTAATCATTATTTGAATCAAAATTTGGGAGGTAGCTATGAAAAAAGCGTTAGTTGTATACGGCGGATGGGAAGGGCACGAACCCGTCCAATGTGCGGATCTGTTTAAAGATACTCTAAAGCAAGAGGGCTATGAAGTTGAACTTTCTGATACGCTGGATGCGTTTTTGGATGGTGAAAAACTGAAAAAACTGGATCTGATTATTCCCCATTGGACTATGGGCGTTATTTCGACGCAACAATTGGAACCGGTTCTAAATGCTGTGGCCAGCGGCGTCGGCCTGGCGGGATGCCATGCGGGCATGTGCGACGCTTTTCATGACAGCGTGGATTGGCAATGGATGACAGGAGGGCAATGGGTATCTCATGCAGGCGGCCAGAAACTTAAATATAAGGTAAATGTGAACCATGGCGCCAGTGTGATTACGGAAGGCATAGGAGATTTTGAGGTTGAGTCAGAGCTGTATTATATGCATGTAGATCCTGCCAATGATGTGCTTGCGACTACCCGGTTTCCCGTAGGAAATGAAGCCGAGGTTTCAAATTATGCCAAACTGGATCCGGAGTCTGGATTCGGAGATTGGAATTTTTCAGCCGATGCGGCAATAAAAGGACCGGCATACCTGAATAAGCCCGTAAATATGCCTGTGATCTGGACCAAAAGATGGGGATTAGGTAAGGTATTCTATTGCTCGGTTGGACACGATGCCGCGACTCTGGCAAAAAAGCCCGTGAATGAGATTATGCGCAGAGGATTTCTTTGGGCGTCAAAATAAAAAAAGTATTAAGGAGGATTTCATAATGAAAACTGTGAAAATAGGCATCATTGGGTGCGGCAACATTTGCGATATTTATTTTAAAAATATTGCTAAATTTGAAAATATAGAAGCATGCGCTTGCGCAGATCTTGTTATGGACAGGGCGAAGGAAAAAGCGGGCGCATATGGCTGCAAGGCTATGAGTGTGGATGAGATAATCAGGGATCCGGAAGTGGAAGTGATCCTGAATCTTACAATTCCCCAGGCGCATCATGAAATAAGCATGAAGGCGCTGAATGCGGGAAAACATGTCTACAATGAAAAACCTCTTGCAATAACAAGAGAGGATGCGAAAGAAATTCTGTACACAGCCAAGAAAAAAGGACTTTTAGTTGGTTGCGCTCCCGATACATTCCTGGGTGCAAGGCCTCAGACAATGAGAAAGATGATAGATGACGGCTGGATCGGCAAACCCATAGCCGCAACAGCATTCATGACATGCCATGGACATGAAATCTGGCATCCTAATCCGGTATTCTTTTACAAAAACGGCGCTGGACCGTTGTTTGACATGGGCCCTTACTATATGACGGCGTTGGTTGCCCTGCTCGGGCCGGCAAAAAGAGTCTGCGGTATCGCAAATAAATACTTTGACAAGCGCCGGATCAGCAGCGAACCAATGGCCGGACAGTATATTGACGTCGAGGTTCCCACGCATGTGAGCGGAACCATTGAGTTCAAAAACGGCGCGACTGCAACGGTAATCACAAGTTTTGATATATGGGATTCCAATCTTCCCAGGCTTGAAATATATGGAACAGAAGGAACGATCAGCATGACTGACCCCGATCCGTTGGCTGGCCCGGACATCTTCCACGGCGTAACGAAATTCAGAAGAAAGGATGAAGCCGACTGGTACGACCTGCCTTATGATTTACCCAGAAAAGAAGAAGCAACGCCCTGGGCGGCGATCCCTTCGTGTTATGATTACAACGAAAACAGCAGAGCATTGGGCCTTGCCGATATGGCGCGTGCGATCCATAACGGCCGGAAGTTCCGGGCGAACGGAGAGATGGCTTATCATGTGCTGGAAATCATGCACGGATTCTACGATTCTTCCGAATCGGGAGCGTATTATGAGCTGAAGAGCACATGTGAAATTCCTGAAACGATGCCCATGAATTTGCCCAAATATTCTATGGAAGAGTAATCTTTCGGAGACCAAATTAAACTTGCGGACAAATCGGAAGCCTGTAAAGAGGGCATCCTTTCAAAAGGAAAGCCTTGAATCAATAAATTATGGAGGCCAAAAATGAAATATTATTTATCTCAAAATCTGAAAACAACGGACCATATATTTATGGATAAACCGGTTGTAAGAAGCGAAAGAGTCGAAAAATTGCGTTCAGATCTGATTGAAGCGATGCCGCAGATTTGCTCAGACAGAGCGGTTCTTTTAACCGAAGCATACAAAATGCATCAGGCTGAACCGGTTGTGTTAAAAAGAGCAAAGGCATTTGCCCATATACTGGACAATATGAAGATATCCATTGCCGAAGGAGAACTGATGGCGGGGAGCCTGGGTACAAAGCCCAGAACGGCGCCCATATTCCCGGAATTCGGAATGGACTGGCTGATAGAAGAACTTGATGGGAATCCCATGAGGCCTGAAGACCGGCCGGGCGACCGTTACGCCATCAATAAAGAAGATGAAGCCGATCTTCGGAATATATACGGCTTTTGGAAGGACAACGACCACGAACACCGCTGCAAAGCGGTATTGCCCGAGGAGACGAACATAGCAAAGCAAATCGGCGCCACGGATTCCTACTGGCTGATGATTGGCGGAGACGGACATTTAACGGTAGATCTGGCGGGCATTGTGAAAAAAGGATTGAAGGACAATATAGAAAGGGCGAAAAACAGGCTGGAGAACCTTGATCTTTCGGATCCCGAACAGGCGCTGCAAAAACCGTTTCTGGAATCTGTACTGATTACCTGCCAGGCGGTGATACGGCATGCAAAAAGGTATGCCGCCATTGCAAGAAAACAGTCGGAAAAGGAAACGGACGATGTCCGGAAACAGGAATTATTAAAGATCGCGGACGTATGTGAAAATGTGCCTGAAAATCCGGCGCGCGATTTCCATGAAGGACTGCAGGCCGCATGGCTGATTAATCTGACTATTCAGATAGAAAATAACGGGCATTCCATCTCCATGGGCCGCCTGGACCAGACGTTGATTGAACTGTACAGAAAAGATATCTCGGCGGGCAGCATTAAATATGAGGACGCGCTTGAACTGATGGAATGCCTGTTCCTGAAAATTTTCCAGCTCCTTAAAATCACCTGCTGGACCAACACCAAAGCGTTCGCGGGATACCAGCTTTTTCAGAATATTACGGTGGGCGGACAGGACAGGAACGGCAAGGACAGTACCAACGAACTTTCCTTCCTGGTGCTTAACGCGCAGGCGGCCATTTCCCTGAATACGCCGTCTATTTCATTGCGGTATCACAACAGGATTTCCGAGAGATTAATGTATGCTGCATTTGATGTGGTACGGATTGGCGGCGGGCAGCCTGCCATTTACAGTGATGAGGTTTATGTGCCTGCTCTGGTAAACAGGGGCATTCCCTGGGAAGACGCCGTCAACTATTCGGTTGTCGGCTGTGTGGAAGCCATTGTGGAGGGAAAGCAGACGGGCAGACCGAACGGAGCCGGATTTATCAATCTGGGCAAATTGATGGAGCTTGCGCTTTATAATGGAAAGGATCCGAAAACCGGCGTCTGCCTGCAGCCCGGCAACGGAGATTTGACGACGTTTAAAAATTATGAAGAGTTATATGAAGCATTCAAGATACAGGCCAGATATTACTTTAAATTACAGGTTATTAACGACAATACGATAGACAGAATGACGGAAGAAGGGATTGCCGATCCCTACGTTTCTTCCCTGGTAGACGACTGCATAGCAAGAGGAAAAACAATGAAGCAGGGCGGCGCAATCTATGACTATTGCGGGCCGCTGTACGTGGGTGTGGCCAATGTGGGAAATTCGCTTGCTGCAATCAAAAAGGTGGTGTTTGAAGACAAATTCATTACCGGTAAACAGCTTTTGCATGCGCTGCAAACCAATTTTTCGGATTTGACGACAAAACCGGCCGGCCCGGAGATTCAGAAGATCTTGCTGGATGTTCCGAAATACGGAAACGACGATGATTATGTCGACGACATTATGGTCGATTATTTCCGGTTTATCTGTGAAGAGACGGCTAAATATAAGACTACGCGGTACGGCAGGGGCCCGATCGGAGGAACATGGCAGCCTTCCACCAGTTCGGTATCTTCCAATGTGCCTTTCGGCGAATCGGTAGGCGCGCTGCCGGACGGCAGAAAAGACCGGGAACCGCTGTCAGACACCTCTTCGCCCACGCATGGCACAGATACAAAAGGTATTACGGCTTCCCTAAAATCGGTCGGAAAATTACCCACTGTACTGGTATCCGGCGGGCAGTTGCTGAATGTCAAGGTGATGCCTGCATCGCTTGAGCCGGGCCTGCCGGCAAAAAAACTCATGCAGGTAGTCAGGACCTATTTCAGTGATTTCAAAGGCATGCATATTCAGATCAACTGTGTATCGGTGGAAACACTGCACAAAGCACAGGAGAGGCCTCAGGAATATAAGGATTTGATGGTTCGTGTGGCGGGGTATAGCGCTCTGTTTACTCCTCTTGACAAGGCTTTGCAGGATGACATTATTGACCGGACGGAGCATGCGGTCTAGACATACAAAAAGTGAGGGTTGAAAATGTTTTTATATGATGAGAAGGAACAACAGCTTAAGGGAATTGTGCTGAATATCGAGCATTTTCACATCAATGATGGTATCGGGATAAGAACAAACGTGTTTTTAAAGGGTTGCAACCTGTGGTGTCCATGGTGTTGCAACCCCGAATCCCAGGAAAAAAAGCCGCAGATGGTCATACATCCCAAGTTGTGCCAGCAATGCGGCAGATGTGAAAAGGCTTGTCCGCATAATGCGATTTCGGCAAATGAAGACGGGACGAGAAGAATTGACTTGTCCAAATGTAAATTATGCGGGACATGCCTGTCCCAGTGCCTTGCGTCCGCAATTGAATTGTATGGCAAGGAAATGAGCGTTGCCGAGATTATGGCGGAAGTTGAGAAAGACAATGCTTATTATCTGCAGTCGGGTGGCGGAATGACGCTGTCTGGCGGCGAGCCCTGTTTACAGCCGGAGTTTTCTCAGGCTTTAGTCGAGGCGTGCAAAAAAAGGTATATCAATATCGCGGTCGAAACAGCCGCTGCGGTTCCGTGGAATATTCTTTGGCGTGTGGTGGAAAACGCGGACGAATTGCTCGTTGATGTTAAATTTACAAATCAGGAACAGTTTAATATGTTAAGCGGGGAAAAACCGGATCTGGTGAAAGAAAATATAAAAAAACTCAGAGAAAAAGGCAAGTATGTAAAAATGCGCTGCCCGATTATTCCTACATTGAACGACAACGAAGATCACATCAATCAACTTATTGGTTGGGCAAAAGAGCTTGATATATCGGATATCGATATTTTACCGTTTCATCAGCTTGGAAAACATAAGTATCTTGCTCTTGGGTATCCCTATCTGCTGGGTAATTTAAAAGAAATGGATAAAAAAGCAGCCGGAAAAATCAAAGATAAAATAGCGGAACATGGATTTAATGTGATTATTGGAGGATAAAAATCTGTGGAGAGATCGGCATGGTAAAAAAAGATTTATTATTAGGCATCGACATGGGGACAAGCAGTGTAAAGGTCGGTTTGTTTGATCTCAAAGGCAAACCCATCGCATTTGCTGATGAGACATATCCTTTATATACACCAAAATCCGGCTGGGCTGAACAAAAGCCTGAAGAATGGTGGACAGCTATTTGCAAAGCTGTAAGACGGGTTGTTGACAGCCTGGCAATCAAGGAATTCGAAATCATTGGAATCAGCGTAGATACAACCTGTTGTACGGTTTTAATGGCGGATAAAGGGATGAATATTTTAAGGCCCGCCATTATGTGGATGGATATTCGCGCTTCAAAACAGGCTCAAAAAATAACGGGCACAAAAAACAAAGCACTGAAATACAACGGATACGGAAATGTATCTGCAGAATCGATGCCATGCAAGGCATTGTGGCTTAAGGAAAATGAAAAAGAACTGTATGACCGCGCGGAACATATCTTTGAGTGCACAGATTGGCTGATATATAAGCTAACAGGTGAACTTACCGCCAGCATAGATACAACCTCGGCAAGATGGTATTACGACAGGCCGAACGGCGGTTGGCCGGTTGATCTCTATGCCGAGATCGGGCTTGACGATGTAATCAAGAAATTTCCCAAAGATGTGCTCGATATGGGCGTTGCTGTTGGCAGGCTCACGGATTGCGCGGCGAAGGATTTAGGCCTGAAAAAAGGCATTCCTGTGGGCGAAGGCGGCGCGGATGCTTTTGTGGGCATGATAGGGCTGAATGTGGTGAATCCTGGAAGCGTGGCGATGATTACGGGATCTTCCCATCTGCATCTCGGGCTAAGCGAGACAGAAATGCACAAACCTGGTATGTGGGGATCCTACCCGGATGCGGTGATACCCGGTTTGCAGTTGGTTGAGGGCGGACAAACATCGACGGGGTCTATTGTAAATTGGTTTAAAAATACTTTGTGCGGAGACCTGAAAGAAGAGACCCAAAAAACCGGGAAAAACGTTTACGATTTATTGAACGAAGGCGCCTCAAAATTGCCGGTGGGAGCGGAAGGCCTGGTAGCTCTGGATTATTTTCAGGGAAACAGGACGCCGTATGCGGATCCGAATGTAAGGGGAATGTTTTACGGAATGTCTCTCAATCATACCCCGTATCATTTATACCGGTCGATCATAGAATCGATTTGTTACGGGACCGAAAAAATCTTTGATATATTCAGGAAGGGCGGTATGAATGTGGACAGCGTTTATATATCCGGCGGCGCTGTTAAAAGTGAATTGTGGGTAAAGACTCATGCAAATGTCAGCAATTTGCCTATTTTTATTCCCGAGGTAACAGAAGCGCCCTGCCTTGGTTCCGCCATACTTGCCGCGGTTGCTGGCGGGGAATATCCAGATATAAAAACTGCGGCTCATAACATGGTATCGATAAAGGAAAAAATCGAACCTGATGCAAAAATACATGAAGAGTATCAGTTTTATATTCAAAAATATAATGAAATCTATGAAATGATGAAATCTTGGATGAATGAAATAGCGCAGCATATTAATTAAATGCTTATATCGGAATTGTATAAAATTTGGAGGATGGAGTATTGCAGAAATTATCGGTTTCACTGTTAAATTGTGATCATGCATTTTTAGGTGACGCACTGCAGCGGGCGCAGGATGCGGGAGCTGATCTGATTCATTTGGATGTTATGGATGGCGTTTATGTATCAAATCTAGCATTCGGACCAAAAACTGTAGGCGATCTGAAAAAGTTGTCCAAGATTCCGGTTGAAGTGCATTTTGAATTGAATAATCCGCAAATGTACGCAGATATATTCATAGAGGCGGGAGCGGATATAATTATTTTTCAGTTGAACAGCTGCATTAACATGATACGCCTTTTAAAAAAAATAAGAGGTGCAGGGCTGAAGGCCGGAGTGGGAATTAACCCTGCCGACAGAGTCGAAGACGTTCAATACTTGCTGGAGTATTTGGATCTCATTGTTGTAATGGCGGTGGAGCCGGGATTTGGCAATCAGGAATTTGAAGAAAACACATATGAGAAAGTTAAGCTTTTGCACGGTTTATTATCCAGGCGGGGTTTTGATATTCCGATTGGAGTAGACGGGTCAGTAACGGCTGAGCGCGCAGGGAAACTGAAGGCGTTAGGCGTGAATTGGTTTATTGTAGGGTCGGCGATATTTTATGACAACAATATCGAGTCCAATATATGCAAATTTAATCAAATCATAAAATAATTTAAATCAGAAAGAAGGTAAAAATCATGACAAAAAAAATGATGGCGAATGTTTTCTATGAACCCTTTAAAATGGAGTTTAAGGAAATGGATGTACCCAAAATCGGTGCAAATGAAGTTCTGGTAAAAGTAAAGGCAGTCGGTATCTGCGGCTCGGATATTTCTTACTACTACGGACACAGCCCCCTGATGACTGCGACCGGCAAAGGTCCCTTGATTTTAGGGCATGAAATTTCCGGGACCGTTGAGGAAGTCGGCGATGTTCCGGCAAAACTCGGTTTGTTCAAAAAAGGGGACAGGGTTTGCGTAAATCCGGTAATACCATGCAATACATGCGAAGCTTGTCTTAACGGAGAATATAACGTATGTGAAAATATTCAAATCTTGGGAGTCGGTAACAATGGCGCTTTTTCCGAATATGTTGCGGCTACGTTTACCAATGTATATAAAATCCCGGACGAAGTATCTTTTGAGGCGGGAGCGGTTGCGGAGCCTTTGGCGTGCGCTTCTTACAGCATAAAAAAATTGGACGTAAAGCTTGGGCAAACGGTTGTCGTTTTTGGCTGCGGTACCATCGGATTAATGGATATTCAGCTTGTGAAAGCGGACGGTGCGGGAAAGGTAATTGCCGTGGATGTGGTGGATTATAATTTAAATATGGCCAAAGAATTGGGCGCGGATTTTGTTTATAATACGCTTGATCAAAATTCGCCCTATTACACCGATGATCTTGTGGACAGCATCAAAAAGATTAACAGGGGGAGATTAGCACAAAGAGCGGTCGTTCCTACCAATGCAATGCCGGCTTTGCAGCAGGCGCTTGAGGTAACCGGCAATAACGCCACGATCGTTTATTTTGGACTGCCTTCCCCGGAAGATGTGCTGAAGATCAAAGCGCTGGACGCGATTTATGCTGATAAGACGATAAGGTTTTCCTGGTTGGCCCCGTTGGTATGGAAAAATGTATTTGACGTTATCGCATCGGGACAGGTTCGCCTGGATAAGCTCATTACACATAAATTTCCTCTGGAAAAGATGGAGGAGGGTATCAAATTTATGAAAGAATCCAGGGAAAACAAAATCAAGGGAATCATGTACATTGATTAATAGACTGTATCATTAAAAACGTGACTTTTTGGGGTTGAAAAATCACTGCTCAACGCATGAAAAAACCCCCTATGATAGCAGTGAAAAAGCTATCATAGGGGTTTTTTGAAAGGGGCGTGAAGGAATGGCTCTTAAGGTAAAGAGATTCGAACTCATGCGCCCAAAAGCCACCGTTTGGGCGCATTTTTTTGTCATCGTCAGTCGCCATAGCGCCACTATGGCTCCTTCCTCTTCCGCGAACTGCATCCCAAACGACGCTTTTTGGGTCTGCGAGTTCAGAGGGGCGTGAGGCTTGGCAGTACAAGGCGCCGTGATGCAGCCGTAGTGGTGCTACGGCAAAGCGCGGCAACGCAGTAATGCCGTGCCTGGCGCCCTCTGAACCGCATGGGTTCGACTCCCTTTACCTTAAGCAAAAACAGCCAAATAAAATTTACCGGGAGCAAACGCCATACGACCCCATCGGCGTAAAACGAATCGGAACAAAAGAGAAACAAATGTAGATGCGATAAGTACAATGATAAGGTACATTGAGTTGGCAAATTAAATAATGAGGCAGGATTTCGGATGCCGGATGTTGTATATAGCAGGGAAGGTCTCGCAATCTATGAGTTATAAATACATGTTAATGTTAGGAGATCGACCGTGAATAAAAATGAACTAATAGAAGAAATTGTTTCTAAAGAGTGGAAGATGTTTGACCAAGTGGAGAATGTTGGCGGGCGCGCCGGCTGCCAGAACGATTACCAAACGTTTCATATTATGCGGCAATCGCAATTTCTTGCATGGAACGAGAGCACCTTGAAAAGTTATTTTTCGGATTTGGAAGAAGCCGGTTCCTGCGGAAGAAATCTGGTCAGCGAGAAATATGCATTTATGATGGAGCATACGCATCCCGCGGAATATGCGAAGATTTCCGGCATGTTGACAGAAGTTGGCCCGAAAAAACTGGCGGATATAGAAAAAATAGCGGATATATATTTGGTGCAGACGGAAAGTTTTATGAAAGAGTATCCGAAATTTCTTAGGAGGACCAGGCCGGTTCATGCCAAGGAAGATTCTTATTTTACTTCTATTGAGACCTACTTGAAGTGTGAATTGAAAACTTATTCGGAAAATACGGTAAAATCGTATTTGGCGTACTTGTGCGATTTAGAAAAAGAAGGAAGAAGGATTGTATATATGATTTTTGAGAATATGGTACATCGTTACGGGTATGATTCGCTGGATCAAGCGGAAAAAAATATGTAATTGTGGATTTCGTAAAAATGCCGCAGGTTTCTTATTGGGTCTGCCGGGAAAAAGTAAGTGGAAATTGATTTTTGGGGAGAACAATGAAAGGGCTTGAGCTGGCGAAGAACTATTATGACGCATATGGAAGACCAATGATCGAGCGCGAATTTGCGGATTACGCGCACCGGATTGCCGTAGGTCTTGCCGGGGAAGGCTCCGAATGCTTTGGGTTTGATGATGAAATATCCAAAGATCATGATTTTGGGCCGTCTTTTTGTATGTGGCTTACGGAAGAAGATTATAACGCGGTCGGGCCGCAGCTGACGCAGTATTACAATAATCTTCCCAAAGAATTTTCAGGTATAAAAAGCCGGCATGTCAGTGCGATGGGAAAAGGCCGCCGGGGTCCCATGCGGATCGGAACGTTTTATTCTATGTTTACCAAATGTGAATCCGGTCCCGCTTCGTGGCAAGAGTGGTTCCGGGTTCCGGAGCATTTATTGGCGGCGGCGGTAAACGGAGAAGTCTTTCGGGATGATTTAGGGCGGTTTTCTTCCATCAGGCGTTCATTGCAGCAGGATCGGCCGGAAGATGTGAGAAAAAAGAAAATCGCCGCTAAAGCGGTGAAGATGGCGCAATCAGGACAATACAACTTTTTAAGGTGTATCCGGCATCAGGAAGAAGGGGCTGCGCTATTTGCCCTGACGGAATTTGTACAAACGACAATACAAATGGTGTTTTTGTTGAATCGGAGCTATTGTCCTTATTATAAATGGATGTTCCGGGCCTTAAAGACACAAGTGATTTTGTCCGGGATTGCGGCGGAATTGGAGAAGCTTTTGATTACGCCCAATATCTCGGACAACCTGAAATGGAAGACCCAAAAGATCGAAGAGATATGTTGGACGGTCATACAGGAGCTGAGGCGCCAAAAGTTGACGGATGGGCAATGGGATTATTTAGAACCGCATGCATTTCGGATTATGGACACGATTGAAATGGAAGAAATCCGGAAACTTCACGTGATGCTGGAATAGGCTCTTAAAAGAGAGCGTGCATCGGCGGCGGGCTGCGAAACAAGCTGTAATGGATGCGGATGACCGGATTTAAAATAAAAATGAATTTTAAACAAAACTATTGACACAAGTAAGGATTGGGTGATATGCTAAAGAAAATAAGGCAAACGTTTGCGGAGGCGGATCTATGCGCGTAACGATTAAAGATATAGCAAAAGTAGCAAATGTTTCATATTCCACCGTTTCACGTGCTTTGACCGGTCAGCCTCAAATTCCGGAAGAAACAAGAAAAAAGATATTAAAGGTTGCAAACAGCATGGGTTATACGCCAAATGCACTGGCGAAAGGTTTGGTAACCAAAAGTACGTATACTTTGGGACTGATCGTACCCGATATCGTAAATCCGTTTTTTCCTGAGGTGATTCAGGGAATTGAGGAATGCGCAACCAACTACGGGTACCGCGTGTACCTGTGTACCTCAAACTGGAAGATTGAAAAAGAGAAAGAATGCTTGCATAAGCTATATGGAAGCAGTGTAGACGGGATACTGATTTTTCCGGCGTCGGATGACGTTTCGCATATAACGGATTCAAAAATAAATATACCAATTGTATTTGTAAACCATAAACCGGCCTGTCCGGATTGCAGTTATGTAGCGGTCGATGATTTTAAGAGCGCAATCCTGGCTGTGGAATACCTTTTGAAACTGGGACATAGGAAAATTGCCTATGTGGGCGGTTTGGAAACGAACGGGTCCAATATAGAGCGAATTAACGGGTTTAAAACCGTTATGGGAAACTATGGAATTCCGATTCGGCCGGAGTACATTGTTTACGGTGAGTATAAGCAATCCAGCGGGTATCAGCTGACCAAGGAATTATTGATTGACCGTGAATTGCCCACAGCAATCATTGCCGGGGACGACTTGTTGGCCCTTGGCATTATTCAGGCGATTGAGGAATTTGGACTAAAGGTACCCAAAGATATATCTGTGATTGGTTTTGATGACATTTCTTATGCATCTTTAGATAAAATACAATTGACGACCATATGTATACCAAGGTATGTAATGGGGGAAACAAGCGTTGAGCTGCTGATCAAAAAGATACAGCATCCGGAAGATGTGGAGGTTCGCAGCAAAATTCTTGAAACGAACCTTGTTGTAAGAAAGACCTGCAGAGGGGTATAATTTTTTTTAGCTGCCTAGCAAACGTTTGCATAAATTGGAAGGGCCTGTAATTTTGAAACAATGGCCACATGAATACACAGAAGAAAGGCGGGATTATGATGAAAGGTTATGTTTCGACGATCCGAAGATATTCGCGTTATGACGGGCCTGGGATTCGAACCACAGTGTTTTTGAAAGGGTGTCCTCTGCGCTGCAAGTGGTGCAGCAGCCCGCAGACATGGAATCTTAAGCCGGGCGTGGTGTTTTTAGCGTCAAAGTGCATTGGATGCGGTAAGTGTCTGGAGGCCTGTGCATATGGCGCGATCAACATGAGCGGGCAGGGACACCGTATTTTGTATGATAAATGCGTCCGTTGCGGGCGTTGCGCCGAGGAGTGTCCGTCGCAGGCGATCCGGATGGACGGACGTGAAATGACCGCTGAGGAAGTAATGGAGGCGGTACGGCGGGATTCCTCCTATTACCGGTCGACAGGCGGTGGAATTACGGTTTCCGGCGGTGAAGTTTTGATGCAGCCGGAGTTCACTGCGGAAATATTGCGCATTGCGGAAGAGAGCGGAATTCACACCTGTATCGAGACAAGCGGCTATGGAGATTGGGAAAAGCTGAAATTGATTTTGGAGCATACCAGGATCGCTTATATAGACCTTAAACATATGGACCCGGAGGAGCATAAAAAATTGACCGGCGTATCCAACGATAAAATCATCGACAACATCCGGCGCGCCGCGGCATCCGGACTGTGCCGGATTGTACTGGACCTGCCGGCGATTCCCGGTATAACGGAAACAAAAGAGAATATGAAGGCAATGGCTGAATTTATGAAAAGCGTTGGGCTCAAAGATTTGAAATACCTCAGTTTTCATAAATTGGGGCAGCATGAATATGAAGAACTGGGGATGGAATATGCGGTTAAAGATATCGATAGCAATACCCCCGAGCAGGATGAGGAAAATAAACAGTATTTCCGTGATTTGGGAATCGATATTGTCACAGACTAACCGCTTTAAAGAGCTTGAATTACATATTGTGTTATACATTGGAAACGGTAACACTTGAAAAATAAACAAACCATGGAACGGAATGAAAGGAGACTGATTATGTTATTTACCCAGAAGCCTTATAAGGTACGCAAAAGGGAAGAAGAGACCCCCAGGATTAATGCGCTTAAACAAAGATTTTTAGAAGATAAGTTTTATGTTGACCCGCAAAGAGCGCGCCTTGTGACACAGTCTTACAAAGAGTCGGAAGGGCAGCCTATGGTTATCCGGCGCGCGCTTGCTTTTAAAGCGGTTATGGAAGGCATGGATTGCGCAATTCGCGCAGGCGAACTCATAGTAGGGGCGCAGAGCGGTATGAGCAACAGAAGCTGCAGCGTTTTTCCGGAATCGCGCGTAAATTTCATTAGAGATGAGATTGATATGTTTGAAACGCGCGCGACCGATCGCTTTATTGTTACGCCCGAGGTGAGAAAAGAGCTGCTTGAAGAGATCGTCCCTTATTGGGAAGATAGATGCCTGTACGCCCACATGATCAATACGCTGCCCGAAGAAACACGCCGTCATCAATTGGCGGAAAATCAGGTTATCAATGGCTGGTGCGCGTTTGGGAACGGCCCGGGCCACTATGTGCCGGATCATGAAAACCTTTTAAAGATGGGCTTGCGGGGCAAAAGAGAACAGGCTGAGAAGGTTTTAGCTTCGATCGACATATGCGATAAGGATGGCGTTCAGAAAATCAATGACTTGAAGGCCATGATTATTTCAATTGACGCCGCGATCACGTTTGCTCATAGATACGCCGCAAAAGCGCGTGAGCTGGCGGAGATGGAAACGGATGAAACACGCAAGGCTGAATTGCTCAGAATTGCTGAAACATGCGAATGGGTGCCGGAAAATCCTGCGCGGAACTTCTACGAAGCAACACAGTTTGTATGGTTCACAGAATTGATTACCCAGCTGGAGGCGAACGGCGTTTCAATCGCCCCCGGAAATTTTGACCGGTACATGCTTCCGTACTATGAAAGAGATTTGGCGGAGGGTCTTGAGACGCAGGAATCCGCCGCAGAATACCTCGGCTGTTTTTATATCAAATTGGCTGAAATGGTGATCCTGTATGACACGCAGCAGGCAACCTTTATTGCGAATTTTGCCATGGGAGAGCATATGAGCCTTGGCGGCACAGACAAATATGGCAGAGACATTACAAATGAACTAACATACGTCTGCCTGCAGGCCCAGATGGATGTGGGCTTCTTCCAGCCGAATATGTCGGTCCGTTGGCACAATAAGTGCGATGACAACCTTCTTAAAGAAGCGATGCGCGTGATAAGCGTGCGTAACGCTATTCCGCAGATTATTAATGACGAGATGTTTGTAAAATCACTTCTTAGCCGCGGCTTACCGATGGATGACGCGCGTGCTTACGCTTGCGCAGGCTGTTCGGAAGTGCAGATTCCGGGCAAAACAGCCAGCTTGCTGATGATTTGGCTAAGCAACCTTAAGATACTTGAAATGGCTTTAAACAATGGCCGCGACCAGTTGACCGGCAAACAGTATGGCCCGAAGACTGGTGAAGTGGAAGAATTTAAATCCATAGATGATGTGATTAAGGCTTATGAAACGCAGATGCGTTATTTCTACAAACAGGCGGCTGTCCTGATGAACACGGAAGTGAATGTGCATAAGAAAGTAATGCCGCTTCCGTGGATGTCCGTAACAAACGGTACCTGCATTGAGAAAGCGACGGAGATTTGGCATGGCGGCGCCAAATATTACTGGACATCCATGATTGCCGTTGTAGGCATGGCAAACGTAGGCAACTCCCTTGCGGCGATTAAGAAAGTTTGCTTTGAAGACAAAAAGTGCACGCTTAAAGAAGTGATGGACGCTTGCCGTACGAACTTTGAAGGCCGCGAAGATATGCGCCAGATATTGCTGAACGTTGACAAATATGGAAATGATGTGGATTGGGTTGACGATATCACGGTGGATATGATGAACCTGTCTTATGAATTAGGCCAGAAATATGTGGATGACAACGGTGTAGAGCATGAATTTAAAGATCCGCGCGGCGGAGAGCTTCCAAGGTCTATGTGGCCGTCTTACTTGACGGTTTCGGCAAATACCGCTTACGGCAAGTATTGCGGAGCCAGCCCGGACGGCCGTCT
The DNA here is from genome assembly GCA_023393165.1 of Bacillota bacterium. Taxonomy (GTDB): domain Bacteria; phylum Bacillota; class Clostridia; order Christensenellales; family Christensenellaceae; genus JAEYKI01. The sequence goes on along the minus strand of JAEWMJ010000027.1, from coordinate 84,554 downwards.
GTCCACCACGCCATGCAATGACAGCGTGTGCCCGACACAGGGGTCGGATACCCAAGGTTTGACGGCCATGCTGAATTCGGTATCAAAACTGGATCAGACACAGGCAACCGGCGGGATTATCTTCAATGTTAAGTTTTCTCCCGACGCGCTGTCTACGGAAGATGCGCTGGATGATTCCGTGGAGATTGTCAAATCGTATTTCCGCAATAACGGCGCGCAGATTCAGTTTCAGGTAACCTCCCATAAGACGCTGAGAGCCGCACAGGTACAGCCGGAACAGTATAAAGACCTTATGGTTCGTATAACCGGGTATGCCGCGTTGTTCACGGAGATCGTGAAAGACGTTCAGGATGAATTGATTTCACGTACGCAGTTTGAAGAAATAAGATAGGATCGGCGGATATCGGACTTAAGCGGTTTAAAATTTAAAAGGGACGCGCTGGTTTCGTGACTTGACTGCGTTTATCCAACAGGGCGTCCCTTTTAATAACCGTGCCGGAATGAAGGTTTTTTGAAAGGAGTAGTCATATGCTGAACGAGTTCTACCGGAAGCTGGAAGAAAAGTATGCGGCAGGGAATCCGAAGGAAGTGGAGTATTTCTTGTTGGAAGAGTCTCGGCGCCATTTTTTGTGCTGCGGCAAAACCGATGATGTTCAGGTGGCGGTGTACAATGAGCTGGGCTCTTATTACTTGAACAGGGGGCGGATCACGCAGGCGCTCGATCAGTTTAAAGTGGCGAGGGATTTTGTTGCCACGCTTTGCGGATCTGAAACACCTGAATATGCAACGGTTGTAAACAATCTTGCGAGGGCTTACCGCCTGGCGGATAATAAGGAGAAGGCGCTGGAAAGCTATAAGGAAGCGCTCGGAGTCTATGAGAGGACCGTGGGCAAGGACAGTTATCTTTATGCTTCCGCACTAAACAATGTCGCCCTGCTCTATATAGAGACGGGAAGCTTTGACAAGGCGAAAGAAGATCTTTTTACAGCGTTGGATATGATGAAGGACAATGATGAGCTGAAGCAGGAACAGGCGATTACGCTGACCAATATTGCGGCGCTTTATATGTTCCAGGGGCAAAACAAAGACGCAATGGAGTATTTGAAACAAGCAATTGGGATTTACAATGCGCTGCCCAAGGAACAAAAGATGCATTTGGCTGCGGCGTATAATACTCTTGGGGATTTGCTGGTGAAGGAGGGAAAGAAAACCGCGGCAAAGGATTCTTATAAAACCGCGAAGGACTTAACCGCACGGTATTTTGGAAAAAATACGGAATATGCCATCACCTGCAAAAAACTGGCCATGCTCGCGCAAAGTGAGGGAGATACAGAAAATGCAAAAGCGCAGATTCAAGAGGCGCTGGATGTGCTCCGCAGCCTCGGCCTCAGCAAGAAAGAAATTTATACTGAAACGGAAAAGCTGGCAGGATTAATGGATGCCCGGTAATCAGCCTGCTTCGGCAACCGCCGGGCAGTTTGTCCTGTAATATCGGCTACAGACCCCGAAAGCTTACTGTTTGCGCCTTCAAGCATTTTCTGAAGGCGATTGATTTCCCTTGCACGTTTCTCCATCCGGCGTCTGCGATATCGGGTTAACTTCCAAGTTTTCTTTGCATTTGTTTATGAACATCAAATCCGTAACAAACCTACGATATCAATCGTCATTTAGGAGTGCATAAGCGAGATCTTCGTCCACTATAATCATATTGACAAATGAACCCCTAAGCGCGCTTAATACGGCGTCTTTTTTATCTGTTCCGGAAGCGACGCCAATAACTGTGGGAATTTTCTTAAGCTGTTCCAAACTAATGCCGATTACCCTGTCGGAAATTTCGGTCTTACATATGTTTCCGCTGATATCCAAATGGCGGCCGCAGATGTCTGCCACGGCGCCCATGTTGATTATTTCCCGCACCTCTTTTTCTGTAATATAGCCGGATTTGAAGACTGAATTCAGATAAGGCTGATTAGACCCGAGTCCGATCAAAGCGATATCGATATCTTTAAACATACGGAAATGTTCGGATATTTGCGGCTCTTCAAGCAACAGGTCCTTTAAAACTTTAGTTTGAACAATCATCGGTGTTTGAAGCATATAACAGTGTCCGTTAAATGCGCGCGCAAGTTTTTTAGCGATTTCCTGACCGTTGGTATCGATATTTTTGGTTTCGAAACCGCCTACCATCTGGATTGAATCAGCATAAGCGGATGGATTCGCCTCCAGGTTGTTAATTACATGAAAAAGGGTAGTTCCCCATGATATTCCGATGAGGGAATGCGGTTTTATGATCTTTTTAAGAAAAGCGGCAGCGCTTTTTCCTACATTTACTTTGCTTAATTCGCTGTAAGAACCGGAAGGCGCTATCGCGGCGACTTCAAGTTTAAATTTCCTGGTTAACTCCATCTCCAGAGCGGTTTTGGACTTGGAACTGTAGTTGATTTTAAATTCAACTACATTTTCATCTTTACACGACTTCAATAATTTTGAAATATTTGAACGGGACATGGACAGTAATTTTGATATTTCTTCCTGAGACAAGTTTTTAATATAATACATTTCAGCTATTGTTTCCAGCAGCTCTATTTTTTCATATTTCGGAACCCTCATATAAAACACTCCAAATATTTTTTCCAGTATTAGTTGTATTGTAACATTTGTTCCGGAAATGTCAATAAAAATACAGAATTGAAAAATAGCAAATGTTACTATACATATAAAATAAGAAATAATACTACTAAATATAATAAATGGATTAATTTAACAAACATAAAAAGTAACATATGTGAAATTATAATTAGATTATTGACAAAAAAGAATGAAATATATATAATGCGAAATGAACGAAAAACAATTCCATAATTGTAAAATGTGAAAGTAAGTTTTAATGTATCCTGTTTTTTAAATAATAGTTTCAATGCAGTTCCGATATACTGCCGTTGAAAATTAATAAATATACTAGGAGGAAATTATGAGAAAGTTCAAAAGTTTGGTTGTCGTTGCGTTGATTGCGGCTATGATTATCAGTCTCGCCGCCTGCGGTACTTCTGCGCCTGCGAGCAGCGAATCTGCCGCTGCATCCGGCGCCGCACCGTCCGAATCGGCTTCTGCTGCTGCTTCTGAAAGTACCGACGCAAACGCGGATGCCGCCGATACGGGCGATTTAACGGGCTTGAAAGTTGGGTACGCTCAGAGAAATGCAACCGGAGCATGGCTGATTGCACAAACAAAAAGCATACAGGACGAAGCTGCCAAAAGAGGCGTAGACTTGCAGGTTACCATCGCGGACGACCAGCAGGCGCAGCAATTGACAGATGTTGAGAACATTGTTGCTTCGGGAGTTGACTATTTGGTTTATGCTCCTATCGAAGCTGAATCCGGTGCAGCAGCTTTGGATACGGCGAAAGAAGCCGGCGTTCCGGTTGTCCTTCTTGGAAATGATTGCACAAAGACGGAAGACCAGTATGCAGCATCCCTGCAGTTCGATTTTGTTCAGGACGCACAAATCATTGCTCAGTGGGTTGCCGACAATATCCAGGGACAGATCAATATTTTTGAAATCACCGGTATTGAAGGATCAGATCCTGCTATCAAGAGGCATCAGGGACTGCAAAATGTAGTAGATGCAAACAGTGACAGAATGAAAATCGTTGTATCGCAATCCGCTGACTTTCTGCTGGATAAAGCGCAGTCTGTTGCTGAAAACGTTCTTCAGTCCAAAAAGGGCGAATTTAATGTAATATTCGCGCAGACGGATGAAATGGCTCTCGGCGCTCTTGCTGCCGTGAAAGCTGCCGGCCTGACTCCTGGCAAAGACGTTTACATCGTAGGCATCGACGGACAAAAAGCCGCCGTACAGGCAATCATTGACGGAGAACTCGCAGCCGTTTCCACATGCGATACGCAAAACGGAACGATCCTGTTCGATACAATTGCACAAATAAAAGCTGGCGCATTGGCCGAAAAGAACATAACTATTCCATCTTTCATAATTGATTCTTCAAACGCAAATGAAAAACTGGCAACTGCATTCTAATGCAGGATTATCAAAACAATTTGGGAGAAGGCCGATGCCTTCTCCCAAATACTAAAAAATTGAAAACAAATTAAATTCATATAGATAGCGAGACCCATAAAAAATTTTGGAGGGGACAAGATGAATGAATCAGATCAAGTTCTTCTTGATATGCAGGGGATTTACAAATCTTTTATAGGAGTAGATGCCCTCAAAGGAGTCAATCTAACGATTGGCAGGGGAGAAGTGCACGCGTTGGCAGGAGAAAACGGCGCCGGAAAATCCGTACTGATAAAGATCTTAACCGGTATTCATCAGAAAGATGGCGGAAAGATCATATTTGACGGAAAAGAAGTAAATTTTTCATCCCCTGCGCAGGCGCAGCATGCCGGCATTCGTCCCATATACCAGGAATTAAATACCGTACCTTATTTAAGCGTTGCAGAAAACATGTTTCTGGGCAACGAAATCAGAAAAAAGGGCATTATCGACTGGAAACAAACAAATAAAAGAGCACAGGAAATCCTTTGCAAATTCGGCATCAACATTGATGTGAACTGTCCCATTATGAATTTCGGTGCGGCAGTGCAGCAGATGATCTCCATTGCCATGGCGGTTTCGTTGGATGCAAAGCTTATCATCATGGATGAAGCGACGTCTTCTTTGGATGAAAAAGAAGTCGGAGTTCTTTTGAATATTGTCCGGAAACTGAAGGAAGACGGAATATCCGTTATTTTTATTACGCACAGGATGAATGAAATCTATGAAGTATGTGATAAAATAACCATTTTAAAAGACGGAGAGTATATAGGGCAATATAAAACATCCGAATTATCCAAAATCGATCTGGTATCCAAGATGATAGGCCGGGACGCTACAAGCATTATGAGCTACAGAAAAGAATTTAATCCCGATATCAAAGACGATGATATTATTCTTGAGGTTCAGGATTTAAACGATCATAAATGCTGCCTGAACGGAATGAACTTCCAGGTGAAGCGGGGTGAAATTCTGGGTCTGGCAGGCCTTTTGGGTTCGGGCAGAACGGAATCAGCCAAGGCGATTTTTGGGGCCCATCCGATTAAGGACGGCAAAATAAAGATCAATGGTAAATATGTCAGGATCAATAATCCGAGGAGCGCAATCAAAAATAAAATTGCGTTGTGTCCTGAAGAAAGAAAGACGGACGCTATTTTCCCCGATATGTCCGTAAGGGATAATATGGTGATATCCGTTTTGAAAAAAATCAGCAAGTTCGGATTTATTTCCGGCAAAAAAGCGGATGAGATGGTAGATAAATATATAAAGGCTTTAAAAATAAAAACGCCAAATTCCAAGCAGTTAATCAAGTTTTTAAGCGGCGGAAATCAGCAGAAAGTTATTCTTGGAAGATGGTTGGGGAGCGATCCTGAATTGATTATTCTGGATGAACCCACCCGTGGTATTGACGTCGGCGCTAAAACAGAAATGGAAAATCTGATCAGAGAGATTGCCGTGAATGAAAAAATCAGCGTAATCATGATTTCTTCTATTTTGGAAGAACTTGTCCGGGACTGCGACAGGATTGTCGTAATCAGGGAAGGCGAAAACATTGCTATGCTGATGCATAACGATATTTCAGAATCCAAAATCATTCATACCATATCCGAAGCGCATAATCAGTTTCAAAATAATGATGCCAAAGGAGATTCATGTCCATGTCAATAATTAATAATCTCACGCCGGGTGCAAAATCCTCAAACGGCAGCAAGGCTTTGGCAAAAGCCGAATTTATAAAATCTTTTGGTGCAATTATTGTCCTGCTCGTATTGGTGGTAGTGAATATTGTTGCAACAAACAATTTCATGTCTCTAGATACGTTCTGGAATTTGATCACACAGTCGGCTCCAACCGTATTCATAGGCATGGGTTTGACTTTTGTAATAGCAACCGGAGGCATTGATATCTCAGTTGGTTCGGTGATGGCTTTTTCGGGCGTAATAACAGTGTTGCTTTTTCCGGTCGTCGGAGTGTTTCTGGCGGTAATCATCGGCCTTGCGTTCGGTATGCTGACCAGCGCTTTTACCGGATTGATGGTCGTAAAGTTTGACATACAGCCCATCGTCATTACCCTGGCCATGATGATCATGCTTCGGGCCATTGCAAGAATATTAAGCGACGCCAAGAATTTCATGGTGACGGATAATTCTTTTACAGCGATCGGCCTGCAGAAAATCGGCGGTGGAATACCAATCCAGTTGATCTACATCGTCCTGCTTACCATTGCGTTTATGATTATTGCAAAATATACCGTGTTCGGAAAATCGGTGGAAGCGATTGGAAATAACCGAAGAGCCGCACTGTTGTCCGGAATAAACGTTTCCGCAATGGTATTGCTCGTTTATGCGATTGGCGGCGCAATGGCCGGAATGGCCGGCGTTCTGACGATCGCCAGATCGGGAAGCTGCAACACCGCCACCCTAGGAGATTTGATCGAATTGGACGCGATAGCCGCAGTGGTGATTGGCGGAACGAGGATGGAAGGCGGCCGGCCAAGAATACTTGGGACAACGGTGGGATGCCTGATAATAACCCTGATCACAATGACGGTAAATATGAACAATATTCCGTATGAATATTCCCAGGTCCTGAAGGCTGCAATTATCATATTTGCTGTTTATCTTCAGATAGACAAAAAATATTCGGTGAAAAAGAAGAAAGGATCCGTTAAAACTTTAGTTGATTCAAAAAACTAATTCCGGGCCAGATTAATCTTAAACGAAAGTTGGAAATATTATGGAAAAGGGCAATAAATTGTCAAGTTTTAAAAATGTTCTGAGCAGCAATGGAGCGCTGATAGCAATGATTATTCTTTTTGCAGCCGGCTTTATACTGTTTGATTCATTCCGTTCGGGTGTCAATATCATGAACATTTTAAGACAGACCAGTTATATGGCGATTATGGCGGTGGGAATGACATTCGTTATTCTGACCGGTGGAATAGATCTTTCTGTCAGTTCGGTTTTCGGCATATCCGGCGTTTTGGCTGCGCTGATCAATAAAAACGTAACCGACAATATAATCATACTCATTGTCGTTCCGATAGCAGTGTGCGCGGCGATCGGAATTATTAACGGATTAATTGTGACAAAGCTTAAAATTACGCCCTTTATTGCCACACTGGCAATGATGATGGGGATCAAAGGCTTTGGACTGTTGATTTCGGAAAGCGGCCAAGCCATAGCGATCAAGAATGAAGCATTTGCGGTGATCGGTAAAGGCAATGTGGCGGGACTGCCCGTTCCGGTAATCATACTGATCGCGGTGACCATAGTTGCAATGTTCGTTGCGCGATATACGGTTTATGGAAGAAACTGCTATGCAATTGGCGGGAATGCGGATGCTGTAATTATGAAGGGTGTAAATATCAATAAAACGAAAATAATGACCTATATGCTGAGCGCGTCCCTTGCAGGACTGGCAGGACTGATTATAGCGGCAAGATCAAACGTAGGAAAAATAACAATTGGAACCGGGTACGAAATGGATGTGGTTGCGGCTGTCGTCATCGGAGGAACGCTTCTTTCGGGCGGTTCGGGCAAAGTGCTGAATTCGGTATTCGGTATGATCATTATAACCCTGATCGGCAATCTGATAACCATGAAGGGCGATGTATCATGGATGTGGCAAAACGTTATAACAGGGGTACTGCTGATTGTGATCCTGATTATCCAATCAGTTCAGATAAAAAGCGGGAAAATGCTGACCAAAAGAACTTAAATTTGTAATTCATTGGCAGGCGCTTTAAACAGCTTCCAACACATTATCTTTTTCATGCTTTTCCGGGATTATGGCGTATTCGCCATAATCCCGGAAGAAAAGCGTTTAAAGGTGGGTACATGAAAGATAAAGGGTTAATCTTTAATATTCAGAAATACAGCTTGAATGATGGAGACGCAATCAGGACGATCGTTTTTTTCAAGGGTTGTCCGCTTAAATGCGAATGGTGTTCTGCTCCGGAATCAAGCGTATGATCCCGGAGGTTTTTTTAACGATAGATAAAAGTAAATATGGAGTATAAGCGCAGGGCTTACACTGCTTCGGATGAATATATTGCAAATTTAAAACAAATAGTGAAATCGAATGAAGCAAAGGTTATGATCGGCGGCTGACGCCGGCCGATGATTGGTAAATAATACGGAAGGAGTTTATTTACTATGAAAAGTTTTTTAGGAATTGACGCTGGAACCAGCGGCGTAAAAGCGGTTGTTCTGAGCGGGGACGGACGCGTGCTTGGCATAGGCCATAAAGAATGCGATGTGATCACGCCCCACCCTCAATGGGCCGAGCAGGATCCAAGGGATTGGTGGAATGCTTGCAGGCACGCGGTGAAAACAGCGGTGCAAAAAAGCGGCGTTTCTGCGGAAATTGAAGCGGTCGGCCTGACAGCGCAGATGCTTGGCACCACTTGTCTGGATGAGAAACTGAATCCGATAGACAATTGTATCATCTGGCTGGACCAGCGTGCAACTGAGGAAAGGGACTACGTGGAAAACATCCTGGAAACAGAAAAGATGCTGGGTATCACCGCAAACTATCCTTTGACCGGGTACTGGGCGCCAAAACTCCTTTGGCTCAGAAAAAACCGGCCTGAAGAATACAAGAAAATTCATAAGGTTGTATTTACGAAAGATTATCTGAGGCTTATGCTCACAGGGGTTTTGGCAACAGAGGTTTCCGACGCTTCGGGTTCATTTTTGTTCGATGTGTTTAACCGCAGATGGTCCGATGAGCTTTTTGCATTATTGGATATTCCCAGGAGTATTGTGCCTGAAACCTTGTTCGAATCCTGCGAGATTGCCGGATACCTGAAGGCTGACGTGGCAAATGAACTGGGTTTGAAAGCCGGGATACCTGTTATCGCGGGCGGGGGAGATCAGACGGCTGGCGGTATCGGCAACGGGATTGTACGCGAGGGTGTTGTCTCCGCAACGATCGGGACTTCCGGCGTTGTTTTTGCGGCCATGAACCGCTGCATTGCGGATAAATATCCGCGCGCGGCATTAAGTTTCTGCCACTCGGTCTCCGGCATGTGGTGCCTTTTTGGGTGCACTCTGGGAGCGGGCGGATCGTTTAAATGGCTGAGGGACACCGTATTTGCGGAGGAAAAAGCAATTTGTGAAAAACAGGGCCTGGACGTTTACAATAAAATGACGCAGCTTGCCTCTCAGAGCAGCCCGGGAAGCGGCGGATTATGTTTTCTGCCTTATCTGAACGGAGAAAGAACTCCGTATCCGGATCCGAATGCATCCGGCGTCTTCTTTGGCCTGACATACCGCCACGGCCTGCCGGAGATGTGCAGGAGCGTGATGGAAGGCGTTACGTTCAGCCTGCGCGATACGATCGAAATTTTAAAGGAATACGGCATTAACGTTACGGAAGTGCGCGCTTCCGGGGGCGGGGCAAAAAGTCCGTTGTGGCGGCAGATGCAGGCGGATATTTACAACGCGGCCGTACTGACCACCAATCTTGAAGAGGGGCCAAGCGCGGGAGCCGCGATTATGGCGGCTGTGGGCAGCGGCTCATTTAAAAGTGTCCAGCAGGCCTGCGACCATATTATTAAGATCACCAGCAGAACGGAACCGGACAGCAAAAATGTCAGGATTTATAATGATTTTTATCAAACGTACAGGGCATTGTATCCGCTTCTCAAAGAACAGTATGCGATCCAGACCGGCTATGTAAAAAAATGGAGCGATAATTAAATTTTTGCCCTATTGGGTCTGTGCATATGGCCGGAGGCGCAAAAGGGATATACGGCTTGGAATATTATTAAGTTTTAAAATAATTAAAGCATAAACGAAAGGAAGATCACAATGAAAATCAGCAGGGAAACGGCAGAAGAGATGTTGTACAAATTGTATGCGGCCCGGATATTTGAAGAACGTGTAAATGAAATGTTCATGAAGGGCATGATACATGGAACAACGCATCTGAGTGTCGGCCAGGAAGGCGCCGCAGTCGGCGCGGTATATGCAATACGTAAGGATGATTTAATGATGAGCTGCCACCGGGGCCACAGCCATTGCATTGCAAAGGATGCGGATGTCAAAAAAATGATGAGCGAATTGCTCGGCAGGGAGACAGGGTTTTGCAAAGGCATGGGAGGCTCCATGCACATTGTGGACATCGAATCGAATAATTACGGCGCAAATGGAATAATCGGGCCGTCTATAGCAATTGCCACCGGAATTGCGCTCGCATTGAAAAAAGACAAAAGCAATAAAATCATCATAGATTTTTTTGGCGACGGAACTTCGAATGCCGGATCGTTCCATGAAGCATTGAACATGGCGGCCCTTTGGAAGCTGCCTATCGTATATATCTGCGAAAATAATCTTTATGGAATGTCGACGCCGGTATCAAAATCCATTTCAGTTCCGAATATAGCCGACCGCGCTTCGGCATATGGTATTCCGGGCGTGATCGCAGACGGAAACGATGTGCTGGCAATGATGAAAGCGGTCGGAGAAGCTGCCGAACGCGCCCGCGAGGGTGGCGGCCCAACCCTGATTGAGGCAAAAACGTACAGATGGCTGGGTCATTCAAAGAGCGATAAACGAGCCTACAGAACTCGTGAGGAAGAGGACGCGTGGAAAGCAAAATGCCCTATAAAGAGGTTTGAAAACTATTTGGCAGAGAACGGCTTTACAACGGACGAAATGATGGATATCCGCAGGAAGGCTGAGGACTATATGGAAGAAGCGGTGAATTTCGCGATGAATTCGCCGGTATTGCCGATCAAGGAAGCACAATCGCTGGTTTACGCATAGGGGGAGAACAAATGGCGAACATAACATTGAAGCAAGCTGTTGCGGATGCGTTGCATGAAGAGATGGTCCGGGACGATAAGGTATTTTTAATTGGTGAAGATATGGGCATATACGGAGGGTGCTTCGGCGTAACCAAAGGGTTCCTGGAAGAATTCGGAGAAGACAGGATCATGGACGCGCCTATTGCGGAGAATGGATTTACATCTATGGCTGTAGGCGCGGCGATGGCAGGGTACCGTCCGGTAGTTGAATATATGTTTTCAGATTTCGTTACCGTTGCAATGGACGCCATTGTGAACCAGGCTGCAAAACAGCGCTTTATGCTTGGCGGCCAGGTAAAAGTACCCTTGGTCATCAGAACGCCGGCTGGTTCCGGAAGCGGCGCGGCTGCGCAGCATTCGCAGTCTCTGGAGACATGGTTCTGTCATGTGCCGGGTTTGCAGGTAGTCGCGCCGTCGACTCCATATGATGCGAAGGGACTTTTAAAAACCGCGATACGCAGCGATAATCCGGTATTGTTTTATGAGCATAAAGTAGGGTACAGCGTAAAAGGCGAGGTGCCGGATGAAGAGTATCTGCTGCCAATTGGAAAAGCGGATATCAAAAGGGAAGGGAAAGACCTGACCGTCATCAGCTATTCGTATACTTTGCAAAAAGTTTTAAAAGCGGCGGATATGCTGGAAAAAGACGGCGTTGATGTTGAAGTTTTGGATTTGCGGACATTATCTCCCCTGGATACGGATACGATCATAAATTCGGTGAAAAAAACAGGAAAAGTCCTGATCACGCATGAATGCGTGCAGAATTTTGGCGTTGGAGCTGAAGTTGCCGCGGTAATAGCCGACAGTGAAGCATTTTTCTATCTGGATAGGCCGGTCCGCAGGCTGGGGGGCATGTTTATACCTATACCATATTCCCCCACTCTGGAGGCGCAGGTCGTTCCGCAAGTGGAAACGATATATGAATGCGCAAAAGAATTGCTGAAATAGGAGGCGCAGCGGCATGACTAGAGTAATGGCAACGCCTGCGGCAAAAAAGGCTGCAGGCAGCAAAAAGCTGGATATAGCAAGGATAACGGGTACGGGTACCGGCGGTTATGTGCGGCTCAGCGATATTTTGCAGTTTAAAGGAGTTCGCGCAACTCCGCTTGCCAAAGCGGCGGCACGTTTTTACGGCATAGAACTGGAAAAGATCCATCCAAAAGAAAATATCATCCGTAAATCAGATGTATTCTCTTACAAGGCCGGCCGGCAGGGAAAAATTATTCCTCTGAACGGTATGCGCAAGGTGATCGCAAAACGCATGCAGGAAAGTCTTAAGACTGCGCCGCAGTATACGAATCATGGCGAGGTATGCGTGCTTGAACTGAAAAAGTATCTGAAAACCTTTGCGGAAAAAAATATGGCGGAGACCGGAATAAAACCGACATTTTCGGATCTGTTGGTCAAGGCGGCCGCAATGGCTTTGAGGGAAAATATAATGATGAATTCATCATTCTGTGAAACTCATATTGAAATCCATGAGGATATCAATATCGGTTTGGCGGTTGCGCTGGACGACGGGCTGATTGTGCCCAATATCAAAAATGCGGATCAAAAGACTTTATCCGAAATCACCACCCAGCGGAAAATGCTTGTCGACAAAGCCAGAGCGGGAAAGCTGCTGCCCGAAGAATACAGCGGCGGCACATTTACTATTTCCAACATGGGGCCTTTCCCCGTACAGGAGTTTACGCCCATCATCAATCTGCCCGAAGCGGCTATCCTGGGGGTGGGGACCATTGTTGACAAGGTGGTTCCGGTGGACGGCAATATCGGGATCCGTCCCATGATGGCAATCAGTGTTACTTCCGATCACCGGCATATAGACGGAGCGACATGCGGTAAATTTATGAAAAAACTGAAGGAGATCATCGAAAATCCTGAATGTATGGATTAATGGAGGAGACGTATGGGTAATTTTGTTTTAATGCCAAAGCTTGGCATGACAATGACTGAAGGAAAAATAATAAAATGGCTGAAAAATGAAGGCGAGAAGGTAGAAAAAGGCGACTATATTTTTGAAGTGGAAACGGACAAGACCTCATTGGAAGTTGATTCATTATACAGCGGCATACTGCTCAAACAATATTATCAAGCCGGTTACGACGCGCCCTGCAATACGGAAATAGCCTATATAGGCGAGGAGGGGGAAGCGGTCCCCGAGCTTCCCAAACGGGAAGGCGCTCCGGCGGCGGCTGAAGAGAAAACCGCCGAAATTCCCGCAGTAGAAACGAAGAAGACTGAGGCAAAACCTTTGGCGGAAGACAGCGGAACGTATGACTACGATCTTGCCATAATCGGCGCGGGGCCGGGCGGATATGTCGCGGCTTTCAGGGCGGCGCAGCTTGGCGCGAAGGTATGCGTGATAGAAAAAGACGAGCTTGGCGGCACCTGCCTGAACAGGGGCTGCATTCCTACAAAAGCCCTTTACGCGAGCGCAAAACGCTGGAAAAACATCCGGAATGCGGACAAGTACGGGTTTAAAGTGACGGGAGCGGAATTTGATTTCGCCGCCATTATGGAAAACAAAAATAAGGTTGTAGGCCGCCTGACCAAAGGCGTAGCGTCTTTGATGCAAAAAAACAAGGTGGAAGTCATTAAAGGTGAAGCCAGAGTCGAGAAAGAACACGAGATTACCGTAGGGGATAAAAAATTCACCTGTAAATTTACATTGCTTGCAACCGGCGGACGTCCGGCGTCCGTATTGAAGAATATCGGAGAGGGCGTGGAAATATTTGATACCGACAAACTGATGTATTTGTCAAGCCTGCCCGCTTCGGCTGTGATTGTAGGAGGCGGCATCATCGGATGCGAGATCGGTTGCATCTTGAATTCATTTGGCGTAAAAGTTACCATTGTTGAATTGCTGCCCTCCATACTGCCCATGGTGGATCAGGATATTGCCGAGTGCCTTGCCGGAGACATGAAGAAGAACGGCATTGAAATATTAAACGGCATTACCGTGGACGGCGTTGAAAAAAGGGGAGAAGAAAACCTTGTTAAGCTTTCAAACGGTAATACGGTTAACTGCGGAATCATAATAGAAGCGGTTGGCAGAAGAGTCAATACAGACGCCTTTGAATCTCTTGGAGTCAAAATGACTCCAAAAGGGTTTGTGGCAGTGGATTCATTTATGAACACAAACCTGCCCGGCGTATACGCCATAGGCGATATTACCGGAAAATGCCAGCTTGCGCACGCCGCATCCGAACAGGGTATTATTGCGGTGGAACGGATGTTTGGCGGCAGGACCGAAGCGGAGGAACAGAATATTCCTTCCTGCATCTTTACGGACATCGAGATTGCCTACGTTGGCTTGACAGAAGCGCAGGCCAAAGAAAAAGGTTATGATATCCGCACATTCAAATTCCCGTTTGCAGCTAATGGAAAGGCGCTTACACTGGGTGAAGGGGAAGGATTTGTAAAAGTGATCGCGGACAAGCAGTTTGGCGAAATATTGGGCGTGCATATTATCGGGCCGGAGGCTTCTTCCCTGATTCATGAGGCTGTTATGGCTATCCGCCTGGAAGCGACGGCCGAATATGCGGGAACAACGGTACACGCGCATCCCACTTTGTCAGAAGCGCTGATGGAAGCGTTTCTCGGATGCTCAAAGGGCGCTTTGCATATGTAAAATATAAGGTAAACGGTCCCGGCTTTATTTAAACTTGCTCATGCAGGTTCGCCTATAATGAAGCCGGGCCTTTTTACAAAAGATTCAATCAATTGAAAAAGGCGTTTGCTTTTACAATCAGTCTGCCAGGCGGAGGAATCAATCAGGAATTTAAAGCAGAAATAAAGTCCTGGTAGCGGTTCATAAAAGCTGTACATCGAGGGATTCTCCCCCGGGACTATTTTTGTATATCCTAAGAATGTACGACGATATCCGCAAAAATAGCGCCGGACGCCGTTTTCAAATCATTTGGATTCAAAAGAACGGACGTTCCGATACGTCCTGCGCTGATTGCGATATTTTCAAAGGAAAGCGCGCCTTTTTGAATAATGGTCTGATATTGCTTTTTCATGCCAATGGGAGAACACCCGCCGCGAATATATCCGGAAATCTTTGTGATATCTTTTACCGGAATCAGTTCCACAGATTTTTCCTGAACTGTTTTTGCAGCTGCTTTAAAGTCCAGTTCATTTGCCGCCGGAATAACGAAGACATAATACTGGCCGCTCTTTCCAACTGCAATCAGGGTCTTAAACGTTTGTTCCACCGGAATACCGGATTTTTCAGCGGCAGAGATACCGTCAATGAATGTTTCGCATTCATAAGTAATGATTTCATAAGAAATGTGATATTTATCAAGGATGCGCATTGCATTGGTTTTCAATTCTTTTCCCATAAATCCTTCTCCTGGCTGGTTATAACTGAAATCCTGTTAACCGTATAATAAGAAAGTTTTTTATTTATATCAAATATGTTCGTTCTAATAAATTCCAATATAACCTTAAAATAAAAAACACAATCATTAACCGATAGTAGTTTAACACTATTCTTTAATAAACGAAAGAAACTTTACATCAACAGATTGCGGTTTGTTGGGCAGAGAGCCGATTGATCAAATATCTAAGCGCAAAACAGTCAATAACCTTTTATTTGTATTGTTTTTTAATTATAATATGCTTATGGAAAATTATATTTGATACGATACCAAATATATATAATACGGACAAGGCAAATGCATATCACCCGGAAAATGTGTTTTATTTATTAAAGGAGTTTTTTTATGGAGGTAAAAAAGGAACGGCTTTTGTACATCGATAATATCAGGCTCCTGGTGATTGTTCTTGTTGTTGTTCAGCATCTTGCGGTAACGTACAGCGGGATGGGCAGCTGGTACTATAAGGAAGGCGCTGCGCTTGATCTGGCGTCATACATTGGATTCGGCTTTTACGAGTCCCTGATGCAGAGTTATTTGATGGGGCTTTTGTTCCTGATCGCGGGTTATTTTGTTCCCAAATCATGTGACAGTAAAGGCTTTCAGAAATTTATCAATGACCGGATGGTGCGTTTGGGCGTTCCCGCGCTTATTTACATGCTGATCATAAACCCGCTTATGCTCTATTTTGAGCTGGGCGGCTTTGCGGGCATATATCCGGATTTCTGGCATTATTATGCCGGCGGTTACCTGGGCAACCTCAGCTTTCTCAGCGGGTCGGGACCCCTGTGGTTTGTGATAGTGCTGCTGTTTTTCTCCGCGGTTTACGGGGCTGTTCCCCAAAAAGAGCCGTTTGGGAAGAAGGAACTTAATCCCACAACGAAAAACATCTGGTTTCTTATTTTTATAATCGCAGTCCTCGCATTCTTAATAAGGCTTGCAGCGCCTGCCGGAGCAAGCTATTACAATTTCCTTCTGGGTTATTTTGCGCAGTATATCGTTCTGTTTATCGCGGGCGTCCTGGCGTACAGGTACGATCTGTTTGCAAAAATCAGTTACGAATCCGGAAGAAGGTGGCTTATTTGCGGAATTATCGTCGGATCCGTCAGCTGGTTTGTTTTAATGGGCGCTTCGGGCGGTTGGCTGCTTTTAATGGGCGATGGCGGCGCGCCGGTAAACATGGATGCCATGAACGGCGGCTTTACATGGCAAAGCGCCGCATTCTCACTTTGGGAATCTGCGGTTGCGATTGCAATAGATATCGGCCTGATCACGGTTTTCCGGGAAAAGCTAAACCGGCAAAATAAATTTGTGAAAGCGTTATCGGACAGTTCGTTTGCGGTTTACGTGTTCCATCCGCCTGTCATCATAGGCGCCGCGTTGCTGTTCGGGCCGGTGGAACTGCCGCCGGCAGCCAAGTTTGCCATTATGGTTGTTATCTGTCTTCCGCTTGTGTTCCTGGCGGCTTATTACGTTGTGCGCAGAATACCGCTGCTGAAAAAAGTAATGTAGCTCCTGATGCTTAAAGCGGTTTGCAGTAAAAAATCGTTTTATTTTTTAAGTTAATTTCTGTTATAATTCATTAAAAATTGTCTATATATGAATAAAGCCCAAAACCTGGAGGATAAAATGGATAATGTTTTACTGGCCTTTGGTTTAACCGTCTTTGCCGGGCTGAGCACCGGCATTGGCAGCGCCATAGCGTTTTTTTCCAAGAAAACAAACACCAAATTCCTGGCTGTAAGCCTTGGATTTTCCGCAGGCGTAATGATCTACGTTTCCATGATTGAGATATTCTTCAAGGCAAAAGACGCGCTGACTGCGGAGCTGGGTTTAAAAGCGGGTTCCTGGGCGACAGTTGCCGCGTTCTTTGGAGGAATCCTTTTGATCGCGCTGATAGACAAGCTGATCCCCAAGGAAAAGAACCCGCATCATATCACCATGGTGGAAAACATGCCCGACAAAAAGCCCGCTCACGCAAAGCTGCTGCGTATGGGCTTGTTCACCGCGCTTGCGGTCGGGATACATAACTTCCCGGAGGGTCTTGCCACATTCATATCGGCGCTGCAGGCGCCGTCCATAGCGATTCCAATCGTCATAGCCATCGCCATTCACAACATCCCCGAGGGGATAGCGGTTTCCGTTCCGATTTATTATGCAACGGGCAACAAAAGGAAGGCGTTTTTGTATTCGTTTCTTTCGGGCCTTGCGGAACCGGTGGGAGCGATGATAGGATATCTGATCCTGATGCCTTTTATAACCGATTTCATGTTTGGCGTCGTTTTTGCAATGGTCGCGGGCATTATGGTGTTTATCTCGCTGGATGAATTGCTGCCCTCCGCCCGCGAATACGGGGAAGCCCATTTATCCATTTACGGGCTTATATCGGGAATGGCGTTAATGGCGGTCAGCCTGCTGCTGTTTATCTGAACCCTGCTATGTTTTGCATGAAAACAACAAATGTCCCGGAAAGCCAGACGTTGCTGTTACTGACAGAGGGGCAAGGCAATACGGATCATTCACAGAATATAGTTGGGAGATTCATATTGAACAAATATAAAATAAAAGATCATATTATCTGTTAAAAAAATATCAAAATTGACAGTATTTTTGATACATGTTATAGTTGGATAGTGAATCGGAATCAAGAAGATTTTAATAACAGGTTTATTGACCGGTCAAACCATGAAGGGGCGGATAGGGCGGACTTTGTGGTTTTTTATTTGCGGAGCTGAGAGAAAATCTTTTTTAAGAGATTCAGTATTTAAGGAAAGGCATTCTATTTGATTTGAGATTATTTGACACAAAAGTTCAGGAACTGAAATATAAGGTTATAAAAGAAGTTGTAAAACTGGAGAACCTTGGGATGCTTGAGCAGAAGTTTAATCATATTCCGCTTGAGATCATTCCGGGACCCAAAGCAACAATGCGCTGCTGTATATATCATGAGCGTGCAATTGTAGAAAAACGCGTTAAACTGGCTATGGGCGGCAATAAAGAAGACCCGAATGTTGTCGAAGTGATTGACTGCGCCTGCGACGAATGCCCTGTCAAACGTTTCCTTGTAACGGACGCATGCCGGGGCTGTATTGCCCACAGATGTCAAAGCGTCTGCCCGGCCGGCGCTATAACATCGCAAGGGCAGCAGTCCGTTATTGATCTTGAAAAATGTATTGAATGCGGACGGTGTATGAAAGCATGCCCCTACAGCGCTATCATTGAGAACCAACGTCCATGCGTGAAAAGCTGCGTACCCCGGGCGATCGTTATAGATGAGAACAAGAAAGCCTTTATTGACAGCCAAAAATGCACGGCCTGCGGGGCTTGCGTTTACCAATGCCCCTTTGGCGCGATCGTTGACAAATCGTATATAGTGGACGCGCTTCAATTGCTCAAAAATTCAAATAACGGCGGTGGATATAAAGTATATGCAGTGATTGCGCCCTCCTTTGCCGGGCAATTTTCCTATGCAAAGCCGGGCCAGATTATTGCAGGCCTTAAAAAGATAGGGTTCCGCAATGTTGTGGAAGCCGCGCTTGGCGCGGATATAGTTGCCCAAAAAGAAGCCCGCGAACTCACGGAAAAAGGATTTTTACTGAGTTCCTGTTGTCCAGCCTTTGTAAGTTATATTAAAACGAAATTCCCGGCTGCGGCCCAATTTATATCGGATAATATTTCGCCCATGGCTGAAACTGCAAAATTAATCAAAAATGCGGACAGTACGGCAAAGGTTGTTTTTATTGGACCCTGTACGGCTAAAAAAAAGGAAATTCTGGAGCCCGGCATTGCCGGATTGATCGACTGTGTGATCACATTTGAAGAACTGCAGGCGTGGTTTGACGGCGTGGAAATAGATATAGAATCATTGCCGGAGGATTTACTGGACGACGCGTCCTGCTACGGAAGAAATTTTGCGCGAAGCGGCGGTCTTCAGGAGGCGGTAAAATCCGTTATAAAAAAAGAATCGCCGGATTTTTGCCTGGATCCTGAGATCTGCAACGGCGCCGAACAATGCAGGATCGCTTTGCTGAAAATCTCCAGGGGTAGGCTGGATAAAAACTTTGTTGAAGGAATGTTTTGTGAAGGAGGGTGCATTGGCGGGGCCGCCTGCCTGTCGCACGACGTGAAATACGCCGCCGCCATACAAAAGTATTCCACTCAGTCGGGAAAGAAGGACATAGATATGTCCCTGCGCGAATTAAAATGTAATTTGTAAGATAATAACCGCCGTGATCATATATTTAATGATCAAACATAAAAAAATAAACAAGAAAGTTAATCGCACCGCCCGTCGGAATTGACGGGCGTTGCTTAAATTCATTTTGGGCTGATTCTTGTAATTCGGCTTTTGCCGTTCGATCGGCGCGGCATACCCGCGTTTTTTTATACCTTCTGGTTCGGAAGATAATTGTGAAGCGATAGAAAAATATGGTATAATATCAAAAAATGCGTGCGGCTTGGCCAGAGAAAATGCGCAATCGGGAATGGAGTAAAAAATGGCTGTAAAAGAGCAATATCTACCGGATGTCCAAGCGGTATTGTCACATAGGTATGATAATGGCGGCGACTATTGGACCACGCCGGACAAGCGCCTGCAGAAAGGCGCTCCGTTTTCAACGCTGGAGAGCGTGCTTTTCCTGCTGGAATTGGGTATGGATCCCGCGGCCCCCTTGCTTCAGGAAGCGGCCGAATTGATTTTCAGTACTTGGCAGGAGGACGGGCGTTTCAAGACATATCCGCAGGGAAGCATCTATCCGTGCCAAACCGCCCACGCCGCCCAAGTGCTTTGCCACCTGGGCTATGCCTCTGACGCCAGGATGCAAAAAACCTTCCGGCACTTTTTGGATATCCAGGAAGCCGACGGCGGCTGGCGCTGCAGCAAGTTCAGCTTCGGGCGGGGTCCTGAAACCGAGTATTCAAATCCCCTCCCAACGCTTAATGTCCTGGACGCATTCCGCTTCAGCGGTTTCCTGAATAAAGATAAGGCGCTGGACAGGGCTGTGGACTTCCTGCTCGATCATTGGACAATCCGGAAACCGATCGGCCCATGCCACTATGGGATCGGCACCCTGTTCATGCAGGTCGAATATCCGTTCCGCAGCTATAATCTTTTTGTTTACGTTTATGTACTGTCTTTTTATGACTGCGCAAAGGAGGACAGCCGTTTTCTGGAAGCCTTAAAAGCGCTGGAATCCAAAATGGTTGACGGACAGATTATTGTTGAACGCGTAGTTCCAAAGCTGGCGAAGTTTTCTTTTTGCAAAAAAGGAGAACCAAGCGAATTGGCGACAATACGCTATCACGAAATCTTAAAAAATCTTGAAAAGAGATAAATGGAAGTTCGGCGATATAATTGCCTGGAATTTGGTCAATAAAAGAGGTAAATCGTTATGGAAAAGTATCAGAAAATGTTAAACGGCCTGGGTGCAGTTAGTAGCAAAATAATCGAACCCGCAGCTATTGTGACAGCGCCATGGACAATATATAAATGCCAATATGGCTGTAAAAAATACGGCGCGAGTTGGCGTTGTCCGCCTAAATCTCCTGGTTATAAGCAAACGCAGGAAATGATAGACTGTTACAAAACGGCGATTCTTTTCTGCTGCCATGATCTGTCTATTGTTACCGATATTGCTGTAAAGGTTGCAAAAGAGATATTTCTGGACGGATATTACAAGGTGATTGCCTTTGGCAGCGGGCCATGCGGCAAATGCAAGGAATGCAATCCGAAAGGGTGTAATTTTCCACTGGATGTGATACCGGCAATGGAAGCATGCGGAATAGATGTTTTTCAAACTGTCCGGAATAACGGTTACATGATTAATACTTTAAGAAGCAGAGAAGAAGCTCAGAATTATTTTGGATTAATTCTTGTGGAATAACATTCAAGCGCGTTTTAGCCCGGATTGCCTTTATACTTCCGAACATTTGAAACCCCGTTTTCACTTTCTGAAAACGGGGTTTTTTACAGTTTTGCTCTTCCGGCATTTATATAATGAAAAATTTGCGATCAGTACGCAACGCCCAGCGAACCTCCGTCCACCTGGATATACCCGCCGGTGATGTAGCTTGCCATGTCGCTCGCCAGGAACAGCACCGCGCCCACCGTTTCTTCCGGCTGGGCAAGACGCCCCAGCGGGGTGCGCAGGGCGTTGAGTTTCATCCACTGTTCGTACTGCATCAGCGGCCGCACCATATCCGTCTCGGTGTAATGCGGGCAGACGCAGTTCACGCGGATGTTGTCCTTTGCCCATTCGCCCGCAAGCGCGCGGGTCATATTTAACAGCCCGGCTTTGCTGGCGCTGTAGGCGGCTCCGCCCGGTATGCCGGTAAATCCGCCCATAGAGGCGATGTTGATGATGCTCCCGCTAACCTGGGGGATCATAAAGCGTTCCGCCGCCCTGGCGCTCAGGTAAAAGGGCGCGTCCAGATTGGTCCCGATTACACGGCGCCATTCTTCCATGGGCACTTTTACCGCCGGGATCTTGTGCCCGACGCCTGCGTTGTTAACAAGGACGTCCAGCCTTCCGTAGATGCGGTCCACCTCATCAAGCAGATGGTCCATGGACTTGATATCCAGCACGTCGCAAGGGATGACTTTATAGTCCCTGCAGCCTTCCTTTTCCACCAGTTCGGCTGTTTCGTTCAGTTTTTCCACATCTCTTGCCGCCAGCACCAGCTTCGCACCAAGTCCGGCGAATCCGCAGGCATAGGCCCGCCCAAGCCCCCGGCTCGCGCCGGTGACCAGCACCACTTTATTTGTAAAGTCAAACTGATATTTCATTTTTTTGCCTCCTGATTACCGGATCGGAACGACCACCGGAAGATCCATCGCCTGGCGGAATCCGGGTTCGGCCTCCACAACGGCGGGGATGATGTTTACGGTGGGCGCCGCGCTGGTCACATAACTTTCATCAAGGGGCATCATGCCGCGTAGTTCCATATCAATGTCGCCGGGAAGGCCTTCAATGTGGACCGTGTCGTGGATCGGCGGCTCCGGGGCGACATCGTTGCAGATTTTATGTACATAGCGCAGGGTAACGGCCTCTTTTCCGCCAACGTAACCGGACATGGTGAACCGGTGCCCGCAGATCGTGCCTTTTTTCACGGTGCCGAAAACCGGGTGCAGGTCCTCCGGCGCGGTGAACACCTCATGGGTGTTCTTGAAATCGTCGAATTTGAATCCCAGGCGGTCGCCCATTTCGTAAACGCCCGAGACATAGTAGGACACGATTCCCGCTTTCAGCCTTTCGCTTGGGAATACTTTCGGATCCACGCCGTAGCCGAATACACGGACCCAGCTGGAATTGTTGTGCTGGTCGTCCTCGCCGCTTTCCACAACGATTTTGTCAACCCGCCCCATAATGCCGCTGATCACCATTGGGATATAGCTCGCATAAGCGCCCGGCAGCAGCCCGGAAGGCAGATAAGTCACGCCGTTTTCCCTGGCGCAGTCGTCGATCATTTTATAAAGTTCGGGAGTGGTCACCTGAGAATAATAAATCGGGATGGTGGTGATAACGTTTTTCTTCGCGCTGAGCGCCCGGCACATATCCCTGGCGCTTGGCGTAAAGCCGCCCTTTTCGTCCCGTACCAGAGGCGTATAGTTCAGGATGACGTCCGCATCCATCGCAAAAACCTTGTCCACATCGCTGCTGACGGCTACGCCGGTTTTCCCGAATCCGAAGACTTCACCGGCGTCCTTGCCCACCTTGTTTGGGTCAACGTCGATGGCCCCGACGAGTTCCAGCGATTCCTTATCCATAATCATACGGATCGCGGCGCGGCCGACATTGCCCAGGCCCCACACTATAACCTTGTACTTCTTCATAACAGATCCTCCTTATTCAGCTGAGATTGAATGAGATTCAGTAAACTATTATGATTATATATTGCATGTGTAAAATACAGGGGTAACAAAATGCCCCTGGTGTTGCAAATTCACACATTCGGCCGGTTTTGTTTCCTTATAGCCATTGGACGCTATAACCGTTATTTTATATTGGACAAAGTCCAGGCATGTTGTATAATAACAATATTAACAGGTAATGGAAAATAATGCGGAAAGAACAGGGGGTGTCGGTATGAAAAATAAGGGCAAACGAAGTATGAAATTGATTGCTGAAATATTGATCGTCATACTGTTTGTATACTGCCTGACAGCCTGTCAGCCAACGCCTCAAAAATCCGCAGTGGTTGGCAAAGATATGCAAAACATGCTCTCGCAGGCAATGTCCTATCAGGATTCAAACGGGAGCCTGAAGGAAAGATTAAACGTTCCGGATAGATGTCAGGCAGCAGTACAGAGCGGAGACGGCAAATTTAAAGCGTCGGTTGACGCAGATATCGTTTTGCCGGACGCTGACAGCATCCCAATCGTAAGAGTGGAGGGACAACCGTTCAACCAGGAGACGGTAGAAAAAATAAAGAATATTTTCTTCGATGACGGCAAGTATTATGATCCGGATGCTTTATCCGGAGAAACAAAGGCAGAATTAACCGATGCGCTGGTACAATTGAAGCAAAGAAGATCCCGGCTGAAACAACAAGGGATGAGCCCCCTTCATCCGGAACTGGATAACGGCGGGGCAGACGAAACAGCGGACGCCTCAGGCAGCCCTGAAAGCAGTGCGCCCGGCAACGCGGCCAGCATGTCGGCTTATAACCCTTTGGATCAGGTGAACGAAAGTATCGCATTTATAGAGAAAATGCTTTCAACAGCTTCGGATCAAAGGAAACTGGTGGAGGTTTCGGGAGCCCCCGAAGTGCTGCCCATGCCGGATGGGCTTACCGCGGAACAACAACTGAACTATAAAGAGAACCCATACGAGAGTTTAAGAGTTGCGCAGATAAACCCAAAAGGCGGCATGCGTACGCTGATTTTTTACAGCAACGAGCAAATGAGCAGGTTGTACTACGCCAGCCGCAGGGACAATGATCCTTCATACGGGTTTTATTTTTCGGAGGATGATTGGAATAGTCAAAACCCGGATTACAATCCGGCGGATATAGAAACTGCAAAAGACTTACGGTATCCAACCATGTCCACAGACCAGGCGCAAAGGATCGCAGATGATTTTTTAAAACAAGCGGGCATACAGGATTTTGTTTGCGAAAGATGTGATAAGGTGATCGGCGGATCCGGGCAAACCTGGGCAAACACTGTCCGAAGGGGAAATCTTCTCAAAGCATATGAGCTGCAATACGTAAGAGTGGTGAACGGCGTTCCCGTAACATGCACTGATGTAGAGTGTGCAAGCGGAGGTATGGACAGCCAGGCAAGGCTTTGGTATTATGAACGGATCACATTTGTTATAGACGACGGCGGCATCGTGGAGCTTAAGTGGAACGCGCCTTACCGTATTCTGGATACGCTGGTGCATAGCGCTTCCATGCTTCCGTTCGAGCAAATCGAAGATATTTTTAAAAAGAAGATCGTCACTGCCAACGCATGGACTGAATCGGCGGAAGTGGATATGAACATCACAGAAGTGCGGCTTGGACTCATGCGGGTCACCGAACAAAACAACAACAGCCAGGGGCTGCTCGTTCCCGTATGGGATTTCTTCGGAACTTTCACACAAATTACAGAGCAGGACGGCAAGCGTTTTACGCAGTCCTTTGGCGGCATTACGTATAGTTTTCTTACTGTAAATGCGGTCGACGGGAGTATTATTGACAGAAACAAGGGATTTTGAGCGGCGCTTGTATGTTTTACGTTTGAATCATACTGATCGATAATTATGTGAAAATGCCTTATAGAAATATTTAAGACAGCCGTCATAATATAATCAAAATGTATGAAAAAAGTGCTTTACAAATACTTTTTTATGTATTATATTCTATATAATGTTAAACTTTTACATAATTACCTGATTATTGTTCGCGCATTCAAAAATAACCTTATTCTTCAACTGAGAAATAGAGATTTCAATCCCGCACGTTTCATCACATCTTTTTCTCATGACAATAAACTACATGCGATCCGGCTGACTGTATCGGCTTCCTTGCAGGCGATACGTCTGTTGTGTAAAGGCAATGGGGGTGATGCCGGGCATAATGCAAATATCCTTAACAAAAGGGAGGACTTGTATGAAAACATTGTATTTTGATTGTGGCATGGGGGCTGCAGGGGATATGGTGATGGGCTCGCTTCTGGAACTTGTAGAGGACAGCGAAGGCTTTATCTCAAAGATAAATTCCCTGGGATTGGATGGGGTTCGGGTTAAGAATCAAACCGTGTCAAAACACGGCGTTACCGGAACCTGCATATCGGTAAACATAAACGGTATTGAAGAGGAAAGCACCGACCTGGATGTCGCGGAATATGCGGTCGGTTGCCCTAACCAGCCACTCAATGTACATGATTATAAAATCCATAAAAAAGCGCACGAACACCGTCACACAAAATTCAGCGACATTTCCGGAATTATTTCCGGACTAAGCATATCGGCGGACATTAAAAAACACGCTTTGTCCATCTATCAAACAATTGCGGAAGCAGAAGCTTACGTGCATGGCGGCACGGTGGAGCAGATTCATTTTCACGAGGTCGGAGATATGGATGCGATTGTGGATATTGTGGGTATATGTTTTTTGATGGATGAAATCTCACCGGAAGAAGTTGTGGTGTCGCCCATACATGTGGGCAGCGGTTTTATCCGGTGTTCTCATGGAGTTTTACCCGTTCCTGCTCCGGCAACGGCTTATATTCTGCAGGGGGTTCCGAGTTATTGCGGGGAGATCAGAGGAGAACTTTGCACTCCCACAGGGGCGGCGGTATTAAAACATTTTGCCACCCGCTTCGGCCCAATGCCCAAAATGGCGGTGGGCAAAGCCGGATACGGAATGGGCAAAAAGGATTTTGGCATTGCAAGTTTTCTGCGCGTTCTTCTTGGTGAGAGGAACGTTTATGATAACGTACTATTGCAGGAGACGGTTATGGATTAAGAAAAGATATAAAAACGTTATATAAATTTAAAAATATAAACCTGAGGGGGATTATGACAATGAAAAAATATTTATCTATCCTTTTTGCGGCTGTTCTGTTAATAACTTTTATTGCGGGCTGTGCCGCTACCGGCGAAGGTGCAAAAAACGCCGCTTCAGAAAGTGAAACCGTCTCAGCGCAGCCCGCCGGGAGTACTGCCGCCGCCGCTCCATCCGGAACTGAAGGGTCTGCTGCAGGCAGTAAAACAGAGCAAGTTCCCAATGTCTATATGACAACCGACATAAGCCCAAGCGGTTTGATAGACGTATATAATGCTTTGGAACGCCAGGCGGCAGGCAATGTGGCTGTTAAACTCACCGTAGGCGAACCGGGCGGCAATTACTACCTTTCTCCTGACCTTATTAAAGACTTTGTTCTGTCTGTGAACGGTTCGTTCGTGGACAGCAATACGGCTTACGGCGGCCTGCGCGCTACCACTGCAATGCACATGCAGGCAGCCGAGGATCACGGATTCACCGCTTATACGTCCATGGATATTCTGGATCAGGAAGGCGAAGTTAGTCTGCCGGTTCTAAATGGCGCCCATTTGAAAGAAGACTTGGTAGGGTCCCATTATGAGAACTATGATTTTTTTGTCATCCTTTCTCATTTTAAGGGCCACGCAGTGGCCGGTTACGGCGGAGCGATCAAGAATATGTCGATTGGAATCGCGTCGGTAAACGGGAAGAATAATATACACAATGCAGGCGCAGGCATTACCGATGCATGGCTGCAGGCCGCGGGAAGGTCGGCAGACACCAACTTTCTGGAGTCCATGGCGGAGGCCGCAAAAGCTGTCGCGGACGACCGCGGCGATAATATCCTGTATATCAATGTAATGAACAATTTATCCGTCGACTGCGACTGCGATTCGCACCCGGCGCCCCCGCGGATGGAGGATATCGGTATTCTTGCTTCGCTGGATCCGGTGGCGCTGGATAAGGCTTGCATTGATCTTGTTTATGCGGCTTCGGACGGAGAGGCTTTGGTTAAGCGCATCGAAGCACTGAAAGGGGTCCACACGCTGGATTATGCGCAGCAGATCGGACTGGGCAGTGAAAATTATAATCTGATTAAGCTTGATAAATGAGATGCTGGAAATTATCAGACGTGAGTTTATTTATTTATGGTTTTATTACTGCGTCCAGTTAAACCAAATCATATACTATTGGGTATTCGGCATTGTCTTTGGTTCGGTTATATCTGTTTTTGGCAAGGATAAGATACACCGTTTGTTCAGCGCGATGCAAAACAAACGTATTGGACCATTGGGATTGGTTTTTGCGAGCCTGATTGGAATTGCCTCTCCTATATGCATGTATGGAACCATACCGATCGCCGCCTCTTTTTCGCAAAAAGGTATGAGGGACGACTGGCTGGCCGCGTTTATGATGAGTTCCATTCTGCTGAATCCCCAGTTGCTCATTTATAGCGCAGCCCTTGGACAGACAGGTTTATTCGTGCGTATTTTTTCATGCCTTGCCTGCGGAATTACGGCGGGGCTTTGCGTTCGCTTAATTTGCCGGAACAGGAAATTTTTCAATTTTTCCGGTTTTACCGCATCGGAAAGCAGGGATACTGATCCTAATATGCTTATGCGTCTGCTAAAAAACATTTGGAGAAACGTCAGGGCAACGGCAGGCTATTTTTTAGTTGGCGTCGCTCTCTCGGCATTGTTTCAGCGGTATGTGCCTGCGGATGCATTTGCCGGCATTTTTGGAAGCCAGAGGGGCTTTGGCGTGCTCTTGGCCGCGACAATAGGAGTTCCGTTATATGTTTGCGGTGGGGGAACGATTCCATTGCTGAAAGAATGGCTGGAGTCCGGCATGAGTATGGGAGCTGCCGCCGCGTTTATGATAACCGGCCCAGCGACTAAAATCACCAATCTTGGCGCAGTTAAAATTGTTCTTGGCGCTAAAGGTTTTGCTGGTTATCTGATATTCACC
Organism: Bacillota bacterium; assembly: GCA_023393165.1. Lineage (GTDB taxonomy): Bacteria > Bacillota > Clostridia > Christensenellales > Christensenellaceae > JAEYKI01. Next base: position 56,365 of record JAEWMJ010000027.1, on the reverse strand, counting down.
ATTCTGTTTGCGTGCCTGACAGGGTTCATAATGGATAACGTCCTTGGAATTTAAAGCGGGGTTAAAAGAGCCTGATATATCTTTAAAGCGAAACATAAACCTTAAGATGAAAATTAAGTTGAAGTTGCATAAAAGCGCTTTGACTGGATGATCTTTATATGGTAATATAAAACAAATATTCATACTGAAAGGACATTAAACATGCTTGATCCGATCTATCGCTAGCTTTCAAATGAAAAATAAGAACTGTGGCTATAAAATATAGCCTGTATTTGTGATGCGTTTGAAACTTAGTGAATAGTGGATAAGTTGTGTGAAAATGCCTTTATGCAGCCGCACACTATTTTGGGTGCGCTTTTTTATTCATGGAGCTTTTAAACCACATTTCACAGAAAAAGAAATGAGGTTAATATTATGTTTGATATCAGAAAGATCCAGGAACAGGTAATTTACGGAGCGGTAAAAGCCGCCGGCGGCGACGAAACAGCAGCAGAAATTGTATACGGGGAAGACGGTAAATCTTCAAAAGAGGATGACGCCGCATGGGTGAAATCCACCATGAACCGGCTGGAAAACCATTTTGACAGGTCCGATGTAAAGCGGATCAGGATGAACTGCCAATGCGGATACGGAATGGATGAAAAACTGGCTTTGGTGAAAGAACTGGTCGAATCGTCTTCAAATTTGGAAGAATTTGCGGGCCTGGACAAAGCAAAAGCGGCCGGATTATCTTGCGTAAACGGGGAACTCTATCTCGAATTCCGGTCTTGTCCCTGCCCGATGCTTATGGGTGTCGATAAACTGGACACAGATACATGGTGCCAATGCACTGCGGGCTACAGCAAGGTCCTTTTTGAAAAAGCCTTTGGCTGCGGGGTCGAGGTTGAATTGCTAAAAAGTATAAAAATGGGCGATGACGTATGCCTTCAGAAAATCATTCCTCACGGTTCCATCTGGAAATAGCCGGATACGCTTTATCTCGGGCGGCCTTAATAAGGCCGCTCTTTTTGTTGCCTGGATCAGCGCTAAAATCGCATAAAACGATAATAAAAATAATATTAATTTAATAATAAACACATAAATTACTGAAATCAATAAAAAAATTAACGAAATCATTAAAAATATGTTGACATACGCATATCGTTGTGATAAATTCTTAACATAACAAATGATTCCAATAAAAAATTAAATAAAGAAGCGGGAGGTTTAACATTGATATTAGAAAAATCGGGGTTGCCGGTTTATTTGGACGATGAAACAAATCTGCTCTACTTCGGCCCAGACGTTATTCATAACGGGTATGGCCGGAGAGTTGTCAGAGATATGGGGAACTTGCTTTATGCGGATTCGATTTCCGATGAAGAAGAAGCTATGTACGATTTTTACCGCGGCATTACCCGGCCAGAAGACCAGGAGTTATTCGGCCGTTATGATTTCAGATACGATATAACGGTCATTATGCCCGGCGCGGTCGGCAATGAATGCAAAAAAACATCGGGACATTATCATGGCTTTATTCCTCAGAAAAAAAGCACCTATCCCGAGATTTATGAAGTGATTAAAGGAAAGGCGGTGTATGTTCTTCAAAAAGTCAATGATTTTGAGACAAACACAGGCGATCTGACCGTTGAAGATTTTATGTTTGTGGAAGTTAACGAGGGGCAATCCATCGTAATTCCGCCGTTATACGGGCACTGTTCGATCAATGCGGGCGACGGCCCGATGGTTTTCAGCAATATCGCCGTTGTAGCGTGTCCTTTATTTTATGGCCCGGTAAAAGCTAATAACGGAATGAGCCATTATCTTTTAAAAAAAGACGGCAAACTGGCCGCAGTAAAGAACCCGGCATACGGCAAAGCGCCGCAGGCGAAGTTTGTAACGGTAAGGGATAACCCCGATATGGGCATAGTTTTCAATAAGCCTGTGTATCAGAGCTTTATCGAAAATCCTGAGAAATTCAACTATCTTTTAAATCCGGAAGGTCATGAAGACACTATGATGTCCATGTTGATCAATAAATAATGAACGAATAGGAGGATGAATTATGAAACTGCAATTGGCGCTGGATATGTTCGATATCCCACAGTCAATAGAAATACTGAAGGGTTTGGCGGATGTGATCGATATTGTGGAAATCGGAACTCCCATGATCATCAGGGAGGGAGTCCATGCCGTAAAAAAAGTCAAAGACGCATTTCCTGATCTGACCGTATTGGCGGACCTGAAAATCATGGATGGGGGCGGGATCGAAGCCGCATCGGCATTTGACGCCGGAGCGGATATTGTAACGGTACTGAGCGTCGCGGAAAACGCCACAATTAAGGAAGTTGTTAAAACGGCAAAGAAATACGGAAAACAGGTAATGGCGGACATGATCGCGGTACGGGATCTTGCCGCAAGATCAAAAGAACTCGATCAATTCGGGCTGGACTATTTATGCGTCCATACGGCTTTTGATGTTCAGAACACGGGTAAAAATCCGTTGGATGAATTAAAGGTATTAAACAGCACGGTTAAAAATACGAAAACAGCGGTCGCCGGCGGCATTAAATTATCAACTTTAAGAGAAACGGCCGGCGAAGCCCCGGAAATCATAGTGGTTGGCGGCGGAATATCCAATCAGGCGGATAAAAGAGCGGCCGCTATTGAAATGAAAAAAATAATCAGCGATAACAAATAAGGGGGTGTTTTTTATGAAAGTTACTGAATGCGGTATAAAAATAACCGAAGAATTAAAGGACACATTAGCCAGGATCGACGACTATCAAGCCGAGTCTTTACTGGAGAACATCATACGGGCCAAAAGAGTTTACGTAACCGGCGCGGGGCGGTCGCTGCTGATGATAAGGGCGTTTGCGATGAGGCTGATGCACCTGGGATTTCAGGTTTTCGTGGTGGGGGAAACGGTTACGCCCAGCATAGGAAAAGAGGATATATTGATCGTCGCGTCGGGATCGGGAGAAACGGGAAGCCTTTGCGTGATTGCGCAAAACGCCAAAAAAATCGGAGCCAAAATTGCGTTAATAACCATTTTTGAAGATTCCAGCATCGGCAAAATGGCGGATTCAATCATAAAAATACCTGCGCCGACGACAAAAGTGGAAAAAGAAAGCGGAAATAAGTCCATCCAGCCCGGCGGAAATCTTTTTGAACAATGCACCTTGCTTTTATGCGACGCGCTCGTTGTCAGACTCGCCGAAATAAAGGGATTGGATGCAAACCAAAATATTAAACTGAGACATGCCAATCTGGAATAAACAAAAATAATGCGCAAAAGAGGAATAATAAATTGGCTGGTTATTATGTCGGAGTGGATTTGGGCGGGACATTTATTAAAGCGGTTGTGATGAACGGTTCTTTTAAATCCGTTCGAAAAAATGCCGCCCAAACACAATATAAGGAAACTGCGGGCGTGGTTTTATTTCAAATCATCCGGCTCATAGAAGAATTGCTTTTGTCCGCCAATATCAAAAAAGCGGAAGTCGCCGGAATCGGGATCGGCGTGCCCGGAATCACGGATAATGTTAAAAACACGGCGGTAGTTGTTCCAAATCTGAGATGGCATGATGTACCGGTCGGAGACATAATAGGGAAACATTTCGGCATTCCGGTTTTTGTGGAAAACGACGGCAGCGTAAACGCGTTGGGTGAAATGTATGCCGGAGCGGGAAAGGGTTTTAAAGATATCATATTGATTACGCTGGGGACGCATCTGGGTTCCGGGATTATTGTCAACGGCAGGCTGCTTGGCGGCGCATCGAATTTTGCGGGTGAAACAGGCCATATGATCATTCAGGCGGACGGAGAACCTTGCGTTTGCGGCAATAAAGGCTGCTTTGGAAGCTATTGCTCCGCTGAAGCCATGATACGGACCGCAAACGCGCTCAAACCGGAATATCCGGATTCAGCGCTCTTCAGGTACACAAAAGGAAAATTTGAAGAAGCAACGGCGGAGATGATCAGCACGGGCTTTGATGAGGGGGATACTCTCTGTATAAAGGTTATGGAAAAAACGGCAAAGTATTTAAGCATCGGTTTAGCGAACCTGATCCATCTTTTCAATCCGGAAATCATCATCATCGGCGGGGGAGTATCAAATGCGGGGCGCCGCTTGCTGGATCCGGTCAGAGAACAGGTAAAGCGATATTTAATGCATCCCAGGCAGAATTGTTTGATTGAAAAGGCGAAATTAGGCTCTGATGCGGGAATGCTGGGGGCTGCAATACTTTCTTCTTTGAAAACTGCAAACGCCTGAGAAAACATGCTGATTATAAAATACTGTATCCTGCTTAAACTTTATTATATAATGGTCAAAAATATTAAATTGGATGGATGTGAAACAAATTGTCGGGAAATTTAAATAAAACGCAGGCCAGGCATGAGAAGATCTTAAGCCTTGTAAATGCCAACGACCTGGTATCGCTGGGTGAATTCTGTGAGATCCTGAAGTGCAGCGAATCTACCATACGGAACGATTTAAAATATCTTGAAGAAAACGGCATGCTGCGCAGGACTTTCGGAGGAGCCGTCGCCACCGGCGACACGCCGTATAACGTAAACGTATCGCAGCGCGCAAAAGCGTATAAACAGGAAAAAAAGGATATCGCCGGCTATATAGTAAACAATATCCTCAGCTCGGGCATGACGATAACGCTTGATTCGGGCACGACGAATGTGGAAATTGCGCAAAGGATCATCCAGTCCGCGCTGGAATTGACCGTTATTACAAATTCTCTGCCGGCTGCCGCGGTGCTTTCAAAGACAAGCAGCGTTAAGCTCTTCCTTGCGGGCGGTGAATATAACAATCAGCAGGGTTCGTTTACCGACCAAACCACAAATGATTTTTTAATGACAATGCGTTCGGATATGTTTTTTCTTGCGGTAAACGGCGTCAGTGAAGACGCGGGATTTACGATTGCCGGGCCGCAGGAAACGCAAAGCAAGCAGACGATGATCCGGTGTTCCAAACAGGTGTACGCGGTGTCGGATCATTCCAAAATCGGAAAAACCGGATTAAAAATAGTATGCGGATTTGATCTTGTCAATACCCTCATTACCGATGACAGGGCGGATATCGAAGAAATTAAAAAACTTGAAGAAGCCGGATTAAAAGTTATGCTGGCTCCGCAAGGAAACTAGCCGTACGGCGGGGGAGGCAGTTTTGCACACAGAATATATTTTTGAAGGGAAAAATATCAGCAAATCCTTCGGCGGGACCCAGGCGTTAAAGAATGTTGAATTAAAGATTAAAAAAGGCGAAGTTCATGCGCTGCTGGGTGAAAACGGAGCCGGAAAATCAACGCTGATGAAAATCATCATCGGGCTGCACAAAGCCGATGACGGGGGGATGTTGTTTGACGGAGAGCCTTATCATGCGAGAGATCCCGCAGAAGCAATAAAAAAAGGCATATCCATGATACACCAGGAACTCAATCCCGAACCATATCTGACCATCGCAGAAAGCATTTTTTTAAAACGAGAAGATACCAAAGGCCTGTTCTTAAATAAAAAAGAAACAAACAGAAAGGCGGAAGCCATTTTAAAACAGTTTGAATTTCCCAAAAGCTGCAAAACGCTTATGGAGGAGCTTACTTTGGCGCAAATTCAAATGGTTGAAATTATCAAAGCGGTATCATGCGATGCCAAGTTGATCATTATGGACGAGCCGACTTCTTCCCTTGACAGCGAAGAAACCGAACGCCTTTTTAAAACGATCAGGGACCTGAAAGCCAAAGGGGTAGCGGTGATCTATATTTCCCACAGGATGGAAGAAATCTTTGAAATATGCGATTCGGTTTCCATTTTCCGTGACGGACGTTATATTGATACAAAATCATTGGACGGCGTGACAAAAGAAGAGCTGATTTCAATGATGGTTGGCCGCAAACTGGAAAACGTGTTCCAAAAGGTAGACTGCCCCATTGGCGGCGTGGCCATGAAAGTTGAAGGCCTTTCCGGCAAAGGGTTTCAGGATATAAGCTTTGAGGTCCATAAAGGGGAAATACTCGGTTTATCCGGGTTGGTCGGTTCGGGAAGAAGCGAGACGATGAGGGCGCTTTTTGGACTGGATGAAAAAACCGGCGGCCGGATATTGCTTGAAGGCAAAGCAATTAAAATCAGGAATCCAAGGGATGCGATCAAGAACGGCATTGCCATGGTGAATGAGGACAGAAAGACATACGGATTGTGTTTATTCAGGTCGCTCAGGGAAAACATATCTTTGCCAAATCTGTGGAAAGAGCAAAAAGGGCTCTTTCTCAACCAGAAAAAAGAAAAACAAGATTGCTCTGAAGTCGCCAAAAAACTTACGGTAAAAGCGTCAAGCATCGAAGCGGAGGCATTTTCACTGAGCGGCGGAAATCAGCAGAAAATTGTGCTGTCAAAATGGATCATGTCCAGGCCCAAGGTTTTGATACTGGACGAGCCCACGCGCGGAGTGGACGTGGGAGCCAAAGCGGAAATTCATTCGTTGATCGGAGAGTTTGTGAAAGAAGGCATGGCAATCATTATGATATCGTCCGAATTGCCCGAAATCATGTCAATGAGCGACCGGATCCTGGTCTATCACGAAGGAAAGATCAATGGTGAAATATCCCGGGAGGAAATACGCAGCGGGTCTGTTACGCAAGAAAAAATATTGGCAAAGGAATTCGGAGAGAAAATGGAGGAAATATTATGAACACCCAGGTGAAAAGGCAAGTCTTGGGGATACAGCAAGATGTCTTTATGAAAAAATATGGGATCGCCCTGGTATTGCTGATCATGGTGGTAGCGGTATCGATCGCGTCGCCCACATTCAGGACTGCGGGCAATATAGTCAGTATATTTCAGCAGATATCGATCAACGGTATTTTAGCTTTCGGCATGGTGTTTGTCATTACGGCAGGCGGTATTGATTTATCCATCGGATCCATGCTTGCCCTGGCAAGCGTTATTATCGGCAGCGTGCTCAAATCAACGGACTCGGTCTTCTTGGCAATTATAGTTTCAATTCTTGCATGCGCGCTATGCGGGCTGGTGAACGGACTTTTGGTGGCAAAGTTCAAAATGTTTCCTTTTGTGGTTACATTGTCCACACAACTGGTTATCAGAGGCATAGCGTATATCATAGGACACGGAAAATCGATTACTTTGGAAAACGCCGGTTTCAGACAGATCGGACTCGGAAGAGTGTTTGATTTCTTGCCGTATACTGTGCTCATCCTGCTGGCGGTGGCTGTAGTAGCGTATTTGCTTCTGCATTGGACGAAATTTGGAAGGTACATATATGCGGTAGGGGGCAATATTCATTCGGCTTTGGCGTCCGGCGTAAATGTTTTCAGGACAACCGTATGGTCGTATGTGCTTATGGGTATTTGCTGCGGAATTGCCGGCGTTATACTTACCAGCCGTATCAACGCTTCGCAGCCCAATGTCGGAATCGGATATGAAACGGATACGATCGCAGCTTGCGTCATAGGCGGCACCTCGTTTGCGGGAGGGGTTTCGACGATCCCCGGAACCATGGTGGGCATCATTATTATCGGCGTTATTTACAACGGCATGAACCTTTTGAAAATCGACTCTTATTATCAGACTGTTGTAAAAGGCCTGTTGATTATCGGCGCGGTTTTGCTGGATATGTTTATGAACAGAAAGAGGTCTTAGTGTTTATATCCCGATCGAATACCGGATCGGGATATAAAAAAAATAATAAGGAGGAATTTATATGAAAAGAAAAATTCTCGCTTTTTTGATCGTACTCGCAATTGCAGCCGGCCTGGCCGCGTGCCAGGCGACAACCGAACCATCCAATGGAACGCCTGCGGCGGCTTCGCCCGAATCTGACGCTGCGCAAACAGCTTCCGCGGAAGTTAAGCCGGAAACGGCCGGTGGTGGCAGCGGAATTGTGGTTGGGTTCCTGAAAAAAAGTTTGTCAAACGTATTCGAAGTAAAACTGAACGACGCGGCGGACGCCTATCTGGAACAAATGAAAAATGACGGTGTGATCGCTGATTACGTCAGCCTTGACTGCGATTCTGACCCGGCGAGGCAGATAAGTCAGGCGGGGGACCTGGTCAATATGAAAGTAAACGCGGCGCTGATGCTGCCCGCGGAAGCGGACGGAAGCGCGCCTGCTTTGCAGGCCCTGTCGGATGCCGGTATCCCTACCGTTATTGTTAATGCAAGCACCAGTAATACAAAAGAACTGGCGGCGTCTTTTGTGGGCTCCAACGACGTAAAAGCGGGTGAAATTATGGGCCAGTTCGTACTGGACACCTGCGGAGCCGAAGGCCAGTACTGTCACCTGCAGGGTATCCTCGGCAATTCCGCCGCACAGCAGAGAGGCCAGGGTATTCACAATATCATGGACAAGGCGGCCGGGTGGAAGCTGCTTGCGGAAGCAAGCGCGGAATGGTCGGGAGATAAGGCCAACAAATTTACGCAGGACTGGATCGCGCTGTATGGAAAAGACATAAAGGCGATCATATGCGACAACGACGAGATGTCGGTTGCGGCAAGAATGGCATGCATAGAACTTGGGAGAGAAGATATTGTCGTAATTGGGGTTGATGCAATCGACAGCGCGCTTTCAATGGTGAAATCCGGTGAATTGCATGGAACGGTATTCCAGGACGCCGAAGGACAGGGTAAAATGGCCGCAACAGCCGCCGTTGATCTCGCGACTGGCAAAACTGTGGAAAAAGAACAGTGGATAGACTTTATTTTGATCACTTCAGAAAATATCGACCAATACTATAAAAAATAAAAAAAGACTTTACTTAAAATAAGTAAAGTCCCATAGGTAGAAACAACTGATATTATGGAAGGGATGGTGCCAGCCGTCTCTTCCATTTATTTAATAAAAATATTATAACACATAATATGAAACTAATAAAGTTTTCATGTAATTAAAATAAGAATTTTATAGCGGCATAAACGCATATGAAACATTTTAAATGCTACTATTTTAGACAATTGTAAAATATTTATAAAACGTATTGACATCTATTTTAGGCAAATGTAAAATAATAATTAGGCAATTGCCTAAAAAGGAGATGATAGAAACGAGCGGCTTAAAGAAGTTACCCGATACGGAATTTGAGATCATGAAGGTCGTATGGGCCAATAAACCGCCGATCACAACCAACATGATTATGGAGCAGTTAGGTAATAGACGTGAATGGAAAGCCCCCACTGTAATTTCACTAATGCTTCGGTTGGTGGAGAAAGGTTTTTTAAAAACTGAGAAAAAAGGAAAAGAACGCACCTATTATCAGCTGGTTGCAAAGGAGGATTACCTGAAGTTTGAAACGGGTAATTTTATGAAGCTTTACCACGAGAATTCGTTTCTGAGTTTTGTTAACACCCTTTATGACGGGAAACAGCTTAGCGACAGTGATATCGAAGAATTAATGAAATGGGTAAATGAACGGAGGGAATGATATGCAAAGTTTCCTGACTGCACTGATTGAATGCTCCGTCTCCATGTCGGCGCTTATACTTGGCTTAATTATCTTAACTCCGTTGCTGTCAAAAAGATATACTGCGAAGTGGGTTTACTACGCCTGGCTGATCGTTGCAATCGGACTCATTATTCCATTCAGGCTTCATCCTGACATCCCCGTTATACACATGGATACAGCTTTTTATATCCAGAATTTAATGCCTGGGTATGTTGGAAATATTACTGAGCAGGCTATTGAAGCGGATGGGGCAGGCCAAGGATTTTCATCCATTCCATGGCGCCAGATTGCCGGGATAATCTGGGTGATGGGAGTTGCCGCTTTCGTTTTTTATCATGGATGGAAGCATTATCTTTTTAAGAAGATGGTCAATCGTTGGGGCGAAAATGCAACAAACCCGTCCGTGTTTGAAACGTTACGAAAGATAATGAGTAACATGGGAATAACCAGACAGATAAGTTTGAAGATATGTCCCTTAATTTCCAGCCCGATGCTGATCGGTATATTCAGTCCCGTTATTTTACTGCCCAAGGCTGACTTCTCTGAGAGTGAACTGTCGCTTATCCTCAGGCATGAGCTGATTCACTTTAAGCGTATGGATTTATGGTATAAAAGCCTGGTGTTTTTTGTGACTGCCATCCACTGGTTTAATCCTGCGGTTTATCTGATGGCAAAGGAAATTTCAGCGCAATGCGAAATTTCCTGCGATGCGGAAGTGGTGAAAGGCGCTGAGATGGACGTGCGGCAGTGGTATAGTGAAACCATAATCAATGTAATTAAAAATCAATCCAAAATAAAAACTGTGTTTTCAACAAATTTTTATGGAGGTAAGAAAGGTATAAAAAAAAGGATCTTTTCCATAATGGATACGACCAAAAAGAAGGCCGGTATAGTTGTTCTGGCATTGGTAATCGTTTGTACTTTAGGAACCGGGGCGGCGTTCGCGGCCGGTAATAATCAAAACAATCAATTGTCATATTCCACGAATACGGTTTTATCGGATCAGGAAAAAGAACAGCTTGATCTGCAAAGCAAAAAAGAACTTGCTGAAAAATATGCAATGTACGAAGAGTTTGGGTTAGTTTACGACCAAGCTTCGGATAGCTTTTATTACAATGATCAACCGGTACGTTATTTCTCCGATAAGCTTGATGCAATGGGTATATATAATTCTTTTACCAGGTCAAACGGAACCGTCGATTTGGTAACGGTGCGTAATTCTGATAATGAGCTTATAGGTATAACTCCCGTTACTCAGGAGGAATTCGATAGGCATACTGCATCCATAAAGAGAGCACAGGACGCAAATGTTCAAGGCTCTTCTCAAGAAAATGCCGATAATAACGCCGTTAATGGCTTGACATCTGGTTCAGTGTCTATAGAAAACGGTAATATTGTCAGCGGCTCATCATCCGCCTTTTCTGAGGGCGATCCAGATTACGCGGATAACTCGCTAAACGCTTATATAGACTATGGTATTTCCTATGATAAGGCAAACAAGCAGTGGATATTCAGCAATAAACCGGTTCATTTTTTAAGTGACGGTGATAACGTAACATTCGTTGACAACAGTGATAACGCATTAAAAAACGGTATATCGCTTAAAGTTGTTAGAAAAGCTGACGGTGATATTGATAAACTGGTTGAAATATCCGGCGAAGAAGCCCAGGCCTTGTTTAACAAATAATCTGGCAATAAAAAGAAGGGAACAAACAATAAACCTGCTCTTTCATTGAAGCTTTGTATTCTATTCTTTTGAACGCTTCTTGCGTATCAATAAGCTAATTGCAAACTTTTCCAACACTTTCCCCCGATATTGTGATATAATCATATACGTATTTGTCATAAAGCAAAACAAAACGCTATACTGACGTATAGCGTTTAAATATGTTAATAGGTAATGAATGGTATCCGTCCGGCAGGAGTCCGGCCGGTACCGGAACATAATAAGGAGCAATAATGGATTTTAAAGACCTCAAAATCATTCCTCCAATCCTCCGGGCATTGGAGAATGAAAACTATACATCGCCTACCCCCATACAGGAACAGGCGATTCCTTCGATACTGGCGGGGAGGGATTTGCTGGGCTGCGCGCAAACGGGCACCGGAAAAACGGCAGCCTTCGCCGTGCCCACCCTGCAGCGCCTCAGCGGCGCAGCGGCCGCGCCGCGCTGCATCCGCTCGCTTATCCTGACGCCGACGCGGGAGCTTGCCATACAGATTTACGAGAACTTCCGCGCTTACGGGCGCTTTACCAGACTGCGTACGTGCGTCGTTTACGGCGGCGTCTCGCAGAGACCCCAGGAGGCGGAACTGAAAAAGGGCGCGGATATTTTGATCGCTACGCCCGGCAGGTTGGGGGATCTGATGCAGCAAAGGCTGGTGGACATCGGGCGCGTGGAGATCCTGACACTGGATGAAGCGGACCGCATGCTGGATATGGGTTTTATCCACGACGTAAAAAGGATTATTGCAAAAACCCCCAAACAAAAGCAAACGTTGTTCTTCTCGGCCACCATGCCGCCCGAGATTGAAGCCCTGTCAAAGTCGATGCTGACGGATCCTATGAAGATCACGATCGCCCCGGAATCCCCCGCGGTGGATACGGTAGAACAATCGGTGTATTTTGTGGAAAAGCCCAACAAACGCAATCTTTTGCTGTATCTTTTAAAAGATCCGTCCATTGAATCCGCTCTGGTATTTACCCGAACCAAACACGGGGCGGACCGTGTGGCCCGCGAACTGGTTAAAGGGAAGATACGCGCGCAGGCGATCCATGGCGATAAATCGCAGAATTCGCGTCAAAGGGCGCTCAAGGATTTCAAAAACAAGGCGACCCGCGTTTTGGTAGCCACCGACATCGCGGCAAGAGGACTGGATATAGACGAATTATCCCATGTGATCAATTTTGATTTGCCCGATGTGCCGGAAACCTATATACACCGTATCGGGCGCACAGGCAGAGCGGGGCACAGCGGCATATCGATCTCCTTTTGCGACCAGGAAGAAAAAAAATCGCTCAAAAGCATTGAAAAGTTGTGTAAAAGGCCCCTTTCCGTTGTGGTCGAGCATCCGTTTCCAATGCCGGTAATAGAGGAACCTCAAAAACCGGCCGCGCGCAGCGGCGGATTCCATACTCCTCCCCGGCGGGGGACAAGCTCTTTTGCAAGACCGGGGAGAGGAACCGGCAGGCGTTAGTTTTTTAGGCGGTTCTGCCGGCTTTAAGGGATAAATAAGGCGGCGGAACTGTTTTTAAGTGCCGCGGCCCCCTTAAGCTGATTCTTTATAACGAATCCAGCAATTTATACAGCAAACCGTAAAGCGTTCGAAATTCTTCCATGGAAAGCGGTAAGCAACTCCCGATTTTTGAGGGAATATCAACCGCTTTTTTCCTCAGATCCATTCCCTGTGCAGTGATGGACACAGTTACGCTGCGTTCGTCCTCCTGCCCCCGTTCGCGTGTGATCAGCCCTGCGGCTTCCATCTTTTTTAAAAGAGGAGTCAGCGTCCCGGAATCCAGATACAGGCATTCGCCAAGTTCTTTTACAGTGAGCGCCTTTTTTTCCCAAAGCACCATCATGGTTATATATTGGGTATAGGTCAGCCCGATCTCATCAAGATATGGCTTGTATTTACGCACAACTTCCTTTGCGCAGGCATAGAGCGGGAAGCAGAGTTGATTTTTAAGTTTCAAAACATCATATTCCGGCATTCGGTATCCCCCTTGGCTTTTCAATCGGCGTTAAGCCTCTTTATTTCATTATACCATAAGCCGTATTTTTTCTTACAGCAGCGCTGCAATGTCTTTTTCCAGATTTTCAGGCGAAACAGTGGGCGGATAGCGTTTTATCACGTTGCCGCTGCGGTCTATAAGAAACTTTGTGAAATTCCATTTGATGCCCGGGCCAAAAACGCCGCCTTTTTTCTTCTTTAAAAAGGAGTACAGCGGGGACTCGTTTTTTCCGTTCACGTCAATTTTTGCAAACTGCTTAAATGTAATACCAAACCGGCCCGTACAGAAGGTGTGGATCTCATTTTCGGTACCCGGCGCCTGATTGGCAAATTGGTTGCAGGGAAAGTCTAAAATTTCAAAACCTTTTGATTTAAACTTTTCATACAGGCTTTGCAGCCCCTTGTATTGCGGAGTAAATCCGCAGCCTGTCGCTGTGTTTACAACAAGCAGCACCTTTCCTTTATAAACCGAGAGAGGGACCTTATTCCCGCCCATTTCCTCTGCCGTTATTTCATACAGATCCATATCGTACCTCCTATATATATTTTAAACAATTAAATTGTATACAATCAATATTATTTTGTCAATAGCATTCAAGAATTTTGGAGAGAGGCGCGGAAAAAAGGGCAGGGTTGATTTATTTTTTGAGGGATATAAAGAAAAGCAGATAAAAAAATACGGAATCCGTTTGACAGGCATAAATATCCGTGCTACTATAAGCGTAATTGAATAATATCTTCAGGGCAGGGTTTAATTCCCTACCGGTGGTACAGCCCACGAGCCGCAAGGCATGATTCGGTGAAACTCCGAAGCCGACAGTAAAGTCTGGATGGAAGAAGATAAGACTTCGCAGAAATGCAGTGTCTTTTAGTAATTATGCTCTGGAATTATTTTCCGGAGCTTTTTTTTCAATGATAAGCGTTTTATTATCAATGGAAACCGGATTCGCCCAGAAGAATATTCAGGGCGTATTTTTTATCTTCCCGGAAAGCCTGAATGACTTTATGGGATGGATTGAAAGGAGGATTATTTTTCATTGACGCATGAACAGTATATGAAGATCGCGATTGAAGAAGCGGAAGGGGGCTGCGGATGGGTAAACCCTAATCCGGTGGTCGGCGCGGTGATCGTCCGGCAGGGAGAAATCATCGGCAGGGGTCATCACCAGTCCTGCGGCGGCCCGCATGCGGAAAGAAACGCGCTGGCCGCCTGTTCCGAAAACCCTGCCGGCGCAACATTGTATGTAACGCTGGAGCCTTGCTGCCATTACGGGAGGACGCCTCCCTGCACGGACGCGATCATTGAGAGCGGCATAGGGACCGTCGTTATAGGCGCAAAGGATCCCAACGCGCTGGTGTGCGGCAAGGGCATCAAGGATTTGCAGCGGCAGGGCGTACGCGTCGTCTGCGGGGTGTTGGAAGAGGAATGCAAAAGGCAAAATGAAGTGTTTTTCCATTATATTACTCACGGGACGCCGTTTACAGTGATGAAGTACGCAATGACGATAGACGGCAAGATCGCAACGGCAACGGGAAAATCCAGATGGATCACGGGGGATGCGGCAAGGAAACACGTACATTTTTGCCGGCACAAATATGCCGGGATAATGGTGGGGATCGGCTCCGTTCTCGCGGACGATCCACTGCTGACCTGCCGGATGCCCGGGGGCAGGAATCCTGTGCGTATCGTTTGCGATACAAACCTGCGCATCCCTTTGGATGCGCAAATCGTTAAGACGGCGGGACTTTCGGACGTGATTGTGGCGACCGCCGCCGCAGAAGGGGAAAAAGCGCAGCTTCTGCGCGAAAGGGGCGTTCAGGTGATACCGGCATCAAAAAAAAGCGGGCATTTGGACCTTAATGAACTCATGAAAATTCTTGGCGGAAAGCAAATCGACAGCGTTTTGCTGGAAGGCGGGGCCGCGCTCCATGCCGCCGCGTTGGAGAGCGGTATTGTGAACAAAGTGCAGGCATATATAGCCCCCAAAATATTCGGAGGCGAAAACGCGAAATCCGCCGTGGGCGGTATAGGCATGGACGAACCGGATGAAGCCTACCGGTTGTCGGATCGGCGGCTTACCCTGCTGGGGGAGGATATGCTGCTCGAGTATACCTTGAAGGGAGATCAGGATCATGTTTACAGGGATCGTTGAAGAAACAGGGACGGTTGCGTCCATACAAAAAAACGGCAGGTCTGCCCGTTTGTCCGTCAAGGGCGGGATTGTTTTTGATGAACTCGGTCTGGGGGACAGCGTAGCGGTCAACGGCGTGTGCCTCACGGTGGCTGGAATGAAAGGGAATGTTTTCTGGGCGGATGTGATGAACGAGACGTTTTCCCGCACCAATCTTGAGCGTCTCGGGCCCGGAAGCAGGGTGAACCTGGAGCGCGCGACGCGCGCGGACGGGCGGTTTGGCGGGCATATGGTGTACGGTCATATTGACGGCGTCGGGCGGATTATAAAAAAGGAAAGGGATGATAATGCGGTGTGGATTGCAATAGCGGCGTCCGGAGAGCTGCTCAGATATATCGTTGAAAAGGGCTCCATAGCTGTGGACGGAATCAGCCTGACGGTGGCCCGGACCGGGGAGGGTCATTTTTCGGTTTCCGTTGTTCCGCACACGGGCCGGACTGCTGCGCTGACGGATAAGAAGGTTGGGGATACCGTAAACCTGGAAAATGATATCGTGGGCAAATATATAGAGCGGTTTTTAAAAGAAGGCACAGAACTCAAACAAAAAAATGGACTTACAGCCGCATTCCTTGCGAATGCGGGATTTTAGGAGGTAAATATGTTTCAATTCAATACGGTTGAAGAAGCGCTGGAAGATCTGAAAAAAGGGAAAATTGTGATCGTGACGGACAATGAGGACAGGGAAAACGAGGGCGACTTTGTGTGCCCGGCGCAGGCGGCCACAACCGAAAATGTAAATTTTATGGCTGCCTGCGGAAAAGGCCTTATCTGCATGCCGATGGCGGAAGAACTGGCCCAAAAGCTTGAAATCCCCCGAATGGTGGCTCAAAATACCGACAACCATGAAACAGCGTTTACGGTTTCCATTGACCATGTGGATACAAAAACCGGCATATCCGCCGTGGAACGGTCAATAACGGCAATGAAATGCGTGGAGGACGGCGCGCGGCCCGGGGATTTCAGAAGGCCCGGCCATATGTTCCCGCTGGTGGCGAGGAAAAACGGCGTGCTTGAGAGAAACGGCCATACTGAGGCAACGGTGGACCTTATGAGGCTCGCCGGGCTGAAGGAATGCGGCCTGTGCTGTGAGATTATGCGGGAAGACGGAACGATGATGAGAAAGGCCGAACTTGCGGAACTTTCAAAAAAATTCGGATTAAAGTTCATCACCATCAGGGCGCTGCAGGAGTACCGCAAAACAAACGATAAGCTGGTAAATCTGGAAGCGGTAACCCATATGCCCACGAGATACGGTGATTTCGAGGCGTTCGGCTATATAAATCTGCTCAACGGAGAACATCACATCGCGCTGGTAAAAGGGGATGTCGGCGACGGGAAAGACATCCTGTGCCGCGTGCAATCCGAATGCCTGACCGGCGAGGTTTTCGGCTCCTGCCGTTGCGACTGCGGGGAGCAGCTTGCGGCCTCAATGAAACGGATCGAAGCGGAAGGGAGAGGCATTTTATTGTATATGCGCCAGGAGGGCAGAGGAATCGGCCTTTTAAACAAATTAAAGGCTTATGCGCTGCAGGATCAAGGGATGGATACGGTGCAGGCAAACCTGGCGCTCGGATTCAACGCGGATCTGCGGGAATATTACATTGGAGCCCAGATACTGCGGGATCTCGGGGCAAAAACGCTGCGGCTGCTTACCAATAACCCTCAGAAGATATACGGCCTTTCCGGATTTGGGCTGGAGATCGCGGAAAGGATCCCGATAGAAATAAAGGCAAACGCGCACGACGCGCTTTATCTGAAAACCAAAAAAGAGAAAATGGGCCATATGCTCAAAGATTTGCTTGTGAAGGAGAGTATTGTAAATGAAAGTTTATGAAGGAAAACTGGTTTGCGGGGATATCAGTATCGGCATTGTCGCGGCGCGGTTCAATGAGTTTATTGTATCAAAACTGCTGTCCGGCGCTTTGGACGGTTTGAAGCGCCATGATATGCGGGAAGATCAAATAGAAGTGGCGTGGGTTCCCGGCGCGTTTGAAATTCCGCTGATCGCTTCCCAAATGGCCGAAAGCGGAAGATATGACGCCGTCATCTGCCTGGGCGCCGTGATACGTGGTTCAACCACGCATTACGATTATGTGTGCAATGAAGTGTCCAAAGGAATCGCCGGTATATCCCTTAAGACCGGCGTACCCGTAATGTTTGGCGTTTTAACAACTGAAAATATCGAGCAGGCCGTTGAACGCGCCGGTACAAAGGCGGGAAACAAAGGCTATGACTGCGCGCTTGGCGCCATAGAAATGGTGAACCTGATACGCGGGATCAAACAGGATGACTAAAATACGGTTTGATTTTGACGGCGCATTCAGCATATAAAACCGAAGCAGCTGGAAAAACAGAAATCCAAAATTTTAAGCATAACATTATTTTTGGCGCGGCAATCCGCGCCTCTTTATTTTTTCTTTAAAAGTCCGGAATAAATTATTCAATTTAAAACACAAGTAAATAATAAAATGATAACAGTGTAAAAAGCTTTATAAATACGGAAATTCTGCTTTGTTAAGGCTTTTTTAATTGCCGCATTTTTCAGATTGGTCATATGATTGTAGAAAACGTATAGAAATATTGTAGAATATTTAAATATATATATTAAAAATTATAAAATATTTAAAAAAATAATAAAAAATACTTGCAAAAAACTACAATATAATTATAATAAAAATACAACAATCAATTCGGAAATCAGCAAGGACTGATAGAAAAATAAGAATGCACCCATAATTGTAAATTATTATTTAAGATATAGAGGAAGGTTAACATGACATCAAGAGAACGTGTTTGGAGCGCAATTAATTTCCGGGAGGCGGATAAAGTTCCGATTGATATCGGCGGAACAGAAAACACCGGCGTGCATATCGATGAATACTGCGATTGGATGAAGTATGCCGGGATCAATATGGAAAATCCTAAAGTTTTTGATCAGTTTCAGATGTTGGCAAGAGTAGAGGGCGATATGCGCGAATACCTGCACACTGACGTTGTTATGGTGGAGAACCCGATTTTTCGCTGGGGTTTTTATAACCGCGACTGGAAGCAATGGACGACTTATGCCGGAAATACCGTATTAATGCCGGGTGATTTTCAGCCCGTCGAAGATGAGGAAGGAAATATTCTTATCTTAGGGGATAATGGAAAACCGCAGGCTTCGATGCCCAAAGGCGGCAAATATTTCGACCGGGCCTGCTCCACGCAAATGTCGGAAGAAATTTCATTTATGGATCCGCAGGATTGGAAAAGGCAAATACCTCTTTATACGGATGAAGAGCTGCGGGACATGGAGGAGAATGCAAAATTTTTGCATGAAAATACGACATATTCTGTTCACGGAGGTTTTGGAAAAGGAAAGCTTTTTACAACGGGGATAATGGCTGGACATACTATGACGGACTGGCTGTGCCTGCTTATGATGGAACCCGAATATATCGGCAATATTTTGGATGTGACAGCAGAACGTGCTATTGAAAATCTTGAGATGTATATTCAGGCTGTTGGAAAGTATATCGATACGATTTTAGTTGCTTCAACAGATTACGGTTCTCAGAAAAGTGAAATTTTCAGCCCTTCTGCGTTTGAGGAATTGTATGTGCCGCGTTATAGAAAAATCACGGATTATATCCATAAACATTGCCATGCTAAAACATTGCTTCATTCCTGCGGATCTGTCCGGAATTTTATCCCGCTTTTTATACAATCCGGGATCGACATTTTAAACCCTGTTCAAACGAATGCCGGGGGAATGGACCCGGTGGAACTGAAAAAGGAATTCGGCGGAGAAATTGTTTTTTGGGGAGGCGGCGTGGAAAGCCAGACGGTGCTGCCCTACGGTACGCCGGATGAAGTCAGGCAGCAGGTAATCGAGCGTATTAAGGTGTTCGCACCGGGAGGCGGATTCATTTTTGCGGTAATACACAACATTCAGCATGGCGTTCCGATGGAAAATCTTCAAAGCATGATGGATGCGTTTTTGGAAAATAGGAATTATAATAAAAATTCCAGTGCTTTTTAAATCCACAAACGCAATAAAAATAAAATATTTAGGAGGAAAGAAAATGCAAAGAATCGTTAATGATCCGGATCGGGTTGTAGATGATATGCTGAAAGGATTCTTAAAGAACCATAAGGACATTGTTGTTCCAACGCAAAATCCCAGGGTGATCAAATTCAAAGACGCGCCCGTAAAAGGCAAGGTCGGAATAGTTACCGGCGGCGGGTCCGGACATAAACCGGCGTTTATAGGATATATTGGGCGCAATATGATTGACGCCGTTGCAGTGGGGGAGGTGTTTTCTTCGCCGACACTGAAGGATTTTTATGAAGCATTTAAGGCTGCGGATTCCGGAAAAGGCGTTGCATGTCTGTTCGGAAATTATGCCGGGGATAATATGAACGTCCGAATGGCGGTCAAGATGGCGGAAAAAGAAGGAATCGTTGTAAAAACAGTAACTGCAAACGATGACGTGGCTTCCGCGCCAAAAGAGGAAAAAGAAAAGCGCCGCGGCGTTATCGGTGAAATCTTCATGTGGAAGGTTGGCGCGGCGAAGGCTGCGCAGGGCGCCGAACTTCATGAAGTGATAAGAGCCGCTCAAAAAGCGGTGGACCATACCTGTACGGCGGGGATCGGCATTACGGCGTGCACCATTCCCGCGGTGGGCCATCCCAATTTTGAAGTGAAAGACGGAACCATGGAAATAGGCATAGGCCTGCATGGAGAACCGGGAATAAAGGTATGCGAGCTTAAAACGGCAAACGAAATGGCGGACATGCTTCTTGACATCATCCTTCCGGATTATCCTTTCGGGAAGGGCGACGAAGTGGCTGTAATGGTATCCGGATTAGGCGCGACGCCCCTGATGGAGCAGTACATATTTTTCAATCATGTGGAAGAAGTCCTTTCGCAAAAAGGTATTCATATTTACCGTTCATATGTTGGAACTTATTTCTCATCGCTTGACATGATGGGTGTTCAGCTTTCGGTTATGAAGCTGGACGATGAATTAAAAGAGCTTATGGACATGGAAGTGGACACAATGGGGTTAAAACAATTTGCCCGTTAAGGTAAAGGGAGTCGAACCCATGCGGTTCAGAGGGCGCCAGGCACGGCATTGCTGCGTTGCCGCGCTTTGCCGTAGCACCGCTGCGGCTGCATCACGGCGCCTTGTACTGCCAAGCCTTACACCCTCTGAACTCGCAGACCCCAAAAGCGTCGTTTGGGATGCAGTTCGCGTAAAGAGGAAGGAGCCATAGTGGCGCTATGGCGACTGACGATGACAAAAAAATGCGCCCAAACGGTGGCTTTTGGGCGCATGAGTTCGAATCTCTTACCTTTAAGGTTTTAATAAAATAAAAAATGGAGGAAAAATGTATGAAGAAGAAGATTAGTTTAATTCTGATCGTTGTACTGGCTGCGGTATTTGCCTTTTCGGCTTGCTCGCAGGCTCCTGCAACAACAGATGCCGCCGAATCTCAAAACGCGCCGACTGAGGCTGCACAGGCGTCTGCGGAAGAATCCACCGCCCCGGCTGAGCCCGAATCCAAAGAAGGCTTTGTAGTGGGCATGATCAACGGTTATATGGGTAACGGCTGGAGAACCCAATTGTCCGATGCGGTTGTAGCGCTGGCCAATGAATACATTGATGCGGGCGTTATGAAAGAACTGAATGTGCAGAATGCAGGCGACGATGTGAACGAACAGATACAAATATTCCGCAATATGATCGCAACTAAGCCCGATATGATTATGATTGTACCAAATTCGCAGACCGCGCTGAATCCTGTAATAGAAGAAGCGCATGACGCGGGGATTTTAGTTGTATGCATTGACCAGCCCGTCACCTCGGAATTCGCTGTCAACGTTGCGCTGGACCAGTATGACTGGGGCAAACAGATTGCCGACTGGTTTGTTAAAGAAATCGAAGGCAAAGGCGATATCATTGTACTTGCAGGCGTGGCGGGAGGCCCCTCAAATGTTTCCAGGCTGCAAGGTCAATACGACGTATTAAAGCAGTATCCTGACATAAAAGTACTGACAGAAGTGAATGGAGACTGGGACCAGGGGACAGCGCAGACTGTTATGTCCAATGTGCTTGCATCTTATCCGAATATTGACGGCGTACTTACGCAGGACGGAATGTCTCTCGGGACCGTTAAGGCGTTCCAAGCCGCCGGAAGAGAACTTCCTGTTATATCCGGAGAAACAATGGTCGGTTTCCTGCGCCTTTGGAAAGAATTAAACCAATCGGAAGGCCTCAACACCTGGGCGATTAACGATCCGCCATCCGTCAGTACGGCCGCGCTGAGCATCGGCATCCGCCTGCTGCAAGGCAAAACGCCCAAGGAAGGGACTTTGAAGGATAACTATTTCTACTATCCCGTACAGGTTATAATAGACAACAATAATCTTGACCAATATTTAGACCAGTACAAGGATGCGGAAGATACCTACTTCCCTGACGAAAGATTGTCTGAAGAAGCGATTGACGCTTTGTTTGAATAACTATAGGTTGGAAGGGGATGCCCTGTAAACGGGTATCCCCGTCAATCTTCCTTAGGAGGACGAAACGATGGAATTGTTGGAAGCAAAGGGTATGCAGAAGTCCTTCGACGGTATCAAAGCATTAAGCAACGGATGCCTTACCTGCTGCAAAGGCAAGGTAGTCGGACTTCTGGGCGCAAATGGCTCAGGCAAAAGCACCTTTTCCAAAATTATTGCCGGAATTTTTAAGAAGAATGGTGGAGAATTGTATATCTGCGGTGAAAAAGCAGAAATAAGCTCTTCCGCAGACGCTAAGAAATACAGGATTGCCATGGTGCATCAGAACCTGAGCCTGGTTCAGGAATTGACTGTATGGGAGAATATCAACCTGGGGCATGAATCCTTGCTCGGGGGCGGTTTTTTAAATATCAAAGAAGAGTACAAGAAGGCCAAAAAGGTATTGGATTATATATGGCCGGGTTTTGATATGGATGAGAAAGTTGCAAACCTGACCCCGGCGCAAAAGCAACTTGTGGAAATCGCAAAGGCGCTCTCCCAGGATCCTCAAATATTAATTATGGACGAGCCAACCGCTTCGCTGGAACATACGCAGGTTGAACGGTTGATAGAAGTAATAGAAGAATTAAAACGGAAAGATATCGGAATTATTTTCATATCTCACAGAATGTGGGAAGTCATGCGGATTTGCGATTCTGTGGTTGTTTTCCGGAACGGAACAACGGTGGGGGAAATTGATCTGGAGCAGGACGGTAAAAAAGAACAAAGTATCGTCGAAATGATAACGGGTAAAAGCGAGTTATACCAGGAAAAGATAAAACGTAAAAAATACGTGCGTGACAACGAAATTTTGGAATTGCGCGATATCAATTTGGGAAACGCCTTAAAACAGATTCAGCTGCGCGTTAAAGCGGGAGAAATTATAGGGATCGGCGGACTCAACGAACAAGGGCAGGAGGATTTGCTGCTTTTAATGGCAGGGTATCTTAAACATTATACGGGCAGTATTTTGGTCGACGGAAAAAATATTAAACTTACTCATCCCATCGATGCTATTAGAAAAGGTATCGTGCTCGTTCCGGGTGACAGGCATAAAGAAGGGCTGTTTTTAGGCAGGAGTATAATTGACAATATCGTGTATCCTCAAATCGCATTGGGCGGAAAGAATTCGTCGATTAAGAAAAAGGATAAAAAACTTCAGTGCAGCGATGCAATTGAAAAGATGAAGATTTATCCCCCCGATCCGAATATGATCGTAAGCCAGTTGAGCGGCGGCAATCAGCAGAAAATAGTTGTTGGCAAATGGCTGAAACTTGCGCCAAAAGTGCTGCTGCTCAGCGATCCTGCAAAAGGCGTTGATATTGAGGCCAAACGGGAGATGTATCAAGTTGTCGCAAAGCTGGCCGAAAGTGGCAAGGCGGTGATGTTGTTCGCAACTGACAACGACGAACTTATAAAAATTTGCGATAAGGTGTATATCATGTTTGAGGGAAGGATTATCAATGAATTGCATGAAGAACAATTAAACGATGAAAGTTTGGTTGCGGCTTCTTTTGGCGACGCCGACTAAAGTTGATTGGGTGAAAGATATGAATTGGAAACAATTGAAAAAGAGCTGGCTGAAAAACGATCTTGCGATGACCTTTTTCGTACTGGCGGGGTTGATCGTATTAAACGCAATAATGCAGCGCGGGTTTTTTGAGTATTCTGTAATTAAATCGAATCTGATGACTATGGCGCCTCTTGTTTTAATGGCTGTGGCGCAGGGTGTCGTAATAATGGCGGGCGGAATTGACCTGTCAATTGGAGGGATCGTTACGCTGGTAAATGTCATCATGGCGAGCATGATGGGTGACTCGGCAGGCAGCGTCCTGGCAGCGGTCATTGTGGCTGCATTGGTGGGCGTGGGAGCCAGCGCGCTCAATGGATTGCTGGTAGGTCTGTTAAGGCTGCCTGCCATGGTTGCCACCTTCGGAACTTCCGCAGCCTGGTTTGGGCTTTCCCTCATGATCATGCCGCAGCCGGGAGGGTACGTTCCGGCAATGTTTTACCGGATGTATAAAGACAGCCTGTTTGGATTTATTCCGGTGGCATTGATTTTTATAATAGCGGCGTACTTGATTTTTTACTTTTTTAAACGCCGCAGGATGTACACACATATTCTGGCTGCCGGCGGAAACGAAGGATCGGCTTCGGCAAGCGGCATACGCGTTTCAAAAATAAGGCTTCAGGCTTATATGGTAAGCGGCATATTCATAGCGCTTGCGGGAATCGTACTGACGGCGTCCACAGCCTCGGGTGATCCCAGTCTTGGCACAGGGTTTCCGCTTACATCCATTGCTGGAGCTGTTGTTGGCGGGATCGCCATGCAGGGCGGAAAGGGGAATTTTGCCGGAGCCGTAATGGGCGCATGCATTCTGGCGCTGATCACAAACATTATTTTCTTTGCAAATGTGCCTTCAATATATCAGGATTTTATCAAAGGCTTGGTAATCGTTGGGGCATTGATACTTGCTACAATACCAAGGATCCGGGCAATGCGGAAATATGCGGGATGAAGAGCAACGGTGCGGTTGTGATGAAAGGAAGAATTACAAAATGAACAATGTTAAAGCGTTATATCAAAATAAATCCATTATTGCGCTCTACATCGCGGCAGGTCTGATTGCGGCAGGAGGAATTCTTGCACCGGGATTTGCCTCGTTCTCCAATATCATGAATATCCTGAGTCTTTCCTCCTTTCTAGGGGTGGTGGCTTTGGCGGAAACCATTGTCATCATTTCCGGCGGAGACGGGCTTGATCTTACGGCTTCCGCCGTGATCTCTTTAAGCGCAGTCATGGCTTCCCAGATTATGGGCGGCGAAAATGCTAATATTCTGCCGGCGGTGCTGGCAGTTATGGGAATTACGTTTGTCATTGGCCTGTGCAATGGGCTGGCAATTTCACATCTGCGCATTCCTCCCCTCATTATGACTCTTGCTATGTCAACGGTGGTGCAGGGCATGGTGATGATTTATACGCAGGGACAGCCCAAAGGAAGCGCGGCTCCGATCCTGGGCGATCTGGGCAACGGCAGACTGGGAAACGCGATTCCGTATATCGTCATCGTTTGGACTGCGATTATTATAGTGGCTGAGATTGTACTCAAAAAAACAAAATGGGGACATTTGCTTTATGGCGTAGGCGCAAACAGTCTGGCCGCGGAGCTTTCAGGCGTTAAAACAAAAAAAATACGTACAACGGCATATATTGCCAGTGCCATGATCTGCGGTTTTGCG
Organism: Bacillota bacterium; assembly: GCA_023393165.1. Classification (GTDB taxonomy): domain Bacteria; phylum Bacillota; class Clostridia; order Christensenellales; family Christensenellaceae; genus JAEYKI01. Next base: position 31,211 of record JAEWMJ010000027.1, on the reverse strand, counting down.
GGAATATTGATCCTCGGTTACACAGGAACATCCTACCTTGATATTGGGTCCAGTTATCTGATGCCGGCAATTGCCGCCGTTGTAATAGGAGGCGTTTCCCTTTCGGGAGGATCCGGAAACTATCTTGGAACAGTAACGGGCGTTATTGTACTAATCGCGCTTAACAGTATGCTGGCAACGCTTAAAATGGGAGAAGCCGGAAGGCAAATCGTTTATGGTTCCATACTCGTTGCATTGCTGATTGCCTATGCCAGAAATAAGAACACTAATTAACTCATTTATGGTATAATATATAAACTTGGAATATTTAAACAGTTTAACAGAGAGGTTACAGGAAATGGAGTTTTTTCTAAATAAAAATGCCGGTTTAATGGTAGAAAACCTTGTTTCGGTTATTCAATCAAACAAAGATTATCTTAGCACCGTGGATGGCGCGATCGGCGACGGAGATCATGGAATCAATATGAACAAGGGATTTACGATCTGCGGTGAAAGGTTGCAGGGACAAGCCATGGATATGAGCCAATCCTTTAGCCTGTTAAGTAATGTGTTGATGATGGAAATAGGCGGATCAATGGGACCGCTGTACGGCACTTTTTTTGACGGTCTTGCGTCGGCATCCGAAAAAGCAGAGAAAATAGATAAAAATGTTTTCGGAAAAATGCTTCAGCAGGCTTATGAAAATCTGGCCGAGTTAAGCGGTGCAAAAGTGGGGGACAAAACCCTGATGGATGTACTCATTCCTGCATGTGAAGCCTACGGCGCTGCTCTCGGGGAGGGAAAAAACTTTAGGGAATCCGTTGATGCAATGCGCGCAGCGGCTGAAAGCGGCAAGGAATCAACCCGTGATCTTGTGGCTAAATTAGGAAGAGCAAGCCGGCTCGGGGAACGTTCAAGGGGAGTATTGGATGCGGGAGCCGCTTCGTGCAATATAATTCTGCAGTCCATTGGGGATACAATCATACAATTGTTAAAATAGTACGGTCCGGATGCCGTGCGAATAATATCGGGAGGACATTTTAATGTCATCTTTAGAAAGACGAAAAAGAATACTGGAATATGTCAACCGGCAAAATGAAGTCAGGACGGAGGAATTGTCCCAGCATTTCGATGTTTCCATCGGTACGCTCCGCAATGATATTATAAAAATGGAAAAAGAAGGCCTGCTGGTCAGAACGCATGGAGGAGCAAAAGTGTTGTCCAACATGAATCAGGCATTTTCTTTCCAGTCCAGGTACTTTGCCCACGGAGAAGAAAAGGAAGCGATAGCAAAAGGCGCGCTTCATCTGATTCAGGACAACCAATGCCTGATACTCGATGCAAGCACAACAGTATTGACTCTGGCAAAAGCAATAGAGGATGTAAATCAGCTGATCATCGTTACAAACGGCATCAATACGGCAATGGCTTTTGATGATAAACCAAACGTCAGACAGGTTTTGATCGGCGGTATGGTTGCCAAGGGGACGGCCTCGTTGGAAGGTTTGCTGGGCAGGGATATATTGTCGGATATTAGTGCGGATATTGCATTTGTTTCAGCACGCGGTTTTTCATTAAAAGACGGCCTGACAGACTTTAATATTTTAGGGTGCGAGCTGAAAAAGGAAATGTTAAAGTGCGCAAAAAAGAAAATTGCGCTTCTAGACCATTCCAAACTGGAAACAAGGTCGGTATCCGGTTTTGCAAGTGCGGACGAAGTTGATCTGATTATAACAGACAATAAAGCCGATCCCAAAGTTCTGCAAAAATATCGAAACGCCGGCATTGAAGTAAAAGTTTGTTAACGGCAGTTAAGGTTACTAATATTATATCGGAGGTATAATGCGTGACAGGCAAGACTATTGTAATCGGATGCGATAACGCAGCCGTGAATATGAAGAATATTATAAAGGATTTTGTAAAGTCTTTAGGGTTTACGGTCGAGGATGCCGGCTGTTTTTCTTCGGAAGATCCTACCGTATATCCGTTGATTGCAAAAAAAGTGTGCAATGAAATTCAGGACAGCAATTACGAAAAAGACGGAATATTGATTTGCGGGACTGGGATCGGCATGGCAATGAGCGCAAACAAGTTTAAAGGAATCCGCGCGGCGGTTTGTCATGATAATTTTTCAGCGGAACGCGCAAAACTTTCCAATGACGCGAACGTACTTTGCATGGGCGAGCGTGTAATCGGGCCTGAACTTGCAAAAAAAATAACAAAAGAATGGCTTTCCCTTAAATTTGTGGACGGAAGTTCCACGCCAAAAGTCAATGCAATTAAAGAAATAGAAAAACAAAATTTCAAATGATATATTACGTCATGGGACAAAATGATCTTGAAAAATGACCGGAATCGTGCATTCCGGTTTTTTAGTTCACGGCTGCCTATGCCGCTGGATAGAGGCCTGCCGCAAGGAATATTTTTGTTATTGGAATTATTCTTAAATGAAAGCACTGGCGGCTGATTGGTATCCGTTTTTTATATGTTGTCAAAGAATGATATTTTAAATTGTATTGGATGCTGATTGGAGAATAGAATATGAAAAAATAAATAAATTAACTATTGACTTTTTGGCGAAAAAGAATTATATTAATCATGTCCAAATCATTTAAACGTTTAACTCAAACAATCTCTAGGAAGGGAAAATTAATAGTATGGTCCGAATGGTGGATGTTGCCTCCCGCGCCGGCGTATCTGTAGCAACTGTGTCTAATTATATATCTGGCAAAAAATACGTTAGTGACGAAGTCAAGCAAAAGGTAAAACAAGCCATTGATGATTTGGGATACGAAGTAAATATTGCAGCAAGGTGTTTAAAATCAAACAGAACTTTCAATATCGGCGTCATTATTCCTGAGATTTCATCCATATATTTCACGCAGATATTCAAGGGGCTCAGGGATGCTGCTTTAGGCACAAATTATACCTTTTCATTTATGAGCACCGACTATAATTTTGAAGAAGAAAAGAGAGCCGTATACCAGCTGAAAAATGGTAAAGTCGATGGAATATTGATCAACTCCTGCTGTAATGTACATAAGAAAAGGCAATGGGCAAGAGAACTGGTGGATAACGAGGGAAAAAAAAGGTTTCCGGTCTTATCTTTGGAATACGATATGGACGACGGGATCATCTCCTCCCTTGTACTCAACAACTTTGCCATCAGCAAGGAAAGCGCGGAATATTTAATCAGCCGCGGAAGAAAGAAGATTCTGTATATCTCGGCAAACCAAAGTACAATCGTAGGGTACGAAAGGCTGAATGGGTACAAAAGCGCATTGGAAGACGCGGGTATCGAAGTGCGCGGCGAATCTGTTTATGAGGGAAACCTTTCGTCTTACAGCGGATATATGGGAGTTCATAACGCGATCGAACAGGGGTTGGATTTTGACGCTGTGCAGGCAGTAAACGACCAGTCGGCAATCGGGGCCCTGAAAGCCCTGAAAGAAAAAGGTCTTCAGGTACCGGACCAGGTGATGCTGGTCGGATGCGACAACCTGTTTCCCAGTACACTGGTTTCTCCGCAGATTACAACAGTAAATTTACCGACTTACACTTTAGGAATGGAGGGTTTTAAAATAATAAAGATGATGATTGAAGAACCTGACACAAAACCAATAAAAAAGGAAGTGGTGCATACTTTTATTGAAAGGCAGTCCACCAATAAAGAATGTGCAAGTGAATGGAACTTGACAAGGTGGTAAATTTTTAAAATTAAGTTAAACGTTTTAAAGCGGGAAAAAAATGAAATCGGAAATAAAAAACATAAATGTAAAAACAGAGAAAAACGGAAATGATTTGTTGTTGACAAAAAAATAAATTTTTTAAATATCAGTTAAACGTTTTACTGGAAAAGATGATTTGGAAGGAAAATCATAATAGAAAGCCTGGGGGATCAAAATGAAAAAATATTGTATGGTGAACGAAATTAAACCAGAGCGTCTGCAGGAATATATAGACGCGCATCTGAATCCGTGGAATGAGCTGCTCGCATGTCTGAAAGAAGCCGGCACAAAAGAGGAAAGCATATTTATTCTGGGCAACAAAGCGCTGGTGTTTATCGAATGCGAGGATATGGAAACATACCTTGAAAAATTCGGAAGAAGCGAAACAGGTAAAAAATGGCTTGCGTATGTGGCCGATTTTATAGCCGAATCACCGTTTGCCGATGAAACCGGAAAAGCGGTCGAAAGCGCTGAAGGATTGAGAAAAGTTTTCGATTTAAATCAGCAGTTGGAAGGAAAATTCGAAGAACATTAAACCATTCAATCATTAATCAATCAAAGCAATTATGTAAACTCTGGTAAGTTTATTGCAAAACAGCGTCTTAACCGCCGTTTCTCCTATGCAATAAACTTGTCTTCCCGACGTATCAAAACTCGATCAAAGAAAAGCAATTCTTTAGGCAAAGCCTAAAAGATTAATATTAATTGGAGGAAAAGAAATGAAAAGAATTATTATTTTCTCTTTATGCGTGTTGATGGTATTCGCTTTTACCGCCTGCTCGTCAACAGCTCCTGCTGCTTCAACTGCAGCCGAGGCAGCAACAGCCGCGCCGTCTTCCGCGGCCCCTGCTTCGCAAGCGGAGGCTTCCGACGCTTCCGACGGTGTATCCACTGCGGCGGGAACCAAAATAGCATACATCAATGCTTTGGTAACCACACCCTACTTTGGATATCTTGATTCCGCAATGACAAAACATGCCCAGGAATTAGGCGTGGATCTGCAAATTCTGGATGGACAGGCGGATAATCAGGTTATGTTGAACCAGGCGACAAGCCTGATCGAGCAGAAGGATATAGACGCAATCATATTCACACCTTGCGATATGGCCGGATCCGTTTCAATCGTTCAGGCAATCAGCGACGCCAAGATTCCTTTGATCATCTGCAACACCCGCGTGGACGCATCCGTGGAAAGCCTGACCCAGTCTCTTATTTGCTGCGATCCCACATATGAAGGCGAAGTTGTTGGAAAGCTGGCTGCGGAACAATGCCCGGAAGGCGGCAAATGTGTAACTCTGGAAGGTTTTGCCGGTCAGGAAGCCCAGATATACAGAACGGAAGGCTTTAAAAAAGGCATAGAGGGATCCAAGATCCAGATTGTAGACCAAAAGATCTGTGACTGGGACAAAGCGAAAGCCATGAATGCCACAGACGATATGATCACCGCTAATCCGGATCTGGCGATTATCTTTGCGCAGGACGACACGATGGCTGAAGGCGCTATCGAGGCTGTGAAAGCAGCGGGGAAACAGGATCAGATCAAGGTGTTCGGCCTGGGGTACATGGGTGATGAATCCAAAGAAGCCCTGCTGAATGGCGAGCTGTGCGGAACATGCACGCAGTCTCCTTCCTGGGAAGGCGTTACGTCTCTGGATGTTGCGCTGAAAGTTCTGGCCGGCGAACAGGTTGAATCCTGGTACAAGACTGAATGCCTGCCGGTTACCGCAGACAACTGCGAGTCCATTGACCACGGCTACAACAGCTGATAACGATAGACCGAAATGTATTTAACTACCTGAAAACAATCAATATTGAGATCCGGGGAGCGCAAAGCGCTTCCCGGATAAAAAAAGGCGGTGAGAACGTGGCAAATTCGATTTTAGAAATGAAAAACATAACCAAAAAATTTCCGGGCGTTATGGCATTGGACGGGGTTTCTTTCAGCGTAAATGAGGGCGAGGTGCACGCTCTGGTGGGTGAAAACGGCGCGGGAAAATCCACGTTGATGAAGATTTTAAACGGCGTGTATGCTGCCGACGAAGGGGAAGTATTGATCAACGGTAAAAAAGTATGCATCAATAATCCTTTGGATGCGCAACAAAACGGATTATCCATCATATATCAGGAATTCAATCTGGTACCCTCCCTGAGCGTAGCGGAAAATATCTATATTGGAAGATTGCTGAACAATAATAAAAAACTGATCGATTGGAAAGACATCAACGCAAAGGCGGATGAACTTTTAAAAAAATTAAACTATGACCTCGATCCGAAAACGCCGATTGATAATTTAAGCGTGGCGCAGATGCAGATGACCGAGATAGCCAAAGCCCTGTCTTTCAATGCAAAAATAATTGTAATGGACGAGCCTTCGGCCGTATTGACCGAGAATGAACTGAAAAAATTGTTTGATATAGTGCGCGATCTGAAAAAGAATGGCATTACCGTTATATATATTTCTCACCGGTTGGAAGAAATCTTTCAAATCTGCGATAAAGTTACCGTCCTTCGGGATGGAAAAGTCATCAATACGACAGACATAGGAAATTTGACCAGAGAGCATATCATCGAACAAATGGTGGGAAGAAAACTTGATCAGGAATTCCCCAAACGCGAAAGCAAAACGGGCGAAGTGGTCTTAAGGGTTCAGGGACTGAACCGCGGGAAAAAAGTAAAAAATGTTTCCTTTGAATTAAAAAAAGGTGAAATTCTTGGATTTGCCGGCCTGGTGGGAGCGGGCAGAACGGAAACCGTCCGCCTTCTTTTTGGAGCGGACGAACTGGCGGATGGAACAATTGAAATAAACGGGAAAAAAAGGATAATAAAATCTCCGATGGACGCCAAAAACTGCGGCATTGCACTTTTGCCGGAGGACCGGAAAAACCAGGGACTGCTTTTGGAGATGCCTATTACCCAGAATATAAGTATCGTTAAGTTGGATAAGGTTAAGGGGCATTCCGGAACTTTAAGTGTAAAAAAAGAAAAGGAAGTTACTAAAAAATATTTTAGTTCCCTTAAAATCAAGGCTCCGTCGGTTACGCAAAGGGTATATTTTCTTTCGGGAGGGAACCAGCAGAAGGTGGTTATTGCAAAATGGCTGTTTTCCGATGCGGATATCTTTATACTGGACGAGCCGACCCGCGGGATCGATGTGGGCGCGAAATACGAAATATATTTGCTTATGAATGAACTGGTGGCGCAGGGAAAATCCATCATATTGATTTCCTCGGAAATGAACGAGATCATAGCAATGAGCGACAGGATCCTTGTCATGCATGACGGAGAGATCCGGGCGGAATTAAGCAAAGATGAAATTACTCCTGAAAAAGTACTGAAATACGCTATAGGATAAGATTGGGGGTTACCGTTATGTCTGGAAAAAAAATAAGTAAAGGGCGAACACAGGCGGATCTGATTATCAGCAAATACGGCATTTTGTTTGTGCTGGTTGCAATTATTATTATTGCCGGAATCATATCTCCTGCATTTTTAAGCGGACAAAATGTCTTGAATATTTTAAAGCAGGTATCTGCGACAGGTATTCTCGCATTGGGCATGACATTTGTAATAATATCCGGAGGCGTCGATTTGTCCATGGGTTCCATTCTGTCTATATGCGGCGTGATCTCCGTCATCCTGATCCCGTACGTGGGAATTATTCCGGCCATGCTGATCGCAATAGCCGTCGGCACCGGCTGGGGCGCTCTCAATGGTTTTCTTGTATCCGTTACAGGCGGAACGATGGGCGTTGCGTTTATCGTAACGTTCGGCATGTCTACGGTGATCGGGTCCCTGGCGCTCACGATCACAAACGGCGCGATTGCGCGCGCAACCGAGTACCCGGATTATATGATCGTTGGCCAGGGCTCCTGGGGGATCGTTCCGATATCGGTAGTCATATTTATAGCTTTTGTATTTTTAACTTATTTTCTTCTGAGCAAGACTTCTTTTGGACGCATCACATATTGCCTTGGGATCAATGATGAGGCAACCCGGCTTTCGGGGATAAAGACGAGAAAAAACCGCGTTCTGGTATACACTATAGCCGGCATGATGGCGGCTTGCGGAGCGATCCTCTTGTGCTCACGCGTCCGAAGCGCGTCTCCGGTGCAGGGATCCGGCTATGAACTGGACGCTATTGCGGCGGTCGTTTTGGGCGGAACGCGTATGGGCGGCGGCGCAGGCGGCGCAAGCAAGACGCTGATAGGCGTTATTATCATGGGCGTGCTTGCGAATGCCCTGAATGTTATGGGCGTCACCTCGTATCCCCAGATGATCGTTAAAGGCATTATCATCATGGTAGCGGTGCTGATGGATCTGCGCAGTACAAAAGTGGAAAATGAAATGCTCGCTAGAGCTTCGTAGAGGTGATGGATATGAATAAAATAAAACAGTTTTGCAAAAGAAGGGTGGTTATTCTCTGTATCGGTGCGCTGCTTATATTTATGGCTTTCGCATCTCCCAATTATTTTTCTGTCTCAACGCTGACAGGACTGATGACGCAAATCGGCATTTACGGAATAGTGGCGTGCGCCATGACGATCGCCATCATAGGCGGCGAATTCGATTTAAGCGTCAGCTCGATATTCCCTCTGGCGACCTTGCTTTTTGCATCCATGCTGCCCGCGCTCGGTCTGCCGCTTACAATAATCTGTGTAACTTTAATCGGTATGGCGATCGGATGCATTAACGGCTTTTTTGTCGCCGTTACAAGGATCAACGCATTTATCGTGACCCTGGCGACCATGATTTCCCTGCAGGGAATTATGCTTACATTTTGCCAGGGCATGCCGATGACTGCGGTAAACGATTCCGCAAAGATGTTCGGTATGGGGAACGTAGGCGGCATATCCTTTATCGCCATGATATTTTTCGCCTGCGTGATCTTAACCGAGTTTATCCTGAAAAAGACCTCATTCGGGAGAAACATATTCGCTACGGGCGGCAATTATGATGTTGCGAAATATGCGGGCATTAACGTGCGGTTTTCAAAGTTTATACTGTTTGTGATACTGGGAGGCGCGGCGGCTTTTGCGGGGACGCTGCTGGCTTGCAGGCTGCAGGCGGGTTCGCCTTTATACGGAACGGACGTAGCCCTGTCCGTTGTTTCGGCGGCGGTGCTGGGCGGCACCAGCTTGTCCGGAGGAAGCGGCGGCGCCGTGAAGACCCTTTGGGGCATGGTGTTTATCGGTATGCTTTTGCAGATATTTACATATATCAATGTCTATACCTATCTGCAGCAGATGATACAGGGGGCCGTAGTTGTGGCGGTCGTTGTTATGGACGCCGTCAACAACCGGAAGAAAGCCGACGAAGCGGCAGGCGTATAAGAGAGCGGACCGTTTTGGTTTAATTCAAGTTAAGAGAGAGGGTAATTTGGTACAATTATGAGTGATAAAAAAAGTACTATTTTAAGCGCAAGCAATAGCGGCAATAAAAGCTGGGATCCGGCCAAAGAGCATCTTTCAACCGGATTTCCTCCCATAAAATCGATGGATTCCAGGCTGCTGTTCCATGCGGATGAAACCGACCGGCTCCGTTCACTTGCGGCACGCGTGGCGGAAATAGCCGCATTACCTGTTCAAAAGGAAAAAGCCGCCCGGTGGACCGCGCACAATGATCTGAAAACGGGCGAACCTATGGTTTTTATCGATCCTGAGAACGGATGGAATGAGATCATCAGGCCCCAAATGCTCATGTGCCGCGACAATATGGCAAGGGTATGGGAAATGCATCTTTTAAAGCTTATTTACTGGCATGAGCATTTGAAGGACGATAAGGTGATCGAACCTTTCTTTGAAGTTCATTATTCTTTTTCCGATACCGGATGGGGACTGGATCTTAAAAAAGAAGGAGGGGAGAATGCCGGCGCGTATAAAATCGTGGGGGCGATTGCGGATTATGAGGAAGATTTCGAAAAATTGCATTACCCGGAAATTATCATCGACTATGAAGAATCCGCGAGGGTGCTTGACCTTGCGCACGAGGTGTTCGACGGCATCCTGACGGTGCGCCGCCGTCCGGTATGGTGGTGGTCGCTGGGTATGACGGTGGATTATATTATGCTGCGCGGCATCGAGAACTTCCTGTGCGACCTGGTTATTGAACCGGATTATGTCCATAAGGTCATGGGTTTGATGTGCGACGGGATCAACAAAAAACTGGACGGATTCGAAGCCGAAGGGCTACTCTCGCTCAATACCGACGGGGCTTATGTCGGTTCGGGTGGATTCGGCTGGACAAATGAGCTGCCGTCCTGGAACGAAGCGCCCGCCAAGGTCCTGACAAAAGATATGTGGGGGTTTGTAGAAAGCCAGGAAACATCCTCGGTCAGCCCGGAAATGTACGGCGAATTTATTTTACCGTATCATATCAAGCTGGCGGAACGCTTTGGGCTCAATTGCTACGGATGCTGCGAATCCGTTACGTCGCGCTGGGAATACGCCAGGAAGGTTCCCAACCTGCGCCGCGTATCCATGTCTCCCTGGGCGGATTGGTCAATGATTCCCGAGATGCTCGGCAATAAGTATATCGCCTCGGTGAAACCGTCCCCGACTGCTCTTTCCATTTACAACATGGATGAGGACGACGTGCGGGCCACTGTCCGCAAAGCGCTTACATATACGCGGAACTGCGTACCTGAACTGATCATGAAAGATAACAATACGCTTGGAAACAATCCCCGAAATGCCTGCCGGTGGGTTGAGATATGCAGGGAAGAGATAGGAAAATTATAGCATAGGTTTTGAAAGACAAGGGAGTGGATCAAAAATGAAAGCAATTGCAGAAAGAATGTTTAATGAAGGACAAGGTATCCTCAGGCTGGCGCCCACGTGGGTGCCGCGGGCCTTTTGCCGGCCCGGTATGCGCATTAAGCTTCATCCGGACGATACGTATAAATTCGGGCTCAAACGGGGAGGAATCGACGAGCGGTGGTTGTCCTCCACCACGCATGCGGAAAACGGGCCGGATACCCTTCCGGATGAAGGCTTAAGCTATGCGGTCAGCCAGGACGGCAGGGAAAAAGTGCTTCTCCGGGATATGGTAGCCGAATTAAAAGACGAACTGATTGGCCGGGAGATTTACGGCCAATACGGAAAATGGCCCATGTATTCGAAATTTTTTGATAATCTGGGCCCGCTGCCCCACCACGTGCATCATGACGATAAACACGCCAAACTGGTAGGGTGCGATGGAAAACCCGAAATGTATTTTTTTCCCGCTCAGCTCAACAACCATGGGGGGGAATATCCGTTTACTTTTTTCGGATTCAAGCCGCATGTTATAAAAGAACAGGTAAAAAAAACGCTGATGGATTTTTCAAAAGGCGACAACAAGATACTGGATTTGTCGGTTGCGTACAAATTGACGCTGGATACCGGCTGGGATGTTCCGCCGGGCGTCATGCATGCGCCCGGCAGCCTGTGCACTTATGAGCCGCAGTTTGCGTCCGATGTTTACGCCATGTACCAGTCTGTCCTGTATTTCGGACATACGGTATCGGAAGAATTGCTGTGGAAGAACTGCCCTGAAGACCAAATCGGGAATTTTGACTACCTGGTGGACGTTATCAACTGGGAACTGAACGTTGATCCTGATTTTGCCCTGAACCGGTTTATGGAACCCAAGCCGGTGCGCGATATGGAGCAAATGAGGCGGGAAGGCTACGTGGAAGAATGGATCTGCTATAAAAGCGAAAAAGTTTATGCAAAACGGTTGACTGTAATGCCCGGTAAAACGATTAAATGCGTAGACCGGCACGCCTACGGCCTGATCATGCTGCAGGGGCGTGGGAAATTGGAAAAATGGGATCTGGAAACGCCCGCGCTGATACGGTACGGCGAATTGACAAACGATGAATATTTCGTATCTGAACCGGCTGCGCAAAAAGGCGTGACGATCGCCAATTTATCCGCAAACGATCCCATAGTGATGCTGAAACATTTTGCCGGGAAACCGAGTATCGAATAAACATAAGGAGTTAGGACATGAAAACGAAAATTATCCGGGAAGTCATGAAACGGGACAACGGTATTTTTAATCTGTCGCCTGTATTTGTTCCGAGGAGATTCGGAAGCGCGGGCAGGAGGCTGAGACTTCATCCCGATGATTATTTTGCATTGGGAACAAAAAGAGGATCCATCAAAGAGCGGTGGTTTTCCTCCGTGATCTGCGCGATGAACGGCGCGGATGCAGCGCCCGACGAAGGCTTGAGTTATGTCAACGTGGACGGAACAAGTGAAAATAAAATTTCATTGAAGGATTTTGTGGAAGAATTAAAGGACGAGCTGATCGGTGCGGAATTGTACGGAAAATATGGCACGTGGCCCATGTACTCCAAGTTTTTTGATTATGAAGGCCCGCTTTTCCATCATCTGCACCTGGATTTTGAAGCCGCGCAGAGAGTCGGCAAGCTGGGCAAACCCGAGGCGTATTATTTTCCGCCGCAGTACAACAATTATCCGGGAAAATTTCCGCACACGTATTTTGGCTTTGATCCGGACGTTTCAAAGGAAGAAGTGAAAAAACGCCTGGAAGATTACAGTAAATCGGATATCCGGATCACGGAATTATCAAGGGCGTACCGCGTGCAGCTGGGCACGGGGTGGTATACCGCACCCGGCGTTCTGCACGCACCGGGGTCTTATCTGACGTACGAGCCCCAGTGGAATTCAGATGTGAACTCGGTATTTGAGAATATAACGGACGGCGAGATTTACGACTACGATTTTCTTGTGGAAAACTGCCCGGAGGATAAGAAATATGATCTGGACTACGTGATGGACCTGCTTGACTGGGATAAAAACGTGGATCCCCATTATAAAAAGCATTATTACCGCGAACCGGTCATAAATGTCCAGACGAAGGATTACACAGAAAAATGGATCGTTTACGGAAATGACTACATAGCCGCAAAGGAACTGACGGTACAGCCAGGCGCGGAGGTTGAAGTCAAGGACGATACTGCCTACGGCTGCATCCTGGTGCAGGGATACGGAGAAATAGGAAAACATAAATGTTCCGTCGCGACCATGCTCAGATTCTCCCAGATGAGCGAAGATGAATTCTTCGTTTCTTACGGGGCCGCAAGGCGGGGCGTAAGAATTAAAAATAACAGCGCGAGCGAACCTCTTGTAATGCTGAAGCATTTTCCGTCGTACCAAGCGGTTCCGAAAAATAAATGACAGGCAGGTTCGTATGCAAATATCTAAGAATTTTGAATTGGGCTTGTATGAAAAGTCCATGCCGCCCGGTTTGCCGTGGAAAGAACGGTTCTGCGCCGCAAAAAAAGCGGGATTTGATTTTATTGAAATAAGTGTCGACGAAACAGACGAAAAGCTTGCGCGTTTGCAATGGAACAGGGCGGAAAAAGATGCGTTTTTAAGCCAATCGAGAGACTGCGGTTTTCCTGTAAAAAGCATGTGCCTCAGCGGACACAGAAGGTTTCCCCTGGGCAGTTCCGTAAAAGAAATTGAGGAACGCGCCGTTGAAATCATGAAAACCGCAATCCTTTTTGCGGACGATCTGGGGATCAGGATCATTCAGCTTGCCGGATACGATGTTTATTACAATGAAAAATCAAACCTGGAGACAAAAGAACGGTTTATGGATAACCTTTACCAAAGCACATTGCTGGCGGCGAAATACGGTGTGATTTTGGGACTGGAAACAATGGAAAACGATTTTATGAACACCGTCGAAAAAGCGATGTATTATGTTTCCGAAATCAATTCGCCTTATCTGCAGGTCTATCCGGACGTCGGCAATGTGAACAATGCAACGTCAAACGCAACGTTCGATCTGCGCCGGGGAAAAGGACATATTGCCGCCGTCCATCTGAAAGAGACCAGGGAAGGGATTTTCCGGGACTTGAAATTCGGTGAAGGCAGCGTGGATTTTAATACGATCGTGCGCGTATTAAAGGCGCAGGGGGTAAGGCTGTTTACTGCTGAATTTTGGTGGAACGGCAAAAACGGCTGGGAAAACGATCTGAAAAACGCCCATGATTATTTGACAAAATGCTTGATGAAATGAGGAAACAGATTGAACTACTTTTTAGGTGTGGATAACGGCGGAACAATGACTAAAGCGGTTGTTTTTGACAGCGCGGGCAATACGGTGTTTTCGGCGGCAAACAGGACGCCCCTGGTGATTCCTCAAAACGGATACAATGAGAGGGATATGACAATTCTGTGGGAAAAAACCGCGGATGCGGTCAGGCGCGCAATCAAAGGCTCTGAAATAGATCCAAAAGAAATAGCCGCGGCGGGCTGCACAGGCCATGGAAAAGGGCTGTATCTTTGGGGAAAAGACGGCAGGCCCGCGTACAATGCGATCGCGTCGACCGACCACCGGGCGCTGGATATCGTGGATCGGTGGAAAAGAGAAGGAATTGTCGACGCAGCCAGGGAAAAAACCCTGCAGAATGTGATTGAATGCCAGCCCGTAGCATTGCTGCGATGGTTGAAGGAAGTTCATCCGGAGGTAATCAAAAATACGCAATGGGTATTTGAAGCCAAGGATTATATCCGGTTTATGCTTACGGGAGAGGCGTATGCCGAGATCACAGATTACTCGGGCACAAGCCTCATTAATCTGGCGACGGCTGATTTTGACCGGGATCTGCTTGAATTATTCGGGATTCCGGAGGTGTATGGCAAGCTTCCGCCCTTAAAATATTCCTGCGACATATGCGGTCACGTTACAAAAGAGGCAAGCGTGCAAACCGGAATTCCCGAGGGAGTGCCCGTATGCGGCGGCATGTTTGATATTGACGCCTGCGCGATCGCCATGGGGGCGCAGAAGGACGACGATATTTGCGTGATTACCGGTACATGGGCAATCAATGAATATGCCTCCAAAAAATATTCCGATTCGGGAGGATCAATTAAGAATTCATTTTTCTGCATCCCCGGTTATTATCTGATCGAGGAGAGCAGCCCTGCTTCCGCAGGCAATCTGGAATGGTTTATCAATCATTTCATGGAGCATGATTCAAAACGCTGCCAAAAAGACGGTACGGCCATATATGACGAAATAAACACGATGGTGGAAAACCTGCATCCGCAGGACTGTAGCGTTATTTTCGTACCTTTTTTATATGGCTCCAATGCGGAGGGGGTGGACAAGGCATGCTTCTACGGAATGGAGAACGCTGATTCAAAGGCGCATATGCTGCGGGCTATATTCGAGGGCGTCGCTTTCTGCCATATGAACCATATCGACCGGCTGCTTCTGAACAGAAGACCGCCGGACTATATCAAACTGGCGGGCGGCGTAACGAATTCCGGAGTGTGGACCCAAATGTTTGCGGATATCATCGGCATTCCCGTAAAGGTGATCCATACGAAAGAATTGGGCGGATTAGGATGTGCCATTGCGGGCGCGGTATGCAGCGGCATATACCGGGATCTTGACGAAGCCACGGACCGGATGGTGCACATATCCGGGATTATCCGCCCCAATAAGGCGCATTCGGATATTTACAGGCGCAAATATTCCGCCTATAACCGGCTGATCCGGTCTCTCGGATATATGAAGGAGGGTTAAAAGTTTTGCTGGAAGAATTAAAAAAGAGAGTATTTGAAGCCAACCTGATGCTACCGAGATATGGACTGATCACATTTACCTGGGGCAATGTCTCTGGAATCGACAGGGCAAAGGGAATCGTTGCAATCAAACCTTCAGGGGTTGCTTATGAAAACCTGACCGCCGGCGATATTGTTCTGGTGGGCCTTGACGGCAATGTGGTTGAAGGCAGGCTGAATCCGTCTTCGGATACGCCCACACATCTGGAACTTTACAGAAAGTTTGAAGGCATAGGCGGGATTACGCATACGCATTCCAAATGGGCGACGTCCTGGGCTCAGGCCGGATATGGCATCCCTGCCCTGGGAACGACGCATGCGGATTATTTTTACGGCATGGTCCCCTGTACCCGCGCATTGAATGATACGGAAATAGAAAACGAATACGAACTGAACACCGGAAAGGTAATAGCGGAATGCTTTACAGGCATTGATCCTGTGAAAATGCCGGCCGTACTGGTGAAAAACCACGGACCTTTTACCTGGGGAAAGAACGCGGAAGATTCTGTGGAAAATGCTGTGGTATTGGAACAGGCCGCCATGATGGCCTATGCGGCAAAGAATCTCAGTCATAACCTGCCTGCCATGCAGGATACGCTGCTCGATAAGCATTTTTTCAGAAAGCACGGGGAAAAAGCCTATTACGGGCAAAAAACATGATCTGTTTTTCAGTTGATTTTATACGTTCTCCTATATTCTGCCGCCGGCGCCGCTATATGGTTACGCCGGTGATTTTTTTCGATTTTTGTCCGCTGCGTCAGCATGGATAGTGAAGAATATGAAGCAGGTTATTAAAATTTGCCGGAGGGTGTTTTCGTCTGATATAAAAAATGCCGGCGCTATTCTAACAATTTATATTAATATCAAATCTTTATTAAAATAATTCATTAATGTATTGACAAAAAATAAAAAAAAGAATAATCTTCAATTAAAATATTTCGTAATGAGGAGCAAAAATGATTTATTGTGTATATCTGAACCCCACTATTGACAAGACGCTTTATCTGGACAGGCTCTGTGTAGGCGGAACAAACAGGCCAAATAGAATCGTTATAAACGGGGCGGGTAAGGCCATCAACGTTGCGGTGGTGCTGTCTGAACTGAATGTACGTGCAAAAGTCATCGGTATTGTGAATCAGACTGACCGGGAGATTAAAGAAAGGCTGCAGAATGCCGGAATTGCATATGATTTTTTGGAACTGCCGGGACAAACAAGAGTCAATACGAAAATTTTTGATGAAGAAATGAGTATTATCACCGAACTGAACGAAAGCGGAAGCGAAATAAGTCCCGAAAACATCGGCAGGATTGTACGGAAAATTATTGAGGGACTGGCAGAAGGCGATATAGCCGTACTGACCGGAAGTATACCCGCAGGCTGCGGCAAACAGGTTTACGCGGACCTGATAGCGGCATTGAATAAAAAAAAGGTGAAATGCGTTCTGGATGCGGACGGAGAAGCCCTGTTGCGCGGTGTGGAAGAAAAGCCTTATATGATCAAGCCAAACATTGAAGAGATGAGCGCCTTGCTCGGATACCGCGTGGGGGAAGAGAAGGAAGAACTGATCGAAGCGGGCCGCATGCTGCTCGAAAAGGGCATATCGGTTGTCGGAATTTCCCTGGGAGCGAAAGGGGCGGTTTTAATGGACAAAGAAAAGGTCCTTTTTGCGCAGGCGGAAAAAGTGAAGGTAAAATCCACTGTAGGGGCGGGAGATTCCATGGTGGCGGGAATGATCAGCCGTTTCGATAAAGACCTGGAGGCAATGCTGCGCGCGGGCGTGGCGGCCGCAACCGGTTCAGTTACGCAGGAAGGCACGAATTTATGTACGGCGGAACTTTTCAGCAAATATTATTCCGGTATTCAAATAAATAATTTAGGCGGCGCACAGGGGGGAAGTTGAATGAATATAAAAAAAGTTGATTCAAACGATGCAAAAGGCATGAGCAGAAACCGGATTTATCAATTGATTTATCGTGAAGGGAAAATCTCAAAGCCGGAAATTTCGGAAAAACTTGGCATCAGTATGCCGACGGTTATGCAGAATATCGAAACGCTGAAAGCGGAAGGTTTGATTTTCGAAAGCGGCCAATCGGATTCCACGGGCGGCAGGAAAGCGACGACATTTTCATGCGTGCCTCATGCCCGGTATTCCATCGGCATCGATATTACCTTAAACCATATCAGCGGTACGCTGGTCAACCTGAACGGGCAGATCATAAAGAATATAAGAGTCAAGGAAAAGTTTAAAAACAGCGACGATTATTATAAAAATATCGGGACTATGGTCGACGAATTGATCCGGCAAAGCGGCGTCGGAAAAGACTTGGTACTGGGCGTGGGCATTGTTGTGCCCGGCGTTTTGTCGGACGACAGCCAGACCATGCTGAATTCCTACGTGTTTCAGACCAGGGATCTGAGATGCCAGGACGTCGCCAAATACATATCCTATCCGACAATATTCTGCAACGACGCGAACGCCGCCTGCATTGCGGAGGTGTGGAATATGCCGGAGACGCGCAACTGCGTGTACATATCGCTCAGCAATTCCGTCGGCGGCGCGATACTGATCGATAACCAGCTGTTCCAGGGCGAAAATAAGCGCGCGGCCGAGTTTGGGCATATTACCATTGAGCGGAACGGAAGGCATTGCTGCTGCGGAAAAAAAGGCTGCCTGGACGTTTATTGCTCCGCTTCGGTCCTCTCCGATCAGGCTTCCGGCGATTTGGAAAACTTTTTTTCGCTGCTGAACCAGAAGGACCCGAAAATATCGGCGCTGTGGGCGGATTATGTGGATTATCTTGCGACGGGCGTCAATATCCTGCGCGCGGCGTTTGACTGCGATGTGATCATCGGCGGCTATGTGGGTTTTTTTATGGGCGAACATATACGCGAACTCGTTGAAACCGCCGCAAGCCTGAATACGTTTGAAAAAAGCGCGGATTACATCAAGCCCTGCAAATTAAAAAGCGACGCGGCGGCAATCGGCGGGGCGCTGCTGTTTATACGCCCGTTTGTGGAAACAATCTGAAACAACGTACTATATCGAATAAAAAGGTAAAAAGGCGGCTCGGAGCATCCGGACCGCCTTTTGCATATATAAAATTATTTTATGAAATTAAATTATAAAAAAGTATTGACAAACGCAAAAAATATAAGTACTATACAAATAGTTTATTAAAGTATTTAAATAAAGTACAGGAAAAATTTAGATAATATTTCAAACATACATATAATATATACATAATGTATTGCATAAAAGAGCGATATACGTTATGGCGGAGGAAAAATGGAAGAACAATCTATTAAGTTGGAATTGAAAAATATTTCAAAGTCGTTCCCCGGTGTAAAGGCGCTTAGCAATGTCAGTTTTAAATTGAAAAAGGGAACCACGCATGTGCTGTGCGGTGAAAACGGCGCGGGGAAATCCACACTGATGAAAATTATCAATGGGATCTACCGGCAGGACGAAGGCGAAATATTTGTGGACGGCAAAAAGGTACATATCCGTGAACCTTTGGATTCCAGAAAACTGGGGATCGCAATGATATATCAGGAACTGTCCTTTGTTCCGGATCTTACGCTGGAAGAGAACCTTTGTTTGGGGCACTGGCCGACTAAAAGAGGAGGTGCGGTGGACTGGAATAAAATACGCAAAGACACCGTATCGCTTCTAAAGCAGGAAGGCCTTTCATATTCTCCGGATATCCGGCTAAGAAGCCTCAGCGTTTCGGACATACAGATGCTGGAGATCCTCAAAGCCGTATCCGCCAGCGCAGACGTCATAATTATGGATGAACCGACGTCCGCCATTACAACGAACGAAGTGGAAAGGCTGTTTGATAAGATTGACCGGTTAAAAAGCAGGGGCGTCAGCATTATTTATATATCTCATAAAATGGAAGAGATTTTTAAAATTGCGGACGAAATAACGGTACTGAGAGACGGACACGTTGTGGAAACGCGCGCCGTCAAAGATTTTGACGAAAAAACAGTAATCGAATTGATGGTGGGCAGAAAAATTGAAACGCAGTATCCGAAGAAGTGCGTAAAAACCGGCGAAGAGATGCTGCGGGTTCAAAAACTTACCAGAGAGGGATATTTCAGGAATATAGATTTTGATTTGAAAGCGGGTGAAATTATAGGTTTCGCCGGATTGATGGGCGCGGGTCGAACCGAGGTGATGCGCGCGGTATTCGGACTGGATCCAATTGAAGGCGGCAGGATATTCGTAAAAGGAAAAGAAACGGCGATCAAAAACGTAAGGCAGGCAATGGACGCCGGAATCGCAATGCTGTCCGAGGACAGAAGAAGATACGGCCTGATCCCCATGCTGAGCGTATCCGAAAACGTATCGCTTGCGGCGTTGGAGCAATTTATAAAAAAAGGACGCTGGTTTAAGGACAAAGAGAGAAAAAAGTCAAAGGAAATGTGCGCCCGCATGCGGGTGAAAGCGCCTTCGCTTGAAACAAAGGTAAGTACGCTCAGCGGCGGCAACCAGCAAAAGGTGATTCTGGCAAAATGGATGATCCGGGAACCCGAAATTCTGATACTGGACGAACCGACCAGAGGAATCGACGTAGGCGCTAAAAATGAGATCTATCAATTGATGACGGAATTGCTGGATCAGGGAAAAAGCATCGTGATGGTTTCGTCGGAGATGCCCGAGCTGCTGGGCATGTGCGACAGGATTTATGTGATGCATGAAGGTGAAATCACCGGAGTGCTTATGAGAGAGGAATTTTCACAGGAAGGCGTAATGAGGCTGGCGGTAAAAAAGGCGCGGCAAAAAAACTGAGGGGAGAAAAATGATGGGAAAAGAACTGCTTGGGAAAGCGGATACCAGAAAAATTTTCAGCAAATACAGCTTGATTTTTATTCTGATTTTACTTGTTATTATTTGCTCATTGGCAAATTCAAATTTTTTAACTGCAACGAATCTGATTAATGTACTGCGGCAGCAGTCGGTTATTATCATTCTGGCTCTGGGCGAAATGATACTGATCATATGCGGCATGCTGGACCTTTCGAGCGGCGCCGTTGTGGCGCTTGCCGGCGTGCTTTCGGTAAGCGCGTACAAGGCGTCTCCGAACTTCCTTGTGGCATTCGGCGTAGCGATCGGCGTGGCGCTGCTCTGCAATGCGCTCAGCGGGTTTATGGTTACCAAATTCAAAGCCCCTCCCTTTATTGCAACGCTGTCGATGCAGATGATGGCAAGGGGCGCGGCGCTCTTCTTTACAAACGGCCAGAACATATACGAGATCGGAGATTACAATATCGTGGGCCAGGGGTCTGTAGGCATTATTCCGATACCGGTCATAATTATGCTCAGCATGTTCGTGCTGATTTTCCTGATCGCCCGCAATACGCGGTTCGGACGCTCCATATATGCTGTGGGCGGCAACGAAGAAGCTGCAAACGCCTCCGGCATCAAAGTCAATCTGATTAAAATGAAGGCGTTTCTGCTCAACGGCTGTCTCGTCGGCATCGCTTCCGTGGTATTTATGTCCAGAGTCAACGGCGGATTGCCCAACGGAGCGCAGGGGTATGAATTTGACGCGCTGACAGCGACCATTATCGGCGGAACAAGTTTTTCGGGCGGCGTGGGCAGCCCGGTTGGAACCATTATCGGCGCGTTTATCGTAGGCTTTTTAAGCAATATCATGAACCTGCTTTCGGTAAATTCGTATCTTCAGCAAATCGTAAGAGGCGCGATCATCGCGATAGCGGTTATTTGGGATATTTATTCCAAACAGCGGCAGACCCATAAAAAAAATAAGTAAATTTATTTCGCATCCAAGACGGTGCGAACTATAAAATAGCAATTTAGGAGGAATGCAAATGAAAAAGATCTTATGTGTTATCCTGGCGGTTATTATGATGCTTTCCGTACTGGCAATTGCGGGATGCGCGTCTGCCAACACCGCGGCCGGCGAACAGAGCGCGGAGGCAGCAACGCAGGAGCCCGCCGCTGCTTCGTCTGAAGCAGCCGGACAAAGCGCGGATTCGGCGCCGGCCGGGCAATTCAAAGTGGCGTATGTCGCCCGGACATTATCGGACCCGTTTGCGGCGTGGCTGGCCGGCGAAATCACAACACAGGCTGAGCAATACGCCGGCCTGTTTACGGTCGATGTGCTGGACGCGCAGGGAGATGCGGAGAAATCCAATTCTTTGATTGAAAACTGTATTACACAGAAATACGATTGCGTCATTATCCAACCGAATGACGGCGAACTGCAGCGTCCCTATGCGCAGCAGCTGATCGACAACGGCATCTTCTGTATTACGACCAACGCAAAAATTCCGGATTTGGCAGGCTCGTCGGGCGTGGACGCGGATCCGTACATTCAGGGGAAGGTGCTTGCCGAACATGCGGTCCAGAATGTTCCTCAGAATGCGAGAGTCGTGATCATGAGCTGCCTGCCCGGCAATCTGCATGCGATCGGCCGTCATGACGCTTTTGTTGCGGAATTTGTGGAAAAGAGGCCGGATGTTACTCTGCTTGTGGACGAATATGTTCCAAATGCAAGCGAGGCGGAAGCAATGGCTAAATTTGAAGACTGGGTGCAGGCATACGGACAGATTGACGCTGCACTGACGGTGGCGGACTGCCTTGGACTGGGTATTCTGGAAGCGGTAAAAGACAATCCTGATTATAAGAACCTGATGATTTACGGCGTAGACTCCCTGCCGGGAGCGCTGTTTGCGATCAAGGAAGGCAAATACACCGCGACCTGCATGCAGAATGCCGTACAATTGGCGGAACTGAATCTGAAAGCGGCAAAAGAATTGCTCACAGGAGAAAAAGAAACCGTTGATTACGCGATAGATGCAACCATTATCACAAAAGAAAATGTAGACGAGTATCTGGAACTGGCCGTTCAGAACGGACAGATCACGCAGGAAGAACTGGATGAGTTCAATGCGTCATTGTAAAAGGTCAAAATGCGCGGCGCGCTGAAATCTGCGCCGCAAGCGGAAAGGCAGCCGGAAGGCCGGCTGCCTTTCCAAAAAAACAGAGCGAGGAATGCGAATATGGATGGAACAATGAAAGTAGCCGTTATGAACGGTATCGGCAAAATGGGTTATGAAGAAAGAGAAATACCGGACCCGCAGGATAATGAAGTCTTGGTTAAAATAGAGTATGTTGGGATTTGCGGATCGGATCTGCACTATTACGAACACGGTGCAATCGGTGAATACGCTGTTGTTCCTCCCTTTGTTCTTGGCCATGAATGCGGCGGAACGGTCGTTGCCGCGGGCAAAAATGTCAGGCATCTGAAGGCGGGCGACCGGGTCGCTCTGGAGCCCGGAAAAACCTGCGGACAATGCGAGTTTTGCCGTTCCGGCAAATATAATCTTTGTCCGGACGTCGTTTTTTTTGCAACGCCGCCGGTGAACGGGGTTTTTCAGGAATATGTTGTGCACGAGGCGGCGCTGTGCTTTAAGCTGCCTGATAATGTCAGTACGTTGGAAGGCGCGCTGATAGAGCCTTTGGCGGTAGGATTTCACGCCGCGGATCTGGCGGACGCAAAAATCGGCCAGACGGCAGTCGTTTTTGGCGCGGGATGCATCGGGCTGGTTTCTTTGATGGCGCTGAAAGCGCGGAGCGTTTCCAAGGTGATCGTTGTGGATATCGCACAAAAACGTTTGGACAAAGCCGGGATGCTGGGCGCCGATGTAACGGTGAACGCAAAGGAATGCGACCCGGTTGAGGAAGTGATGCGGTTGACCGGAGGCAGGGGCTGTGATATTGTAATAGAAGCGGCAGGAACAGAGATTACAATGGGGCAGACTGTGGACGTGGCCAAAAAAGACGGCACAATTGTTTTTGTCGGATATTCAACAAATGACAAGGTCGGCATTTCCATTAACAGCGCGCTTAACAAAGAATTGACAATCAGAAATGTTTTCAGATACAGGCACATGTATCCGTCGGCGATTCAGGCGGTGGCTGATAAAAAAATCAAATTAAAAGATATGGTAACCAATGTATTTGATTTTGGCAATATTCAGGATGCAATGGATCAATGTGTTTACAATAAGGCCGATATTGTGAAGGCTGTTGTAAAGATCTGATCTGCGGGGAGGCGGTTTATGGAAAAGAAAGGCATAATAGTCGCAGGAAACGTCTTGGTCGATATACTGTATTCCTTAGAGAAATATCCGCAGCCCGGCGAACTGGCGTTCATCGGTTCGGAGCCGAAACTGGCTGCGGGAGGCGCGCTTTGCAATGTTATTATAGATCTTGCAAGGATGGACCGGTCCATTCCGCTTTCTGCGGTGGGAGTCGTCGGCGACGATGGGTACGGACGTTTTATACGCGGCGAAATGGGCCGTTATCAGAACATTGACGTACGGAATCTGAAAACGGAGGGGAGCACTTCCTTTACCTATGTCATGCACGACGCCTCGTCCAAACAGCGCACTTTTTTTCACAACAAGGGCGCTAATCAAAGATTTTCAGAGGATTATTTCGACTGGGAACATTTGAACGCAAAGATCCTGCACATTGGATATATTCTGGCGCTTGATATGCTGGATGAAGAAGACGAAGAATATGGAACTAAAATGGCGCGCCTCTTGTCGCATGCCCGGGACAGAGGAATGATGACGTCTGTGGACGTCGTCAGTGAGATCGGCGGCCGTTTTCAAAAGGTTGTGCCCCCAGCGCTGAAGTACACCGATTTTTGTATTATCAACGAACTGGAGGCGCAGGCGGTCACTGGATTATTGCTTCGCGGCGAGGGAGGCGTCAGGGAAGAAAATCTGCCCGGCGCACTTCACAGACTAAAGGAAATGGGCGTAAAAAAATGGTGCGTGATTCATGCGCCGGAAATCAGCTGCGGACTGGACTGCAAAACCGGCAGTTACGTACGCCTTTCCGGAATTACGCTGCCCAGGGAATATATCAGGGGATCGGTTGGCGCGGGAGACGCTTATTGTGCGGGCGTGCTTTACGCCGCGTACAAAAATTCAAGCCTGCAGGAGGCGCTGGATGCGGGGAACGCCGCCGCCGTCGCTTCCCTGTCCGAGGAGAACGCATCTTCAGGCGTCAGGGAATATGGCGTGATGATGAGCGATTATTGCCGGCTTCGAAACAATAGTTAAGGAGAATATTGATGAACGGATATGAAAGAATGATAGCCACTCTGTCAAAAGAGCCTGTTGATTATACCCCTTCCATGGAGATCATGATTGATACCAGGATCATACGGGCGTTGACGGATACGGACGACTATATGCGGTTGTGCGATATGCTGGAACTGGACGCCGTTATTACCAACACCCCTTCCAGCCTGTACAGAAATACTGTGATGGATGCGGAAAAAGGCATATTCAGGAACGAGTGGGGAACCGTCAGACAGCAGGGGAGAGAGGTGGTTTCCGCGATTATAGACGAACCGATCAAAGATGCGGAGGATATTTACAGCTACCGGGCGCCCGATCCGCTGGACGAGTACCGGTTTCAATATTTAAGGGAACTTCTGCAGAAATACAAAGGGAAAAAACTGGTGGGCATGCATATCCACGACGCCTTCAACTATCCCTACTATCTGATGGGCATGGAAAATTTGTTTGTTTCCATGTATGAAAATCCCGAAGCGGTTCATAAAATTGTGGATATTTCGGTGGAGCACAATATTGCGCTGGCCCGAAAAGCGATTTCGCTGGGGGCCGATTTTATCGTGCTCGGGGACGATTACGGCGGAGGAAACCAGCTTCTTGTTTCGCCCCAAAAGTTCCGGGAGTTTTTCCTGCCCGGACTGCGGAAGGTGGTGCACGCGATTAAAAACGAGGGCGCTTACTGTTTCAAGCATTGCTGCGGGGATATCAACGAAATATTGGACGATATTGTCGGCACGGGAATAGATGTGCTGCATCCGTTGGATCCTTTCGCGAACATGGATATTCTGGCGGTGAAGAACAAATATCCGGATCTGGTGGTGATGGGCGGCATCAACTGTTTTGAACCGCTTTGCACGTACAGCATAGAAGAAATCTCCGCGGAGACGGAGAAGGCTGTTCGAACGATAGGCAAAAACGGAAGATATATCATTGCTTCTTCAAACAGCGTCCATTCGGACGCGAGGCCCGAAAACTACGAGGCCATGCAAAAAACGCGAAAAAAAATTGCGGTTGAGTATTCCTGATTATATTTAAAAATAACCGGTCCATCGGTTGCGATAATTCTTTATTGCAAAGAAGACGCAATGGAAGGAATCCCCGGAATAACTTGAACACTAAAAAATGGCGCTGCTGGCAAGCGCCATTTTTTATATATTGCCGATTATGTCAAAGAATGATATTATTTAAATTGTTTTGGAGAATTGCCGCATGGCTGTTTATACTTTTATAAGTATACGGGGGAAGAGGCAAAAGCCCAACGCTGAAAACAACAAGAGGGTCCGCACCGTTACCACAAAAAAGAATCTTCTTTTAATGTGGCGCAAGACCAGAATTAAAAGAGGGTATTTTTTTGCGCAAAAATCGGTAAATTCATTTTTTTACTTGGATCACATACCTGAGAAAAAGAAAGCAGGTATAAAATATAACCGGGGCATAAATCCCAAGGTCCCCGGACAGTATGGACAAAGATAAGGAGATTTGCATTAAAATGGAAAACGGAATGATCAGGCGGATTATCGAAGAAGTATACAATGATTTCGGCTTAAGCATGGACACGCCTGCCGAAACCGATTGTCCGCCCGGAGATATGGCGAAATATATCGACCATACCTTATTAAAGCAAAACGCTTCGCTTGAAGATGTTCAAAGAATCTGTGAAGAGGCGAAAAAATATAAGTTTGCAAGCGTCTGCGTAAATCCCTGCTACATAAAATTTGTTGCCGGCAACTTAAGCGGCAGCGGAGTAACTCCCTGCTGCGTAATCGGCTTCCCCTTGGGGGCCTGCACGCCCGAAGCCAAGGCCGGCGAGACGGCGGATGCCGTGGCAAACGGGGCCAGGGAAGTGGATATGGTGGTTAACGTTGGCGCAATCAAGTCAAACGACTGGGCTTTGGTTAAGCGCGACATTGAAGGAGTGGTAACCGCCGCAAGGGGACAGGCGCTCGTGAAGGTCATCATTGAAACCTGCCTCCTGACGGATGAGGAAAAAGTAAAAGCCTGTACGGTCGCCAAACTCGCGGGCGCGCATTTTGTAAAGACTTCCACCGGGTTTTCAACAGGCGGCGCAACAGTCCAGGATGTAACGCTAATGCGTCAGACGGTAGGCGATTCCATGGGCGTTAAGGCGTCGGGCGGCATCAGGGACTATAAAACGGCGCTTGCAATGATCCGGGCCGGCGCAAACCGCCTGGGCACAAGCGCGGGCATAGAAATAGTGACTGCCAAATAAGATTCATACGCCGGCGGAATCCGGCGTTTTTACGGAAAGCCGCCGAACTGAATCGTAAGGAGCTGTTTGCAAAAGCAGTTCCTTTTTTGTTTTGCCAATACCGGATTTTTATTGTAAAATATAAGCAGCACACCTGCAAATAGAATCATCGTATGTAATCAGATTAGCATCTATGTTGTAACAAGGGAGGTTAATCATGGGAATCATACAGTTTATTCAATCTTTCAACAGTCCGTTTTTAGACGGATTCTTTCAGGCCGTTACCATACTGGGCGAGGAATATTTCTATATCGTCGCGCTTTCGCTTGTTTTCTGGTGTATAGACAAACGATACGGTTATAAACTGTCTTTCGCGTTTTTGCTCAGCGGAGTGGTCAACGGAGTGGCCAAAAGCATTGTGAATGCTTCAAGACCCATTGGTGTGGAAGGCATCCGCAGCCTGCGGGTAGAAACTGCAACCGGCTCCTCTTTTCCCAGCGGGCATACGCAGAACATAACGTCTTTTTTGGTTTCGCTTATGAAACAACTTCGCCGTGGATGGGTATATGCAGCCGGCTGCATATTGATACTGCTTGTCGGCGTATCCAGGCTGTATCTGGGCGTGCATTGGCCCATCGACGTATTGGGAGGCATCTTGTTCGGCACGGTAACCGTGCTGCTTGCGGATATCGCTTTTGAATACATGGAGCGAAAGAAAATAAAATGGATGCGTCTGCTGCTGCTGCTACCGGCGCTGATTGTGGCGTATGTATGGCGCGATTCCGCCGATCTTGTCAAAACTGTCGGAACATTCAGCGGCTTTTTGATCGGGTATTCGGTGGAATCAAACTTTATTAGGTTTGACGCAAAGGCGCCTTTTTGGAAACAAGCCGTCAAATTCGCGCTGGGAATAGCCGTGGTGCTGATTTTAAAAGAAGGCCTCAAGATGCTTTTTCCCCAAGCTCCAGTCTTTGATCTTGTGCGGTACCTGATACTTGGCCTGTGGATAACTGTGGGCGCTCCTGCCCTGTTTTCGGCCCTGCGGCTGAGAGCTGCCGCGGCAAGCCGTAAGGAGCCGCCTCCGGAACAAAAGGAACGGCCATTGGACGTGTAACGAACGGTCCCCGCTGTCGGCTGATACCGTATGCGGGCAAAACATATTCTGATAGGGGCAGGCGGCGTCGGCACGCTCGCCCTTATCGCAAATAGCGCCATATTTTACAAAATATTCAAAATTTACAGCTAAATATTTTTGGAATTCTTTCGATATTAATACCAACAGTTTTGGTGCAAGTCAGATAAAATTTTTCATTTTGTTAATTCGTATAAATTAATTAAGGAGAACAGACAATGGACACAATTGTTGATAGGCGGGATGAACTGAAATCAGCATTATTGAAACTTTTGGATTTGGACTTGGATTTTTTGCAGAATTTTCCCGAAAAGTACCCTAACCAGCCGGAAGATCTCTATGATTTTGTTGCAAAGATATGCGCTATTTTGACGAAGATAAACAACAGCACCCAATTTGTTCACGACTACGAAGAGATCATTTTATCCACTTTCAAAGAGCGGCTGAGCGCCATCAGCAAGATCGCGGAGGCAAATGCCGATATCACGCAAGGCATGGAAAAACAGGTTCAGTCCGCAAATGTTTGCGCGGAAATTTCAGACGTATTCCAGAACCAGTTTGAAACAATGCACACAACCTCCAGAGACCTGATTGACCAGGCGAACGAGACGGATAAAATCAGCCAAACAGGGGAGAGCGCAATCAAAGAGCTCCTTGACAGCAGCACGGAATCCCAGCAATCGTTTCAGGATATGTCGGACAGGGTTGCGCAGCTGGCAAAAAGCGCGGAGAATATCAACAGTATCGTATCTTCCGTTATCCGCATTGCGAGGCAAACGAATCTTCTTTCCATCAACGCGACTATCGAAGCGGCGAGAGCGGGTTCGGCGGGAAAAGGCTTTACGGTTGTGGCGGAAGAATTCAAGCGGTTGGCGGCGGACACGCAAAAAGCGGGGGAAGACATATCGGAGCTTATAACAGGCATAAGCGGCGAAATCAAATCGGTATTCAACCTCGCCTCAAACGCGCGGCAGGTATTTGATTCGCAGAACCGGTCCATTGAGAACTCCAGCCACGCGCTTTCGAATATCCGCAATTCCCTCAATAACCTGATGGATAAGCAGTCCAGCATGCAAAGCATTGTCGGCGGTTTGCTTGTGCAAAAAAAGGATCTTGTAGATTCGATCGCTAATATCGTTGAAATTACGGAACAGTCCGCTTCCATCAGCCAGATGGTTTCGTCTATTTCCATGGAGCAGAACAGCAAGAACGAACTGATATTTGATATGATGAAACTGCAATACAATGAAACCGCAAATTTAAAGAAGATCATGAGCGCGGTAAAAGCGCAGGCGCTTCCCGAAAAGAAGAAAAGGATCGCCTTTATTGCGCTCGAAAATGAGGAGTATTTCAATGAAATAGAGGAATCCTCCGTGGCGGCTGGCGAAAAACTGAATATCGAAGTCGTCTGCAGGAAACCGGAAAGGGTAAACACAGACGAACAAATAGCGATTTTAAGGGACTTTATCAGCCAACAGGTCGACGGGATCATTATTGTTCCCAGCGATGAAAACCGCCTCATTGATCCGATCAACGAAGCGGCCGCGAAAGGCATCAAGGTTGCATGTGTCGATCTGGACGTTCCCAAAAGCAAGCGGGACATTTACCTTACTTCGGACAGCTTCGAAGGCGGAAAACTTGCCGGTGAAGCGGCTGCAAGGCACCTGAAGGGGAGCGGGAAAGCAGCCGCGTTGATATGCCTTGCCGGGATTCCAGCGCTTCAGGAACGGTACAAGGGCTTTGCGGCGGCAATCTCAAAACATCCGGGCATGCAGATCGTAAGCAAGGTGGACCAGAACGACAGTGACCTTACAAAAGCGAGGCAAAAACTGGAGGAAATGCTGCGCACCGTTGATTTTGATGTCCTTTTCCTGGTAAACAGCGAGGTTGGAGAGCTTGCCGCGGACATCTGGCAAAACAAAAAACTGGATAAGAAGCTGATCGTATTGTCAACCAGCAAGAAAATCACAAAGGCGGTGGGCGGCGGCATTGTTTCCAGCCAGATCGTGCAAAGGAATACCGTATGGGGAGAAAAGGCCGTTATGTATATCCACCGGTTATGGATGGGCAAAAGCGTACAATCCTACGAAGACACTGGAATGTATGAGATCAACTGTTCCAACAAGGCCGTTTTCGAAAAATTTACTGAAAACAAATAGGCTTAAGTT
The DNA here is from genome assembly GCA_023393165.1 of Bacillota bacterium. GTDB lineage: Bacteria > Bacillota > Clostridia > Christensenellales > Christensenellaceae > JAEYKI01. The sequence continues at coordinate 1,280 of JAEWMJ010000027.1, read as the reverse complement.
TCAAAGCCGCAAAAAATAAAAATATCACACAAAAATTGAATGAGAAAAAGGGGGGGCCTTTCATGTTAAAAAATTTGAGCAGCGGTGAGATTGATATTGCCGCATTGGAAATTGCGGATGTTATTGATATCAAAACAATGTCAAAATTTCTGAATAATTTTGCAGTCAGCATGGGCATGGGATGCGGAGCGGTGGACCTTAACGGCAATATGATAGACAACGGGCATCAGTTCGCCAGCTTTTGCATGGACTATACGCATTCAACCAAAATCGGACACAACAGGTGCGCGGAATGCAGTAAGATGGGAGGGGAACAGGCCAGCAGGACCGGAAGGCCGTATGTTTATAAATGCCACGCAGGGCTGATCGATTTTGCTGTGCCGATTATGATTGAAGGCCATCAGATAGGAAGCGTCATCGGAGGACAGATATTAACGTCCGCTCCGGACGAGGCCCAATTCAGGAAAACGGCCAGGGAAATAGGCGTTGACGAGGACGCCTATATAGCGGCGGTGAAAAAAGTGGATGTGACTGCGCAAAAGAAAATCGACGCCGCGGCGGAATTGCTTTTTATTGTGGCGAACTCGTTTTCAAACCAGGGTTATGAGCAGCTCAAACTAAAGGTCATGCTGCAGGCGCTCCTGGATAATTTCAGCAATATATCCACCAGGATGGAAGAACTCAGCGCTTCTTCCGCCAATGTTTCAAACAACCAGAATTCCCTGAACGAAGAGATCAACGGGGTCAAAACGATATCGGTAGAGATCAATTCAATACTGCACGCCATAGAGAGGATTGCCAATGAAATAAAAATGCTTGGCATAAACGCCGCCATTGAGGCCGCAAGGGCGGGAGACGCCGGAAAAGGTTTTGGGGTGGTGGCGACCGAAATAGGGGTGCTCTCGGAAAGTTCAAAAGGCACCGCGCAGAAAATTTCGGAGCTGACTGCCAAAATACAGAAATCCGTCGATAAAACGATCGAATCGTCAAATTCAACGCTGGAATATGCGGAGCGGCAGTCCTCAGCGATTCAGGAAGTCTACGCGAGCCTGAATAACTTAACGGCTATGGCGGAAGACTTAAATAAGTATTTCAGCTTATAAAGGGTCCGCGGATCCGTTTATATGTAAAAAAAAAAGCCGCTTATTGCGGCTTTCAGGCTAATGACAAACCCCGGATTTTTTAGGAAATGCGGGGATCATTATCTTAAAAGCAAAATGAATTTTCCAAGAAAATGACACCTGGAGACCGGTTAAATAAAAGTATAAGCAGCCTGTCCA